>CAVWJB010000002.1:0-378843 GCA_963755285.1 uncultured Chloroflexia bacterium | reverse complement strand
GCTCAACGAACGCGGCGCCGGTGCCACCACCTACGTCCCCGACCGAACCAGCCTCAGGACGGATCGGACGCTTGGGCGCTGGCCGTAAAGCAAGACACCTGCCGCGTAGAGCCGGGCCGCCAGCCACAGAGCAACGACGATGCTGACGACGAGCAGCACCACCGACAGGAGCACCTCCCAGGCCATCGCCTCTCCGGTCGTGATCCTGCCGAGCATCATGAATGGGCTGACCAGGGGCACCTGGGAGAGCGCCACGATCCAGCCGGCCCGGATGTCGAGCAGGCCCATCGCGGCGTACACCCCGAGCATGTAGCCGCCGGTCGCGATGAGGGTCATCGGCATGACGATGGAGTTGACGTCCTCCTGGCGGCTGACCAGGGAGGCAACACCCGCGTAAAGCACGGCGAACAGCAGGAAGCCGAGGATCCCGTACAGGCCGAACAGCAGCAGGAGCTGGATCGTCAGACCCTCGGGTAACCCGGCGGCGCCACCCGTCTCTCCCAGAACCTGCGTCGCGACTGCGTCCTGCACCAGCAGCGCGACCGCGCCCGTGACGAGCAATGCCGCGTACTGGGTGAGCGCAACGGCCCCGACGCCGAGCACCTTGCCGGTCAGGAGCTGGAAGGAGGTGGCCGCATTGAGGATGACCTCCATCACCCGAGACGACTTCTCCTCGACAACGCTCATGGCGATCCACGTGCCGTACAGGATGATCATCATGAAGATCAGGATCGTCATCCCGAACCCGAGCATGTCCCGGCCGATCATCTCGCTGGTCCCGCGGGGCGGGCCGGCACGCGCCGGATCCGGCCACTCAACCGCGAATGGCGCTGGCGTGAACAGGGTCGCCTGGTCCGACGACCGTACCCCCAGACGCGCGAGCCGATCGGCGACGGCGATGGCCGTCGAAGCCTGCCTGATGAGCCCGGCCGTCCGGCCGGTTGCACTGTCACTCGTGTAGAGGGTGAACTCGAGGTCGCCGTTGACCGACCGACCGATCTCCAGCACCGCCGAGTATTCGCCGGCACCCACGGCCTGCCGGGCGGCGGCGAGGTCGGGGACCGCGACGACCGCGTAGTCGGGCGGGCGATCGGCGGTCGAGGCCCCGGTGTCGGTTGTCGCGTTGAGCAGCGCCGACAGCGTCGCGACGGGGTCGCTCGTGACGTCCGAGGTGGCGACGTGGACGGCGATCTGCTGCTCGTCCTGCAGATCGATCGCCCGGATGATGATCGGGGCGAACGCGATCGCGAGCACGGCCACGAGCAGGGCGAGCGTGCCGAACAGGAAGCTCCGCGTGCGAACCCGGACGGTGTACTCCCGCCTGGCAACGGCGGCGATGTTGCCCAAGTTCGTCATCTCGCCACCTCCGACCCGGCGAGTGTCTTCTCCTCCACATCCAGTGCGCCGACGCGCTCCACGAACACGTCCTCGAGCGACGGATCGGCGACCTCGAATCGGAGCACGTCCTCGCCCTTGGCCAGGGCCGCCCGAAGGACGACCTGCGGGTCCGTTGTCGCGTCGACCCGAACCTCGGTGAAGTCGCGCCCTGGACGGGTGACCGTAACGTGAGGCAACGAGCGGAGCCAGGCGAGGTCCTGCCCGGCCGAGGTCGAAACGCGGACGACCTGGTGGCCGGTCGCGCGCTTGACCTCATCGATCGGCCCGGCGGTGACGATCCGGCCATGGTCGATGATCGCGACCGAGTCGCACAGCTCCTCGGCCTGGTCGAGCTGGTGGGTGCTGAAGACCAGGGTCTTGCCGCGATCACGAAGCTCGAGAAAAGCGGACTTGAGCAGCGCCACGTTGATCGGGTCGAGACCCACGAACGGCTCGTCCATGAGCAGAACGTCGGGGTCGTGGAGCACGGTCGCGATGAACTGGACCTTCTGCTGATTGCCCTTGGACAGGCTCTCGGCCTTCCGCTCGGCATGCTCCGCGATCCGGAATCGAGCCAGCCAGTCGAGCGCGATGCGGCGCACACGTGCCCGGCTCAGCCCGTAGAGGGACCCGAAGAACACGAGCTGGTCCAGGACCGGCATCCTCAGGTAGAGACCGCGCTCTTCGGGCATGTAGCCCCAGGTTCGCCGCGGCCACGCCCGCGCATCGCAGTCATTCCAGGCAACCGTCCCGCTGTCGGCCCGAAGGAATCCGAGGACGATGCGCATGGTCGTGGTCTTGCCGGCGCCATTCGCCCCCAGGAAGCCGAGAATCTCGCCTGGCTCGACCGCGAAGCTCACGCCGTCGAGCGCCTGGACGGTCCCGAACCGCTTGGTCAGCCCGTCGATCACGAGTGCCATTCGTCCGATACCTCCGTGGGCTCGGATCCCCGGGGGCACACCCCGACACATGACGACGATGACAGCGGCGCGACGCGTCAGCCACTGCCAAATGGCACATTCTCGGCCGGGGCCGTCGGCGGCGGCCGTTGCACGACGGCCAGCCCACCAGGCTCGTCCTGGCGACTGTGTGGGCCCGAACGTGACGGATGTAGAGTGCACCAGGGAGGTCAGCCATGCTCACGATGGCGGTCGGTCAAAGCGACGACGTCGATCCGATCGACGCGATCGCGACCGCCATCGAGCAGTGCAGAAGGTCGCTGGGAGGCCTGAACCCGCAGGCGGGGATCCTCTTCTCGGCGTTCGACAGCTTCGACCCCGCGATCGTGACCGCCGTCCGCGACGCGTTCCCCGGCGTCGCCCTGATGGGAGCGACATCGGCCGCCGAGATCTCGTCGGTCAACGGCTTCCAGGAGGATTCGATCACGCTGGCGCTGTTCGTCTCGGACAGCGTCGACATCACGGTCGGACTGGGGAGCGGCCTCGGCGACGACGTCGACGCTGCCTGCCGGGCCGCGGCGAGCCAGGCGCTGGCCGGGACCCGGCGCGAGCCGAAGCTGTGCATCGTGCTGGCCGAGGCGTTCGTCGTGGATCCCCAGCTGACGCTCAACGCGATGTCGCACGCCCTCCCGGACGGTGTCGTGCTGGTCGGCGGCACCTCGGCCCGGCGCGAGTTCGTGACGGTGACCCCCACCTACCAGTTCGCCGGCGACACGGTCGCCCGCGATGGGGTCGCGGTGCTCCTGTTCTCGGGTCCCCTCACCTTCTCGACCGCCGTCGGCACCGGTTGGCGGACGATCGGGGCCTCCGGCACCGTGACCCGCTCCGAGTACGGCGCCGTCCACGAGATCGACGGTCGCCCCGCGCTCGAGTTCCTCGCTCGCTACCTCGACGTCACCGGCCCGGCCTCGTACGGGAACCCGCTCGCGGTCGTCGAGGCCGGTGGCGAGGAGTCGTACCTGCGCGCGATCCAGGGCTCCGATCCGGCGTCGGGTTCGGTTCTCCTGGCCGGCTCGATCCCGGTCGGCGCAACGGTCCAGCTGACCACCGCCGACACCGACGACATCCTGGCCGGCACCCGCGATGCCCTTGCCCGGGCGAGTGCCGGGTTCCCGTCTGGGTCGACGCCCGAGGCGGCGCTGGTCTTCTCGTGCGCGGTGCGCAAGTACCTGCTCGGATCGCGGACGCAGGTCGAGAGCCAGCTCGCTCGGTCCGAGTACGGAACCTCGATGCCGCTGGCCGGCATGTACTGCTTCGGCGAGATCGGTCCCGTGCGTGGCGCGGAGACCAGTCGGTTCCTGAACGAGACGTTCGTGACTCTGCTGCTCGGAACGTGACCGACGAGCCAGGTCCTCGGTCGGATCCGTCGCCGGAACAGCTGGGCAAGGAGAGCGCCCGGCTGGCGCGCCGCGTCCGCCAGCTCGAGGCGACCCTCGACCAGGTCGAACTCTTCCGCGACACGAACGCCCGGCTGCTCGATCGGCTCATGGGCGAGCTCGAGACCGAGCGAGCGCGATCGCACCGTCTCCTGCTCAATGTGCTTCCCCAGTCGATCATCGACCGGCTCAATGCCGGCGAGCAGGTCATCGCCGACCGCTATGACGACGTCGCTGTGGTCTTCAGCGACTTCGTGGACTTCACGGAGGTCTCGGCCCGGCTGCCGGTCACGACCCTGGTGTCGTCGCTGAACGAACTGTTCTCGGCCTTCGACCGGGCCTGCGCCACGTTCGGCGTGGAGAAGATCAAGACCATCGGCGATGCCTACATGGCGGCCGCCGGACTCCCGGGATCGAGCAGCGATCACGTCGGCGCGGCGGCCGACCTCGCGCTCGCGATGCGCGCGGCGGTGGCCGCCGCCGGGCCGCCGTGGCAGGTCAGGATCGGCCTCCACAGCGGGCCGGTGGTGGCCGGCGTGATCGGCACGAGCAAGTTCGTGTACGACCTGTGGGGCGACGCGGTCAACGTCGCAAGTCGGCTGGAGACCACGGCCCTCCCCGGTCGGATCCAGGTCTCCGCGGTCGTCGCCGCCGCCCTCAGCGGTGCCTTCGAGCTCGAGGAAAGAGGCGCGATCGAGCTCAAGGGGAAGGGCTCGACGCCGGCCTACTTCCTGCTCGGGCGCAACGTCCCGCGACCGAGCCGCGCGACTTCGTTGCGAACGGGCCTCCCCCGACAGGGCTGATCGGCACTCGTCAACGGCGTTCAGGCCCGCGACGATTGATCAACGTGGGTAGATGGTCTCACGCTCGTCCTGAGTCGGACAAAGGGGATGACATGGCTGCGATCTCAACCCCGGCGAGCAAGGAAGCCGACCTCGCCGGTCCGGGCATCGGCGACTACCGAGAGCTCGAGCGCCTGCTACCCACTGACTATCACCCACTCCTGACGCCGCGCGAGACGCAACGAGCGATCTTCGAGGTCAAGGGCTACATCGAGGCGCAGCTGTGCCGGGAACTCAACCTGATGATGGTCCAGGTGCCGCTCATCGTTGACTCCGAGTCGGGCGTGAACGACATGCTCGATCGCGACGGGTCACGTACGCCCGTCACCTTCCACATCTCAAACGACTACGACCGGCATCCGATCGACGCTCAGGTGGTGCAGGCCGCGACCAAGTGGAAGAGGGGCGCCCTCGAACAGTTCGGACTGACCGTCGGTGAGGGCATCTGCACCGACATGCGGGCGGTCCGCAAAGACTACTTCCTCGATCACGACCACAGTGCGTACGTCGATCAATGGGACTGGGAGAAGGTCGTCACCGCCGAGCAGCGGAACCTGACCTACCTCGAACAGACGGTACGGACGATCTGGAAGGTCCTCCGCGGCGCTGAGCAGCATGTCCAGGAGCTCTTTCCTCAGCTGCGGACCGATCGCTATCCGAACCTGCCCGAGGAGCTCGTCTTCATCCACGCCGAGGATCTTCTCGATCGATATCCGGACCTGCCCCGCAAGCAGCGCGAGACGCTCATCCTCCAGGAGTTCCCGGCGGTCTTCATCATCGGCATCGGCTGGACGCTGGCCGACGGCTACCCCCACGAGATGCGGGCCGCGGACTACGACGACTGGGCCACCGAGACGACGTCGGCCGATGGGCGCGCGACCCACGGGCTGAACGGCGACATCCTCGTCTGGAACCCGGTGACGAAGCGGCGCCACGAGCTCACCTCGATGGGCATCCGGGTCGACGCGGCGACGCTCCGCCGCCAGCTCGAGATCACCGGCCAGCTCGACTGGCTCGAGCTGCCCTATCACCGCGGGATCGTGACCGGCGAGCTGCCGCTGAGCATCGGCGGCGGGATCGGCCAGTCGCGAACCCAGATGCTTCTCCTCAAGAAGGCGCACCTCGGTGAGGTCAGCGTCAGCGTCTGGCCCAATGTCCTCAAGGACATGTGCCGGGCGCGCGACATCAACGTCATCGAGTAGAGAGGGCTCCGGGAGCCGTGATAGCGGCCATCAGCACAGACCATCTCACCCGTCGGTACGGACGCCGGCGCGGCGTCGAGGACCTCACCTTCGAGGTCGTTGAGGGCGAGGTATTCGGCTTCCTGGGACCCAATGGAGCGGGCAAGACAACGACCATTCGGGTGATGATGGGGTTCCTCCGACCGAGCGCCGGTCGGGTCGCGATCTTCGGCCGCGACTGCTGGCGCGAGGCCCCGACCGCCCATCGCGACGTGGCGTTTGCCGGGAGCGAGCCGGCCTACCTGGGCAATCTGCCGGCCGGCGAGCAGCTCACCTTCCTGGGCCGACTGCGCGGCCTCGAGCCGCGAGCGTGGCGGCCCCTGGCCGAGCGGCTCGAACTCGACCCCACGGTTCCGATCAAGAAGCTGTCGCGCGGCAACCGCCAGAAGGTGGCCGTGATCCAGGCGTTCATGGGCAACGAGCGGCTGCTGCTCATGGACGAGCCGACCACGGGTCTCGACCCGGTGATGCAGCGCGAGTTCCTGGCCCTCGTGGCCGAGACCCGCGAGGCGGGCCGGACGGTCTTCCTGTCATCGCACAACCTGCCCGAGGTGGAGCGGAGCTGCGACCGGGTCGGCGTGCTCCGGGAAGGTCGCCTGGTCGATGTCACGTCGGTCCAGGGGCTGCTCGCTTCGCATTGGCGAGCCGTCAACCTCGTCCTCGGTTCGGTGCCCACGTCGGACACATTTGCGCTGCCCAACGTTCGCGTTCTGGCGATCGTCGGCCAGACCGCGCACCTGATGGTCCGCGGCGAGGTGAACGAGCTCATCCGGCGGATCGCCCAGCTCGACGTCCGGGACATTTCGATCGCAACCCCGGACATCGAGGACGTCTTCCTCGGGTTCTACGAGGAGCCAGGAGCACCTCGGGCCGGCCTGGCACCGGTCGAGGGAGCGCCACGATGATCGGCGACGTCGTCCGGCTGGAGCTGCGCCGAAGCCGCTCGCTGGCGGTCTGGCTCGGGCTCGTGGTCCTGCTCTACGGCGCCTTCATCGCCGCCTTCTACCCGGTCGTCCGCGACAACGTGAAGCTGCTCGACCAGTACATGGCGGTGTTTCCGAAGCCCCTGATGGCTGCATTCGGGCTCGAGGGCAGCCTGTCGGACCATGGAGTCTTCTTCACCACCTACATCGGGAGCATGCTCTGGCCGGTCGTGGCCGCGATGGCCGGAGGCATCCTCGGCACGCGGACGGTCGCGGCCGACCTCGACCGTGGCTTCCTGGAGCTTCCGCTGGCGACCAGGATCGACCGCGTCCGGTACCTGACCGGAGCAATCGTCGGCCAGATCCTGGTCCTGGCCGTGCTGGCCCTGGCGGTCATGGCCGGCATCCTCGCGGTCGGGGCAGTCGTCGGCGCCGGCTTCGATGCCGGGCGCTTCCTGCTCGAGGCTCCCCTCCTGTTCGTGTTCGGCTGTGCCGTCGCCGCGCTGGCGACGCTGCTATCGGTCGTCACGCTCAGTCGCGGGATGAGCGCAGGCATCGTGGCCGCGACGCTCCTGGCCATGTACCTGCTCGACGCCGTCTCGAGGTTCGAGGCTGGCCTCGACTGGCTCGGCGTGCCCAGCGCCTTCCGCTACCTGCGCTCGACGTCGGCTATCGACCAGGGCGTCGCACCGATCGGCGAGCTCGCCCTGTTCGGGATCCTGGCCGTCGTCCTGTGGAGCCTGGCGGTCTGGCTCTTCCGGACCCGGGACCTGGTTGCCTAGGCGCCGACCGGCGGACGAACGGCCCGCGACAACCAGCCACCGATCAGTCCTCGACCGTCTCCAGCCATCCCTCGCGGATGGCGCGCGCCGCGAGCTCGGTCCGCGACGTGACCGTGGCGCGTTCGTAGATCCGCGTCAGGTGGCTCTCGACGGTCTTCGCGCTGATGCCGAGACGGGCCGCGATCTCGTCGTTCGAGAACCCTTCAACGACGAGGGTCACTACCTCGACCTCACGCACGCTCAGGCGACGATGTCCGCCGGGAGCTGACGAGCCACGAGGACCTGCGGATCGCGGTCTGAGCGCGTCGACGGCTCATCCGTCGGTCGAGCGGCCGAACGGCCCGCTCGGGAGTACCGTTCGGCACTCGTCGCGCCGCTGCCCCCGAGCCTACCCTGCGGTCGGAGGTGGTCGATGGCCGTCGCCGTGAGTCCAACCGCGCACGAGCGGAACGTGCCCGAGCGGAATGTGCCCGAGCCCTTCGAGCCCCTGGCCATTGCTCGCGATCGGTGCAAGGGTTGTGGGCTGTGCGTCGGGATCTGCCCGAAGCACGTGCTCGCCCTCGACGAATCGGTCGTGAACCAGCTCGGCTATCACCCCGTCCGATTGACCGACGCCGCGGCGTGCACCAGCTGCGCCCTTTGCGCGCGGATCTGTCCGGACGCCGTGTTCGCCGTGTTCGCGCGACCGAAGGTCGCCTGACATGGGCGCCCGCAGCGCGACGATCGACAGCCCGGGGTCGGTCGACCGAGCCGTTCGGCCGGTGTTGATGAAGGGCAACGAGGCGATGGCCGAGGCGGCGATCCAGGCCGGCTGCGACGCCTACTTCGGCTACCCGATCACCCCCCAGGCCGAGCTGCTGGAGTGGATGGCGCGCCGCATGCCCGAGCTCGGCAGGGCGTTCGTCCAGGCCGAGAGCGAGCTCGGCGCGATCAACATGGCCCTCGGGGCCGCGGCGACCGGCGCCCGGGTCCTGGTCTCATCCTCGAGTCCGGGCATCAGCCTGATGGCCGAGGCGATGAGCTACATGGCCGGGTCGGAGCTGCCCATGGTCCTCATCAACGTGATGCGCGGCGGACCCGGGCTGGGCAGCATCGGACCGGCGCAGTCGGACTACTTCCAGGCGACCAGGGGCCACGGCCACGGCGACTACCGGGTGCCGGTGCTGGCGCCGTCGTCGATTGCCGAGGCGGTCGCGCTGGTGGCCGATGCGTTCGAGCTCGCCGAGCGCTACCGGACTCCGGTGATGATCCTGGCCGACGGCGTGCTCGGCCAGGCGATGGAGCCGGTCGTCCCCACCTACCGGTTCCCACCCCGCGGCCCCGGCGGCTGGGAGCTCGGCGGGGCAGATGGCCGGCCTCCGCGCGTCCTTCACTCGCTGCGCCTCCAGCCTGAAGCTCTCGAGGCACACAACAACCGACTCCAGGCGAAGTTCGCCACGATCACCGAGCGCGAGGTCCGTTGGGCGGACGAGCGCCTGGCCGATGCCGAGGTCGCGATCGTCGCGTATGGGACGGCGGCTCGGGTCGCCCTCACGGCGATCGAACGGGCGCGCGACCAAGGAATGCGTGTCGGCCTGCTTCGGCCGATCACCCTGTGGCCGTTCCCGTCCCGCGCCCTTGCCGACATCGCGCCGCGCCTGCGGGCGATCGTCGTTGTCGAGCTCTCGGCCGGACAGCTCGTCGACGACGTCCGGCTCGCGGTCGAAGGCCGCGCGCCGGTCTTCTTCCATGGACGGACCGGCGGCATGGTCCCGACCCCGGGCGAGGTCGTCGACGAGCTGGAGCGGGTGTGGGCGCTGACCGCGCCCGCGGTCGACGGGCGGTGATGTGATGGCGATCGTGACCCCGGCAGCGAAGCGGATCATCTACCAGCGACCGGACATCCTGGTCGAGCGGTCGACGCACTACTGCCCGGGCTGCGGTCACGGCATCGTCCACCGACTCATCGCCGAGCTTCTCGACGAGATGCAGCTCGGTCCCCGCACGATCGGCGTTGCCTCGGTCGGCTGCAGCGTCTTCGCCTACGACTACCTGTCGGTCGACTTCGTCGAGGCGCCTCACGGCCGGGCGCCCGCCGTGGCCACCGGGGTCCGCAGGGTCCGACCCGACGCGTTCGTCTTCACCTACCAGGGCGACGGCGACCTGGCGGCGATCGGGACGGCGGAGATCGTCCACGCGGCGGCCCGTGGCGAGCGGATCAGCGTCGTCTTCGTCAACAACGGCATCTACGGGATGACCGGTGGCCAGATGGCCCCGACGACCCTGCTCGGCCAGCGGACGACCTCGAGCCCGACCGGCCGGGATGCCGCCAGCGCGGGCTATCCGATCCCGATCACGGAGATGCTGGCGCTCCTGCCGGGCGTGTCATACGCGGCTCGCGGCTCGATCGCCGATCCGCAGTGGATCGGTCGCACGAAGGCGATGCTGCGGCGGGCGTTCGAGCTGCAGCTGGCCGGCAGCGGCCTGTCGATCGTGGAGGTTCTGTCGACCTGCCCGGTCGGGTGGGGCATGACGCCGGCGGAGGCCATGGACCACGTGGCGCGTGAGGTCGTGCAGACCTATCCCCTCGGCGTGCTCGTGGATCGCGTCAAGGACGGGGTCGCTCGCGGCGGCGAGGACTGACCATGGAGCACGCAACGATCTTCGGCGGGTTCGGCGGCCAGGGACTGCTGTTCGCCGGTCACGTCCTGGCCCAGGCGGCCGTGATCGAGGGCCTGACCGCGTCCTGGATGCCCTCCTACGGTCCCGAGATGCGGGGCGGGACCGCATCGTGCACGGTGATCGTCGCCGATCGGCCGATCGGCTCTCCGATCGTCGACCGCGCCGACAGCGTCGTGGCCCTGAACCCGCCGTCGCTGGCGAAGTTCGAGCCGCTCCTGGTGTCGGGTGGTCTCCTGATCCTCAACTCCTCGCTGATCGAGGCCGATCCCCGGCGCAGGGATCTCGAGCTGCTGGCCCTTCCCTGCTCTGACCTGGCCCGCGCCGCGGGCGACGATCGACTGATCAGTATCGTCGCGCTCGGCGCACTGATCGCTCGCCGACGGATCGTCCGCGCCGAATCGATCCGCCAGGCGGTGGCCGAGGTCGTCGGCGGCCATCATCCGAGAGCTGGCCGCCGCGGACCTCGCTGCCTTTGCGAACGGCTTCGACGAGGCATCTCGTCTGCCCGGAGCCGCCTGACGCAGCCTTCGTTTGTGCTCCGCTCGCACAAACTGAAGTGATAGGCTCGTGCCAAGGGCCTGCCGGCGATCGCGGGTGGCCTCTGGCAGGGAGGGTCGGGCGTGGACGAGGGCTTCTTCTCCGAGGTTCGGGGGCCGATCCCCTTCGGCGGCCTCGACTCGACGGACCCGCTGACGTTCAAGGTCTACCAGCCCGATCAGCTCGTCCTCGGCAAGCGGATGGCGGACCACCTGCGGATCGCGGTCTGCCTGTGGCACTCGTTCAACTGGCCGGGCTCCGACGTGTTCGGCAGCGGAACGTTCGACCGACCCTGGCTCAGCCTGCGGCTCGAACCGATGCTGGCCGCCCGCGTCAAGCTGGAGGCGGCCTTCGAGTTCGTCGAGAAGCTCGGCGCTCCGTTCTACTGCTTCCACGACCGCGACATCGCGCCGGAGGGCGGAACGTTCGCCGAGTCGAAGGCGAACCTCGACGCGATGATCGACGAGGCGGAGGCCCACCAGGCCCGGACCGGCGTCAAGCTCCTGTGGGGCACCGCCAACCTGTTCAGCCATCCGCGCTACGCGGCCGGCGCGGCGACGAACCCCGACCCCGAGGTCTTCGCCTACGCCGCGGCCCAGGTCAAGGCGATGCTCGAGGCGACGAACCGCCTCGGTGGCGCGAACTACGTCCTGTGGGGCGGCCGCGAGGGCTACGAGACCCTGCTCAACACGGATCTCGTCCGCGAGGAGCGCCAGCTCGCCCGGTTCCTGGCGATGGTCGCCGAGCACAAGCACCGGATCGGGTTCAAGGGCACCCTCCTGATCGAGCCCAAGCCGCAGGAGCCGACCAAGCACCAGTACGACTACGACGGAGCGGCCGTCCATGGCTTCCTCGCCCGGCACGGCCTCGAGGACGAGTACCGGCTCAACCTCGAGGTGAACCACGCGACGCTGGCCGGGCACAGCTTCCACCACGAGGTGACCTACGCGATCGCCCACGGCATCTTCGGCAGCGTCGACGCGAACCGGGGCGACTACCAGAACGGCTGGGACACGGACCAGTTCCCGAACTCGGTCGACGAGCTGTCACTCGCCGTCTACGAGATCGTCCGGGCGGGTGGCTTCACGACCGGCGGGTTCAACTTCGATACGAAGCTCCGTCGCCAGAGCATGGACCGGATCGACCTGTTCCATGCCCACATCGGCGGGATCGACACGCTCGCCCGGTCGCTCCTCGTCGCGGCCCGGATGATCGAGAGCCAGGCGCTCGAGCGGCTCCGCGAGGAGCGCTACGCGGGCTGGTCGGACAAGCTCGGCAAGTCGATCCTGTCGGGCAAGGCGCTCATCGAGGAGCTGGCCGGCCGGGTCGCGGTCGGCGAGATCGACCCGAAGCCGACGTCCGGCCAGCAGGAGCTCCTCGAGAACATCGTCAACCAGGCGATCTGGACCGCCGACGAGCCGGCCCGGACGAAGACGGGCGCAGGCCGCTGAGGGTCGGCGACCGGCTCAGCCGTGGAGCTCGGCGAGCTCGGTCCGGGTGACCTCGCCGGGCAGCTTGCCGATGATGATCATCGCCAGGACCTCGTCCATGGTGACCTTGGTCTTGTCGACCGTGCCGACCAGCTTGCCCTGGAGCATGACGCTGATCCGGTCGGACAGGTCGAACACGTCGTGGATGTCGTGGCTGATCAGGAAGATGCCGATGCCTTCGTTCTTGAGCTGCGCGACGAGATCGCGGACCTGGGCGGTCTCGGCCGGGCCGAGGGCGGCCGTCGGCTCGTCCATGATCAGGATCTTGGCGTTGAAGTGGACCGCCCTCGCGATCGCGACCGACTGCCGCTGACCGCCTGACAGCGACTTCACCGGTGTCTTGAAGTTCTTGAACTTCGGGTTGAGGCGGCCCATCACCTTGCGGGTCGCCGACTCCATCGCCGAGTCGTCGAGCGAGCCGGACCGGGTCGTGAGCTCGCGCCCGAGGAACATGTTCGCGGCGGCGTCGACGTTGTCGGCCAGCGCCAGCGTCTGGTAGATCGTCTCGATCCCATACTGCTTGGCGTCGCGGGGATTGGAGATCGTGACCGGCTCGCCGTTGATCAGGATCTGCCCGGAATCGGCCGGGTGGGCCCCCGACAGCGCCCGGATGAGGGTGGACTTCCCCGCCCCGTTGCCGCCGACGAGGCCGATGACCTCGCCCGGATAGAGGTCGACGGTGACGTCGTCGACGGCGTGGACCCCGCCGAACGCGATCCGCATGTTGCGCATCTCGACCAGCGGCACGCCCCTGGCCGAGGGCGTCGCCTGGGCTGCGGGGGCAGCGGTAGCCGGGGCCGGGACCGGCGGGGCGGCCGGGCCCGTGCCGTCAGCCGGAATGGAGGGTTCGATCATGCCCATCGTGGTGTCCTCCCGTCCATTCAGCGTGACCGCCGGCGCAGGGCGGTGTCGGCGCCGACCGCGGCGACCAGGACGACGCCGACGACGATGTCCTGGATCGGAGAGTCGACCTTGAGCAGGACCATGCCCGACTGGAGCGACTGCATCACCACGGCACCGAGAACCGCGCCCGGGATCGTCCCGATACCACCGGCGAACGACGTCCCGCCGATGACGGCCGCGGCGATGACGTAGAGCTCGCTCTGGACCCCGAGTCCAGTGACGGCCGCGTTCAGCCTGGCGCTGAGAACGACGCCGCTGACGGCGGCCAGCGTCCCCATGATCGTGAAGGTCAGCATGATCGTCCGACGGGTGTTGATGCCGCCCAGCTCAGCGGCCTCCGGGTTTCCGCCGATCGCGAAGACGTAGCGCCCGAACCGCCGGCGGGTCGCGAGGAAGGTCATGACCATGGCGACGACGATGAGGATGAGAACCGGGTTGGCGATCCCGACCGGGGTATTCGGGCCCTTGCCGTATTGCTGCGCAAGTGCCTCCGGCCAGAAGTAGTTGTTGGCGACCCAGACCGCCCCGAGGACCGCGCCGCAGCCGACCACCACCAGGACCCCCTCGGCCCACATCGGCCGAACCTGGAACCCATAGCGCCGCCGTCGCCGGCGACTCGCGATGAGCGAGTAGATGATTCCGACGCAGGCCAGGATGCCGACCCCCCAGCTGGCCGCCTCGCCGAGCGAGCCGACGGGCCCCCCGCCGAACAGCTGGAACGTCGTGGCGAGCGGTGAGATCGTCCGGCCCGACGCCTCCTCGAAGGCCAAGCCGGCCCAGATGAGCAGGCCGCCGAGGGTGACGATGAATGACGGCACCCCGACGTAGGCGATGATGAACCCCTGGAGGGTCCCGATCGCGGCTCCAACGAGCAGGCCAAGGGCCAGCGCGACCACCCAGACGTACGGCGCGTTCACGCTGACGCCGAGGAGGTCCGGGAGCCACTCGGTCTGGATCATCGCCATCGTCATCGCGGTGAACGTGAGGACCGATCCGACCGACAGGTCGATGTTGCGCGACACGATGACGAGCACCATGCCGGTCGCCATGATCCCGACCGAGGCGCTCTGAACGGACAGGTTCCAGAGGTTGCGCGGCGTGAGGAACAGGCCGCCAGACATGATATTGAACGCGATCCAGACGACCACCATCGCGGCCAGAAGGCCCAGAAGGCGCGTGTCGACCTCCAGCGACAGGAGGAGCGAGCGCAGCGAGCGGGTCGGCTGCTCGCTGGGGGCGTCCTTCGGGACGGTGTACGCCTCAGCCATCGTTACGCCTCGCGCTTAGGCCCTGGAATTGGGAGCGCCCTGCGCCGCGGTGTTGCCGCGAGCGCAGGGCGCGTCGTTCACGAAGTGGTGCAGAAGGCTACTTGCAGGCGGCCGGGGCCTTGGCGGCGTCGACACCCGCGCAGAGCTTGTCCTTGGTGATCCAGCCGGCGTCGAGGACCACGTTGAGGTTGTCCTTGCTGATCGGCTGGGGGGTCAACAGGATCGAGCTCAGCGAGTTCCCACCAGGGGTGGTGAACGGCGCAGCGCCCGTGATCTTGTCGACAGTGACCTTGTTGCAGAGCTGGACGGCGGCCTCGCCGGCAGCCTTGCCGAGCAGGCGGGAGTCCTTCCAAACGTCGACGGTCTGGTTGCCCAGCGCGACGTTGTTAAGCGCGGCCGCGTCGCCGTCCTGACCGGAGACCGGGACCTTGCCGGCGAGACCCTGGGCCTTGAGGGCCGCGATCACGCCGCCGGCCATGCCGTCGTTCTCGGACAGGACCGCGTCGACCTTGTTGGCGTTGGCGGTCAGGAACTGCTCCATCTCGGTCTGGGCGAGGGCGGGCTTCCAGTTGTCGGTATAGGTCTCGCCGACGATCTTGATGTCGCCGGAATCGACCGCGGGCTTGATGATCTCGTCCATGCCGGAGCGCAGGAAGTCGGCGTTCGCGTCGGCCTTGTTGCCCTTGATGATCACGTAGTTGCCCTTGGGCATGGCCTTGAACACCGCGTCGGCCTGCATCTTGCCGACTTCCTTGTTGTTGAACGTGATGTAGAGCGCCTTCGGATCCTCGATGAGGCGGTCATAGGCGATGACCGGGACCCCCTGCGAGGCCGCACTGGCGACTGAAGGCTTGATCGCCGTGCCGTCCTGGGCGAGCACGATCAGGACCTTGGCGCCCTGCGAGATGAGCTGGTCGATGTTGGTCGCCTGGGTCGCCGCCGACGACTTCGCGTCGTTCGAGATGTACTCGGCGCCGGCCGCGGCGAGCGCCGCCTTGATGGCAGGCTCATCCCACTTCGCCCAGCGCTCCTCCTGGTAGTTGTTCCAGGAGACGCCGACCTTGCAGCCGGCGGCTGAGCCGGCTCCACCGGAGGCTCCCGCGCTGGGTGCCGAGCTCGAGCCGGTGCTCGAGCAGGCCGCCATCAGGATGGCGGCGGTCGCTACGAATGCCGCAACTCTGCGGTTGACCATGTGTCTTACTCCTCCTCGATGCAATCCCCGGTGTGTCGCGAGAATTGTCCGCGCTAGGCTAACACCTCCACAGCCTTGTTCCGATGGAATTCGGACGATGGTGCCCGGTCGCGACCGTCCTCCGGCGGATACGCACGACGGGCCACACCGATCGATTCACGTTCAGGCGCTCGCCCGCTCGGCCAGCACGTCGCTGCGCCGAAGCCAGAGCGCCGGGTCGCCGAGAAGCGGCTCGAACGCGAATTCGGCCGCGCCGAGCAACGGGGCATCGACCCCGAGACTGGCCGGGACGACCCGAACGAGCCGGCGCGGCCCTTCGAGCGCGAGCCGGTCCAGCTCCGCCTCGAGCGTGTCCTCGACGAACGGATGGATCCGGCCAAAGAGCCCGCCGAGGACGATGAGCCGCGGGTTGAAGATGTTGACCAGCCCGGCGAGTCCGAAGCCGATCCAGCGTCCGACCTCGTCGAGCGCGCCGAGCGCGACCGGCGAGCCCGATTCCGCCTCACGCAGGACAGCGTCGAGCTCGCGCCGGCCGCCGCCCGGCTGATGGCCGGCGCGGCGGAGCAGGGCATCCGCCCCGACCTCCGTCTCCCAGCAGCCGACCGAGCCGCAACGGCAGGACAGGCCGGCGGGATTGACGGGGATGTGACCGACCTCGCCCGCGTAGCCCGCAACGCTCGGGAGCGGGTCACCGTCGACGATGAGCCCACCGCCCACCCCGACCTCGGCCGAGATGAACAGGACGTGATCGGCTCCCCGGGCCGCACCTCGCCGAACCTCGGCCAGCGCCCCGAGATCCGCGTCGTTGGCGACCGCGATCGGCACGGAATCACCCAGCGCGAGCCCCAGGCGCTCCCCGAGCGGGACGTCCCGCCAACCGAGGTTCGGGGCCATCGACACGAGCCCGTCGGTCCGCCGGACGACCCCGACGATCGCGACGCCGATCCCGACGAGGGGATCGACGTTCGGTCGACGGGCTCGGACCAGCGTGACGAGCTCGACCAGGTCGGCGACGACGTCCTCGACCGAGATGTGCTCCTTCGGCCGGTCGACCCGAACCCGTTCGAGGATCTCGCCGCCCAGGCCGACCAGCCCGACCGCCAGCGAGTCGACCGCGATCTCCAGGGCAAGGACCGCGGCGTCCTCCGGGTTCGGACGGACCACCGGCGACGGGCGACCCGGCGTGCCCAGCGGCGCCGCCCGTTCCTCCGAGACCAGGTCGGCAGCGACCAGCTCGCCGATCAGGCCACGGATCGCGCTCCGGGTCAGTCCGGTCCGGGCAACGAGCTCGGAGCGCGACAACGGGCCCCGCGCGTGGAGCTCGCGGAGGATCGCGCTCAGGTTCGCCCGGCGAACCGTCTCGCTGCGCTGCCCGAGCTCGTCTCGACCGATCGTCACCGGGTTTGTGTTCCTCTTGTTCAAATGTCGATGCCAGACTGTTCCATCGCGCCCGGCCGTGTCAAGCCGCGGGCCGGACCACGGGTCGTCGGGCCGGGTCGAGGTCCTCGGAGTCGATCCGCGCCAAGTCGCGGTACCATCTCGGCCGCGAGCGAAGGAGGAGGCACGGTGACGCGCCGATCGAAGGGCCGGATCGCCGTCGCCTGGGCGCGACGGCCAGGGCCGGTGGCGGGGACGGCCGACCAGTGACACGCCCGGACCGTGGCTCGTGACGACCGCGGACCGGTGATCCCGTGAGCCGCAGGACCGTCGGGCTGGTCGGCGGCCTTGCCCTGATCGCTCTTGTCGTCGGGGCCGCCGGTGGGCTTGCCCTGACCCGGCTGGGTGGGAACGCCGCTTTCGGGCCACCGCACTTCGTCGAGGAAGCGGCCGCCGCCGGCATCGATCAGGTGTATGACGGCGACTTCGTCTACGCCGTCGGCGGCGGCCTGGCGACGTTCGACTGCAACTCCGACGGGAAGCCCGAGGTCTACCTTGCCGGCGGCAGCCACCCGGCCGCGCTGTATCGGAACGACAGTCCGACCGGCGGAGCCCTGCGCTTCAGCCGGATCGCCGATCCGGCGACGGATCTCAGCGCGGTCACCGGCGCCTACCCGCTCGACGTCGATGGTGACGGACAGGTCGACCTGGCGGTGCTCCGGGTCGGCGGCAACGTCCTCCTGCGCGGTCTCGGCAACTGTCGCTTCGAACGAGCCAACGAGGCCTGGTCGTTCGACGGCGGAGACGCCTGGTCGACCGCGTTCAGCGCTACCTGGGAGGGCGGCGCGAGGCTGCCGACCCTCGCCGTCGGCAACTACGTTCGCCTCGACGCGGCGGGCCAGCCGAGCGGTAACTGCGCCGACAATGAGCTCATCCGGCCCAACGCCGCGGGCACCGGCTACGCGCCGGCGCTCGCGCTGACGCCCGGCTACTGCACGCTGTCGATGCTGTTCAGCGACTGGAGTCGGAGCGGCCGCCGGGACCTCCGGGTCAGCAACGACCGGCACTACTACGTCGACGGCGAGGAACAGCTCTGGAAGGTGGCGCAAGGACAGCCGCCGCGCGCCTACACCGACGCCGACGGCTGGCTGCCGATGCAGATCTGGGGCATGGGGATCGCCAGCCAGGACGTCACCGGCGACGGCTACCCGGACGTGTTCCTGACCAGCCAGGGCGACAACAAGCTGCAGACCCTGGTTCGAGGGTCCGGGCCGGCCGACCTATGGCGACATCGCGCTCAAGCGTGGGGTCACGGCCACGCGCCCGTTCGCCGGCGGCGACATCCTGCCCTCGACGGCATGGCACCCCGAGTTCGAGGATGTCAACAACGACGGGTTCATCGACCTGTTCATCTCGAAGGGCAACGTCTCGGCCCAGCCCGACTACGCCACGAAGGATCCGAGCAACCTGCTCCTCGGCCAGCCGGACGGGACGTTCACCGAGGCCGCCGAGGCGGCCGGGACGCTGAGCTATGGGCGCGGCCGCGGAGCGGCGCTCGTCGACTTCAACCTCGACGGGCTGCTCGATCTCGTCGAGCTGAACTACGGGGACCCGGTCAAGCTGTGGCGCAACGTCGGTTCGGGCGACGCCGCGCGTCCGGCCGCGATGGGCAACTGGCTCGCGCTCAAGCTCTCGGAGCCCGATCCGAATCCCGATGCGATCGGGTCCTGGATCGAGGTCAAGGCCGGCGACGCCACGCTCCAGCGAGAGCTCACGGTCGGCGGCGGGCACGTCGGCGGGCAGCTCGGCTGGACCCACTTCGGGCTCGGCTCGGCGGACGAGGTCGAGGTCCGCGTACAGTGGCCGGACGGCGAGACCGGGCCATGGCAGCGCGTGGCGGCCAACCAGTTCGTCGAGATCGAGCGAGGGGCGAGCGCGCCGCGCCAATGGCTGCCGCCCGCCAGCTGACCGAGAGGGACGGATGACCACGGCGCGATCGGCGACCCCGCGACTGGCCGAGGTCCGGCTGCCCGACTTCGGGCTGCCGGAGACGATGCCCGAGATACCGGCGGCCGCCTACGACGCCCGCGTCGAGGCGTTGCGCGAGCGCGCGGACGCCCGTGGCTACGACCGGCTGGTCGTCTACGCCGACCGTGAGCACAGCGCGAACATGGCCTTCCTGACCGGGTTCGACCCGCGCTTCGAGGAGGCCCTGCTCATCCTGGGCCCGACCGGCCAGCCGGTCATCCTCGTCGGCAACGAGTGCTACGGGATGGCCGGCGCGGCGCCGCTCCCGATGCGCCGGGAGCTGTTCCAGGACCTGAGCCTGCCGAGCCAGCCGCGGGATCGCTCGCGGCCACTCGCGGACATCCTCGAGGGCGAGGGCGTCCGGCCGGGCGCCCGGGTCGGCGTCATCGGCTGGAAGAGCTACGCCAGCCGCGCGACGATCGAGGTCCCGGCGTTCGTCGTCGACGAGCTGCGCCGGTCGGTCGGGCCGGGCGGCACCGTCGAGAACGCCAACGACCTGCTGATCGACGCGGCCGACGGGCTGCGGGTCATCAACGACGTCGACCAGCTGGCGGCCTTCGAGTACGCGTCCTGCCGGACGTCGCACGGCGTCCGGCGGCTGCTGGTCGGGCTCCGACCCGGGCTGCGCGAGTACGAGGCGGTCCGACTGCTCGAGTGGAACGGCGCTCCGCTCTCCTGCCACCTCATGCTGACCGCGGGGCCACGGGCACGGCTCGGGCTGCTCAGCCCGGGCGACCGCCGGATCGAGCGGGGCGACCCGTTCACGGCCGCGTTCGGCATCTGGGGCGCGCTCACCTGCCGGGCCGGGTTCGTCGTCGAGGACGGCGCGGAGCTCCCGGCCGGGATCCGCGACTACGTCGAGCGGCTCGTCGGACCGTACTTCGCGGCGGTCGCCGAGTGGTATGAGGCGCTCCACGTCGGCCAGACCGGCGGCGCGCTCCAGGAGATCGTCGATCGCCGCCTCGGCGACCGGTTCTTCGGCATCTTCCTCAACCCGGGTCACCAGCTCCACCTCGACGAGTGGGTCAACTCGCCGATCGGACCGCGATCGACGATCGAGCTGCGGTCCGGCATGGTCCTCCAGGTCGACATCATCCCGGCCACCGGGACCGACTACTTCACGACGAACATCGAGGACGGACTGGCCCTCGCCGACGCGTCGCTCCGGGCGGCGTTCGCGGCGAGCTACCCCGACGCCTGGGAGCGCATCCAGGCTCGACGCCGGTTCATGAACGACGCCCTCGGGATCGTCCTTCATCCGGACGTGCTGCCGTTCTCGAACATCCCGGCGTTCCTCCCGCCGTTCCTGCTCCGGCCCGACCGGGTCATGACCCTGGCGGTCTAGCCGCGACACGGGCCTGCCCGGACGCTCGCGGCGACCACGGCGCCGGCCGGGCCCGGTCGGTCAGCGCTCGCGGAAGCGGACCCGCTCCGGGCCGAGGTCGGCGATCCGGCTGACGCCGAGCAGCTGGAGGGTCCGGACGATCTCCTTGCGCAGGATGTCGGCCGAGCGCTGGACGCCGCGCTCGCCACCGGCCATCAGCCCGTACAGGTAGGCGCGTCCGACGAGGACCGCCCGGGCGCCGGTCGCCACGGCGGCGACGACATCGCCACCGCTGAGGACTCCGCCGTCGAGATAGACCTCGGCTCGATCGCCGACCGCAGCGACGATCGCCGGCAGCTGCTCGATCGGCGTCGGAGAGCGGTCGAGCTGGCGACCGCCGTGGTTCGACACGACGATCGCGTCGGCGCCGCGATCGACGACGGCAGTGGCATCCTCGACGGACTGGATCCCCTTGACGATGAGCGGCCTCGACCAGGTCTCCCGGAGCCAGGCGAGGTCGTCCAGCGTGACCGACGGGTCGAAGACCCGGTCGATGAGCTCGGCGACCGTCCCGTTCCAGCGGTCGAGCGAGGCGAACGTGAGTGGCTCGGTCGTCAGCAGGTTGAACCACCAGCCAGGGTGGAGGGTCATGTCGGCGAGCGTCTTGACGGTGAGCGTCGGCGGGATCGTGAGGCCGTTGCGGACGTCGCGCAGGCGCGCCCCGGCGACCGGCGTGTCGACGGTCAGCATCAGCGCCGAGTAGCCGGCCGCATCCGCCCGGGCGATGAGGTCCCGGCCCGGGCCGCGGTCCTGCCAGAGGTAGAGCTGGAACCACTTCTCGGCCGCCGGGGCCGCGGCGGCCAGGTCCTCGGGCGAGGTCGTGCCCATCGTCGAGAGGGCGTACGGGATGCCGACCCGCTCGGCCACCCGGGCGACCGCCGGCTCGCCCTCGTGGTTCATGAACCGGGTGAAGCCGGTCGGGGCGAACACGAGCGGCAGCGCCGCCGGCCGGCCGAGGATCGTCGTCGACGGGTCGACCTTCGACACGTCGCGCAGGACGCTCGGGACGAACTCGACCCGCCGGAACGCATCGCGCGCCGGAGGAGACTCGTCTCGGTCTCCGCCGCGCCGTCGACGTAGTCGAACGCCGCCCGGGGCGTGTGCCGGCGGGCGATCCTGCGCAGGTCCGCGATCGAGGCGGCCCCGGCCAGGCGACGATCGACGAACGACCACTGGACCGGCTGCGTCCGGAGGTACGGGCGCAGCTCAGCCCAGCGCGGCAGGCGCCGATTCGTCATGACCAAAGGCTAGCAGCGTCCCCCTGGCGCCATCCGGGCCCGGGGGCCGGCCGGCTCAGTACGAGGTCGAGTCACCACCCATGCCCGGGATCCGGTCGCGGTTGCCGTAGGCGCTGTAGCCGTAGTGGCCGACGTCGAGGGCGAAGGCGATCAAGACCCAGATCCAGTCGGCCCCGCTGAGCCCGTTGCCCGGGGTGTTCGCGGCCAGGATCGTGTACATCAGCGTGGTGAACGGCAGGAAGATCAGGCCGAGCAACGGCCAGATGAGAGTCCCGAAGACCGAGTCGACGACGTTCGGCCGGGCGATCCAGTAGACGGCGAACGCGATCCGGGGGAAGAACCCGGCCAGCAGCGCGAACAGGCACATGTGTCAACTCCCTCCGCAGGGGCGACCGGGGCCGAGCCTCCTGGCCGGCCGCGCCCTCCACGCCTGCTCATCAAAGCCGCTGGCGGACCGCCGCGCATCCTCCGAAACGGGTGAAGCCGGGCACGGCCCCCCACGGCACAGCGATGAACCACTGAGCGTTGCCGAGCGCCATCGAGTAGGTTGTCGCGGTGGATGCCGCCGGTCCCCCCTCGCCCCCTTCCCTGGCCGAGGCCATCGCCCGCCTTCGCGCCGCAGGGCTCCTGGCGGCCACCCAGGCGACGCCCGATCCAGTCGATGCCGCGGCTGCCACGCTGGCCGTCGCCGGCCGGCCCTGGGCCGCCGTTCGCCCAGTGCTTGCGCCGCTCGGGTTCGCCGAGGTCGGCCGGGACCCGGCGGGCAGCCGGCTGTTCGCCGCGTACGACCCGGCGGACGACCAGTGGCTCCGGCTCCGGCTGGAGCCGACCGGACCCGACGCCGGGGGCCGGGGGCGCACGGGATCGGCGAGCACCCGGGCTCATCGTGGCGGTCCTCGGCCCGGATGGTTCCGGCAAGTCGACCTTGACCGCCGACCTGGCCCGCGCGTTCATCCTGCCGACCACGCTCCTCTACGCCGGCCTCTACCCGGCCGACCGGCGCCGCTTCCGGCTGCCGGCGCTGGGGACGATCGCCCTGCTCCTGCGGCTGTGGCGGCTGGGACTCGATGCGACCTGGCAGCGGTCGCGGGGCCGCCTCGTGCTGTTCGACCGCTACGCGTCGGACGCGCGACTGCCGTTGCCGGCCGGGGCCGGCCGGCGGACCCGCCTGCGCCGGGGGCTGCTGGCGAGGGCACTCCCGGCACCCGACCTGACGATCGTCCTCGACGCCCCGGTCGAGGTGCTGCTCGGACGTCGCGACGAGCATCCGGCCGAGGTCATCGCGGCCCAGCGGGAGCGCTATGCCGAGCTGGCTCGGACCGCTCGCGACGGAGCCGTGGTGGACGCCTCGGCCGACGCTTCGGCGGTCCGGCGGACCGTCACCGCGCTGATCTGGGCGCGGATCGTCCGGCGCCGTGGCGGCCACGATGCCTGACGGCCCCGCCCTGGCCAGGATGGCGTTCCCGTTCATGCCCGCCGACCCGGCCCGGCGCGGCAGCCTGGTCGAGGCGGGACCGGGCTGGGCGCTCGAGCTGCCGGCGTCGGCGTCGGAGCTCGACGTCGTCGTCTGGGGCCGGGCTCCGGATACGGCCGCGTCGGCCGCGCAAGCCGTCCGGTCCGCCGTGGCGCGCGAGCGCGCGCTCCGCCGACTCCCCCGCCGGCTGCCGGCCGGATTTCGGCTCGGAGCCGTCCATCGGCTCCCGGCCGGTCGGCTGTCCGCGGGGCTCCGGCGGGACCTCCGCTCGGCCATCCGGGCCGGGGCCCTCGTCGAGCTCCAGTCCGGTCCGCCCGTCGAGCGCGTGCTCGACGCTGCGCTGAGCGCCGCCGCCAGTCGCCTCAGCGTGCCGCGCTCTTCGGTTCGGCTCGGGTGGGACCCTCGTCGCCCGGGTCGATGCGGATGGCGCGGCGGGCCTCCTCCGGCTCGCCCAGACGGGCACGCCGGGGGACCCCGGGCGACTGGCCGCGACCCTCGAGCTGCTCGCGGCGCTGCGCGTCCCACTGGCACCCAGATCGCTCGGACACGGGACGACGGCCGGAGCCTCCTGGACGATCGAGACCGTCCTGCCCGGCCGGCGGCCGGCGCGATCGAGCCCCGCACTCGCCCGCCAGGTCGCCAGGGCGCTCGCGGCCTTCCCGCGCGCCGACGGACCGCCGCTCGCCCTCGGTGACGACCTGGCGGGGATCGCGGCCAGCCTGCCACGCCATGCGGAGCGGGTCGTTCGGCTGGCCGAACGGGTCGCGACCGAGACGGTCGGCCTGCCGGCGATCCTCCGCCACGGCGACCTGTGGACCGGCAACCTGCTCGTCGATCGCGGCCGACTGACGGGGTTCGTCGACTGGGACGCGGCCCATCCGGCCGGGGTCGCCGGCAGCGACCTGCTCCAGCTCGTCGCGGTCGACCTGCGCGGGCGCGACCGCGTCCAGCTCGGTCCGGCCTTCCTGGCCAGGCCGTGGGACTCGACCGAGTTCCGGGTCGCGGCGGCCGACTACTGGCCGGCCGCCGGGATCGAGCCGACGGCCCGCTCGATCGAGCTGGCCGGTCTGGCGTGGTGGGCGGCCGAGGTCAACGCGACCCTCGCTCGCCTCCCGAACCGGGCGTCCGACGAGCGCTGGCTGGCCACGAACGTCGGCCCCGTCCTGACTTCGCTCGGGGTCTGATCTGGCCGTCGGCGCCCCAGCTCTCGGTCAGCGCGCGGCGTCAGTCGGCGCTCGGCTCCACGGCGCCGAACAGCCGGCGCAATCCCGGAGCGTCGCGCCGCTCGATCGACCTCCAGAGCAGGCGCCGGTAGTGGCCGCGCGCGAGCTGGGCGGGCGGCAGCGTGCTCGACGCCTTCAGCGCGCGGTGCATCCAGCACAGCTGGAAGAGCGGCTCGACGAGGTCGCCGTCGAGCCCGGTACCCGCACCGTACCGGGCGACCGCAGCGACGAGCCGATCCGACAGCGGGCCCGCCTCGAACAGCTCGTGCTCCACGCCCGCCAGCGCGTTTCGATGCCCCGTCCGGCGGGCGACGCCGACCGCCGCGCTGCGGACGAAGTAGAACAGGTCCCAGAGCGGCATCCCGCGCGGCACCGCCGCCTCCCAGTCGATGAGCGTCGGCTCTCCATCGTCGCCGACGAGGACGTTCCAGGTGCCCGCGTCCCCGTGCTGGAGGACGAGCGGGAACGGACGCCCGGACCGGCCGATCCGGTCGACGGCCGCCGCCAGGGCCTGGCGCTCGGCGGACGACGGGCGGTAGATCGCCGCGTAGCGCTCGATCATCGTACCGAGCTCGGCGGCCACCTCGGCCGGCGTCAGCGTCGACGAGTCGGCCGTCGCGATCCCGAGCGAGACCAGCCGGTCGACGACGGTGCCGATCAGCGGATCGCTCGGGTCGTCGCCGAGGCGAGCCTTGAGCGGTGCTCCGTCCACGACCGACTCGGCCATCAGGGCGAGACCGGCATGGTGCCCCAGGAAGAGCGGTCGAGGACCGAGCCCCCTGAGCTCGGGCGCCCGGGACCCGAGGTCAGCGCAGGGCCTCCCAGGCCGCCTCGAGACGGGCGTTGAACCGCCCGTCGCGGACGAGCTTGACGACGAGCTCCGGGTGGTCGCGTCCGGGTGCGACGAGGAACAGCAGGATCTTCTTCGTGCCATACGAGCCGGGGTCGAACAGCGCCCAGCGATGACCGTCGACGTCCAGCCCCGCGGCCGCCGCGGCCGACCGGACGTAGGCCGGCGGCCGGTCGATGGGTCCGGCCCTCGCCGGCAGGCGAAGTGCTCCGCTCTCGATCTCGAGATCCGTCGACGGACGACCACGCAGCCGCCTGACGATCCGGCGGAGCCGGGAGCGGACCGCGAGGTCGTCGTTCCAGCGTGCGGTCACGAGCCCGACCAACGCCCGGTCCGCGGCCGGCACGACCGCCCGGATCTCTCCGTCGCGCAGGCCGAGCCACAGGACGTCGCGGTCGGTCACGCCGGCCGGCAGTTCCGGCTGCGCCGACCTAGCGGCTGACCCGCCCGGGCCGAGCCGGACGAACAGGCAGCCGCCGGGGGCCAGGACGCGCTCGACCTCGGCGGCGACGTCCGGGTCCGTCACCACCCGCTCGGACCAGGCCCGATCGACCGCCGCGACGAGATCGACGCTGCCGTCGGCCATCGACCATGGCGGCCCGCCGGGCTCGTCGGTCACGACCAGCCGGCCCCGCGCGATCTGGCTCAGCGCGGTCACAGAGGCATGGGTCGGCCGGCCGAGGGCGAGGATCGTCCCGAGGTCCCGAGCGGGCAGCGCATAGCTCCAGATCGCTCCGCTCGCCGAGTCGCGGGCGTTCTCGCCCGGACCGAGGTCGGGCAGCGCAGCGACCCGGACCGCGGGCCCGACCGACCCGGGTGCAGCGGGCGGATCGACGTCAGCCGTCGGCTCGTCCCGCGTGCTTCTCGTCGATGACCTCCTGGTAGAGCCGTTCGAAGGCCGCCCCGACGACCGGCCAGTCGTAGCCCGCCCGGACGTAGTCGCCGCCGGCCTTGCCGAGCGCCGCGGCACGAGCCGGATCGCGCAGCAGCCCCACGATCTGGGCGGCCAGCTCGGCGGCCGTCTCACCGACCAGGAAGGCTCCGGAGTCGAGCGCGAGGCCCCGTCCGCCGATGGCGGTGACGACACACGGCAGGTCGGTCGCCATCGCCTCGAGCAGCTTCGTCTTGATCCCGGTCCCGTTGAGGAACGGCCCGACCCAGACGCTGCTTCCGGTCAGCCAGGCGCGCATGTCGTCCACGCCGCCGGTCACCTCGACGCCGGGGAGCTCGGCGAGCGCCGTCACCCGCGGCGAGGGATCGCGCCCGACCAGCGCCAGGCGAGCCTCCGGCACCTCCGCCCGGACGAGCGGCAGGATCTCGCGGGCCAGGAAGTCGGCCGCCTCGACGTTCGGGGCGTAGCCCATCGCGCCGTGGAAGACGATCAGGTTCGGGTCGCGGGTGGCCGTCGGGTCCGGGGCATAGGCGCTGGCGTCGAAGCCGATCGGGATGAGCGTCATCCGGAGGCTCGGGTCGAGCGCGAGCATCGTCTCGAGGTCGTCCTGGTTGCTCGGGACGACCCGGTCCCAGGGCCGATACCAGGTCGCTTCGAACCGGCTGATCCGGGCGACGTCCGCGTGGAGGACCGCCCGCCGCAGGCCGCTCGACGCCTCGGACCGGGCGATCACGTTGAGGTGCCAGGTGTCCATGACGCCGAGGACCCCCGGCAGGCCGTTCAGGTCGTCGTGGAGGCCGGCCAGCTTGCCCGGTCCGACGTGGACGACGTCCGGCTTGAAGCTGGCCAGCTCCTCGCGCAGCGACGGGGCGGAGAAGGCTGGCAAACCGGGCTGCGCGGAGCGGACGACCCGAGATCGTGGCGGTCAGGGTGTCCCAGGCGTTGCCGAGGATCCCGGGCTTGTCGTAGCGCACCACCCGGATCTGCGGGTTGACCTGCCGTGGGGCGGTCTGGTCGGGCATCTGGAGGCCGATCAGGCGGACCTCGTTGCGCTTGCTGAGCTCCGGGATGAGGCCCATCAGCTGGCGGCGGTAGCCGGTGTTGGTCGGCGAGAACGGCACATCCGAAGCACAGACCAGGATTCGCAACGCACGCTCCTCAGCTTGATCCGGTCGATTGCCCCTCGAGGGCATTCCAGCGCTCGGCCAGGCGCTCCCAGACGAGTCCGGCGACGATCCGCCCCAGCCGCTCCTCAGAGACCGAGGCGTCGACGGTCCGCAGGTCGGACCGGTCCGACGAACCGACCGCGTCTGCCGCCCCGCTCTGCGCCGGCAGCGCTGCCGTGCCGAGGACGATGACGAGGTCCGGTGCCGGCGAGGATAGCGCGTCGGCCAGCCTGCTGCGCCCGACGCCCTCGCCACGCATCCAGCCGATCGGCAGGTCGTCGAGCGCCCCTGCCCGGAAGATCAGCAGGCACTGCCCGAGCTTCAACCGGTCGCGGAGGCTCCGCCCGGGCGACCGACCGGCGGGTGGCAGGGTCGGCATCCGGACGGGCAGCGGAACGGCCCGTCCGACCTGGGTCGCCAGCCCGGCCGTCAGGACCGGAGCGCCCACCAGCACCAGCCCGAGCCCGCGCGGGCGGCGCAGGCGAGCGAGTCGACCGGCCCGCAGCCGGATCGGCCCGGTCGCCCGCCGGACGAGGCTGTCGACCGGATGGCGCCGCCGCCAGGAGGTCGTCAATCCGCGACCGAGCCGGTCGAGATCCGCCCACCCGCCGCTCGTGACGGCGTCGACGACGCGGCCGAGCGACCAGCCGGCCGGCAGGAGCGGGGCGAGCGCGGCCGCGACCGGTCCGCCCGTTCGCCCCGCCGGTGCCAGCTCCTCGAGCCGTCCCCGGGTGGCCCCGTCGATGGCCGCCTTGTCGACCAGTCCGTGGAGCAGGAGCGTCCAGAACCCGTCGGCGGGATCGAGGACGAAGGCGGAGCCAACGGGTCGGCGTCGGGCAAGGCAGGCCGCGGTCACGGTCTCCGGGAGGCGGAATGCGAAGGCGGTCCCGAAGGCGAGCTCGGTCACCAGGTCGAGCTTGAGCCAGCGGTCGGTCGGCTCGTCGTAGGCGACCCTGAACTCGTGCGAGCCGTAGCCGGCGGACGGCAGTCGGGCGTACCCGAGGTCACGGGCGACGAGGCCGAGTCGGCCGAGATCGCCCGGGGCGACGAGAATGTCGACGTCGCCGGGCCGGCCGTCGAGCTCGGATTCGCCGCGCAGCAGGCACCACTCGATCCTCGAGTCCTCGAGCGCCACGAACAGCGCCTCGAGCCGTGGGTGGACCCTGGCCAGGTCCGGCTGGGATGAGCTCAGGGGACGCTCCTCGCATCCGGCTGCGGTCGTGCTCCGATCAGGTCCGGTCGCGCGGCGTCGATCCGGCACAGGCGACGCGTTTCGCGGCGCCGCGGCATCATACGGGCACCGATCCATCCCGGCCAACCGCGCCGGCTGCTGGGGTGTTGACAGGATTCACCGGTACTATCGTCCTGGGGATGGCCGACAGGGCACCGGATCGGTCAGGATCAACACGGTTCGTTCCGGGTCGGTTCCGCGGCGCGCGCGGAGACCCGGACGTTCCTCGACAACGCGGCATGGCGACGATCGTCGGGTGACGGTCGAGCGGAGGAGATCTGATCGTGGAGCGAGTACTCGTGACCGGCGCCGGTGGGTTCATCGGCCATCACCTGGTGACCTACCTCAAGCAGCGCGGTTACTGGGTGCGCGGCGTCGACCTCAAGGAGCCCGAGTACACCCCGATCGATGCCGACGAGTTCGAGCTGCGCGACCTGCGGCTGCGCGAGGAGGCGCTCGACGCCACCCGCGGCGTCGATCATGTCTACGCCCTGGCGGCCGACATGGGCGGGATGGGGTTCATCTCGGCCAACCACGCCACGATCCTCTACAACAACTCGCTGATCAACCTGCACACGATCGAGGGCGCCCGCCAGCACGGCGTCAAGCGCTACCTCTACAGCTCGTCGGCGTGCGTCTACCCCGAGTACCTCCAGACCGAGGCCGACGTCAAGCCGCTGCGCGAGGAGGACGCCTACCCGGCCCAGCCCCAGGACGCCTACGGCTGGGAGAAGCTCATGACCGAGATCCTGTGCCGCTACTACACCGACGAGCACAAGATCGAGACCCGGGTCGTCCGCTTCCACAACATCTACGGCCCGAACGGGACCTACGACGGCGGCCGCGAGAAGGTCCCGGCGGCCCTCTGCCGGAAGGTGGCCAAGGTCGAGCCGGGCGGCTCGATCGACATCTGGGGAGACGGCGAGCAGACCCGCTCGTTCTGCCACGTCGACGACTGCGTCGAGGGCATCTACCGGCTGATGATGTCCGACCACCGCGACCCGCTCAACCTGGGCACGGACCGGATGGTCAGCATCAACGAGCTGGCCCGGATCATCATTGCGATCTCGGGCAAGGACGGGATCACCCTGAACCACATCGACGGGCCGCAGGGCGTCCGGGGGCGCAACTCGGACAACACCCGGCTGCGCGAGGTCCTCGGCTGGGAGCCGAAGATCGACCTCGAGGACGGCCTCCGCCCGACCTACCGCTGGATCGAGGAGCAGGTCCGGGCCGCGGCAGCGACACCGGTCGCCGCGGGCTGATCCCGGCAGACGACAGCCACATACCGGGTCCCATCGGCGCCTCGTCGAGGTCTTCCACCTCGACTGAGCCGGCAGCTATTGCTGGTAGCGCTCCACGACGTCGGCCGGCCGGGCTTCCGCTTCGTCCGGGTCGAGACCCGCGGACCGCCGGGCCTGGCGCTGGTGGAGCAGGTCGTAGCAGCGGTCGAGCTCGACCTTGATCGCGTCGAGCCGGGCGATCTCGGCCGTGCCCAGGCCGCTTCCGTCGGCGGCCTCCTCGTACAGCCGCTCCTCCTCCGCCGAGAGTGAGTTGATCCGCTCGAACAGGTCGATGTCGGCCATGATCTGCCTCCTGCTTCCAGCGTACCCGTCAGAAGTCGCGCCGGCCGACGAAGTGAGCCTCGACCTCGGGCCGGGTCCGCTCGTACAGCGCGATGCGCTGGCCGCCGGGCGCTCGGAACGAGCAGCACGGACCCTGCGGGATCTCGAGTCGCCCGGCCGGCTTCCAGCCCCGTGACTCGAGCTCGGCCAGGGTCCGATCGAGACTGGCGACCCGGTAGATCAGGATCGGACGGTCGTCATCGAGATGGTCGGTCAGCAGGACGTGCGGCGGTCCCTCGGTCAGCTCGATCATCGCTACCCGAGCGCCCATCCCATCGACGGCGAAGACCAACCGACCGCCGAGCACGTCCGTGAAGTACTTCGCGTCGCTCGCCACGTCGGCGCTCGGGACGTACAGGAAGTCGAGCTGGTCGAACGCCGCCATGTGCCCATCGTCAGCGCCCGGTCAAGATCAGGCCCTGGTGAAGAAGAGCTGCAGCTCCATGATCCCGTGATCCTCGATCGACACGACGGCGAACGAGTTGGGAGCCGAGATGCCGTAGTCCGCGAAGACGATCGGGAGCGAGCCGGTGACCGCGATGACGTCGCCCGACAGCTTCGCCTTGAGCGGGACCTGGACGTCCTTCGTCACGCCGTGGAGGGTCAGCTGGCCGTTGGCCGTCACGCTGATCTCCTGGCCATCGGCCGGCACCGAGCCGAGGTCGATCGGCGAGGTCAGCTTGAACGTCGCCGTCGGGAACTGGTTCGTCTGGATGCCCTGCCGCCCGAGCTGGCCGTCGCGCCGCTGGTCGTCACTGGCGAGGGCCGTCAGGTCGGCCTTCGATCGTCACGTCGGTCACGGTCGACCCGGAGATCGTCATCGTGCCGCTGACGTTGGGCGTCCGCCCGACGGCGGTGTTCCCTCCGATCGAAGCGAGCGTCTCGACGACCCGGTAGCCCACGAACGAGTGGGTCGAGTCGGCGGCCGACGCGATCGAGGTGTCGACCTTCCAGGTGCCGTCGATGCCACTCGTCGCCGGCGCCGACGAGCTGCCGGCGACGCTCGACGGTGATGCTCCGGCGGCCGTCGAGGGCGAGACCGTGGCCGCGATCGACGGCACGGGCACCGAGGTGGAACCCACGGCGGCCGGTCCGGCCGGGCGGAGGAACAGATACCAGATCGCATAGCCGCCGGCCAGGATCAGGCCGGCGACCACGATGGCAATGGCCAGCCCGGCCACGTTGCGGCGCGTCTCGCCCGTCATCCGTTCCTCCTCGTCCAGCGCGCCATGTCGCGTCGCTCGGTGGGGTCGATCGCCCCATCGACGATCGGTATGGTGGCATCTTCCTGAGAGGATCCTGTCGAGACGATTACGGGCGGACGCAGCGAGCGGCACGCGCGGGACGCGACCGGCTGGCGCAGGTACCGGTCCGGCGTGGGCCCACCGGCTGGCTGGCGCCGAGCACCCGGGCGGCGCAGACTTCGAGCCATGACCCACTCAGCTGCGCGCCCCGATCAAGGTCGCCGCCGCGGCCGCCATCGCCCTGACCATCGCCGCCGGCAGCGCCGTCGGCGCGAGCGCGACGGAGTTCCCCAAGGGCTGGGAGGGCTTCCACAGCTACACCGAGCTGACGACCGAGATCGCGGCCGTTGCCGCTGCCCATCCGGACATCGTGTCGGTGTTCTCGATCGGCAAGAGCTACAAGGGCCGCGAGCTGTGGATGGCCAAGGTCTCCGACAACGTCCTGGTCGACGAGGCCGAGCCGGAGGTCATGTTCGACGGCTCGATCCACTCCGACGAGCACATGGGGGTCGAGATGACCCTCCACATCTTCCATTGGCTCGTCGACGGGTACGGGGTCAGCCCGCGGATCACGAACATCGTCAACACCCGCGAGGTCTACATCCTGTTCCTGACGAACCCCGACGGTGCCGAGTACGACATCCGGGGCGGGAAGTTCCACTTCTGGCGGAAGAACCGCCAGCCGACGCCGGCAACGACGGCGATCGGGACCGATCTCAACCGCAACTTCGGCTACAAGTGGGGCCTCGGTGGCCGGACGAGCGCCAACCCCCGGGCGATCACCTACCACGGCCCACGCGCATTCTCGGCGCCCGAGACCCGCGCCGTCCGCGACTTCCTGGCCAGCCGGGTGGTCGATGGCCGGCAGCAGATCAGGGCGGCGATCGCCTTCCACGAGACGGGCCGTCTGGTGATGTGGCCATACGGCTACACGAAGACCAACGTGCCCGGCGACATGACGGCCCAGGACCAGGCGGCGCTGGCCAGGATCGGCCGGCACATGGCCGCGACGAACGGCTACAAGCCCGAGCAGGCGAGCGATCTCTACGTCACCCGCGGCACGACCAAGGACTACATGTACGGCGTGTACCGGATCTTCGCCTACACCTTCGAGCTGTCGGTCAGGGACTATCCGAGGCCCTCGATGATCGCCCCGGAGACCGGCCGCAACAAGGAGGCGGTGCTCTACCTGATGGAGCAGGCGGGTTGTCCGTACGCCGTGCTCGGGGCGGCCGTCAGGATCGCCCGGTGCGGCGCCTTCGACGACGATCTCGAGGTGAACCGGGGCTGGGTCGTCAACCCGGACGGCACCGATACCGCGGCTGCGAACGCGCGCTTCGTCCGGGCCAACCCGGAGCCGACGACGAAGGCCGGCAAGAAGCAGCTCGGCACGACGCCGTCCGGTCGCGGTGCGCTCGTGACGGGCTGGCGGGCGGGCTCGTCACCCAACGCGAACGACCTCGATGGCCTGACCACCGTGCGCTCACCCGGCATTGCGCTGCCGTCGACCACCGGCCAGCGGTTGACGTTCCGCTACGCCTTCGCCCACGACGCGGCGTCGACCTCGGCTGACGCGTTCAGCGCGATCGTCGAGGCCGAGGATGGCACCCAGACCCCCGTCCTGAGCGTGCCCGGCGGATCGTCCGACGTCGACGGCACGTGGAGGAGCGCCTCGATCCTGATGGACCCGTGGGCCGGCCAGACCGTCCACATCCGGTTCCAGGCAGTCGACGGCGGACCGAACAACCTCGTCGAGGTCGAGGTCGACGACGTCCGGGTGACCCAGCCGAGCTGACCCACCTTACCGGTGAGCCGCACCACTGAGGCTGTCCGCTACCCTGTCGGGTGTTCAGCTGGGTGGACAATGGAGGCTACGACTGGGGCCTGGCCTACTCTACCGAGGACCTCCACGTGACGCCGCTCGGGTTCATCGCGCGGGCGTACCTGAGTCCGACGGCGCCCGCGGCGAGTCCGGTCGTGCCTGGGGTGCGGGGTGATTAAGCGCCCGATCAAGGGCGCGACCCGCCGGCGGATCGTGGTGACGGTCGCGGCACTCGCGACTGTCGCGTTCGCGCTGTCTGTGGCTGTGGGGCTCCCCGACGATACGCGTCGTGGTTCGCGCCCATCTGCTGCCTCTTCGCAGCCGACAAGCCGCCTCGCATCTCCCTTGCTCGATCCCGTCTCCCGGGCAACGTCACCGTCCGCACCGGCCACCGCCCGGCTGGCGGCCCCGGCGCCCCGAAATCGCAGTCGTCCCGATCGTCGGGTTCTGGTCGCCCGACCGGTCGATGTCCACGGACCAGGTCCGCGCGGCCCTAACCGGTCGGGATCGCCGGTTCCGGTTGGTCGTCGTCGCGGATCCCGACCTCGCGGCTCTCGCGGCCACTCTCGGCCTCGAGACCGGCCCGGCGGTCTTGGAAGCTGCTCCCGGCGCCGTCGTTGCCGCCGTGCAGGGCCGGAGCGACGCCCTCGGGTTCGTCCGGGCAGGCGACGTTCGGCCGTCCGTCCGGGCGCTCGGAGTTGACGGCCGGACCCTGTTCGGGAACGCCCGCGTGCGTTCGATCGCGGAGTGGCCGCTCACGGTCCTCGGGGCGGGACATACGGCGGCGTCGGCAGCCGCGCCAGATTTCGACCCCGCAGGGACCTGGACGCTTGTCGCGGCCGGCGACGTCATGAACGACCGGGCCGTCTACCACCGAACCGTGCTCCTGGGCGACGGGCCGGACTTCCCGTGGAACGGCGGAACGGCGAAGATCGTCCGGCGAAGCTGCTGCACTGGCGGTCTCAGCACCGTCAAGGCGCGTCGGACCGGCGATGCCGGCGCCGTGGCGGCGCTCTTCAGGGACGCCGACCTCGCCCTCGTCAATCACGAAGGGCCGGCACCGGACCGGTTCAGGTACCACCCGACCGGGCTCGTCTTCACGTTCGACCCGCGCCTCGAGGTCGGCCTTCGCAACGCGGGCGTGGACGTTGTGTCACTCGCGAACAACCACATCCGCGACGCCGGCTCGGCCGGGGTCGCCCAGACGATCCGTGCCGTCACGGCGGCGGGCGTCCTCCCCGTGGGCGCGGGCAGGAACATCGAAGCGGCCCGTGAGCCGGTCTGGTTCACCGTTGCCGGGGTCCGGGTTGCGATCCTCGCCTATGACGCCGTCGATCTGCCTGCAGCCGGGGCGACTCGCACCCGGGCGGGCGCCGCGGCGCTCGACCTCAGACTATGTCGTGCCGACATCGCGAGGGTGCGGGCGGCCGGCGCCGGCGTCATCATCGTGATGCCGCACTGGGGCGTTGAGTACACCTCGCGTCCCACGGCGCGTCAGAGACGCCAGGCCGCCGCCCTCATCGCTGCCGGCGCCGACGTCGTCCTTGGCTCGCACCCGCACTGGGCGGGCGCCCTCGAGGCCATCGGCGACGGTGTCGTCGTCTACTCGTTGGGGGACTTCATCTTCGACCTGCCCCGCTCCGAACAGACCGATGAGGGTCTCATCGTCCAGCTGACCTTCACCGGCCGGCACCTCGCTCAGATCGACATCCACCCGACGATCGAGCTCGACCGCTCCCAGCCGAACCTCCTCGATCCGGCCGGGGACGGCCGCGTGATCCTCGACCGGATTCGCCACGCCTCGAAGAGATTCCTGGACTGGTAGGCCCGAAGCTAGTCCAGACGACGGCGCGGTCTCGCGGCTTCATTCGGGCCGACGGCTACGATAGGCGCGCATGGACGAGCCCTCGGCGCTCATCGAGCGAATCCGCGCCGGCGTGATCGGCGACGACGAGGCGGTCGTCGGTCCGTTCGGGCTGCGCCGGGTCACCTACGCCGACTACACCGCCTCGGGTCGCTCGCTGGGGTTCATCGAGGACTTCATCCGCGACGCCGTCCTGCCGCTCTACGGCAACACCCACACCGAGTCGTCGGGGACGGGGCTCCAGACGACCCGCTTCCGGGAAGACGCCCGGCGGATCATCCGGGACGCCGTCGGCGGGACGGACGAGCACGTCGTGCTCTTCGCCGGCTCTGGTTCGACCGGGGCGATCGACAAGCTCATCGACTGCCTCGAGATCCGGTTGCCGGCCGATCTCGACGACCGCTACGACCTCGCCCGGCTGATCCCGCCCAGCGAACGGCCGATCGTGTTCATCGGGCCGTACGAGCACCACAGCAACGAGCTGCCGTGGCGCGAGTCGCTGGCCGACGTCGTCGTGATCCCCGAGGACCACGACGGACGGATCGACCTCGGGCGGCTCGAGGCCGAGCTCATCGCCCATGCGCCGCGACCGCTCAAGATGGGCGCCTTCTCGGCGGCCTCGAACGTGACCGGGGTGATCAGCGACGTCCGGGCGATCTCGATCCTGCTCCACCGCCACGGGGCCCTGTCGTTCTGGGACTTCGCCGCCGCGGCGCCCTACGTGTCGATCGAGATGGGCCCGCTCGACGGCGAGGATCCGCTCGCCTACAAGGACGCGATCTTCATCTCGCCCCACAAGTTCATCGGCGGACCCGGGACGCCGGGGGTCCTCGTCGCACGGCGCGAGCTGTTCCGGAACCGGGTGCCGTCGGTGCCCGGCGGCGGGACGGTCGCCTATGTCAACCCGTCCGAGCACGTCTACCTGGCCGACATCGAGCAGCGTGAGGAGGGCGGCACGCCGGCGATCGTCGAGTCGATCCGGGCCGGGCTCGTGTTCGGGCTCAAGGAGGCGGTCGGCGCCGAGACGATCCGCGAGCTCGAGGAGTCGTTCATCCGGCGGGCGATCGCACGCTGGTCGCGTCACCCCAACCTCGAGATCCTCGGCAACCCGGCCCTCGACCGGTTGTCGATCGTGTCGTTCGTGGTGCGGATGCCCGAGGCCGGCCGCGGCGGCATGGGTCACGGCGGCCACCGCTACCTCCACCACAACTACGTCGTCGCGCTGCTCAACGACCTGTTCGGGATCCAGTCGCGTGGCGGCTGCTCGTGCGCCGGGCCGTACGGTCATCGGCTGCTCGGGATCGACCTCGACACGAGCCACGAGTTCGAGCGCGAGATCGGCCGTGGCTGCGAGGGGATCAAGCCCGGCTGGGTCCGGGTCAACTTCAACTACTTCATCAGCGAGCCCGTCTTCGAGTTCATCCTCGGCGCCGTGGAGCTCGTCGCCAGCGACGGCTGGCGGCTCCTCCCCCACTACCGCTTCGATCCGGCCACCGGGCTCTGGCAGCACGCCGCCGGGACGGCCGAGCCACCGCTGAGCCTGCGCGACATCCGCTACGACGGCGGCCTCCTGACCTATCCGGCGCACCGCCGGACCGAGCCGGAGTCGGCGCTGGCCGGCTATCTCGCCGACGCCCGCCGGATCCTGGCCGACCCACCGGCTCCGGCACGGCCGCCCGAGCGTCTCGTCGTCGACGACGACTTCGAGACGCTGCGCTGGTTCCCGCTGCCCGACGAGATCGCCCTCCCGACCGGCTGACCCTCGTGCTGCGAGCCGCCGGCCGGCGTCGTCAGACCCGGCGGATCGTGCTCCCGCGCGGCGACTTCTCGACGACGATCCGGGCCGGCAGGCGCTCGGCGAGCTCGGCGACGTGGGTGACCACGCCGACGATCCGATCCTCGCCGCCGAGGACCTCGACGGCGCCGATCACGACCTGGAGCGTCTCCTCGTCGAGGGTGCCGAAGCCTTCGTCGAGGAACAGGCTCGTGACGCGCGAGCGGGCGCTCGCCGCGAGCGACGGGACCTGCTCGCTGAGAGCGAGGGCGAGACCGAGCGACGCGAGGAACGACTCGCCACCGGACAGCGTCTTCACGCTCCGCCGCTCCTCGCCGTTCCAGGTGTCGACAACGAGGAACTCGTCGTCGACCACGTCGAGCCGGTAGCGCCCGCTCGACAGCTCCTCGAGATGGACGCTCCCGGCGCTGGCCAGCGTCGTCAGCGCCTCCTCCTGGAGGAAGGCCACGATCCGGTCCTGGCGGAGCTCGAGGGCGAGCTGCTTGAAGCGGGCACCGCGCTCGCGAAGGGCCTCGATCTCCGTCTCGAGCTCCCCCCGCCGGATGATCCGCTCCTCGAGGTCGGCGGCTCGTCGGCCGGCGACCGCTGCCGCGCCGATCGCAGCCGCGTTGGCCGCCTCGACGGCGGTCACGAGCCGCTCGAGGTCGGGGGCGTCCGGCGCGAGATCGCCGACCGCGTGGCGCGCCTCGTCGAGGAGGCTCCCTTCGCTCGCCGAACGCGCGACGACGGCGGTCGAGCAGCTGACGGCGAGTCCCTCGAGTCGATCGGCGATCGTCAGGGCGGCCGTTGCCAGCGCGGGCGGATCGTCGACCGGCAGCCGGCTGCGCAGCTCGGCGACGGCCGTGGCAGCGACGATCGTCGATCCGGCGTCGGCCGCGGTGGCCGCGGCGGCTGCGGGCGGCGGCGGCACCGCCCGACCGCCGCGCTCGACGACGCCCGGCAGGCGGGGCTCCGGCGCGTTCGAGCCCGGCGGCGGCAGCTCGCGCCACGAGGTCATCGAGGGGCAGGGCATCGAGCCGAGCGCCCTCGGTCGAGAGCTGGGCGCGGGCCTCGGCCAGCAGTCGGTCGATCGTTCGGAGGGTCTCGTCGGCCGCGGTCGCCGCTGCGCGACGCGCCGCGACGTCGGCGGCCAGCACGCCGAGCTCGGTCGCGCGTCGGTCGAGCTCGGCGATCGGGTCGTCCGGCAGGCGCCCGCCAAGGTCGGCCACGAGGGTCGCCTCGATCTCGTCGAGCCGGCCGGCCTCGTCGGCGAGCAGGGACTCGGCGTGGGCGATCCGGTCGCGCTCGCGCTCGAGCCGGCCGGCCGCCTCCGTCGCCGCGCGCTCGGCGGCGCGACAGGCTGCGGCGGCCTCGGCGGCGGCCACGCGGGCGTGCTCGAGGGAGGACTCGGCGGCCTTCAGCTCGGGCGCACCGTGACGGTCCGACAGCCGCTCGAGCGGGCGACCGCAGACCGGGCACGGGTCGCCGATCGCGAGCCCGGCGACGATCGCGGCGATCCGATCCGCGGCTCGAGCGCTCTCGAGCGCCTCGGCCGCCGCCCGCTCGGCGGCTGCGGTCGCGGTCTCGCGCTCGGCCGCCTCGGCGGCGGCAGCGGTCGAGGCGAGCGCCTGCGCCTCGACCGGCTCGAGCGCCGCGACCAGGTTCTCGGCCTCGGCCCGGCGCTCGGCCAGCGTCGCCCGTCCGGCGGCGAGCGCTCGCGCCCGCTCGAGCCGGCCGGCGATGGTCGCCGCGTCACCCCAGGCGACCTCGGCGTCGGCGAGCGTGCCGACGGCGGCGGCGGCCAGCTGTGCCTCGCGCCGAGCCGCGTCCTCGGCGGCCTGCGTGGCCCTCGACCGCCCGGGCGATCGCCCCGGCCAGGTCACCGATCGTGGCACCGATCGTGCGCGCCTTCTCGGCGCCCTGGCCCGCCTCGGATCCGAGCCGCCGGAGCTCGTCGAGCTCGCGCTCGAGCGCCGCGGAGCGGGCCAGGAGGCCGGCGACGGTCTCACGCGCTACGGCCAGCCGGGCGGCCAGCGCGTCGGCGGCGCCCTGCTCGCGGCGGGCCAGCTCGAGCCCGTCCGCCGTCGCCTCGGCGTATTCGGCCTCGAGGATCCCGACCCGGGCGGTGACCTCGCCCCCGAGGGCGCGGGCGAGCTCGCCGGACTTCGCGGCGATCCGCTCGAACAGCCCCAGGTCGAGCAGGTCGGCCAGGATCTTCCGGCGCGTCTTTGCGTCGCCGGCCAGGAATTCGGCGAAGCGGCCCTGGGGCAGGAGGACCGCCCGGGTGAACCCGGCGTAGTCGAGCCCGACGAGCTTCTCCAGGGTCGCGTCGGCCTCGCGGACCCGATCGGCGCCGTCCCCGGCCTGGCGCCAGCCCGACTCGGTCGTCGAGTCGGATCGCTCGACGAGGATCTTCGTCTTCGCGTCGGCGGTCACGCTCCGGGCGACCCGGAACCGCCCGCCATCGGCCTCGAACTCGAGGACGACCGCCGCCCGCGGAGCCCCCTGGCTGACGAGCTGCCGCACGCCGTCGCCGACGCGCTCGGCCCGGCCGTACAGGACGAACGTCAGCGCATCGAGGATCGAGCTCTTGCCCGAGCCCGTCGGGCCGGTGATCGCGAACAGGTCGAGCCCCTCGAAGTCGACGACCTGCGGCTCGCGAAAGGCGGTGAAGCCGCGGATCTCGAGCCGGATCGGGCGCATCGCTCAGTCCTCGCCGTCGCGGACGAGGGTCAGGACCTCGTCGAACGCCGCGAGGAGGGCCGGATCCGGCTCGACGCCGTGGGTCAGCCGCTCGTAGGCCGCGAACTGGGCACGGGGATCGAGCGCGCCGACTCCGGCGGTCCGCGAGCCGGGCTCGTCGTCGGCCGACCGGTCGTAGACGAGCTTGACGTCGAGCGCATTCGGGAGCGCCTCGCGGACCCGGTCGGCGATCCCGGGCACGGGGCCGTCGGTCTCGACGAAGACGCGCACCCAGGCGTCGCCGATCGACTCCGCCGCCGAGGTCACCGCGTCGAGCGTGCCGCGCAGGTCGATCAGCCGGCGGCCGGCGGTCAGCGGGACCTCGCGAACCGCCGCCGGCGTCGCCGGGCCGGCGTCGACGATCGCGACCGACTTCTGCTGCTCGGTCTCGCCGAAGTCGAGCTGGAGGAGCGAGCCGGAGTAGCGGCCCGGCGCCGCGGTCCCGGCCACCCGCTGCGGCCGATGGATGTGGCCGAGGGCGAGGTAGCTGGCGGCGGCCGGCAGCCGGGCCGGTGAGACCGCGTACTCGAGCCCGACCGTCACCTCGCGCTCGCCGCCGCCGAGCAGCGATCCGTCGGCGTAGAGGTGGGCCAGCAGGACGTTCACGCGGTCCGGCCGGAACGCGGCCGCGAATGCGTCGAGCAGGTTGCCCATCCCGTCGGCATAGGTGGCGTACCAGCTCTCGGGAGCGTCGAAGAGGGCGGCGGTCGTCGCGAACTTCCGCTCCGGCACGAACGGCACGCAGGCGACGAGGGCGGTCGTCGTGCCGTCCCGCGACACGATCTCGGTCGCGCCGCCGGCGTCCGGTCGATGGACGTTGCCGACGATCGTCGCTCCGATCGCCCGGTAGAGCGGGGCGAACGCCTCGAGTCGCTGGGCCGAGTCGTGGTTGCCGCCGATCGCCACGACCGGGATCCCCGCCTCGTGGAGCCGGACGAGCGTCTCGACGAGGATCGCGTCGGCCTCGGGGCCCGGTGCCCGCGAGTCGTACAGGTCACCGGCGACGAGCAGCCCGTCGACCTTCTCGTCGATCGCGATCCGGACGACCTCGTCGAGGACCGCCGCGAACTCCTCCGTGCGCGGCCGGTTGCGGATCGTCCGGCCGAGGTGCCAGTCGGAGGTGTGCAGGAGCCGGATCGTCACGCGCTAGTCGGCCTCGAATGCGGCGAACGGGTCGCCACCGGCCGGCGCCGCCTCCTCCGCCCGGGTGGCCCAGCACGGGAACGGGAAACGGACCTGGAGCGGGGTCGGGATCGACGGCTGCTGGACGATGACCGAGCCCGGCTTGAGGATCCCGGCCCGGGCCCGGGTCACGGCCGGCAGGAAGCCGTACTCCGAGCGCTGGGCTTCGGCCATGTCGAGCCGGCCGACGACCCGGAACGCGGAGTTGGCGATGACCCGGCGCTCGACCTCGGACGCGGTCTGCTCGGCGCCGACGAGGACGATCCCGAGGCTCCTCCCCCGCTCCGCCACGTCGAGCAGGACCTCCTTGATCGGGCTCCAGCCCTCGCGCGGGGCGTACCGGTTGAGCTCGTCGAGGACGAGGAAGTGGAGCGGCTCGCGGCGACCCATTCGCTCCTTGTGCTCGAACAGCCGCTTGATCATCACCCCGGTCACGAACCGCTTCGCCCGGTCGTGGAGGTTGTGGATGTCGATGACCGTGACCTGGTTCGCCTCCCAGTCGATCCGGTGGCGGGCCGGGTCCTCGGCGGCCGTCCCCCAGATGAGATGGCCGACCCGGTGGCGGGCGGCCTCGAGCCGGCGCTGGAAGGCCGCGACCGTGCCCTCGGACAGCCGGCCGCGCCAGCCGGCGTCGTCGTCGTCGAGCTTGAGCGCGATCGCCTCGCACAGCTCCTCGAACGAGCCGATCCGGACGCCGTCGAGCTTGACCGTGGCCGGCGCCTCGGGATCGTCCTGGCACCAGCGGTCGAGGAGCGACTCGACCCGGGCGACGAGGTCGGCGATCTGCGACCGCTCGTCGTCGCCCTCGGCGAACAGGAAGCGCAGGTAGCGCTCCCGGACGAACTCGCGGATCGTCCAGTAGTAGGCGGTCACGCCCTCCGTCCGCCCCTCGACCTGCGGGATCGCCGCGCCGCCGGGTCCACCGGCGCCACCCGACCCCGCGGCACCGGGTCGCGGCGGCGCCCACAGGCCGACCGACGCGAACGGCCCGACCGGCAGCCCGAGCCGCTCGTACTCGGTCCGGGCAGCGGTATCGAGCAGGGCGTTCGGGCGGTCGAGCCAGAGCAGGTCCTCGCCCTTCACGTTGAACACGAGCGCCTTCGTGTTCGTAGCGTACGAGCCGAGCGCCTCGGAGTGGAAGAGGGCGTAGAGCAGGAACAGGGCGTAGGTCGTCTTGGTGGCGACGCCGCTGATCCCCGAGATGTTGACGTGCGCGCCGCGGGTGCCGTCGAGGAAGTCGACGTCGAGGTAGACCGGCTCGCCGTCGCGCGACAGCCCGGCCGGCAGCCGCCGGGTCATCCGATCGAAGTAGAGCGCCTCGTCGCGGTCCGCTCCCCTGGCCCGCTTGACCGGCCGGCCGGGGAGCGGCGGCACGAACACCTCCGGCTCGAACCGGGTCGCCACGACGAGCGCCGCCTGGGCGGTCTCGGCCGGGAGGATGCCACGCTCGACGAGGAACGCATCGGAGTCGAAGCTCAGGCCTTCGTGTCGGGCGCGCACCTCCTGGACGATCCCGCTGATCCGGACCGTCCCGATGCCGGGGACTTCGGTCTCGAGGATGACGGCGTCGTCGAGCTGGAGATACGAGCCCTCGCCGACCCCGACCCAGAACTGGAGCGGCGTCGAGTCCTCGGTCCCCAGCACCAGGCCCACCGGCTCGGAGACCGTCGGGGCGGGAACGAGCCGGTCGGAGTCGGCACCGTCCGCGGTCGTCGGGGCGATCTCCACCGGTCGCTCCTCGATCATGCGACCGCCGCCCGGTAGAGCTCGGCCTGGAGGGCGCGCCGGAGCAGCTCGGGGTTCCCGAGCCGCCGCCTGAGCTCGGCTTCGAGCGCGCCGACCGGGGTCAGGTTCTGCGGTGCTCGGGGATCGATCCCCGGCCGGCCCGCATAGCGCGGCAGCTCGATCGCGACCCGATCGGCCAGCTCGCGGGCACGGGCGATGCCGAGCGCCATCCGGACCTCGCAGCGGACGATCCCGGACAGCTCGTGCCATGGCTCGCGCAGCTCGATCAGCCGCTGGTACCAGGCGAACCGGTCGAGGACCTGGCGCCCGAGCGCGAACAGCGGGGTCCGCTCGCCGGGCACCAGACGTGGCAGGAGGGCCGCCGGCTCTCCCTCGAGGTACGTCCGGACCATTCGCTTGGCGATCCCGACGACGGCTGCGTCCGGTCCGTGCGGGTAGTGGAGCGGCCCGTCGGCGAGGACGAGCCCGGTCGGGGCGAGCTCGGCCGCCAACCGCCCCTCGGCTTCGCGCATCTCGTTCTGGAGGACCTGGAGCGGTGCCTCGGGATCGTCGCCCGGGACGGCAATCGCGCGGTAGGCGATGGCCTCACCGGTACCGATCCGGACGACGAGGTCCGGGCTGGCGATCGCCGCGCCGAGGGCGAGGATGCGTCCAACCACGGGTTGCTCGAACGTCGCCGACCCGTCACTCCGGACCGCACCGACGGCGTAGGAGCCGGCCAGCCCCCATGCCCGGCGACTGCCGTCCTCGGCCAGCACCCGGAGCTCGACCCGGCGCACGCCATCGACGAACAGGAGTGGCCCGCCCGGTCCCGCCTCCGGCACGATCGCCCTCGACCAGTCGGCCGCCTCGATCGTCGGATCGACCTGGATCTCGGTGGCCTCGCCCGCCGCCAGGGTCGCCTCGACGTCACCGCCGTAGTCGGGGCTCCATGGGTCCGCGCGCAGGGTCACCATCGACGTCAAGCCTACCCGAAGCCCGTGCCAGCTAGGCCGTCATCCCGCCATCCACCCGCGGCAGGCCGATAGTGCGAATGCCCCAATGGGGGCGGCCGAACGGGTGATGGCCGGTGGGATCATCCGACGCCGACACTGTCGTCAATGTCGACCATCGTCGTGGGGGCTGAACGCGCCCTGATTCCGCGCCTGGCGAGGATCCTGCGACGGGCTGCCCGCAGGGCCTTCGAGGACCCCCACGTCCTGCTGGCCGTCGGCCTCGCCGTGCCGACGATGCTCGTCCATGCGGCCGAGCCCGGGCCGCCTCGGCCGGCGTCGTCGCGGCCTGCGTCCTGTACGTCGCGATCCAGACGATCCTGTCGACCGCCCCGACGATGGGCGCCCGGGTCGGCCGACTCGCACGACCGCTCCCCCGTCTCGTGCTCGCCGTCCTGTTCGTGACCGCGGTCGCGAACCTGACCGGAGACCCCGGCTTCCGGCCGCTGAACGCCCTGTACATCCCGGTCGTCACGATGGCAGCCGCCTTCGGCGGTCGTGAGGCGCTCACGATCGGCGTGCTGGCCGCCCTCGGCTACGTCGGGCCCGCGCTCCTGTCCGGCGAGCACCTCGACAATGCGGTCCAGCGGGGCATGGTCCTCAGCTCGGTCTGCGTCGTGCTCGTCATCGGCACCCGGCGGACGGTGTCGTCGCTCGAGCAGGCGCTCCAGCGGCTGCGCCAGACGATGGCCGACGGGCGCCGGCGGGCCCGCCAGGTCGAGGCCGTCGAGGCGGTCGGGCGGACGCTCGCGGCGCGTGGCCCCGAGGTCGATGCGCTCGAGCAGGTCATGGACCTGATGCACGAGGATCTCGGCTACAGCCACGTCTCGATCTACCTCATCGACGGCGCAGCGCTCAGGCTCGGGGCCCAGCGCGGGTATGCCAAGCCGATCGAGACCTTCGACGGAAGCGTCGGCGTCATCGGCCGGGTGATCCGCAACCGCCGGCCCGAGCTCGTCACCGACGTCGCCCATGACCCGGACTTCGTCAATGCCGCCGGCGACGTGACGAGCGAGATCTGCGTGCCGCTGATCGTCGACGACGCCCTGCTCGGGGTGATCAACGTCGAGACCAACCGTGGGTCGCTCGACGAGACCGACCTCGGATCGATCCTGCTCGTCGGCGACCGGCTGACGTCGGCGCTTGCCCTCGCTCGTGAGCGACGATCGCTGGCCGAGCGGGCCGACCTCTTCCAGCGCCTGACCGAGTTCGGGGCGTCGGTCACCGGGAGCCTCGACTCGGAGACCCTCTATCCGGCGATCGTCGACGGCGTCCGGCGCGTGCTCGAGTCGGACATCGCGGTCCTCACCGTGCTCGATCGGGCCACCGGCCGCTACTCGATCCGGGCGATGAGCGGCGGCGCGGACCAGTCCTACGCCGGCGCCGAGATCCGGCCCGGCGAGGGCGTCGCCGGCCGCGCCATCCGCGATCGAACGGTGGTCGTCGACGACCACTACACCCGCGAGCGGTTCCCGGAGGACGTCCGCACGGCCAGGGTCGCGGGGCCGATGGTCGCGATCGGGCTGCCGCTCGTCCGGGATGGCGTCGTCGTCGGGGCGCTGAGCGTGACCCGGTTCGACCTCGGACCTGCCGTTCAGCCGGATCGAGCGCGAGGCCGGCGAGGTCCTCGGCCACCAGGTCGCGCTGGCGGTCACGAACACGTTCCTCCACAGCGACGTGATCGAGGCGTCGATCCGCGACCCGCTGACCGGCCTGTTCAACCGACGCCACCTCGACGCATCGGTCCATCGCTTCCTGGCTGCCCGCCGGCGGCTGAGCCAGAAGGCCCGCCAGCCGGCCGCGGTCATCCTGTTCGATCTCGACAACTTCGGCGCGTTCAACAAGCGCCACGGCCACCGCGTCGGCGACACGGTCCTGCGCGGCTTCGGCGAGCTGCTCCTCGAGCGCTTCCGGGCGAGCGACCTGGTCGCCCGCTACGGCGGCGAGGAGTTCGTGGCGATCCTCGACGGGGCGACGCTCGACGACGCGGTCCGGATCGCGAACGAGATCCGGTTGGCCTGGTCGGCCCGGTCGTTCACCGGGGTGGACGGCGAGCCCCTCCACGCGACGGTCTCCGCCGGCTGCGCGAAGCTCGAGGACAAGGCGACGAGCGCCGAGGACCTGTTCACCGCGGCCGACGTCGGGCTGGCGATGGCCAAGGGCGCCGGCCGGGACCTGGTCGTCGCCGCCTGATCAGGCCGGCGCGCCGCCCGGCAGCCGGACGACGAAGCGCGACCCACCTCCGGGGCGCTCGCTCGCCGCGATCGTCCCGCCGTGCTGGTCGACGATCCAGGCGCCGATCGCGAGGCCGAGACCGGTCCCGCCGGGTCGGGCGTCCGGCGCCCGCCAGAAGCGGTCGAAGACGTTGGCCCGGTCCGCGGGCGGGATCCCCGGCCCATCGTCGTCGACCGTCAGCACCGCCTCCCGTCCCTCCCCGCGGGCCGTGACGGTCACCGTGCCGCCGAGCGGACCGTGACGGATCGCATTGTCGACGAGGATCGTCACGAGCTGGCGGAGGCGGGCCGCGTCGCCGACCACCTGGACGGGCTCCGGGTCGAGGGCGATCCGGACCTGGGATTCGGCGGCCAGCCCGGCCAGTGCCCCGGTTGCGTCGGCGGCGACGTCGGCCAGGTCGACCGGCTCGTGGGTCAGCTCGACCGCGCCCGAGTCGCTCCGGGCAAGGAGCAGCAGGTCCTCGACGAGCGCGGTCAGGTGATCCGTCTCGGCCGTGATGTCGTCGACGGCCGTGCCGACCTCACGGACTCGCTTGTCCGGGTTCCGCCGGAGGTGCTCGGCGCTGGCCCGGACGACCGCCAGCGGGGTCCGGAGCTCGTGACTCGCGTCGGCGGCGAACTCGCGCTGGCGACGGAGCGCATCTCGGATCGGGACGAGGGCGCGGCGGGCGATCACGGCTCCGGCGGCCAGGGCCACGACCAACGCGACGAGCCCGCCGACGGCAAGGACGGTGATCATGGTCCCGACCGTGTTCCGCTCGGCGGTGATGTCCTGGCCGACCTGGAGGACGTACACGAACCCGCCGCGCTCGATCGGCTCGCTCAGGATCCGGACCGGCGTCCCCTCGACATCGACCGTCCGGATGTCGATCGCCCCCGTCAGGCGGGCGGCGACCAAGCCGCTGTCATCTGGCAGACCGCTCGGGATGTCGAGGCCGCTCGGCCCATAGAGCTCGCCGCTCGGCGAGCTGACGAAGGCGAACGTGCCCGAGGACGGACCCCCGAACGCGAACCCGACGGGCGGCCGGCCGGGGCCCGGTCGATCGGGATCGCGAGCGATGACCCTGGCGAGCGAATCGGCGCGCTGCTGGAGCTGGGCCGTGGCCGTCGCCTCGAGCGAGCGGGCCACGGCGATCGACAGGACGACGCCGAGCGCGACGAGCACGATCAGGACGATCCCGCCGCTCCAGGCCACGAGCTGCCAGCGGACGCGCCGCAGGAGCCGGGCGTCGCCGGACTGGACGCCGGTCACCCCGAATCCTCGAGCCGGTAGCCGACGCCGCGCAGGGTCCGGATCCGACCGCCGGCCGACCCGAGCTTCGCCCGCAGGTAGTGGACGTAGGCGTCGACGGCATTCGGCGTGACGGCCACGCCGGAGGGCCAGACATGATCGAGCAGCCGGTCGCGGGTGAGGGCCTCGCCCGGGTGGCGGAGGAAGTACTCGAGCAGCGAGAACTCGCGCGGGCTGAGCTCGACCCGATGGCCGTTCGCGGTCACCTCGCGGCGGGCCTCGTCGAGGGCGATCCCGCCGACCTCGATCCGCAGGCCGCCGCGGACGGCCTCCGGACCGCCCGCCCGCCGGGCCAGCGCCCGCAGCCGAGCCGCCAGCTCTTCGAAGGCGAACGGCTTGACCAGGTAGTCGTCGGCGCCGGCATCGAGACCGGTCACCCGGTCCACGACCGTGTCGCGCGCGGTCAGGATGAGGATCGGCACGGCCGAGCCGGCCGCCCGAAGACGACGCGCGACGTCGAGCCCCGAGCCGTCCGGCAGGCCGATGTCGAGGACGATCGCCTCGAACCCACCGACCTCCGTCGCGAGCTCGAGAGCCGACCGGACGTCGGCGGCGAGCTCCACCACGTGGCGGTCCTCTTCGAGCAGGCGCCGGAGGAGCCGGCCAAGGCGCGGATCGTCTTCGACGACGAGCAGGTGCACGAGCCGAACGCTACCCGGCCCGGGCCGGCCGTGCTCGTCCGGCCTGACCCGGCCGAGCCGGACGCGGCCTCACTTGGGCACGACCGTCACGCTCGTCGCGGCACCCAGGTTGAGCCCGCGGCCACCGGTCCCGCCGGTCCCCGGCGACGCATTCGGCCCGTTGCCACCATTGCCGCCTGCCCGTCCGACCTGGACCTGGACCGTCGCGCCGGTCGTCACGTCGGTGGCCGTCGCCGGGGCCTGGCTGTGGTAGGTCGTCGAGCTGTCGAGCGGAACCTGGATCGTCTGGCCCGAGGCGAGCTTCAGGGTCAGCTGGTCGGCGGTCACCGCCACGACCTCGCCGCTGAGGGTGATCCCGCCACCGCCCGCGCCGAGGAAGCCGCCCTGGCCACCGCCCTGGAACTGGCCGCCCTGGCCGTTCCCCGGGAACTGGCCCGCCTGGCCGTTTCCCGGGAACTGGCCCGCGCCCGCCCCGGCGACGGTGGCCGGAGCCGTGACCCGGCCGACCGCGAAGCCGATCCCGCCGATTGCGAAGATCGCCGCGACGACGAGCACGACGTCGACGGCACCGCGCTTCCGGGCCGGCCTGCGGACGGCGGTGACGGGCGCCGCGGGCGTCTCATGCGCGGGCGCCGGAGGCGGAGCGGCGAGCGGTGCGCCCGTCGTGGTCGGTGCAGGTGGCACGACGGGCGGCGGCGCCCACACGGGTGTCGGCTCGGTCGGGTCGTTCGGTCCGGTCATCGGTTCTCCTACTCGTAACGAAGTGCGGCGATCGGGTCGAGACGAGCGGCCTGCCGCGCCGGCCACACGCCGAAGATCACGCCGACGGCGAGGCTGAACAGCACCGCCACGACGAGGGTCAATGGGCTGAACACGAAGCCCCATCCGGCGAGCGCCCCGATGAGCGCCGTCGCGAGGAGGCCGACGAGGATCCCGATCAGGCCGCCGACGAGCGACAGGACGAGCGCCTCGATGAGGAACTGGAAGAGGATGTCGCGGCTCCGGGCGCCGATCGCCTTGCGGATCCCGATCTCGCGGGTCCGCTCGCGGACGGACACCAGCATGATGTTCATGATCCCGATCCCGCCCACGATCAACGAGATCGATGCGATCCCGGCCAGGAGCACGGTCAGCAGCCCGGTGATCGAGTTGACGGTCGTCAGCAGCTGGGCCTGGTCGAACACGTTGAAGTCGGCCGTGTCGGCGGCTCCGAGCCCATGGCGCGCCTTGAGGATCGTGGTGATCTCGGCCTTGACCGCGTCCATCTGGTCGGCCGTCGCGACGCTGACCGCGATCGATCGGACCGAGTCGCCGGACACGAAGTGGTCGCGGACCGTCTGGAGCGGGACGAGGATCTGGTCGTCCTGGTTGAGCGGCCCGGCACCGCCTTTCGACTGGAGGATGCCGATCACCCGGAACGGGATGCCCCCGATCGTGATGTCGGTGCCGACCGCGCTGGGGTCGAGGCCGAGATCGGCAGCCGTCGTCGCCCCGAGCACCGCCACGCGCATGCCGAGCTCGGTCGACGGGCCGGTCAGGAACGCGCCCTGCCAGATCGTGTTGTTGTGGACGGTCGTGTAGTCGGCGGTGGTGCCGATGATCGACGTGGTCGTGTTGGAATCGCCGGCAACGACGAGCTTCTGGGTCGACAGCTCTGGCGCGACCGCCGCGACGCCGGGGATCTCGCTCACCGCCGTCGCGTCGTCGATCGTCAGGGTCGTCGCCGAGCCGGCCGCGCCCCGGGTGCCGAAGCTGACGGCGCCGCCCGGGTTGATCGTGAGGAGGTTCGTGCCGAGGCTCTCGAGCTGGCGGGTGATCCCGCTCGTGGCCCCCTGCCCCACCGCGACGAGCGCCACGACCGAACCGACCCCGATGATCACCCCGAGCATCGTCAGGGCGGCCCGCAGCCGGCTGGAACGGAGCCGGGCGAGGGCGAGCCGGACGAGATCCAGCGCGCTCACGCCACGAGCCGCCCGTCGCGGACATGGACCTGCCGGTCCGCGCTGGCCGCGACATCGCTGTCGTGGGTGATCAGGACGACGGTCCGCCCGGTCGAGTGGAGCTCGCGGAGGATGCCCATGACCTCGGCCCCACTGGCGGTGTCGAGGTTGCCGGTCGGCTCGTCGGCAAGGAGCAGGGCCGGCTCGGTGACGAGCGCCCGGGCGATCGCCACCCGCTGCTGCTGGCCGCCGGACAGCTCGGTCGGCTCGTGATCGACCCGGTCGCCGAGGCCGAGCCGCTCGAGGGCGGCCGCGGCCCGTCGCGCCCGATCGCGTCGCCCGACGCCCTGGTAGGCGAGCGCCGTCGCGACGTTGTCGAGGGCGCTCGTCCGCGGCAGCAGGTTGTACGACTGGAAGATGAACCCGATCGACCGGCTGCGGACGGCCGCCAGGCCGTCGTCGTCGAGATCCTCGACCGCCGCTCCGTCGAGGAGGTACCGGCCCGTCGTCGGTCGATCGAGGCAGCCGACGATGTTCATCAGCGTGGTCTTGCCCGACCCGGACGGCCCGACGACGGCCAGGAACTCGCCTCGCTCGACGACGAGGTCGACCCCGTCGAGCGCGCGCACGTCGATCCGACCGGTCTGGTAGACACGGCTGATCCCGGCGAGGGTGATGAGCGGCTCGGTCATGGCTGAGTGGCGGGCTGCTGGTTGCCCCCGTTGTCGACCGGGACCCGACCGCCGTTGCCGCCGCGCTGGAAGGTGCCGCCACCACCGAACAGCCCGCCGCCGCCGTTGTTGGTCGTGGTCTGGGAGGCCGTCGTCCCGATGACGACGGAATCGCCGGCTTCGAGGCCGCTCTTGATCTCGGCCTGGGTCGACGTCACCAGCCCGACCGTCACGTCGCGGGACTGGGCGGCACCGTCGGCGCCGACCAGCAGGACCGTGTAGCCGAGCGCCGAGCCGTTGAGCGCAACGGCCGGGACGGCAAGGACGTTGTCGGCCTCGGCGATCGTCACCGCTGCCTTGGCGCTCATGCCCGGCCGCGCCGCCTCGGGCGCTCCGGTCAGCTCGATGGTCACACCATAGGTCACGACGCTGCCCGACTGGCTCGCCGCGGACGGAGCGATGGCGACGACCTTCCCTTGGACGGTGGCGTCGATCGCGTCGACGGTCACGTTGGCCGTCTGCCCGACCTTGAGCGAGGGAAGGTCGCTCTCGGTGAAGTCGGCGGTCGCCTGGAGCGCGCCGCTGGCCAGCGTGATCGCCGGCCCTCCGGTGATGTCGGCGCCGGCGACCGCGGTGACCGCGTCGACCGTCCCGTCGGCCGGGGCGACGATCGTGGCCCGGGCGATCTGCTCCGCGAGGTCGGCGACCTGGCCCTGGGCCTGGGAGTACTGGGAGAGGGCGTTGTCGTAGCCGATCCGGGCCTGGCGCCGGGCATCGGTGCCCGTGGCGTCCTCCCATTGGCCCTTGGCGATCGTCCGCTGGCTCCGGGCGGCGGCGAGGCTCGACCTGGCGGAGCGCAACTGGCGCTCGAGCGAGGTCGTGTCGGCGCGGGCGAGGGTGTCGCCCTTCTTGACGATGTCGCCGACCTTGACCTTGACCTCGGTGACCGACCAGGTCCCGTTGCCACCGCCGCCGGTGCTCGACGAATCGGTGACGGTCGGCGCAATCCCGAAGTCGAGGCCGAAGGTCGTGGCCCGGACGAGGCTCCCGTTGGCCACCACGGTATCGGCGATGTCGGCCGTCGCGGCTCGCGCGGTCAGGTACTGCGCCTCCGATGCCCGGCTGCCACCGGGCCCCCCGGTGACCGCCAGGACGACCGCCCCGGCGCCAACCGCCAGCAGCACGACGGCCGCCGGCACCTTCCATCTCATGCGTGTCCGCCTCAGCTGCAGCGTGGTTGACGGCCCGACCGGCGGGCCGGGCACGATCCCCAGTACACCCGGACCGGCTGAGACGGTCCTGAGAACCGGCTGCGGGCCCGATGAAGAAACCTTCACCGATCCTTGGCGTCGGACGGGGCGGTCTCTCAGGCGGCTTTCATCTATGGTCGACATGCTTCTCACGTGAACCGCGAGACCGCCCAGCCGCAGCATGCCGTCCGACGGCGGGTCGCCCGTCCCCGGACGTGGACGATCCGGGCGAGCGACATCGGCGCGATCGTCGTCGCCAACGGCCTCCTCATCGCCGGCATGTGGATCCGCCACGGCGGACTCGGCGAGCTCAATTCGGCGGCCGGCATCATCACCGCGGCCGGCCAGCTCGCCGCGCTCTACGGCACGTATCTCGTCCTCATCCAGCTCCTCTTGATGTCACGCAGTCCGTGGCTCGACCAGATCTTCGGGATGGACCGCCTCGCGTCCGCCCACCGCTGGGTCGGGTTCGGCTGTGTCTGGCTGCTCGCCGCCCACGGGCTCCTGACGATCGTCGGCTACGGCCTCGGGGACGGGCGCGGCGTCGTGGGCGAGGCCTGGGTCCTGGTGACGACCTATCCGTTCGTGCTCTGGGCGGTCGTCGGGTTCGGCCTGTTCGTGGCGGTCGCGATCAGCTCGATGCGGGCGGCACGCCAACGACTGTCGTACGAGGCGTGGCACGGGATCCACCTGTACGCCTACCTCGCCGTGGCGCTGACCTTCGCCCACCAGCTCGTCGTCGGGGCCGACTTCGCCGGCGATCCCGTCGCACGCCTCTACTGGATCGGGCTGTACGCAGCCACCGTGGCCGCGATCCTCGCCTTCCGGTTCGGACAGCCGATCCGGCTGTCGTGGCGCCATCGGCTGCGCGTCGCGAACGTCGTCCGGGAGGCTCCCGGCGTCGTCTCGATCTACCTCACCGGACGGGACCTCGATCGGCTCGCGATCCGCTCCGGCCAGTACCTGATCTGCCGGTTCGCCACCCGGGACGACTGGTGGCGGGGCCACCCGTTCTCGATCTCCGCCGCACCGAATGGAGCGTGGCTGCGAGTCACGGTCAAGGACCTCGGCGACGACACGGCGCGCCTCCAGCACGTTCGGATCGGCACCCGGGTCTTCATCGAGGGACCGTATGGCGCCCTGACGAGTGCCCGTCGGACGCGATCGAGGGTGCTGCTCATCGCGGGCGGGATCGGGATCACCCCGCTGCGGGCCCTGCTCGAGGAGCTCCCCGCGCGGCCCGGCGACCTGACCCTCGTGTATCGCGCCCGGCGAGAAAAGGACGTCGTCTTCCGCAAGGAGCTCGACACGATCGCCCAGCTCCGCGGGATCACCGTCCACTACCTCGTCGGACGGAGAGGCACCTGGGGCGTGCCGAACGAGCCGCTCGGCCCCGCTTCGCTGGCGTCGCTCGTGCCGGACGTCGACCAGCGCGATGTCTACATGTGTGGCCCGCTCACGATGATGGACGCCACCCGTCGGTCCCTCCAGGTCCTGGGCGTCCCGACGGCCAACATCCACTCCGAACGCTTCGCGTACTGACCGAGGACCGAACTGCCATGCCGAAACGAGCGATCGTCGCGATCGTCGCCACCGCCCTCGGGCTCGTCCTGCTGCTCAGCTTCAAGACGCCCGACGACCCCGGCCTGGCCGGAACGACCGGGGCAGGCGGGCGGGCCGTTGCCGCTCCGACGGCGACGGCCGATCCCAGCGCGCAGCCGACCGGCGGCCAGGCGGGCGGAGGCGCCGTCGCCACGCCACGGGCGACCGGCGCACCGGCTCCGGCGGCCACGGCGACACCCGCACCGGCCGCCGGCGCCCTCGCCGACGGGACCGTCGACGGGCCGGTGGTGAACACCCGCTTCGGCCCGGTCCAGGTCGAGGTGACGATCGCCGGCGGCAAGATCACCGACGTGACGGCGGTCGAGCTGCCGTCGGATCATCCGCGCTCGGCCGCGATCAGCGACTACGCCGGACCGATCCTGCGCAGCGAGGCGCTCCAGGCCCAGAGCGCCCAGATCGACCTTGTCTCGGGAGCCACCTACACGAGCACGGCCTACGAACGATCGCTCCAGGCCGCCCTCGACCAGGCCCATGGCTGACCCGGCCGTGATCCACGCTGTTCCGCGCGAGCCGCTGCCGAGGACCGCGGAGCGAGCGGGGCCGGTCCACCGCGTCGAACGGATCATGGGCACGGCGATCGGGATCGACGTCCGCGGCGCGGGCGTGCGGCCGTCGGTCGTCGACGACGCCTTCGCGCTGCTCCGCGACATCGACGCCCGCTACAGCACCTATCGTCCGGACAGCGAGATCAGCCGGCTCATCGCCGGCGAGCTCGACGAGGACGGCTGCGCGCCGGATGTCCGGGCGGTCCTCGGATTGTGCGAGGACCTCCGCCGGACGAGCGACGGGGCATTCGACATCCGGCGGCACCGACCGGACGGACGGCCCGATCCGACCGGCCTCGTCAAGGGCTGGGCGATCGAGGAGGCGGCTCTCGTGCTCGACTCCGGCGGGGCGAGCGACTACGCGATCAATGCCGGCGGCGACATCGCCGCCCGGGGCGAAGCCGAGCCGGGTCGAGCCTGGCGGATCGGGATCCGCCATCCGCGCCGGGCCGACCGGGTCACCGCGGTGCTTGCCGTTCGCGATCTCGCCGTGGCCACGTCGGGCGGGTACGAGCGCGGGGACCACATCGTCGACCCGCGAACCGGGCGCTCGCCGCGCGAGCTCCTGAGCCTGACGGTCGTCGGCCCGAGCATCACCTATGCCGATGCCTACGCCACGATCGGGTTCGTCATGGGCGCGCAGGGCCTGGCCTGGATCGACGCCCACCCCGGCTACGGCGCCTATGCCATCAGCGCCGACGAGCGAGCGATCTGGACGCCGTTGATCGACCCGCTGATCGCCTCGGCGGAAGCCGCCTGAGATCGGCGGCCGTCAGGCGTCGGGCAGGACCTTGCCGGGGTTGAGGATTCCGAGCGGATCGAGTGCGTTCTTGATCGCCTGCATCATCGCCACCGCGCCATCGCCACGCTGGAGGGCGAGGTATCCGCGCCGGGCGAGACCGATGCCATGCTCGGCCGTCACCGTCCCGCCGAGCGCGATGGCCGCCCGGTAGAGCGCATCGGTCGCCCGGTTCAGCTTGGCCTCGCCGTCCGGGTCGTCGCGGTCGAGGATGATGTTCGGGTGGAGGTTGCCGTCCCCCACGTGCCCGAACGTGGCGATCGTCAGGCCCTGTTCGGCCGCCACTCGCTCGATCGCCGCGAGCAGCTCCGGCACCCGGCCGCGGGGCACCCCGACGTCCTCCATCCGGGCCACCCCGAGGCGCTCCATGGCGTGGAACGCCATCCGCCTGGCCTGGCGCAGCCAGTCGGCCTCCTGGGCATCCGCCGCGATGAGCGTCGCGGTTGCTCCCGCGGCGTCGCACGCCGCGGCGGCCGTCTCGAGGGCGGCGAGGGCGGCCGCTCCGGGCAGGTCCGATTCGATCAGCAGCATCGCGGCCGCGTCGCGATCGAGACCGAGCTGATGGGCGTCGTCGACCGCCCGGATCGTCGTGCGGTCCATCAGCTCGAGGGTGCACGGCTCGACGCCGGCCGCCGACAGGCCCGAAACCGCCCGGCCGGCCGCGTCGAGGGTCGGGAAGAAGGCGATCAGCGTCTGGGTGGGTGGCGGTGCCGGGCGCAGCCGGAGAGTGGCCTCGGTCACGACGGCGAGCGTGCCCTGGCTGCCCACGATGAGCGGGATCAGCCCGTACCCGGCGACATCCTTGACCGTCCGGCCGCCGAGCCGGACGACCGACCCGGAGGCCGTCACGACCTCCAGCCCGACGACCGAGTCGCGGGTCACGCCGTACTTGATGCAGCACAGGCCGCCGGCGTTCGTCCCGAGGTTCCCGCCGATCGTGCACGTCTCGTAGCTGGCGGGGTCGGGGGCGTAGAACAGCCCTTCGGCCGCGACCGCCTTCTTGAGGTCGGCGTTGATCACGCCCGGCTGGCTGACCACGACGAGGTTGGCGCGATCGATCTCGAGCACCCGGTTCATCCGGGTGAAGGCGATCGTCAGGCCGCCGGCGACACCGGCCGCCCCTCCACTCAACCCCGTACCGGCACCTCGAGGGACGACCGGGACGCGGTGGCCGGCGGCGAGCCGGACGAGCTCGGCGACCTCGTCGGTACGGGTCGGCAGCGCCACCGCGATCGGAAGCGGCGGTTCGAGGTAGGCCGTCTCGTCGCGCCGGTACGACTCCCGGTCGACCTCGTCGGTCAGCAGCCGGAGCTCGGGCAACGCGGCGCGGACGGCAGCGAGGAACGCGGCCTGGATCGTCGCGGCTGGGGCAGACACGAGGGTCAGGATACTGGCACCATCTCCCTGTCCGCGACCGTCAAAGGGGGCCCGATGAGCGAACGTACGAGGCGGCAGCTGAAGCAGCTGTCGACCGGGCTCGTCGTCTACGGGATCGTCGGGATCGTCCTGACGATCGTCCTGCTTGGCGTCTCGCTCACGATCGGCTCGCGGCTGGAGACCCTGTCGGGCCGGCTGTCCGACCGCCTCGAGACCATCTCGCAGACCGTCGACAAGACGGCCACCACGCTCGAGCACGCCGGCTCGACGTCCGGGAGCTTCTCGACGACGCTCGACCAGGGTGTCTCGACGATCGGCCAGGTCGAGACCACCCTCGGCGAGGTGGTCGGTGCGGTTCGCGACATCCAGACCGCAGCCAGCGCGGTGTCGATCCTCGGCCAGACGCCGCTGGCGGGGTTGTCCGATCGGTTCGGTCGGGTCGCCGGACAGCTCGAGACGCTCCAGGCCCAGGTCGGCACGCTCGGCGACAACCTGGCCGGCAACCAGTCGAACCTGGCGGCGCTCGGAACGAGCATGACCGACCTGGCCACCCAGCTCCGCGGGGTCAGCCAGGTCCTCCAGTCCGGTGAGATCGAGGACAGCCTCCACGAGATCGTGTCGATCATTCGCTGGAGCCTGTCGCTGCTCGCGATCTGGTTCGCGGTTCCGGCGATCGCCGCCCTGGCGTTCGGCATCTGGATCCGCCGCCAGCTCTCCGACGGGTCGGTCGTCCCGAGTCGCTGACGGGACGAGCCGGGGCTCAGGCCGTCGCCAACGCCGCCCGCCGACCGCGCAGCAGGCTCAACCCGCCGGTCACCTCGGTCGCCACCCCGATGATCTTGCGCCGCTGGACGAGCGCGAACGGGAAGCGACCGGCGAGCCGACGGTCGGCCAGCCAGCGAACGCGGACGTTCGTCATCGGCATGAACTCGGGGTCGGTCGAGTCGACGAACGCCGTGAGCGCCGCCTCCTCGTGCAGGTAGGCGTAGCCGTAGATGATGTGTGCCCCCGTCGTGACGACGAGGCGCCGGCGCTGCTTCGGGATCATCCGCTCCTCCGAGCGAGGCTCGGAGTCGACCGTCTGGCCGACGATCGCGATGTCGTCGAGACGTGCCCGGAAGTCGGGGAACGTGATCCTGGTGGGCTGCCCGAGCCGAGTCAGGAGGACGACGTCGTGGATCGTGAAGAACCCGTCGAGCAGGTTGACGTAGTCCGACAACCGCGCGAAGTGGCCGAGATCGACCGAACCTTCGGCCCGCAGGTGGGTCCCGATGAGCTGGACCCGGGTCGTCGACCCGGGGCCCGGGTCGGGTCCGTCGTCGCCGGTGGATCGCTCGAACGCCCACGGATCGCCGATGAGGCTGTCGACGTCGACCAGCCCCGGTGGATCCCATACGAGCGTGTCGCGAACCATGGCCCGATCATGGTCGTCCCGGTGACGGTCGCGCTATCGCCCCTTGGTACCCGTCGGCCGGGTACGGACGCCGCCGTACGACGAAGCCGGGCCGTTGTCACCGAATTGCAAGGCGAGCCCCGGCAGTCTCCAGGAGCCGCCCATGGTTGGCGCCACGACCTCATGACGATGTGAACGGAGACCCCGCCATGACCAGCACGTTCGACCGACGCCATCCCGACCACGAGCTCGAAGAGCACGACCGTGGGCTCGTCTACGACCTGGCCACGCTCGATCGCCGCCAGCTGCTCAAGCTGCTCGGGTTCGGCGGCGTCAGCGCGGGTCTGTTCGTGCTCGCCGGCTGTGCCTCGGCGGGGTCGTCCGCATCGGCGACGGCAGCCAGCTCGAGCGCTGCCGCGACCGCCGTCGGCGCGAGCTGCGCCGTCATCCCCGAGGAGACGGCCGGCCCCTTCCCTGCCGACGGCTCGAACGGGCCGGATGTGCTCAACCAGAGCGGGGTCGTGCGCAAGGACATCCGGTCGAGCTTCGGGTCGTCGACGACGGTCGCCCAGGGCGTCCCGCTGGCGATCCAGCTGACGATCCAGGACGCGGCGACCTGCAAGGCGCTGGCCGGCGCGGCGGTCTACCTCTGGCACTGCGACCGCGACGGCAACTACTCCCTCTACTCGCAGGCCGCCGCCAGCGAGAACTACCTGCGCGGGGTCCAGGCGGCCGACGACAACGGCCTCGTCACGTTCCAGAGCATCTTCCCGGCCTGCTACTCGGGCCGCTGGCCTCACATCCATTTCGAGGTCTACCCCAGCCTGGAGATGGCGACCGACGAGGCGAACAAGGTCGCCACGTCGCAGATCGCCCTGCCGAAGGACGCCTGCGACCTGGTCTACGCGACCGATGGCTACAGCCAGAGCGTGACCAACCTCAGCCGGGTCAGCCTGGCGTCGGACATGGTCTTCGCGGACGATGGCGGGGTCCACGAGCTCGGGACCGTGACGGGCTCCGTGGCCGATGGGATGACCGTCGCGCTGACCGTGCCGGTAGCCTCCTGACCGACGAGCGGCGGACCGGAACGGCCGGGACGGAGGTCCGTCAGGCGGCCGGAAGCTCGATCCGCTCGGTCGGTCGAACCCGGGCGCCGACCGGGCCATCCAGGACGACCCAGGCGCCGAGCCCGCCACCGATCGCCATCGCCCCGGCGACCATGAAGAAGGTCGTCGGCCCGAAGACGCCATAGAGGACCCCGCCGACGATCGCGCCGGCTGCGCTGCCCAGGCCGAACGTGGCGGCCTGGACCATCGTCTGACCCGTTGCCTGGAGCTCGCCGGGCAGGAGCCGGGCGATGACCAGGACGAGCGCGGCCGCCAGCGCTCCGAAGCAGAGCCCGGTCACGATCCGCGTCGCGTTGATCGCGATCGGTGACGGCAGGACGCCCCACGACGCAATACAGACACCGTAGATGACGCAGGACGCCACGATCAGCCAGCGCAGCCCGGCGCGACGGCCGATCCAGCCGGCCAGGACGAGCCCCGGGATCTCGGCAAACGACGCGATCCCGAAGGACAGGGCGACGTCCGACGGTTGGCCGTTGAGCTCGACGATCCGGATCCCGACGAAGATGGTGGCTCCGAGCAGGCCGGTGTAGGCGAGGGCCAGGAACCCCAGCACGACCCACAGTCGCGGCTGCACGGCGAGCGCCCGGCTGACCGAGCCGAACCGGCCGGCCGCGCCGGTTCCGCCCGGGTCCGCGGCCGTCGCCCGGACCGCCGGGTCCCGGGTCCGATCCGGCACCCTCGTCAAGAGCAGCGAGAGGACCCCGGACCAGGCCAGCACCACGACGGGCGCCGCCGGGTAGCCCGTCCGGTCGTAGAGGATCCCGGCAACGATCACCCCGACGGCGAACGACAGGCTGGCGAGCGCCCGCAGCGCGCCGTACTGCCGCTCCGGAGCGGGCAGCGCACCGACCGCGAGCGCGTTGCCAAGGGCGAGGAACATGGCCGGGAAGAGAGCGAAGCTGGCCAGGATCGGGGCGAGCACGGCCAGCGGCAGCGGCAGCAGCAGCGCGACCGCCGCGCCGGAGGCGAGCGCGACGCCCAGCTGGAACGCGTAGACCCGACCGACCAGGACGTCCGCGAGGTGCCCCCAGGCCGGGACGAGCGCAGTCGCGGCCAGGGCGGCGAGGGCCGACAGCAGACCGATCATGACCGGATCGAGGCCATTCGAGCGCAGGATCACCGCCGTGAACGGGGCGAGGGCGGCCGACCACGTCCCGATCGCGAGGTAGAGGAGTCGGAGCGCCCCCGGTGCGGACCGGACCGCGACCGGGCCGGCGACCCCGGCGGGCTTCACCGGGCCAGCTGCGCGATCGCTTCGATGGAGGCCGGGTTCTCGAGCGCGGACGTGTCGCCGGGATCGTCGCCCAGCCAGGCCGCCCGGGCGACCCGACGCATGACCTTGCCGCTCCGGGTCCGGGGCAGGTCGGGGACGCCGACCACCGCCTTCGGGCGGACCGGCTTGCCGAGGTCGTGGACGACGAGCGCGGCGACCTCGCCGGCAAGCGTCGCGTCCCAGGTCACGCCGGGACGCGGGACGCAGAGGACGACGATCGCCTCGCCTTTCAGCTCGTCGGGGACGCCGATCGCGGCCGCGGCGGCCACCGCCGGATGAGCGACGGCGCAGGCTTCCACCTCGGCCGGGCCGACCCGCTTGCCGGCGACCTTGAGCGTGTCGTCGGAGCGCCCGTGGATGTACCAGTAGCCGTCGGCGTCGGTGGCCGCCCAGTCGCCGTGGATCCAGAGCCCAGGCAGGCGCCGCCAGTACGTCTCGAGATAGCGGTCGTCGTCCGGCTCGGCCCAGAAGCCGCGGGTCATGCCCGGCCACGGGGCGCGGATCGCGAGCTCGCCGACGGCGCCTCGGATGGGCCGCCCGTCGGCGTCCACGACGTCGGCGGCCATCCCGATGCAGGGGCCGTTGAAGCTCGTCGGGCGGATCGGCCGAAGCAGCGAGCAGCCGACGATGCCGCCGCCGATCTCGGTCCCACCGGAGTAGTTCACGATCGGCAGCCGTCCTCCGCCGACGACCTCGAAGCACCACCGCCAGGGGTCCGGGTTCCACGGCTCGCCGGTCGAGCCGATGACCCGGAGCGAGCCCAGGTCGTGGTCACGGACGGGTGCCTCGCCGTGGATCCGGAGCGCCCGGATGAGGGTCGGGCTCAGCCCGAAGTGGGTGATCCGGTGGCGGGCGACGAGCGACCACAGCCGGCCGGCGTCGGGCCAGTCGGGGGCGCCTTCGTACATCACGAGCCGGGCGCCGAGGAGCAGCGCGCCGCTGATGGCCCAGGGACCCATCATCCAGCCGAGGTCGGTGAACCAGCACAGGGCATCGCCCCGGCGCAGGTCGAACGTGTGGGCGAGGTCCTGGGCGGCCTTGAGCGGGAACCCGCCGTGGACGTGGACGGTGCCCTTGGGCAGGCCGGTCGTGCCCGACGTGTAGATCACCATGTACGGCGCCTCGGGATCGGTCGCCGGGACCAGATCGGAGCTCGCCTCCGGGGAGGCAGCCTCGTCGTCGGTCGGCCCGCCTGACCACTCGACGTCCCGGCCCGGGGTCATCGACACCTCGAGGGCGCCGCGACCCATCCGGCGGACGACGATGACGGTCTGGACCGAAGGCGCCGCTCGGACGGCCGCGTCGGCAACCGGCTTGAGCGGGACGATCGCACCGCGCCGGAGGAAGCCATCGGCGGTGATCAGGTGGGTCGCCTCGAACGCGTTCAACCGGGCGGCCACCGCCGGTGCGGCGTAGCCGCTGAAGATCGGGCTGAAGATCGCCCGCAGCCGGCCGAGCGCCAGGACGGCGACCGCGGTCTCGGCCAGCATCGGCAGCAGGATCCCGACCCGGGTCCCTTCTCCGATGCCCGCGGCCTCGAGCCGTCGGGCGGCCAGACGGACCTCACGATCGAGCTCCTGCCAGCTGAACGTCTTCGTCGTTCCGTCCTCGCCCTCCCAGGCCAGCGCGGCGTCGTCGGGTCGACTGGCGGCCCATGGTTCGGTGGCCGCGACCGCGTGGTTGAACGCGCCGCCGGTCCACCAGCGCGCCCGGGCCGGTCCGCCGGCCAAGTCGAGGACGGCCGTCGGACGGCGCTGCCAGGCCACGCCGATGTCGTCGGCTGCGGCGCCCCAGAACCAGCCCGGATCGGAGAGCGCTCGGGCCTGGAGAAGTTCGAGCCCCGCGCCGGCGGGATCGACCGTCGCCTCGGTCGTACCTGCGAGCGTGTCCCGCACGAACCGGGCTGGTCGCGAGTCGGCCAGGTCGGCTGTGGAGGGGTGCCAGGGGGCCTCGCTGCCGGGTCGCGCGAACGCTCGATCGGTCACCGCCGAAGCGTACCCGGACCAGGCCCCGGAAGGCGGGGCTGCCGGCCGCATCCGGCCAACCTCGGTACCATGGCCGCTTCCGTCAGGGCCGCATCGAGGAGACTCCATGGCACCAGTCGCGATCGAGGCGGTCGGTCTGACCAAGTCATACGGCGACGTCCACGCCCTGGCCGGGATCGACCTGAGCGTCGAGGAAGGCACGGTGCTCGGCCTGCTCGGTCCGAACGGCGCGGGCAAGACGACGGCGGTCCGGATCCTGACCACGCTGCTCTCACCGGACGGCGGGCGGGCGACCGTGGCCGGCTACGACGTGGTCCGCGACTCCAGCGCCCTGCGCGGGGTCATCGGACTCACCGGCCAGTTCGCCGCGATCGATGGCAACCTGACCGGGCGCGAGAACCTCGTCCTGGTCGGCCGGCTCTACCACATGAACGTTGCCGAGGTTCGAACCCGGGCCACCGACCTTCTCGAGCGGTTCGAGCTGACCGACGCCGCCGACCGCCCGGCGCGGACGTACTCGGGCGGGATGAAGCGCCGGCTCGACCTGGCCGCCAGCCTGGTCGGGCATCCGTCGGTTCTGTTCCTCGACGAGCCGACGACGGGGCTCGACCCGCGCTCCCGGATCGCCCTGTGGGAGGTCATCGCCGGCCTCGTCGCCGAGGGAACGACGATCCTGCTCACGACCCAGTACCTCGAGGAGGCCGACCGGCTGGCCGACAAGATCGCGGTGATCGACCTTGGCCGGGTCATCGCCGAGGGGACCCAGGACGAGCTCAAGGCACGGATCGGCGGCGAGGTCGTCGAGATCAGGCTGACGAAGGTCGCCGATCGCCAGGGCGACCTCGACTTGGTGCTCGAGCTGCTCCGCGACCTGGCCTCGGCCGAGCCGGTCCTCGACCACGAGGCGCACGCCATTCGACTGCCAGTCGACGGCGGCTCGGCGATGCTGGCCGAGGCCGTCCGGCGGCTCGATGCGGCCGGGCTGACCGTCGGCGAGCTCAGCCTCCATCGGCCGACGCTCGACGACGTGTTCCTCACCCTCACCGGCCACCACGCCGAGGGCGGGGCGCCCGACGAGGACGGCGAGAGCAAGGGCGGCAACAGCAGCCGACCCGGCCGGCCGATCCGTCGCCGAGGGCCACGCCCCGGAGGGACGCCCTCATGACCGCCACGACCCGCCCGACCACGACGGTCCCGCCGGCGGCACCACGCCACGCGGGGCTCTACTGGACGTTCGCCGACGCGGCCGCGATGACCTGGCGGAACCTCCTCCAGTACATCCGGATCCCGCAGTTGCTCGTGTTCTCGACGATCCAGCCGGTGATGTTCGTCCTGCTCTTCGTATTCGTGTTCGGCGGAGCGATCGCGGCGTCGGTCCCGGGCGGCAACTACGTCAACTTCCTGATGCCCGGAATCTTCGTCCAGACGGCGGTCTTCGGCTCGACCGCGACCGGGATCGGCCTGGCCGAGGACCTCGGGCGCGGGATGATCGACCGGTTCAGATCGCTGCCGATGGCGCGCTCGGCGGTCCTCGCCGGGCGGACGTTTGCGGACATGATCCGGAACGTTTTCGTCGTCCTCTTGATGACGGTCGTCGGCGTCCTCGTCGGGTTCACTCCGCTGACCGGAGGGCTGCCGGCTTTCCTCCTCATGCTCGTGCTCGTCATCCTGTTCGGCTATGCCTTCAGCTGGATCTCGGCGCTCATCGGCCTGCTGGTCAAGGACACCGAGTCCGTCCAGGCAGCCGGGTTCATCTGGATCTTCCCGCTGACGTTCTGCTCGAGCGCGTTTGTCCCGATCGCCACGATGCCGACCTGGCTCCAGCCGATCGCCGAGATCAACCCGATCACGGTCACGGTCAACGCCTGCCGGACGCTGCTGAGCGGGACGGCCACGCTCGACACGATCCTCCCGCCCCTGTTCTGGATCGGCCTCATCCTCGTCGCCTTCGTGCCGCTATCGGTCCGGGCGTACCGCCGGGTCTAGAGGGGCGAGTGGTGACGAGCGGCACCGCCGACTTGGGTTCGGGACTCGACGCCACCCGATGGTCGTCTATCGTGACGGAGCGATGGTGCCCATCGGCCGTGCCACCCTGCTCTCGATCGTGGTCGATCCAGCCCTCCCCTCGCTCGGACCGCTGGACCACCACGGACCGCACAGCCCGATCGAGTGGGCCCTCTACGCGCTCCTCGTGGCGGTCCTGATCGGGGTGCTCGTCGTGGCGATCCGCCAGGGCCGCGCCGAGCGGCCGTGATGGGTCGAGTCCTAACGGCGATCGCCCTCGCATCGCTCTGGCTCGTCGCCGCCCAGCCGGCGCTCGCCCACTCGGAACGCACCGTCGGCCGCTTCACCCTGCTCGTCGGCCAGATCGGCGAGCCGTTCCTCCAGGGACCGCGCTACGGGTTCGAGCTCTGGGTGACCGAGGCCGGTCGTCGGGTCGGCGGGGCTGATCGAACGCTCAGGGCAGAGGTGAGCCGCGACGGAGTGATCGAGCACCTCGCTTTCGTCGAGCGCGAGGACGCAGGGCATTACGAAGCGGACTACTCGGCGCCCGCCGAGGGGCTCTACGACCTGCGCATCGTGGGCACAGTGGAGGGCGATCCGATCGACTCATCGTTCCCGTTCTGGCTCACCCCGCCCGACGGACCCGTCGCGATCGGCGGCTCGGCGGCCGGGCCTCGATCGCCGGTCGAGTCGGGCCTGGTGCCACTGGCGGGACTGGGCGTCCTGCTCGTCGCCGCGGTCGCGACCGGTCTCGTGATCGCGGCGCGACGGGCGACGCCATCTCGACCGGCCGAGCGATACACCGAGCAACCCGAGGAGCATTGACCCGATGGCCCCCGAGACGGCCAAGCCGGCCAGCTCCGGAGCCCGACCGGTCGTCGACGAGGCACTTGGGGCGGGTGAGGGACCGCGGCCATCGATCGCCCGCAGGTAGTTCACGAGGTTCCAGCGGTCGGTCTCGGTCAAGGTGTCCGACCAGGCCGGCATGCCACCGGGCAGACCATCCGACATCCAGAGGTAGATGTCGGCGTCGGTGTGCTGGTCGAGATGACCGCTCCGAAGGTTCGGCGGGAGGATCTGGGTCGTCCCGGCGTCGACCCCGCCACCGAGAGCGTCGACGCCGTGGCACCGAGCGCAATTCGCCTGGTATAGCACCGCCCCGGCGTCGACCGAGGTCACCGTGTCAGGGATCGGGTTGGTCACCGCGCCCGGGCCGTTGGCGCTTGTAATGTCGAGGACCTGAGCGAGCACCAGGATCAGCCCCGGCAGTGCGGCCGCGACCGCTCCCAGACGCGCGCGTGCCGCCCACGTCGGCCGGGTGTCACGGACGTAGCGTGAGAAGACGACGAGCAAAACGGCGACGGCGGTCAGCTGGATCCCGACGACGAGCCCGACCGTGATCGCGCTGCCGCCACCGGGCGGGACCGGAGACGCGGACAGCAGGATACCGTGCGGGTTCACCGCGGTCCTCCGATCACGAGGGCCGCCAGACCGAGCGCGACCCCGGTGATGCTCGCGCCGATCAGGGCCGGACGCGAGGCGTCCGGAAGCGTTCGGGGCAGCGTTCCACCGCCGATCGCATACCCCAGCCCGACGACCCCGAGCACGAGCAGGAGAAGCGCAGCCAGGACGCCGGGGTCGACCGGCGGCGTGGCCCGACCCTCGGCGACGCCGTCGGCATCGAGGGCGAACACGAACCGCTGGCGGGCGGTCTCCGTCCCGGATCCAGTCGTGGCGATCACCGTCGCGTCCCAACGGCTGCCGATCGGCAGGCTTGCATCGGTCACGAACGTGGGCGTCGGGCGGCTGAAATCCGGGCGCATCGTCGTCCGCGACGTGCCGCGATCGAGATCGAGTCGCTGGAGGACGAGCTCGACGACGGTCCCGACGGTCGGGGCGACCGGCAGGCCGGCCAGGAACCGGTTCGGCCCGGGCCGACCGGGCAGGATCGCCAGGCTCGCCGGCTCGGCCGAGACGACCGAGCTCGCGGCGGGCGCGATCTCCATCGGCCGGTCGCCGCTCGTGGGCGATCCGCTCGTCAGGTTGGCCGTGACGGCCAGGACGGCAACGCCGAGAACGAGCTCGGCGAGCAGCCGGCGCGACAGGCTCAGACGGCGGCCGATCTCCCGGCCGCCGTCGAGATAGTTGGCCAGGCCGAAGACGAGGGCGGCGACGAACAGGAGGATCTTCACCAGCAGGTTGATCCCGTACGGCGAGTCGAACCCGAACAGATCGCGGGTCTGGACCCAGTCTGCGTAGATCCCGGTCAGGGCGATCAGCGTGACCGACACCAGGGCCAGGGCCGAGAAGCGCGGGATCACCTTGCGCAAGGCGCCCTGCTCTAGCCGGCTCCCGCCGCCGAAGTCGGTGAGAGCGCCGAGCATCACCAGGCCGCTGAGCCAGATGCTCGCTGCGGCCAGATGAACCACGTCCATGATCACTGGAACCGGCGAGACGAACGCCGAGGCGTGGCCACCGACGGCGGTGAGCACGAGGCTTACCAGCCCGGCGACGCCGCCTACGACGAGCGCTCGGCCGGCCACGCGGTCGCCGCCGAGCCGAGCAAGCACGAGGACGGCGACTCCGCCAAGCAGCCCGATGATCACCCGCGCCGTCATCAGTTGGCCAACCCGCGACTCGCTGGCAAACCGGGCGTAGTCCGTGGCACCGGCTGCGCCTCCGCCGGGAAGCGAATCCGCTGCCACGACTAGGAGCAGGACGCAACCGGCCGCACCAACGAGCAGCGCGATCCCGGAACCATACGCGGTGCCCCTCGGGATCCGACCGAGCGCAGGTCGGAGGACGAGCCAGGCCAGGATCGCCAGCCCGAGGGCGAGCATCGGCCCGCCGTAGGCGAGCACCTTGCCCTGGATCTCGGCCGCCGCCGTCCCGCCGGAGTGACCGCCGTGCAGGGCCCCCGAGCCGTTGGCACCGCTGGTCCCGCCCGCGCCGACCGCGACGTTCCCGATTCCGAAGGTCAGGAAGCCGTCGGTGGTGTGCCCGTCGGCCGCCGACAGGGCGCGCCAGTTCACCGTGTAGAGGCTGTCGGTCGGGAGCGTCGTGCCCCCGGGGATCGGCGCGACGAGCGTCCGCGGATCGGTTGGATCGGGAGTGCCGGCGTCAACGAGGATCGCCTTCCCGGTACCGTCGAGCAGGTCGAGTGAGGTATAGCCGGGATCGATCGGCTCGCTGAACACGAGCCGAATCTCGGTCGGCGGCGTCGGCACGATGTCCCCCGCCCCTGGCGAGCTCGAGACCAGCTGCGAGTGACCGAGCACCAGGAGCCCGGCGGCACGGTCGATCTCCGGCCCGGCGATGACCGGGCCGGAGACGAGGAGCAACGCGGCGGCGCTGAACGCGAGGAGCGTCCGGCGAGCGGCCGCATGGGATCGCATCGAGACGAACGCTACCCCACGGAGCGGCGTCGCGAGGCAAGACCCACGCCGAGCGCGAGCAGACCGACCACAAGGCCGGCGCTGCCGAGGATCAGCGCGATCGTCACCTGGCTGGCGGCGTCGGCCCCTTTCTTGGCCTCGGCCGACAGCTCGGCCGCCGTTGGCAGCGTCACCGGGAACTGCCCGGATGCCGCCTCCTGGACCTCGTTGAAGCCGTCCGGGCTCGAGGTGAACGACTCGTCGACCGCGTTGCCTTCGACCGTGCCGAAGATATGGAAGGTGTACTTGCCGGCTGCGGTCGGGATGAACACGGACTGGTACCAGCCCGGGTCCTCCTCGCGCTCGACGAGCGGGAGGTCGCGTTTCGCCTCCCCGTAGATGACCTCGGCCTTGAGCGTGCTGTTCAGGCCGGACACCGGCTGGTCCGCCTTGGTCACGTGGAACTCGAGGCCGCTGCTCTGGCCGACGTAGACGGGCTCGTCGATCAGCCCGACCTCGAACGCGTAATCGCCGACGTCGCGCTCTTCATGGGCGAAGACCGGAGCGACGACCGATCCGATGAGAAGACCGGCGAGGCCGGCGCTGCCGAGGCGCCGGACCATGGTCCGGCGCACGCCAATGGACAGGTTCATGACAGATTCACTCCTGATCGCGGGGCGCTCCCGACATCGTGGAGCGCCGGCTGCTCGCGCGGCGACCGGGGAGGACCCGGACATCGCACGAAGGGTTGGTCAGGAGGGCAGCGGCGGGGCTCGCCCGGCATCGAGCCGGACGAGCGACCACGCGCGGACGCGGAGGGCAGCGACGATCGCCCAGCCGGGAGCCGGCCTTCGTGCGGCGTGACGGCGAGGACGATCTCGGCGTTGGCGTGTCCCGACCCGCGCCTCGAGCAGCGCGATCCGCAGGCGGACGAGAGCACCGAGCGCCGACGCGGCCAGGGCGACGAGCCCGATGACCGGCAGGGCAAGCGGATGCTCGGGCCCGATGAGGGCACCCAGGCCGATGAGGTGGCCATGGCCGAGGACATGCTCGAGGTTCTCCTGCAGCGTGAACGCGCCGGCCACCGTCCCGAACAGGAGGATCCAGAGGCCGGACGACTCGGCGAGATACGCACGCCTCGTGGAAAGCCCTGCAATCGTGCCGGAGCGCCGCGGGCGCCGGTCTGCCATTCGGCCGAGGCGGCCGAGGCGAACAACCGCGCGCAATCCCAGGACCGTTCCCGCGACGACCACCAGAACCGAGAAGAACGGCCAGTACTCGTCGTGGCCGCCGTTGCGCATCGCAGCGGCGAACCCTGCCCCGACCCCGTTCTCCATCGCGAAGACCGCATCGTGGGCGACCGCCAGGCAGACGATCGCCAGCAGGGCGAACCGTGCCAGCGCGAAGGACCGGACCGAGCGGGCCGATGCTTCGAGAGTCATGACTTCAACCGCACAGCCTGTGGCATGGGCCCGATCATAGTCGGCCAGTTGGCAACCGCCTCCCGAGAGAGGCCACGAGACCCTCAATTGGCTCGGACGGAGACCCTGGTCGGTGCCTCGGGACACCCCGAATCAGCTGACTCTGGCGGCAAGTCGCGATCGATCGTCGCGGAAATCACGGACCTGCTGGTGCGGGGGTGCCCCACAGGCCGAGACCTGCGTCGCGGGCGGTCCGCTCGGCGGCGACGAACCGGTCGGCGTACTTGACGTCCGGTGGATCGGTTTCGACCTGGGCAAAGCCCTGCCGCACGAGCTCGAGGTTGACGAGCGTCCAGCGGTCGCCGTCGGCCAGCCAGACATAGCGCAGGAGCCGGTCGTAGCGGTCGGTCTCGGACACGTCCTTCTCGAGGACGACGGTCCGGCCCGCGACGAGGGCGGCGTTCGCCCGGCTGGCTTCGGGACCCATCCACTGGACCGGCGACCCGGGCTGCACCGTCTCGGGCGTGTCCATCCCGATGTAGCGGAGGTGCTCGTCACGGCCGCCGACGCTGACGACGATCGTGTCCCCATCGACGATCCGGACCACCCGCGCCGGCTCGGTCGGGCCGGTCGGCCGGAACGTTTCGCCGGCGATGACCATGGAGGCCCCGGCGTCGCCACCGTCAGCCACGGGAGGTGGGACGCTCGAAACCACATCCGCCACGGGCCCGCAGCCGAGGACCCCGAGGCCGAGGAGCACGCTCAGCGTCGTCGATCGACCGAGTCGAGGGACCATGAGCCCGACCATACCCCGTCCCGCTCGCCGGGGGCTCTCGCCTATCATGGCGGTCCCGTGACCACTGTCCTCCTCGTCCGCCACGGCCTGACCGCGCTCACCAACTCGACCCTTGTCGGTTGGACGCCGGGGATCTCGCTCGACGCGACCGGCCGAGCCCAGGCGGCGACGCTGGCCGATCGACTGCGGCCGATCTCGTTGGCCGCGATCGTCAGCTCGCCGCTCGAGCGCTGCCGGGAGACCGCGGAGGCGATCGCCGCCGGGCGCCAGCCTTCCCCGCCGTTCGAGCTCGACGAGCGGCTCGGCGACGTCCGCTACGGCGACTGGACCGGCCGGACGTTCAAGGAGCTTCGGCGCGAACGGCTCTGGAAGTCCATCCACGTCGATCCGTCGTCGTTCCGCTTCCCGAACGGCGAGGCGCTCCACGAGATGGGCGCCCGCGCGGTGGCCGCGGTCCGCGACTGGAACGAGCGCCTGGGACCCGATGCCACGTACGCCATCGCGAGTCACGCCGACCCGATCCGGGCGATGCTGGCCGATGCGCTGGGGATCGGCTTCGACGCCTATCTTCGGCTCGCGGTGGGACCGGCGTCGCTGAGCGTCATCCGCTACGGTCCGGACGGGGCGACGGTCCTCCGCCTGAACGACACCGGCAGCGATCCGACCGATCTCGTCCCGACGAAGAAGAAGGTGCGGAAGCGCCCGCAACCCGTCCGCTGACGGGGGCTCGGGCCGTCCGGCCAAGATGTCGTAGAGTCAGGTCATGCCCCGCCGCGTCTACACCTTCGATGGTCCCGACCGCTTCGTCGCCGGCACGGTCGGCGAGCCGGGAGGCCGGACGTTCTTCCTCCAGGCCAGGAAGGGCGGCGATGTCGTCAGCGTCGTCCTCGAGAAGTCGCAGGTGACGGTCCTCGCCCAGCAGCTCGACGCGCTGCTCGACATCCTGTCCGACCGCGGCGTCGACAGCATCCCGGCCGAGGCCGACCCGGCCAGGGCGGATGACGCTCCGCTCGGCGAGCCGCTCGTCGAGGCGTTCCGGGTCGGTGCGATGGCGCTCGCCTGGGACGGCGACGACGATCGGGTGGTGATCGAGGCGGCCGCCCTCCCGGAGGACGGCGAGTCATCGCCGGACGACACCGACGAGGATCCGGACGGTCCCGACCTCGTCCGGATCCGGATCGACGGTCAGACCGCCCGCTCGTTCGTCGAACGCGCGACCCGGATCGTTGCGGCCGGGCGCCCGCTCTGCCCCCGGTGCGGCGAGCCGCTCGACCCGCAGGGCCACATCTGCGCCCGACCGAACGCCTACCTGAACTAGGCGTGGACCCGCTCCGGCTTCTCCGCGAGGGGGAGCTCGAGGTGCGCGGCCGGCTGACCGTCTCGTCGAACGCCGCGCTCGTGGGGATCGTCCGGCTGGCGATCCCGGACGGCGAGCCGGCCGGCCGGCTGGGTGCCTCCGACGGTCTCCTCGAGCGACTCCTCGGCGACGAGCTCGCCGGCACGGACCAGGCGATGACGGCCGTCGTCTACAAGCCGATCGCGTTCGAACGGCCGTTGTGGGACTTCCCCGACGGCACGCTCGCCCACCGCGAGGTGGCCGCCTACCTGGTCTCCGAGGCGACCGGCTGGGCGATCGTTCCACCGACGATCCTGCGCGACGGCCCGGCCGGCCCCGGGATGGTCCAGCTGTGGCTCGACGAGGATCCATCGATTGATGCCTGGGAGCTCGTCGAGGCGGACGACGTGCGGCTGCGCCGGATGGCCCTGCTCGACGCGGTCCTCAACAACACGGATCGCAAGGGCGGTCACATCCTGCCCGTCCGCGAGGCCGGCGACGTGCACCTCTACGGCGTCGACCACGGCGTCTGCTTCTCGGTCGACCCGAAGCTGCGGACCGTGCTCTGGGCGTGGCGTGGGACGCCGATCGCCCCGCCCGAGATCGAGGTCATCGCCCAGCTCGGAGCCGAGCTCGCCGGCGAGCTCGGCACGGCGCTGCTCGAGCTCCTCGACCCCGAAGAGGTCGCGGCGACCCGCTCCCGGCTCGACGAGCTGCTCCGCTCGGGCCGGTTTCCGCAGCCCACGGCCGACTGGCCGGCCGTGCCCTGGCCGCCCTATTGATGGGTACGAACGGATCGCAACGCGTGGTACCCCGGGGGTCTGTTCGATCTCCCGCATCCATGGGAGGGTGGGCGCCACGCCGGGGAGTAGGACATGCCGATCCGGTTTGAGGCCTATACGTCCGAAGGGGTTCGCCGGGGGGTGGCGACCGGTGATGCCCGGCTCGGTGACCTCATCGAGCTGCAGCGCGAGCTCGAGGTGACCCAGGGCCACCTCGCGCCACTCAACGGATCCGCGCCGATCGCCGATCCATCGTCCGGCGTCAAGGTCGCGACCGACGACCTGTTCGTCGTGGTCGCGCCGGCCGACACCCCGGTCATCGTCCACCCGGCCTGGCACGATGTCGTGCTCGTCTGCGGGCCGTACCTCGTGACGGGCCGGATGCCGACGATGCCCGGGTTCGACCCCGCCCGGGCCCTTGCCCGACCGACCGGCTCGTTCGTCCTCCTCGACCACGTCAAGCTGTCGCTCGCCGCGGAACCGGATGGCGGCTCGATCGAGCACGGGCTGGCCTGGGTCAACCGCTATGTCGTCGAGCGGGTCGAGAGCGACCTCGAGCTCGGGTTCTTCTTCCCCGGCGCCGAGTCGATCATCGTCCAGGACACCTACACCCCGGGCGCCGGGGTCGACCCGGCCACCACGGCACCCGCGGCGACGCCGTCGACGGATTCCGTGGCGCCCGAGCCAGGTCCAGCCGAGCCCAGCCCGGCCGAGGCTCAGACCGTCGGCGGGTAGCCGGTGATCCGGCGGATCGCGCCGTAGAGCGGCTTGAGGGCCGGGTACATCCGCCGATAGACCTCCCGGTAGAGGCGGTCGTAGGTCGCGTGGGCGGCCGGGTCCGGATCCCGGACCTCGGCGACCCGGGTCATCGCCGCGACCGCGGCCTCGAACGTGGGATGGATCCCAAGCCCGACCGCGGCGTCGATTGCCGCCCCCAGGCCGGCCGTCTCGTAGGTGTGCGGACACCCGGTCGGCAGGCCGAACACATCGGCCGTCAGCTGGACCGCCGCGGGGCTCTGCGAGCCACCGCCTGACACGCGCAGCTCACGGATCCGGATCCTGGTCCGCCGCTCGGTGCGCTCGGAACCCTCGCGAAGGGCGTAGGCCAGCCCCTCGAGGATCGCCCGGTACAGGTGGGCCCGGGTGTGGACGTCGCCCCAGCCGATGATCGCGCCCTTCGCCTCGGGCCCCGGGATCCGGACACCGGGCGACCAGTACGGTTGCAGGGTGAGACCCATCGATCCGGGCGGGACCGCCCGGACGAGGTCGTCGAACAGCACCTCCGGCTCGACGCCCGAGGCCGCCGCCCGGGCGACCTCGCGGTCGCCGAACTCGCGCTTGAACCACTCGACCATCCAGTAGCCGCGCATGACGTTGAGCTCGAGGCTGTACGCGCCGGGGATCGCCGCCGGGTAGGGCGGGACGAGGGGGATCGCCTCGACGTAGCGTCGCTGGGTCGTGTTGAGCGTCGCCGTCGTGCCGTACGACAGGGCGCCGATCGACGGGTCGAGCGCGCCCGCCCCGAGGACCTCGCAGGCCTTGTCGGCGGCCGCGGCGATCATCGGCAGCCCGGCCGGGATCCCGGTCGCGTCCGCAGCGACCTGGCTGATCTCGCCGAGACGGCCGCCGGGCGGCACCAGCTCGGGGAGCATCGCCGGGTCGATGGGCGCGACCGCCCACTTCCAGTCGCCCGGCCGGGACCATGCCAGCCGCTTGTAGTCGAACGGGACGTAGCCGACCTGGCTGCCGATCGAGTCGACCGACCGGCCGACGAGCCGCCTGGTCAGGAAGCCCGATACGAACAGGTAGCCAGCGGTCCTGGCCCAGACCTCGGGCTGGTGGCGGCGGATCCAGTTGACCTCGGCATCGGCCTGGAACGCCGCGACCGTCTCGCGCACGCCGAGCGCCCGGAACGCGAGGCCCGTCGCGCCACCCACCGGCGGGAGGCCCTCGGTCCGGCGCTGGTCGAGCCAGACGATCGCCGGTCGAACGGGATCGCCGGCCGAGTCGACGAGGACGACGGAGGCACGCTGGGTCGTCAACGCAACTCCGGCCAGCGCCGAGCGGTCCACGGCCGGCTCGGCCAGGACCCTTCGGCAGGCCTCGCCCAGCGCTCGCCACCACGTCTCGGGATCCTGCTCGGCCCAGCCGGGCTGCGGCGACAGGTACGGCTCGTACGGGACCCGGGCCTTGGCCAGGATCTCGCCGCGGGGGTCGATGACGAGCGCCCGGAGGCTCTGGGTTCCGCAGTCGATCGCCAGGATCTGGTCGGCGGCGGTCACCCTGGGTCGGCCCGGTCGGCCCCGGACGGAGCCCCGATGAGCACGCCCGGGTTCATCATCCCGGCGGGATCGAACCGGGCGCTGAGATCGTGCAGGGCGGCCATCCCGAGCTCGCCTTTCTCGACGACCAGGTACGGGGCGTGGTCGCGGCCGACCCCATGCTGGTGGCTGATCGTCCCGCCCCGCTCGACGATCACCCGGCTCGCGGCGGTCTTGAGCGCGAGCCAGCGCCGATGGGTGCCCTCCGGCCGCGGCGACTGGCGGAAGACGCTGGTGATGTAGATGGCCGTCCCGGAGCCGTACACGTGGGACAGGTGGGCGAAGGCGTGGACGCGCTCGTTCTCGCCCTCGAGCCCCGCGGTCAGCGTCTGGACGATCGCCGCCGCCAGCTCCGGCGCTCGGCCCCAGTCGGCCGCGGTCTCGAGCGTGTCGACCGCGTAGCCGGCATCCCACAGCGCGTTGCGGAGGTATGGACTGCGGAACCGGCTGGCCTCCCAGGTCCGGCCGAAGGCGTCGGGCGCCGGGACGCCGCCCTGCTTCCGAACGATCTTCGACGCCTCGCCCGCCGTCGCTTCGGCCACCCGGGTCCGGCCGGCCAGCCCGAGCAGCAGCAGGCAGGGATCCGGTCCGGCTCCCCGCCGCCTGATCCAGCCCATCGCCAGGCCGAGGCGCCGCCGCTGGCCGGCCAGGCTCAGCGTGGTCCGCGTCTCGGCGGCCGTCGACAAGCGGATCATCGCCAGCGGCAGCCGGGCCCCGGCCAGCTCGCGGACGGCCGTCATCCCGCGCTCCCAGTCGGCCATGAACATCGCGATCGTCCGCTGGTAGTCCGGCACCGGGACCGTCCTGACCGTCGCCTCGGCCACGATGCCGAGCCGGCCCTCCGAGCCGAGGACGACCTGGCGGAGGTCCGGGCCCGCGGCCGATGCCGGATGGGTCGGCAGGTCGAGCGTTCCGGCCGGGGCCTCGAGCCGCCCGCCGGCGAACAGCGCCTCGATCCGGCCGAAGCCGAGCGAGCGCTGGCCGGACGAGCGGGTGACGACCCAGCCGCCGAGCGTCGAGAACTCCCAGGACTGCGGCTCGTGGCCCAGCAGCCGGCCCCGGGCCCGGAGCGTGGCTTCGAGCGCCGGACCGGTCACGCCGGCGCCGAACGTGGCGAGTCCGCTCGCCTCGTCGAACGACCGCAGCTCGGCCAGTCGCTCGAGATCGACGGCCAGGATCGGCCGGTCGCCGCTCGCGGGCGGGCCCAGGTCGGCCGGCGACAGGCCGCCGACGACATTCGTCCCTCCGCCGTACGGCACGACCCGGGCGCCGACGTCCGCCGCGAACCGGAGCAGGGTCCGCACCTCGTCGGGCGAGGTCGGACGACCGATCCCGTCGGGGAGGGTGCCGACCAGGCCGCTCCGGAGCGCGACCCAGTCACCGAGGCTCTGGCCACGGGCGTGGCGGACCCGGTCCTCCGGATCGCTCGACACGAGCGGGTGGTCCGGCAGGCGGCCGGCCGGAACCGCCGCGACGACGTCGGCCAGGTGGGCGTCCTGGGTGGGGATCCCCGGGCCGACGATCCCCTCGAGGTGGGCCAGCGCCTCGCGCGGGAGCGTCGCGCTGACCATCTCGTCGCCCCAGCCGTTCCAGCGTCGCGCCATCCGCCCATGGTGCCCCATCGAGTCGAGCGCGGAGCGGCGGTTCGCTGCCGCTCCGGGGCTGTGACCTCCCGGGACGTGCCCGACGAGACTGCCTGAACGGTCGGCGTAGACTCCGGCGATGGCCGGCTGCGACTGCCCGGGCTCGGGCAACGTCTTCGACGAGCGGACGGCTCGGGACGACCTTCGGAGCTACCTCCGCGACGGGCCGGATCGGACGACCCGCGCGCTCCTCGAGGCGATCCGGGCCGAAGGGATCGAGGATGCGACGATCCTCGACATCGGCGGTGGGGTCGGCGCCGTGCCGTTCGAGCTGCTCGCGGCTGGGGCGGCCAGCGCCGAGGCGGTGGAGGTGTCGGAGGCCTACGTCGCTGTCGCGCAGCACGAGGCCGAGCGGCGCGGTCTCGCGGGCCGGGTGGCCTATCGCCGCGGTGACTTCGTCGTCCTCGCCGCGACGATCCCGGCCGCCGACATCGTCACCCTGGTCCGGGCGGTCTGCTGCTACGACGCGATGCCGGCTCTCCTCGGGACCTCCGTCGAGCACGCCCGGCGGATGCTCGGGCTCGTCTACCCGCGCGACTCCTGGTGGACCCGGATCGGCGCCCGGATCGCGAACGGCTGGTTCCGGCTCACCCGCGATGCGCTGAGGATCCACATCCACTCGGAGTCCGAGATGGACGGCCTGATCCGGGCGGCCGGCTTCGAGCGCCGGGTCCTCCGGCGCCAGTCGCTCTGGCAGGTCGCCCTCTACGTCCGGCCGGACGGAGCGCCCGCGCGATCCTGATCTGGCCGGGACGAACGGCCACCGGGAGGCCCCCGATCGGGGGATGTCAGGGGCCCGGTCACGGCGGCTACGGTTCGCGACGATGCCGCCGCTCGTCGGATCCAGCTGGCCCCTCACCCCCGTCGGATCACCCCCATCCGCCGCGGCCCGATGCTGAACCTGCGGCGTGATCACGCGCCGGACCCGACCCCGATCTCGTGCCGCCAGTGCGGTCGCGGGCCGAGCCGGCCGGGGGCCACGATCTGCGGTCGGTGCGGCATCCCGTTCGGCCAGGCGCCGCGGGCCGACGCCGAGCTGCCGACCTGTCCGATCTGCTACGTCACCGTCTCCGACGACGGCCTGCTGCCATCGCTCGCCGGGGGCGGCCGGCTCGTCGCCGATCGCCCAGCACATCGCCGAGCACGACCGGCATCCGGTCGGCGACGACCCCTGGCTCGAGTCGCTCCGCCAGGGCGACCGGATCCGGGTCGGCCGCTGGTACGCGCCGTTCGATCTCGTCCGGCGCTACCTGGTGACGGGCGTCGTCGACGGCGGCCGGGGCCGGACGTTCCAGCACGACGCGATCGTCAACGCGATGACCCAGCTCGCGCGCTGGGGCCAGGGTGCCGCGGCATCGATCATCGGCGACCAGGCCGACTGGCGCGAGGCCCGCGAGGAGGTCAGCGCGCTCCTGGAGCGCTACCACCGCCGCTGATCGCGGCCCCCGCGGGCGCCACGGCTCGGGGCGTCAGCCCTCGCCGCGACCGTCGAGCCCGGCGCCCGACCGAGCCAGCCGCTCGCCGGGCAACGCCGTGATCGGGCGCCCGGGCCCAGCCTGCTGACCGTGGTGCGCCGGGCCGCGGTCGTTGTGGGTCGGGCGGCCGCTCGGCCGCGGCGGAGCCGATCGACCGTACCGGCCCGGACGCTTGCCGGGCCGCGCCGCCGGAGCAAAGGCGCCGATCGACTGACCCGGTCGATGCGTGCTGGTCGGCCGCGGCTGGCCGTGGCCCGATCGCTGGGACACCTGTCCCGCCCGCTGTGGCATCTGCCCCGGGCGCTGTGGCACCTGCCCCGGCCGGGTTCCCTGGTGGCCGAACTGGGCAGGCCGGGCGGCGGACTGTCCGTGCCGGGCTGGACCACCGGCGGGCCGCCCGGCGGCGGTCTGGAGGCGGATCGGCTGAGGCCGGATCGATCGATCCGGCTCGAAGCCGGCGACGACCTCCACCGCGATCTTCGTCCGCAGCAGCGACTCGATCTGCCAGAGCAGCTTCGACTCGTCGACGCAGACGAGCGACACGGCGTCGCCGTCCATGCCGGCCCGGGCCGTCCGGCCGATCCGGTGCACGTAGTCCTCGGGAGCCATCGGCAGCTCGAAGTTGACCACGTGGGGCAGAGCGTCGATGTCGATCCCGCGGGCGGCGAGGTCGGTCGCGACGAGGATCGCCACCCGGCCTGCCTTGAAGTCGGCCAGCGCCCGGTTCCGCTGCGGCTGGCTCTTGTTGCCGTGGATCGCCGCGGCGGCGATGCCGTCCCGCTCGAGCTGCTCGGCGAGCCGGTTGGCGCCGTGCTTGGTGCGGGTGAAGACGAGCGCCTGGTCGACCCGTCCGGTCCGGATCAGGTGGCTCAGGAGCTCGCGCTTGCGTTCGCGATCGACCGGATGGACGACCTGGCGCACGAGCTCGACCGTCGTGTTCCGCGGTGTCACCTGGACTTCGGCTGGACGATCGAGGATCCCGTCGGCAAGACGCCGGATCTCGTTCGAGAAGGTCGCGCTGAACAGCAGCGTCTGGCGCCGCGGCGGGAGGAGGGCGATGATCTTGCGGATGTCGCGGATGAAGCCCATGTCGAGCATCCGATCGGCCTCGTCGAGGACGAGAACCTCGACCCTCGACAGGTCGATCGTGCGTTGGCCGACGTGGTCGAGCAGCCGCCCGGGTGTGGCCACGACGATCTCCGGCCCCGCCCGAAGGGCGCGGACCTGGGCGTCGTAGCCGACCCCGCCGTAGATGACCGCCGAGCGGATCGGCCGCTGGGCGCCGTAGGTCCGGACGCTCTCCTCGACCTGGATCGCGAGCTCGCGGGTCGGGGCCATGATCAGGCAGCGGATCGCCGGCCGGCCGCCGGCGCGCCGGTCGGGCTGGGCGCCCGCGCCGCCGGTCGAGGTCGCCCGGGTGGCGTTGAGTCGCTGGAGGATCGGCAGCACGAAGGCGGCGGTCTTGCCGGTGCCGGTCTGGGCGCCGGCGAGGACGTCACGGCCCTCGAGGACGAGCGGGATCGCCTCGGCCTGGACGGCCGTGGGCACGGTGTAGCCCTCGGCGGCGACCGCGCGGAGAAGCTCGGGCGTCAGCCCGAGTGGTGCGAATGACATGAACGAACGCTCCTGAGCGGGCCCTCCCGCACGAGCGGGGCCCGGTCAGGGCATGGGTGGTTCGGGATCGGACGGTGGGAAGACTTGAGGCGCAGACCGGTAGCGCCCGTCGGAGCACGAGGCGCCAGCATAGCCGACGTTGGCGGGACGTGCTGCTCGTGCCCCGGACGCCCGCTGCCGTAAGCCGGCGGTGATGTTCCACGGCTACGATGATCCGGTGCCCGACGCCACTGCGGACCTGCTCGCCGATCTCGATCCGGCCCAGCGCGAGGCGGTCCTGGCCACGACCGGTCCGGTCTGCATCCTGGCCGGGGCGGGAACCGGCAAGACCCGGGCGATCTCGCGCCGGGTCGCCTACGCCGTCGAGACCGGTGCGGTCGCGCCCACGCATGCCCTGGTCGTCACGTTCACCGACAAGGCGGCCGGCGAGATGCGCGAGCGGCTGGCGGCCCTTGGCCGGCCCGGGATCGCGGCGGCGACGTTCCACTCCGCGGCGCTCCGCCAGCTTCGCCATTTCTGGCCTCGGACGTCGGGTCGCGAGCTGCCCCGGATCCTCGACTCGAAGGTCTCGATGCTGGTCGACCTGGCCCGGGCGCTGCCCGGTGGCTACCGCTACGTGGCCGTCCGCGACCTGGCCGGGGAGATCGAATGGGCCAAGGCGCGCCGGGTCCCGCCCGCCGCCTACGAGGCGACGGTCGAGGCGGACGGTCACGACGGCCCGCTGCCGGCCCGGTTGTTCGCGCCGCTCTACCGACGCTACGAGACGGCCAAGGAGCGGGCAGGCAGGATCGACTTCGAGGACATGCTCGAGCTCACCGTGCGGCTGATCGAGGACGACGAGTCGGTGGCCCGCGAAGTCCGCGACCGCTACCGCTGGTTCAGCGTCGACGAGTACCAGGACACGAACGCGCTCCAGCAGGCACTCCTCGATGCCTGGCTCGGGGGACGCGAGGACCTGGCGGTCGTCGGCGACGCCGACCAGACGATCTACACGTTCACCGGCGCCTCGTCCGAGTGGCTGACCGGGTTCACCCGACGCTACCCGGCGGCCCGGGTGATCCGGCTCGAGACGAACTACCGCTCGACCCCCCAGGTCCTGGCCCTCGCCAACCGGCTCCTCGCCCGTGCGCCCCGTGCCGGCGGCGACCACGAGCCGGTCAAGCGGCTCGTCCCGACCCGGCCGGACGGTCCGCCACCGACGATCCGCCAGTTCCCGACCGGCGACGAGGAGGAGCGCGCGATCGCGACCGAGGCACGCCGGCTGATCGCCGCCGGGGTCGACGCCGACCAGGTCGCCGTGCTCGTCCGGACGAACGGCCAGCTGGTCGGGTTCGAAGCCGCCTTCCGGGCTGCCGGCGTCCCGTTCCAGCTCCGCGGCGAGCGCTTCTTCAGCCGGCCCGAGATCCGCCGGGCGATCGCGGTCGTCCGGTCGACCCGGCGCGCTGGGGCGGAGCTCCCCGACGAGAAGGAGCGATCGGCGGCCCCTGGAGCGGCCACGCCCCGGACGGGGCTGACCGAGCTGCTCGAGGCGAGCTGGGCGCGAGCGCTCGACTTCCAGGCCGACGAGGTCCCACCGGGCGAGGAGGCTCGTCAACGCCACGGCGCGCTGCTCGCGCTGCTCGAGGTCGGCCGGGAGCTCGAGACGGCCGACCCGGATGCCGACGCCGGCGCGTTCCTCGGCGAGGTCGAGCGACGAGCGGCAGCCGAGGCCGACGGCTCGGCCGGCTCCGGCGTCGAGCTGCTGACCTACCACCGGGCCAAGGGCCTCGAGTGGGACGCCGTCTTCCTGCCCGCCCTGGAAGAGGGCATCCTCCCGATCCGTCAGGCGAACGAGCCGGCCGAGGTCGAGGAAGAGCGCCGGCTGCTCTACGTCGGGCTGACCCGGGCAAGGATCCATCTCTGGCTGTCGTCGGCCCGTCGGCGGGACGGCCGAACGACCGAGCGGCGCCGGTCCAGGTTCCTGCTCGAGATCATGCCGCCAGCGGGGCGGACCGGGACCAGCGAGCGCATCGCCGGCGTCGCCGGGTCACCGGCCGAGTCGCGGCGCCTTCCGGTCACGTCGAGTCGTCGTCGCTCGGCCTCGCCGGCGGCAACGGTCAGTCGGCGCTGTTCGAGGCCCTCCGGGCCTGGCGTCTCGAGCGGGCCCGGGCCGACGCCGTGCCACCGTACGTGGTCTTCCACGACTCGACCCTGGCTGCCATCGCCGAGCGCCGGCCGCGGGACCTGGCCGAGCTGACCGAGATCGCCGGTGTCGGCCCGACGAAGCTCGATCGCTACGGGGAGGAGGTCATCTCGATCGTCGCGACGGCGCCCCGCTGAGGGACCACCGGGCGGTCTCGGGTCCTAGAGGCCCAGGGTGCTCGTCGGGGCCTCGTCGGCCGCCACGGTCGACCCTGGACGCTGGAGGGTCGCTCGTCTCCTCGGGCTCGGGTTCGATCGTCGGCTCGGCATCCGGGCCCGGATCGACGCGGCGCGCCATCGGGGGCGCCCCGAACACGGGCCGGGTGCTCGGTCCCATGACCCGCACCGCGATCGCCGTCGTGATCGGCACGGTCAGGACGATCCCGACACTGCCGATCAGGGTCCGGACGACCTCGACCGCGATGATCTCCTCGTTGAGCGGGAACCCGAGCCCGCGGACCTGGATCGAGAACAGGACGAGCAGCGGCAGCGCGGTCCCGAGATAGGCGAACACGAGCGTGTTGACGGTCGCCGACAGGTGGGCGATCCCGACGTTCATCGTCCGCCCGTAGAGGGCCCGCCGGCCGATCGTGGGATCGACCGAGCGGAGCTCCTCGACCGTCGCCGCCTGGCTCATCGCGACGTCATTGAGCACGCCGAGGCCGCCGAAGACGACGCCGGCCAGGAGCAGTCCCGACAGGTCGATCGTGTTCCCGGCCAGCTGGTTGATCGCCAGGACCTCCTGCGAGCCCTGGGCCGGGGTGAACTGGGCGAGGACCGAGACCGTCGCCGCGAGGGCGCCGGTGATGAGCAGCCCGGCCATCGTCCCGACGATCGCGGATCCCGTCATCCGGTTGAGCCCCTGGGTCAGGACGAACGACACGACCGTGACCAGGGTCCCGAGCCCGATCGCCAGCACGAGTGGGTTCCAGCCGATGAGGAGGAGCGGGATCAGGACCCGGATCGCGAGCACGAGCGACAGGGCGAGCGCGACGAGCGATCGGACGCCGCGCCAGCCGGCCACGGCGATCGTGACGATCGCGAACAGGACGGCCAGCCCGCCCATGAGCGGCAGCCGCCAGCGATCGATGACCGAGAACGTGGTCGTCCCGTCCTGCTGCTCGTCGACCGAGACGACCACCTCGTCGCCGACCAGGTAGTTCGGTAGCTGGAGCTGACCCGACGGTCCCTCGAGATTGGCCGTCTCGCGCTCACCGCGGCGAGGCCCCTCGAGGAACTCGATCGTCGCGGTCGGAGCGGCCTGGTCGGTCGGCGGCTGGAGCTCGACGATCCGAGCGTGGATCCGCTCGGAGACGAGGCCCTGCGCCTCGGGTGGGGTGAGGTCCGGGAGCAGGACGAGGAACGCGGCGATCGCCAGCAGCCCGAGCCCGAACAGGACGATCTCGCGATCGGTCCGGCGGCGTCCGTTCGTCCGGACGGCGCTCGCTCGCCGGACGGCGCTCGCTGCGGCTCGACCTGGCGGGCTTCGGCTCGACGGTCATCGGCGGGAGCCTACCATCGGCGGCCAGCGGCGGACCTTCGGTCGTTTGACAGAACGGCTGTTCTGATCCATGATCCGTGAGTCAACGCCCGCGCGGCGTCGCAGGTCAGAGCACCTCAACCTCCGCTCCCGCGACGCGCCCAGGCGACCAGCCACCAGCACCGCTTCGATTTCGCGCAACCTGCGCGCCGAGCGGACAAGCGGGACGGCGCCGGACCGGATGGTTCGTGCGACGCCCGGGAATCAACAAGGAACTCATGCTCTCCCGATCCATGACCCACTCGACCTCGGCACGCGCCGGGTCGATCCGCCGGATGCGCCGGCGGACCAACGCCGCGGCCGCGGCGAATACCGGCCGCATCTTCTGCTCGACGAATGGCTGCGCCAGCTTCCTCGAGCTCGACCCCGTCACCAGCACCGCGACCTGCCCGGTCTGCGGTTTCCGGCGCAGCACGCACTGACCTGACCTCGGGGACCGCAGCGGCGGTCCCGCTCCGTGACTCACGCCGGTCGGCCTCGGGTCGCCGGCGCAAGATGGGCCCGACGGTCGCCGAGTCGACCTGCTGAAGGAGGCCCGCCGGAATGTCGAGCGTCGTCATCGACCGTGCCCGCCTCGGGCGCCTGATGGACCGCGAGCTGGCGACGTTCGCCGCGGACAACCCGCGCTCGCTCCGCCTCCACGAGCGCGCGCGTGACTCGCTCCTCGACGGCGTCCCGATGAACTGGATGATCCGCTGGGCCGGCGGCTTCCCGCTGTTCGTCGAGTCGGCGAATGGCGCCCACTTCCAGGATGTCGACGGCCACGACTACGTCGACTTCTGTCTCGGCGACACCGGGGCGATGGCCGGTCACTCCCCTGTCCCGACGGTCGCCGCGGTCGAACGCCAGCTGCGTCGCGGGATCACCCTCATGCTCCCGATCGAGGACGCGATTGCCGCCGGCGAGGAGCTCCGGCGCCGGTTCGGCCTGCGCTACTGGCAGTTCACGATCACGGCGACCGACGCGAACCGGTTCTCGCTCCGGCTTGCCAGGCACATCTCGGGCCGGACGAAGGTCGTCGTCCACGATCACAACTACCACGGCTCGGTCGACGAGACGTTCGCCTCGCTCGACGAGGACGGCCGGGTCGTCGCCAGCCAGGGCAACACCGGACCGGCCGTCGACCCGGCGCTGACGACCCGGGTCGTCCCGTTCAACGACGCACCGGCCCTCGAGCTCGCCCTGGCCGACCGCGACGTTGCGGCGGTCCTCATCGAGCCGGCCCTGACCAACGTCGGGATCGTCCTGCCCGAGCCCGGCTATCTCGCTGCCGTACGCGCGCTCACCCGGGCCACCGGGACGATCCTCATCATCGACGAGACCCACACGATCTGCGCCGGTCCCGGCGGCGCGACCGGAGCCTGGGGACTCGACCCGGACATGCTCGTGATCGGCAAGACGATCGGTGGCGGGATCCCGGTCGGGACCTACGGCTTCACCGAGGAGATCGGCGAGCGGGTCTCGTCGAGCATCGCGATCGAGGACTCGGACGTCGGCGGGATCGGCGGGACGCTGGCCGGCTATGCCCTGTCGATGAGCGCGGTCCGGGCGACCCTGACCGAGGTCCTGACCGACGAGGCATTCGACCGGATGATCCGGCTCGGCGAGCGCTGGACGGCCGGCGTCGCCGACGTCATCGCGACGCGCCGGGTGCCCTGGCACGTCACCCGGCTGGGCTGCCGGGCGGAGTACCACTTCATGCCCACGGTCCCGCGGACCGGCGCCGAGCAGTACGCCGCCGGCGACGGCGAGCTGGAGCGCTTCCTCCATCTCTACGCAATGAACCGACGGATCCTCATGACGCCGTTCCACAACATGGCCCTGATGTGCCCCGCCACGAGCGAAGCCGACGTCGACCGCCACACGGAGGTGTTCGCGGCCGCGGTCGACGAGCTGTTCGGCTGACGCGCGACCGACACATCCGCGCCCAGCCGGCGTCTCACTCGCGGACAGCCCAGCCGACAGTTCCTGGGCGACGTCCAACAGGTCCGCTCGGCTCGCGGACGGGGGGCGCCGGATGAACAGGTTGCCGAACATCCCCGGGTCAACCCCAGGAAGGCGCCGCGCCGCCGCCATCGCGATCGGAGTCGTCCTCGTGGCACTCGTCATGGGGATCCTCGCCACTGGCCGGCCGGGTGGTCCGACTGCCGGCGCGTCGACGCCGGGCGCGAGCGACGCGGCCGGCTCCCCCGCGAGATCGACCGCGGCTCCCGGGCCAACCGCATCCGAGCCACCTGAAGACGCCTGGTCGGCCGCCGTGCTGCCGCCCTTCTCGGCCGTCGCCGACCTTCGCGCGGATCGGGCAGACGCCACCGGAATCCGGCTCGACACGGCCTTCACCCTGGCCAGCCTGGCCGGGGCCGACCCGCGCAGCCTGGCCGCCCGGCTCGAGACGGAGCCCGCGCTCTCGTTGTCGGTCGCGGCCGGCCCGACTCCGACGACGGTCAGGCTCCGCCCGGCCAAGGCGCTCGTGGCAGGGAGCACCTACCGGTTCACCCTCCGCGCCGAGGACGGCACGGTCGCCGGATCGTGGGCGTTCCAGTCGCGGGCGCCGCTCCACGTCGTGAACACGCTCCCAGGCGACGCCACGACCAACGTGCCGATCGACACCGGGATCGAGGTCACCTTCGACCAGGACGGCGCCGGCGACATCGCCGACTCGTTCTCGATCTCGCCCAAGGTCAACGGCCGTTTCGAGCGGAGCGGCCGGACCCAGGTCTTCGTCCCGAGCGGTCTGCGCCGAGCAACCGTCTACACCGTCACGATTCGTCGCGGCCTCCCCATCCAAGGCTCGGACCTGACCCTCGAGAAGGACGTCCGGTTCCGGTTCGAGACGTCCGACTCGACCGCCTCCCGGACGGTCCGGTTCCGCGTCGGACGTGATGTCCTGGAGTCGAGCCCAGCCGACCGCCCTGTCCTCGGACTCACGGTGATCCTGCCCGAGGACGCGGACGGCCCAGGCGTCAAGTCGCCGAGCAAGGTCGACGTGCGCGTCTATCGGTTCCCATCGCTCGACGCGACGCTGGCGCGGATGCGCGAGTTCATCGACGCCCCGAACTGGACCGAGGCGACCGATCCGAGCGTTCCGACGTCCGGATTGCCCCAGGTCCTGTCGTTCTCGGCCGCGCTGCGCGCCATGCCGAGCTCGGCGGATCACGTCATCGTCTTCCCGACCCGGTTGCCACGGGGCTGGTATCTCGTCGACGTCGGACGGGCGACGCGGCGTGCCCAGGCGTTCCTCCAGGTGACCGACGTGTCGGCCTGGGTGAGCGTCCTGTCGGATCAGACCGTCGTCTGGGTCAATGACGTCGTCCGCGGTCGAGCAATTCGCGACGCCGACGTCCGCGTCGCCGGTGGATCGTCGATCGGCCGGACCGGCTCGAACGGGCTGCTCGTCGGCCGGACACCTGCCGATCTCGTGCCGGCTGCCGACGAGGCGTCGGCCATGACGGCGTCGCCGATCCTGATCGTCCGTGCGCCGAGCGGCCACGCCCTCCTCGTCCCCTTCGACACCGACCGGAACGGCGGCACCTATCGCGGGGAGTGGTCGAAGGGCGGCCCCGGACAGGACAATCCGTGGTGGTCGCTCCTGTCGACCGACCGGGCGGTCTACCGGCGCGACGACCGGGTCGAGGCGTGGGGGTTCCTGCGCCAGCGCCGGGACGGCGCGATCCCGGCCAGGGTCGACCTCCGGCTGATCCTGCCCCAGAACCAGGACCAGGCCGACCCGGCGGCAGTCGTCCGGGCGGTCGTCCAGCCGAGGGCAAGTGGGGCCTACGCGGCGTCGCTCCAGCTCAGCGAGGTGCCCCTCGGCAGCTATGTGCTCGAGGCCGTGGTCAACGGAAGCGTGGCTTCCCGGACCTGGCTCGACGTCGGGATCGTGCGCAAGCCGGCCTACCGGCTGTCGGTCGAGCCCGCCCGGCGCGCCGTGATCAGCGGCGAGACGATCCGGACCACGATCCAGGCGAGCTTCTTCGACAATCAGCCGGTTCCTTCCACCCCATTCACCGTCAGCGACGAATCCGAGACGACTTCGACGACCGCCCCGACCGGCGACGACGGGCGGGTCACGACCGACTGGAAGCCGACCCTCGGAGAGGAGGCGGAGGGGTCCGAATGGCGGACGCTGTCGGCGATTCCCGCCCGTCCCGAAGAGGGCGAGATCAATGCGGACGCCACGATCCTCGTGTTCCCGAGCTCGGTCAACCTGGCCGCCGATGGATCGATCACCGGCAAGCGCCTCGTCGTGACCGGGTCGGTCCACGAGGTGGACTTCGCCCGGCTCGAGCGTGAGCTGGCCGGTACGAGCAGCGACTATCCGGATCTCGACCCGAACGGACGGTCGGTCGGCGGCGCGCGAATGACGGCAGTCGTCGCGGAGCTCATCCCGGTCCGCCACCTCGTCGGCTACGACTACGACTCGATCGCCAAGCGGGTCGTGGCGCGCTACGAGTACGACGTTCGACGCAAACCGCTCGGCACGCTGGCGGCGACGACCAAGGCCAATGGCTCGTTCCGGCTGTCCGTTCAAGTTCCGAACGCCGACCACGGGTACGAGGTCGTCCTGACGACCGCCGACGGTGCTGGACGGACCGAGCGGCGGACGATCCAAGCCTCCCGCTCGTCGGTCGAACAGCGCTCGGACCTGCCGGTCTTCGAATCGATCCTCGGGCCGCGCGAGCGGGACCTCGACTACCGGATCGGCGAGCCGGTCACGCTGACGATCACCGACGGTACGCGGCCGCTGCCGAGCGGCGGCTCGAACCGCTACCTCTACGTCGTGTCGAGGCAGGGTCTCCGATCGGCGACCGTGACGTCGAGCCCACGGTTCAGCCGCCGATTCGTCGCTGGCGATGCGCCGGCCGTCTTCATCATCGGCGTCCGGTTCACCGGTCACACGTACGCGGCGAAGGCCGCCGCCTGGGCCAACTTCGACACTCGCGAGCGACGGATCAACGTCGCGCTGTCGAGCGACCGAACGAGCTATCGGCCGGGTGACGTCGCGACCGTGAGCGTCCGGACGACCGACGAGCGGGGCCGGCCGATCCCAGCCACCGTCACCCTGCGCGCCGTCGACGAGAAGCTGTTCGTCATGGGCGCTGCCCAGGTCATCGACCCGCTGAGCGATCTCTATCAGCGCGTCGAGAGCGGGATCGTCCGCCTCACGGCCACCCATCAGCTGCCGACCGGGGACGGCTCGGAAGGTGAGGGAGGCGCAACCGGAGGTGGCGGGGGCGGTGGCAACGAAGCGCGCGATGACTTTCGCGACACGTTGTTCTTCCGCCAGCTCGAGACCGGTCCCGACGGCCGGGCAACGGTCCCAGTCCAGGTCTCGGACGACCTCACCTCGTGGCACGTCAGCGCCAGCGCAGTGACGAGCTCGCTGAGCGCCGGCGAGGGCCAGCTGATGCTGTCGGTCGGGCTCCCCTTCTTCGTCGAGGCGACGATCGCCGACGAGTACCTCGCGTCGGACCACCCCGTGATCCGGGTTCGAGCCTTTGGCTCGGCCCTCCACGCCGGCGATCCCGTCGTCTTCCGGGTGAGCTCGACGTCACTCGGGCTGGCGACCACGGACATCCGCGGGACGGCGTTCAAGGACGTCTCCGTACCGCTCCCGCCGTTGTCGATCGGCAAGCAGTCGATCACCATCGGAGGGCAGACAACCGGGCAGAGTGGCACGCCCCTGGCGGACGAGCTCGTCCGGTCGTTCAGCGTCGTCCAAACGAGGTTGTCGTCGGCCTCGGTCGCCTCGGCGATGCTGACCGCGGATCTCCGTCCGCCGGGCGGTCCCGACATCACGACCTACACGTTCAGCGACTCCGGTCGAGGGCAGTTCATCGCCCTGCTCCAGACGCTCGCGGCGGACGACGGCGCCCGGGTCGACCAGGCGCTCGCCCGAGCGATCGCCCGAGACCTCCTGGTGACCGACTTCGGGTATGACCCGACGACGCTGTCGCCGGCGACGTTCGACAGTGCGATCTACCCGGTCGGACAGCAGGAGGACGACGAGGGCAATCTCGTCGCCGCCGGGATCCCGCTCGTTCCACACGGCGGTCCCGACGCCGCGCTCGCGGCCAAGATCGGGCTAGTCGCGCCCGACCGGTTCGACCGGTCCAATCTGCGCAATGCCCTGTGGACGGTCGCCAGCCTGCCGACGACCACGCGCGAGCTCCGGCTTGCCGTCCTCGCCGGCCTGGCCGGTCTCGGCGAACCCGTGCTGGCCGACCTGCGCAGCGCGTCGACCGCGACCGACCTGTCGATCCGAGAGCAAATCGACCTCGCCCTCGGGTTCGAGGCAGCCGGGGACGACGCCGCAGCGCTCGCCATCGAGCGAGATCTGCTGGCAAAGCACGGCCAGGGCCTCGGCTCGTGGACCAGGCTCAAGGTCGGGAGGAACCTCGATGACACCGTCGAGGCCACCGCCGACCTCGCGCTCGTCGCAGCGGGGATCGGGGACCCTATCGGCCCGTCCCTGTCGGCGTACGTCGACGCGAACCCGGCCCACGATGCGCTCCACGTGCTCGACCAGGTCGGTTACGTCGAGCGTGCTCTTGCGAGGTCCCCGGCGGCGGCGGCCAGCTTCGCCTACACCGTGGACGGTCGTCGGAACGTTGTCGATCTCGCCGGCCGAACGTTCACGCTCGCGGTCACGGCCGGCCAGCGAGATGGCCTCCGACTGGAGCCGCTCAGCGGGCAGGTGATGCTGACGGCAAGCTGGAACGCGCCAGTCGATGTCGCAACCGTTCCCGTCGATGCCAGCCTCAAGCTCAGCCGGACCGTCGACCCGGCCGGGACGATCCCGTCCGACCGACTCGTGGTCGTCGACCTGACTCCCACCTTCGGCAACCAGGCCGTGAACGGCTGCTACCAGGTCGTCGACCTCGTCCCGTCGGGGCTCGCGCCGGTCGCCCGGACGGATGGTTGGGTGGGCGATGACGGCACGGTCAGTCCGTACAGCATCGTCGGCCAGCGGGTGGAGTTCTGCGCCTCGAATGACCCGGCGACGATGCGCGTCACGCGAATGCGCTATCTGGCCCGGATCGTGACGCCCGGCGAGTACGCCTGGGAGCCGGCGGTCATGCAGCTGCCCGATGCGCCCGAGCTGGCCGCCTTCACCCCGCCGGTCCGGGTGACGATCGTCGACCGTTGACGCGCCACGACGGACCCGCTGGCCTGCTAGCGGTTCGCCTTGATGACGGCAGTCACGACGTCGAGCGCGGACTTCGTCGTGGACGTGATCACGTAGACGACCGACTCGCCGCGGAGATACGCCGCGAAGGCGCCCTGCGCCGAGCTCGCGTAGCGGACGGGCCGGCCGGCGATCGTCTTCTTGCCGAGCTTCCCGCCGAGGGAGGACGCCGAGCCACCGGCGACGGCATCGAGGAAGCCGGTCATCTGGGCCACGCTCGGATCGACGAACACGAGGACCATCACGAAGCCGGCGGGTGAGCCCGACTTCGCGGCCTGCCGGATCCCGATCCGGACCGTCGAGCCGAGCGATCCGAGCGCCTTGCTCATCGCCGCCTCGTAGGCGGCATTCATGATCGGGTCCAGGTGCTGGAGGCCGTACGGGGCGGCGATCCTGAGGCCCGCGATCGGATCCGCTGACGAGCTCGGCTTCGCGCTCGGCTTCGACGTCGGAGCGGCGGTCGCGGTCGGCGTCGGACGCGGTGTCGGCGTGGCCGTCGGGCGCGGCGTGGCGGTTCGCGCAGCGGCAGCGTGGGTGGGCGCGGCGGGGCTGGTCAGCGCCGCCGGCGGGGTCGACGGCGGAGCGCCGGACCCGGCGGCGCAGCCGGTCACGAGGAGCGCGGCCACGACCAGGCTGACGACGGCGGATCCACGCATCGGGGCGTCCCTTCGTTCGACGGGTCCGCGATCGGACCGGACCGATAGCAGACCTCGACAAGGGACCGCCCGCTATGGCGGAAAGGTACCGGCCGGTCGAGCCGAGCTCAGCGACGTCGCAAGACGAGCGCTCCCCCGCCCACGAGCGCAACGGCGGCCAGCACGAGCACGATCGCGAGCGACGGACCGCCCGTTTCGCTGGTGGGGGCGGTCGGACCGGCGACCGACGCCGCAGGTGTGGCGGCTGGCGTCCTGGCCGGCGTGGCCGTCGGAGCCGGACTCGGCGCCGGCGTCGGCGTCGGAGCCGGGGTCGCCTCGGCCGTCGGGCTGGGCGTCGGCGCCGCGCTCGGAGTCGGCGTCGGTGAAGTCGTCGGCTTCGGGGCCGCCTTGCCCGTGACGATGACCTTGCCCGCGAAGCCGTGCAGGGTGCACGTGTAGCTGAACGTGCCGGGCCCGGAGAACGTGTGCGGCCACTGGTCGCCGCCGTCCATGTACATCGGGCTGCCGAACGAGGGGAACATCACGTTGTGCGGGAGCCCGCTGACATTCGTCCAGGTGACCGTGTCGCCGACCGCGATCGTGATCGTCCGGGGGCTGAACGCCGAATCCCTGATCGCGACCGCGTGCCCGGCCGCCTCGGCGGGTGCGGCGAACATCGCCAGGACGGAGAGGCCGGCCACGGCGCTCACGGCACTGGCGGCGAGGCTGATGCGGCTCGTCCGGGTCATGGTCCTCCTGCAACCTCGCGCTGCCGGGCACCCGTCGGCGGGCACGCCAGACAATACGTCGGACGTCGCATTGCGGATCCGAGGCCGCCCGTGCGCTACCGTTCGAGTCTCACAACCACCTGGAGGCTCGCCCCATGCCGAAGCACGTTCCCGTCCTGCCCGGGATCCAGCCGTCGCAATCGGCGTACAGCCAGGTCGTCGACGCGAACGGGTTCGTCTTCGTGGCCGGTCAGGTCGGCGACGACAAGGAGACCGGCGCGGTCGTGCCCGGCGGGATCGAGGCCGAGACCCGGGCGATGTTCGCCAACGTCGAGCGCTGCCTGGCCGCGGTCGGGCTCGGTCTCGACGCGATCGTGAAGACGACCGTCTTCCTCGTCGACATGGACGACTGGGCCGCCTACAACGAGGTCTTCCGGGAGGTCTTCCCGCACGATCCGCCGACCCGCGCCACCGTGGCCGTCAACGGCCTCGTGCCACCGTTCCGGATCGAGGTCGAGGTGGTCGCCGCGCGCTGACCTAACGGGGCTGTCCCGGCGGCTCCGGAGGCTCGACGGGAGGCGCCGGCTCGGCGATGTCGGTCGGGACCTCGGCGGCTGAGGACGGTGGAGCCGGGCTGGGCGGCGGAGCGGACGTCGTCGGGTCCGTTGGCGGCCCTGGCGGCCCACCGGATCCCTTGCCGCGCTGGCTCAGAGCGTAGGCGAGCAGACCGATCCCGATGGCCGCAAGGACGAGAACGAGGAGGATCAGGGGCAGCGAGCCGCCCTGATCGGTCGGGCCGGGGGCCGGCGCCGGGGAGGCGGTCGGCAGCGGCGTCGAGCTGGGTGACGGGCTCGCGCTCGGCGTGGGGCTCGGCGTCGGGGTGGGGCTGGGGCTCGGTGTTGGCGTGGGGCTGGGGCTCGGTGTTGGCGTCGGCGATGGTGCGGGGCTGGGTGACGGGCTCGGCGTCGGTGCCTGGGTCGGGCGTGCCGTCGCCGTCGGCCGTGGGCGTGGCCGTCGGAGCCGGCGTGTCCGTCGGTGCTGGCGTGTCCGTCGGTGCTGGCTCGACGGTGGCGGTGGGGCCTCGGTCGCGGTCGGGGCCTCGGTCGCGGTCGGGGCCTCGGTCGCGGTCGGAGCCTCGGTCGCGGTCGGAGCCTCGGTCGGCGACGGGCGCGGGAGGGTCGGCAGACCAGTCGGCAGCGTCGGCAGGCTCGACGGAAGTGGCGGGATGCTGGGCAGGCCGGACGGCAATGAACCATTGCAGGCAGCGGTGAGCGACAGGATGGCGACGAGCGCCAGACCCGCGATCGACCGCCCAGCCGGTCGTGTCATGGGTCGATCCTACCCCAGGAACGCCGATGTCACCCGAGCTGGCACGTCCGGCCGGTAGGCTTGGACCCGGACACGCCGCACGGGAGGGCCGATGCAGAAGCACCGCGATGGCACGGTCGTCGTCAGCGCCACCGACCTCGTCGGGTTCCTGGCCTGCGACCACCTGACGACGCAGGAGCTCGGAGCGGCGACCGGGCTCTGGGAACGTCCGCACCAGCGCGAGGACCCGGAGGTCCGCCTGCTCCAGGAGCGGGGCGAGGCACACGAACGCGCGTTCCTGGAGCGGCAGCGGGACCAGGACGAACGATCGTCGAGATCGCCCGGCCCGAGCCGCGGACACCGGACGGCTACCGCGCGGCCGAGCAGGCGACGCTCGAGGCGATGCGGGCCGGTACCGACGTCATCTACCAGGCGACCCTGTTCGACGGGCGCTGGCTCGGATACGCCGACTTCCTCGTCCGGGTGGACCGCCCGAGCCCGATCCTCGGCAGCTGGAGCTACGAGGTCGCCGACACGAAGCTCGCCCGCTCGGTCAAGGGTTCGGCCCTCCTCCAGGTCTGCGTCTACTCGGACCGACTCGCCCAGCTCCAGGACCTGCGCGCCGCACGACGTCCACGTCGTGACCGGCGACGGCCGGACGAACACCCTCCGGCTCGACGACTACGCGGCCTACTACCGATCGGTCCGCCGGCGGTTCGAGGCCGAGGTCTTCGGTGACGGCGGCGCCACCTCGCGACCGGCCACCGCATCGACCTATCCCGATCCGGTCGAGCACTGCCGGGTCTGCGCCTGGTTCCCGGTCTGCATGGACGCGTCGCGGCGGACGATCACCTGTCGATCGTCGCCGGGATGAGCCGGGCGGCCACCGGTCAGCTCGTGGCGGCGGGCGTGCCGACGCTGGCAGCCCTTGGCCGGCTCGAGCCCGCCCGGACGATCCCGGACCTCAGCGGCCGGACGCTCGAGCGCGTGCGGGAGCAGGCACGCATCCAGCTCGAGGGGCGGGAGCTCGGCCGACCGCCCGACGATCCATTGTGGGAACGCATCGCGCCGCGGCCGGACGAGACGAGGCAAGGCCTGGCGCTCCTCCCGGAACCGTCGCCGCGCGACCTGTTCTTCGACATCGAGGCCGACCCGTGGCTCGAGGAGCACGGCCGCGAGTACCTGCTCGGAACCCTCTCGGTCGACGGCGGGGCGACCGTCTATCGCCCGTTCTGGGGCCATTCGGTCGAGGAGGAGCGCACGGCCTTCGAAGGGTTCATCGACGACGTGATGGCCCGGCTCGAGCGCGACCCCAGGATGCACGTCTACCACTACGGCGGCTACGAGTCCGGGGCGATCAAGCGGCTCATGCAGCGTCATGCGACCCGCGAGGACGAGGTCGACCGGATCCTCCGCGGCGGAGTCCTGGTCGACCTCCTGTCGGTCGTGCGGCAGGGCATCCGGGCGTCGGTCGAGTCGTACTCGCTCAAGCAGGTCGAGCACCTCTTCGGGTTCGACCGCCAGGGCCGCGTGACCCAGGCCGGGTTCTCCGTCGTCGAGTACGAGGAGTGGCTCGGGACCGCGACCCGGCTCATCTCGAGGCGCTGGCGGACTACAACCGCGATGACTGCCTGGCCACGCTCGGCCTGCGCGACTGGCTCGAGGACCGCCGGCGGCGCTGGAACGCATTCGGGTCCTTCGACGGCCGCCGATCGGGGCGGGGCTGCCGCGAGGCGCAGGTCGCCGGCCCAGAGGAGACCAGCACCGAGTCGCCGCGCTGACCGTCGGGCTCACCGTCGACCCGGACGCGGGGACGACGACGAGCGGCGCGCTGGCTCCTCGCGGCGCTGCTCGACTGGCACCGGCGCGAGGCGCGCCAGGCCTGGTGGGACTACTTCCGCCTGCGCGAGCTCCCGCTCGACGACCTCGTCGCCGAGTCGGAGCCGCTCGGCGGGCTCGAGCTTCGAGCGACGTCGGCGAGCGAAAGCAGTCGCTACGTCCAGCGGCTCCCCTTCCCGCCGCAGGACCACAAGGTCAGCCGCGGGGGCCGACCGCTGGCAGGACGACGGCGGGCGCGGGGTCACGATCGTCGACGTCGACGACGAGCACGGCGAGCTCGTGATCGCGCGCGGCCAGGAAGCGCGAGCGCTCCTCCGCCGAGCGCTGCTCCGACGGCGGCCGTTCGACGCCAAGGTCCCGCGCGACCTCGGCCGGTTCGCCGACGAGGTCATCGAGGGCGGCCTCGACGGCCGGGACCCTATCGCGCGATCCGCGACCTGCTGCTCCGCCGGCCGCCGCGGGTGCGGACGATGGCCCGCGAAGCCTGGTCCGACCCCGCGAGGCCGTCCTGACGCGGCGCCCGGCTGGTCGTCGGCGCTGCCCGACGCCGAGCGTCCTGGCGATCCAGGGTCCGCCCGGCACCGGCAAGACCTACACCGGACGCCCGGATGATCGTCGAGCTGGTCCGGACGGGTCGCCGGGTCGGCGTCTCGGCGCAGGCCCACAAGGCGATCACCAACCTCCTCGACGAGACCGTGCTGGCCGCGCGCGAGGCCGGCGTCCCGATCCGGGTCCTCCAGCGGATCGACACGGCGATGGCGCCGACCAGCTCGCCGAGGTGGTCGAGGCGTCGAACGACGAGATCGACGCGGCGCTGGCAGGCGGCGCGGTCGACGTCGTCGCCGGCACGAGCTGGCTGTTCGCGCGGCCCGAGCTCGACCGGACGCTCGACGTCCTCTTCGTCGACGAGGCCGGCCAGCAGTCGCTGGCGAACGCGATCGCCGGCGGCACGGCGGCCCGAGCGATCGTCCTGCTCGGCGACCCGAACCAGCTGCCCCAGGTCAGCCAGGGCGTCCACCCCGACGGCGCGGGAGCGTCGGCCCTGGAGCACGTCCTCGGGGACGGACCGCACGCTCCCACCCGACCGCGGCCTGTTCCTGCCGATCACCTACCGGATGCACCCGCGGGTCAACGCGTTCGTGTCCGAGCTGTTCTACGACGACCGCCTCGAGACCGACCCGGCCAATGCGACCCAGGCGATCGGCGGCGCCGGGACCGGGATCCGCTATCGGCCCGTCGACCACCCCGGGACGCGTCCCGCTCGACCCGCGAGGCGGAGGAGGTCGCCGAGTCGTCGCCGGCCTGATCGGCCAGCCGTGGACGGACAAGCACGGGTTACCCGTCCGCTCACGGCGACGACGTCGTGGTCGTCGCCCCGTACAACGCCCACGTCGCGGAGATCCACGCGGCGATCGAGCGCCGGATCGGCGGCCGCCTGCGGGTCGGGACCGTCGACAAGTTCCAGGGCCAGGAGGCCCCGGTGTCGATCTTCTCGACCGCGACGTCGAGCCCCGACGAGCTGCCCCGCGACATGGAGTTCCTCTACTCGGGCAACCGGCTCAACGTCGCCGTGTCGCGGGCCCGCGGGCTGGCGATCGTCGTGTCGAGCCCCGAGCTGCTCACGGTCGCCTGCCGGACCGCCGAGCAGATGAGGCTCGTGAACGCGTTCTGCCGGCTCGTCGAGGTCGCCGAGGAGCAGGCAGCGACCCGGCGCTCGTGGAACCATGCGCCGGCTTCGGCGCCCGGCGAGCCCACGCCGCGACCTCGAGGGCTAACGAACCCTCAGCCGAGCTCATCGACGATCCAGGCCGCGAGGACCCGGGCGCACGCCTCCACCTCGGCCAGCGGGACCCGCTCGTCGGCGCTGTGGGCGACCCGCACGTCGCCCGGTCCGAAGATCACGGTTGGCGTGCGGCCCTCGTTGACGAGCAGCCGCATGTCGGCGCCGTACGGCTCGCCGAGCAGCTCCGGGCGACGTCCCGTGACCGCCTCGGCGACCCGCGCCAGCCCGACCGGCAGCGGATGATCCGACGGCACGCGGGCCGAGCCGAACCGGCCACCGACGATCTCGACCGTCGCCGGGTGATCGCGCAGGAACGAATCCTCGGCGCAGGCTGCCGCGATGCAGGCCCGGAGCTCCGCCTCGGCGTCGCCCGGCGACTGGCCGAGACGGACCCCGTAGCGGCCGTCGGCTTCGATCCGGTCGATGACCGTCGACGCCCACTCGCCACCGCGGACGATGCCGAGGATCGTCGGGTATGGCATCCCGAGGACGCTCATCAGGGGATCGGTCTCCTCCGCGTTGCGGCCTGCCTCGTCGGCCTCGAGTGCGCGGGCGAGGACCCAGAGCTTGTCGAGCGCCGAGATCCCCTCGCGTCGCTGCGAGGCATGGGCCGCCCGACCCGGGACCGTGAGCCGGAAGGTCAGCGCACCGGCATGGGCGACGACGACGTCGAGATTCGACGGCTCGGTGATCACGGCCATCTCGCCGGTCACCCCGGCCCGGATCGCGGCGAGCATCCCCTGGCCGCCGTCCTCCTCGGACGGGACGAACGCGACGACCACCTCGCCCGTCAGGCCCTCGACGGCGCCGGCGTCGCTCACCGCCCTGAGCGCACCGAGGATCGCGGCCACGCCTCCCTTCATGTCGCACGCGCCACGCCCGTAGAGCTGTCCGTCGCGGACCTCGCCGGCCCATGGGTCGACCGTCCACGTCGCCGGATCGCCGATCGGGACGACGTCAGTGTGACCGCAGAGGACGATCCGTCGCCCACCCGGCCGACCCATCCGGCCGAGCACGACCGGCAGGGTCGAGCGCGGCACCTCCGCACCGGGCCAATCCGGATCCGCCCGGATCGCGGCCGGGTCCAGGTCCATCGTCCCCACGGCCACCCCGGGGATCGTCCCGAGCATCCCCGCCAGCAGGACCGAGATCGGGCCCTCCGACCCGGTGATGCTCGCGCTCCGGACGAGCGCGCGCAGGTCGTCGAGGAGCAGGGCCGGCTCGACGGCCGCAGCCGCTGCCGCGCCGAGGCCCAGGATCGCCCCAGAGCTCAGCGCGACGGCTCCCGCCGGATCGGCCGGGTCAGGCAGGTCGGCCCACCAGAGCCGTTGATCCCGATCTCGGTGGCCGGGTAGGCGTGGACCTCACAGCCGGCCCGAGCCAGCTTGGCCGCCGTGTGAGGATTGCCCTCGGCTACGATCACGACCCCCGGCCGGACGGCGAGGACGTTGCAGCCGAGGGTCGGGAACTCGTCATCCGGGACGGCGATGAGGTCGATCCCGAAGTCGCCGAGGAGCTCCCACAACCCGACCGGCAGGAGCGGCAGGTAGACGACCGCCAGGTCATCGGCCACCGGTGACACGACCGACAAGAGGTGGATGAGCTCGGCCCGGCCCCGCCAGAACGGGACGTCGAACAGGCGGACCTCGCCCTGGACGATCGCGTCGAGCTGGCGGGCACCCTCGGCGTTCGTCCGGAGCGTCCGGCCGATGCACAGGAGGTCCGGCCGGAGCCAGAACGTGTCGCCTCCCTCGATCGTGCCCGGCGCCTCGATCCGGGCGATCGTCGGGACGCCACGGGCGTTGAGCCACGCCTCGGTTACGAGCTCCTCGCCCTGCCGGCTCGGCTTGCCCGCCCGGAGCGGGATCGCGCCACGATCCGAGACGAGGAGCGGGTCGAACTGGTAGACGAGATCCGGCGATTCGCTCTCGGCATCGAGCTCGTGGACCGTTGGCCCGAGGCTCGCCAGGAGCTCGGTGAACGTGTCGTGCTCGCGCTGCGCGGCGTCGAGGTCCACCGCGTGGAGGAAGCCGTGCGCCGGGTCCTCGAACGCTCGCCCGAACGCCGGTCCCGGACGCTTCACGAGAACCTCGACGAGGGGGTCGGTCATGCTCTGGGCGCCGTAGGCCAGGGTCGTCGCCTCCATGTCGCTCAGCATAGCCATCGACGACCGTCGGTCGAGCCCCCAGGCCACACGTATGCCCCTCCCCCGAGGTGGCGCTGAGAGGAACTAGGACCGGCTCCTTGCCGGCGTCGCTGCCGCGATCTCGGAGAGCGCGCCGAGCAGCCGATCGATCTCCTCGGCCGTGTTGTAGTGGGTCAGTCCGATCCTGAGGACCCCGCCCCGCTCGGCGAGGCCGAAGCGCTCGATGAGACCGGTCGCGTAGAAGTCGCCGTCCCAGGCGGTGATCCCCTGTCGCCCGAGGGCTTCGGCCGCCTGCCTCGGGCTGGCGCCCGCGATGGTCAGGGCTGCGGTCGGCGTCCGCTCGTTCGATCGGACCGGATCGGCGATCCCCCACAGCCGGATCCCGTCGATCCGACCGAGCCCATCGACGAGTCGCCCGAACAGGTCCATCTCGTAGGCGCGGATCGCGCGCATCGCCGCGTGGACGGCGAGCCGCCGGCCGGCCATCCCGACCGAGCCGGCCCGGTGATCCGATCCGTAGCGCTCCCCGACCGAGGCGATGTAGTCGACCGCGGCGCCCGCGCCCGCGATCCCCTCGAAGTTCTGGGTTCCGGTCTCGAACCGATCGTGGGCCGGGCGGATCTTGTACGAGGGCAGCCGGTCGAGCACGTCGGCCCGCCCGTATAGCACGCCGAGGTGCGGCCCGAAGAACTTGTAGACCGAGCAGGCGAGGAAGTCCGTCCCGAGCGCCTGGACGTCGATCGGACCATGGGGCGCCCAGTGGACGGCGTCGACGTAGGTCAGTGCTCCGACCTCGTGCGCCATCCGGACGATCTCGCCGACCGGGTTGATCGTCCCGATTGCGTTCGAGGCATAGCCGACCGCCACCAGGCGGGTCCGCGACGACAGCTTCGCGCCGAGATCCTCCAGGTCGAGCGTCCCGTCGTCGGTGACGATGTCGACGGTCTGGACGGTCAAGCCGCGGTCGGCAGCGATCGAGCGCCATGGTCCGACGTTCGCCTCGTGATCGAGCGTGGTCACGACGATCTCGTCGTCGGGCGCCAGGGTCGCCCCGATCGACCGGCTGACGTGGAGGGTCAGGCTGGTCATGTTCGGACCGAACTTGATCTCGTCGGCCGAGGCGGCGTTGAGGAGATCGGCCAGGGCTGCGTGTCCATCGGCCACGATCGCGACACTCCGCCGGCTGGTGAGAAACGCGCCGCCATCGTTCGCGTTCGACGTCCGGTAGTAGTCGGCGACCGCGTCGATGACCCGCTGCGGCACCTGCGTCCCGCCGGGCCCATCGAAGAATGCCAGCGGCCGGCCGTCCTGCTCGAGGCCGAGTGCCGGGAACTCGAGCCGCAGGGCGGCAACGTCGAAGTCGCTCATCGCGGATCTCCTGCGAGGGTCCGTTCGATCGTAGCGCAGCGGGTCGACCGCGAAGCCGGGTCCGCGAGCCGTGCGCTCAACCGACCGGTCCGAAGCGGACCGCATCGAGCTCGGCCGGGATCGTCACCGGTCGACCGAGGATCGTCGCGGCGACGAGTCGGCCAGACGCGGGGCCCGTCGAGATCCCCCACGGCCCATGGCCGGAGGCGACGAACGCGCCCGGCAAGCCCGGGACCGCGCCGAGGAGCGGCCGGCCATCGACGGACATCGGTCGGGCGCAGGAGCGGACCGGGCCGACCCGTGCGTCGCCGATGGCCGGCACGAACCGCCGGCCGCCGGCAATCAGCCGCCCGATCCAGGCGGCCGGATCGGGCTCGTGGTCGAGGAAGGTCGAGCCGAGGCTGCTCCGTCCGGCCGCCGTCACGAGGCTGAAGTCGGGCCGCTCGCCCTCGGGGTCGATCGGTGGGTCGATGGCAGATCCATCCCCCCGATCCTGGCCGGTCGACGCGACCTCACCGAGCGCCTCGTCCATCTCGGCCTCCTCGAGGACGTGCCGTGGAGGATCCGCGAGGCCGACCTCGACGACCACGCCCCAGACCGGCCGGACCGGACGCCATCGGCCACCCGGATCGAGCAGCCTCGGCGAGGATGGCCCGGCCGCGACGAGGACGGCGCCGGCCGCGATCGTCGTTCCATCGGCCAATCGGACGCCGGCGACCCGGTCACCGTCCCGGACCAGCCCGGCCACCGCGGTGCCGACGACCATGCCGGCTCCCCGCCGTTCGGCCAGGCTGGCCAGTGCCCGGGTCGCCCGTTCAGGCGGAACCGGATAGCCGATCCGCAGCCGACAGGCGGCGACACCCGGCGCAAGGCCGGGCTCGAGCCGACGGAGACGATCCTCGTCGACGAGCTCCGGCTCGAGCTCGGGCCAGGCCGTCGTGAGATCGGCGGCGATCCGCCGAGGGGCGCCCGGTGAGAGCGACACGAGGAGGAGCCCGGCCGGCTCGTCGGGCAGGCTGAGGCTGAGCTCGTCGCCGGCCAGGCTGCGGTAGATCGCGAGCGTTTCGAGATGGAGCTCGCGCAGGGCCGGGTCGAACGGGTGCTGGACGACGCCCGAGTTCCGACCGGACGCGCCTGCCCCGATCGCGCTCGCTTCGACGACCGAGACGGCCGCTCCACCCTCCGCCAGGAAGGCCGCCGCCGACACGCCGAGGATGCCGCCGCCCACGACGATGACATCTGGAGCAGGGACCCGGGCTGGCACGCCGGTCAGTGCCTGCAGACCGCCTCGGTGGCGAGCTGGGTGCCCGACTGCTCGACGATCAGCACCTTGCTGTCCTGAAGGCCGGCGTCCTTGAGCCGCGGCTCGACGTTGGCGCACATGAACAGCTTGGCCATCGCCACACCGGCACCGTCGATCAGGGTGATCTTGAGCGTGTCGCCCTCGACAGTCGCCCCGACCATCGAGTTGCCGAAGTCCTTCTGGATCAAGGGGATCACGGCGTCGTAGGCACCGTTGCCGCCTCCACCTCCGCCGCCGCCGCCCGCGGCGCTCGAGTCGCCACAGCCGACGAGGACGATCGCGAGGGCGGCCAGCCAGCCGAGCCACGCCGCGCGCCGGAGCCGAGCGCGCCGAAGTGGCACTGGATGGGTCATCGAACGTCTCCCTGCTGCAGGATCCCGGCAGATCCGGCGTCCGCCCGACGGCGACCGTTCCGCGGATGATAGGCGCGCCAGGGACCCCGGGGAAGGGGGTCTAGACTGGCCCGCGGACGCTCGACGACCAGGAGGGATCGTGGACTACCGCCGGATGCCGATCGAGTCCGAGTCGCCCGAGCAGTTCGGCTACGAGCGGATCCGCTCGAACCTCGCCGAGAGCTCGGTCGCCGACACGCCGCTCCGCGACCTCGGCGTGAACCTCGACGACCTCGTCCTGACGTACGGCGATCACCTCGGCCGGCCCGCGCTCAGGGCGGCGATCGTGGCCGACAGCCCGTCGCTCCGGGCCGATGACGTCCTCGTGACGCCGGGCGCGGCTGCCGCCCTGTTCATCGTCCATACGACGCTGCTCGGGCCGGGCGACGAGCTCGTCGTCGTTCGGCCGAACTACGCCACCAACCTCGAGACGCCACGGGCGGTCGGGGCGTCCATCCGCCAGCTCGACCTTCACTACGAGGACGACTGGACCGTCGACCCGGAGCGGGTGACGGCGCTCATCACGCCACGCACGAAGCTCGTGTCGCTGACGACCCCCCACAACCCGACCGGCCAGGTCATGTCGGAGGACGCGCTGCGTGAGGTCGTCCGAGCCGTCGAAGCGCGTCCGGACGTCCGCCTGCTGATCGACGAGACCTACCGGTCGATGACGTTCGGCGGTCCGCTTCCTCAGGCCGCGACGCTGTCCGAGCGCGCGATCGGCGTCTCGTCGCTGTCGAAGGCCGACGGGCTGCCCGGGATCAGGATTGGCTGGCTGGTCACGACCGACGCCGACCTGCAGGGCCGGTTCCTCGCGGCCAAGGAGCAGATCCTCATCACGAACTCGGTCGTCGACGAGGCGATCGGCGAGGTCGCGCTGGATCGCCGGCCCGATCGCATGCCCGGCATCCTGGCCGGCATCGAGACCGCCCTCGGGACGGTCCGCGACTGGATGACCGGCCAGGACCTCTTCGAATGGGTCGAGCCGCGCGGCGGTGTCGTGGGCTTCCCCCGCTTCCAGCCGGACGTCCCGGTCGACGTCGATGCCTTCTACCGGATCCTGCTCGAGCGCTACGGGACGCTCGTCGGGCCGGGCCACTGGTTCGATCAGCCTCGCCGGCAGTTCCGGCTCGGCTACGGCTGGCCGACCGCGATCGAGCTCGAACAGGGGCTCGCGGCGATCATGGCATCGGCGGTCGAGGCCTGGAACGGGCCTCGAGCACGGCCCGACCGCCGAAGCGGCGCGGCCATCGGCAACGCCCTCCTGGAGATGGATCGCCAAATCTTCCGCGACGTCCCGCGGGTGGAAGAGATCGCGAGAACCGGGAGCGAGACGGTCGGGCTGTCAGGTGATGGCGGCCTGGTCGTCCGGCTGCCGGCCAGTGGCCCGGACGAGGACTCCCGCGAGGGCTGACCGGCGCCCGGCGATCAGGCGACGGCCCGGACCGGTGCCTCGGCCGCAGCCGCGATCTCGTCGGCTGCCACGTCGATGTCGAGCCTGACCTCGCGCCCCACGAGCCAGCTGCCGGCTTCGAGGGCCACGTTCCAGTTCAGGCCCCACGTCTCACGGTCGACCGTGCCGGTCAGGTGGAAGCCCGCGTGGCGTCCGCCGCGCATCCCCGGGACGATCCCGTTGAACTCGGCGTCGAACGTCACGGGTCGGGTGACGTCGCGGATCGTGACGTCGGCGGTGACCCGGAAGTCATCGCCCCTCGGCTCGATCCGGGTGACCTGCGCGACGATCCACGGGTACGTCTCGGCGTCGAAGAAGTCGGCCGAGCGGAGGTGCTGGTCGCGGGCATCGAAGCCGGTCGACAGACTGCCGGCGGCCAGCCGGATCTCGCCGCTGGCCGCGGTCGGATCGTTCTCGTCGAGGACGAGCTCTCCCTCGACCTGGTCGAACTTGCCCCGGACCGTGGTCACCATCATGTGTTTTGCGGAGAACGCGACGTCGGTGTGGGCCGGGTCGATCTTCCAGGTCGTGGTCATTGGTCTGTTCCCTTCGTGGATCCGGCGGAGCTCGGGTCGGGCCTCGCCTCAGCTTTGATTGCTTGCGCAACTATACTCCGCTGATAGTTGCATTGTCAATCACTTTCGATTCGGGTATGATGCGAGCGATGACCGAACCGACCGCGCGGGTCGCCGCTCCGGAGCGCCCACGTCGCCTGACCGCCCACGATCCCCGCCTCATGCCGTGGCGGGCGTTTCTGACGGCATACTCCCTCGTCAGCCGACGACTCGACGACGACCTTCGCGCCGAGCACCAGATGACGCTCGCCGAGTACGCGACGCTGCTCCAGCTGGCCGAGGCACCCGGTCGCCGGCTGCGCATGAACCAGCTCGCCAACGGCGTCTTCCTGAGCCGCAGCGGGGTCACCCGGCTGATCGACCGGCTCGAGGCCGACGAGCTCGTCGAGCGCAGCCACTGCTCGTCCGACGGCCGGGGAGCCGAAGCCGTTCTGACCGAGCTCGGTCAGAACCGCCTGCGCCAGGCGAGCCGAACCCACCTCCGAGGGATCGAGTCGTATTTCCTCGACCTCGTCGAGCCGGTCGATCTCGAGGCGATCCAGCGCTCGTGCACCGAGATCGGCCGGCGCGTCCGGTCCGACCTCGCCGAGCGCCCGCCCGACTGACTCAGCCCGGGATCGGCTCGATCCGGATCCCGGCCGCCATCGTCGCCGCATCGGACGGATCGAGCCGGCCCGCGCCACGCACGAGCGCATTCGCTCCGGCGGCGGCGGCACCGAGTCGGAGCGCGTCGACGAACGAACCGCCATCGAGCGTCGCGAGGGCAAGCCCCGCGAGGAAGGCGTCGCCGCTCCCGACCGGGTACCGGCCGCGAACCGTCGACGGCTGGACGCGGAGTGGCGCTCCGTCCGGGTCGAGCGCGATGGCGCCAGCCGGGCCACGGGTCACCACGACCGCGCCGCCGGTCCGGGCGGCAATCTCGCGCGCTGCGACGAGGACGTCGTCGTCCGATGCCTGGTCGGATGCGAGTGGCCGGCCGAGCGTCGCCGCCGCCTCGGCGACGTTGAGCTTGACGAGCCACGGCCGGACCTCCAGCGCCCGCCGGAGCGGCTCACCGGCGGCGTCCACGGCCACTCGGATGCCCGCTTCGGTCGCCCGTGCCGTCAACTCGGCGAGGCCATCGGACGGGGCGCCGGGAGGCAGGCTGCCCGAGATCGTGACGAGGCCCACGTGGCCGACTGCGAGCTCGTCCTGGAGGGCAGTCACGAGGTCCGCCCAAGCGGTCCCGCTCACCGTCGGTCCGGCCTCGTTCAGCTCGGTCAGGCTGTCGTCCGCCGCGTCGTGGATCGCCAGGCAGGTGCGAGTCTCGCCAGCGGTCCACGCCCAGCGCGTGCGGACCCCTTCAGCGGCGAGCGTTTCGGCCATCCACCGGCCGGCGTGCCCGGCCAGCAGTCCGACGGCGCCGACGTCCGCGCCGAGGGCGATGGCCGCCCGGGCCACGTTGAGCCCCTTGCCGCCGGCCACCAGGGTCTCGGTCAGCGGCCGGTTGATCGCGCCGTGGACGAGCCGATCGAGCTCGTAGAGCCGGTCGATCGCCGGGTTCGGAGCGACGGTCACGAGGCGCATCGACGGCCGCCGACCGCTCAGCGTCCGGCCGCGACGAGCGCGGCGCGCGCCTGTTCGAGGGTCGGTTGGGCGGCGGTCCCGCCGATCCCGGTCACCGACAAGGAGCCGCACGCCACTCCCAGCTCGAGGGCATCGCGCAACGGCCAGCCGGCCAGGGTGCCGTACAGGAACCCGGCATCGAACGAGTCGCCCGCACCGGTCGTGTCGACGACGTCGACCGGGAGCGCGGCGGCCTCGGCGACCTCGTACTCCCACGCGCCGCGCATCGCCACGGCACCGCCGGCGCCGTGCTTGACGGCCAGGGTGAACGGCCGGCCGGCCTCCCGGCCGTCGGTCGCGCGACGGATGAGCTCGGACGCGGCGGCCGGAGCGGCCGTCCGACCGGTGATCCGACGGGCCTCCTCGAGGTTCGGCAGGAACACGTCGGCCGCCCGGAGGAGCCGGTCGATCCCGTTGTCCCACGTCTCGGTCGAATCCCAGTTGCAGTCGAACGAGGTCGTGAGGCCCTCCTCCCGGGCCTCGGCAAACAGGTCGGGCAGGTCGGCGGCGAGCGCCGGCTGGAGGTAGGTGCTGCCCACGTGGACGTGACGCGACGCGGCGAGCAGCTCACGCGGGATGTCGTGGGCACGGAGGCGATCGATCGCCCCGATCGCGGTCAGGTTGGCGCGATCCGGACCGCGGCTGATGATCACGGTGGCTCCGGTCGCCACGGTCGGATCGATCCGGCAGCCCGACGTGTCGATCCCGGCGTCGCCGAGCGAGTCGAGCATGAACCGCCCGAACGGGTCCTCACCCACGACCCCGACGAAGGCCATCCGCAGCCCGAGCCGCGCCGCCCCGCACGCGGCGATCGCCGACGACGAGCCGATCTCCAGCCGGATCGCGTCGACGATCGTCTCGACCTGGCCGAAGACGGGCGTCGCGTTCGGGTCAACGATCAGGATGTCCGGGTTGAGCTCGCCGACCACGAGCAGGTCGAACCGGCGCTCGGCGGTCACCCGGCGTACTCGCGGAACCAGCCGTCGGCGGGTTCTGGCGTCGGGACGAGCGGCCCGGGACGCTCGGTCCAGGGGCGACCGAGCTCGTCGACGAGATCGACCAGTCGGGCGAGCCGGGCTCGACCCGTCGTCCGCAGGAACGCATCCCGCTCGGCCCGCGCGAGGGTGGCGGCCGCGGCCCAGACCGAGCGTCCGACGAGCACGCCACTCGCCCCGGCGTCGCAGGCCACCCGGACCTGGGCCTCGAACACCGCATCGTCGACCCCGCCCGACAGGACCACCCACGGGAGGCCCGACGCCTCGTCGAGCTCGGCGCACGCATCTCGCCAGCGACCCTCGTCGGTCACGCCGGGATCGTAGGGGAACTCGGCCTTCAGGACGTCGCCACCGAGCCGGGTCAGCCGCCTGGCCGTCTCGACGACCACCCGCCGACGTCGTTCGCCCTCGAGCCTCGCCTCGGCCGGGTCGATCGAGAACGACAACGGCTCGACGAACAGCGGCAGGTCGGACGCGACGCAGTCGGCGGCGACGTCCGCCACGAGGCGCTCCTGGTCGGCGGCGTTCGCCGCATCCGGGTGGTAGTAGACGAGGAGCTTGGCCGCCGACGCCCCCATCCGCTTCGCCTGGGCCACGCTCCAGCCGTCGAGCACGCGGCTCACCCTGGCCGTCGACGGCCCGTCGTAGCCGGTGGCCTCGACGGCCACGAGCAGGCCGCAGCCGGCCGGCAGCGAGCCGTCGACGATCGCCTGGGCCGCCCCGATCTCCGGGTCGAGCAGGACCCCCGTCGCGGCATCTCCGAGCTCGCGGACGACCGCCCGCTTGAAGGCGACCATCGCGTCGAAGGTGACCGACGCCGGATCGGCCGGAGCGAGCTCCTTGCGGAGGTTCTGGCGGTGGTCGAGGGCGAGCACGCCGAACGTCCCGCGCGCCGAGGCGCACGCCCGGAGCCCGCGGATCCGACCGACCGGCAGGTTCCGCTCCTCAGCCATGGAGCCCGATCCTCCTGTCACCGCGAGAGGGCTTCCATCCGTCTGCGCGGGCGTCTACGATAGGACGTACGGACGTCCGGATGTTGTCGCCGGACCAGCGCCCATCGCGCGGAGCGAGCATGCCCCGGATCGTCCTCGTCGGCGCCGGAAGCGTCGAGTTCACGAAGAACCTCCTCGGCGACATCCTGACCGCGTCCGCCCTCCGAACCGCCGACATCGTCCTGCACGACATCGATCCGGATCGACTCGCGACCGCCGAGCGGATGGCCCGCTGGACGGCGAGCGCGCTCGGTGCCGAGCCGACGATCTCAGCCCATCTTGACCGGCGCGCGGCCCTCCGTGGTGCCGACTTCGTCGTCGACACGATCCAGGTCGGAGGCGCCCGGGCGACCGAGGTCGACTTTGCGGTCACCGGCCGGTTCGGGCTGCGCTACACCATCGCCGACACCATCGGCGTGGGCGGCGCCTTTCGCGGCCTGCGGACCGTGCCGGTCGTCCTGGGCATCGCCCGCGACATGGCCGAGGTCTGCCCGGGTGCCTGGCTGCTCAACTACACGAATCCGCTGGCGATCGTCGTCCGGGCCATCGCCGAGGCGCACCCCGGTCAGGGTCATCGGCCTGTGTCACTCGGTGTTCTGGACGGTCGATACGCCTGGCCGGCTACCTGGGCCTGCCGCGCGACGAGATCGACGCCGCGTCCGCCGGGGTCAACCACCTTGCCTTCCTGCTCCGGCTCGAGCATCGCGAGCGAGACCTGTACCCGGACCTGCGCGCCTTCGTCGAAGCCGGCCGCACGCCGCGACGACGACCTCGTTCGGGCGGATCTGTTCCGCCGTCTCGGCTTCTACCTGACGGAATCGTCGGAGCACCACGCCGAGTACAACCCATGGTTCATCGGCAAGCGCGATGGCGCCGGCGACGCGGTCGAGCGATTCAACATCCCGATCGGCGAGTACCTCGATCGGGTCGCGGGCAACCTCGACCAGTACGCCGAGACGAGGCGGAAGCTCGATGCCGGCGAGCCGTTCGAGATCGAGCGCAGCGGCGAGTATGCGGCGACGATCGCCGAGTCGATGACGACCGGGGTGCCCGCCCGGATCGTCGGCAACGTCATCAACGAGGGCCGGCTCATCCCGAACCTGGAGGCCGCGGCCTGCGTCGAGGTCCCGTGCGTCGTCGACGGCGACGGCGTCCATCCGGTCGCCATGGGCGACCTGCCGCTCCACCTCGCCGCCTACGTCCGGGGCGCCGTCGACATGCAGGGGCTGACGGTCCGGGCGGCCGTCGACCACGACCGCGACGCGATCTACCAGGCCGTGATGACCGACCCGATCGTCCAGAGCCATCTGACCCTGGACGATGCCTGGCGCCTGACAGACGCGATGATCGAAGCGGAGGCCGAATGGCTTCCGGCATGGCTCGGTGGCAGGGCACCCGACTGAGGAGGAGGCACGGACTGATGACGAACGACCGCACCAGCCGGCTCGGGGGCACGCGGCTGCAGCGACCCTGGCGCCGGGCCCCGAAGCTCGGTCGCCCTGGCCGCCACGCTGGCCCTGCTCGCCGCGGCGTGCGGCGGGACGACCGCCTCGGTCGCTCCGTCGAGCGCCGCACCGACCGCCGTCGCCCCTTCCACCGGTCCGTCGAGCGCGGCGACGGCGGCGCCATCGGACGCGGGCTACACCGGCCCGCGAGGCCACGATCTCCTACTCGATCTGGGGCGACCCGACCGAGATCAAGAACCAGCAGGCGATCGTCGACGCGTTCCACGCGGCCAATCCAAAGATCACCGTCAAGGTCACCGTGTCCGACTGGGACCCCTACTGGGACAAGCTCCAGACCGGGATCGCCGGTGGCGCCGCACCCGACGTCTTCGCGATGGACGGCCCGCTCTTCCCCGACTACCAGTCGCGCGACGTCCTGCTCGACCTCAAGCCGTTCATCGACCGCGACGGCTACGACCTCGGCCAGCTCGCCGACCAGGCGGTCGCCGACTTCACCACGCCGGACGGCCAGTTCGGGCTGCCGCGCGACCTCAACGTCGTCGCCCTCTACTACAACAAGAAGATCTTCGACGCGGCCGGGATCCCCTACCCGGACGACACCTGGGACTGGGCAAAGCTCGTCGAGGTCGGCCAAGCAGCTGACGGTCAAGGGCGTCGAACGGCAAGATCAGCCAGTGGGGCTTCTACACCGAGTCGACCGACATGGAGAACTACTGGTCCGACGCTCGTCTGGCAGAACGGCGGGGACATCGTGTCGGCCGACAAGAAGACGAGCCTCATCGGCAGCGACCGGCCGCCGGCGGGATCCAGTTCCTCCAGGACCTCATCTGGACGGACAAGGTCATGCCGGACCCGACGATCTGGCCGGCGGACAGTGGTGACGCGTTCGAGCAAGGCAAGGCGGCGATGGAGGTCAACGGATCGTGGCTCGTCGCGACCGACATCGCGGCCGGGCTCGACTTCGGGATCGCGCCGCTGCCGAAGGGCCCGGCCGGCCGGGCCACCTCGATCAATCCGACCGGGGCTGTCGTCTACAAGGGCACGAAGAGCCCGGACGCCGCGTGGGCGTTCGTCAAGTACCTCGCCAGCCCGGCCGCCCAGACCAAGCTGATGGAGCTGAAGGCCTCGTTGCCGGCCAACAAGGAGGTCCTCGCCGGACCGTTCTCGACGTCGTTCGAGGGAGCCGCAGGTCCTCGCCGACGCGATCGCGTACGCCCACCTCAAGCCGTCGTTCAAGGGCTACGACGAGTGGACGACCGCGCTCCAGACGGAGATCGACGCGAACGTTTTCACGGCTCCGAAGAAGACGGCCAAGCAGGCGATCGCCGACGTGCTGCCACAGCTCGACGGGATCCTCGCAAGCCAGTGACCTCGTCCCGACCCCTCGGATCGTCCCGGTGACGAGCCTGCGCCGCCCCGCCCGACGGCGGGGCGGCGGGCCGCTGGCCGGCGAGGGCCGCTGGGCGCTGGCGTTCCTTGCGCCGACCCTGATCGGCCTGGCCGTGCTGTCGGCGGGCCCGATCCTTGCCACCCTCGCGATCAGCCTGACGAAGTGGGACCTGCTCACGGCGCCGAGGCTGACCGGTCTCGACAACTACGTCGCCCTGCTGTCCGACGACCGATTCCTCAAGGCGCTCAGGAACACCTTCTTCTACACGATCGTGTCGGTTCCGCTCGGGCTGGCGATCGCGCTCGGGCTCGCCCTGGCCCTGAACCACAAGATCCGCGGCATCGCCTTCATCCGGACCGCCTACTTCCTCCCGGTCGTCACCTCGACGATCGCGATCGCCCTCGTCTGGCAATGGATCTACAGCCCCGACGCGGGGCTCCTCAACCAGGTCCTCGAAGCAATCGGCATCCCGTCCCAGCGCTGGCTCAACGACCCGACCCTGGCGATGCCGGCGATCGTGGCGATGTCGATCTGGCAGGGCCTCGGCGTGAACGTGATCATCTTCCTGGCCGGGCTCCAGGCGATCCCGAGCGAGCTGCTCGACGCGGCCAGCGTCGACGGCGCCGCACGCTGGGCCCGCCTCCGTCATGTGATCCTGCCGCTGCTGACCCCGGCGATCTTCTTCACCGGCGTGCTCAGCCTCATCGCCGGCTTCCAGGTCTTCGACCAGATCTTCGTGCTGATCAAGCCACGCCCGACCGATGCCACGATCACCGTCGTCTACTTCATCTACGAGAACGGCTTCAAGTTCTTCAAGATGGGCTACGCCAGCGCGGCATCGTGGGTGCTGTTCCTGATCGTCGCCCTGTTCACCGCGATCTACTTCTGGTCGCAGAACCGCTGGGTCCACTACCAGTGAGCGCCACGCGCGCAGACCGTTCCGGCGGCGGCCGAGGCGGCGGCGATGAGCCGCGCTCGTCGCCTGCGAGCCATCCGCCGGGCGATCTTCGTCGGCCTGCTCATTGCCGGCGGGGTGCTGATGATGGTCCCGTTCCTGTGGATGATCTCGACCTCGCTCAAGACCCGGGCCGAGGTCTTCGCGATCCCGCCGACCGTGTTCCCGCTGGTCCCCCAGTGGCACAACTACCCGGACATGTGGAACGCCCTGCCGTTTGGCTCGTTCTTCGTCAACTCGGTCAAGATCGCGACGCTCAACACGGTCGGCCAGCTGATCAGCTGCTCGATGGCCGCGTTCGCCTTCGCTGCCCTCCGGTTCCGCTTCCGGGAGCCGCTGTTCGCCCTCCTCCTGGTCACGCTGATCATCCCGTTCCAGGTCGTCCTCGTGCCGAACTTCGTGCTCTACCGGCTGCTGCCGCACCCCGCCAGCGCGAGCGGCAACTGGATCGGGACCCAGGAGCCGCTGTGGGTCGGAGCGTTCCTCGGTGGAGCGTTCGGGACGTTCCTCCTCCGCCAGTTCTTCCTGGCCATCCCGAAGGAGCTCGCCGACGCCGCCCGGGTCGACGGTGCGAACCCGTGGCACATCTATCGGCACATCTACCTGCCGCTGGCCAAGCCCGCCCTGGCGACGCTCGCGATCTTCACGTTCATGTGGACCTGGAACGACCTGATCGACCCGATCATCTACCTGCGCGACATCGAGTCGTTCACGCTGACGGCCGGGCTGTCGCTGTTCCAGGGCCAGTACGTCGGGCGCTGGCCCCTCCTGATGGCCGGGGCGCTGGTCAGCGTCATCCCGATGATCCTCCTGTTCATCGTCGCCCAGCGCCAGTTCGTCCGCGGGATCGCCATGACCGGGATCAAGGGCTGACCGGTGGCGAGCGTCGAGGGGCGACCGCTCTATCGCCGGATCGAGGCCGACCTTCGGGACCAGATCCGGACCGGCCAGCTCGCGCCAGGAGCCCGGGTCGAGACCGAGCTCGAGCTGATGGAGCGCTATGGCGTCAGCCGGGCGACGGTCCGCCAGGCACTCGGCGGGCTCATCGCGGCGGGCGCGCTGGAGGTCCGGCGCGGGCTCGGGACGTACGTTGCCAGTGCCCGTTTCGAGCACACGATCGGTGGGTTCTACTCGTTCAGCCGGGAGATCGAGCGCGGCGGGCGGACGCCCGGGACGCGCGTCCTCGGGCTGACCGTCGAGCCGGCCGACGCGGCGGTCGCCGATGCGCTCGAGATCGAGCCCGGGACCCCGGTCGTCGCCCTGCGCCGGATCCGGCTCGCCGACGAGGAGCCGATCGTCGTCGAGACGAGCCGGTTGCCGGCAGCCCGCTTCCCGGGTCTCGAGACGGTCGACTTCACGACCGTCCGCCTGTACGACACGCTGTCGAGCGTCTACGGCTGCCGGCCGAGCCGCGCTCGCGAGACGTTCGAGCCGATCCTGCTCAGCGCCGACGAGAGCGTCCTGCTCGACCAGCGGCGCGGGGAGCCCGCCCTCCGGGTCGAGCGGATCGCGTTCGACCAGGACGGCCGGCCGATCGAGCATTGCCGGAGCACGGTCCGTGGGGACCGGTACCGTTACGCAGTGGAGTTGCACGACCGATGACCGCCCGCCCGACCAATGGTTCATCGCCCCTCCCGGCCCTCGACGGGCTGACGACCTGGCGCGAGGCCTCGACCTCGGGCAGCGCGATGGCCGCAGCGTTGGCGGTCGCCCGGACGGCGGAGCGCGAGATGGCCGACGTGTTCGCCCATGCCGACCGGGTGATCGTGACCGGCGCGGGATCGTCGTACCACCTGGCCCAGGTCACCGCCGCGGTCGCCCGTGAGATGACCGGTCGGATGATCGTGGCCACGCCCCTGTCGGAGCTCATCCTGCGCGCCACGGGCGTGCTCGGCACGGGCCTGGCCGGACGCCAGCCGGTCATCGTGATCTCCCGGTCCGGGTCCACCACCGAGGCCCTCGAGGTGGCCGAGCAGGTTCGACGCGCCGGCCACCTGACGATCGCCGTGACCTGTCGGGCGAACAGCCCGCTCGCCGCCCGGGCCCATCGCGTCCTCGTCTCGCCGGCGGGCGACGAGCAGGCGATCGTGATGACCCGCTCGTTCGCGAGCATGCTCGCGATGCTGCTTCGGCTCGTCGCGGGGGTCGCCACGGATCGGAGCCTTGCCCACGACCTCGACCGGATGCCCGAGCGCTGGCCCGAGTCGGTCTCGGCCGCGGACGTCGGGCATCGACTCGGCTCGGTCGATCATCGGCGGGTCGTCGTCCTCGGCGGTGGTCCGGCGCTCGGGATCGCCGCGGAGTGGTGCCTCAAGCTCACCGAGACCAGCCAGGTCCCGGCCTCGGCCTACACCCCGCTCGAGTTCCGTCACGGACCGATCTCGGTATGCGAGCCGGGCGTCCTCGTGGTCGGCCTCATCGGCGGGCCAGGCGCGACCGAGGAGGCTCGGGTCCTGCGCGAGGCCGGCAGCCTCGGCGCCGACACCTGGCTCGTCGACCGGGAACCATCCGATGACCGGGCCGTGGCCGGCTGGATCTCGCTCGTCGGAAGCGACCTCCACCCGTGGGCCCGGTTGCCGCTCCTCCTCTACCCGGGCCAGGCACTCGCGTTGACGCTGGCCCTCGTCCGCGGCCAGGACCCGGACGCGCCGCGCCACCTCGGCCACGTGGTCGTCCTCGACCGGACATGATCCGGCTGGCCGATTACCGGCCGCGGTCCGTCCTGCGCAGCCCGACCCACGAGGTCCTTCGACCGCGGTTCGGGGTCGTCGACGCGCACAACCACCTCGGGTCGGCGTTCGGCGGCGACTGGGCCGGGCGGACGGCGGCCGAGCTCCTGCCGATCCTCGACGAATCCGGCGTCGAGACCCTCGTCGACCTCGACGGCGGGTCCGGCGACGCGCTGTCGCGCGAGGTCGAGCGCTGGCAGGCAGCGGCGCCCGGACGGCTCGTCGTGTTCGCCGGGCTCGACTACGCGGGCTGGGAGAGCGATCCGGCATTCGGCGCGAGCGAGGCCGCCCGGCTGCGCGACTCGGCCGCGCGCGGGGCGCGCGGACTCAAGGTCTGGAAGCTGCTCGGGCTCCGGGCGCGCGATCCGGCAGGCCGGCTCGTCCCGGTCGATGACGTGCGGCTCGATCCGCTGTGGGCGGCCGCTGCCGAGCTCGGGCTGCCGGTCGTCATCCACATCGCCGATCCGATCGCGTTCTTCACGCCGCTCGATCCTGCGAACGAACGCTACGAGGAGCTCAGCGAGCACCCCGACTGGCACTTCTGGCCGACCCGGCCGCCGGGGCTCCCGGACGAGCCCGGGTTCCCGCCGTTCGACGAGCTGCTCGCGGGTCTCGACCGGCTCGTCGGACGGCATCCGGCGACGACGTTCGTGGCCGCCCACGTCGGGTGCGCCGCCGAGGACCTCGGGCTCGTCTCCAGGATGCTCGACGCCCATCCGAACCTGTTCGTCGACATGGCTGCCCGGCTCGCCGAGCTCGGCCGCCAGCCGTACGGCGCCCGGACGTTCTTCGTCCGCCATGCGGACCGGATCCTGTTCGGCACTGACGTCGCGCCCGATCCGGCGAGCTACCGGCTGCACTACCGGTTCCTCGAGACGTACGACGAGTCGTTCGACTACTCGACCGACGAGGTCCCCGGCCAGGGACGCTGGCAGATCCACGGGCTCGGCCTGCCCGATGACGTCCTGCGGGCCGTCTATCGCGACAACGCGAGGCGGGTGCTCCGACTCGATGGGAGCAGCCAGGCCCCGACGGCGCCGTCGTGAGCGGCACGCTGCGGGTCGGGACGAGCGGCTTCGCCTACAAGGACTGGGCGCCGGCGTTCTATCCGGCCGGCCTCCGCGCCGAGGATCTGCTGCGGGCCTACGCCGAGCGGCTGAGCGCCTGTGAGCTCAACAACACGTTCTATCGCCAGCCGACCGAGCGTGCGATCCGGGGCTGGCTCGCGCGGACACCCGAGTCGTTCCGGTTCTCGGTCAAGGCCCAGCGCGGCGGCGCGCTGCGGGCGCTGCTCGGCGACGACCAGGCCGAGAGCGTCGGCTGGCTGACCCGCCCGCTCGACGGGTTCGGCGAGCGCCTCGGCAGCGTCCTCTACCGGGTCCCCGGCGAGGTTGCCCGGACCGAGGAGCGCCACGACCGGCTCGCCCGTCTCCTCGACCTGTGGCCGAAGCGGTTCCCGCTGACGTTCGAGTTCCAGCATGGGACGTGGCACGTCGACGAGACGTTCGCCCTGCTCAAGGCCAACGGAGCGGTCCTGTGCGCAACCGATCTCGACGAGATGGACGAGCCGCCGTTCGTCCGGGTCACCGGGCCGTTCCTCTACCTCCGGCTCCGCCGGACGGCCTACGGCGACGCCGACCTCGACGCCTGGGCCGCCCGGGTCGCGCCGTTCCTCGACGCCGGGCTCGACGCCTACGCCTTCTTCCGCCACGACGAGACGGGGATCTCGGCGAACCGCGCGCTTGCCTTCGCCGACCGGCTCGCCGCCCGATCCTAGCCGCCGGCCTGCGAGTACTCCGCCGGAGCGAAGACCACCAGGATCTCGAGCCGCTCGGCGATGTCGTGGAAGCGGTGCGGAACCGTGGCCGGCACGTAGACGACCGAGCCCGGGCCGACGTCGCGCGCCTCGCCGCCGACGGTGATCCGGGCCCGCCCGCTCATCACCACGTAGACCTCGTCCTCGGAGTGAGGGGACTGCCCGTCGACGGCTCCGGCCTCGAGCGTGTAGAGCCCGACACTGAGCGCCGGGACGCGGAGGAACTCGAGGTAGGGCCGGCCGCCGGCGGAACGCTCCGCCTCGAGGGTCGTGAGCTCGAACGCGTCCATCTCCGGGTCATCCTCCAGGTGCGATTCCTGCCCAACCTTAGCCACTCGACTACCCTGCCGGCATGACCGGTCGACGGCTCGCTCCCCGACCGCCGCTCGCCCTGATCGCAGGCGTCCTCGCGGTCGGCGCCGCGGGCCTGCTCGTCGGATGCAGCCCGGCCGTCGTTCCGACCGGCCAGCCCGCGCCGAGCCCGACCGCCGCCTCGCCCGCGCCGAGTGCGACGCCGACGCCCGGCTCAAGCGCGGCCCCGACCCCGACCGCCAGCGCGGCCGCCGGTGCCTTCGACCCGACGAAGCTGAGCATCCGCCTCGAGCCCGTCGTCGGCGGGCTCAACAGCCCGCTGGCCGCGGTCAATGCCGGCGACGGCAGCGGTCGCCTGTTCGTCGTCGAGCAGCCGGGCCGGATCCGGATCGTCCGGGACGGGTTGCTGGTCGATCCACCGTTCCTCGACATCCGCCAGCGGATCCTGTCGGGCGGCGAGCGCGGCCTGCTCGGGCTGGCCTTCGCCCCGGACTTCCCGACCGACCCGCGGCTGTTCGTGGACTACACCGACCTCGACGGGAACACCGTGGTGTCGTCGTTCAGCGTCCCGGCGACGACACCGGACCAGGCCGACCCCGGCAGCGAGCGGATCCTCCTCCAGATCGACCAGCCGTTCCCGAACCACAACGGCGGCGACGTCGACTTCGGGCCCGACGGCGACCTGTACATCGCCACCGGCGACGGCGGCTCGGGCGGCGACCCGCTCGGCAACGGCCAGAGCCGGACGACGCTCCTGGGCAAGCTCCTCCGCATCCGGCCGGGAGCCGCCGACGGCTCCGGACCGGCCTACACCATCCCGCCGGACAACCCGTTCGCCAACGATCCGAGCGCCAGGCCCGAGATCCGCGCCTACGGCCTCCGCAACCCCTGGCGCTTCTCGTTCGATCGGGCGACAGGCGACCTGTGGATCGGCGACGTCGGCCAGAACGCCTGGGAGGAGGTGGACGTGATCCGGGCGACGGATCCCGTCGCGCCTGCCCCCAACTTCGGCTGGAACGTGATGGAAGGCCGGCACTGCTACGGGGCCGACAGCTGCAGCCAGGACGGGCTCGTCCTGCCGGTCGCCGAGTACGATCACGACCTCGGCTGCGCGATCGTGGGCGGCTATGTCGGACGCGATCCGGACCAGCCGGCCCTGAACGGCGGCTACCTCTACGCCGACGAGTGCTCGGGCAACATGTGGGTCGTCGACGCCGCCCGGCCGGCGGCCACGACCCGGTCCTCGTGCTCGAGTCCGGCAAGGCGATCTCATCGTTCGGCCAGGACGAGGCCGGCCGGCTGTACGTCACCGACCTCGCCTCCGGCGAGCTCCTGCGGATCGTCCCGACCCCGTAGACAGGGCGAGGCGGGAGCCGGCCTCCTCCCGCCCGACTCCCGCCTCGGTCCCCCGGGGGATTGGCTACTTGATCAGGTAGCTCACCGCCACGGTGACGGAGACCTCGTTCGTGCCCGCCTCGACCGGGGTCGAGACGGCCTTGTCCGGGGCGGCGAGCCCGGCGGCGTCGCGCGCGTAGTAGACGGGATACGGGATGGGCGCGGCCGTCTCGCTGATCGAGGCGACGCCGTTGAGCGAGACGCCGGCGCCCTTCGCCAGGGTCTCGGCCTTCGACTTGGCCTGGGTCATCGCCGCTTCGCGGGCCTGGGCCTCGGCCTTCGCCGGATCGTCGACCCGGAAGGTGACGCCGTCGAAGGTCGTGGCGCCGGCCGCCAGCGTGTTGTCGATCGCGTCGCCGACCTTGTCCAGGTCGCGCACGGTGACCGCGACCGAGTTCGACAGCTGGTAGCCGGTCAGCCGTGGCGGGTTGCTGTTCGTCGAGTAGTCGTAGACCGGCTGGAGCGACAGGATCGTGGTCTGGATGTCCTTGTCGGCGATGCCGAGCTTCTTGAGCGCGTCGACGACCCTGGTCATCGACTCGGCCGCGGCCTCGCGGGCCGCCTTGACGGTCGGCTTGGTGACCATCACCCCGACCCGCAGGTCGGCGATGTCGGGGCTGATCACGACCCGACCGGTGCCGGTCACGCTGATGGTGTGCTCGGCTGGATTGCCGTTGGCGTCCACGCCGAGGATCGGCCGCGGGGCGAACGCCGGACTGGCGATCGCGGCGACGAGAGCGCCGCCGGCCAGCCCGATGGCCAGCCAGCGAGTCCGTGAACCGGGAAGGGGCAGGGTGATCGTGGTCGATGCCATCTGGGCTGCTCCGTCGTGTGAGGTCGGCGGCCGGAAGGGTGGCCGCCTTGGCCCGAGACGCGACGGATCCCGTCCCGGTTCCCTGACCGGGGCGGTCGTCCGGTGCCGACCGGCACCGGACCGAGTCCTCGGCGAGCCTAGAGCGCGAGCGGGTCGAGCTTGTCCGGGTCGATCCCGAGGTCGCGGATGGCCTTGGCCGCCTTCTTCGGCGGCATCGAGCCGGTCCGCGCCAGCCCGGCGAGCGCGGCCGCGGCGACGCTCGGGCCGTCGATCTCGAACAGGGCGCGCAGGTTCTCCCGGGTGTCACTCCGCCCGAAGCCGTCGGTCCCGAGCGTGATCGTGTCGGCCGGCAGCCACGGACGGACGAGGTCGGGGATCGCCTTCAGCCAGTCGCTCGCGATCACGACCGGTCCCCCCTCGTCGCCGAGAACCGAGCGGACGTACGGGACTCGCGGCTCGGCGTCCGGATGGAGCCGGTTCCAGCGGTCGACGTCGGTCGCATCGCGGCGGAGCTGCTGGAACGACGGCGCGCTGTAGACCTCGGCCGCCACGTCGAACCGCTCGCCGAGGATCCGCTGGGCCTCGAGGACCTGCTGGAGGATCGCGCCGCTCCCGACGAGACGGACCCGGCCGCCCTTCCCGGCGACGCCGGCGGGGCCGCCGCGAACCGGTACAGGCCGCGGACGATCCCGTCGCCGATCCCGTCGGGCATCGGGGGCATCGGGTAGTTCTCGTTGTAGATCGTCACGTAGTAGTAGACGTCCTGGCCCTGGACGTACATCCGCTCGATCCCGTCGCGGACGACCGCCGCCAGCTCGAAGGCGAACGCGGGGTCGTACGCCCGGACGCTCGGCACGGTCGAGGCGAGGAGATGGCTGTGGCCGTCGTCGTGCTGGAGACCCTCGCCGTGGAGGGTCGTCCGGCCGGCCGTGGCCCCCATCATGAAGCCGCGGCCGCGCGCATCCCCGACGGCCCAGGCCTGGTCGCCGGTCCGCTGGAAGCCGAACATCGAGTAGAAGATGTAGAACGGGATCATCGCCAGGCCCTGGGTGGCGTAGGCGGTGGCCGCCGCGGTGAAGCTGGCCATCGAGCCGGCTTCGGTGATCCCCTCCTCGAGCACCTGTCCGTCGCGCGCCTCGCGGTAGCTCAGGACCAGGTCCGAGTCGACCGGCTCGTACCGCTGTCCGAGCGCGGCGTAGATGCCGACCTCCTTGAACAGCGGGTCGAGCCCGAACGTGCGCGCCTCGTCGGGCACGATCGGCACGATCCGTGGTCCGAGCTCGGGATCGCGGATGAGGTTGCGCAGGATCCGGGCGAAGACCATCGTCGTGCTGACGGGGGTCGCGCTCCCGCCGGCGAACTCGGCGTCGACCGCCGGCGCGACACCCGAGAAGAGCTTGGCCCGGACCGTCCGCCTGGGCAGCGACCCGCCGAGGGCCAGGCGTCGCTCGCGAAGGTAGCGGACCTCCTCCGAATCGGGTCCCGGGTGGTAGTAGGGCGCGTCCTTGAGCTCGCCGTCAGGGATCGGCAGCTGGAGCCGGTCGCGGAAGATCTTCAGCTCGGTCTCGGACAGCTTCTTCGCCTGGTGGGTGATGTTGCGGGCCTCGACGCCCGGCCCGAGCGTCCAGCCCTTGATCGTGTGGGCCAGGATGACGGTCGGGGCGCCGACATACTCGGTCGCGGCCTTGTACGCCGCGTAGACCTTGCGCCCATCGTGACCGCCCCGGCGGAGCTTGGCCAGGTCCTCGTCGCTGAGGTGCTCGACGAGCCGGCGCAGGCGCGGATCGGGCCCGAAGAAGTGCTCCCGGATGTACGCCCCGCCCGACACCGAGAACTTCTGGAACTCGCCGTCGAGGGTCTCGTTCATCTGCTCGACGAGGACGCCGTCGACGTCGCGGGCGAGCAGCTCGTCCCACTCGCGGCCCCAGATCACCTTGATCACGTTCCAGCCGGCGCCCCGGAACAGACCCTCGAGCTCCTGGATGATCTTGCCGTTGCCGCGGACCGGGCCGTCGAGCCGCTGGAGGTTGCAGTTGACGACGAAGGTCAGGTTGTCGAGGCCCTCGCGAGCGGCCAGCGACAGGCCGGCGATCGATTCCGGCTCGTCCATCTCGCCGTCGCCGAGGAAGGCCCACACCCGGGAGCCCGAGGTGTCCTTGAGCCCGCGGTTCTGGAGATAGCGGTTGAACCGGGCCTGGTAGATCGCGCTGATCGGGCCGATCCCCATCGAGACCGTCGGGAACTCCCAGAACTCGGGCATCAGCCGCGGATGCGGGTAGGAGCTCAACCCCTGGCCCGGCACGACCTCGCGCCGGAAGTGGTCGAGCTGGTCCTCGGACAGCCGGCCCTCGAGGAACGCCCGGGCGTAGATCCCCGGGGCGGCGTGGCCCTGGTAGTAGACCTGGTCGCCGGACTCATCGTCCCGGTCCTTGCCCTTGAAGAAGTGGTTGAAGCCGACCTCGTAGAGCGTCGCGGCCGAGGCGTAGGTGGCGAGGTGGCCACCGATTCCGGGGAACCGGCTGTTGGCCCGGAGGACCATCGCGACGGCATTCCAGCGAACGAGCCGGCGGATCCGCAGCTCGAGCTCCTCGTCGCCGGGGAAGAACGGCTCCTGCTCCGGGCTGATCGTGTTGATGTACCGGGTCTGGGTCAGCGGCGGCAGCCCGACGTGGAGCTGGCGGGCTCGCTTGAGGAGCTTGAACATGAGGAAGCGGGCCCGGTTCTCGCCCTCGCCGCGGACCACCTGGTCGAGCGATTCGAGCCACTCGGCGGTCTCCGCCTCGTCGATGTCGGGCAGCTGGTGCTTGAATTCGTCGAAGTACACGGTCCTGGGCGGCTCCCTCGAGGCGACGGCCCGCGCGGGCGGTGCGGGCGACCGGTGCGCACTCTAGTCGGTTTCAGACGGACCGTCCCGCAACCTTGACTGGCGCATCGGTCGCGGTGCGTCGGGGCACCGTCACCGGCCATCCGGGCGCCTGCCCCGCCGATACCCTGTATCCTCCCGCTCGACCCGACCGGGAGCGCCCACCGGACGGCGTGTCGCGCGCCTGGGAGGGCGGCCGGACGAGGCGTTCGAGCGGGGACGAGCTCAGATCGTGGGACCAGCCACCCCTGGCGAAGGACCGGAGTCAGTCGAGTCGATCGCCACCGACCTGGCGATGATGGCCGACGATCCAGGCCAGGCTCCGCCCACGGCCGAGCAGGCGGCGCCTGGCGCCGGCGAGGCCGTCGACGCGGACGGCCGGGCCCGCAAGGCGACGACGAGCCAGATCCGCGGCTCGAGCCTGATGCTCATCGGCCGGACGATGACGATGGGCGTCAACTTCCTCGTCCAGATCCTGATCGTCCGGTACCTCTCGCAGGAGGACTACGGGGCGTTCGCCTACGCCCTCTCGATCGTGGTCCTTGGCCAGACGCTGATCACGTTCGGGCTGGACCGTGGCGTGTCGCGCTTCCTGTCGATCTACGACGAGCACGCCGACTACGACCGGCTGCTGGGCACGATCGTCATGGTCTCGGGCACGATCCTGGCCCTCGGAGCTCTCCTGATCGTGGCGGTCTACCTGCTCCAGGGGCTGATCGCCGGGGCCAACGTGGCCTCGCCGCACGCGATCTCGCTGCTCCTGATCCTGATCCTGCTGGCCCCGATCCAGGCGCTCGACGACGTCCTGACCTCGCTCATGTCGGTCTTCGCCAGCCCGCAGTCGATCTTCTTCCGCAAGTACATCCTCGGCCCCGGCCTCCGCCTCGGCGTCGTCCTTCTGCTGATCATCGGAGGCAGCGGGGTCGGCTTCCTGGCGGTCGGCTACGTGGCGGCCGGGGCGTTCGGGATCGCCCTCTACGTCGTGATCCTGTGGCAGGTCCTCGGGCGGCGCGGGATGATCGCTCGCTTCCGGACGTCGTCGATGAAGATCCCGGCGCGAGAGATCCTCGTGTTCACGATCCCGCTCCTGACGACTGACCTCGTCTACGTCTTCCTGAACACGTCGGACGCGATCATCCTCGAGCACTTCAAGGGCCTCGACGCCGTCGCGGCGTGGCGGGTCGTCCAGCCCGCGGCCGGTCTCAATACCCTCGTCCTGTCGAGCTTCACGCTCCTGTTCACGCCGGCCGCCGCCCGCCTGCTCGCGCGCAACGACCGCAACGGCATCCGCGAGCTGTACTGGAGCACGGCGATCTGGATGGCCGTCGTGTCGTTCCCGCTGTTCGCCCTGACCTTCACGATGGCCCAGGCGCTGACGCTCCAGCTCTACGGGCCGCGTTACGCCGACTCGGCCGTGTACATGGCGCTGCTGTCGTTCGGCTACTACTTCAACACGGCGCTCGGGTTCAACGGGCTCACCCTCCGGATCTTCGGCGTGATCCGCTTCGTCGTGGTGATCAACCTGCTGGCGGTCATCGCCAACGTGACCCTGAACCTGATCCTGATCCCGCAGTACGGAGCGCTGGGAGCGGCCGTCGGCACGACCCTGACCCTCGTCATCCACAACCTGCTCAAGCAGTCGGGGCTGCGGCTCGGGACCGGGATCAGCATCTTCGAGTGGCAGCACCTCCGGGTCTACCTGGTGATCATCGGGGCGACGGTCACCCTGCTCGCGGTCAACACGATCGTGGCGCCGCCGACGCTCGTCCAGCTCGCCCTTGCCGCGGCGGTCAGCCTGGTCGTGCTGCTGGTCAACCGGGGCTCGCTCCGGATGGGCGAGACGTTCCCCGAGCTGCGCCGCCTGCCGTTCAGCCGGTTCTTCTTCGGCGAGTGACGGACGGCCGGTCAGCCGTCCGTCACGACCGAGATTCGATCGGTACCCGATTCAGGTCGAGGTGCGGTAGCCTCCGGGGATGGACCACGACGACCGCTCCGACCGGCCGACCGAGATCGCCGTCCAGTACGATCCCGAGACCGCGATCATCGTCGTCGACGTCCAGAACGACTTCGCGGATCCGGCGGGCGGGTTGAGCGTGGCCGGTGGTGCGGAGGTCGTGCCGGCGCTCAATCGCGAGGTTGCCCGTGCCCGGGCGAGCGGTGCGCTCGTCGTCTACACCCAGGACTGGCACCCGGCCTCGACCCCGCACTTCGCCAAGGACGGCGGGATCTGGCCGGTCCATTGCGTCGCCGGAACCTGGGGCGCCGAGCTCCACCCCGGCCTCATCGTCGACGGGCCGATCGTCCGCAAGGGCTCGAACGGCGAGGACGGCTACTCCGGGTTCACGATGCGCGACCCGACGACCGGGGCCGATACGCCGACCGAGCTCCAGGCGATGCTCGATGCCCACGGAGCGCGACGGGTCGTCGTCGGCGGCCTCGCGACCGACTATTGCGTGAAGGCCACGGCGCTCGATGCCCGCCGGTTGGGCCATCCGACGGTCGTCCTGACCGACGCGATCCGGGCGGTCGACCTCGCTGCCGGGGACGGCGACCGGGCGCTGGCCGAGATGGCCGCCGCCGGCGTCGAGGTCCTCGCCGAGGCGGCCCGATGATCCGGCGAACGTTGGCGACCGCCGTCGGTGGCCTGGTCGCCGCAGTGCTCGCCGACCGATGGCTCGGCGGGCTCTCGGTCGACGAGGACGGCCGGCCGGTCCGGGTCCCGATCCGCTCGCGGATCGAGATCGATGCGCCGATCGCCGACGTCTGGGCGCGCGTCGCCGACGTCGAGCGACAGCCGGACTGGATGACCGACCTGAAGGCAGTCCGGGTCTCCTCGCCGGGGCCGACCGGGGTCGGGACCCGGGCCGAGGGCCAGATCAGGATCCTCGGGGTCCCGGTCGCCGACCCCGTCGAGATCGTCGAGTTCTCGCCGCCACACCGGTTCGCGATCCGTCACCAGGGCCGGTTCAGTGGGAGCGGCGTGATCACGCTCGACACGCTCGATGGCGGCCGCCGGACCCGGGTCGAGTGGGCCGAGACGCTCGTCCCGCCGGTCCTGCCCAACCTCGGGGCGCTGCTCCAGGGACCCCTCCTCGGACGAGTCTTCCAGACCGACCTCGAGCGGCTCAAGGCGCTGGTCGAGGCCGATCGAGCAGCGACGCCGGGCGCAGGTGCGCTCGGCGGCGACGGGCCGGACAGCGCTCGGGCGGCGGGCTGACCGACGAAGCTCCACCTCGTCGACGCGACCTATGAGCTCTTCCGGGCGTTCTTCGCTCCGCGCCCGGCCGTCCTGGCGACCGACGGACGCGATCTGACGGCCACCTGGGGCCTCGTCGAGAACCTGCTGGCGATCCTGCGCGACGAGGGCGCGACCCACCTGGGCGCCGCCACCGACCGGGTCATCGAGTCGTTCCGGAACGATCTCTACGCCGGCTACAAGACCGGCGTCGGCGTCGATCCGGCGCTCATGAGCCAGTTCCCGATCGCCGAGGCGGCGATCGAGGCGCTCGGGATCACGCTCTGGCCGATGGTCGCGTTCGAGGCCGACGATGCGATCGCGACGGCCGTGGCGCGCTGGGCCGACGACCCGGCGGTCGACCAGGTGGTGATCTGCTCGCCGGACAAGGACATGGCCCAGTGCGTCCGGGACCAACGGGTCGTGCTCCTCGACCGTCGCCGCCGGATCACCTACGACGAGGACGGCGTGCTCGAGAAGTGGGGTGTGGCGCCGACCGCGATCGCGGACTACCTCGCGCTCGTCGGCGACGCGGCCGACGGCTATCCGGGACTGCCCGGCTGGGGCGCGAAGTCGGCCTCGGCCGTGCTCCAGCGCTACGGCGCGCTCGAGGCGATCCCACCACGGGCTGCTGACTGGGACGTCCCGGTCCGGGCCGCGGCGACCCTCGCCGCGACGCTCCGCGATCAGCGCGACGAGGTGTTCCTGTACCGGACCCTGGCTCGTCTCCGAACCGACGCCCCGTTGCCCGAGAGGTCGGTCGACGAGCTCCGCTGGCGAGGCGCCCCGCGGGCCCGCTGGGAGGCGTTCTGCGCCGACGTCGGCCTGGCCCGGCTCCGCTCGCGACCGCACCGCTGGCTGGCGGAGGATTGACGAGCCGAACGGAACGTCAGGCGGGGCCGCGAACGAGCTCGAGCAGCCTGGCCTGGTGGGTCGGCGGGGCCGCGACGACCCCGAACGTCCGGGTGCCGCGAGCCAGGTCGAACCAGGGACCGCCGGTGGCATCGGTGAGGACTGCGCCGGCGCGCTGGGCGATGAGCCCGGCGGCGGCCACGTCCCAGGCCGACAGGCCGTCGGTCTGGGCGAACGCATCGAAGCGCCCGGCGCCGACGTAGGCGAGCCCGAGCGCCGACGAGCCGAGCCGGCGGGTCACCCGGATCGCGTCCCGGATCGCCGCCAGCCGCTCGGACAGGCGCGCCCCGTCGATCGTCAGGGCGATGACGTAGTCGGACAGCAGCTCCTTCGTGCTGGCCGCGATCGGCCGGCCATCGAGCGTCGCCGGGCCGTCGGCGGTCGCCGCAAACGTCTCGCCGCGCACCGGGTCGCGGACGACCCCGACCGTCGGGGCGCCGTCGACGACGAGGCCGATCGCGACGCAGAAGATCGGGATCCCGTTGGCGTAGTTGATCGTCCCGTCGAGCGGGTCGACCACCCACACGCGTCCGTTCGTGCCCGCCCGGGGTCCCGACTCCTCGGCGAGCAGGCCGTCGCCGGGAAAGGCGGCCCGGATCGCGTCGAGGATCAGGGCCTCCGACAGCTGGTCGACCTCGGTGACGACGTCCTTGGCGCTCTTGTGCCGGATCGACTCGACGCGCCCGAGCCGATCGACGAGGAGCTCCCCGGCCCGTGCGGCGACCTCCGTCGCGAATGCCAGCTCCGTCGCATGGCGACCGAACAACCCCGCCGGCGCACCGGCCGGCCCGGCTGCCGTCACGGTCCCGTGCACTCGACCGCGAGCGGCCGGACGGCGCTCCCGAGCTGGGTGATCTCCTTGGAGAAGGAGACGGTCTTGCCCGGGGCGATCCTCGGGCTGACGATGAAGGCGGCGTCCGGGCCGAGCCCGGTCGAGCTCGGGTCGAAGACGCGGCACGTCGACGATCCCGCCGAGGTGCCCTGGTTGGTCACTGTCAGCGTGACCGCGAGCCCGGGCGGAACCGACACGATGTTCCCGACCTGCCCGCTGAACGGCCCGATTCCACTGAGGGCGAGGCGACCGAGCACGGCCAGCCCGATGACCGCCCCGACGATGGCCAGGAAGACCGTCCCGTGGGCCTGGGTCGGCGCCGGCTGCTTGAGCCCGAGCGGGTTGCAGTTCTCGCACATCGAGGTGCCCAGGGGGACCGTCGCGCCGCACCGGACGCAGCCCTGGGTGAGCTCGCTGGCAGCGGGAACGGGTGGGGCGGGGCTCGTCACCCGGTCATGGTGCCACGGACGGCGCCGGACCCCTCACCAGCGGTCGGTGGCGGCCACCAGCGCGTCGACATCGGCGGTCGTGCGCACGGTGACGATCGCGCCGTCGGCGCCGGCCGCCTGCCAGCGCGCCCAGGTCTCGCGCGGCGCCTCGACCCACGGATCGCCGGCGAGCGTCTCGTCGCTCAGCCAGTCGCGACCCTGGAAGCCGACGATGACGAGCTGGTCGGCGCGCGACCGGCCGCTCGCCTCGAGCGCCTCGAGGTAGACGGGCAGGTTCAGCTCGAAGTTGTCCTCGAAGGCAGTCCAGCCGTCGCCGATCCGGCCGGCCAGCCGGGCGCCGGCCCGCGTCTCGCCGCCGAGCACGATCGGGGGCGCCGGATCGAGCATCGGGCTCGCCACGGCATCGTCGAGCGGGTAGAACGGCGACGGCCGGGTGACGGGCCCGCCGCTCCACAGGCCGCGGATGACCGCGACCGCCTCCTCGAGCCGGGCGACCCGCTCGGGCGCCTCCGGGAACGGGATCCCGAGCGCCCGGTGCTCGGCGGGATGGCCGCCGATCCCCATCCCCAGGACGAGCCGGCCGCCGCTCACCACCTGGAGCGTGGTGGCCATCCGGGCCAGCACTGCCGGATGGCGGTTCATGACGTTCACGACAAACGTCCCGACGGTGACCTGCCTGGTCGTCGCCGCGGCCGCGGCCAGGATCGTCCAACCCTCGACGACCGGGACGGTCCGATCGCCCTTGCCGACGAAGTGATCCCAGGCCCAGACGCCGGCATAGCCCGCCTCGTCGAGCCGTCGGGCGCTCTCGAGCCACCAGTCGGGGGTCGCCCGGATCGTGCGGATGCAGACGCCGATCGGGAGCCGATCGCCCACTAAAGTCCCGTCTCGAACAGGCGGATGTCCTCGGCCGAGATCGCGTGCCCGTCGCCCCGGGTGAACTTCAGCATGTCGGCGGCACCGAGCGCGTCGAGATCGGCCGGGAAGCGCCGGATCATGTCGAGGACCACCTTCTGGATCCGGGCCGCGTTGAGCTCGAACACCTCGAGCACGCTCATCGCGTTGACCGCCTCGGTGCCCTCGTGGACGCCGGCGTCGTAGTCGGTGATCAGGCTGATGTTGACGACCGCCATGCCGAGCTCGCGGCACAGGTAGGCCTCCGGGTACTGGGTCATGTTGATGACCTCCCAGCCGGCGTCACCGAACCATTTCGACTCGCTCTTGGTCGAGAACCGCGGACCCTGGATCACGACGACCGTGCCCCGCTCGTGGACCGGGATGTCGTGCTCGCGGATGACCTCGACAGCGATCCTCCGCAGCTCCGGGTCGTAGATGTCGGCCGAGCTGACGTGGCTGACGATCGGGCCGTCGTAGAACGTGTCGGCCCGGCCGCTCGTCCGGTCCACGAACTGGTCACACACGACGAAGTCACCCGGGGCGACCGCCACCTGCAGGCTGCCCGCGGCACACGGGCTGATGACCGCCCTGACCCCGAGCGCCTTCATCGCCCAGACGTTGGCCCGGAAGTTGATCCGATGGGGCGGGATCGTGTGGCGCCGGCCGTGCCGCGGCAGGAAGGCGACCTTGCGCCCCCCGACGTCGGCCAGGAACAGGCTGTCCGACGGCGGACCGTAGGGCGTGTCGACCTTGATCTCGCGGACGTCGTCGAGGAGCGAGTAGAACCCCGAACCGCCGAACACGCCGATCTCCGCCTGGCTCACGCCGTCCCTCCTGGTCGCCTGTCGTTGGGGTCCATCGTAGACGGCCGACGCGCCACGGGCCGATACTCGGCGCATGGCCGCCGAACCCGGGCGCGAGCTCCAGCTGGCCGACTGGCGGCGGCGCGTCGCCGAGCTGTACGCCGACGTCCGGTCGTTCGCCGAGGAGCAGCCCGAGGCCGCCTGGAGGCACTGGGTCGAGACCCGTGAGTGGCTGTTCAGGACGCACCCCCAGTCACCGGTCCCGGCGGCCGACCGCCCGACGTTCCACGCCCGCCACTGGCCGTACGACGCGGCCCTGCGGTTCGAGGCCGTCCTCGAGCCCGAGCCGCCGGCGGCGATCGGCGGGCTCGAGCCGCTTCCGCTGGCCCTCCCGAACAGCGGCGCCGACGTCCTCGCGTTCCACCGAATCGGGAGCGTCGCGGTCTCGTTGCCTGCCGGCGAGCGACGGCTGAGCGTGTTCTGGATGGAGGGCTATGCCGGCGGCCTGTTCCTCCCGTTCCGCGACGGCACGAACGGAACCGAGACGTACGGCGCCGGCCGCTACCTGCTCGACGCGGCCAAGAGCGCCGACCTCGGCGGCGACCCCGACCGGGGCACGCTGATCCTCGACTTCAACTTCGCCTACCAGCCGTCGTGCGCGTTCGACCCACGCTGGGCCTGCCCGCTGGCGCCAGCCGAGAACCGGCTCGACGTTCCGGTCCAGGCCGGCGAGCGAATCGCCTGACCCGGGTCAGGGCAGGAGGTCGGCGACCGAGCCGACGATGGCGTCGGAGAACGGCGCGAGCTCGTCGCGAACCCCCACGCCCGACAGCACCCCGATGACGAGCCGGGCGCCGGCGGCCCGGCCCATCGCGACGTCGGCCTGCGAGTCGCCGACCATCGCCGCTCGCGAGGCGTCGATCCCGAGCAGCGCGCACAGGTGGAGGAACGGATCCGGTGCCGGCTTGACCGGCAGGCCGTCATCGGCGCAGACGATCGCGTCGACGAGCGTCGCCAGCCCGAGCCCGTCGAGGGTCGCCTCGGTCGGCGCCCGGTCGTCCGAGGTCGCCACGGCGACCTTGATCCCGCGCGCGCGCAACTCCTCGAACAGCCGGCCGAGGTCCGCCAGTGGGTGGGCCAGGGCGACCGGATCGGGTGGGTCCCAGGCGTTGGCCACGGCAGCCTCGGCCACCGTCGGCGGCAGCCCGGCCCGGCGCAGCGTGTCGACCGTCAGGTCGCGCAGGTGGCCCATCGGCGTGGCGGCAAGCGGGCTGCCCGGGATGATCCGGGCGGTCGACGGATCGAGCCCGAGCGCTTCGGCCAACGGGTCGGCCAGGCCGGGATCGGTGGCGCTGGCGACGTCCCTGACCATCCCGGCCGACCAGTCGCTCCACATCGCGTCGAAGTCGATCAGGGTGCCGTCCTTGTCGAAGACGACGAGCTCGATCCCGGCGAACAGGCTCGCCTCGGGGGCCGGCGGCGCTGGGTCGGCCGAGGTCACCGGCACCTCGCCCGGACGCCCGGGCCCCCGTCGATCGTGCCGAAGGATGACCGGACCGAGCCGGCGCCGAACGCGCCGACCCGGTTGCGCATGGCATCGTTGCGGCGCGTACAATCCCCGCCGGATGGTGCGCCGACATCACGACGTGCTGGCCGCTCCACGTGGTTCAACAGGTGCGTCGAGACCATCTGATCACCGAAAAGGAGCCGTCTACCTACCAGATCTCGTACGACACGTTAACCGGACGCGCGATGATGTGGATGTCCGGCTGACGGATCCCTCAACCCGTGCGACCAAGGTCAGCTTCTTGGAGGAGGAACCCATGCGCAGAATGGGATCGCGATTCTTCGTGTCTCTGGCGGCCATCCTTCTGATCGTCGCCGCGTGTAGCAGCACGGGCTCGAGCCCGACCAGCGCCCCCACCGCCGCGCCCCCGTCCGCAGCTGCATCGTCGGGCGCCGCGCCGTCGGCCGGCGGCGACGCCAAGACCGCGACCTCGGCCGCCGACGTCTGGGGGCATCGACGCCATCTGCGCAGCCGGCAAGACCGAGGGCCAGGTGACCCTCAGCGCCACCCCGCCCGACTGGGCGAACTACGGCCAGATGTTCACCGACTTCACGGCCAAGTACGGCATCAAGGTCGATTACCGGACCAGCTGGATGGCGACAGCGCGGCCGAGATCAAGGCGGCGAACGACCTGAACGGCACCGGCCGCCAGCCGGACATTTCGACCTCACGCACCGCGGTCGCCCTGGCCAACCTCGACAAGTTCGCACCGTACAAGGTGGCGGCTGGGCCGATATCCCCGACGCCAACAAGGAGGCGACGGGTCTCTGGTGGAACAACTACACCGGCTTCCAGAGCATCGCCTACGACGCGAGCCTGGGTGACATCACCAAGGTCGCGGACCTCGCCGATCCCAAGTACAAGGGCAAGGTCGCCCTCAACGGCGATCCGCTCAAGTCCGGCGCAGGCTTCAACGGCGTCGTGCTGGCTGCCCTCGCCAATGGCGGCTCGGCCGACAACATCGCGCCCGGTGTCGACTTCTTCAAGAAGCTCACCGAGTCCGGTAACCTGATCCCGGTCGATCCGGCTCCGGCGACGATCGCGCTGGGTACGACGCCGATCGTCGATCGACTGGACCTACAACGAGGTTCCGCAGATCGCGGCCCTGGCGCCCAAGGGGACGACCTGGAAGGTCGTCATCCCGTCCGACGCGCCACCTGTCGGCGCCTACTACAACTCCGCGATCAACAAGGATGCCGCGCACCCGGCGGCCGCCCGCTGCTGGATGGAGTACATCATCTCCGACGCCGGCGGGAACACCTGGATCAAGGGCGGCGCCATGCCGATCCGCCTGGCCGCCATGCAGAAGGCCAGCACCGTCGACCAGGCGGCCCTGGCCGCCGTCAACGCACCGGCCACGGCCCCGGTCCTGCTGACCGCGCGCAGGTCGACGCAGCCACCCAGTACCTCAAGGACAACTGGAAGTTCATCAACATCGTTCCTCCGAAGTAGATCGAGCGAGCGCTCGCCCGTGATCGATCCTCCTGGCAGCGCACCCGCGCAGCCAGCGGCGCCAACGACCGGCCCCGCACCCGCCGGGGCCGGTCGCGGTCGCCTGCATGGGGCGCGCGACTACGTCGCCTTCGTCCCGTTCCTGGCCTACGTCGGGCTGTTCCTCGTCGTCCCGACCCTCGTCGTGGCGCTCGGAGCCTTCCTGACGATCAAGGGCGACCCGACCCTCGACAACATCGGCCAACTCTTCACCGACCCGGTATTCGTCGACGCCTTCGTCAAGTCGATCGAGCTGGCCGTCGGCACGGCGATCGTCGGCGCCATCCTCGGTGGACTGCTCGCCTGGGCCGTCGCCCGGGGAGACCCGAACGGCCAGCTGCGGCAGCTGGTCGTCGCGGCATCCGGTGTGCTCGCCCAGTTCGGTGGGGTCATGCTCGCCTTCGCGTTCCTGGCGACGTTCGCCGGCACCGGCCTGGTGACCCTGTTCTTCAAGAACGTCCTCCACGTCGGCGTCCCCTACGATTCGACCTGGCTGTTCACCCTGAGCGGGCTCGTCGTCGTCTACGCCTATTTCCAGATCCCGTTGATGCTCATCGTCTTCCTGCCCTCGCTCGACGGCCTGCGCCAGGAGTGGTACGACGCGTCAGCCAGCCTGGGCGGAGGTGCCTGGGCCTTCTGGCGCAACGTGGGCGGGCCGATCCTTGCGCCGAGCTTCCTCGGCGCCCTGCTGCTCCTGTTCACGAACGCCTTCTCCGCGTACGCCACGGCGGCGGCCCTCATCAGCCAGGGCAGCCCGATCGTCACGCTCCAGATCTCCAACGCGCTGCAGAGTGAGGTCGTCCTCGGCCAGGAGAACGTCGGCAAGGCGCTTGCGCTCGGGATGATCGTCGTGGTCTCGCTCGTGATGACCGCCTACGCGCTGATCCAGCGCCGCGCGTCGCGGTGGGTCCGATGACGGCTCCCGGAAGTGCGGCCCTCGGGGCCGCCAGTCCCGAGGGCGGTGCGCTCCTCGGCGCGGCCCAAGGGGCCCGCGCCGCCGCCGCGATTCCAGGCTGCAGCTCGGCGCGCGGATCGCGATCCTGCTGCTCGTCTTCGGCTACCTGCTGCTGCCCCTGTTCGCGATGGTCGAGTTCTCGACCCGGGGCGACTACGGCAGCCGGAGCCTCGCCTCGTTCGCCGCGATCCTCGACTATCCGGACCTCATCGAAGGCATCGTCACTCGCTCCAGATCGCGCTCGTGACCGTATTCGGGATGCTGCTGCTGCTCGTCCCGACCATGGTCTGGACCGTCGTCCGCGTGCCGCGAATGCGGCGGGTCATCGAGTTCCTGTGCCTCCTGCCGCTGGCCATCCCGGCCATCGTTCTGGTCGTCGGCATTGCCCCGATCTATCGATGGATGGGCCAGAACCTTGGCAGTCGTCGGGGGATCGCCGCTCACGCTCGCGTTCATCGACATCATCCTCGTCCTGCCCTACGCCTACCGGGCGATCGACTCCGGGAATGCGGACGGTCGATGTCGCGACGCTGTCCGATGCGGCCCGCAGCCTGGGCGCAGGCTGGCCGCGGACGATCGTCCAGGTGGTCGTCCCGAACATCCGGGGTGGGATCCTCGCGTCGTCCGTCCTCGCCGTCGCCCTCGTGCTCGGCGAGTACACGATCTCGTCGCTGCTCTCGTTCAGTACGCTGCAGGTCGTCATCTTCGCGCTCGGCAAGCGCGAACGCGTACGTGGCGGTCGCGGTCTCGCTGTCCGCCCTCGTCTTCGCCTTCGTCCTGCTCTACTGCATCGCCCGCTTTGCGCCAGGTGCCGGCGGGAGCGCCCACGCGTCGCTCCCGAAGAGGAGCCAGCGACATGACTGTCTCCGATCCCGCTCCGGCCGGCCACCAGCCGCGGCGTCGCCGTTCAGTTCCAGGACATGCACCGCTGGTACGGCTCGGTCCACGCTCTCGACGGCCTGTCGATCGACATCTCGCCGGGCGAGCTGGTCGCGCTCCTCGGACCGTCGGGCTGCGGGAAGACGACCGCGCTTCGAGCGCTCGGAGGGCTCGACGAGATCGATGCTGGTCGGATTCTCGTCGACGGTCAAGCGACATGACCCGCGTCCCTCCAACAAGCGCGACATGGGCATCGTCTTCCAGGCCTACAGCCTGTTCCCGACCATGACGGCCGATCGATAACGTCGCCTACGGGCTGCGACTCCGCGGCGTGGGCGAGGACGAGCGCCGCCGGCGAGCCGGTGCGACGCTGGAGCTGGTCGGGCTCGGTAGGCAAGCCGACCGCTACCCGTTCCAGATGTCGGGCGGCCAGCAGCAGCGCGTCGCCCTCGCCCGGGCGCTCGCGATCGAGCCCAAGGTGCTCCTTCTCGACGAGCCGCTGTCCGCGCTCGACGCCAAGGTCCGCCGGCAGCTGCGCGAGGAGATCCGACGGATCCAGATCGCCGTCGGCACGACCACGTTGTTCGTCACGCACGACCAGGAGGAGGCGCTGGCGCTCGGGGATCGAGTCGGCGTCATGTCGGCCGGCCGGCTCGAGCAGATCGCCGCGCCGGCCGAGCTCTACGACCGTCCGGCGACCGCCTTCGTGGCCGAGTTCGTCGGGCTCACCAACCGGCTGAAGGGCGTGGCAGGTGACGGGACGGTGGACGTCCTTGGGGCGCGGGCGCCCCTGCTCGAGGGCTCTGCCGGGCCCGGCCCGGTGACGGCGCTCGTCCGTCCCGAGGCCGTGACGCTGATTCCCGAGGACGGTGCGGCCGCCCGCGTGCTCGCCGTGAGCTTCCTGGGATCGCTCGGTCGGGTCCAGGTCCAGCTGCCCGACGGCGATCTCGTCGTCGCCCAGGTTCCGGCCACCGACGTGGCCGGACTCGCGCCCGGCACCGCGGTCCGGGTGACCGTCGTGCCTGCGCCTGTCTTTGCCGTGGCGGGCTGAGCCGGCGATCGGCGACTGCCGGCGAGGAATCGAGTAGGGGTGCGAATCCACTGACCGGCGCGCTCGCCGACCCGAGCACCCGCAGCTCGCTCGACGGCTCGCCCGGCTACCATCCGAAGCGATGCCCACCCCCGACACCGTCGACCACGCTCCGACCCTGACGCTGGAGGCCCGAGCCTTCCTCGATGCGCCCCGGTTCGCGGTCATCGCCACGCTCGATCCGGATGGGGCGCCGCACCAGGCGGTCGTCTGGTACCGGCTCGACGGCGACGAGATCGTGATCAACTCGGCCGAGGGCCGACGCTGGCCGGCCAACCTCCGCCGCGACCCCCGGATCCACCTGAGCGTCGAGGACGGCTATCGCTACGTCCAGGTCCGCGGCCGCGTGACGGCCGACGACGACCAGGCCGTCGCCCAGGCAGATATCGCCGAGATGGCGCGGCGCTATCACGCCGACGAGCCCGAGGAGGCCGAGGACCTCATCCGCGACCGCTTCCAGCGCCAGCACCGGGTGAGCTTCCGATTCCGCCCGGATCGGATCCAGGTCGACCTGTGACGACCCGGTTCGGCGCCCAGCTCTGGTCGCAGGCGAGCGACTGGCCGCGGATCCGGGACGCCGCGCTCGAGGCCGAGGCGGCCGGCTGGGACTCGCTCTGGACCTGGGACCACCTGCTCGCGATCCAGGGTCCGTGGCGCCAGCCGATCTTCGAGGGCTGGCTGGCCCTCGCCGCCTGGGCCGCCATCACGTCCCGGATCCGGCTCGGGCTGATGGTCGGTGCGAACACGTTCCGCAACCCGGGCCACACGGCCAAGCTCGCCGCCACCCTCGACCACATCAGCGGCGGGCGGGCGGTCCTCGGGATCGGTGGCGCCTGGTTCGAGCGTGAGCACGACGCGTTCGGGATCGACTTCGGGGCGACCGTCGGCGAACGGCTCGACCGGTTCGACGAGGCGGTCGGGGTCATCCGCCGGCTGCTCGACGGCGAGCGCGTCGATCACGACGGTCGGGCCTACCATCTCCATGAGGCCGAGCAGCTCCCGCGGCCGGTCCAGCCGCACCTGCCGATCCTCATCGGGGGCTCGGGCCCCAGGAAGACGCTGCGCACCGTGGCCCGCCACGGAGACGGCTGGAACACCGCGGGGACGCTCGACGAGGTCGCCGCCCGCGACGCGATCCTGCGCGAGCATTGCGCGGCGGTGGGCCGCGACCCGGCGACGATCGAGCGGACGGTCAGCTTCCCGATCCTCATCCGCGATCGACGGACCGACGCCGAAGCGGCCTTCGACGGTCTCCTCGCCCACAACCGGATCGAGGGCGGCATCCCCGGGCTGAACGTCCCGGTCCTGCTCGGTTCCCCGGCCGAGATCGCCGCCGCCATCCGGCCCTATCGCGAGCTCGGGTTCGAGACGGTGATCGTCCGGCTGCCCGCCCCCTACGACCGCGAGACCCTGGCTCGGATCGGCGACGTCCGGTCCGCGCTCGACCACGGGAGCGGGTCGGCCGGGTGACGGTCGTCGTCCTCGCCGGCGGGGTGGGTGGCGCGAAGCTGGCCCACGGCCTGCAGGCGACGGTCGGAGCCGAGCTGTCGGTCATCGTCAACACCGGCGACGACGTCGAGCGCCACGGGCTCCTCGTCAGTCCGGACCACGACACCGTCCTGTACACCCTCGCCGGGCTCGACGACCGGGTGCAGGGCTGGGGGATCCGGGGCGAGACGTATGCCGTGGCCGAGCAGCTGGGGATCTACGGTGAGGAGACCTGGTTCCGGCTCGGCGACCGCGACCTTGCCGCCCACATCGTGCGGACGGCACGGCTGCGCGCCGGCGACCGGCCGACCGACGTGGCCCGCGCGCTCCAAGGCTCGCTCGGGACTGCCGCCCGGATCCTGCCGATGACCGACGACCCGGTCCGGACCGAGGTCCTCACCGATGACGGCTGGCTCGAGTTCCAGGAGTACTTCGTCCATCGCCACCAGGCACCCGAGGTCCGCGAGGTCCGGTTCCGCGGGATCGAGGCGGCGCGACCGACAGCGGACGTCGAGGCCGCGCTCGCGGCGGCCCGCGCGATCGTCATCGCGCCGTCGAACCCGATCGTGTCGGTCGGTCCGATCCTGGCGGTCCCGGGGATGCGGACGGCGCTCGAAGCGGCTCGCCGGCGCGGAGTCCCGATCGTCGCCGTGTCCGGGATCGTCGGCGGCCGCGCGCTCAAGGGCCCGGCCGATCGGATGCTCGTGTCACTCGGTCACGAGTCGAGCGCGCTCGGCGTGGCCCGGATCTACGCCGGGCTGCTCGACGGGTTCGTCATCGACACGCTCGACTCCGCCCTCGTCCCGGCGATCGAGGCGCTCGGCATCCCGACCGTCGTCACCGACACGGTCATGACCGACGACGACAGCCGCGCTCGGCTCGCCCGCGAGACGCTCGAGTTCGCCGGGCGGCTCGGATCGGGCGGCGCGGCCGGCGGGCGGGCGAGTTCCAGCGTCTAGGATGGCGAGCATGACCGATCGTCGTCCGGGTGCCGACCTGTCGCGGCTGGTCGCCGTCGTGCCGGTCCACCCGCTCGAGGGCGCGAAGTCGCGCCTCGGCGAGTCGCTCGACGCCGAGGAGCGCCAGGCGCTCGTCCTCGGCCTGCTCGATCGGTCGGTCCGGGCGGCCGAGGCCGTCGACGCGCTCGCAGCCGTGATCGTGGTCAGTCCCGACCCGGCGGTCCTGCGCGCGGCCAGCGCCGCCGGGGCGACCCCGATCCGGCAGACCGACGAAGGACTCAACGAAGGGCTCCGGGCGGCGGCCCGCTGGGCGATCGCCGACGGGGCAACCGGGCTGCTCGTGCTGGCCGCCGACCTGCCGGCGGTCTCGTCCGCCTCGATCGGAGCGATCGTGGCCTCGGCCGGCGCTGCCCTCGATCCAGGGCAGCCGCTGGTCGCCCTCGTTCCCGATCGGCACGGACGCGGGACGAACGTGCTGCTGGTGAGCCCGCCGGATGCGATCCCGTTCTCGTTCGGGCCCGCCAGCCGGGCGGCGCACCTCGCGGCGGCCGGTGCCGGCGGCGCGGTCGTCGTCGAGCTGGCTGGACCGCTGACCCTCGACCTCGACCTGCCCGACGACCTCATCCTGGCCGAGACCCTCGGCCTGCTCGACCCGGCACATGCCGGCTGAGGAGACGGGTCGGATCGAGGTCATCGCGCTCGGCGGGATCCCCGAGATCCGGCCCGGGGACGACCTGCCGGCGATCCTCGCCGGGCGACTGGCCGCGCTCGTCGATGAGGCAGGCGTCGGGCCGCTCGTTGCGGATGATGTCCTGGTCGTCACCCAGAAGGTCGTGTCGAAGGCCGAGGGGGCGACCGTCGACCTGACCGGGATCGAGCCGCGACCCGAGGCAATCGCCTTCGCCGAGCGGTGGGACCGCGACCCGCGCCAGGTCGAGGTCGTCCTGCGCGAGGCGCGCCGGGTCGTCCGGATGGCGAACGGGGTGATCATCACCGAGACCGCCCACGGCTTCGTCTGCGCGAACGGCGGGATCGACGCCAGCAACGTCGGCCCGGCCACGGGCTCGGTCGTGACGCTCCTGCCGGTCGACCCGGACGCGTCGGCCGGACGGATCCGGGCGGCGGTCCGGGCACGGGTCGGGATCGACCTGCCCGTGATCGTGTCGGACTCCTTCGGTCGTCCGTGGCGCTGGGGAATCGTCGACGTGGCGATCGGGGTGTCGGGGATCGCCCCCCTCGAGGACCTGCGCGGTCGGCCGGATGCCGACGGCCGGGTCATGCGCTCGACCGTCCGGGCGGTCGCCGACGAGATCGCCTCGGCCGCCGAGCTCGCCCTGGGCAAGACGGCCGGCCGGCCGGCAGCGCTGGTCCGCGGTGCCCGGCCGCCGCGCGGCGAGGCGACGATCCGCGACGCGCTCATCCCGAGGGCGTCCGACCTGTTCCCCTGAGTTGTCGTTTACGCTGCAACCATCCGGCGCCCGAGTGGCTCGCGCGTCGCACCGCCACGAGGATCGCCCGGCGTGAAGTTCGGCCTCCAGATCAGCTCGTTCACCTGGCCCGGCGGCCCGGCGGCGATCGGTCCGACCCTGGCCCGGGTGGCCGCGACGGCGGAGGACGTCGGCTTCGATTCGGTCTGGGTCATGGACCATTTCTTCCAGATCCGCGGGATCGGGCCCGAGGACCAGCCGATGCTCGAGGGCATGACCACCCTCGGCTTCCTGGCGGCTCACACCCGGCGAGTCAGTCTTGGCCTGATGGTCGGCGGCGTCCACTACCGCTCCCCGGGTCTGTGGGTCAAGGCGACGACGACGCTCGACGTCCTGTCCGGCGGCCGTGCCTGGCTCGGGATCGGGGCCGCCTGGAACGAGAGCGAGAGCCGAGCCCTCGGCTTTCCCTTCCCGCCGCTGGGCGAGCGGTTCGAGATGCTCGAGGACACGCTCCAGATCGCTCACGGGATGTGGCAGGGCGAGCGCGGCAGCCAGGCCTCCTTCGAGGGCCGACGGTTCCGGGCAACCCGCCTGCTCAACTCGCCCCAGGCGCTGACCCGGCCACACCCACCGATCCTGATCGGCGGTGGCGGCGAGCAGAAGACCCTCCGGCTCGTCGCCCAGTACGGCGACGCCACGAACGTGTTCGGCGACGGGCCGCGGATCGCCCACAAGTACGCCGTCCTGCGCGAGCACTGCGAGCGGCTCGGCCGGGACTACGACGAGATCGAGCGGACGACGAACCAGGACGTCGACATCCGGTCCGACGGCGAGGGCGGATCGCGCGGGTCGAGCCTGGCCGGTCGTGGCGCGGAGAGCCCGGCCCGGCTCGTCGACCGATTCGGCGAGCTGGCCGATGCCGGCGCCCAGCACGTCATCTTCAGCGTCAAGGGTGTCGACGACACGTCGAAGCTCGAGCTCATCGGGCGCGACGTCATCCCGCAGCTGCGCTCGCTGTGATCGGGACGACCGCCTTCGAGCTATACCCCCTGGGAGTATCTGGACCGTGCTACGATTGAGATCATGACCGACGACCTGACGAAGAGCCCGATGCCGCCCGATCGGAACGGCGAGCCGGCGACACCGGCCGATCCGTTCGCCGGCATGTCGATCGACTTCAGCGGCGACACCGGGGCGGTGCCCCTCGCGGCCGCGGTGGCCCCGATCGCCTTCGCCCCACCAGCGCCGGGAGCGGTCCCGGCCGCCGGCGGACCGCTGGACGGCCAGGCCGGCGAGGGTCGGACGGACTCCAACGTCGTCATCGTCGGATCCGGACCGGCCGGCCTGACCGCGGCGATCTACGCCGCGCGGGCCAACCTCGGCCCGATCGTCCTGGCCGGCTCCGCGCCGGGCGGCCAGCTGATGATCACGAGCGACGTCGAGAACTACCCCGGCTTCCCCGACGGGATCCAGGGGCCCGACCTGATGGCCCGCTTCCGCGACCAGGCGATCCGGTTCGGGACCCATGTCGTCGACGTCGACGTCGAGCAGGTCGACCTGTCGAGGCGGCCGTTCCGGCTGTGGGCGCGGGGCGTCGAGTACCGCGCCCAGGCGCTGATCATCGCCACCGGCGCGAGCGCGATCTGGCTCGGCCTCGACAGCGAGACCCGGCTGCGCGGCCGGGGCGTCAGCGCCTGTGCGACCTGCGACGGGTTCTTCTTCCGCGACATGGAGATCGCGGTGGTCGGAGGCGGCGACACCGCGCTCGAGGAGGCCACGTTCCTGACCCGGTTCGCGACCAAGGTCCATCTCCTCCATCGCCGGGACGAGTTCCGCGGAAGCAAGATCATGGTCGACCGGGCCCGGCTGAACCCGAAGATCCAGATCCACGTCAACACCGCCGTCGAGGAGGTCCTCGGCGATGCCCGGGTCGAGGCCCTCCGCCTGCGCGACACGGTGACCGGCGACGAGCGGACGATGGCCGCCGAGGGCCTGTTCATCGCGATCGGCCACAAGCCCGACAGCGAGGTCTTCCGCGACTGGCTCGACGTCGACGCGAAGGGCTACCTCAAGGTCCACGATCACACGGCCACCAAGATCGACGGCGTCTTCGTCGCCGGCGACGTCCACGACCACCGCTACCGACAGGCGGTCACCGCCGCCGGCGACGGCTGCCGGGCAGCGATCGACGCCGAGCGCTGGCTCGAGGCGCAGGGCATCACCGAGGCGAGCACCGCCACGGCCTGGTGATCCGCGCGGTCCCCCTCTGATGGGGTTCTCAGGTCGAGGCAGGGGTCAGTTCTCGTACTCCCGGGGCGAGATCGCCCCGATGCCGAAGGAGCGCCGCGGCCAGACGGTCCGGCGGATCGCCGCGTTCTTCCGGCCCTACCGGCCACAGGTCTTCGTGGTCGTCGTGGCGATCCTGGTCACGAGCCTGCTCGGGCTGATCAACCCGCTCCTCCTGGGCGTCCTGTTCGACGACGTCCTGGTCGGCCACGACTACACGAACCTGGGTCTCTATGTCGGCCTGATGATCGTCATCCCGATCATCACCGGCCTGATCGGGGTCGGCCAGGCCTATCTCAACAACGTCGTCGGCCAGAACGTCATGCAGGACCTGCGGAACGCGCTCTACGCCCACCTCCAGCGGATGCCCCTGCGCTTCTTCACCGAGACCCGGACCGGCGAGATCCAGAGCCGGCTGTCGAACGACGTCGGGGGCGTCCAGTCGGTCGTGACCGACACGGCGGCCAACCTGACGAGCAACCTGGCCGTCGCGGTCAGCACGATCGTCGCGATGTTCCTGATCAGCTGGCAGCTGACGCTCCTGTCGCTCGGCATCACGCCGTTCTTCCTGTATCTCACCTATCGCGTCGGGAAGGTCCGCCGGAGCGTGAGCACCGAGACCCAGAAGTCGATGGCCGACCTGTCGGCGGCGACCGAGGAGACGCTGAGCGTGAGCGGGATGCTCCTGTCGAAGACCTTCGGCCAGCAGGAGACCTCGATCGCCCGGTTCCGGGACCTCAACCGCCGGCTGGCCGCGCTCCAGATCCGCCAGGCGATGGTCGGGCGCTGGTTCTTCATGATCATCGGCACGATCTTCAGCATCAGCCCGGCGTTCGTGTACTGGCTGGCTGCGACGCTGGCCCAGAACGGCAACCTGTCGGCCCCGAGCCCCGGCCAGGTCGTCGCATTCACCACCCTCCAGAGCCGGCTCTTCTTCCCGCTCGGCTCGCTGCTCAACGTCCAGGTCGAGATCCAGGGCTCGCTCGCCCTGTTCGACCGGATCTTCGAGTACCTCGACCTCAAGCCCGGGATCGTCGACTCACCCGACCCGGTCGTCCTCGACACGGCCACGGTCAAGGGCCGGGTCCGGCTTCGGGATGTGTCGTTCCGCTACCCGTCGCCGCCGCCGGCACCCGTCGCGAGCCCGACCGGCGAGCCGATGGACGACGTGGAGGAGGCCGGGATCGCCGCCGTCGAGGCGGGCGCCGCGTCGGACGCGGCCGAGCTGGCGGTCGAGGCGGCCGACGAGTGGGCGGCCCGGCGCGAGGCGCTCGAGGCGGTCGGCGGCGGACCGGGCGTCGACCTTCCGGCCGGCCTCCCGCCGCGGGCATTCGGCCTCGAGGGGATCGACTTCGAGGCCGAGCCGGGCGAGCTCGTTGCGCTCGTCGGGCCGTCCGGTTCGGGCAAGACCACGACGACCTACCTCATTCCGCGCCTGTACGACGTCGATTCCGGATCGGTCGAGATCGACGGCCACGACATCCGGACGATCAGCCTCGAATCGCTCGGCCGGGTGATCGGGTTCGTCACCCAGGAGACCTACCTGTTCCACTCGTCGATCCGCGACAACCTGCGCTACGCCCGGCCCGACGCGACCGACGCCGAGCTCGAGGTCGCGGCCACCGCGGCGGCCATCCACGATCGGATCCTCGAGCTGCCCGACGGCTACGACACGATCGTCGGCGAGCGCGGCTACAAGCTGTCGGGCGGCGAGAAGCAACGGATCGCGATCGCCCGGGTCCTGCTCAAGGACCCCCGGATCCTCATCCTCGACGAGGCGACCTCGGCCCTCGACACGGTCAGCGAGCGGCTCATCCAGGCCGCCCTCGAGCGCTTGATGGAGGGTCGCACGACGATCGCCATCGCCCACCGGCTGTCGACGATCCTGCGGGCGGATCGGATCCTCGTCTACGAGCGCGGGCGGATCGTCGAGCGCGGCACCCACGGCGAGCTGCTGGCCAAGGGCGGCCTGTACGCCAGCCTCTACCGGGAGCAGTTCGAATCGGCCGAACCGGAGCTCGTCGCCCGGTGACTACGATCAGGACCGCGACGATCCGGCACGAGGGCGGGCTTCGCTTCGCGGCGGTCACCGGGACTGGTCGCGCACCCGTGTTCGGCGACGCCTCGGCCGCCGGCGAGCTCAGCCCGGTCGAGACGGTCGTCGCCGCCCTGGCCGCCTGCAGCGCGATGGACGTCGTGTCGGTCGCGCTCAAGAAGCGCCAGGCGTTCACCCGCTACGAGGTCCGGGTCGAGGCGGTCCAGCGCGACGAGTACCCGCAGGTCCTGACCCGGGTCGACGTCCTCCACGAGGTCGAGGGGCCGGCCGTGAGCGTGAGCGCGATCCGCCGCTGCATCGAGCTGTCGGCCACGAAGTACTGCCCGGTCAACGCGATGCTGGCGGCCGGCGCGACCGAGGTCCACCACCGCTACCGGGTGATCGGGACCGGCCCGGAGCCCTTCGACGAATCGGGCGAGGTCATCGTGACCGGCCCGTACCGCCGCCCCGAGTTCGTCCCCGGCTGAACCGCCCCCGCTCGCTCGTCGAGCGTCGGGCCGGGACGGCTCGGCGGCAGATGGAGGCGGGAACCCTGTACGGACGGTTGCATGACTATGCGTGCTTGTGTATAGTCATGCGTCCATGACGGCGATCCACCCCGACCAGCGACCGAGGCGGCCTCCTGCGAGTGGCCGGACGCGCCCGTGAGCGCGAGCGTCGAGACGACGGCCGAGGCGGATCGCCGGCCTGGCCCTCCCGATCCGATCCGGGTCGCGATCGTCGGCGCCACAGGCTACGTGGGAGCCGAGCTCGTGCGGCTGCTCGACCGCCATCCGGCGGTGACGATCGTCGGGCTCGTCGGTCGGGATCGGGACGAGGAGCCAGTGGGCACGATTCACCCCCACCTCGCCTCGACCGCCCACCTCGTCGACGCCGATCTGCCGGTCGCGGACGCCGTCTTCCTCGCCCTCCCGCATGGGACGGCCGCCGCGCTCGTTCCCGGGATCGTCGCCGACGGCGCGACGGTCATCGACCTCGGACCCGACTTCCGGCTGCGCGACCCGACCGACTACCCGCGCTGGTACGGCTTCAGCCATCCCCACCCCGAGCTCCTCGAGGTCGCCGTGTACGGGCTGCCCGAGCTCCACCGCGATGCGCTCGTCGCACTCGGCGATGCTTCGGTGCGGATCGTGGGAGCGCCGGGCTGCTACCCGACCGCGACGCTCCTCGCCCTCGCGCCGCTGGCGCGGGCCGGTCTGATCGCCGATCTCGTCGTCGACGCGAAGAGCGGGGTCTCGGGCGCCGGACGGGAGCCGAAGGCGGACCTCCACTTCGGCGAGGTCAACGAGAGCGTCCGGGCGTACGGCCTCGGCGGTCACCGTCATGTCGCCGAAATCGAGCAGGAGCTCGCGGCTGCGACTGGGGACGCAGGTCTGGCGCCCGGTGCCAACGCCGGGGCGATCGCGGTCGACTTCGTGCCCCACCTCGTCCCGATGAACCGCGGGATCCTCGCGACCTGCCACGTCCGGCCGAACCGGCTGATCGGCCAGTCCGAGCTCGACGCGCTGTACGCGGCCGCCTACGCCGACGAGCCGTTCGTCGACGTCGTCGGCGCCTCGCCGTCGACCCGCCACGTCCACGGCAGCAACTTCGCCCGGGTCCACGTCCGGCTCGACGAGCGGACCGGTCGGATCCTGGCAATCGGGGTCATCGACAACCTGGTCAAGGGCGCCGCCGGCCAGGGGATCCAGGCATTCAACATCGTCCACGGCCTGCCCGAGACGCTCGGGCTCGAGCAGCTCCCGATCGCCCCATGACCGTGACGGCCTCGTCCGCGACCGACCGCTCGACCGTGCTCGAACCGCTGGCGATCGATCTCCCGCCGGTCGACCGGCGCGCCTCGATGCCGGCCGGGTTCGTCGCCGGCGCCGCTGCCGCCGGGATCAAGGCGTCGGGCGGACCCGACCTGGCGATCGTGGTCGCCGACGGTGGCCCGGCCGCGGCGGCCGCGGTGTTCACCCCGAACGCCTTCGCCGCGGCGCCGGTCCGGCTGTCCCAGGAGCACCTCGCCACGAGCGAGCCGGCCGGCGCCGGTCGCTACGGCTGGGCGCGCGCGATCGTCTCGACGAGCGGCTGCGCGAATGCGGCCACGGGACCGGCCGGGGACACCGACCAGGCCGAGGTGGCCGCTGTCCTCGCCGAGGCGCTGCGGGTCCCGGCCGACGCGACCCTGCTGCTGTCGACCGGCGTCATCGGCACGTTGCTCCCCCTGGCCAGGGTCGCGGCCGGGATCCGGACGGTGATCGGCGACGGTCTCCGATCCACCGACGACGCGCTCGAAGCGGTCGCCGTCGCGCTCCGGACCACCGACTCACGCACGAAGCTCGCGACGGTGAGGCTCGAGCTGCCGGGACCCGCCGGGACGCCGGTCGCGGTCACGGTCGGCGGCGTCGCCAAGGGCGTCGGGATGATCCACCCGCGGATGGCGACGATGCTGGCGATCGTCCTGACCGATGCCTCGGTCGAGCCGGCGGTCCTCCACCGCCTCCTCCGGCCGGCCGCCGCCCGAACCTGGGACCAGCTGACCGTCGACGGCGACACGAGCACGAACGACACCGTGTTCGCCCTCGCCTCGGGCGCAGCCGGGACGGCGCCGGTGACGGCCGGCGGCGACCCCGCGGCCAGGCTCGGCGCCGCCATCGAAGCCGTCGCGCGCGATCTCGCCCGCCAGCAGGCCGCCGACGGCGAAGGCGCCACGACGCTCCTCACCTGCCAGGTGTCCGGGGCGGTCGACGACGCCGAGGCCCGGGCGGTGGCGCGGGCGGTCGTCTCGAGCAGCCTGGTCAAGGCCGCGGCCCACGGGCGCGACCCGAACTGGGGACGGGTCGTCGGGGCCGCCGGCAACGCCCGGCTGGCCGATGCGGCGATCCTCGAGGCGGCGGGGGTGCCCGCCGCCGAGGCGGAGCGACGGGCCGGTCGGGCGGCGGTCGTCCGGCCCGATCGACTCCGGGTGGCGATCGCCGGCCACGCCGTGTTCGACGGACCCGCCGGCGGTCCCGTCACGTTCGACCGCGCCGCCGCGCGCTCCGCGATGGACGCGCCCGAGCTCCTCATCCGGCTCGACCTCGGGCTCGGCAGCGGTGTCGGCGAGGCGTTCGGCTGCGACCTGACCGAGGCCTACGTGATCGAGAACGCGGAGTACACGACATGACACGCATCCGCCGGCGAGGCGCCGACCGATGAGTGAGATTCTCATCGTCAAGCTCGGTGGGACGACGATCGCCGATCAGCGGCAGATCCTCGAGGAGGTCGCCGCCGTCGCCCGGAAGCGGCCGGTCGTCCTCGTCCACGGCGGCGGCAAGCGGATCACCGAATGGCTCGACCGGCTCGGCGTCCCGTCGACGTTCGAGGGCGGCCTGCGGGTGACCGATGCCGCCTCGCTCGAGGTCGCGGCCGCGGTCCTGCGCGGGGTCGTCAACAGCGAGCTCGTCGCCGGGCTGCGCGACCTCGGCGTCGACGCGGTCGGGCTGTCCGGGGTCGACGGCGGGCTCCTCATCGCCGAGCGGGTGCCCGGGGTGGGGCTCGTGGCCCACGTCGTCGGGCTCCGACGCGACCTGCTCGACTCGTTGCTCGTCGGCGGCCAGGTCCCGGTCGTCGCGCCGCTCGCCCGGGACGAGGACGGGATCGTCTGCAACGTCAATGCCGACGACGTGGCGGCCGGGATCGCCGCCGGGCTTGGCGCTCGCCAGCTCGTCCTGCTGACCGACGTCGACGGCGTCCGCGACGCCGACGGCCGCCGGCTCGACAGCTTGACGGCCGGCGAGGCGGAGGCGCTCATCGCAGCGGGCACCATCGGCGGGGGCATGGTCCCCAAGATCCGGGCGGCCCTGGCCGCGCTCGACTGGGAGGGTGCCGAGGCGATCATCGCCGACGCGTCCGCGCCGGACGCCCTCGTCCGGGCTCTCGACGATCCGACCTTCGGCACCCGTCTGACCGCGAGCCGCTCGCCCCGAGTCGGGGCGGTCTGAGGAGACGACCATGCGCAACGGAACGACCGCCGGGACCCGAGTCGACCGCCAGCGAGCGATTCGCGAGCTCATCACCCGGATGCCGATCGGCAGCCAGGGCGAGCTGGCGACCCAGCTCGGGCGGCGTGGCTACGTCGTGACCCAGGCGACCGTCTCGCGCGACGTCGCCGAGCTCGGGCTGGTCAAGATCCCGCGCGGCGCCCGCCACGTCTACGTCGCGCCCGAGGACCTCGCCGTCCGCCCGCCGCGCTCCGACGACCGGCTCCGCCGGATCCTCGCCGACATCCCGGTGACGCTCGGCCGGAGCGGGCTGATCGTGCTCGTGATCGGGTCGCCCGGGACGGCATCGACGATCGCCCAGGCGATCGACGAGTCGTCGCTCAGCGAGCAGGAGGGCACCCTGGCCGGGGACAATACGCTCCTCGTGCTGTTCGCCGACGAAGCCCGGCTCGAGCGTTGGCTCGAGCGCTTCGGGGCCATCCAGGCGCAGGCGACCGCACCCTCGGAGGCGCTGTCATGAAGAAGGTCGTCCTCGCCTACTCGGGCGGGCTCGACACCTCGGTGGCCGTGGCCTGGCTCCGCGAGCAGTTCGGGGTCGAGGTCGTCACCCTGACCGTCGACGTCGGTGGCGGTTCCCTTCGCGCGGGGGTCGAGCGGCGGGCGATGAGCGCCGGAGCCGCCAAGGCCTACGTGGTCGACGCTCGCGAGCGGTTCGCGACCGACTTCGTCTGGCCGCACCTCCAGGCGAACGCGCTCTACCAGGGCGCCTATCCACTGGCGACGGCCCTCGCCCGGCCGCTGATCGCACAGCTCCTCGTCGAGGTCGCGACACGCGAGGGAGCCGACGCGGTCGCTCACGGCTGCACCGGCAAGGGCAACGACCAGGTCCGGTTCGACGTGGCCGTTCACGCGCTCGATCCCGGGCTCGAGGTCGTCGCCCCGATGCGGGTCGGGATGGGCCTCTCGCGCGACCAGGAGATCGACTACGCGGCCGCGCGCGGGATCGAGATCCCGATCACGAAGGCATCGCCGTACTCGATCGACGTCAACCTGTGGGGTCGCTCGTGCGAGACCGGCGTGCTCGAGGACCCGTGGGTCACGCCGCCGGCCGACGCCTTCGAGTGGACCGTCGAGCCGAGCGCCGCCCCCGCGCCGGTCGAGGTGGTGATCGCGTTCGAGGGCGGGATCCCGGTCGCCCTGGACGGGGAGCGGCTCGGGCCGGTCGGGCTCATCGAGCGGCTGCACGACCTGGGCGGCGCCCACGGCGTCGGGCGGATCGACCACGTCGAGGATCGCCTCGTCGGGATCAAGAGCCGCGAGATCTACGAGGCGCCGGCGGCGGTCATCCTCCACGCGGCCCACCGCGCGCTCGAGGGTCTCACGCTGTCGAAGGACACCCTCCGCTTCAACCGGCTCGTCGCCGACGAGCTGGCCCAGCTGACGTACGACGGGCTGTGGTTCAGCGCCCTTCACCGCGACCTCCGCGGCTACGTCGCCTCATCCCAGCGCGTCGTCAGCGGCGACGCCCGGATCCGGCTCGATCATGGGTCGGCGGTCGTCGTCGGGCGGCGCTCGCCGCTGTCGCTCTACGACAAGAGCCTGGCCACGTACGACGAGGGCGACGCCTTCGACCACGCTGCGGCGGTCGGGTTCATCGAGATCTTCGGGCTGCCACTGCGCGTCGAGGCGGCCCGCCACGGTGCGGTCGGACGTCACCACGGTGCGGCCTGGACCTGGACCGATCCCCTGCTCGACTCGCTGCCGACGACGGTCGAGGAGGCCGCCGGAGCCGCCGCGGGCTGACCCACCGGCGCGGGCGATCGAGGGCCGCGGGCGATCTAGCCCGCGGGAAGACCGTGCTCGGCGGGGTCGAGCGTGCCCGCGGCGTGCAGTCGCCCGAACACCCGGGCGGCCTCGACGACCGCGCGGTCGAGCGGCGTGACCGGCAGCGGTCCGAGCGCGCCGATCCCGGTCGCCTCGACGGCCTCAGGGAACGGCAGCGGCGGCCCGCTCACGGTGATCCGCCCGGCCGATGACGGGACGGCCGCCTCGATCGCCGCGACGAGCTCGTCGATCGTCGCCGACGAGCCGCCGAGGTTGAACACGAGCGCCCCGTCCAGCCCGCTCCGTGCTGCGGCCACGAACGTGCGACCGATGTCGGCGGTGTACTGGAACACGGTCCGACCGCTGAACCCGATCTCGAACGAGCGACCCAGGACCGCTGCCGCGACCGCCTTGGTCGGGGCGCTCGTCAGGCCCTGGTCGCGACCCGGCCCGAAGACGATGTACGGCCGCAGGCCGACGCTCCGCAACCCGGCCTCGCGCCAGTAGACGCCAGCGCTGGCCTCGTTGGCCTGCTTGTAGACGCCGTAGTGGCTCATCGGATGAGCCGGATCGTCATCACCGACGCCGCGCCTGATGTCGTCCGCATCGGCCGCGTCGAACACGGCGATCGAGCTTGCGTACGCCAGTCCCCGGATCGTCTCGAGGCGGCGGCGGGCCGCTTCGAACACGTTGATCGCGCCGACGACGTTGACCCGCGCCCCGAGCGGCGGGTCCGCCCGACAGAACGGCAGCTGGAGCGCCGCCAGGTGGACGACATGACTGATCCGGTGGTCGTCGAGCACGCGCTCGACCGTCGCGAGGTCGCTGATGTCACCGGTCTCGAAGGCGACCGCGGCGAGCTCGTCAGGACGCATGATCAGCCGGAGACGTCGGGCGTCCGTCCCGAGGTCGAACGCGACCACGGGCGTCCCCTCGCGGACGAGCTCACGCACCGTCCAAGATCCGATGCAGCCGAGCGCCCCGGTGACGAGGAAGCGGTCAGGGACGGTCATCGATCGGACCCTCAGGGCAGGCGGTAGACGCGGGCCGCGGTCCCACCCAGGATCGCCGTCAGCTCAGACAGCTCGAGGTCGCCGAGCGACCCGAGTAGCCCGGCGACGACCTGACCGTACGTCGCCGCCATGAGGCAGACCGGCCAGTCCGACCCGAACATCAAGCGGTCGGGGCCGAATACCTCGAGGACCACGTCCACGTACGGACTGAGGTCCGCGGGTCGCCACGACACCCAGTCCGCCTCGGTGACCAGCCCGGACAGCTTCACCGTGACGTTGTCGCTCGCGCCGAATGGCCGGATGAGCGACTCCCACGGTTCGAGGTCGCCGCTCGCGATCGGGGGCTTGGCAAGGTGGTCGATGACGAAGGTGAGGCCCGGGTTCGCCCGGACGACGTCGAGGGCGACCGGCATCTCACGCGCTCGCACGAGCAGGTCGAACACGAGGCCGAAGTCGGCCAGCGCGGCCAGACCCCGACCGACATCCGGTCGGGCGAGCCAGTCGGGATCGGGCTCGTCGTGGGCGGGGTGGCGCATGCCGACGAGGCGGTCCGCGTCCGGCCGGTCGACGAGCTCGGCGATGACGTCGACCACGGCCGGATCCGTCAGGTCGACCCAGCCGACCACGCCGGCGACCCAGGGCTCGGTCGCGGCGATCCGCAGGAGCGCATCGGTCTCGGCCGGCTCGGTCCGAGCCTGGACCGCGATCGTCGCCTCCACTTCGGTCGCGTCGATCGTCCGGCGCAGGTCGGCCGGACCGTAGGCCCGGCGCAGCGGCTCATATGCGCCGGCGATCCACGGATACTGACTGTGGCCCGGGTCGATGAAGTGCTGATGAGCGTCGATCACCGCTGGGGCTCGGTCAGGGCGGCGACCAGTCGCTCGGCGACCTTGGTCTTCATCTCGACCAGCGACTCCTCGCTGTAGAACGCGGCGTGCGGCGTCAGGATGACGTTCGGCAGCCCGACGAGCGGGTCATCCGGCGCCAGCGGCTCGCGCTCCTGGACGTCGAGACCGGCGCCGGCGATCCGGCCAGCCCGCAGTGCGGAGACGAGCGCATCATGGTCGACCAGTGCTCCCCGGCTCGTGTTGACGAGGATCGCCGTCGGTCGCATCGACGCGAGCGCATGTTCGTCGATGAGATGATGAGTCGTGACGTCGAGCGGGGCATGCACGCTCACGACATCGCTCGTCAGGAGCAGCTCGTCGAGTTCGACCAGCCGGACCCCGGGCACGATGGCCCCGCGCGGATCGGTGGCCACGACGTCATAGCCGAGAGCCAGCGCCCGGCGTGCCAGTGCCGTCCCGATCCGACCCAACCCGATCACGCCGAGTCGCTGGCTTGACGATCGACGCACCCGGCCGGCCAGCCGGAAGTCCCAGACCCCGCGCTGGACGCCGCGGTCGAGGGGGACGATCCCCCGGGTCAGGCCGAGGATGAGCCCGAGGGCGTGGTCGGCGACCTCGTCGGTGCAGTAGTCCGGGACGTTGACGACTCGGACGCCGAGCCTGGCGGCTGTCTCCAGATCGATCGTGTCGAGGCCAACGCCGTACCGCCCGATCGCCCGGCAGTCCGGCAGGGCACGAAGCACGTCACCACCGATCCGCGCGTACTGGACCAGCAGACCCACGGGTCGCACCTCGGTCGCGGCATCGATCACATCCTCCGAGGTCCGGCAGGCGCGCAGGTCGACCGCCAGGCCGGCGTCGGCCAGGATCGCCCGCTCGATGTCGACCGTGGGATGGTCACAGTCGGTGATGAGGACCGCGCCACGGAGCGTCATGCGTCGGCCGGCGGGCGCGGATCGAGCAGCGCCTTGATCACCGTCCGGTCGGCGACGGCCCGGAAGGCTACCTCCCAATCCCGGAGCGGGAAGACGGTCGTCATCCCCTCGAGGCTCGCCCCCGTCCCGGCGAGGATCGCGACAGCCGGATCCCATGCTGTCCCGCTCGAGCTCATCGAGAAGGTCACCTGGACGGCACGGGTGACCGCAAGGTCCCAGGGGACCGCCACGTCCGGGCGCCCGCTCAGCCCGACCGCGACCACCCGTCCCCGCCGCCGGACCACGGCGAGCGCGAGGGCGATCGCCGCCGGCGTCCCGGTCGCCTCGACGACCAGGTCGGCCCCGCGACCCGCCGTCAGTTCGCGGGCGACGGCGTCGGCATCGGAATCGAGGACGGTCTGCAGACCGAGCGACCCCGCGAACCGAAGCCGATCGGACAGCGTCCGACCGACCACGACGACGTTCGTGGCGCCCATCGCCCGGGCGGCTACCGCGAGCAGGATGCCGACCGGCCCGGGGCCCACGACGACGGCCGTGTCGCCTGGCTCGACCCGGGCCCGCGTCAGCGCGGTCACCGCCACCGCCATCGGTTCGGCCAGCGCGGCCGTGCGATCTGGCACCCCGTCGGGCACCCGGTGGAGCAGGTGGGCCGGGAGGGTGATCACTTCGGCGAAGGCGCCGTCGATGCCCCAGCCGGGCGAACGCTTGTCCGCGCACAGCTCGGCGATCCCCCGTCGGCACAGATAGCAGGTCCCGCACGCCTTCGAGTGTGGCTCGCTGACGACGCGGGTGCCGATCAACCCCGGATCGGCGCCCGTCCCGACCGCCGTCACGGTCCCTACGAACTCGTGCCCCAGGATGACCGGCGGCCAGTATGGGAACCGGTCGTGGACGATGTGCAGATCGGTTCCACAGATCCCGCCATAGGCGACCGCGATCGTCACCCAGCCAGGCGCGGGGTCCGGCTCGGGTCGATCGAGGAGAGCGAGGTGACCCTCGCCTCGCTCCGTCTTGACCAGCGCGAGCATCAGCTCGAGCCCGCGGCGACGACGTACTTGATCCCACGGCCGGCTCGCAGCAGCTCGACCGCCCGCGGAGCGTCGTCGAGCGCAACGACCTCGCTGATCAAAGGCCTGAAGACGTCCGGGGCGGCGGCCAGGAGCGCCAGTGCCGCGTCGATGTCGGCGGGACGGTAGACGCGGTTCCCGAACAGGGTGAGCTCGCGGAACAGCACCGCCTGGAGGTCGAGCTCGACCGGGTGGCCATACGTGCCGACGAGACCGATCCGGGCGGCCGGTCGGACGAGGCGCGGCAGGATCGCGGCCACCGCCGGGGCTGCCGCCGCGTCGAAGGCGACGTCCCCCTGCCAACCATCGGTCCTGGCCTCGAGGTCGCCGACCGGGTCCAGGATGTCGAGGAGCTCGAGGCCGAGACCCGACGCGAACGTCCGCCGGGCGGGGGACGGCTCGCCGATCACGACCAGGGCCGCGCCGCGGCTCCGGGCCACGAGCGCGATCAGCAGCCCGATCGGGCCGGCGCCCATCACGACGACCCGGTCCGACGGGCCCACCCCCGTTCGACCCACCGCGTGGACCGCAACGGCGAGCGGCTCGGCCAGGACCGCGACCTGCGGATCAAGACCGGCCGGAACCGGGTGCAGCCGATCCGGATCGACCACGACCCACCCGCCGAGGCCGCCGTCCCGGTCGATCCCGATGAGGCGCAGCCGGGCGCAGACGTGGGCCTGGCCGATCGTGCAGGCTGCGCAGGTGCCGCAGGCGATGAGCGGGTCGACCACGACGAGCCGTCCATCGAGGACGCCGCCCACCGCCCGTCCGACGAGCTCGTGCCCGAGGACGAGCGGGAGCCGCGCCCGCGGATGCGACCCCTCAACGATGTGGAGGTCGGTACCGCATAGCCCGACGAGGTCGACCTCGACCCCGACCTGTCCGGGTCCCGGTCGGACGAGCTCGTGCCCCTCGACCACGAACCGGCCCGGTGCGCTAAGGACGAGCGCGGGACGTGTCGTCGCACCCATCAGCGGATGACCCGAGCGCCGGCCCGGTCGAGCTGGTCCATCGAGACCACGGTCCCGGCGCCGACGAGCATGTTCGGATCCGCCGACCGGATCGCCGCGATCGCCTCGGCCGCCGCCTCCGTTCGGAAGGTGACCTCGATACACGTCAGACCGGCTCGTGCCAGGATCCCGGCCAGCGTCGGCGCGTCTTCAGCGCGATCGATCCGGGCTACCGGAACCACGCCGCAGGCAGCGATCCGCTCGAACGCCGCCATCTAGACCCCGAGGGGCGACCCGAGCGCGACCCAGGCGGCCCCATCAGGGAACCGGTAGTCGGACAGCGAACTCGGCTTCATCTCGATCGAGTAGCCGGGGGCCAGTGGCGCCTGATAGCGCCCGTCCCGGATCACCGCGGGTGCCAGGAAGTGCTCGTGGAGATGATCGACGTACTCGACGATCCGACCCTCGAGCGAGGCGCTGACCGCGATGTAGTCGAAGATCGCGAGGTGCTGGACGTACTCGCACAGCCCGACCCCCCCAGCGTGCGGGCAGACCGGCACGCCGAACTTGGCGGCCATCAGCTGGACAGCCAGGATCTCGTTCACGCCACCGAGCCGACAACTGTCGATCTGGCAGAAGGAGATCGCCTGGGCCTGGAACAGCTGCTTGAAGACGACCCGGTTCTGGACGTGCTCGCCGGTCGCGACGCCGATCCCGAGCGGCTCGAGGGCCCTGGCGATCCGGGCGTGCCCGAGCACGTCGTCGGGGCTCGTCGGCTCCTCGATCCACAACGGCCGGTAGACGGCGAGTTCGCGCATCCAACCGATCGCCTGGTCGACATCCCAGACCTGGTTGGCGTCGACCATCAGGACCCGATCCGGGCCGATCTCCTCGCGGGCGATCGCAAGCCGACGCTTGTCGTCCGCGAGGTCTCGCCCGACCTTGAGCTTGAAGTGGTTCCAGCCGCCGGCGACGCCTTCGCGGCAGAGGCGCCGGACCTTCTCGTCGGGATAGCCCAGCCAACCCGACGAGGTGGTGTACGCCGGGTAGCCGCCCGCTCGGATCTCCGCCTCACGAGCCGCCTTCGTCGGCTCGTTCCGGCGGAGGATCTCGAGAGCTTCGGCCGGTGACAGCGCGTCGCCGATGTAGCGGAACGGGATGCACCTGACAAGCTCCTCGGGCGGCATGTCGACGAGCAGCTTCCACAGGGGCTTGCCCTCGACCTTGGCGTACAGGTCCCACACGGCGTTGACGACCGCGGCGGTGGCCAGGTGGATGACGCCCTTCTCCGGTCCTACCCAGCGAAGCTGCTCATCGCTCGCGATCGACATCCAGAACCCCTCGAAGTCTGCGGCGATCGACTCGAGCGTGCGGCCCTCGACAAAACTCCGGAGCGCCTCGATCGCGGCGACGCACAGCTGGTTCCCGCGACCGGTGGTGAAGGTCAGACCGTGGCCGACGAGCCCGTCAGGATGGTCGGTCCTGAGCATGACGTAGGCGGCCGAGTAGTCGGGAGTCGGGCTCATCGCGTCGGAGCCATCGAGGGTCAGCGAGGTCGGGAAGCGGATGTCGTGGGTCACCAGCTCGGTGATCGTCACGGGCAACGGTGGGCTCCTGTCGGTCGCGCTGTGAGGGACGGGATCAGGCTGGGGACGACGATCGCGCGGAGGAGCACGCGGTCGTCGTCCCCGGGCGGGTTACGAGCGGATCACTTGAACTTGTCCGCGTTGGCCTTGGTGACGATCTCCGTGCCCGTATCGACGAGCTTCTCGACAGTCTCGCCCTTGGCCGCCTTGTAGGCGGTTTCGATCCCGAGCGAGCCCATCTTGGCCGGGAACTGAGCGACCGAGGCGGCCTGCTCGCCGGCGAGGATCGCCTTGACCTCGTCACCCGAGGCGTCGAATCCGACGACGATGATCTTGCCGGGCGCGATGCCCGCGTTCTTGATGGCCTGCAGGGCACCCGTGGCGGGCGGCCCGCATGCAGCGTAGATCGCGGTGAGGTCCGGGTTCGCCGTCAGAAGGTCGGTGGCCGCGTCAAGGCCCTTGGTCTGATCGCAATCGGTCGCCGGACTGCCGCCGACGATCGTCGCGGCGCTGCCGAGGGTATCGAGCATGCCGGTCACGCGGTCCTCGAGCGACGGAGCGCCGAGTCGACCCTTCAGCACGGCGAGCTTGGCGCCGGCCGGCAGGTTGTCCTTGAGCCATGTTCCGGCGAGCTTGCCGCCGGCCAGGTTGTCCGTCGCGACGACGGACGTCTTGCCGGACCAGTCGGGAATGTCGTTGTCGACGAGGACCACCTTGATCCCGGCGGCGGTCGCCTTGTCGAGTGCGGCCTGGACGTTCGGGCTCGTCGGGGTGATGGCGATGGCCTTCACACCCTGGGTGATCATCGACTCGATCGCGGCGATCTCACCCTCGTCATCGGTGCCGCTCTTGCCTTGGGCGAAGACCGGCTCGACGTCGGGGTGATCCTTCGCCCACGTCTTGGCTGCGTCGACCATGATGTCGTAGAAGTCGACCGGGAACTTCGTGATGAACCCGATCTTCATCTTCTCGGCCGCGGCGCTGGGAGCGGCGACGGATGGCGCGGCGACGCTCGGGGCGGCGGCCGATGGCGCGCCAGCCGATGGGCTCGAGCCGCTGCTCGAGCACGCGGCCAGCACGACACCGGCAGCGATGGCCAGACCGGCGATCCTCTTGGCGAACATCAACGATGCCTCCTCTGATGCGGACTCGATGGGACGCGTTCGCGAGCTGGGACCACGCGGCGGATGGCCGCGTGGACGTGATCGGTCATCGACTCAACCTTCACCTCCGACGATCAGCGACACGATCCGCTGCTGGTTCTCCCGGGTCGGGATCTCCTCCCCGACCTTCCGGCCCCGACGCATGACCATCGCCCGATCGGCGATGTCGATGACGTGGTCCAGGGCGTGGGAGATCACGATCACGGCATAGCCGGCCTCACGCAGCCGCCCGATCAGGTCCAGAACGCGCCGGGACTCTCGGACGCCGAGCGCGGCAGTGGGCTCGTCGAGGATCACCACGTTCGAGGCGAACGCGGCCGCACGGGCGACGGCGACCGCCTGGCGCTGCCCCCCGGACAGCAGGCCGACCTCGTGACTCAGGTCAGGCAGTCCGACCTCGAGACGGTCGAGCAGCTCGCGCGTCTTGAGGGCCATCCCGCGCCGATCGAGGAAGCGCAGCCCGAGCGGCAGCCACTTCGGCCCGGCCGACTCACGACCGGCGTAGAAGTTCGCGGCGGTCCCCAGGTTGTCGAACAGGGCGAGATCCTGATAAACCGTCTCGATCCCGAGCGCGCGAGCCTGGGCCGGTGAGTGGATCGGGGTCGGCTGGCCGTCCATCTCGATCACACCCTCATCAAGCCGATATACCCCGCTCAGGCACTTGATCAGGGTCGACTTCCCGGCCCCGTTGTCACCGAGGAGCGCGAGCACCTCGCCGCGCCGGACCTCGAGATCGACCGAGTCGAGGGCCAGGACCGCGCCGAACCGCTTGATCGCCCCTCGGACGGCCAGGGCGGGGACTGAGGTCGCGGATGACGCAGTCATGACCGCGACGCCTCGACGACCCGGAACCGCTCCTCGAGATACCCGCGCAGGACGTCGGCCTCGACCGCGAGGACGATCACCACGCCGATCACGATCAGCTGGAAGAACGCGTCGACGGCGAGCAGGTTCATCCCGTTGCGGATGACCCCGATCATCAGCGCCCCGACCAGGGCGTTGACGACGTTGCCACGACCACCGAGGAAGCTGGCGCCGCCGATCACGACGGCGGCGATCGAATCGAGCTCCGCGAGCTCGCCGAACGTCGGCGAGCCGGCGTTCAGCCGGCCAGCGGTGATGATCCCGGCCACACCGGCGGCCAGACCACTCAACACGTAGACCGAGATGAGGACGCCGTTGACCGGGATGCCGGTCCGGCGAGCCGCCTCCGGGTTGCCCCCGACGGCGTAGATCCAGCGGCCCCAGACCACCCGCGTGGTCACCACGTAGACGACGACCGCGATGCCGAGCACCAGGATCGCCGAGACTGGGAACCAGCCGATCGTGCCCCCGCCGATGGCGTCGACGATCGGTGGCATGCCCCGGATCGGCTGACCGCCCGACAGCCACAGCGCGAGGCCGCGGGCGATGCTCAACATCGCCAGGGTGATGATGAACGGGTGCGGCAGGCGGCCTTTGACGTAGACCACCCCGTTGACCGCCCCGATCAGCAGGCCGGTGGCCAGCATCGTGATGAGGACGATCGCCCCGGAGTCGACGCTCCTGAAGACGAGGGCACCGACGACCGAAGCCAGGGCAAGCGTGGACCCCACCGACAGGTCGATCCCGCGAGTCAGGATCACCAGCAGCTGGCCCAGGGACAGCACGGCGATCGCCGCGGTGGCGGCCAAGACATTGCCCAGATTCCGGGTCGTGAGGAAGAACGGCGAGAGAATGCCGAGGATGACGATGAGGATCAACAGGATGAGGACCGGCCCGATCCGGAGCAGGCGCAGCCCGAGGTGGAGGCCGCGGTAGTGGTCGGGTGTCTGAGGCACTATTCCTCCGTCAGCGCTCTGCGCACCGTAAGATACCCATCCAGACATCCGATGTCTAGGCCCAAGTCGTAGAATCATCCGATGTTTCAGGAGGGAGCAGTGTGGGCGCTCCGCTGACGGAGGCGGCGATCCAGAAGGTGCGCGACATGATCGCGTCGGGCGATCTACTGCCCGGCTCCAGGCTCCCCCCGGAGGCCGACCTCGCGGTCCTCCTCGGGGCCTCCCGGAACACCGTCAGGGAGGCCGTCCGGGCCCTCGTGACGACCCGGGTCCTCGATGTCCGGCGTGGCGACGGCACATTCGTCACCAGCCTTCGGCCCGAGCTCCTGCTGGCCGGGATCGGCGCGGCCGCCGAGATGCTCCAGGAGGGCTTCTCGCTCGAACTCATCGGCGTGCGCCGCATTCTCGAACCCGCGGCGACGGCGATGGCCGCGCTGAGGATCGACGCGGCGGCATTGGCCACCCTCGAGCGTTACCTCGAGTCCATGCGAGCCGCTCGCTCGGAAGAAGAGCTGCTGCGTTTCGACACCGAGTTTCACGCCCTGGTGGCTGCCAGCTCCGGCAATGAGACATTGGCGTCGATGCTCAGCGGGATGTCCGGGCGGACGGTCCGAGCTCGAGCCTGGCGCAGTGTCCTGGAGGAGGACGCGACGGAACGGACGATCGCCCAGCACGCTGACATCCTGCGAGCGCTCGTAGCCCATGACGCCGTCCTGGCCGAAGCGGCGGCGGTCGTCCACGTTGCAACCACCGAGGCATCACTCCGACGCGCTCTCGGGGATGGTGGAGTGGCTGATGCAGATCCTCATGGGCGACGGACGAGCTCGCCCCAGTCGAGCTGACGAGCGCAAGTGGACGCAAGAGAGCATCACGAACTCGCACCGGATGACCGGAGTGCCGACCTCGGTCGCCGTCGGCCGATCACCATTTCGCCGGGCTTGGGCGCGAGTTGCTCAAACTGCCCCCTCTCCCGCCCAAACCACAGGTCCGGCGGCGATTTCAGCCCTGCCTCGGACAAGCGTGCCGCGACGCCCGGCGATCAAATTGTGGTCTGGGCCGCGGCATCGGCGGCCCGCGTCGGTCAGCGTCGGGTTCGCACGTCAGCGGCGCGCCATGACCCTCAGCCCGCCGCCTCGCGGCGCAGGCGGGCGTAGCCGGGCTTGATCACCTCGTCGATGAGTCGCAGCCGCTCGTCGAACGGGAGGAAGGCGGACTTCATCGCGTTGAGCGTCAGCCACTCCATCTCGCCGAGGCCGATCCCGAACGCAGCGTCGAGCGCGGCGAACTCGCTCGAGAGGGTGACGTCGCTCATCAGCCGGTTGTCCGTGTTGACCGTGATCCGGAAGCGCAGCCGCCGGAGCAGGTCGATCGGGTGCTCCGCGATCGACGCGGCAAGACCGGTGTGGACGTTCGAGGTCGGGCACAGCTCGAGCGGGATCCGCCGGTCGCGGACGTAGGCCGCCAGCCGTCCCAGCCGGGCCCGGCCGTCCGGCTCGACCTCGATGTCGTCGACGATCCGGACCCCGTGTCCGAGCCGCTCGGCGCCGAGGTCGAGGGCCTCCCGGATCGACGGCAGCCCGTAGCCTTCGCCCGCGTGGAGCGTGAGGTGGAAGCTCGCGTGGACGAGCAGCAGGAACGCATCCGCGAAGCGGCCCGGCGGATAGCCCGCTTCGGGGCCGGCGATGTCGAAACCGACCACGCCGTCGTCGCGGTGGCGGAGCGCCAGCTCGGCGGTCTCGAGCGCGCGGTCGGCCTGGCGCATGGCCGTCACGAGCTGCCGGACGATGATCGGACGACCGCCCTCGGACGCCACGGCCATGCCCTGCCGAAATCCAGCGGTCAGCGCGTCGACGACGGCATCGAGGCTCAATCCGCCGGCGGTCGACAGCTCGGGGGCGTAGCGGACCTCGGCATAGACGATCCCGTCCGCTGCCAGGTCCTGGACGCACTCGGCCGCCACCCGTGAGATCGCCGGCGCCGTCTGCATGACCCCGACCGTGTGGGCGAACGTCTCGAGGTAGAGCTCGAGCGACTTGCGGTCGGCGCCGCGCCGGATCCAGGCGGCGAGCTCGGCCGGGTCGGTCGTGGGCAGCCCGCCGTAGCCGGTCTCGGCGGCGAGCTCGACGATCGTCCGCGGTCGCAGGCCGCCGTCGAGGTGATCGTGGAGGAGCACCTTGGGCGCCCGCCGGATCGTCTCGAGCGAGATCGTCATGGTGGGACTCTAGCGTGCTCGGCTGACCGTCGGTGGAGCTCGCCGGCCGGCGTGGTAGGGTCGGCGACGATGGTCGCCCGCACCGCCCGAGCCAACAGCCACGGCGTCGACTGGGAGCTCATGCTGGACCGGTTCGACCTCCTGCCCGGAACGACCGCCCGGGGAACCGTCGCCATGACGGCGAACGGTGCGACGGGTGCACGGAGCGTGATCGCTGCGCTGATCGCCACCGAGCAATGGCAATTCGAGCAGTCGTCGAGGGACGCCCAGGGGCACGTCACCAGCCACACGGTCACCAGGACCGAGGAGCTGCGGCGCCTGCCAGTCCAGCTGGCCGAGGCGGTCCAGCTCGGGTCGGGCGAGCGACGCGAGATCGCGTTCGAGGTCCCCGTACCCCCGCTCGGCCCTGCGACGCTCGAGGCAACCGTCAGCCGGCTCACCTGGGACCTCGAGGTCAAGCTCGATCGCCCGGGCGAGCTCGACTCGGCGATCGTCGTGCCGGTCGTCGTGCTCCAGCCGACGGCGCTGCTCCGGGCGGGCGTCGTTCGCGTCGAGGAGTTCGCGCTCTACGAGGCGGCCGACTCGGCGACCGACGTCGCGCGCGGGACCGTCGAGATCAAGCCGATGCCGATCTGTGTCGGCGCTCCGATCGACGGCCACCTGACGATCGAGACGAGCGGCCAGCTCGATCTCCAGGAGGTCCGCCTCGAGCTCCGGGTCAAGGCCCGGGCGACGGTCTCGAACGGCCTCGACGAGGAGCTCACCCTGTGGGCCGGCCGGCTGGTCGGCCCGGGGCAGTTCGGCGGCGCCTCGCAGGTCATCCCGTTCCGGGGCGACGTGCCGGCGACGTACCTGCCGACGATCGAGCTGCCGCACGGTCGGACCGATGCGACCTTCCACGTGATCCTGGCGCGCGCCTGGGCTCGCGACCCGCATCTCGTTCGCGACGTCGCGATCTGTTCGACGACCGAGATCTGATCGGCCTCGTCAGCCGGGGCCGGCCCCGAGACGGGAGCGGGCGGCGGCCAGGGCCTCGGCGACCCGCCGGGGGGCGGTCCCGCCGATCACGTCCGCGCCGGCGAGCGCGGCGTCGATCCCGGCCGCGGTCCTGACCAGCTGGCCGATCCCCTCTCGGCCGGCGAGCGCCTCGGCGACCGGGTCCGAGGACCCGGCCAGCGCGGCCTGGACCGCCTCGTCGCCGATCGCGTCGAGGGTCGTGCCGCGGTCCTCGGCCGCGGCGACGAGCCGGCCGGCCACGTGATGGGCCGTCCGGAACGGCACGCCTTGCCGGACGAGCGCATCGGCCACGGACGTCGCGGTGATGAACCCCTCCTCGGCCGCGGCCCGCATCCGGTCCCGGTCGACGGTCAGCGTGTCGACGAGCCCGGTCATGATCCCGAGCGACGCCTCCAGGGTGGCCGCGGACTCGAACAGCGGGAGCTTGTCCTCCTGGAGGTCGCGCTGGTAGGCGAGCGGGAGCCCCTTGAGGAGCACCAGCAACGCCGTCAGGTCGCCGATGACCCGGGCGGTCCGGCCGCGGACGAGCTCGGCCGGGTCCGGGTTCCGCTTGTTCGGCATCATCGAGCTGCCGGTCGAGTACCCGTCCGCGAGCCGGACGAACCCGAAGCGCGGGTTCGACCACCAGGTGATCTCCTCGGCGAACCGGCTGAGGTGGACCATCGCCAGGGCGGCCGCCGCCAGGAGCTCGGCGGCGAAGTCGCGGTCGGAGACCGCGTCGAGCGAGTTGGCGCTGACAGCGGCAAAGCCGAGCTCGCGGGCGGTGGCCTCGCGGTCGAGTGGGTAGCCCGCCCCGGCGAGCGCACCGGCCCCGAGCGGCGACACGTCGGCCCGGCGGCGGCAGTCGGCCAGCCGCCCGCGGTCGCGCTCGAGCATCTCGACGTAGGCCAGCAGGTGATGGGCGAACAGGACCGGCTGGGCCGGCTGCAGGTGGGTCGTTCCGGGCATCACCGCCTCGCCGTCACGCTCGGCCAGCCCGACCAGCGCCCGCTCGAGACCGACGATCGCGCCGTCGAGGCCGTCGATCGTTCGGCGCAGCCAGAGGCGGAGGTCGGTCGCGACCTGGTCGTTTCGCGATCGGCCGGTGTGGAGCTTGGCGGCCAGCGGGCCGATCCGGGCGGCCAGCGCCGCCTCGAGGTTGAGGTGGACGTCCTCGAGCTCGGGGTCCCACTCGAGCGTCCCGGCCTCGACCTCGGCCCGCAACCGGTCGAGCCCGGCGACGAGCTCCGTGACCTCGGCGTCGGTCAGCAGCCCGGCCCGGCCGAGGCCATGGACGTGCGCGATCGAGCCGACCAGGTCGTCGACCGCGAGCGCCGCGTCGACCTCCACCGAGCGGGTGAAGTCCGCGACGCGAGGATCGGTCGTCGCCCGGAACCGCCCGCCCCAGAGCTTCATCGTCCCTCCGTCCGTGGGCCGTCATCGTAGCGGCCGGATCGGTCGAGGGCGGGCTGTCGAGGTCGCCCGGTCAGCGGTCCCCGTTCGTCTCGTCGACCAGGTAGTGGACCGGCGACGACGGCCCGGAGCCGCTCGGCCGCCTCTTCGGCCGTCAGGTCGCGTTGCGACTCGGCCAGGAGCTCGTAGCCGACCATGAACTTGCGGACGGTGGCCGAGCGGAGGAGCGGCGGGTAGAAGTGAGCGTGCAGCTGCCAGTGATCGGTCGGCCCGGCGTCGAACGGCGCCTGGTGCCAGCCCATCGAGTACGGGAACGGGTGATGGAACAGGTTGTCGTACCGGCTGAGCAGCTCGATCAGGGTCGGGCCGAGCGTGTCTCGCGCCTTCGGATCGAGGTCCGCCAGCCGCCCCGTCGGACGCTTGGCGACCACGAGCGTCTCGAACGGCCAGGCGGCCCAGAACGGGACGACGACCAGCCAGTCGTCGTTCTCGACGACGACCCGCGGACCGTCGTGCTCCTGCTCCGCGTAGTCGAGCAGGAGCCGGTGCCCGGTTGCCTCGAGGTGGCGGCGCTGGGCGGCGTCCTCGCGAACGGCCTGGACCGGAAGGGCGGTGCCGGCCCAGATCTGACCGTGCGGGTGCGGGTTCGTGGCGCCCATCGCCTCGCCCCGGTTCTCGAAGACCTGGACCCAGCGGAACGTGGCGCCGAGCTCGGTCGTCTGGTCGGCCCACAGGTCGACGATCGCGCGGACCGCGGCCGGCGACATCCGGGCCATCGTCAGGTCATGACGCGGCGAGAAGCAGATCACCCGGCAGGTGCCTTGCTCGCCCTCGGCTCGGAGCAGTCCCAGCTCGAGCCGGGCATCGGAGGTCTCGGGCCGGAGCGCCGCGAAGTCGTTGGTGAACACGAATGTGTCGCGGTATGCCGGGTTGGCTTCGCCGTTCGCCCGGTCGTTGCCGGGGCACAGGTAGCAGCCCGGGTCGTAGGCCACCCGGTGAGCCGGGCGCCGCGCGTCGTGCCGGCCCTGGAGCGGGCGCTGGATCCGCTTCGTCGAGACCAGCACCCACTCGTCCGTCAGCGGGTTGTAGCGCCGGTGCGGCTGGGCCAGGACGTCACCGGGCTGGCCCGCCGGGGTCTGGGCGGGGGTCCGGGTCGGCGCGGACGGTGCGTCAGCCACGACCGGCCAATCCGGCCGGGGAAGCCGGCGGCACCGAGCGTGCGTCCCGCCGAAGCGACCCGAGGTCCGCTGCGGGCGATCGGGTCGAGGACTCGATCTCCGCTGGACGCGCCTCGATGAGCTGGTTGACCTGGCCGGCCAGGACGTCGCGCGCCTCAGGCTCCAGGTGGCCGTCGGTGATCAGCACGTCGGCCTGGTCGAGCCGGGCGATCGAGCTGAGCCCGACGACGCCCCACTTCGTGTGATCGGCGACGACGATGAGGCGCCGTCCGGCGTCGACGAGGGTCCGGTCGGTTTCGGCCTCGAGCAGGTTCGGCGAGGTGAACCCGGAGTGCTCGTCCATGCCATGGACGCCGAGCAGGACGAGGTCGAGGTGGACGCTGCGGAGGGCCGACACGGCGAACGGACCGACGAGCGCGTCGGACGGCGTCCGCACGCCGCCGGTCAGGATGATCGTCTGGTCGGAGCGACCTGACTCGTGGAGAACGTCGGCCGCCCGGGGCGAGTTCGTGACCACGGTCAACCCCTGGATGTCGACGAGCCGCCGGGCGATCGCGTAGGTCGTGGTTCCGGCCGAGATCCCGATCGCCGATCCCGGCTCGACGAAACCGACCGCGGCGGCGGCGATCGCCTCCTTCTCGAGCTGCTGGAGCGACGATTTCGCAGCGAAGGTCGGCTCGAACTGGGCGCTTCCGGGGAGCGCGGTCGCTCCACCGTGGACCTTCTCGATGAGCCCCTGGTCGGCCAGCAGCTCGAGGTCCCGCCGGATCGTCATGTCGGAGACCGCGAGCTCGCGGACCAGGTCGGACACCCGGACGCCGCCGTCCTCGCGGACGCGGTCGAGGATGTACGCCTGGCGCTGGCGCGCTAGCACGACCTCACCTCGGAATCCCGTCCTGGGCTGGCTGGCTCATCGGATCCTGGCGCCCCCGCGTCTCCCGTCCGTCCCGTAGATGTTGAGATTGCCGCAACGAACCCACACAAGTCAACGCAGTTCGCCATGATTCTGCCAGAATGTGTTGGAATGTATTGACATCCGACGGGTCGTCCACCGACAATCCGACCGGTCGTGTAGGTTTGTGTGCGAGGTTGCCGTTCGACCCGCCACGGGTTGCGGGTCGGGAACTCAGGACTGGAGGAGCACCATGGCCGATCCCAACACGCCGCGCTCGCCGCTCGAATCGCCGCTGTCTCGCCGGACCGTCCTCAAGGGCGCGGTCGGGGTTGCCGGCCTGGCGAGCGTGCCGGCTCTCATCGCCGCCTGCAGCAGCACAGGAGCGACCGCCACCGCCGCGCCCGGCTCCCAGGCACCCGCCTCACAGGGGGCGGTTTCTCAGCCACCGGCCTCGGCGGGCGCCGGAGGCACGGTCAAGCTCGGGGACTACCACACCGACACCCAGGCCGAGAAGGACGGCATGATCGCCGTCAACAAGGCCTTCACGGATAAGACCGGCATCGCCGTCCAGAGCAACATCGTCAAGCACTCGGACTTCCAGGACAACATCACCCTGTACCTGGGCGGAACCCCGGACGATGCCTTCACCTGGTTCTCCGGCTACCGGATGCAGTTCTTCGCCTCACAGGGCCTGGCGACCGCGATCGACGATGTCTACGCCAAGGTCGCTTCCAACTTCACGGCCGGCTTCAAGGCGGCCTCGACCGGCGCCGACGGCAAGATCTACCTGGTCCCGACCGACTACTACCCGTGGGCGGTCTTCTATCGCAAGAGCCTCTTCGCCGACAAGGGCTACACGATCCCGACCACCTGGGACGAGCTCAAGACCCTGTGCGCGAAGATGAAGGCCGATGGCCTCATCCCGTTCGCCTTCGCCGACGTCGAGGGCTGGCCGGCGATGGGCACCTTCGACATCCTCAACCTCCGCCAGAACGGCTACGACTTCCACATCAGCCTGATGGGCGGCAACTCGAAGTGGACCGACTCGAAGGTCACCGACGTCTTCAACAAGTGGAAGGAGATCCTGCCGTTCCACCAGGAGGCGGCGACCGGCCGGAAGTGGGTCGACGCGGCCGCGTCCCTGATCCAGAAGAAGGCGGGGATGTACCTCCTCGGGCTGTTCGTGGCCAACGAGTTCAAAGATCCGGCCGACCTGGCCGACCTCGACTTCTTCGCCTACCCGGCGTTCGGCAACTCGTTTGACGCCGAGAAGTCGCTCGACGCACCGATCGACGGATACATGATCAGCTCGAAGTCGCCGACCCTCCAGGCGAATCTCGACGCCGCCAAGGCGTATCTCGAGTTCTGGGGCCAGGGGACCACCCAGGACCTCTTCTTCGCCAAGGTGCCTGGGGTCCTCCCCACGGCCACCAACGCCGACCAGTCCAAGTTCAGCGACCTCCAGAAGAAGGCGGTCCAGATCTGCGGCGATGCCCAGAAGATCGCCCAGTTCCTCGACCGCGACACCCGGCCGGACTTCGCCGGAAAGAATGGCATGCAGCAGTTCCTGCTGAGCTTCCTCGGTGATCCGAACCAGGATCTCGCAGCCCTTCAGGGTAAGATCCAGCAATACTGGGAGTCGCTACCGCCGACCGGGTAGCCGTTCGCACGAGGGTCAGCGACCTGATGGAACCCTCGCCCGCAGAGTCGACGACCGCCGCGCCGTCAGGTGCGGCGGTCGCTGCACGGCCAACTCGCCGACGTCGCTACAGCGTGCTGACGCGCGGGGATCGAGCCCTGCTCACGTTGATGATCGGCGTGCCGGCGTTTCTGGTTATCGCCTTCATCTGGGTCCCGACGCTGGCGTCGTTCTTCCTGTCCTTCACGAACTGGCGTGGCATCACCGCCATCACGCCCAGCAACTTCGTCGGGCTCAAGAACTACCAGGTCCTGTTCACCCAATACCTGTTCTTCTGGCCGGCTGTCAGCCATAACGTTCTGTGGTTGGCGTTCTTCCTGCTGGTCGCTACCCCGTTCGGCATCTTCCTGGCGGTGCTGCTCGACCGAGAGCTGCGCGGCAGCAACTTCTACAAGACCGCCTTCTACCTGCCGGTCGTCCTGTCCCTCGCGCTGGTCGGGTTCATCTGGCAGCTCCAGTACGCCCCTGAGAACGGCTTCATCAACAACGCCCTGGGCAGAGCCACCGAAGGCAACCAGATCAACTGGCTGGGCAATCCGAGCCTGAACATCTGGGCGGTGATCGTGGCCGCGAGCTGGCGCCAGGTCGGATACGTGATGCTGCTCTACCTCGCCGGGCTCAAGAGCGTCGACCCATCGCTCAGGGAGGCGGCCGCAATCGACGGAGCCAGCGAGCGCCAGGCCTTCTTCCGGGTGATCTTCCCGGTCATGGCCCCGATCAACGTCGTGGTCTTCGTCATCACCGTGATCGAATCCCTGCGCGCCTTCGACATCGCCTTCGTCATCAACGGCGGAACGAACGGACTCGAGCTGCTGTCGACCCTGATCACCAACAACAGCATCAGCGAGGCAAGCCTGGTCGGCTTCGGCTCGTCGATCGCAGTCGTCCTGCTCGTGTTCTCACTCGGCCCGATCGTCTTCTATCTCTCCCGGGTCATGAAGGGGAGCGCGACTTGACGACCGTCGCGCCGACTGCACCGCGACTCCGCACACGGCCGCGCCGGATCGCGCTGTACGCCTTCCTGACGGTCACGGCCCTGCTCTGGCTGTTCCCGTTGCTGTGGGCCGCCTACACCTCGCTACGTCCGTTCGATGAGACCTTCAAGCACGGCTACATCTCATTGCCGCAAACCCTGAACTTCGACAACTACGTCACGGCCTGGAACCAGGCCGAGCTTCCGTACTACTTCCTCAACACGCTCCTTGTCATCCTGCCGAGCATGGTCTTCATCCTCTGGCTGTCCTCGATGATCGCGTTTGCGATCTCGTCGTTCAGCTGGCGGTTCAACGTGTTCTTCCTGCTCCTGTTCACGGCCGGCAATCTCCTGCCGCCGCAGGTGATCATCGTGCCGCTGTATCGGATCTACCTCCTCCTGCCGGTCCCAAAGCCGCTCAGCGACAACGGCCTGATGTACGACCAGTACCTCGGCGTCGCCCTCATCCACGTCGTCTTCCAGACCGGCTTCTGCACGTTCGTCCTGGCCAACTACATGAAGACGCTCCCGCGCGAACTCACCGAGGCCTCATTGGTCGATGGCGCATCGGTCTGGAGGATCTACCGGAGCGTCATCCTGCCGCTCTGCAAGCCGGCGCTGGCCGCGCTCGCGACGCTCGAGTTCACGTTCATGTACAACGACTTCTTCTGGGCCCTGCTGCTCATGAAGACCGGCACGAAACGGCCGATCACCTCGGCGCTGAATGGACTCGTGGGCGGCTTTTCCTCAAATGACAACCTGGTGGCCGCAGCTGCCCTGATCGTGGCCGTGCCCACGATCATCGTCTTCCTGCTGCTCCAGCGCCAGTTCGTCCGCGGCCTGACGCTCGGCTCCACCAAGGGCTGACCGGGCCCGACGACGGGCCTGTCCGGGGCTCCCGATCAGCCGCGGACGAGGCCGGCGCCGGCCGTTGCCCGGACCAGCCAGACCCGCGGCGTCCGCCCGGTGCGGGCCGGGTAGTCGGCCAGGATCCGGGCTCGAAGCGGGTCGACCGCCGCCGGGCGGACGAGCGACACCGTGCAGCCGCCGAAGCCGGCGCCGGTCATCCGGGACGCAACCACGCCGGGCACGCCGAGCGCGATCTCGACCATCGCATCGAGCTCCGGCGAGCTGACCTCGAACAGGTCGCGCAACGAGGCGTGGCTGGCCGCGAACAGCCGGCCGACGTGGTCGAGATCGCCGGCGAGCAGGGCGGCCTCGGTCGCCACGACCCTCCCGGTCTCGTCGACGACGTGCTCGGCCCGGCGGAGCGCGACCGGATCGAGGAGAGCGGCCTGCCGGGCGAGCATCGCCCGGTCGACGTCCCGCAGCGAGCCCACCCCGGGCTCGACGGCCGCGAGCGCGGCCACGGCACGTTCGCAGTCGGCCCGGCGGGCGTTGTACTCGGACGTCCCAAGCGTCCGCGGCACTCCGGTGTGGGCGACGACCAGGTCCAGGTCCGGCGGCAGCGGCACCGCCCGGTGGTCGAGCGAGCGGCAGTCCAGCAGGACGGCGGCGCCAGCCACCCCGTTCGCCGACGCGAACTGGTCCATGAGGCCGCACATCACGCCGACGTAGGCGTTCTCCGCCCGCTGGGCGACCTGGGCGAGGGTCAGCGGGTCGGTGGCCGGCCCAGCCGGTCCCGACAGCGCCCAGGCCGTCGCGAGCTCGAGCGCAGCCGACGACGACAGCCCGGCGGCCACCGGGACGCTGCTCGCCAGAACGCCGTCGAAGCCTTCGATCGGGAGCCCGGCGGCCGCCATCTCGAGCGCGGTCCCGGCGACGTAGTCGATCCAGGTGCCGGTCCGCGGACCGATCCGGTCGAGGTCGAGCTCGGCCGTCTCGCCGGTCACGGCCAGGACGATCCGGACCCGGCCGTCGTCCCGCCGGCGCCGGGCGATCCGGACTTCGAGGTCGATCGCAACCGGGAGGACGAGGCCCTGGTTGTAATCGGTGTGCTCGCCGATCAGGTTCACCCGCCCCGGGGCCCGGACGATCTCGACCCGGCCGAGGTCGTCCCGGCCGAACGCCTCGCCGAACTGCGCCCGAAGCACGTCCGGGTCAAGGGCCGCCTCGGTCGGACTCGCCGGACCGGGCGCGGACGAAGGGCTCAGGGTCGACTCCTCGCGGCTGGCCCGCCAGCCGGCCGGCTGATCTCGCGGGGCGGCGGGTCGGGCCCATGGTAGCGGCCGAGCGAGCCCAGCAGCCGTGCCGCGCGTGTCGTCGTAATTGGCCTATCGGTCTAGGCCAATACTCGCTATGATGCGCCGCATGGCTGCCCGACCCTCGACCCTCGACTGGTTCCTGTTCGGCCTCATCTCGTTCTTCTGGGGCAGCAGCTACCTGTTCATCAAGATCGGGGTCGAGACGATGCCGCCGATGACCCTGATCGCGGGCCGGCTCTTCTTCGGGTCGCTCGTCCTGGGGGTCGCGCTGCTCATCGTTCGGAGCCCGCTGCCGCGCGAGCGAAGCACCTACGCCAAGCTCGTGTTCATGGCCCTGATCAACATCGTGATCCCGTTCACGCTCATCACCTGGGGCGAGCAGTACATCGACTCGTCGCTGGCGGCGATCCTCCAGGCGGCCACGCCGTTGTTCACGATCGTGATCGCGTCGCTCGCCCTGTCCGAGGAGGCGATCACCCTCAACCGGCTGGTCGGCCTGATCATCGGGTTCGGCGGCGTCGTGGTCCTGTTCAGCCATGGGCTCAGCGAGGGCAGCGGGACGAACTCGCTGCCGGGCGAGATCGCGCTCGTCCTGTCGTCGCTGTCCTACGCGATCGGCGGCGTCTTCGTCAGGGTGAACATGCGCGGCCTCCATCCGACGGTGCCGGCATTCTTCCAGGTCTCGATCGCGCTGCTGATCACGACCGGCCTGGCCCTGCGTGCTGGAGTCGCCGGTTCAGCTGCCATCCACGCCGACCGAGCTGTTCGTGGTCCTCTGGCTCGGCGTGTTCGGGTCGTCGCTCGCCTACCTGATCTACTTCCGGCTCGTCCATGTCCTCGGTCCCACGAGGATCTCGCTCATCACCTACGTCATGCCGATCGTCGGGATCGTCCTCGGCGTGCTCGTCCTCGATGAGACGATCGACCTGAGGACGATCATCGGGACGGCGATCATCCTGGCCGGGGTGGGCCTCGTGAACAGCCGCCGCGGAACGCGCCGGTTGTTCGGCCGGGCGCCGGCCGAGGCTCCCGTCGAGGCGTCGTCCCGGACCTGATCGCGGGGCGGTCGCCCGACTGCCGCCTTCCGCCGGACCGCTGCCCGGCCGATCAGCCCTCGAGCGCGAGCAGCAAGGCGCCGATCACGATGACCACGGCGGCCGCCAGCCGGGTCAGCCCGACCCGCCGCGTGGCCGCTTCTCCGAGCCGGAACGAGCCCCAGCCGGAGACGAGGACGATCGCCGACTCGCGGACCGGTGCGACCACCGACAGCGGCGCGAACACGTAGGCGACGAGCACGAGCATGTAGGCCCCGACCGTGACCAGGCCGCCGATCGCCGCCCGCCCCCAGCCGGCCGCCCCATCGGGTCCCGCCGCGGGCGCGTCGTCGGACGGATCGGCGCCGATTGCGGCGGCGGCCCCGGCCGCCTCGATGCCGGTGACCGCCACCGACTCGACGCCGCGCTCCGTGCCGCGGCGCGCACGGCGGTCGGCCAGCGCGATCCCGCCGAGCAGGAAGATCGCGGTGAACGTCCAGATCAGCGTCGCGTACAGCCAGGGCGGGACCGTCCGGGCGCCGACCCGGTCGACCGCGGAATAGGCGGCGATCGAGACCCCGGTTGCGACGGCCAGCCAGGCGGCCTCGCGGGCCTGTCTCGGGAGGGCCCCCGAACGGCCGAGGACCGCCCACGGCCGCTGGAGAGACAGGATCCCGGCCAGGAGCAACGCCACCCCGACCGCGCCGACCGGGCCGAGCCGCTCCCCGAGGAACACGATCCCGACGAAGACCGACAGGACCGGCGCCGTGCCGCGGGCGATCGGATAGACGAGCGACAGGTCGCCCCGGGCGTAGGCGCCGGACAGCAGCGCGAAGTAGACCGCCTCGAGGATCCCGGACGCGAGGGCCAGCCCCCAGGCCTCGGTCGGGATCGCGGGCTGGCCGACGGCGAGCCAGCCGATCAGGCCGGCCGGCAGGAGCACGAGCGCGCCGACCAGCATGCCCCGGCCGGCCGTGCGGAGCGGGTCCGCCGCGGTCTTGAGCAGGATGTTCCAGCCGGCGTGGAGAATGGCCGCGCCGACGAGCAGGGCCAGCACGCCCGGGGGCATCAGCGGCCCCCGCCCTCGGCCATCTCCTTGAGGATCCGCAGGTTCGTCTCGACCATGGTGGCGCTCGACCCGCGGCCGATCCGGACGAGCGACCGGACCCAGCGCCCGGCGACGACGAGGTCCGCGTGGGCGATGACCCGGGTCCCGCCGCCGGCTCCGGCTTCCAGCGTCCAGGCCCGTTCGAGGCGGATGCCGTCGCCGACGAGGAGGGTCCGGAAGCGGCTGCCCGGGCGGGCCTCGAGGCTCTCGATCCGGACGCTCGAGCGAAGGAGGCCGAGGCGCAGCCGGGCCGACCGGGTGGCGCCCGCGGCGGGCCAGCTCGAGGCCGCCTGGCCAAGTCTGAGCTCCGGGTAGAGAACGTCCTGGGCGGCCGGATCGTGGAGCGTCGTCCAGACGACCCGCGGCTCGGCCTGGATGTACGTCCGTCGTTCGACGACGGTCGGGATCGTCACCGCGGGCGGGAGGCCGTCAGGCGCCGATCGGGTGCCAGACCGTCTTCATCTCGAGGAAGGCGGCGATCCACTCCGGGCGCTGGGCGGCCCGGTCGTCGGTCCAGTCGAACCGCTCGTCGACGACGCCGCGCGGCCGCCTGGCGAGGCGCTTGACGCTGTCGGCGGCGGCCGATTCGACCTCGGCCTGGACCTCGGGCAGGACGCCCCAGGTATCGATCGCGTCGACATCGACGTGGGCGGCCAGGACCGGCACGAGCTCGGTCCTCAGGCCGGTCAGGAGGTTGACGACCCCGTCGGGAACGTCCGACGTCGCGAGGACCTCGGTCAGCGTCACCGCGGCCAGCGGTCGGGTCTCGGACGCGACCACGACGGCCACGTTGCCGCTCACGAGGACCGGGGCCAGCCGGCTCACGAGCCCGAGCAGCGACGAGCGCTCGGGGGCGACGATGCCGACGACCCCGGTCGGCTCTGGGATCGTGAAGTTGAAGTACGAGCCGGCGACCGGGTTCGAGCTGCCGAGCACCTGGCCGAGCTTGTCCGCCCAGCCCGCATACCAGACCCAGCGATCGATCGAATGCTCGACGAGGTCACGCGCTCGGCCGGCGCTCAGCCCCTCCCCTGCCGCGACCTCGGCCACGAACTGGTCGCGCCGACCCTCCATCAGCTCCGCCACCCGGTACAGGATCTGGCCGCGGTTCATCGCGCTTCGGGCGGCCCACGGCGAGAACGCCTTGCGGGCGGCGCGGACGGCGTCACGGAGGTCCTTCCGCGACGCCCGGCAGGCGTTCGCGAGCGGATCGCCGCCGGGTGTCGAGACGACGTACGTTCGACCGGACTCGGTCCGTGGGAACGCGCCGCCGATGTACAGCTTGTACGTCTTGCGGACGTCGATCCGCGAAGCGGGGCTGGAGCCGATCCGGACGGACGGCACCGTCAGCGGTCCTCGAGCCTGACGTACGGCAGCAGGCCGTGGAGCCCACCTTCGCGGCCGTAGCCGGATTCCTTGTAGCCGCCGAACGGGCTGGCCGGATCGAACTTGTTGAAGGTGTTGGCCCAGATCACACCAGCCCGCAACCGCTGGGCCATCATCAGGATCCGGCTGCCCTTGTCGGTCCAGATCCCGGCCGACAGCCCGTACGGGGTGTTGTTGGCCTTCTCGATCGCCTCCTCCGGCGTCCGGAAGGTCAGCGTCGAGAGGACCGGGCCGAAGATCTCCTCCTGGGCGATCCGGTGGCTCTGGGCGACGTTCGTGAACAGCGTCGGCCGGAAGAAGTAGCCCCGCTCCGGCAGGTCGCAGGCGGGCTGATAGAGGTCGGCCCCCTCGGCCACGCCGGCCGCCACGAGCTCGGTGATCTTGTCCAGCTGGGCCCGGCTGTTGATCGCCCCGACGTCGGTGTTCTTGTCGAGCGGGTCGCCGACCCGCAGCGTCGCGAGGCGATCCTTGAGCTTGTCGATGACCGTGGCAGCGATCGACTCCTGGACGAGCAGCCGCGAGCCGGCGCAGCAGACCTCGCCCTGGTTGAAGTAGATCCCGTTGACGATCCCCTCGATCGCCTGGTCGAGCGGGGCGTCGTCGAACACGATGTTGGCGGCCTTCCCGCCGAGCTCGAGGGTCAGGCCCTTGCCCTGCCCGGCGATCCCCTTGGCGATGAGCTTGCCGACGGCCGTCGAGCCGGTGAAGGCGACCTTGTCGACGCCGGGATGGCGGACGAGGAACATCCCGATCTCGCCCGGGCCGGTGATGATGTTCACGACGCCGGCCGGCAGGTCCGCCTGGCGGCAGACGTCGGCGAACAGGAGCGCGGTCAGCGGCGTCGTGCTGGCCGGCTTGAGCACGACGGTGTTCCCGGCCGCGAGGGCCGGAGCGATCTTCCAGGCCAGCATCAGCAGCGGGAAGTTCCACGGGATCACCTGGGCGGCCACCCCGCGTGGCTTGGCGATCCGACCCGGGAACGCGTACTCGAGCTTGTCCGCCCAGCCGGCGTAGTACCAGAAGTGAGCCGCCGCGAGCGGCACGTCGACGTCGCGGCTCTCCTTGATCGGCTTGCCCGAGTCCATGCTCTCGAGCACGGCGAACTCACGGCTGCGCTCCTGGAGGATCCGGGCGATCCGGAACAGGTACTTCGCGCGCTCCTTGCCGGGCAGCTGGCCCCAGCTCTTGCCGGTCGCCCGGCGGGCCGAGCGGACCGCCTTGTCGACGTCCGCCTCGGTGGCCTTCGCGATCTCCGCCAGCGGTTGCTCGGTCGCCGGATCGACGCTGACGAAGGTGGCGCCGCCCGAGGCCCCGACCTCCTTGCCGCCGATGAACAGCCCGTAGCGCGCCCGGAGCTTGACGACGTCGCGCGATTCGGGGGCCGGGGCGTACTCCCAGGGGATCGCCTGGCCGTCGCCGAGTCCCCAGCTGTTCGGGGCGTCGTTGGCGGCTCGGCTGATCGCCGCGGTCGGTGGAGTCGGGCCGTCGACGGTCTTGGGGTCGGTCTCGGCCTTCGGCGGCTCGATCTCGGTCGTCATCGCGGCCATTATGGCACCGGGTGGATCGGGGTCCGCCGTCCGACAGGTCGGTCCGGGGGTCTGACCGCCTGATCGAAGGCGTTGTAGCCTTGGGAGCGCCCGCCCGCCGTGGATCGCCCGATGGAGCGTCTCGCCAGGACCGCAGAGCTGATGGATGGGCCGCTCGACGATCGCGTCGCGCTGGCCACGAACCTGCGCGACCTGCGCCGGTTCAATCGCCTGCTCGGCGGGATCGACCTGAGCCGGCGCGCGCTGGCGGCGCTGACGGACGACGACCAGCGAACGCTCAGGCTCCTCGACGTCGGCACCGGCGCCGCCGATATCCCGGCGGCCCTGATCGCCGAGGCGGCCCGGCGCGGCGTCCAGCTCCAGGTCACCGCGATCGACTCGCGTCCCGAGATGCTCTCGACGGCCGTCGCCCTCGATCCGGTCCTCGCCACGATCCCGAGCCTCCGGCTGCGGGTCGGGGACGGTCGCCGCCTGGCCGACCCGGACGAGACCTATGACATCGCCCACTCGTCTCTCGTCCTCCACCACCTGGAGCCGGAGGAGGCCGTGGCCTTCCTGCGCGAGCTGGGGCGCGTCGCGCAGCGCGGGGTCATCGTCAACGACCTCGTCCGCAGCCGGCTCGGCTGGCTCGGGGCCTGGCTGATCGGCCACCTGTTGACGGGGAGCCGCTACACGCGGAACGACGCACCGCTGTCGGTCCGGCGGGCCTACACGAAGACCGAGCTCAAGGCGCTCCTGGCGGCGGCCGGTCTCCGACCCATGGCCACGATCCGGGGGCCATTCGGTCACCGCTACGCGATCGCCGCGATCCGGGCGGCAAGCCGGTGAGCGAGGTCGTCGACGTCGCCGTCGTCGGTGGCGGGTTGGCCGGCTCGGCGGTCGCGACGCTGCTCGCCCGGGCCGGTCGCGAGGTCGTCCTCCTCGAGCGCTCGCCCGCCTATCGCTGGCACGCCGGTGGCGTGTTCACCTCGCCGGCGACCGTGTCGGTCCTCCGTCGGATCGGGCTCGCCGAGGACGTCCTCCGCGAGGTCGCCCGGCCGACCCCGGCGATGCGGGTCGAGACGCGGCGCGGCGTGCGGTTCCGGCTGACCTATGGGGACGATGGCTCGCTCAGCGCGGCCGCCGTCGGTCTCGATCGCGAGCGGCTCGACCCGGCGCTCCTGGCGCTCGCCGCGACCGCTGGTGCCGACGTCCGGACCGGCGTATCGGTCGGTCGGGTCGAGCTGCCCTGGCGATCCGACGGCCCGCTGAGGATCGAGACCCTCGGGCCGGGTCCGAAGGGCGAGCTGTCGGAACCCGCGCGGCTGAGCGCGCGGATCGTCGTCGGGGCCGACGGTATCCGGTCGGTCGTGGCACGCACGATCGGGGTCCGCCGGCCGGCCCCGTTCGCCGGGCGGGTCGGGCTCACGTTCCACCTCCACGATCCAGCCGGCGCAGCCCCGCGGGATGCCCGGATGATCGTCCTGTGCGACGGCTACGTCGGGATCGCCCCCGTTCCGCGCGACCGGGTCAACGTCGGGATCGTGCTCGGGTCGAGCTGGCGAGGCCGGCTCGCCAGCGACGGCGCCGAAGCCGTCTGCCGGCAGATCGTCGGGTCGGTCGAACCAACCGGGAGCGATCGGGCCGAGTGGCGGTCGGGCGGGCGAGAGGACGCCGTCGCCGGGGCGGCTCCGATCGGGCATCGGGTCTCGCGCCGGGCCGGTCCTGGCTGGTTCCTCGTCGGCGACGCAGCCGGGTTCCTCGACCCGTTCACCGGCGAGGGGATCCACCGCGCGCTCGTGTCGGCCGAGCTCGCAGCTGCGGCCATCGAGCGGTCCCTCGCCGGTTCGGCGACTGCCCACGACGAGTACGAGCGAGCGATGAGCGGCGGTTCCTCGGCAAGGACCGGGTCAGCCGTCTCGTCCAGGCGTTCCTTGGCCAGCCGGCGATGTTCGAGTACGCCGCCCGTCGGCTCGCCAGGCGTCGGGCGGTCCGGGACACGGTCGGGCTCGTCATGGGCGATCTCGTCCCGGCCGAGCGAGCGCTCGATCCCCGCTTCCTCGCCTCGCTGCTCGCGCCGTGAGCCGGGAAACGCCGGGCGGCCGAGGCCGGCTGCGCCCGGCGAGCCGGGGCCGCTGACATGCGCTCGACGATCGCGACGGACGTCGGCGCGCCCCCGGAGCTCGTCTTCCGGCTGGCCCGCGACGTGACCCGCTGGCCCCAGCTCCTGCCGCATTACGCGAGCGTCACGGTCAGCGATCGATCGCACGGCCGAACGACGGCCCGGATGGTCGCCAGGCGACCACTCATCCCGCTCCTCGGGCTGGGCATCCCGGTAACGTGGTTGGTGCGGACGTGGCCCGAGCCGGAGACGCTTCGGTTGCGCTTCCAGCACCTGGCCGGAGCGACGAAGGGAATGGACGTCACCTGGCGGATCGAACCGACCGAGGGCGGCTGCCGCGTCTCGATCGAGCACGACTTCCGGCGGCCGATCGGACTGCCGATCGTCGGGCCGCTGCTCGGTGACGAGACGTTCCCGCGGCTCGTGGACCGGCTCTTCACGCGACCGATCGCAGGCCGGACGCTGGCCACGTTCCGGGCGCTCGCGGAAGCGCTCGCGGCGGACATCGACCCCGCCATCGAGTCCGCGCGGTCCGATCCGGCGAATCCCGTGTCATGACCACTCACGGAGATCGCCCGGACCGGCGGGTCTGGATCACCGGCATCGGCCTGATCACGGCGATCGGCTCCGGGGTCGAGGCATTCCGGGCGGGGTTGCGGGCCGGGCGTTCGCCGGTGCGCCGGATCGACCGGTTCGATCCGTCGCCGTTCCGCTCGCAGGTTGCGGCCCAGGTCGACGACTTCGACCCGCTCGACCACATGGACCCGAAGACCGCCCGACAGCTCGACCGGTTCAGCCAGTTCGGCCTCGTCGCCGGCCGGCAGGCGCTCGCGGACGCGAGCCTGACGCCCGGAGCCAACGAAGAGCTCGGCCCGGAGCGGCTCGGGATCTACCTCGGCAGTGCGCTCGGCGGGATCGCCTTTGCCGAGGCGCAGCACGAGCGCTATCTCGAGGGAGGGATCCGGACGGTCAGCCCGACCCTTGCCCTGGCCGTCTTCGGCGGAGCGGCCCCGGCCAACCTCGGGATCGCGCTCGGCGTCCGCGGGCCGATCCTGTCGACGGCGAACTCGTGTGCGTCGGGTGCGGTCGCGATCGGTGAGGCGCTCGGAGCGATCCGGGTCGGCGAGATCGACGCCGCGATCGCCGGCGGCGCGGAGGTTCCGCTCAGCCCGCTCGCGTTCGGTGCGTTCGACATCATCCGGGCGCTGTCCGCCGGCTGGAACGACAGGCCGGACCGCGCGGCCCGGCCCTTCGACGTCGGCCGCGATGGATTCGTCATGGGCGAGGGTGCAGCCCTGTTGGTCCTCGAGACCGCCGATCGCGCCCGGCATCGTGGTGTGAGCCCGTATGCCGAGGTCATGGGCTACGGCGCGAGCTCGGACGCTCACCACATGATCCAGCCGAGACCCGACGGGCGGGATGCGGCGAGGGCCGCGGCGACAGCCCTCGGCGACGGCGGCGTGCAGCCGGAGGAGATCGACTACGTCAACGCCCACGCGTCGTCGACGCCGATCGGCGACGTTGCCGAGGCTCGGGCGATCGCGCTGGCCCTCGGCGAGCGGGCGGCGACTGTGCCGGTGAGTGGCACGAAGGCGCTCTACGGCCACCCGCTCGGAGCGTCGGGCGCGATCGAGGCGGCGATCTGCGCGCTCGTGATCCGCGACGGCTGGGCGCCCGCGTCGGTCAACCTGGAGACGCCCGACGCCGATGTCGACGCCCTGCTGCCGGGATTGCTCCGCCAGGGTCGGGCCGGGACGTACCGCCGGGTGTTGTCGACCTCGTTCGGGTTCGGCGGGCTGAACGCCGCCCTCGTGCTCGGCGCCGTCGACGGCGAAGGAGCGTAAGATCCGGGCACAACCGAATACGCCTCCGGGGAGCGCACGCAGCGCTGAGAGTGTGGCTCGCGCCACAGACCCGCCGAACCTGATCCGGCTCGTACCGGTGTAGGAAGCAGGCCGATCCGTCGACTCGACGCCGTTCCCCGCCAGGGGGCGGCGTTCTGTTCGAGTCGGAGGTCGGGTCCAGGGTGAAGTCATCGAAGCTCATCGTTGCGCTCGCGATCGGCGCGGTCGTCGCCGGGGCGTGCTCGAGCGGGGCGACGAGCCCGACCCCGACCGTTGCGCCGACCGTCGGACCGAGCCTGCCGACCACGCCGCCGCCGCCCGCGAGCCAGGCGGCCGGCCCGTCGGCGACGCCGAGGCCGGAGACCGCTGTCGTCCGGCTGGCCCTCGACTGGACGCCGAACACGAACCACATCGGGTTCTACGTGGCCGAGCAGGACGGCGCCTATGACGACCAGGCGATCGACCTCCAGATCCTGCCGTATGCCAGCACGAGCCCCGAGATCCTCGTCTCGTCGGGTGCCGCCGAGTGCGGGATCAGCACCCAGGAAGGCGCCACGTTCGCGATCGCGGCCGGTGCGAACGAGCGCTCGGTCATGGCGATCCTGGCCCACACCGCGACCGCGATCGCCGTCCGCGACGACGGAGCGATCAGCCGGCCCAAGGACCTCGACGGCAAGCTCTACGCGGGCTTCGGCCTGCCCCAGGAGGTGCCCGAGCTCAAGGCCGTGATCAAGAGCGACGGCGGCACCGGCACGTTCAAGGTCGCGACCCTCGACACGGCGGCCTACGAGGCGCTCTACGCGGGCAAGGCCGACTTCACGATCATCTTCAGCGCCTGGGAGGGGATCGAGGCCCAGGAGCGCAGCGTGAAGCTCCGGACGTTCGACTTCACCGACTACGGGCTGCCCAATTCCTACGCGGTCGTGCTCGTCTGCAACAACGCCTGGCTGGCGGCCCACGCCGACGTCGCGAAGCGCTTCCTGGCGGCCACGGCCGCCGGCTACGAGCAGGCGGCGAGCCACCCCGACATGGCTGCGGCCAAGCTCATCGCGGCCAACCCGGGAGTGTTCGACGCGAACCCCGCGTTGCCGCTCGACTCGGCCCGCTACCTCGCCGAGCACGGCCTGTACGGCACGCCGACCCGGGTCGGTCCGCAGAGCGCGGAGCAGTGGACGGCCTTCTCCGGCTTCCTGTTCGACACGGGGCTGCTGGCGGGTCCCGACGGCAAGCCGCTCGCCGCTCGCCCGGACTTCGCGACGTACTTCACGAACGACTACCTGCCGTGAGCGGTCCCGGAGGCGAGGCCTCGGAACCGGCCGCCTGGCGCTCGTCCCCGGCGGTGGGGCGCTGGGCCCCGGCGCTCGGGCTCCTGGCCGTCATCGTGCTGGCCTGGGAGCTCGGCTGCCGGCTGCTGGCGGTCGACCCGCTGACGCTGCCGGCCCCCTCGCGGATCCTGACCGCGCTGTGGGACAGCCGAGAGGCGGCCGCCGGGCACACCCTGGCGACGCTCGGCGAGACGATCCTCGGCTTCGGCCTGGCGGTGGCGTTCGCCGTGACCGCCGCGCTGGCGATGGACCGGCTGGCCTGGGTCCGGCGGGCGGTCTACCCGCTGCTCGTCGTGTCGCAGACCATTCCGATCGTCGCGGTCGCGCCGCTGTTCGTGCTCTGGTTCGGGATCGGGCTGCTGCCCAAGGTCCTCGTCGTCGTGCTGGTCACGTTCTTCCCGATCGCGGTCGCCCTGCTCGACGGGCTGGCCTCGACCGAGCGCGATGCGACCGACCTCATGGAGTCGCTCGGGGCGAGCGAGCGCCAGCAGCTGCTCAAGCTGCGCCTGCCCGGCGCGCTGCCGCAGCTCTTCACCGGGCTCCGGATCGCGGTCACCTATGCGGTGATCGGGGCGATCTTCGGCGAGGCGGTCGGGGCGGTCGACGGGCTCGGCATCTGGATCGTGCTGTCGAAGAACCTGTTCCGGACCGATCTCGTCTTCGCGGCGATCCTCGTGACGGCATTCCTGACGGTCGTCCTGTGGCTGCTGGTCGGCGTCGCGGAACGGCTCGTCATCCCCTGGCACCGGGAGGCTCGCCTGGCCGGGCGCTGAGCCGTGTCCGGGCCGGCCACCCGACGCGGACCGGACCCGGGGCCGGACGCTCAGTCGATCGTGAAGTGGTCCGGACCCTGGTAGCGGCCGGTCCGCTCCTTCTCGATCTGCATCAGGACGTCGTTGAGGAGTGACGACGCCCCGAACCGGAACCGCTCCGGGGTCATCCAGCGCGGACCGAGCGTCTCGTACAGGACGACGAGGTACTGGATCGACTCCTTCGCGGTCCGGATCCCGCCGGCCGGCTTGACCCCGACCGCCCGCCCGGTCCCACGCTCGAAGTCGCGAACCGCCTCGAGCATGACGAGCGTCACCGGGAGCGTGGCCGCCGGCGAGACCTTGCCGGTCGAGGTCTTGATGAAGTCGGCGCCGGCGGCCATCGCCAGGATCGACGCACGCCGGACGTTGTCGTACGTCTCGAGCTCGCCGGTCTCGAGGATGACCTTGAGATGGGTGTCGCCACAGGCGTCCTTGATCGCGACGATCTCCTCGAACACGGTCAGGTAGTCGCCGGCCAGGAACGCCGATCGGTCGATGACCATGTCGATCTCGTCGGCGCCGGCGTCGATCGCCTGGCGAGTCTCGGCGAGCTTGAGCTCGAGGAACGTCTGCCCACTCGGGAAGCCGGTCGCGACGCTGGCGACGTGGACGCCCGAGGTGCCGAGCGCCTCGCGCGCCTCGGCCACGAGCGCGGGGTAGACGCAGATCGCGGCGACGTGGGGGATCGTCGGATCGCCGGGTTGCGGGTGGATCGCCTTGGCGCACAACGCCCGGACCTTGCCGGGCGTGTCCTTGCCTTCGAGCGTCGTCAAGTCGATCATCCGGATCGCCAGGTCGAGCGCCCACAGCTTCGAGGCCTTCTTGATCGAGCGCTTCTTGAGCGACTCGACCCGCTCGTCGACCCCGACCTGGTCGACCGGGCTGACCCGCCCGAGCAGCCCTCCGAGCGATCCGGCCCGTCCGTCGAAGGCGCGGATCAGCTCATGGGCGCGCTCGCGGGCGAGGCTGTCGGGACGCTCGATCGTCGTCATCGGGCGGTCAGGATACACCGGGCCGTGTTCGAGTCCGGGCTGGACCTTCTTCAGCTCGAGGAGCGAGTGTCAGCCGCTGCCGATCCGGTCCAGGGCGACCACCGGGAGCTCGCGCTCGGTCATCCGCTCGTAGTTGGCGAAGTGAGGGATGGCCACGACGTGGGCGGCGAACAGGCGCCGGCGCTCGTCGCCCGTGGTCACCGTGGCTCGTGCCCGAAACCTCTCGGTCCCGACCTCGATCGTGACCTCGGGATCGGCCCGGACGTTGTATAGCCAGCCAGGCTGCGTCGGTCCGCCGCTGTTCGAGCCGACCACCACGTAGCGCTCACCGTCACGGGTGTAGCCGAGCGGCGTCGTCTGCGGCAGGCCGGACTTCGCCCCCTTCGACGTCAGCAGGAGCAAGTTCGACCCGGCGAGCCGACCGGTCGTGATCTGACCGCCGTGCGCCCGGAAGTCGGCGATCGTCTGGTCGTTGAACGACGCGTCGGCGCCTCGGCTGGCCACGATCGCTAGCGACCCGCCCGGACCCTGGGCAGCGGCGGCAGCCCACGCCGCCCGGCGACCAGGTAGTGATGGAACCAGGCGCCCACCTGGACCAGGTTCTCGACCCGGCGGAACGGCGTGCCGGATCGGGTCAGCTCATGGGTCTCGCCCGGCACCCGCATCATCCGGACCGGCCGGCGGAGCGAGCGGAGCACCGCGAACAGCTCCTCGCCCTGGCCGATCGGGGTCCGCAGGTCGTTCTCCGAGTGCTGGATGAGGAGCGGCGTCCGGATCTCGCGGGCATACGTGATCGGCGACTGCTCGCGGTAGATCTCCGGATCCTCCCAGGGCGCCGCACCGAGCTCGAGCCGGCCGAACATCGGGCCGGCGATATCGCCGGTCATCATCTGGCTGACGAGGTCGTTGACCGAGCGGCAGGTGATCGCCGCCCGGAAGCGCTGATCGTGGCCCACGATCCAGCTCGTCAGATAGCCGCCGTACGATCCACCGGTGACGCCGAGCCGGTCCGGATCGGCGATCCGATCGGCGACCAGGGTGTCGATGCCGGACAGGACGTCGCGGGTGGGCCCCGGACCCCAGTCCCGGTGGTTCGCCGCGTTGAACGCCTCGCCGTAGCCTTCGGAACCACGCGGGTTGGCGTACCAGACCCCGATCCCGGCCCCGGCCAGGCACTGGAACTCCCAGGACGGCGACCAGCCGTAGAGCGTGTGCGGGCCGCCGTGGATCTCCAGGACGAGCGGGGCCGGTCGTCGGGCGCGCCGGCCGGCGCGCGCCGGATCGGCGGCAGGGACGTGCCAGCCCTGGATGCGCAGGCCGTCGACCGTCGTCCAGCGCGACTCCGGCTCGACCAGCGCGATCCCCTTGAGCGCCTCGGCGTTGAGGTCGGTCAGCCGGCGCAGCTCGAGCGGCCGGCTGACCCGACGCCCGGGCACGTCCAGGAGGTGAACATCGGGCAGGGCAGTCGGCCCGGAGCGGAGAACGGCGATCCGGGCCGAGCCCGGCGTCCGGCCGGGAACGGCGTCCCAGCCCGACAGGTAGTGGCGACCCTCGGTCAGCCGTTCGAGGGTGCCGTCGGCGACGGCGATCCGCCACAGCTCGTAGGCGCCGTCGATCGGCGCGCTGAACAGGATCGCGCCACCGTCGCCGGTCACGACGAGCCGGGCTGGCTCGCCGACGGTCAGGTCGCTGTTCATCCCCGATCCGGGCATCCGATCGTGGCTCGCGGACAGGTTGCGTCCCCCGCGCGGTCCGTTGTCCGACCCGTCCGCTGCGAACAGCCAGACGTCCGCTCGGCTGCCGCCCGCCGCCGGGAACCGGTGACCGAGAACCGCCAGGGACCGGCCGTCCGGGAGCCAGGTCGGGACACCGAAATAGCCGCGCCCGCCGGTGATCCGGGTGCGGACCCCGGTCCGAACCTCGACGACGTGGACGTCGCTCTGCCAGCCGAGGTCGCGGCCCGGGCTCAGGTTCGTGGCAAATGCGATCCGCCTCCCGTCCGGCGACCAGGCGACATCCTCGATCGCGGACGGCAGGTCGGTCAGGCGGCGCGCCTCTCCCGTCTCGGCGTCGACGATCCAGATCTGGGCCCGGCTGGCATAGATGAACCCGGCTCCGTTGAACATCGACTGGAGCCGGTCGATGTAGTGGAAGTCCGACGAGGGCGGCGAGCCCGGCGCCGGCTTCTCGGCCTTGCCCCGGAGGCGGGCGTCCTCCTTGGCCTCGGCGGCCCTGGATGCGCTCAGGACGGCCAGGCGTCGGCCATCGGGCGACCAGGCGAGGTCGCCGACGCCGCGCGGCAGATCGGTCAGCCGGCGCGCCTCGCCCGGCCGGTCGAGCGGCAGGAGGTGGACCTGGACGACGTCCTCGCGGTCGTCGGCCGCCCCCGGCAGCTCCTCGACCGCCAGCCGCCGATCCGAGAGGAAGGCCAGCGTCCGGCCATCCGGCGAGAACCGCGGGGTCCGGTCCTGCTTCGCGCCGATCGTCAGCCGGCGGGCCGGCTCGGAGCCATCGGCCGGGACGGTCCACAGGCTCCGTCGATAGCCATCCTTGCCCGGCGCGACGGCCTGGAGCGTGAACACGACCCGATCGCCGGCGGGCGACAGGCGTGGTCCGGTCGCGATCCGGAAGCCGTACAGGTCGTCGGGTCGGGGAGGCCTGGGGCCGCGCGCTTCGGTCATCCCGGGGAGTCTAGCGGCTACCATCGCCGAGCGATGACTGCCCGCCATGGCCCGCCCGAACCGCCCTCATCCGTCGACGCCGAGCCAGTCGCGGGCACGCCCCCGACCGACCAGCTGAGCTTCCGCCTCGACGCCGATCGACCTGGCTCGCCGCGGTCGCTCCGACCGATGCTCCCGCGCCCGATCGCTGCCCCATTCGACGACCCGGACCACCTGTTCGAGCCGTGGTGGGGCGGCGAGCGCGCGTTCGCCTTCGTCGACATCGACCCGGCGACCGGTGCCGGCAGCGTCCGGATCGTCGACCGCCGCGGGCGGGATCGGGCGCCGGTCCTGCCCGAGCTCACGTCGACCGGCGGCCTCGTCGGTCGGCTCGGCGGCCATGCCGCACTGCTCGACGGCGCCCTGGTCGTGGTCGACCGGAGCGGTCGGCCGGACCCCGAAGGCCTGGCGGCACGGCTGGCAGGACAGGCCGGGGGCACGGTCGTCTACCTGGCGTTCGACCTCGTGGCGATCGACGGCCGCCCGCTCCTTGCCGAGCCACTCGAGCGACGCCGCGAGCGGCTCGAGCGAACGGTCGAGACCGGCGGCTCGGTCCTCGTGGTCCCGGCCATCCTTGGCGAAGGTCGGGCGCTCCATGCGGCGGCGGCGGCCGGCGGCATCCCGGGCGTGATCGGACGGCACCGCCGCAGCCCATACCTGCCCGGTGTCCGGAGCCGGCTCTGGCGCCTCGCGGCGACCGGGGCAGGCGACGGTCAGGAGCCGAGCGGCCCGAACTCCGAGGACACTCCCGGCGAGCGGCCGGACGAGGCCTCGGGGGCGACTCCGATCCTCGCCCTCATCCAGCGTCTGCCGCTCGACCACGGCGACTGACCGCCGGGCTCCGTATCATCCGCACTCGGAGGAGGGCGACGTGCTGCTCGAGGTCGAGCGACTCTCCAAGACCTACCGGAAGGGCGTCCGCGGCGGCGAAGGGGTCAAGGCCAACGACGAGGTGACCCTGGCGGCGGGAGCCGGACAGGTCTTCGGGTTGCTCGGCCACAACGGCGCGGGCAAGACCACCCTCGTCAACCAGATCATCGGTCTGCTCAAGCCCGACGCCGGTCGGATCGCGATCGACGGCCGGGACGCGATCGCCGATCCTGCGTTCGCCCGGCAGGCCTGCTCCCTCCAGCCCCAGGCGCAGGTCCCGATCATCGGGCTGTCGGGGCGCCAGGCGATCGAGATCGTCGGAGCCATCCGTGACGGCTCGACAGCCAGGGTTCGCGAGCGGTCCAACCGGCTGATCGAGGCGCTCGACATCGGCGAGTGGATCGACCGGCCCGGCGAGCAGACGTCGGGTGGCGTGAAGCGCCTGGTCTCGTTCTGCATGGCCGCCGTCAGCCCCGGCCGGATCGTCATCCTCGACGAGCCGACGAACGACGTCGACCCGGTCCGGCGGAGGCTGCTCTGGTCCCAGGTCCGGGCGCTCGCCGACACGGGTGCCGCCGTCCTCCTCGTGACCCACAACGTCGTCGAGGCCGAACGGTCCGTGGATCGACTGGCAATCCTCGACCGGGGCCGGGTGATCGCCGACGGGACCCCCGAAGGGCTCAAGGCCGAGGTCGCGACCGACCTCCACATGGAGCTCGCCGTCGAGCCAGGCCGAACGCTGGCGACGCTGCCGGACTTCGTCACGAGCTCCACCGCCGATCACTCGCGGGTGCTCCTGAGACTGCCCGGCGGCCGAGCCGCGGAGGCCGTCGCCTGGGCGACCGCGCAGAAGGCGGCCGGAGCACTCGAGGAGTACACGCTCGGGCCGGCCACCCTCGAGGACGTCTACGTCGAGCTCGTTGGACGTGCGGATGCCCTCGAGCATGGCGCCGATCCGTCTCCCGTGACGGCGGGTGGCGGCGAGACGGCTCGATGAGTCGCGCCACGAGGGCGTACGGCCAGCTGATCCGCTGGCAGCTGCTGCGCCAGAAGAGCTTGCTCCCGCTGCTGGTCATCGTCCAGGCGCTGCTCGCCCTCGGGATCGTGATCGGCTACCCGCTCCTGTTCCCCGAGCTGGATCAGGTGACGATCCTCTACCTGGCGACGGGCGCGCCGACGATCGCGCTCATCGTCATGGGTCTCGTCGTCGTGCCTCAGGCCGTGTCGCAGGCCAAGACCGAAGGTACCTACGACTACATGCGCTCGCTGCCGGTGCCGCGGCTGACCTATCTCGTGGCCGACCTGTCGGTCTGGCTGCTCGTCGTCCTGCCCGGGGTCGTCGCCGCGATCATCATCGCCGCGCTGCGCTTCTCGCTGGCCCTCGACGTCAGCATCGCGATCGTCCCGGCGTTCCTCCTCGTGGCGCTGACGGCGACGGCGATCGGATACGGGATCGCGTCGCTCCTCCCGCCCACGCTGTCCCAGCTCCTGTCGCAGGTCCTGGTCGTGTTCATCCTGATGTTCTCGCCGCTCAACTTCCCGCCCGAGCGACTCCCCGACTGGCTGGCCGCGATCCACCGGATCCTGCCCGTCCAGGCGATGGGCGAGGTGATCCGCGGAGCGCTCATCGGGGGCTCGTTCCAGGTCGGTGTCGGGCCCTACCTCACGCTTCTCGTGTGGTCCGCGCTCGGGCTGGCCGCGACGTACTTCGTCCTCCAGCGACGCGGCTGACCGTCCAGGCGCCCGACGCCCGGAGCGGGGCGATCGAGACGGGGCACGAGCCTGCCCGCGGCCCGGGCAGCGGACCCGCCGACCGCTCGGCGGTTAGCTCGCGGCCGAGCGCGCGGCGCGGATGAAGTCGCGCAGGCCGGGGCGCTGGCCGTAGAGGACGACCCCGGTGGCGTAGATCCGCGAGGCGAGCCCCAGGATCGCCGCGCTCGAGGCGACGAGGATCGCCACCGACAGCGCGACCTCCCACGGCTCGACCCGGCCGAGCATGATCCGCGACAGCATCACGAACGGGCTCGAGAACGGCACGAACGACATGACGAACATGAACGGCGATCCGATCGACGCCATCCCGGCGACCGCCACGATGTAGCTCGCCATCGAGATCAGGCTCAGCGGAAGGGCCAGCTGCTGGACGTCCTCCTGGCGGCTCACCAGCGAGCCGGCCGCCGCATAGAGCAGGGCGTACAGGATGAAGCCGAGGATGAAGAACAAGAGGAACGCTCCGAGGATCGGCAGCGTCAGCCCCTGGATCGGGGCCTCCGGGCCGAGCGGCGCCGGACCGAGTACGGTCGTCGCGATCCGGTCCTGGAACAGGACGACGAGCGAGGCCGGGACGATGATCGCGGCGTACTGGGTCAGACCGGCTCCGCCGACTCCGACGACCTTCCCGACGAGCAGCTCGCGCGGGGTGGCCGCGCTGATCAACAGTTCCATGACCCGGCTGCTCTTCTCGGCCGCGACGCTTGTTGCGACCCACATCCCGTAGACCGTCAGCGTCACGAAGATGAGCACGATCAGGACCGTCGAGAGGACCGACCGGCTCGCCACCGCCTGTGGATCGATCGGCTCGCCCTGGTCGGTCGCGCCCGTCGTCGAGACAACCTGGTAATCCGGGAGGACGAACGGAACCGGCTGGTCCTTCGGCGCCCGCTGGTACCACTCGAGGACGGCCGCTCCGAACGTGGCGAACTGGAGGCTGACGCTGCTCGCGCTGGCGGCCGATCCCGGCGTCACGAAGCGGAAGTTGAGTCCGCCGTCGGCCCCGCGCTCGATCGTGACCAACCCGCGCAGGGCGCCGCTGTCGACGGCCGCCCGGCCGGCGGCGACGCTCGCCACGGGCTGGAACCGGTAGGGCCGCTCCCAGAGAGCGGGATCGGCGCCCGGCGGCGGCTGGTTGAGCTGATCGTCGAGGTTACGGATGGTCGACGCCGCGAGGGCGGGTTCGGCCTCGGCGACCACCCCGATCCGGGTGATCGTGCCACGGTCGAGGTAGCGGAGCCCGATCGGGGCCAGGGCCAGGCCGACCGCAACCACGGCCAGGATCGCGGTCGCCGCCACGAACGTCCGGGTCCGAACTCGATCGCGATACTCGCGCCGGGCGATGAGGCCGGCGTTCCGGCGCAGGCCGGGCCCGGACCGCGCGCTCCGTCCGGAGGAGCTCATGACGTCACCGCCGGGGCCGGCGAAGAGATCGTCCCGGCCGGGGCGAGGTCGTCGGCGTCGCCCGGCCGGACGCCGACCCGCTCGATGAAGATCTCCTCGAGCGACGGATCGGCGATCTCGAACCGGGCGACACGCTCACCCCGCTCGAGCACCGCGTGCAGGATCCGTTGCGGATCGATCTCGCGCGGGACGGTCAGCTCGACGTAGTCGGCGCCCGGCCGGGTCAGCCGGACCCCCTGGAACGCCGCCACCCAGCTCGGCCAGTCGGGCTCGTCGGCTCGCCCGTCGCCGTCGAGCGCGATTCGGACGACCTGTCGGCCGGACGCCCGCTTGACCTCGCGCACCGGACCGCCGATCACGACCCGACCCCGGTCGACGATGACGATCGCTTCGCACAGCGCCTCGACCGTCTCCATCTGGTGGGTCGAGAAGATGATCGTCTTGCCGCGGTCGCGCATCTCGAGGAAGGCCTCGCGCAGGATCGAGCTGTTGACCGGGTCGAGGCCGCTGAACGGCTCGTCCATGATCAGCACGTCGGGGTCGTGGACGATCGAGGCCACGAACTGGATCTTCTGCTGGTTGCCCTTGCTCAGCTCGTCGGTCCGCCGCTCGGCGGCGTCGGGGATCCGCAGCCGCTCGAGCCACTCGCGGACCGTCCGCTCGGCATCCGGCCGATCGACGCCGTAGAGCCCGGCAAAGAACACGAGCTGATCGAGGACGACCATCCGTCCGTACAGGCCGCGCTCCTCGGGCAGGTAGCCCCACATCCGGCGGGGCAGCCCGGCGGTCGGCGTGCCCCGCCAGCTGGTCGTGCCGGAGTCGGGCCGGAGGAGGTCGAGGACGATCCTGATCGTGGTCGTCTTGCCGGCCCCGTTCGCGCCGAGGAAGCCGAAGATCTGGCCGGGCTCGACGCGGAAGTCCATCCCGTCGAGCGCCACGACCGGACCGAACCGCTTGACGAGGTTGTCGACGACGAGGGCCACGGGCGGAGGATAGCCCGCGCTCGCGGAGACCGTCTGCGGGTCATTCGGCGAGGGTCGCCTGGGACTCCTCGGTCAGGCCACCCAGCGGACGCCGGGTCGCAGCGTCCGGACCGTCTCGGCGAGCAGCGCCGGCAGGATCGCCACGATCGCGACGAGCGCCCAGTCGGACGCGTAGAGCGGCGTCGCGTGGAACGCCACGGCGAGGGCCGGCACGTACGGGATGGCCGCCTGGACCGCGATGACCGCGATGGACGCGGCGAGGAGGAAGCCGTTCGGTCGGAGCCGATGGACGGGTCCGCGGATCGAGCGATTGGCATAGGCGCGGACCGCCTGGCTCACGACGAGCGCGGTGTAGGCCAGCCAGCGAGCATGCTCGGCCCCACCACCGTGATAGGCGAGCAGGATGAGCGCGGCGACGGCGCTGTACCCCCCGGCGACGGCCAGCTGGAGCAGGAGGCCGCGGTCGAGCAGCGGCCGGTGAGCCGGACGTGGCGGCCGGGTCATCAGGTCGGGCTCGGCCGGCTCGCGCTCGAAGGCGATCGACGTGGACAGGTCGATGAACAGCTCCAGCCACAGGATCTGGAGCGGCAGCAGTGGCTGATCGAAGCCGAAGGTCGTGGCGATCAGCAGGAAGCCGAGCAGGGCGACGTGGGTCGAGACGAGGAAGACGAGGCCCTTCTGGACGTTGTCGACGATCTTCCGACCTTCGGCGATCCCGAACACGAGCGTGGCGAACGAGTCGTCGCCGAGGACGAGATCCGACGCTTCCCGGGCAACCGCAGTCCCGCTGCCCATCGCCACCGCCACGTCCGCGCCGTGAAGGGCCGGCGCGTCGTTGACCCCGTCGCCGGTCACCGCCACCACCCGCCCATCCGCTCGCGCCGCCCGGACGATCCGTTCCTTCTGGTCCGGAGTCGAGCGGGCCACGATGTGGAGCCCGCCGAGCTCGCGGGCGAGACGCTCGTCGCTCCAGCCGGCCAGCTCGGCCCCGGTCGCGACTCGATCGAAGTCCAACCCCGCCGCCCGGGCGATGGCGGCGGCCGTGCGCGGGTGGTCGCCGGTCACGATGAGCGTCTGGAGACCGGCGCCGCGGGCCATCGCCAGGGCGTCTCCGACCCCCGGCCGGAGCGGATCGGCGAAGCCGACGAGCGCCCGCATCGCCCATGGCCGGTCGTCGATCCGCCGGGCCAGCAGGACCAGCCGTTCGCCGGCCTCGGCCCCGGCGTCGACGGCCGCCAGCCAACCGGCCCGATCGACCGACGGGTCGGTGCTGCCCACCAGATCGAGCACCGCCTCCGGTGCCCCCAGGCAGAGCTCCTCGACGTGGCCATCCCGCCTGGCTCGGGTCCGGGCAAGCGGGTTGCCGTCGCCGGCCGGGGTGCCGCCGATGAGATCGCTCGCCACGAGCGACGGCGGCCCTCCCAGCTCGTCGAGCGCCCGATCGATGGCGGCCGTGAACGAGCCGGGGAGGACACCGTCGTCGAGATGCCAGGCGTCCTCCTCCGCTCGCAGCGCGTCGACGAGGAGCTGATGCTGGTCCAGCGGGTCCACGACCGGACCATCGAGCCCGCGGATCGAGGCGACGTCGAGACGGTTCCGGGTGAGCGTGCCGGTCTTGTCGGTGACGATGAGATCGACCGCCCCGAGCGTCTCCTCGGCATTCAGCCGCCGGACGAGGACGCCGCGGCGGAGGAGCCGGTACGCCCCGAGCCCCAGGATCACCGCGAGCAGGATCGGCGGCTCCTCGGGGATCGCCGCGATCGCCGCCGAGATCCCGGCCAGGAGGTTCTCGCCCAGCGTGCGCCCGCGCAGGACGCCCGCCAGCGTCACGTAGGCGATCAGCCCGAGCGCGACGACGAGCAGGATCCGGACGAGTCGGTCGAGCTCGCGCTGGAGCGGCGAGCGACGGCGCTCCTCGGAGGCGATGCTGCCGGCGATCCGGCCGACCTCGGTCGCCCCGCCGATCGCGACCACGATCCCCTCGCCGCGGCCACCGACCACGCTCGTGCCCGAGAAGGCGAGCGACCCTCGTTCGCTCAGCTCGGCCCCGGCCGGGTCCGGCGCGACCCGGCCCGGCTCGGGCACCGACTCACCGGTGAGGATGCTCCGGTCGAGGAGCAGGCCCTCGCTCCGCCACAGTCGCAGGTCGGCCGGGACCACGTCCCCGGTCCGGAGGAGGACGACGTCGCCGGTGACCAGCTCGACCGAGGGGATGTCCAGCACGGTTCCGCCGCGGCGGACCCGACAGGTTGGCGCGCTCGCCGCCCGGAGGGCCTCGAGCGCTCGCTCGCCGCGGTATTCCGTGAACACGTCGGCGCCGACGATCGGCAGGAGCGCGATCAGGACGAGCAGGCCGTCGCGGACCTGTCCGAGGAGGACCGCGAGCACTCCCGAGATGATCAACAGGATGACGAACGGCTCGCTGGCGGCTCGCACGACCAGCCGCCAGACCGGAGCGGGCCGCTCGGCCTCGAGCACGTTCTGGCCGTCGGTCTCCGCCCGCCGGGCTGCCTCGGCCGGGTCGAGCCCGAGGCTCGGGTCGACGGCGAGCCCGCGGGCCACGTCGTCGGCCGTCCGGGCGTGGGCGTCGAGCGGGAACGAGGGGGACGTCATCGGGTCCGATTGTCGCCGCTGTCCTCGCTGCGAGGCAGGGCCGGACGTCCCGATCCCCTCTGGCTCCGTCGCCTCCGGACCAGGCCTACAATCGGACCGTGAACACGGACCTCCCGGCCGGGACGGCCAGCCAGCCCGGATCGCCCTCGGCAACGGGTGCGGTCGCGCCGGCGTCGATCCACGCCGATCGCGCCGCGGGCACGCTCGACCTCGAATGGCGGGACGGCCATCGGACGCGCTACGACGCGCTGACGCTCCGCTGGCTGTGCCCGTGCGCCTTCTGCCGCGGTGAGGCCGGCCTGCCGGGCTGGCTCGATTCCGCGCCGGACCTGACCGCCGAGCAGACGCGGCTCGTCGACCTCCAGCTCGTCGGCCAGTACGCGATCGCTCCGACCTGGGGCGACGGCCATCACACCGGCTACTACACGTTCGCCGCCCTGCGCGAGATGTGCCCCTGCAGCGAGTGCACCGCGCGGCGCACCGCGGAGGGTCGTCCGACGATCGGCCGGCCCGACCATGCCACGCACAGCCCACGGGAGGCCCGATGATCATCGCCACGACCCCCTACCTCGCAGGCCACCGCGTGACCGAGACGAAGGGCCAGGTCTTCGGCCTCGTCGTCCGCAGCCGTGGCCTGGCCGGCAACGTCGCCGCCGGACTGCGCAGCCTCGTCGGCGGCGAGATCCACGAGTACACCCAGCTGCTCGAGGACACCCGCCGTCAGGCGATCGACCGGATGGTCCAGAACGCGACGTTGATGGGGGCGAACGCCGTCCTCTCGATGCGCTTCGACTCGTCCGAGCTCGGCGGCACGATGTCCGAGATCGTGGCCTATGGGACCGCGGTCGTCGTCGTCGCGGAGGCCGATGCTGCCCAGGACCCGAGCCGCGCGGAGTAGAGGGACGAGGAGGCGACGGTGACCGCCCTGTACGGCTGCAGCCGCTCGGTCCTGTTCGGGGTCGCCGCGCTGTCGTTCGTCGGCGGGCTGACCCTGCTGGCCGCCAACGGCCCGGGCAATGGCGGGCTGTTCCTGACCCTGTGCGGTGGCGGGCTGATCATCGTCCTGTTGCTCGAGCGGACCCGCTATCGGTCGGCGGCCGCCGACCGGACGGGTGACCCGATCGGACCCGGCGGTGGCGAGCCGCCCGGCCAGCTCGATCCGCGGTTCGCGCCGACGAGCGAGCTCTTCGTCGATCCATCCACGGGACGCCGGATGCGGGTCTTCGTCGACCCGCGCAACGGCGAGCGGCGCTACGTGGCCGAGGACTGACGGCGGCGACGTCAATAGGACATCCGAACCGGCCGGGGAGTGCCCTGCCTCGTGCTACGCTAGTCCGCCATCGACGCGCACGGTCATGCTTCCACGACCGGATTTGCGCGTCCCGGGTGCCAGTCAGGGAGCGTCCGCTCAGATGTCCGCCGCACGGTCCGCTCAAGCCGTGGCCCGCCCCGCTCGACTGCGGCGCGTGCCCACCAAGGCGAGCCTGCGCTACATCAATCGCGAGCTGTCCTGGCTCGATTGGAACGCCCGCGTCCTCTACCAGGCCAAGGACCCCCGGAACCCTCTCCTCGAACGGGTCAAGTTCCTGGCGATCTTCGCCAGCAACCTCGACGAGTTCTTCCAGGTCCGGGTGGCCGGCCTGCGCCAGGCGGCCGCCGCGCGATCCGCCCGGCTGTCACCCGACGGCCTGTCGGCGGCCGAGCAGCTCGAGCGGATCCGGCCCGTCGTCCGGCACCTCATGGCCGAGCACTCGGCGACCTTCGCCGAGATCCGCCGGGCGCTCTCGGACGAGGGCATCTCGATCGTCAAGTACAGCAAGGTGCCCCAGCACCACGCGCGCCTGCGCGAGCGGTTCGTCGAGGAGATCTTTCCGGTCCTGACGCCGCTCGCCGTCGACCCGGGCCACCCGTTCCCGTACATCAGCACGCTCAGCCTGTCGATCGCCGTGGGCCTGCGCGATCCGGATTCCGGCGAGCGCCGCTTCGCCCGGGTCAAGGTGCCGCCGGTGCTGCCCAGGCTGTACGAGGTCGAGCCCGGGACCTGGGTCATGCTCGACCAGATCATCGCCAACAACCTCGACATGCTCTTCACCGGGATGGAGATCACCGACGCCCACCTGTTCCGGGTCACCCGCAACGCGGACCTGGCGATCGAGGAGGACGAGGCGGGCGACCTGCTGCTGGCGATCGAGGAGGAGCTCCGGCGGCGGCGCTTCGGCGAGGCGGTCCGGCTCGAGGTCGAGCGGAGCATGCCGGCCGCGACGCGGCAGATCCTGCTCGACGGGATCCGCCTGGCGCCCGAGGACTGCTACGAGGTCAGCGGGATGCTCGACCTGACCGGGCTGTGGCCGATCGCCGGGCTCGACCGGCCGGATCTCCAGATGCCGTCATGGACGCCCGTGGTGCCCGCCCGCCTCGTCCCGCCCGACGAGGACGAGCCGACCGACATGTTCGCCGCGATCCGGTCGGGTGACATCCTCGTCCACCACCCGTACGAGTCGTTCGCCGCCTCGGTCGAGCGGTTCATCGCGCAGGCGGCCGAGGATCCCGAGGTCCTGACGATCAAGCAGACCCTGTACCGGACGTCGGGCGACTCGTCGATCGTGCAGAACCTCATCCGTGCCGCCGAGCGCGGCAAGCAGGTCGTCGTCCTGGTCGAGATCAAGGCTCGCTTCGACGAGGAGGCGAACATCGTCTGGGCGCGCAAGCTCGAGCAGGCCGGCGCTCACGTCGTCTACGGCCTGGTCGGGCTGAAGACCCACTGCAAGCTTGCCCTCGTCGTCCGCCGCGAGGGCACGGTCCTTCGCCGCTACGTCCACATCGGGACCGGCAACTACAACCCGTGGACGGCCCGGCTGTACGTCGACCTCGGGTTGCTGACCTGCCGGCCCGAGCTCGGGGCCGACGCGACCGACCTGTTCAACGTGCTCACCGGCCTGTCGCGTCAGCGCGAGTTCCGCCGGCTGCTCGTCGCGCCGCACAGCCTTCGCTCGCGGATCCTCGGCCTGATCGAGCGTGAGATCGAGTACGCAAGGGCCGGCAAGGAAGCGCGGATCGTCCTCAAGCTCAACGCGATCGTCGACCCCGATTCGATCGAGGCGCTCTACCGGGCCAGCCAGGCCGGCGTCGACATCGACCTCATCGTCCGCGGAATCTGCTCGGTCCGGCCCGGTGTTCCCGGCCTGTCGGAGCGGATCCGCGTCCGCTCGATCGTCGGCGAGCTGCTGGAGCACTCCCGGATCTTCGGCTTCGCCAACGGCGGTCAGCAGGAGTGGTACATCGGCTCGGCCGACCTCATGGAGCGGAACCTCGACCGACGGGTCGAGGCGGTCGTCCCGGTCGAGGATCTCGAGGCCCGGGTGCGGATCGCCGAGATCATCGAGCTGATGCTGGCCGACGACCGGCGCTCATGGCAGCTCGGGACCGACGCGGTCTGGCGCCGGACCGAGGAGCTCACCGGGAGCGAGGGCAGCGTCGACACGTTTGCGGCCAAGAAGGCGATGACCCTCGAGGCCGCTCACGAAGGGGCGATCGCTCGTCGGCCCGGATCCGGAACCGGGTCGCTGGACCCGCGCGCATGACGGTCGAGCGACCGGTCGAGATCGAGCTGAAGTACGCGGTCGCCGACCGGACGATCGGCGAGCGGCTGCTCAACGCGGAGACCCTGGCGGGCTTCCGGGCGATGGGGGCGCCGCGCCCGACCCAGCACGAGGATCGGTACGTCGATTCCGCCGATGGCGCGCTCGCCCGGGCCGGGTTCGCGGCGCGACTCCGGACAGCGGCGAACGACACGATCGTGTCGGTCAAGTCGACCGGCGGCGGCGACGGCTCGCTCCACCAGCGCGAGGAGCTCGAGGGTCCGGCCGACCGGACGTCGGACGTCGCCGGCTGGCCTCCGTCGGCGGCCCGCTCGCTGATCCTCGAGCTGTGCGGCGACGCTCCGCTCGTCGAGCTCGTCACGATCCGCCAGTTCCGGCGCCGGCGCGACCTCGAGCTGCCGGACGGCGAAAGTGCCGTCGAGCTGAGCCTCGACGAAGTCGACGTCGTGGCCCGCGGTCGGGTCGTCGAGCGGTTCCTCGAGCTCGAGCTCGAGCTCAAGCGCGGGTCGCTGGCCAGCCTGGCACCACTCCAGGCACTGCTCGACGGGCACCATGGCCTGAGCCCATCGGCCGGCTCGAAGCTCGATCGTGCGCTGCTCGCCGCGAGCCGGACCGCCGGACGGCGGCCATCGACTCCCCGCCGGACCGTGACCGAGCCGGCCGAGACCACCGCCCGGGCGACCCCACCCACCGAGCCCGCAGCCACCGGGTCCGAGGTCGCGATCGACACCGAGCCGGCCCGGGAGCCCGAGACCCCACCCGACGATCTCGTGCTCGATGACGACGAAGCCGAGACCGAGGCGGACGAAGCTGTCCACGCCGAGGACCTCGGCACCGATCTCGGCACGGACACCGACCTGCCCCTCGGCGCTCTCGACGCCGGGCCCGACGTCGCCGTCGAGAGCGAGCGGCCCGCACCGCTCCCCGGCAGGCGCCGCCGGCAGTCGGGCAATCGTCGGAGGACGGGCCGATCGAGGGCCGGGTCATCGACCTCGAGGCGCTCGAGGACGCCCCGGAGCTCATCGCCGAGGCCGAGGCGGTCGAGCCGGTCGTCCTCGGCAGCCCGCTGGCCGTCGAGGCGGCCGGCGAGCTCCCGATCGGCAAGACGCCCGGGGTCACCGGCGACGACCTCCATGCCGAGGCGGGGCGCAAGGTCATCCGCTTCCACCTCGCCCGGATGATGGCTCGCGAGGCCGGCACCCGCGAAGGGGTCGACCCCGAGGAGCTCCACGCCATGCGCGTGTCGACGCGCCGGATGCGGGCCGCCTGGCGCGTGTTCGGCGACGGGTTCCGTCCCGATCGGACAGCCAGGTTCCGGAAGCGGCTCCGGATCGTCGCCGCGCGGCTCGGGACCGTCCGCGACCTCGACGTCCTGATCCAGGCGACCGAGGCCTTCGCCGCGGCCCTGCCCGCGCTCGAGCGTGATGGCCTGGATCCACTCCTCGACAGCTGGCGCGAGCAGCGCGACGCCGGTCGCCGGCTCCTGGTCAACGAGCTCGACTCGGGTGGCTACCAGCGCTTCCTCGAGGACTACCGCGACTTCGCGGTGACCCCGGGCGCGGCCGTCCGTCCGGTCGATCCGACCAGCCCGCATCGGGTCCGGGATACTGCCGGGTCGCGGATCTGGCTGGCATACGAGCACGTTCGGGCGTACGAGTCCGTGCTCAAATGGGCCGACGTGCCGACCCTCCACCAGCTGCGGATCGAGGCGAAACGCCTCCGCTACACGCTCGAGTTCGTGCGCGAGGCGCTCGGGCCGGAGGCGCCGGCGCTCATCTCGCGGGTCGTCGCGCTCCAGGACCATCTCGGCGCGATGAACGACGCCGACGTCGCTGCCCACATGGCCAGGGCGTTCCTCGTCGAGCACGCCGGCGACCTGAACGACCTCCAGGCGTCGGCCATCAGCCGCTACCTCGTGTTCCGCGAGCGCGAGGTGGCCCGCCTCAAGCGCACGGTCGGCGTGCCCTGGCGGAGCGTGGCCGGTCTGACGTTCCGACGGGCGCTCGGGCGAACGATCGCGGCGCTCTAGCCGGCGGTCGGCCCCACCCGCGCGAGCCGGTCGCGCCATGCGATCGGATCGGCGAGCACCGCCCGGACGAGACCCTCGCGGATCCCGAACTCTGACGCCCTGATCCGGTTGATCCCGTACCGGGCCGCGATCGCGGCCACGATCGCGGCGCCGGCGGGCAGGATCCGCGCCCGGCGCGGATTGAGCCCGAACAGCTCGGCGACGTGGGCGGAGCGCTCGCGCCCGGTGATCGAGAGGGCGAGGGCGATGCCCTCGGCGTCGACGACCCGCTCACCGGTTCCCGGGCCGGTCGCGACGCGGGCGACGCCGTAGGCCGTTCCGCCGACGGCGACCACCTCACCGAGCTCGAGATCGGGCGCCCCCGCCAGGATCCGGTCGGCCTCGCGCCGGAGCGCCACGACCTGATCGGCAGTCGGCGGATCGTCGGCGCCGACCACGGCCGACAGCCGTGACGCTCCGAGTGGCAGGCCCACGATCGACCGGATGCCGTCAGGACCGGCCTGGACGATCTCCGTGCTGCCCCCGCCAATGTCGATCACCGAGAGCTCGCCGTTGCCGCGATCGGGATCCACGCCGAGCAGGGTGAGGGCGCCTTCCTCGGCCTGGTCGAGCACGTGGACGGGCTGGCCGGTCGCGAGCTCGATCTCGCGACAGGCCCTGGCGGCATCGGCAGCGTGGCGGAGCGGATCCGTACCGACGAGGGCGGTGGCCGTGCAGCCCTGTCGCCAGCTCTCCCGCACGTACTCCGCGAGGGTCCGGGTGAGCTCGTCGCGCGCCTCCGACCCGAGGTACCCGTGGGCCCCCACCTGGGCGCCGAGGCCGAGGATCTCCGAGAGATCGACGATCGGCTCGAGCCGGCCAGCCGACAGCTCGCCGACGAGAAGGTGGACGGAGGTCGAACCGATGTCGACCGCCGCCGCCCGGCGCGGGGCGCTCACGCCTCCGCGGACCCTCCCGATTCGGGGCGGTCGGCGGGCTCCGACCACTCGACGTTGTCCCAGGGATCGCGCGCCTGCGTGGCCTCGGGCGGCTCTGAGGCGTCAGGCCCGTCGGCGATGGCCGGTGATGGAAGCTGGATGATCGGCTCCGGGTTCGGGGTCTCCGGGTTCGAGGTCTGGGGCGCACTCGACTCATCGGGGCCCCCGCCCGCGGCGGCCGTCTCGACGCCTTCGCGGGGCTGTGCCTGGGCCTCCGGCTCGGGAGCGGAAGCCGCCTCCGGCTCGTGCCCATCGGGTTCGACCGCAGCGATCTCCGGCGCGTCGGGTTCCGGCTCTGGCTCGGGTTCCGGCGGCTCGGGCTCGATCGCGGCTGCCGGTTCGCGCTCAGGCTCCGAGGCCTGCGGTTCGGGCGCCTGCGGCTCGGGCTCCGAGGCCTGCGGTTCGGGCGCCTGCGGCTCGGGCGCCTGCGGCTCGGGCGTCTCGCGGCTCGGGCGCGTGCGGCTCGGACACGGCGCGGCGGCGCGGGCTCGGGCTCTGGCTCTGGCGTCTCGGGCTCGGTCGCGGCTGCCGCCTCGGGCTCGGGCTCTCGCTCTGGCTCCGGCGTCTCGGGCTCGCTGAACGCCTCGGGCTCGGCGGGCGTGCCGGCAGAGTCGGCACCTTCGGCCGGGCGGCGCCGCGGGCGGTGGTGGCGATTGCGCCGCGGGGCCGGCCGCGACTGCCGGCTCGGCTGCCTGGGCGTCGGCAGGCTCGGCAACCTCGGCCTCGAGCTGATCCGCCACGGGCTCCGGCGCACCGGCCTGGGCCTCGGCGGGGCGGCGGCGCGGCCGGTGGTGGCGGTTGCGCCTGGTAGCCGGCGTCGACAGCACCGGCGCCTCGGCGGCCTCGTCCTTGATCTCGGCGGCGACCGAGGTCGCGACGTCCTGGACGGTCTGGCCGGTCGTCATCCGGGCGTGTCGCGCCATGAGGTCCGTCAGCTCCGTCAACAGGCGCTCGATCTCGACGACCTCGGCCCGCGACGACTTCGAGCTGGGCGGCGCGATGGGCGGCGTCGGGACCGCTGCCATCGCCGAGCTGACGGATCCTCTTGCGCTCCTCGGCCCGGGCATCCTCGAGCCGCCGTTCGATGCGATCGAGCAGCTTCCAGGCCTTGCGGAAGGCGCGGTCGGCCTGGTCGTACTCACGCTGCGCGGATGACTTCCCCATGGCGGGCACTCCCTGCGGGCACTCCGAGCGGGCACTTGTCGGGCTGACCGCTCCATCCTGCCACCTTCCGGCCGACCGCGGGCGGGCCGGTACGTTCGGTGCACCAGCGGCAGCCGGCGGTCCGGTGCGTCGGCGCACCGCCCACCCTCGTCGGGGCCCGCTTTGTTAACAAACGGCCAATGCCGCGCTGACCGCCCGTTCACGGCGACGACGGACCCTCGAGATGTTCATCGACCACGTTAGGCGGGCGAGGATGTCCGCCATGAGGAGGACCAGATCGACGTGACGATCACCAACCCCAAGCGCCTCGGCGCCCTGGCGCTCGCGGCCGCCTTCGTCATCGGCGCCTGCTCGAGCTCGGGCACCACGACCGCTCCGTCGACGGCACCGACCACCGCTCCAACGAGCGGGTCGGCGTCTGCACCGTCATCGTCGGCGCCGTTGACCGGCTCGGTCAACATCGACGGCTCGAGCACGGTCTACCCGATCACCGAGGCCGTTGCCGAGGAGTTCCAGAAGGCCAACCCCGGCGTCAAGGTCACCGCTGCATTCGCCGGAACCGGCGGCGGGTTCAAGAAGTTCTGCAGTGGCGAGACCGACATGAATGACGCCTCTCGTCCCATCACTCCGGCCTCCAAGGACACCCCGGATGCGAAGTCCGAGGAGACCCTGTGCAAGGAAGCCGGAGTCAGCTGGCTCGAGCTGGGAGTCGCCACTGACGGGCTGTCGGTCTTGGTCAACCCGCAGAACACCTGGGTCGACTGCCTGACGACCGCCGAGCTCAAGAAGATCTGGGATACCGGCAGCACGGTGAAGACCTGGGCCGATGTCCGGGCGGGCTTCCCGGCCGACCCGATCAAGCTATTCGGACCAGGTGCCGATTCGGGCACGTTCGACTACTTCACCGAGGTCATCAACGGCAAGGCCAAGCAGAGCCGGTCCGATTACACGCAGTCGGAGGATGACAACGCCCTCGTGACGGGCGTTGCCGGCGACAAGGACGCCCTTGGGTACTTCGGGTTCGCCTATTACGAGGAGAACAAAGACAAGATCAAGATCGTGCCGATCGACAGCGGAGGCGGCTGCATCACCCCGTCGAAGGAGACGATCGCCGACGGAACGTACAAGCCGCTCAGCCGGCCGCTGTTCATCTATCCGTCGACCAAGGCCCTCGCGCGGCCCGAATTCGCGGCGTTCGTCAAGTACTACCTCGACAACGTCAACAGCTTCGTAGATGAAGTCGGATACATCGAGGCGACTGCGGATGTCCTGAAGAAGTCGCAGGATGCTCTGGCCGCCGCGGTGAAGTAGGTTTAGCCGAATCTCCGAGCGCCGATCCGCCATCGCGTCGGATCGGCGCTTCGGGCCGTTCAGTCGGAGTCGTCCATGACCTCGATGCCAGCGCCGAGTCGCTCGCTCGTCCGACCGCCCCACCGGCGGGAACGGGCGATCGAGGCACTGCTGTTCCTGGCGGCGGCGCTCGGGGTCCTGACCACGATTGGAATCGTTGCCGTCCTGGTCGTCCAGACGATCGAGTTCTTCCAGCTCGTGAGCATCGTCGACTTCGTCACGGGGACCGTCTGGTCGGCTTCGATTCTTCCGTTCCGCTGGGGAATCCTTCCGCTCATCTCGGGAACGCTGCTGGTTGCCGTGATCGCGCTCGTGGTGGCGGTTCCGTTGGGACTGCTCGCCGCCGTCTTCCTCGCGGAGTACGCGTCGATGCGGACGCGCAACCTGGTGAAGCCGGTCCTCGAAACGATCGCCGGCATCCCCACCATTGTCCTGGGGTTCTTCGCGATCAACTTCCTAACCCCGGTGGTGCTCAAGCCGCTGTTCGGTGTCGGAACGTTCAACGCACTGTCGGCCGGCTTGATGGTCGGATTGCTCGTGACTCCGGTGATCGCCTCCTTGTCGGAGGATGCGATGCGAGCGGTGCCGCGCGGGCTACGCGAGGGCGCGTACGCCATGGGTGCAACCAAGTTCGAGGTCGTCCGAAAGGTGGTCTTTCCGGCAGCGTTGTCCGGGGTGATGGCCTCGATCATCCTGGCCATGTCCCGGGCGATCGGCGAGACGATGATCGTGGTCCTCTGCGGAGGAACGAACCCGCAGCTGTCCTTCGATCCGCGCGAGAGTATTCAGACGATGACAGCGTTCATCGTCCAGATCAGTCTCGGTGACACCCCGCAGAGCTCGATCCAGTTCAAGTCATTGTTCGCCGTTGCCTCGGTCCTCTTCCTCATGACGTTCGTGCTCAACGTGATCAGCAACCGGGTCATCGCCAGGTTCAGGAACGCCTACGAATGAGCGCTTCGTCAGCCGTCGCCGCGGACAGCCACCGCTTCGAACCGGGTCTCGCGAGGCGCAAGCTGGGCGGGACCATCTTCCTGGGACTCTGTCTTCTGGCGATCTTCATCCTGCTGCTGGCCCTGGTCCTGCTCCTCTACGACGTGCTGCGCGAGGGCCTGCCATGGCTCGACGCGGACTTCCTGACTGGCGTCCCGTCACGACGCCCACAGGCGGCTGGCATCCTGCCCGCGCTCGTTGGCTCGATCCAGATCACCATCCTGGTCGGCCTGATGGCCTTCCCGGTCGGGGTGGCCGCCGCCGTGTACCTGCAGGAATACGCTCAAGACAGTTTCGTGAATCGGCTTCTCCGGACGAACATCTCCAACCTGGCCGGCGTCCCATCGATCATCTATGGCATCTTCGGACTCGCGCTGTTCGCCCGGGCACTCGGCTTTGGCTACACGATCTTCACCGGGGCCCTGACGCTCGTCCTGCTGATCCTCCCCGTGATCATCCTCGCCACGATCGAGGCGCTTCGCGCGGTCCCGGATTCCCAGCGCGAGGGCGCCTACGCCCTCGGTGCCTCTCGCTGGCAGATGGTTCGCGGGACGATCCTGCCCGGGGCGGCGCCCGGGATCATGACCGGGATCATCCTGGCGATGGCCCGGGCGATCGGTGAGACGGCGCCACTGATCCTTGTCGGGGCCGTCACGTTCGTGACGTTCCTGCCGCAGCCGTTTGACGGCGGTTACACCGTCCTGCCGATCCAGGTGTTCCAGTGGGCGTCGCGCCCACAGGCCGATTTCCAGGGAATCGCTGCCGCAACGATCATCGTGATCCTCGTGCTCATGCTCATGCTCAACGCGCTCGCGCTGATCGTGCGCGCGCGGCTGTCGCGTAACATCCAGTGGTAGAGGAGACTCCGTTGCCCGGCCCCACCACCGACGCCCCGGCGCCCCAAGCTCCGGCCACCCACCGACAGGTCGTGCAGCCAGCGACCGACGGCCAAGGAGCTGACGGGTCGCCGGTCCGAATCGCGGTCGTTCGCGGCGACGAGGAGCGCCAGGAAGCAGCCCAGGCGCTGGCCGCCCGGTCTCCAGCCGACCTCGCCATGGAGCTGCACGGCGTGTCCTGCTTCTATGGCTCGTTCCGGGCGGTCCGCGACGTCGACCTGCGGGTCGCCCAGCGTGAGATCACGGCCCTCATCGGCCCGTCCGGCTGTGGCAAGACGCACCCTGCTTCGGACGCTGAACCGGATGAACGACCTGATCCCGAGCTTCAGGATGGAGGGCAAGATCCTCTTCGACGGTCAGGATCTGTTCGCCTCGCAGGTCGACCCGGTCGAGGTCCGGCGCCGGGTGGGGATGGTCTTCCAGAAGCCGAACCCATTCCCCAAGTCGATCTACGACAACGTCGCCTTCGGCGCACGGATCAATGGGTACCGTGGGAACATGGACGAGCTCGTGGAGCGGAGCCTCCGACGGGCCGCCCTGTGGAACGAGGTCAAGGACAAGCTCAAGCAGTCCGGCCTGTCGTTGTCCGGTGGTCAGCAGCAGCGCCTGTGCATCGCCCGGGCCATCGCCACCGACCCGGAGATCGTCCTGATGGACGAGCCGTGTTCCGCGCTCGATCCTCGGCGCCACGCTCCAGATCGAGGAGCTCATGAACGAGCTCAAGAACGACGTACACGATCGTGATCGTCACCCACAACATGCAACAGGCGGCGCGGGCCTCGGACATCACCGTGTTCCTCACGATGGGCGAGGACCGAGCGGGTTATGTCGTGGAGAACGGCGTGACCAATGACATCTTCACGAACCCGCAGAACCAACTGACCGAGGACTACGTCTCCGGTCGCTTCGGCTGAGAGAGCACCATGACCGACGAACGGCACGACCTCCGACCTCGTCCACGACCAGGTGGCCACGATCGCCGGTGGCACCGGACCTCCGTCCGGCCGCAACTTGACCGCGGCGAACGTGCGATCAAGGACGCCGTCCTGCGGATGGGCATCCTCGTCGAGGAGCAGATCCTGGCCGCCCTCGATGCGCTCATCCACCACGACGCGGAGCGAGCCCTCCAGGTCATCCAGGACGACCGGGCAATCAACGAGGCCCAGTTCAACCTGTCGTCCCAGATCGCGACCGTGATCGCGACCCAACAGCCGGTTGCGCGCGACCTGCGCTTCCTGCTCTCGCTCGACCACGTCAGCTACGAGCTCGAGCGGATGGGCGATCATGCCGCCTCGGTCGCCAAGCAGGCCCGCAAGCTAGCGCCGTTCCCGCCGATCGGGGCCTACGCCGAGCTGCCGGCGATGGCCAAGCTGACCGCGTCGCTCGTCCGGGGCATCCTCGGGGCGCTGGTCGACATCGACGAGGGTGCCGCGCGAGCCGTGGCTGCCCGCGACGACGAGGTCGACGAGCTGTATCACCGGATCTTCGAGGAGACCCTGACCCTCATGCGGGCCGATCCGGCCAACGTGGACCCCGGCACGCGGATCCTGTTCGCCGCCCACTACCTCGAGCGGATCGGCGACCGAGTCACGAACATCGCCGAGGACATCGTGTTCCTGGCCACCGGCGAGATCGTCGACCTCAACCCGTGAGCGCGGACAGGGCCGGGGCGCATGAGCCGATCCGAGTCCTGTTCGTGTGCACCGGGAACTCGGCACGGAGCCAGATCGCCGAAGCCCTCCTCGAGCGGATCGGCGGGCCCGATTTCGCGGTCGAGTCGGCCGGGACCCAGCCACGCGGGGTCCATCCGCTGACGATCCGGGTCCTGGCCGAGATCGGGATCGACTGGCTGGGCGCCGAGAGCAAGTCGGTGACCGACTTCGGGGACGACTCGTTCGACTACGTGATCACGGTCTGCGACCGCGCCCGCCAGTCCTGTCCGGTCTTTCCGGGCGCGTACGAGTCGCTCCACTGGGGGCTCGTCGACCCGGCCGAGATCGAAGGCACCGACGAGGAGAAGCTCGGCGCGTTCCGGCGGACCCGCCTCCAGCTGGCTCAGCTGATCCGTCCCTTCGTCGAGACGGCGCTCCGGGATTCGGGCAGGACCCAGCCCGTCACCGTCCACTGACCGGCGGCGCTCCGCCGCGACGACGGCGTTTGCGCTCGGCCCGTCTCTGGCGACACACTGACCGGTGATGGCCACCCTCGAGCTCCACCTGCTTCGTCACGCCCACGCCGGCGACCCGCTGAAGTGGAAGGGCGCCGACTTCGACCGCCCGCTGTCGGCCAAGGGTCGCGCCCAGGCCGAGCGGTTGGGCGACCTGCTGGCCCGAACGGGCTTCACGACCGATTCGGTCCTGACCTCGCCGAAGGTCCGGGCGCGCGAGACCGCCGAGCTCGTCGCCGGCCGCCTCGGGGTCGAGGCGATCCTCGAGGATCGCCTCGCCGGAACCGTGACCCTGGCCGATCTCGAGCGGATCCTGACCGCCGCCGGGAACCCGAGCCGGCCGGTGATCGTGGGCCACGATCCCGACTTCAGCGAGCTTCTCGCGCTGCTCGTCGGAGCCGCCGAGGTTCCGATGCGGAAAGGCTCGATCGCGCGGGTCGACCTGCCCCGGCCGATGGAGCCGGCCAGCGGCGTGCTGCGCTGGCTGCTGCCCCCCGAGCTGATCCCCGCCCAGGGCTAGTTGGCGGGCGTCGGGCGCGGCGCACCCCGGCCGACCTGTGTCGCCGGAATGAAGCTGCCGGGGACGAGATCGCGGGCGATCGCCGCGAGGCGCCCCGCGGCGTCCGGCGCGAGGCGGTACCAGACCCAGGTGCCACGCCGCTCATCGATGACTACCCCGGCCTCGCGGAGCACCCTGAGATGGTGCGACACGGTCGGCTGGCTCACGTCGCAGCACGAGCCGAAGTCGCAGGCGCAGACCTCGGACGAGCCGGCCAGCTGACGAACGATCGCCAGCCGGGTCGGGTCGGCCAGGGCGGCGAGAAGGCGGATGTCGGGATCGGTCGAGCGCTTTGGCATGTTGCCATCATATCGACAATGGTCTATATTGACAAGTATCGATATCTGGTCGCACACTGACAGACGACTCACGAGTGACGCGGGCGCCACCAGCCAAGGAGCTTCCCAATGAACGAGTCGCAGCGCATCCATGACGACGTCCGCGCCCGCTACGCCGAGGCTGCGCTCTCCGTCCTCGATCCCTCGGCCCCACCGAGCGAGGCCCTCGAGGCGAACCGTCGTGCTGACGCGGCCGCCTGCTGCGGCCCCTCGGCCGGTGGCGACGGGTGCTGCTCAACCGCCTCGGCCGGAGATCCGTACGGGGCCGAGCTCTATGACGCCGCGGAGCGCGCAGTCCTCCCGGACGCCGCCACCCTCGCCAGCCTGGGCTGCGGCAACCCGACGGCCGTTGCCGATCTCCGACCCGGCGAGACCGTGCTCGATCTCGGGTCGGGTGGCGGGATCGATGTCCTGCTGTCCGCACGACGGGTGGGCCCGACCGGCCGGGCGATCGGCCTGGACATGACCCCCGAGATGCTCGAGCTGGCGCGCCGGAACGCCGCCGAGGCCGGCGCGACCAACGTCGAGTTCGTCGAGGGCACGATCGAGGCGATCCCGCTGCCGAGCGCGAGCGTCGACGTGGTGATCAGCAACTGCGTGATCAACCTCGCGGCCGACAAGTCGGCGGTTCTCGACGAGATCGCCCGGGTCCTGCGGCCCGGCGGCCGGCTGGGCGTCAGCGACGTGGTCGCCCGGGACGACCTGACGCCGGACCAGCGCGCCGAACGTGGCAGCTTCGCGGGCTGCATCGCGGGTGCCCTGTCGTTCGAGGAGTACGAGCGCGGGCTGACCGCCGCCGGCCTGACCGACGTATCCGTCCGCCCGACCCACGAGGTCGGCGACGGGATGTTCGCCGCGATCGTCAGAGCGACGAAGCCTGCGGTGTGAGGAAGGTGAGCGACGGCGGATGGATGGCAACCACGCTGCCCAACCGCCGCCCTGTCGTCCACGGAGCCTGCTCATGTCTGCCCCGTCCATCTCGCGGAGAACCGTCCTTGCCCTGATCCTGGCCGCTGCCTGCTGGGGGATCGGCACCGTGGTCAGCAAGCGGGCGATCGACGAGATCCCGCCGCTCACCCTCCTCCCGATCCAGCTCGGAGCGAGCCTGGCCGCGCTGGCGGTCCTGATGCGCTGGCGACGAGTTCCCTTCCGAGACCGGTCAGCGTCCCCGATCCTCGGTCGGCTCGGCCTGCTCAACCCCGGCCTGGCGTACGCGCTCAGCTTGCTCGGTCTCGCCTCAATCACCGCCAGCCTGTCAGTGATGCTCTGGGCGATCGAGCCGCTCCTCATCCTTTTCCTGGCGGCCTGGTTCCTGCGCGAGCGAATCGCCCCATCACTCGTCGTCCTGTCCCTGATCGCGGTCGGGGGCATGCTGCTGCTGATCTACGAGCCGGCGGGCGGGGGTAGCCCGATCGGAGTCCTCCTCACCCTTGCCGGTGTGGCCTGTTGCGCCGCATACACCGTGATTGCGCGCCGGTGGCTCCCGAGCGCCGACTCGACGACCCAGGTCGTCGCCTCCCAGCAAGTCCACGCCCTCGCGTTCGCCACTGCCCTGGTCGTCCTGGCCTGGCTGATCGGTGGTGGAGCTCCGCCCGATGACGTGACCGCGGCCGGCTGGGCCAGCGCGATCGCATCCGGCGTTCTGTATTACGCGCTGGCGTACTGGTTCTACCTGTCGGGCCTGCGCGGAGCACCGGCCTCAATCGCGGCGGTGTCGTTCTATTTGATCCCCGTCTTCGGGGTCGCCGGCAGCTTCCTGTTCCTCGGCGAGCGCCTCGAGCCGAGTCAGTGGGTGGGCATTGCGATCGTTCTTGCGGCGATCCTCGTGATCACGCGGCGATCGCTTGCCACCGAGCCAGGGCCGACGGAGCGATCAGGGTTGGGTCAGGCCGCCGGTCGGACCTAGCGACACACGAGGTGGCGCGATTGTCCCAGCCGGAGGGCGCCGAGTTCGATCCTGACGCCTCGCCAGCGGCCCTCCTGGGCGATTAGGATCGAGATCGCAGGCTCGGTGCGTCCCGCCTGCGGTCATCTGCCATCCACAGCCGATCGTCCATGGGCCGGCGGCCCGAGCAGCAGCAGGGCCCGTCGCTCGACGTCCGACCGGGATGGCGGCGCGCCGGACGCGATGTACTCAAGGACGACACCATCGAGCAGCGCCGTCAGGGCGCGAGCCGTCGCGTCGACATCCAGATCGGCCGCGAGCTCCCCGCCCGACACGCCTTGCTGGAGGACGATGGTCGCGACTGTGACGATCCGCTCGCGTCGCCGGAGGACGAGGTCTCGAATGAGCGGCTTGCGCGACGCGGCCGCCCACGCCTCGGCGAGGAAGGCGGGCACGCCCGGCGCCTCGATCGTGTAGTGGTACCAACCCGCGATGGCTCGGGCGATCTTGTGACGCGCCGTGCCGTCAGAGCGGACGTCCCGGATGACGGCGTCGGTCTCCGCCTTGTTCGCAGCGAGCACGCACTCGCGGATGAGGTCGTCTTTGCTCGCGAAGTAGGTGTAGATCGACCCGACAGACAGCCCGGCCGCACGGGCCACGTCGTGCGTCGTCGCGTCGTGGAACCCCTTGGCGACGAAGACCTCTCGCGCCGCATGGAGAATCGACTGGCGCGTCGCCTCTTCGCGCTGCGAGCTGATCCTGGGCATCCGAGGCCTCCTGTCGGTCCATGATGAACCACGGCTCACTGATCATGACCCGACGCATCGTGATTGCGATCATGCCAAATGGCACTTCAAGGAACCTGAACGCTCATTCATTATGGAGTTCGCTGGTAACCCGCACGAGGGGATTTGAGATGACAGCACACACCGTCGAGCGTCAGACCGGGGGCAGCCTGAGTGACCGGATCGACACGATCGGGTGGGGTCTGCTGTTCATGGCGATCGGCGCCGTCAGCCTCGTCCCCACGATGCCCGAAGGGGCCTGGCTCGTCGCGGCCGGGGTCGTGATGCTCGGTGCGAGCGTCGCCCGCGCACGACTTGGCCTCTCCATCCGGGGCGTCACCGTCGTCGTGGGTGTCGTCGCCCTGGCCGCCGGCATCTTCAGCGTCGCCGGTCTCACGACCGCGGTCGGTCCCCTCGTCCTGATCGTGCTCGGCCTGATGCTCATCGTCGGCGCGCTGTATCGAGCGCAGCGGTGGACCGCCAGCTCCGCAGGTGCATCGGAAACGTAGGAGGTCGAGATGAACATGACTCGAAGGGACCGCATCGCGACAGTGCTCGTCGCGGCGGCGACGCTCATCTATGGACTCTGGCTCACCGGTCCGCTCAGCGGACTCACCTCCACAGCGGTCGCGATGGTCGTTCTCGCGCTCGGGTTCCTGGCGTCCGCATCGGCCGTTGTCCCGGGCTTCGGGGCGCTCCTGAGGGGATCCAGGGCATATCTGGCCGCGGCGTCAGGTGCCGGACTCGTAGCGTTCGTGAGCGGCGTGCTCGCCATCACCGGAGCCGGCGAGCAGACGCTCGCCATCCTGGTCGTCGCGACGATCGGGCTCTGGGCGGCGGCCACGGTGCGCCACAGCGTGGCTCGCCGGCCGAGTGCGGTTGCGATGGGTTGACCATCGCGGTTAGACAAGAGTCAGGCTGGCCTGCCGACGACCGCGAGGGCGATCGTCGGCCGGAACCGGAGGTGCGTACGGCGGACCGCCACCGTCGTCATCGAAGCAACGCTCCCAGCGCCTCAAGCGATGCGGCGCAGGTTGCTTTATCACGTTCGTAGTAAACCCAGCGAGCATCGACCCTGTGTCGGCTCGCACGGACCAGGCCGGCGCAGCGGAGCTTGGCCAGATGGTTGCTCACGTTGTTCTGGCGCTCGCTCAAGGCCACCGCCATCTCGCAGACGCAGTGCGGACCCGAGGCCAGAATCGCGAGGATGCCGGCGCGGACCGGATCGCCCAAGAGTGCCGCGACGGCCGCGACCTCCGATACGTTTGGCGGAGCGATCTGGAGTCGGAGCTCCGGAACGACCGGCAGCTCAATCCGTGCGGTCATGACGCCACCTGTCGAGTGGGGCCCGCCGATCCGATCGTCGGTGAGGTCTCACCGGGCGACACCCCGAACCAGCGTGGTGCCAGCCGCATAGCCGACCAGACCAGGAACAGCATCACCGGGACCTCGATCAGCGGTCCGACGACGGTGGCGAGGGCGACGGTTGGCGAGAACGCGGTGATGGCGATCGCGATGGCGATCTCGAAGTCGCGGCCGGTGGCGCTGAACGCGACAGCAACGGCATCCGGATAGGAGAACCGCAGTCGCCAGCCCACGAACAGGACCGTGAAGAACATGACGAGGAAGAACAGGACCATCGGGATGGCCATCTCGATCACGATGGCCGGGCGCTCCAGGATCAGATCGCCCTTGAGCGCGAACATCACGATGAGCGTGAACAGCAGGCCCAGGATGGACATCGCTGTGAGCCCCGGCTTGAGCCGGTCCATCGCGGCTTCGCCGCCGCGCTTCGTCACGAGGTATCGCGTCAGGACCCCGAGGACCAGTGGCAGCCCGAGGTACAGGACCACGCTCTGGGCGACGACCCACACGTCGAAGCTGACGTTCCCGATCAGCAGTCGCGCGTAGACCGGGATGAGGATCATCTGGATGACCGAGTTAAGGGCGACGAAGACGAGCGCCATGGCGGCGTTGCCGCGGGCGAGGTAGGTGAAGATGATCACCATCGCGATGCACGGTGCGAGGCCGTACAGGACGAGGCCGGTGTGCAGCTCGGGGTCACTGACGAAGGCGTTCGCGAGAGCGAGCATGACGAACGGCGCGACGAGGTAGTTGAAGCCGAGGAGCACGAGCAGCTGGCGCGGCGACCGGGCGGCCTGCCCGACCTCGTCGAGCCGGATGTTCGTCATTGCTGGGTACATCATCGCGAACAGGCCGATCGGAACGCCGAGCGAAAGCAGGTTCGGAACCGTGGCTTCAAAGGTCCCGTTCGCGATCGACTTGATCGAGTCGATCGGCGGCGTGAGTGCGAAGTCCGAGATCGACAGCGCGTTTCCGATCGCGATCCCGATCGCCATGCTGAAGAGGACGAAGAACGGAAGCAGGCGGAAGTCCTCGAGCTTCGCCAGCAGGCGGGCGGTCATCGGGCGGCGTCCTGGCTCGATCCGGCAGTCATCCTGCCTCCTTCGATGATCGGACCCGACGCCTTGTTCACGAGCTGAATATCACACGAACTCGTGAGGTGTCGCACGGTCCATTCGGCCCGAATGCGCAGGCCAGCGGGGGAAGGGCCAGTGCCGCCGACCTCAACCGGCGATCGTTGCGTGACGGCCGCGACCCGCCGCTCGCAGGGCGACCTCGACGAACGGCCTGATCCGCTGGTGGAGCTCGAGGTACGTTCGCTTGAACGCGGCGAGCCTGTCGGCGTCGGTCCCGTCGACCTCGGCCGGATCCTCGAGTCCCCAGTGAAGCGAGTTGTACGAGCCGGGAAAGACCGGGCAGGTCTGCCGGGCGCGATCGCAGACCGTGATCACGTAGTCGAATGACGAGCCCTCGAACTCGTCAACGGACTTGCTCCGGGCGGCCGACCAGTCGATCCCGGCATCGGCGAGAACGCGGGTCGTGTACGGGTTGACACCCTTCGGCGCGGTCCCGGCCGAGAACGCCTCGAAGTCGCCGCCGCCAACCCGACCGAGGACGGCCTCGGCGATCTGGCTCCGGGCGCTGTTGCCGGTACACACGAACAGGACTCGGATCGGAGCCTCCGACATCGGTCGTTCCTTTCTGCCGCGACGGGCTCGACCCGCGGCGGCGATGGTCGCTTCCAGATCGACGAGCTCGCCGTCGAGCCGATCGAGGTCGTCGCGCTGGCGAGCGATCGCCTCGCGCTGCTCGGCGATCAGCGGCGCCAGGTCGCGGTCGACCTCGCCCCGCTCGAGACAGAGCCGGGCCACCCGGCCGGCGTCCTCCGGTCCGAGCCCGAGCCGGCGCAGGCTGACGACCAGGCGCAGGCGGGCGAGGTCTTCCTCGACGTACTCGCGATAGCCGTTGGGCTGCCGGGTCGGGGGCGGCAGGATGCCAGCCGACTCGTACCAGCGCACCGCCGAGGCGGCAATGCCGGCGCGCTGGGCCAGCTCGGAGACCCTCATGCCGGGAGCACGATGACGGCCATGGCCAGACCGTACACCTTCAAGTCACTTGAAGGTCAAGCGGTTGTTGGGTTGACGAACCTGCCCCGGTCGGTCAGTCGCCGGCGGCGACCGGGAACGGCAGCGCGATCGGGTCGGTCGCCAGGCGGCTCCGGCCCCTGGCGTCGAACCGGTCGAGCCCGAGCTCGGTCGTGTCGATGAGCTCGCTCCGGCCGCGCAGGACGAGGTCGGCGGCGACCCGCGACACGCCCGGTCCCCACATCATCCCGTGACCGCCCGGCGAGGCGACCCACAGACCATCGATCCGCTCGCCGTCCGGCGTGATCGCCGGGCCGAGGATCGGCAGGTGGTCGGGCGTGAAGTCGATCGTCGCCGCCCAGGCCCGGCGCAGGCCGAGGCCGCGCGCCGCCGGGACGAGCGCATCGAGCCGGCGGCGCATCCGCCGGAGGTACGGCCAGTCGATCTCGCGGGCCGGGCCGGGCAGCTCGGCCGGGTTGCTCATCCCGAACAGGAGGCCGCCCTCCTCGAGCCGCCAGTAGAGACCCCGGGCGAGGTCGAAGACCATCGGCAGCCGGTCGACGTCGAACGCCGGGTGCGGCTCGGTCACCGCGACCTGGTGGCGAACCGCGCCGGCCGGGATCGCCAGGCCGGCCAGCCGTCCGACGTCGCGCAGGGTCGGGCCGCCGGTCAGCAGGACCCGTTCCGTCGAGATCGGGCCTGCGCTGGTCTCGACGCCGGTCACCCGGCCGCGATCGATCCGGACGCCCGTCAGGGCGGTCCGTTCGCGGAGCTCGACGCCCGCCTGGCGCATCGCCTGGGAGTAGGCCCGGACGTTGCGTGGCGGGTCGATCGCCCCATCGGTCTCGATGTAGCTCCCGCCGCGATGCCCGTCGGGGCTGAGCGTCGGGTTGACCCGGCAGGCCTCGGCCGCGCCGAGCCAGCGGACCGCCAGCCCCTCGCCCTGCTGCATCGCGACCCGGGCGCGGCCATCGCGCTCGTCCCGGGCCGTGATCGCGATGATCAGGTAGCCGAGCTCGCGGAAGCCCGAGTCGGTCCCGTAGCGAGCGGCCTGGCCGTTGTAGAACGCGATCGACCAGCGTCCGAGGGCGACGGTCGCGGGCGTGCCGCCCTGGGCTCGCACGATCCCGGCGGCGCGACTGCTCGCCCCCTGTCCGGCCAGGCCGCGCTCGAGGACGACGACCCGACCGGCGCCGTCTTCGCCGAGGAAGGTGGCCGCCCAGCCTCCGATCGTGCCGGCCCCCACGACCACCACGTCGGCCCGGTCCGGTCCAGCCAATCGTCGCCTCCCGTGGCGCGTCCGTGCTTGGTGCGCTGCGTGTCGGTTCGAGGATAGGCGTCCGATCGGCCGGGCTCCGACCCCGTCCCGACCGGCGGATCCTAGCCGGTCAGCGCCTCACCTTCCACGCAGATCGCGACCGCCCCGAGGTCAGCGAACCGCCGATAGGCGGCGCGGCGCGTCACGGTCCAGGTGGCCACCTGAAGGCCGGCCGTCTCGGCTGCCCGAAATGCGCGGGCCGTGACCGCCGAGGCCTCGGCGGAGATCCCGACGCACCCAAGCTCGGTTGCCCGGCGGATCGTGGCAGCGGACAGGTGGTGGGTATTGAGCCAGCACGGCCAGCCCGGCACGAGATCGTGGATCCGGACGATGATCGCGGGCGCGAACGCCGAGACGACCGCGTTCTGGAGGTCCGGCCCGCGGCCCGAAGCGAGCACCTCGATCAGCCCGCGCCCGAACGACTCCTTGACGTCGATGTCGAGAAACGCCCGACGCGGCAGGGCCGCGAGGACGTCAGCCAGCCGAGGCACACCGAGCGACTCGAGCTCGGTCGATGTGAGCTCGCCAACCGCGTCCGGTCGGCCCTGGACGCGAACCAGCGTGTCGTCGTGCAGGATGACGGGCACGCCGTCGGCCGCGGCCCGGACGTCGAACTCCACGCCATCGCAGCCGGGGATGTCCATCGCCGCCAGCAGCGCCGCCAGGCTGTTCTCGGGCGCCGCCCGGAAGTCGCCGCGATGCGCCAGCCGGAGGGTCTGAGCCAGGGCCACCTCAGCCGACCTCGAGATGGGCGGACAGCCCGAAGTGGTCCGACGGATAGAGGCCCGGATCGTCGACGGCCGGGCGGTCGAAGACGAGCCGGCACTCATCCACGACGATCGACCCGCGGACCCAGATGTAGTCGAGGCAGCCCGGGTCGCCTTCGGTGTCCATCGCCGGCGCCTGCAGGCCCGACGGCCAGGTCTCGGCCGGCTCCGATCCGTTCGCCTCGGCATGGGCGGAGCGGAACCCGGCAGACCGCATCCTGCCATACGTCGGCTCGGCCGGGTCGGCGTTGAAGTCGCCGACGACGACCTGGCCATGGGCCGCGGGTGCCGCGTCGAGCCAGGCGATGAGCGCTTCCGCCTGGCCGTCGCGCTCGGCCTCGGTCGGGACCTCGTGATGGAGATGGGTCACGGCGAAGACGATCCGCGCCCCGTCGGGCAGGTCCAGCGTCACCCGGTGCGCCGCTCGTTGGATCCCGAGGTCGATCCGATCGACGTCGGTCGGGTCGAGACCGGCCCGCACGAGCATCGAGTTGCCGTACTCGGGCCGCCCCGCCCAGCCGCGGATCGCCCGGTACTCGCCGGCCCCTGCTGCCCCGATCACCCGGTCCTGCTCCATCACGTAGACCACCTCCTGGAGCCCGATGACGTCGGGCTGGAGGGCGGCGAAGTCGGCCAGCAGCAGCGGCAGGCGCTCCGCCCAGCGATCGGCCAGGTTGAGGATGTTGAGCGTCGCGACGTGAAGGCGGTCCACCCGGCTCAGGCCGCGTCCGGGACGAGGATCGGCAGCGAGAACGAGAACGTCGAGCCCTGCCCCTCGCGCGACTGGACCCGGATCCGGCCGCCGTGCGCCTCGACGACATGCCGGGCGATCGCCAGCCCGAGCCCCGTCCCGCCCCCGCGTCGGCGGGCCTTGTCGGCCTTGTAGAAGCGCTCGAAGATCCGCGCCTGGTCGGCCCGCGGGATGCCGATCCCGTGGTCCTCGACCGACACGACGACCTCCCTGGGCGACGACTCGACGCGGACGACGACCTCGCCGCCGTCGGGGCTGAACTTGACGGCATTGTGGAGGAGATTGACGACCACCTGCCCGAGCCGATCCTCCGCCCCACGGACCGGCGGCACCTCGGCCGGTACCTCGGTCCGAAGCTCCACGCCCTGGCGCTCGGCGAACAGCCTGAGTCGCTCGACCGAGGCCACCGCGAGCCGCCCTAGGTCGACCTCGTCGAGCATGACCAGCGGACCGCCGGACTCGATCCGCGACAGGTCGAGCAGCTCCTCGACCATCTGGACGAGGTGGTCGGTCTCGACCTCGATCTTGCCGATCCTGTCGCGCATCCGAGCCGGGATCGCCTCGCCCGCGCCGTCGGCTTCGCGGACGAGGGTCTCGGCCAGCAGGCTCACCGTCGTCAGCGGCGTGCGCAGCTCGTGCGACAGGTTGTCGATGAACTCGGCCCGGATGCGCTGGAGGCGACGGAGCTCGGAAACGTCCTCCATGATCAGCCAGACGCCCTGGACCGGCGATCGCCGGGCCCTCACGACGAGCGTCGGGCCATCGTCGCGACGAAGGGTCAGCTCGCCGCTCGCCGACCCGGACTCGCGGGCGGTCTCGACGATGGCCTCGATCGTGGGGTCGATGAACGCCTCGACCGCGCTCCGCCCGACGAGGGCGCCTGCCGCGCGCCCGAGGAACTGGTGGGCGGTGGCATTGGCGACGTCCACCCGGAGATCGTCGTCGAGGCGAACGATGCCGACGCCGAGGATGTCGAGCAGCACCGCCCGATCGCGCTGCACCTGGGCGGTCTCCCACTCGGCGGTCTTCGTCCGCTCGAGCAGCTCGCGGACCTCCTGCTCGACATCGACCCCGTCGGGATCGATCGGCTCGCCGTCGGTGTCGCCGGCACCGGCGAGCAGCTCGCGAACCCGGTCGAGCGCCCGGCCCCGGACGATGGCCAGCGCGATCGCCACGCCCAGGACGACAGCCTGGACGACGATGAACGCGATCACCAGCGTGTCCACCCGGCCAGCATCGCACACGGCCCGGTCGCAGGTCGGCCCGCCTGCGATGCGCTACTGTTGCGAACCGTCGATGCCGCCACCGCAACGAGAGGTCGCTGTGAGACTCCGGATGATCCCCCGCGAGGAGCGCTTCTTCGACCTGTTCGTCGAAGACGCCGGGAATGTCCTCGAGGCGGCCCGGATGCTCGAGACCATGCTCCGCATCTTCGACGACATCCCGCGCCGGACCGCCGAGCTGCGCGACCTCGAGCACCGCGGTGACGAGCTCAGCCACGACATCGGCCGGCGGCTCGAGAGCACGTTCGTCACGCCGTTCGACCGCGAGGACATCCACAGCCTGATCAGCGGCCTCGACGATGTCCTCGACCTCATCGAAGAGGTCGGCGACACGTTCGGCCTGTACCGGATCGAGGCGCCGACCGCCACCGCCGTCCAGCAGTCGACGATCGTCGTCAAGCAGTGCGAGCTGCTCCACGAGGCGATCCTCCACTTGCGCGGGTTCAAGGGCCTCGAGAAGTACTGGATCGAGATCCATCGCCTCGAGAACGAGGGTGACACGCTCGTGCGGGGAGCGATTGCCAACCTCTTCGACGGCAAGCCGGACCCGATCGAAGTCATCAAGTGGAAGAAGATCTACAACCTGCTCGAGGCCACCGTCGATTCCTGCGAGGACGTCGCCAACATCATCGAGCGGATCGTGGTCAAGCACTCCTGATTCGTGGCTCCCGGGCCCGTACGGCCGGTGCTCCGACGCACGAACCCTCTTGCACCCTGGCCCGTCGGTTCCGATACTCCTGACCTGACCCGCGCGCCACGTGCCCGAGAAGCGCGACGGGTCCATTGAGGGAGCCCACGATGGGAATCTTCGAGAAGGCCCGCCTGGCGGCCGAGCAGGCAGCCGACGAGGCGCGCCGGCGGGCCGAGGGAGCGCACGCCCAGCTCACCGACCCGGCAACCCAGGAGAAGGCCAAGCAGGCCCTCGACCTGGCCGGCAAGCAGACCCGGGTCGGCCTCGGCCACGCCCGGCGCGGGATCTCGACGGCGATCGACAAGATCGACCCGAACATCCTGGCCGACATGATCATCAAGGCCACCTCGCTCCAGGAGCGGGCGAACCAGGCCCTGCGCGACAAGGGCTCGCCGTACCGGGTCGCGGAGATCGGGATCGCGGCCAGCATCCCGCCCCAGGTCACGTTCTCGATCGGCCGGATCGACGACCCCGAGCAGGCGCCTCCGGCGGAGGACATCGTGGAGTCGACCGAGCTGCTCGAGGACTCACCGATCGACGACATGGAGATCGTGTCGCTCGACGGGACAGTCGTCCTCGATCTCGAGCCGGACGACGGCGGCGGGCCCCGGGGAGACGGCCGCAGCCAGGGTCGACGGAGAGCGCTCCTAGCCTGCCCCCGTCAGCCAGGCCTCGACGTCCGCCAGCGGCCGGATCGACCGCTCGCCGGTCGCCCGCTCGGTCACCTCGGCGCCGCCCGCCGCCAGCGAGCGTGGGCTGAGCGTCACGATCCAGGGCATCCCGAGCAGCTCGGCGTCGGTGAACTTGACCCCGGGCGATTCGTCCCGGTCGTCCCACAGGAGCTCGCGACCGGCCGCCTTGGCGGCGTCGTGGAGACCTCGGGCGATCTCCTCGATCCGTGGCTCCTTGTTCGCCCCGATCGACACGAGGTGGGCCGGATAGGGCGCGACCTCGGCCGGCCAGACGATGCCCTTCTCATCGTGATGGGCCTCGACGATGCAGGCCACGTTCCGCCCGAGGCCGATCCCGTAGGAGCCCATGACCACCGGGTGCTCGACGCCGTCCTCGCCGAGGTACTTGGCCCCGAGCGATTCGGCAAAGCCGGTCCCGAGCTTGAAGATGTTGCCGACCTCGATCCCGTTTCGGAGCTTGAGCGGCGAGCCGCAGCGCGGGCATGGATCGCCCTCCCGGGCGCTCGCGATCTCGGCCACGACGTCGGCTGCGAAGTCGCGCGGGACGTTGACGTTCCTGACGTGCCAACCGACCCGGTTGGCGCCGGCGACGAGGTTCGGTGAGCGGAGGACGAGCTCGTCGACGACGACGACCGCATCGCGCGCCCCGAGCGGCGAGCCGTAACCGGCCTCCATGCCCCGGGCCTTGATCTCTTCGACGTGGGCGGGCCGGAGGCCGCCGATCGCCTTGACGGCGTTGCCCAGCTTGGTCTCCTCGACGTCGTAGTCGCCGCGCACGATCGCCACGACGAACCGGCCGTCGCCGGTGACGAAGAACGCCGCCTTGGCCGTCCGGCTCTCCGGGACGTCGAGGAAGCGAGCGAGGGCCTCGATCGTCGTCGCGTCGGGTGTCTCGACGTCCTCCATCGGCAGCAGGGGCTCCGGGGCCGGATCGGGCTTGCCGACGGTCGCGATCTGGCGGTTCGCGGCGTAGTCGCAGGTGTCGCACAGGACCAGGCTGTCCTCGCCGAACTCGTTGAGGACCATGAACTCGTCGGCCTCCGTGCCGCCCATGATCCCCACGTCCGCACCGACCGCGATCGCGTCGAGCCCGAGCCGCTCGAAGATCCGCTGGTAGGCGCCGTAATGGAGCCGGTAGTTGCGGTCGAGCCCGTCCCAGTCGCGGTCGCAGCTGTACGAGTCCTTCATGACGAACTCGCGGACCCGGATCAGGCCGCCCCGCGAGCGTGGCTCGTCGCGGAACTTCGTCTGGAAGTGGTAGACGATCATCGGCAGCTGGCGGTAGCTCCGGACGATGTCGCGGAGGAGGAGCGCGACGACCTCCTCGTGGGTCATCGCCAGGACCATCTCGCGGTCCGCCCGGTCCTTGAACCGGACGAGCTCCGGACCGATCTTGAAGTAGCGACCGCTCTGCTTCCAGATCTCGGCCGGATGGACGACCGGCATCTCCATCTCCTGGCCGCCGATCGCGTCGATCTCCTCGCGGATGACCTGCTCGACCCGATCGGTGACCCGCTTGCCGAGCGGCAACAGCGAGTAGATCCCGGAGCTCAGCTGGCGGACGTAGCCGGCCCGCACCAGCAGGCGATGCGACGGCATCTCGGCCTCGGCCGGATCGTCGCGCAGCGAAGCAAAGAACATGGTGCTCAGGCGCATGGTCGGTAGGATAGGGCCGCCCGCTCGGGTCCGCCGGACCTGCTAGCCTCTCCCGGCTGCCAACGATCCAGCGCGTCGACCACCCCTTCCAGACGGAGAACCTGCCCACGTGCCCGAAGGCGTCACGCTCGGCCTGATCGCGATCCTGATCCTTGCAGTCGTCTTCGACTACATCAACGGGTTCCACGACACGGCCAACGCGATCGCGACCTCGGTCTCGACCCGCGCGCTCAAGCCGGAGTACGCGATCGTCCTGTCGGCCACCGCCAACTTCGTCGGCGCGCTGACCGGGACGGCCGTCGCCCAGACGATCGCCTCGGGGCTCGTCAACCCGCTGCCCGATCCGGGAACGGGCGTCAACCCGAACGAGCTGGTCGTCATGGCCGCCCTGATCGGGGGGATCACCTGGAACCTGATCACCTGGCGGCTCGGGATCCCCAGCTCGTCGAGCCACGCCCTCATCGGCGGGCTGATCGGCGCCTCGATCGCCGGTGGTGGACTGGCGGCGGTCCAGTGGACCGGGGTCACGACCAAGGTCATCATCCCCCTCGTCGGTTCACCGATCATCGGCTTCGTCGGTGCATTCGCCCTGATGGTGTTCATCTACTGGCTGTTCCAGCGCGGTCATCCCCAGCGCCTGAACGGCCGCTTCCGCCGGCTCCAGGTCGTGTCGGCGACGTACATGGCGTTCAGCCACGGCTCAAACGACGCCCAGAAGACGATGGGGATCATGACGCTCGCGCTGTTCTCCGCCGGGCTCATCGACACGACGACGGTGCCTTTGCCGGTCATCCTCGTCGCGGCAACCGCGATCAGCCTGGGCACCGCCGCGGGCGGCTGGCGGATCATCAAGACGATGGGCAGCAAGGTCGTCAAGCTCGACCCGGTCCACGGCTTCGCGGCCGAGACCACGGCGGCAACGGTCATCCTCGGTGCGTCGCACTTCGGGATCCCCGTCTCGACGACCCAGGTCATCGCCAGCGCGATCACCGGCGGCGGCTCGGTCGATCGGCCAAAGGCGGTCCGCTGGGGCGTCGTCGGCGACATCCTGACCGCCTGGATCTTCACGATCCCCGCTGCCGGCCTGATCGGGGCTCTGACCTTCGCGCTGCTCTGGGCGGTGTTCGGCTAGTCTGGCGCGCCTAGGTCGGCCGGCGGAAGACGTAGCCGACGCCGCGCACCGTGTGGAGGAAGGCGGGACTGGCTGGATCGGTCTCGATCCGGCTGCGCAGCCAGTGGACATGGACGTCGACCGTCCTCGACTCGCCCGCGTAGTCGTAGCCCCAGACATGCTCGAGGAGCTGATCGCGGGTGAAGACCTGGCCCGGATGGCGGATCAGGAACGCGAGCAGCTCGAACGCCTTGGGCTTGACCGGCACGGTCCGGCCTTCGCGCAGGATCCGGTGACCGGCCAGGTCGACCTGGACGTCGCCGAGGTCGATCGCGGCCGGTGGCTCGCTCTCCGCCACGCTCCGCTCGGTCCTCCGGAGGAGGGCCCGGATCCTGGCGATCAGCTCGCGCAGGCTGAACGGCTTCGTCACGTAGTCGTCGGCCCCGAGCTCGAGCCCGACGACCTTGTCGACCTCCGAGTCCTTCGCCGTCAGCATCAGGATCGGCACCGGGGACTCGGCACGGACGATCCGGCAGACCTCGACCCCGGACAGCTCGGGGAGCATCAGGTCGAGCACGATGAGGTCCGGCCGATCGGCCCGGAAGCGGGTCAGCGCCTCGCGGCCATCGGCCGCCGTGACGACCGTGAACCCCTCGGCTTCGAGACCGTCGGCGAGGGTCTCGCGCAGGGTCGGCTCGTCGTCGACGACGAGGATCGTTCGTGCCATCAGGGGGAAGCGTAGCCGTTTGGCGTTAACACCCGGTCAACAGGTGGTGCTCCGGCGCTCCGGCTCCGCTCGCCCGTTCGCTCTCGGCGGGTCGTCCGCTCAGTGGGCCTGCGCCGTGCCGACCCGGTCGAGCGCCGCGATGGCCGCGTCGAGCCTGGCCAGCGTCCGTTCGCGGCCAAGCGCGACGAGCGTGTCGAACAGCGGCGGCGTCGCCGTCCGCCCGGTGACCGCAACCCGGATCGCCATGAACAGGTCGCCGGCCTTCCAGTCATTGGCCTCGGCCACCGCGCGGAGCGCCGGCTCGAGCTCGTCCGCCTCGAACACGACCGGCCGGACGCCATCGATCGCGTCCCGCGCGGTCCGCAGCGCGGCACCGGTCGTCACCGCGTCCCAGCGCTTCGGGACCAGCAGCGCCGGATCGACCTCCAGCCGGTCGACGAACAGGAACCCGACGAGCTCGCCGATCGCGCCGAGGACCGGCAGGCGCTCCTGGACGAGCGGCACCAACGCCCGAACCTCGTCATCGGTCGGGATGCGGTCGATCCGGCCGGCGGCCGCCTCGCCCTCGAGGAACGGTCGGAGTCGCTCGACGAGCTCGTCGGCGGAGAGGCGTCGGATCCACTGGCCGTTGAGCCACTCGAGCCGCTCCCGATCGAACACGGCGCCACCCTTGTGGACCGCCTCGAGCTCGAACCGGGCACACAGCTCGTCGAGGCCGAGGACCTCCTCCTCGGTCCCGGTCGACCAGCCGAGCAGGGCGAGGTAGTTGACCATCCCCTCGCGGATGAAGCCCTCGGCCTGGTAGTCGCCGACCGCGGTCTGGCTCTTGCGCTTGCTCATCTTCGTCCGGTCCGGGTTGAGGATGAGCGGCAAGTGGGCGAACTGCGGCACGGCCTCGCCAAGCCCTCGATAGATCAGGACCTGCTTCGGGGTGTTGCTGATGTGGTCCTCGCCCCGGATGACATGGCTGATCCGCATCGCGGCGTCGTCGACGACGACCGTGAAGTTGTAGAGCGGCGTTCCGTCGGCCCGCACGATCACGAAGTCCCCGCCGAGGTTCGCGACGTCGATCTCGACCCGGCCCCGAATGATGTCGTCGAACCCGACCACGCCCTCGCCCGACCCGGAGGCGGAGCGCGGCCGTTCGGCCCTCGGCCTCGAACGCGGCCCGCTCGCTCGAGCTGAGCTGGGCGCAGCGACCGCTGTAGCGTGGCGGCAGGTGAGCCGCCTCGAGCCGCTTCCGCTCGTCGTCGAGCTCTTCGGCCGTGCAGTAGCAGGGATAGGCCAGGTCCGCGGCCCGTAGGCGATCGGCCGCGTCCGCGTACAGCGGCAGGCGCTTCATCTGGCGGTACGGACCGTATGGGCCGCGGGCGTCCTCGCCGGCCACGCCCGGACCCTCGTCCCAGACGAGGCCAAGCCAGTGGAGGCCGTCGAGGATGTCCTTCTCGTAGGCCAGCGACGACCGGGCGACATCGGTGTCTTCGATCCGGAGGACGAACGTCCCACCGACGTGCCTGGCGTACAGGAAGTTGAACAGCGCCGTGCGAGCCGTCCCGATGTGGAGCGGCCCCGTTGGGCTCGGCGCGATCCGCACCCGGACGTCGGTCATGGACAGATGGTAGCCGCGACGGGACGGGTCAGGCTGGCGTCCGGTTGTAGACGATCTCGGACAGGGCCTGGAACGGCCGTGGGCTGAACACCGCCTCGATCGGCAGGCCGAAGAAGTCGGCGATCGCGAACGCGAGGAGCAGGCTCGGGTTGTACTCCCCGCGCTCGAGGTAGCCGATGGTCTGGTAGTTGGCGCCGACCGCGTCGGCCAGCTCCTGGCGGCTGAGCCCGCGCTCGGCCCGGAGCACGGCCAGCCGGTTGTGCAGCGTCGGCTCGGCTCGCTTGCCGGTCATCGCGTCGCGCCGACGAGCGGCTCCGGAACGGGCTCCGGCTCCGTCCAGGCCACGACCGCCGATGGGATGAAGAAGGCGTAGAGGATCGCCCCCAGGAGGAACGGGAGCACGACCTGGAACGACAGCTCGACGGGGTGCCCGGCGATCTGGGGCAGGATCCCGAGCAGGAGCAGGCCGGCCACGACGAGCACGGCGAAGATCCGATAACCGTCCAGGTAGGCCCGGTCGCGGACCTGGACCTGGCGCTCGTCGAGCCGGTCGTCGGAGGCCTGGGCCAGACTGGCCCGGAACCGGTACAGGAAGAGCCAGGTGACGAGCGTGACGATCGCCAGGCCACCGACGATCAGGCCGCGCAGGCCACCCTCGACGAGGACGTAGCCCTGTTCCAGCCCGAAGGCCGCGTAGAGCGTGGCGGGGATGCCGAGCGTGGCGAAGATCACGAGGATCCGACGACCCTCTCGACTGAACTCGTGGCCTCGATCGGCGGCCGCGCGGCTCCGGCCGGGACCGGACTCGGGCTGCGTCATCACTCGACCTCCGACGGAAGGTCGGGTTCCAGCCAGGCGAGGGCCGCAATCGGCACGAGCGGGATCAGGACCCCGACGCAGATCGCGAGGGCGGACATCAGGTTCCCGTCCAGGACGACCTCGCGCCCCATGCCCAGGACGACGATCGCCAGGACCGCGACCGCGATGACAACCACGGTGCTGAGCAGGCCGTAGCTCACGACCCAGGCTCGATCTCGAAGCTGACGCTGGCGCTCGTCGAGCGTCGTCGCTCCGAGGTCGGCACGGTCGCGGACGAAGCGGTACAGGACGAGCGACCCCACGGCCGTGAAGCCGATGAGCACGAATGAGATCGGCCCCCAGATCGCGGTCGGTACCGTGGTCCCGAGCCAGAACGAAGACCAGACGTACATCGCGGGCAATCCGGCGAGCGTCGCGACCGCGATGACGCGGCGGGTTCGCTGGGAGAGCCGGTCGACACGCCCGGCCGGGGAGTGGGAGGTGGTGGCGGGCATCATCGGTGCATCCTTTCGCCATTCATATGCGATGACAGGACAAACCGTAGTACTTATACAACAAGATGTCAATAGCAGCGACGGGGGTCGGTCTCAAGCCAATCGGTTGTTGACGGGCTCGGCCGTGTCCGCTCAGGCGGTCGCGCGCGCCGGCACCCGGTGGAACAGGCCGGGATCGGCCTCGCCGTCGAGGATCCGGATCATGGCGGCCGGTCGGAGTCCGAGCGTCGCCCGCCCGCGCGGCCCCTCGAGGGTGAGCGAGTCGAGCGACTCGGACCTGGCCAGGATCGTGACGTGGGCCCCCGGCGTCAGGGCGCGCGCCTCGAGGTAGGACAGCAGCCCGGCGTCCTCCTCGGCCTCCTCGGTGATCCGGTAGATCGTCGCTCGCTGGCCGGCCTCGGCAGCGCTGAGCGGCGTGCCCGCCGGCCGCCGCCGGGCGGTCGCAGCATCGATCGGGTTGCCATGCGGACAGGTCTCGGGATGGCCGAGCATCTCGTCGAGGCGGGCCTCGACCCGCGGCGATATCGCACCCTGGAGCCGGGCGGCCTCCTCGTCCGACTCGGCCCAGCCGAGGCCGACCACCGCCGTCAGCAGCCATTCGAGCAGGGCGTGCCGGCGGAAGATCCCGTCGGCGGCGGCGCGCCCGGGCTCGGTCAGCACGAGCTCCCGGCCGGTCGACCCGCCGGCCTGGGTCACGAGACCGTCGGTGCTCAGCCGACGGAACATCTCGCTGGCAGCCTGGGTGCTCACGCCGAGATGCCGGCCGACCTGCGACGCAGTGACCCTGTTCCCGTCGACGGCCATCACCCGGAGCGCGAGCAGGTACTCCTGGGCAGCTCCCGAGATCTCGCTGGCGTCCGTTCGGCGGCTCATCGCCTCATCGTACGCGAGGGCCACGGGCGCGCGGACCTCGCCATGGCGGGAGCTCGACCCGTCCGCTGAGGGCAAGGATCACGCCGCCGATCCAGGCCGCGACGAGCACGACGCCGAGCGCGGTGGCGGTCCCGGCCGGAGTGCGCGCTCCGCCGACGGCCAGGAGGATCGGTGTAGCCGCCAGCCCGACGAGCAGGACCGCGATGGCGCCATAGGCGGCGATCACCGCGAGCCGTGGCACGAGGGCGAGGAGCGCGATCAGCAGGAGGTGGAGCGGCCAGACGCCGGCGGTCAGTGGATCGGAACAGACCAGCCCCGCCCCCGAGCAGGCCGGCAGCGCATTGCTCATCGCCGACACGGCCGCCCCGAGCGGGATCCAGCCGATGACCGCCAGGCCGAGCCGCCCGGGCAGGGACATCGACGCCCGCCGCAGCGCGGACGGCACCGAGTCGCCAAATCCGCCCGATCCCGATGGCGCCGGCGGGCCGGCCGCCGGACGCCAGCCGGGTGGTACGCCGGCAGGCCTCGGATCGCCCGGCGACCGCCGGGGGCTGCCCGGGTCGGGGGTCGGGCGCGAGGCGCTGTTCGCGCCCCTCGCCGCCGCGGCCGCGGCGGTCCGGCGTCGGCGGCCAGGGCCGGGCCTCCGATGAGGGATCGCGGTCCGCCGCCGATGACTTCGGAGGCGCGGCCGAACCGCTTGCCGAACCGCCGGCCGAACCGCCGACCGGGTCGTCGCGGGTCGGGAACGTCGGCTCGTCGCTCGATGGCGATCCGTCCGGCGCCGGTCCATCCGGCGTCGGCAGCCCGTCCTGGGCGGGACCACCGAGCGATCGGCGGGACCGGGCGAGGTACTCCGGACCATGCTTCCGGGGGTCCGCGTACTCCTTGGGGTTGAGCGTCCAGTAGGTGCCGCTCCCGGCGCCGTACCAGGTCGCCCCTTCCCAGGCCGGGGCGAACGGCTCCTTGTCCGCTCCGTCGTAGCTCGTCGAGCCGATCGTGGCCTTCGGGCCACGGCTCCTCCGAGATCGGCCCGCCTGGCTGGATCCGGGCGTCTCCTTCGAGCCCGGGTTGCCGGTGCTGCCGCGGCCTGCCGTTGCGCCGGGGCCTGCCCCCGCGTTCGTGGGTCCGGCCCCCGCGCCCGCTGGTCCGGATCGGGCGCGGTTGTCGCCTGCCGGCCCGGGCGGAGTCCCCGGAGCGGCCGACGGGCCGCCCGCCCCTCCCCCGCCGGTCGTGCGCCGGGAGCGGGCCCGGTAGGCGTCGCGGGTCGCCCTGGCGCGCGTCGGGTCGGCCTGCCAGGGCTGCCGCGGCGGCTCCGGCGGGCGGTAGGCCGACCCGGCCCGGCCGACCCGTCGTCGGCCCGGATCCTCGACCAGGGCCTCGTAGGCAGCCTGGATCGCGAGGAACCTCGGGAGGGCGCGCTCGCCGGCCGAATCCGGGTGGTACAGCTTGGCCAGGTAGCGGTAGGCGCGCTTGATCTCCGCCTGGCTCGCTCCCGGCGTCAGGCCGAGCGTTCGATAGGGGTCGATCGCCGTCATCGCATCACCCGGCGATCCGCTCGGCGGACCGGCGCCGGATGGACCTGGAGCCGGTCATCCCGGTACGCCCTCAGCCGATGAGCTCGCCGACCGGAGCGAGCTCGAACTCCGGGATCGCCTCGGCGCCGACTCGGCCGTGGGGATCGAGGGAGACCGGCCGATGATATCGAGCGAGCTCGCGAAGCGGTCCGCCGCCGAGCACCCCGGCCTGGCGGAGCGCCTCGATCGTGGCCGCCCACGTCCCGCGGTCGTACCCGTCGCCATCCTCGATCTTGATCGCCATGCCCGTGGCCGAGACCGGCGACCGGCCGTTGCCGGGCCGATCCCCGGCCAGGATCCCGAGCCCGCGAAGCGCCTCCATCCCGCCCTTGCTGACGATCCGGCCGGGGACCGCCTTCATCAACGACGTGTCGAGCCGGTCGCGGTTGCCGCCGACCATCTCGGGGTGGGCCAGCATCGCGTCGCGAACGACGGTCAGGCCGGGCGCGAGCTCGGATCGCGCATCCGTCGCGGGGATCGCCGACGGGTCGGCCAGCATCGCATAGGCCCGGGCGACATCGCGCAGCGGGAAGGCGTAGGTCGCGACGCCGCAGCCGTCGATCGCGGTCGCCAGGCGGTCCGGGCGCGTCCCGAAGGCGGCTGCCACGGCCGCCCGATAGGCCACCTGGGCGGGATGGTCGTCCTGCCAGTAACCCTCGAGGGGCCAGCCGCTCAGCCGGGCCAGCAGGATCATCGACGAGTGCTGACCCGAGCACATGTGGCGGACCGGTCCGGCCTTCTCGCCGTCGCGCGCCAGCCGAGCAGCCGTCAAGGCGTCGAGCGGCATGCCCTCGGCGCCGCAGGCCAGGATCCCCTGCGGCACGCCCGCCCTCCGGTAGAGGCCCTGGAGCGTTCGGACGTGGACGTCCTCGCCGGAATGCGAGCTGGCCATGATCGCGATCTCGGGCGGCGTCAGCTCGAACGCTTCGACGCCGCCCGCCCCGATCAGCGCGAGCAGGCCGAACGGCTTGACGCACGAGCGAAGGGTCACCTGGCGATCCGGGTCGCCGAGCAGGCGGACGATCCGGCCGGCCGCGTCGACCTCGACGACGTCGCCCCGGTGGACGCTCTCGACGATGCCGTTCCGGGTCTGGCGGACGAGGACCGGCGGCGCGCCCCGCCGAACCGGCAGCGCGGCCCGAGCCGAGGACGGTCGCGGTCGCGAGATGGCCGAGCGCGTTGCGGTCACGGGTTCTGGTCGATCCTCCGGCTCGGGTCTCGGAAGGCGAGGATACCGCGCCGACGGCTCGGCCACAGGCACCGGCCCGGCTCCGGCCGAGCAGGCCGGTGCTACGATCCTCGAGACCTGCCGAGATCGACCCCGGAGGAGCCCGATGACGACGTCCGTCGAGGCCTGGCCGAGCCTGCACATCTCGACCCATCCCGCGGTCCTCCACAAGCTGGCGATCCTGCGCAACGTGGCGACCGAGCCGAAGAAGTTCCGCGAGATCGTCCGCGAGCTGTCGTGGCTGCTCGGGCACGAGGCCCTGGCCGACGTCCGGGTCCGTCCGATCACGATCGAGACGCCGATCGAGACGACCGAAGCCTACGAGCTGGCCGATCGGATCGGCCTCGTCCCGATCCTCCGGGCCGGCCTCGGGATGGTCGATGCGATGCTCGAGCTCATGCCGACGGCCGAGGTCTGGCACCTCGGGCTGTTCCGCGACGAGCGGACGCTCCGCCCCGTCGAGTACTACAACAAGCTGCCCGACTCGGCGACCGTCGACCTGTGCCTGATCCTCGACCCGATGCTGGCGACCGGCGGCTCGGCCACGGCGGCGATCGAGGTCCTCAAGCGCTGGGGCGCGACCCGGATCAAGCTCATCAACCTGATCGCCGCCCCGGAGGGGGTCGAGGCGGTGACGACCGCTCACCCGGACGTCGAGATCTACGCCGCCGCGCTCGACCGCCAGCTGAACGAGAAGGGCTACATCATGCCCGGCCTCGGTGACGCCGGCGACCGCCAGTTCGGGACCGGGCACTAGCCGGTCCGTGGCGATCTCCGTCCCGGATCACCCGCGTGCCGAGTCGCCAGGCGCCTCGGCAGCCGTCAGCCCTCAGGCGCGCTCATCTTCGTCGAAGCGTCGGCCAATGCGGCCTTGACGGCCTTCACGTGGCTGTCGGTCGCCTCGCCCACGACCTTCTTGATGGCCCGAGTGACGGCGGACCCGATGGCGTCCGCGTGCTCGTGGTCGTAGACGACGATCAGCCCGGCACCGCCGATCGGGATCGTCGCCTCGGCTTGGGCCTCGAGCGCGCTCTCGACCTTCCGCTGGGCGATCTTGCCAACGCCCGCACCGACGAGCGCCCCGACGGCGGTTGCAGCCAGGAGCGGTGGCGCGAAGAGGCCGACGATGAAGCCTGCCCCGCCGAGCGCCACGGCGCCTTCCTTGACGATGTGGTCGTGCTGCTCGATCTCCATCGAGCCGTCCAGGCCCTTGCTGACGACGACCAGCCCCAGCAACGGGACGCCGCACGCCTGGACGGCCTCGAAGTCCTCGCGGGCAGCATCCTTCGACAGGTAGCCGCCCATCAGGACGTCAACGGTCTGCTTGGGCATCGCTGTCCTCCTCCGGGGATCGGACGTTCAGGCGCTCAGCGCGTGGGCGACGTCGGCGTTCTTCGTGGCCTCGTGCAGCTCGGCTTCCTCGTGCTCGAGGTGCGGCTTGATGTCGAACACGACCTTGTGGATCGTCCCGGTGAACGGGAACGGCGCCTTCGCGGCGTAGCTCCGGTCGACCACGCCACCGTTGTCGCGGCCGATGTCCATGCCGGCGTAACCCGAGAACCGCATCGGGACCGTGTGGTCCATCCGGCCGCCCCCGACCGCCTTGTCGTTCACGTACAGCGTGACCTGGCCGCCGGTGGCCGGCTTCGGCGCATCGGCGGCGAACTCCATCCGCACGGTGACCTCGCCGGTCGGGAGCGGCTCGGTCGCCTGCTGGCGGAAGATGAAGACGCCCATCATCGAGTAGGTGTGCGTCAGCTTGCCGTCTTCGACGAACAGCGAGAAGCCCCCGAGGTGGTCGGCCTCGGCGACGATGACGCCCTCGACGCCGCCGTCGGGGACGACGAGGTCGGCGCTGATCGCATAGGAGTGGTTGTAGATACGCGGGACCATGCCCGCGAGGACGTTCTGGACGTCACCCCTGAACTCGAGCTTGGCGACCTCGGGCAGAGGCGGCACCTGACCGAAGAACGATGACAGCGTGGCCAGCAGCGGCAGGACCTGGTAGCGCTCCGCCTCCTGCCAGAACAGCTCCCTGAGCTCTGTGACCTTCTCGGGCTGCTCGGCCGCCAGGTCGTGCGCCTGGCTGAAGTCGTCGGGCAGGTAGTACAGCTCGGTCGGATCGGCGTCGGGGTCCCAGACGCCCGGCGCGTAGGGCATGATCGCCTGCGGCGTCAGCACCCACGGAATCCGTGCCGTACGCATCGCCAGCCACCAGCCGTCCTTGTACATGGCCCGGTTCCCGATGGACTCAAAGTACTGCTGGGTGCGCCGCTCCGGCGCGTCCGCTGTCGTCAGGGTGTCCGTGAACGCGACGCCGTGCAGCGGTTGCTGGTCGATCCCGTCAACGGTCGTCGGCGCCGGGATGCCGGCGATGTCGAGGATGGTCGGCGCGACGTCGATGACGTGGGTGAACTGCGAGCGGAGCCCGCTCCCGGACGTCACCCGATCAGGCCAGTGGATGACCAAGGGATCGCGCGTGCCGCCCAGGTGCGAGCCGACCTGCTTGCCCCATTGGAAGGGGGTGTTGCCGGCCCACGCCCACGCGGCTCCATAGTGGGGTGCCATGATCTCGGCTCCCCATGCGTCCATGCCGCCGTAGCGCTCGGCCAGCTGGTGCTGCATCTCGTCGGTGAGGGGGATGCCGTTGAGCGTCGTCATCTCGTTGAAGGAGCCGGTGATGGTGCCCTCCATGCTGGCGCCGTTATCGCCCCAGATCCAGATGATCAGCGTGTTGTCGAGCTCGCCCAGCTCCTCGATGGCGTCGATAACGCGGCCCACGTTGTGGTCGGCGTTCTCGGAGTAGCCGGCGTAGACCTCCATCTGGCGGGCGTAGAACGGCTTGAGCTGGTCCGGGACGTCATCCCAGGCAGGGAAGGCCTCGTTGCGTGGCGTCAGCTCCGCGTCGGGCGGTACGACGCCTAGCGCCTTCTGGCGAGCGAAGGTCTCCTCGCGCAGCCTGTCCCAGCCCTGGTCGAACTTGCCCTTGTACTTGGCCGCCCATGACTGCGGCACGTGGTGCGGGGCGTGGCTGCAGCCGGTCGAGAAGTAGGCGAAGAACGGCTTGCGGGCATCCTGGGCCCGGATGCCATGCAACCACTCGATCGTCTTGTCCGCCATCGCGTCCGGAAGGTAGTAGGGGTCGCTCGGGTCACCGTATCGGGGGTCGACGCCGATGATCTTCTGGTTCTCGGCAATGACCGTGTCCCATTGCCCGGCTTCGCCACCCAGGAAGCCGTAGAAGTACTCGAATCCCCAGCCCGTCGGCCAGCGGTCGAACGGTCCACCCGGTCCCTGCTGCCCGTCGGGCGTCAGGTGCCACTTGCCGAACGCGGCGGTGCTGTAGCCGTTGTCGCGCAGGATGCGCGGCAGCGGCGCGCAATCGCGAGGCAGGGTGGCGGAGTAGCCCGGATAGCCGCCGGCGAACTCGCCCACGGAGCCGAAGCCGACGGCGTGGTTGTTGCGGCCGGTCAGGAGCGCCGCTCGCGTCGGCGAGCAGATGGCTGTCACGTGGAACCGGTTGTACCGGAGGCCACCCTCGGCCATGCGCGTGTAGTTGGGCGTCTGGATCGGGCCGCCGAACGTGCTCGGGTTTCCGAAGCCGGCATCGTCGATCAGCACGAGCAGGACATTTGGCGCGCCATCGGGCGGCGTCGGGTGCCCGATCAGGTTCCAGTCCGGCTGCGATCCGGCGAGCGTCCGATTGACGACCCCCGCGAACGACGGACGGCGAATGGGCAGATGGCTTCGGTCCACGTTCGGCATCGGTGAGTCCTCCTCGTCACGATCAAACATGAGGTATGGATCATGGACGCGGCTCGTGCATCATCCGATCCGGGTGGTTTGCCTCAATCCCTGCACTCGTTGAGGACCCGACCATCAAGCCAGCCGCGGAGTTCGCGGGGTATCCGGCAGCGGCTCAGTGAGTGGAGGCTCGCCGGTGCCGCCGAGAGGCTCTCCCAACTCGAGCGATGGAGCCGAACCGCGACGGGTTGTCGTCCGTCAAGTCAGCGACCGATGACTGATCGCATTCTCCACGTCGACGGCGGCGTGGGCCAAGCGCCAATGGCCGTTTCGCCGTGACCCGCCACGCGCCGCCGCACGGTGGAACCGTGCTCAGAGGGAGGCGGCGCGAGAGAATGGAGCCAGCCGATTCGGGGTCGAATCCGTTCGCACCCAGGAGCCGCTGAGCGTGGCCTCAGCGAATGGACCGGCCTTGACCACCAGGGCAGGGTCCACTCGACTCGCCCGGGTCAGGAGGCCTACGCCAGTTCTGCCTCGCCGAACGCGGCCTTCACCTCGGCGGTGCTCAGGTACCACAGGATCAGGGCCGGCATGATCGCCATCGCGAAGCCGACACCCTGCCCCGGGAACTGGAAGAAGGCGAGGACCGCCTCGAACAGGGCGAAGCCCGCGATGATCTGCGTGAACAGCCGAGCCCACGGCTGGAGCGCCCAGAGCCCGATCGCGGCGAGCAGCCAGGCGATCCCGGCGGCGATCGCCAGCCAGCCCCACAGCCCGACGTGTTCAAATTTCGGGAGGTCGCCGAGGATCCCGAACCAGTCGAACCCCAGGACCCGCAAGCCGAAGAACAGGTAGCCAAAGCCCGCGAGCGCCGCGAAGAAGCCGATGATCGAGATCAGGATGGGCGGGTTCTTCATGCGAGACTCTCCTTCGCGATCGCGCAACCGGTACCGCGCCGCCCGGCTGACCGGTCACTGGCGCGGGGCAGCTGCCGGCACACCCCACGGGCTCATGATAGCGGGCGCCTCAAGCCCGCATGTGGCGCGGTTGGGCCTCGGCTCGGCGGCCCTCCGCGGGTCGCGTCGCCCGTATGCTGCCTCGCAACACGTGAGCGGAGGGAGGGTCATGGGCACCTTCGAGACGATCGAGGCAGGCGGCGCGATGCCGCGCGTGTACAGGACGGGCGATCTCGGGCCTGGGGCACCCGGCGTGGTCGTGTTCCACCCCTGGTGGGGCCTCAACGACGACGTGGTCGCCTACGCCGACCGGCTGGCCGCGAGCGGGTTCGCGGTGCTGGCCCCGGACCTGTTCGGCGGTCAGGTCGCGTCGACGATCGAGGAGGCAAACCGGCTTGCCGGCGCGGCCGACGAGGCAGCGATCGATGCCATCACCCTGGCCGCCGTCGATGACCTGGCGGACCGCCTGGGCCCGACGGCGAAGCTGGCCGCCCTCGGGTTCTCGTTCGGCGCGCACTGGGCCATGTGGACCCCGGCCGAACGCGACCGGCTCGCCGCGTCGGTCGTCTACTACGGCACGAGCGGCGGTCCGTTCCTCGGCCGGGCCCGGGTCCCGGTCCTCGGTCACTTCGCCGAGACCGACCCGTACGAGACCGACGAGGGTGTCGCCGAGTTCGAGGCGGCGCTCCGGTCGGCCGGTCGCGACGTCGTCATCCACCGCTACCCCGGGACCGGGCACTGGTTCGCCGAGCCGTCGCGCGACGCCTACCGGGCCGCCGCCGCCGATCTTGCCTTCGAGCGCACCGTTGCCTTCCTCGGCCGCCAGATCGGGACGCCGCCGGGCTGACGACTCGTCACGGCGTCACGATCGGCGCCCTCGACCACGAAATCGGGGGTTGACATCCTTGTTGCGTCGTGTACATTACCGATAGGTTATATAACCCATCGGTGATGAGAGTGCAGCAACCCGACCCACTCAGCACGACGTTCGCCGCCCTTGCCGACCCGACCCGGCGGGCGATCCTGGCCCGGCTCGCCCAGGGCGAGGCCACGGTCAAGGACCTGTCCGCACCGTTCGACATGAGCCAGCCCGCCATCTCCAAGCACCTGCGGGTGCTCGAGCGGGCCGGACTCATCGAGCAGGGACGAGACGCCCAGTGGCGACCGCGACGGCTCCGGGCCGGCCCCCTGCGGGAGGTCGCCTCGTGGGTGGACCAATACCGCCGCCATTGGGAACAGAGCTTCGAACGCCTGGACGAGTACCTGCGCGACCTGCAGGACCAGCAGGAGCATGGAAGAGGAGACGACGATGACCGCGACCCGAATCGACCGGGGTAGCACCCCGACAACCACGATCTACTCGGACGGTGGCGACCTCGTGTTCGAGCGCACGTTCGACGCTCCCCGTGAGCGGGTATGGCAGGCCTTCACCGATCCGGAACGCATCCCGCGCTGGTGGGGTCCCCACGGCACCACGACCGTCGTCGCCGAGATGGATGTCCGGCCGGGCGGCAAGTGGCGCTACGTCAGCAGCGCCCCGGATCGCGACGACGTGACGTTCTTCGGGGAGTACCTGGAGATCGATCCGCCCAGCGGCTTCAAATGGACGTTCATGTTCGATGTCGAGGGCATGGGACCACAGGGCGGCCCCGAGACCTTCACGTTCGAGGATGTCGGCGGCAAGACGAAGGTGACTTCGATCGGGCATATGGGCTCGATCGAGGTCCTCGAAGGCGCGCTGGCGACCGGCATGGTCGGCGGCGCGCTCGAGACCTGGGACCGCCTGGCGGCCATGCTCGCCGAGAGCTGACGAACCCGGGGAGCCGGGCAACCCAGACCCGTGGGTTGCCCGGCTTTCTCGTTCCCGGCTTCGGCCGGCAGCCTCTGCGAGGCGGCTGGGCTATCCTCGGGCCAGACCAGACACGGAGCAGCGAACGCCACGATGACCATGCCCAACCGGACCCGTCGGCGGGGACTGCCGAGCGGGAACGACAACGGCTCCGCCCGGCCCGCGGCTGACGGGATCGCCACGAGCGTCGATCCGCTCGCCTTCCCCGACCTCGCGACCCGCCGGGCGCTCGACGGCGGCGTCGGAGCCGCTCGCTGGCAGGCGCTCCTCGACGAGGGCGGGCCCATCCTGGCCGACGGCGCGATGGGCACGATGCTGTTCGCCGCGGGCCTCCAGTTCGGGGACCCGCCGGAGGTCTGGAACCTGACCCAGCCGGATGTCGTCCGCCGGATCCAGCGCGGCTACCTCGAGGCCGGCTCGCGGATCCTCCTGACGAACACGTTCGGCGGCAACCGGCTCCGGCTCGGACTGCACGGTCTCGACCGCCGGGTCGACGAGCTCAACCGGACCGCGGCGATCCTGCTCCGGGCGGAGGTCGATGCGGCCGGCGGCGGGGCGCTCGTGGCCGGCGACATCGGGCCGACCGGCGAGATCGTCGCCCCGCTCGGGACGCTCGACTACGGCGAGGCGGTCGAGGTCTTCGCCGAGCAGGCGGCGGCGCTGGTGGCCGGTGGCGTGGACCTCGTCTGGATCGAGACGATGTCCGATCTCCGGGAGATCAAGGCCGCGATCGAGGGCGTCCGCCGGGTGGCCCCGGCGATCCCGCTGATCGCGACGATGACCTTCGACACCCGCGGCCACACGATGATGGGCGTCTCGCCCGAGCAGGCCGTCGCGGCGCTCGCGGCCTGGGGCGCCGACGCGATCGGTGGCAACTGCGGCAACGGACCGGACGAGATGCTCGGCGTCGTCGAGCGGATGCACGCGGCCGCGCCGGACGTGCTGCTCGTCGCGAAGTCGAACGCCGGGATGCCCGAGCTGGTCGACATGCGGGCGGTCTACCGGGCCGATCCGCAGACCATGGCCGGCCAGGCGCTGGCCATGCGCCGGGCCGGTGCCACGATCGTCGGCGGGTGCTGCGGGAGCACCCCGGCCCACATCGCGGCGATCTGCGATCTCCTCGCCGCCGAGGGCTGAGCAGCCCTAGAAGCCGGTCGCGAACCGGTCGTCGCGGATGATCGGGACCAGCCGGCCATCTGGCTGGACCCCGTCGACGCTGACCTCGGGCCCGCCGATCGTCACGTCGGTGTGGACGGTGGCCGCGTTGACCCCGCTGGCGATCCGGTCCTCGACGCCCAGGTCCTCGCTGCCCGGTACCGCGTCGGTGTAGGCCATCCCGTAGGCGATGTGACACCCGACGTTCTCGTCGTAGAGCGCATCGTGGAAGACGACCCCGGCCCGGCGGACCCGCGACGAGCCGTCGACCAGCGCCACCTCGCCGAGGAACGGGGCGCGCGGGTCGCGCGCGAGCTCGGCGCGGACGAGCTCCACGCCGCGCTCCGCCTCGACCTCGACGATCCGGCCCTCGGCGAAGCGCAGCCGGAGGCCCTCGACCGGGCTCGACGCCAGGATGAGCGGCTCGGTGATCCTGACCGTGCCCTCGGTCCGGCGCCAGTCGGGCGTGGTGAACACCTCCTCGGTCGGGATGTTCGGCAGGAACTCGACCCCGCCCTCGGTCCGAATCGAGCCCCCGAGCCACTTCGAGCCCGGCAGGAGTCCCACCGTCAGGTCCGTGCCCGGCCCGCTGAAATGGACCGCATCGAGAGCGAGCTCATCGAGCGCCGCCGCCCGGCTGGCCAGGATCGCGAGGTGCTCGCGCCAGGCGGCGACCGGGTCCGGCGTGTCCAGCCGAGTCGCCACGGCAACGGCCGCCCAGAGCCGATCCATGTCGGGGGCGCCGAAGACCTGCCTCGCCCAGCCCTCGTTGGGTGCCGCGACCGCGGTCCACTGGACGTGCTGGAGGATCTCGCCGAAGGCCCGCGCCAGGGCCTGCGACGGAAGCGCCGCGATGCGCGCCGGATCCAGCCCCTCGAGGACGCTCGGGTCGGGGTTCCCGGTGAGCTGGATCAGCGCGACCCCCGCGGTCGCGCCAGAGCTGGATCCGCTCGAGCTCGTACGGGTAGTTCGTTCCGAGCCCGTCGTCGGGAGCGTGCTCGATCGCCGACCGCCGGAGATGCACGTCGGCGTAGTCGACGACGACCCGGCGGGCGCCCGCCAGGTAGGCCTGCTCGGTCACCGCCCGGGCAATCGGCGCGTGCTCGACGAGCGCGCTGACGTGGACGTCCTGGCCGGGCTGGACGTTGACCCCGACCCGGACGACGAACTCGGCGTAGCGATCGATCAGCTCCATCCGCGGCATGGTAGCGGTCCCGATTGGCGCGGACGCAGAACGGCCGGCCCTCGTCGGGCCGGCCGTTCGATCTCGGCTGGTGGTTGTTCGGCTGGCTAGTTGCCGCCCTCGGTCAGGGTCACGGTCGCGGGCTTGAAGCTCGCGCCCGTGTTGTCCCCGCTCGACCCGAGCGCATCGAGCGCCTTCTTGGCGCAGGTCGGTGCGGAAGCCACCGTCCGTCGGCTTGGCCTTCAGGACGCCGTAGGTCGTGGCGATGTTCACGGTGTTGTCCCAGGCGGCCTGGTCGAACTGGCCGATGCCGTTCGGCGACGGCCAGATCAGGCCGTTGATCTCGTTCATCATCCAGGTCTGGTGCCCGGTCTTGAGCTCGGATCCCGCCTTCACGACCAGGTCGGCGCACTTCTGGTAGTTGTCGCGGCAGTACTCCCAGCCCTTGAACGAGGCCTTGAGGAACTTGACGGCGATGTCCTCGTTGCCGGGCTTCTTGAGCCAGGCGTCGCGAGGCGATGATCGCGTCCTGGAGCATCGCCGGTGCCGATCGTCGGATCGTTGAAGTCGATGACGTTGAGATCCTCGGGCTTGAACAGCTGGCCCGTCTTCGGGTTCTTCGTCTCGAGGACCTGGGCGTACTCGTTGTAGATCATCGCCTGGGCGGTGTCGATGTCACCCTGGACGAAGGCGTTCATGTTGAAGTCCTGCTTCGTGACGCTCTCGGTCTTCGGGTCGAGCCCGGCCTTGGTCAGCGCCGCGAACAGCTCCGGCTCGTTGCCGCCGAGCCAGCTGCCGATCTTCTTGCCGCCCATCGACTTGGGATCGGTGATCCCGGAGTCCTTGAACGAGACCATTCGGGTGCCCGAGCGCTGGAGGATCTGGGCGATCGTCACGAGATCGGTGCCGCCCTCGCGCGACTGGAGCGTCTTGGGCACCCACGACGTTCCGAGATCGGCTCCATCCGAGGCGACGACCTGGAGGTTGTTCACATCGGGGCCGCCGGGCAGGAGGGTCACGTCGAGACCCTCGGCCTTGAAGTACCCCTGGTCGAGCGCCGCGTAGTAGCCCGCGAACTGGGCCTGGGGCACCCATTGGAGCTGGAACTTCACCGGTGTCAGCGCGGCGGCCGACGGCGAGCTCCCCCCGCTCGAACAGGCGGCCGCGACGAGGATCAGGGCGCTGAGTGCCGCGACCGCTCGCATCTGCTTGAACATTCGAGCCTCCTCCGCTCTCTGCTCCGGGTTCCGTCCGTCGGGCTGCCGGTACCTGTCCGCCGACCTCGTGCCCGGACGGTTCTCGCTGCATTGCTGCACGGGTTCGCCCGCGCCTCCTCAGCGTCCGTGCATTGTGCCCCTACCCGTCGGTCGTGCGCTGGCTCGAATGCCACGGGATGAGGACCCGCTCGAGGACCAGGATCGCCACGTAGAACGCGATCCCCAGCAGGCAGGCGAGCAGGATGGCGGCCCATGCGTTCGGGTAGCGGAAGACGTAGGCCTCGGAGGTGATGTAGATCCCGAGCGAGTAGCGAGGGCCACCGAAATACTCGCCGATGACGGCGCCGATCACGGCCAGGGTCGCGGCGATCTTCAGACCGGTGAAGAAGTACGGCAGGGCATTCGGGATCCTGAGCTTGCGCAGCACCTGGACCGGGACTGCGGCGTACGAGTCCATGAGCTCCAGGGCTGCGGCGTCGACCTCGGTCAGGCCGCGGACCGTGTTGATCAGCACCGGGAAGAACACCATGAGGGTCACGATGGCGATCCTGGCGGCCGGGCTGTCCGAGCTGAACCAGGCACTCATGATCGGGGCGAGCGCGATGATCGGGACCGAGCTTGCGGCCACCGCCAGCGGCATGAGCGTCTCCCGGGCCGTTGCCCAGCGAGCGGTCGCGAAGGCGGCCAACACCCCGAGGGTGACCCCGAGGGCGAGCCCACCGAGGGCCTCGAGCCCGGTATAGACGACGCCCCGCGCAAGGACCTGCCATTCCGAGACGAGGGCGCCGCCAATGACGGAGGGGCGCGGAAGCAGGAACTGCTTCACTCCGAGGACGACGAGCCCGACCTCCCAGACGAGGACAACCGCGACGAACACCGACAACGCCGGGAGGAGGTCGACCAGCCGCGCCCGGAACCGACGGGCGCGGCCAGCCGCAGCAGGCGTGGGGTCAGCGGGGCCGGTCATGACGGCGCCGGTCATCCGATCCCCTCGACCCGGATCCGGTCGACCTCGGTCGGGTCGGAGCCACCGGGCCGACCCGTCGGATCGAACTTGCGGAGCGCCTCGCGGACCTCGGTCACGAGCTCGAAGTAGCGGGGCGACTCCCGCGTGTCGACGTCCCGCGGCTGGGGCAGGTCGACGTCGATGATCCGGGCGACCCGGCCCGGCCGCGGGGACATCACGACGACGCGGGTCGACAGGAAGACCGCCTCCGGGATGGAGTGGGTCACAAAGACGATCGTCGTCCTCGTCTCCCCCCAGATCCGCATGAGCTCGATGTTCATCCGCTCGCGGGTCATCTCGTCGAGCGCGCCGAACGGCTCGTCCATGAGCAGGAGCTTCGGATCGAACGCCAGCGCTCGGGCGATCGACACCCGCTGCTGCATCCCACCCGACAGCTGCCAGGGGTACTTGGCGCCGAACTCGTGCAGCTCCATGAGGGCGAGCAGACGCTCCGACCGGGCCGTCCGATCGGCCGCCGAGTAGCCCATGATCTCGAGCGGCAGCTCGACGTTCCGGGTGACCGTTCGCCAGTCCATCAGCACCGGGGCCTGGAACACCATCCCGTAGTCGCGGTCGAGACGGGCCCGCTCAGCGGGCTTGCCGTTCACGGCCACCGAGCCGGCCGTCGGTGCGGTGAGGTCGCCGATCGCCCGAAGCAGGGTGGACTTGCCGCAGCCCGACGGGCCGATGAGCGACACGAACTCGCCCGCCTCGATGCTCAGGTCGATCCCGTCGAGCGCCGTGACCGCCGTCGGCGGCTGGCCGAAGACCTTGCGGAGCTGGACGATCTCGACGACCGGCGCGCTCATCGAGCGCGCTCCCGCGGCCGGTAGCGCCCACGCACGAACAGCCACTCGCCGCCGCGGATGAGCCCGACGAAGACCAGCCCGGTGACGATCGTGGCGAAGATCGTTGCCCAGAGCCGTTCAGGCGACGTCGTGTAGTACTGGTTGAAGTTGAGGATCTTCGAGCCGAGACCGAACGGGATCCCCGACGGGAGCTCGCCGATGATCGTCCCGACGATGCTCGCCGCGGCGGCGATCCGGAACGCGACGAACAGGTACGGCACGCGACGCGGGCAGGCGGAGCTTCCACAGGACCTGGCGCTGCGACCCCGCATACGACCGCATCAGCTCACCGGCTCGCGGGTCGAACGCCCGCAGGCCGCGGATCGCGGCGATCGTGACAGGGAAGAACGTCAGGTAGGTCGCGATGATCGTGACCGACTGCCAGCTCGCTCCGAAGGCGATCACGACGACCGGGGCGATGGCGATGATCGGCACGGTCTGCGACGCGACCACCCACGGCACGAGCGCCCGCTCGAGGAGCCGGGAGTGGACGAACAGGATGCCGAGCCCCAGTCCGAGCGCGACGCCGACCGCGAACCCGACCAGGGCGGTGCGGAGCGTGTAGATGGCCGAGTCGACCAGGACCAGCGCCAGCGGTTGACCGGTCTGGGCCGAGATCACGCCGTAGGCGGCCACGATGTCCCACAGGTGTGGCAACGACAGGTCGCTCGCGATCCGCCACTCGAACGGCGGCACGTGCTCGTAGTCGATCCGGATCCCGAAGATGTCGCCGTGCAGCCGCCATGGGTCTCCACCGAGCCACTTCGCCAGCTCCCAGGCGACGACCACGAGCAGCAGCACGAGGACGATCCCGATACCGGGCCGGATGCGCGGTCGATCGCTTCGCGTCGAACCGAGCCCGGTGCTCGCTGCAGCGAGGGCCGTGGTCATCTCGGCGGGGCTAGCCGCGGACCGCCTCGTCGGCGATGTCGAGCGCCCGGTCGATGATCGCGAACCCTTCGCCCAGCTGCTCCTCGGTGATGCACAGCGGCGGGTTCGTGTGGATCGAGTTGTTGGCGATCATCGTGTACAGGTCGTTGTCGCGGAGGAACCTGGCGATCGCCTTCATCTCGTCGGACGTGCCGTTGAACGGCGTCAGCGGGACGTACGGATCGCGGCTCCGGACGAGGTCGATGATCCCGAACAGGCCGAGGTTGCGGTGCGTCCCGACGCTCGGGTGCTTGGCGTAGAGCGCCGCGTGCTGGCGGCGCATCACCTCGCCCAGCCGGGCGGCGTTCTCGATCAGGCCGTCCTGCTCGTACACGCCGATCGTGGCGAGAGCGGCCGCGCAGCTGACGGCGTGGCTGCTGTAGGTCAGGCCGCCGTAGTACATCTTCGTCTCGAACGCATCGGCGATCTCCCGACGCATCGCCACGGCGCCCAGGGGCAGATAGCTCGACGTCAGGCCCTTGGCCATCGTCATCAGGTCCGGGACGGTATCCCAGTGGTCGATCGCGAACCACCGCCCGGTCCGGCCGAAGCCGGCCATGACCTCGTCGGCGACCATCAGGAGCCCATGGCGGTCGCAGATCTCGCGGACCCCCTGGATGTAGCCGTCGGGCGGGATCAGGATCCCGTTCGTGCCGACGATCGTCTCGAGAAACACCGCGGCGATGGTGTGGGCACCCTCGTAGACGATGACGTCCTCGAGGCCCTGGAGGCTCTCGGCGACCGGACGCGGCTCCTTCTCCCCCCAGCGGTGGGTGTCCGGATAGCGGACCACCCCGACGATGCCCGGCTCGTTCGCCCAGCGGCGCGGGTCGCCGGTGAGGGTCATCGCCCCGAGCGTCGCCCCGTGGTAGCTCCGGTAGCGCGCGAGGACCTTGGTCCGGCCGGTGTAGTGCCGGGCGAGCTTGATCGCGTTCTCGATCGCCTCGGCGCCGCCGAGGGTCAGGAAGACTTTGTCGAGATCGCCCGGCAGGATCTCGGCCAGCTTGGCTCCGAGACGGGCCCGTGGCTCGGTCGCGAACGCCGGCTGGACGTACTGAAGCCTGGTCGCCTGGGCGGTGATCGCGTCGATCACCCGCCGGTCGCCGTGACCGATGTTGACGCTCATCAGCTGGCTGTTGAAGTCGATGATCCGCCGGCCCTCGGGGGTGTACAGGTAGATGCCCTCGGCGTGGTCGATCGCGATCGGGTCGATCGCCCCCTGGACCGACCACGAGAAGAACGTGTGCTCGCGGGACAGCCGGACGATCTCCTCGGAGGTCATCGCGCCGGCAGCGGCGGTGGTCGACATCGGAGGCACCTCGGTCGCATCGGGTCGGGCCAGCATTACATCACATCACCCTGCGGGCGGGCGCCCGATCCGACGTGGCCTCCCGCCACCGGCGGCGGGCGGGCCGCCAGGCATGGAACGACCCCGATCCGCCGTCGGACCGGGGTCGTTGCCGGGCTCGCTTCGGGCGACCACCGGCCGCCCACAATCAGGGCTCGCGGTGGCGAACGATCCGCTCGCACGACGCGTCGGCGATGTCGAACCGCCCGACGAACGCGACGTCCCGACCGGGACCGCAGTGGATCGCGTCGGCGGTCCTGTCGCCGCCGGTGTGGATCACGTCGTTGCCGGCACCGCCATAGACGATGTCGCGGCCGGCACCGCCCCAGATCACGTCGCTGGCGTCGCCGCCGTAGACGACGTCGGGACCCTCACCGCCGTAGATGACGTCGTGGCCGAGCCCACCCGACAGGCGGTCCGCGCCCGGGCCACCCTTGATGACGTCGCTGCCCTCGCCACCACGGATCCCGTCCTTGCCCTCACCGCCGAACAGGACGTCGGCACCCGCGCCGCCGTAGATCAGGTCGTCGTCTGCCCCGCCGTAGATGACGTCGGGACCGGCCAGGCCCTCGAGGACGTCGTTGCCGGCGAGCCCGGTGATCACGTCGTGGAGGTCGGTCCCGACCAGGTGGTCCGGGCCCGGACGTGCCGGGCACGTCCGCAGCGAGCGCAGTCGCCGGGATCGCCAGGGCGGCCATGAGGGCGACCCCGGCGGCCAGGCGGCCGATGGCGGGGCTGCTATGTCGGTGGAGCATCGTCCTACCTCCGAACTGTGGATCGGTCCCGACTTCGCCGGGTCGACTCGACCCTATGGGCACCTGCTGTCACGGTCGCGCGGCTCGGTCGCCGTGTGTGTAAGGCGTCCGTAAGAGGCGGCGTGATCGCGCTGGCGGCCCCTAACTCATGGTGCGTCGGCGCACCACTACGGGCGGCGAGCCTCAGCGGCCACCGATCCCGCCGGATGACCCCTCCCCTAGCGGCGAACGACCTCGAGACGGCTCGCGCCGCCCGAGAACGCGATCTCGTATCGATCCCTCGAACCGCCGAAGTCGTCCGAGCGGAGCTCCAGGTCGCCGGACGCGGTCCGAACCCGCTGGTCGTCGAACCGGAGATGGGACACGCCGCCCCGGATCCTGACGGCAACCGGGACGCCGCGCGGTCGCTCGAAGCGGACGTTGCTGGCGCCGCCGGCAACGGCCAACCGGACGGTGCCGTCGGGGGCCGGCAGCCGGAGCCGCAGGTGGTTCGCGCCCCCGCGCACGGTGAGCCCGGTCAGACGGACCGGGCCGAGGTCACCGTCGAGGTCGGTGAGGCCCCCGTCGACCTCGATCGCCCAGGGCAGCTCGCCGTTGAGGGCCACCCTGGCCGACCGGGCTCGGACGTCGAGCAATCGCCGTCGGTAGCGGATCGTCACGAGCCCGCCGGCGACCCTGACCTCGGGCATCGGTCCGCTGAACCGGGCGCGAACGAGCTCGTCCTTCGGGCTGATCCCGTCGAAGGCGAGGTGCGAGGCGCTGCTCTCGACGACGACCCGGGCCTGCTGGCCGAGAGCGGCCGCGTTCATCGAGAAGCGGGGCGCTCCCGACTCGAACACGAGCCGCCCGGACGTCGCCCCGTCGAGGGGTGCCGCGAACGTGTCGCCGATGAACCCGCCCCGGACCGTGACCCGCGCCCGGACGATCTCCGCCTCGAGGGCTCCACTCACGCCGGCCAGGTAGTCGGCGAGCGCCGCTCGCTGGTGCGGCGGCCAGCCCGCCAGCAGCTCGGTGGTCGCGGCGAGGAACGGCTGATAGAGCGCGGTGATCTCGGCCGCGCGGTCCGGGTCGACCCGGACGACGACCCGCCGTCGGTCGTCCGGATCGGCCTCGCGCCGAACGATCCCTCGTCGCTCGAGGCGGTCGAGGACGCCCGTGATTGCGCCGCTCGTGAGCCCTGTCAGGTCGGCGAGCCGGGATGGGGTGATCTCGGCTTCGCCGACGGCGAGCTCGAGGCACTTGAGGTCGGTGGCGTTGATCCCGAGGCGCTCGGCGACGGCTTCGTGGAAGACGAGAGCCCGGGCCACGACCCGCCGCCACAGCTCTCCCGGATCGCCGGCGTTGGTCCTTGACATGGGCGCCTCCATTGGTTCATTCTGCATGTATCTTAGCATCTAAGCGACTTAGGAGGTCAAGATGACACGGCCACAGTCTAGTCCCGGGCCGGCGATCGCCGCCGAGGGGCTCGTCAAGCACTATCCGGGCGACGTCGTCGCGCTGGACGGGATCGGCTTCGCGGTCGAGCCTGGAACGGTCTTCGGTCTCCTCGGGCCGAACGGCGCCGGCAAGTCGACCACGGTCCGGATCCTGACCACGCTGGCGCGGCCGGACGGTGGACGAGCGACCGTGGCCGGGATCGACGTGGTCCGCGACCCGGTCAGGGTGCGCCGGACGATCGGCGCGGTCGGCCAGCGGGTCGCCGTGGATCCCGAGGCGACCGGCCGCGAGAACCTCGTCCTGGAGGCCCGGATCCATGGCCTCGGCGGGGGCGCGATGCGGCGTCGGGTCGATGAGCTGTTCGACCGGTTCGGGTTGGCCGAGGTGGCCGGTCGGCTCGCCAAGACCTACTCGGGCGGGATGCGCCGCAAGCTCGACGTGGCGATGGGCCTGGTCCATCGGCCGACCGTCCTGTTCCTCGACGAGCCGACGAACGGGCTCGACCCGGCGGCGCGTGCCGAGCTCTGGGCCGAGATCGGGCGGCTGACCCGCGACGACGGGCTGACCATCCTGCTGACCACCCACTACCTCGAGGAGGCCGACCGGCTGGCCGGGCAGCTCGCGATCGTCGACCGGGGTCGGATCGTCGCGAGCGGCACACCCGACCAGCTGAAGGCCGAGCTCCAGGGCGACGCGATCCTGGTCGAGCTGAGCGAGCCCGCCGGAGGAGCCCGGGCGGCCGCCTCGCTGACCGGGATCGCCGGTCTCGCCGAGCCGATCGTCGACGGTCGCTCGCTGCGCGCCCGGGCGACGCACGGGGCGGCGCTCGTTCCGGCCGTCCTCTCGGCGCTCGACATGGCCGGCATCTCGGTCGCCTCGATCACCGTCGCGCGCCCGTCGCTCGACGATGTCTACCTCCGCCACACCGGGCGGGCCTACCGCCAGCAGACCGAGGAGTCCTTCGCATGACCGCGTTCGCCGAGACCATGTACATGACCCAGCGCCACAGCCGGGCGCTCGTCCGGCAGCCCTATTTCCTGGCAATCACGCTGACCCAGCCGATCATCTGGCTGCTCCTGTTCGGCGCCCTCTTTCGGAGCGTGACCGAGATCCCGGGGTTCGCCGCCGGGGGCTCGTACCTCGACTACCTCATGCCGGGGGTGGTGGTGATGACCGCCCTCTTCTCGAGCGGCTGGAGCGGGATGGGCATCATCGAGGACATGGACCGGGGGCTCATGGACCGCTTCCTCGTCTCGCCGATGCATCGCAGCTCGCTGATCGGCGGCCGGGTCGCCTACGAGGCGATCAGCCTCGTCCTCCAGTCGCTGATCATCGGGGGGCTCGCCCTGCTGCTCGGCGCCCGGTTCGACGGTGGCCCGCTCGGGTTCGCGGTCCTCGTCCTGAGCGCCGTCCTGCTCGGGGCCGCGTTCGCGGCGCTGTCGGACGCGTCGGCCCTCGTCCTGCGCCAGCGCGAATCGGTCATCGGCCTGAACTCGTTCATGGTCCTGCCGCTGACCTTCATCTCGGCGGCATTCCTGCCGCTCGCGCTCGCCCCGGACTGGATTGCGACCCTGGCCAGGGTCAACCCCGTCAACTGGGCCGTCGAGGCCGGGCGGGCGGCGCTCCTCGCGAATGCCGACTGGGCCTTCATCCTGCCCCGCCTCGGCGGGCTGCTCATCGTCGCGATCGCCTGCCTTGCGCTCGCGACGCGTGCGTTTCAGAGCTACCAGCGCTCGGCCTAGGCGCAGCACCCGCCCGGCCGCCGTGCCTCGCACGCGGTCGGGCGGACGGCCCGCCGCGCGGTGTACCCTCGCCTCTCGCAGCGCAACCCGAGAGGTGAGGAACCGAGCATGCCGCGCAACGTCCGTGGGGCGCTCGTCCAGGCGACCTGGACGGGCGACAAGGAATCGATGATCCAGAAGCACGAGGGCTATGCCCACGAGGCGGCCAAGCAGGGCGCCCAGGTGATGCTCTTCCAGGAGCTCTTCTACGGGCCCTACTTCTGCCAGGTCCAGGATGCCCAGTACTACAGCTACACGGAGCTCATCCCGGATGGTCCGACGACGAAGCGGATGCAGGATCTCGCCAGGCAGACCGGGATGGTCCTGATCGTGCCGATGTACGAGGAGGACGGCACCGCCAGCGGGATCTACTACAACACGGCCGCGGTCATCGATGCCGACGGCTCATACCTTGGCAAGTACCGGAAGACGCACATCCCGCACGTCAAGGGCTTCTGGGAGAAGTTCTACTTCCGGCCCGGCAACCTCGGCTACCCCGTGTTCGAGACCGCGGTGGGCAAGGTCGGCGTGTACATCTGCTACGACCGGCACTTCCCCGAGGGTGCCCGAGCGCTCGGGCTCAACGGCGCCGAGATGGTGTTCATCCCCAGCGCGACGAGCCGCGGCCTGTCGGAGTACCTGTGGCGGATCGAGCAGGTCAGCCATGCGGTGGCCAACGGCTACTTCGTGGGGACGATCAACCGGGTCGGGATCGAGAAGGACTACGGGGACGACGACTTCTACGGTCAGAGCTACTTCTGCGATCCGCGTGGCCAGTTCATCGGCGAGCTGGGCAGCGCCCACGACGAGGAGCTGCTGGTCCGGGACATGGACCTCGACAAGATCACTGAGGTCCGCCAGACGTGGCAGTTCTACCGCGACCGGCGGCCGGACGCGTACGACGACCTCGTCCGGCCCTGACCGTCGCTCGCCAGCGTCCCGAGGTCTGACTCCATGCAGTTCGGGTTCACGCTCAAGCCAGAGAACACGATCGAGCGCACCCTGGGGCTGACCCGCCGGGCTGAGGCCGGCGGCTTCGCCTATGGCTGGCTGTTCGACTCCCACGTCCTGTGGCGAGATCCGTATCCGCTGCTGACCCTCATGGCCGGCGTCACGACGTCGCTCCGCCTCGGGACATGCGTCACGAACCCGGCGACCCGCGAGCCCTCGGTCACCGCCTCGAGCCTGGCCGTCCTCGACGAGATCAGCGGCGGCCGGATGGACCTCGGCATCGGACGCGGCGACTCGGCGCGGCGCGTCCTCGGCAAGCCGCCGACGACGATGGCGACGCTCGAGGAGGCGATCGTCGTCATCCGCGACCTCGTCGAGGGCCGGACGGTCAGCTACGAGGGCACTGACCTCCACTTCGGCTGGACGGGCCGCTGGAAGCTGCCGGTATGGGTCGCCGGCTACGGCCCGATGGCCCTGGCGATGACCGGCCGGGTGGCCGACGGGGTGATCCTCCAGCTGGCCGATCCCGACCTCATCCGCTGGTTCGTCGGCCAGGTCCGCGAGGCCGAGGTCGCCGCTGGGCGCCCGTCCGGCTCGGTCCGGGTCCAGGCCGCCGCGCCGGCTCATCTCGGCGATCTCGAGACCTGCCGGGCGCGGACGCGCTGGTTCCCCGCGCTCGTGTCGAACCACGTGGTCGATCTCGTCAACAAGTACCCGCGCGAGGCACTGCCCGAGTCGCTCACCGGCTACATCACCGATCGAACCGGCTACGACTACCAGCACCACGCCGAGGTCGGCTCGTCGAACGCCGGCTTCGTCGGCGACGAGGTGACCGACCGGTTCTGCGTGCTCGGCTCGGTCGACGACCACCTGGCGAAGCTCCACGAGCTCGCGGCGGCCGGCGTCGACCAGTTCAACATCTACCTCATGAACGGCGACGAGGAGTCGATCCTCGACACGTACGGCCGCGAGATCGTCCCGGTCCTGGCCGCGGTGCCGGCCGGCCGGACCTGAGCCACCAGCCTGGAGGAGAGCCCACGATGCGCACCCTGATCGCGAACGGCACGGTCGTGACCGCGGCGGGCTCGTCAGTGGCCGACGTGCTCATCGACGGCGAGACGATCGCCCTGGTCGGGCGGGACCTGGCCGCCGGCGGGACGACCGCCGACGAGACGATCGACGCGACCGGCCGGTACCTGATCCCGGGCGCGATCGACGTCCACACCCACATGGAGCTGCCGTTCGGCGGCACCTTCGCCAAGGACACGTTCGAGTCGGGGACGCGCGCGGCGGCGTTTGGCGGGACGACGACGATCGTCGACTTCGCCGTCCAGTCGCGCGGCAAGTCGCTCCGCGAGGGCCTCGACGCGTGGCACGCCAAGGCCGAGGGCAACGCCGTCGCCGACTACGGCTTTCACATGATCATGAGCGACGTCACCGACGACACTCTGGCCGAGATGGACACGCTGGTCGCCGAGGGCGTGCCCGACTTCAAGCTGTTCACGGCCTACCCCGGCGTGTTCTACAGCGACGACGGGGCGATCTTCCGGGCGATGCAGCGGACCGCGCGGAACGGCGGTCTGATCATGATGCACGCCGAGAACGGGATGGCGATCGACGTCGTCGCCGGCGACGAGGTGGCGGCCGGCCACACCGACCCGTACTACCACGGCGTCGCCCGCTACCCGATCTTCGAGGGCGAGGCCACGAACCGGGTCATCCGCCTCGCCGAGGCGGCCGGGGTGCCGGTCTACATCGTCCACCTGTCGGCCCGGGATGCGCTCGATGCCGTTCGGGCGGCCCGGGATCGTGGCTCGCTCGCGTTCGCCGAGACCTGCCCCCAGTACCTGTTCCTGTCGCTTGACGACATGGGCAACGGGTTCGAGGGGGCGAAGTTCGTCTGCTCGCCGCCGCTCCGGCAGGCCGATCACCAGCACGAGCTCTGGACGGGGCTCGTCAAGGACGACCTCCAGGTGGTCTCGACCGACCACTGCCCGTTCGACTTCCACGGCCAGAAGGAGCTCGGCCGGGGCGACTTCCGGAAGATCCCGAACGGCCTGCCGGGTGTCGAGGACCGGGTCGACCTGCTCCATGACGGCGGGGTCGTCGCCGGCCGGATCTCGCGCGAGCGCTGGGTCGAGGTCATCTCGACCGCCCCTGCCCGGATGTTCGGCATGTACCCGCGCAAGGGCTCCGTGTCGGTCGGCGCCGACGCCGACCTGGTGATCTACGACCCGAACGCCCGGCGGACGATCAGTGCGAAGACCCACCACATGGACGTCGACTACTCGTGCTACGAGGGACGGTCCGTCCAGGGCCGGTCGGACGTGGTCTTCTCGCGCGGCTCGGTGATCGTCCGCGACGGCGCGTTCACCGGTACCAGGGGGCACGGCCGGTTCATCAAGCGCTCCCCGGCCGACTTCGTCCGGCTGGCCTGACTGCTTCGCCATGACCCGCGTCGACGGTGTCCGTTTCGGCCACGTCAACCTGACCGGCCACGACTGGCGGCGGCTGGCCGCGTTCTACGGCGAGGTGTTCGGCTGCACGCCGGTCCCGCCCGAGCGCGACTTCCGCGGTCCCGATCTTGATGCCGCGACGGGCCTCCACAACGCCCACCTCAGCGGTATGCACCTGCGACTGCCGGGAGGCGGCGACACCGGACCGACCCTCGAGATCTTCCAGTACGACGAGCTCGAGGACCATCCGGGTGCTTCCGTGGGACGACCTGGCTGGGGCCACATCGCGTTCCAGGTCGCGAATGTCGGTGCGGCGCTCGCGGCCGTCGTCGAAGCGGGCGGCGGTCGCCTCGGCCAGACGGTGACCTTCACGACCGCCGACGGCCGCCACGTGACCTGGTGCTACGCGACCGACCCGGAGGGGAACATCGTCGAGCTCCAGGCCTGGTCGACCTGAGCCCGGGTCCCGGTCGGGTCCGCGCCGGGCCTCGGGTTCCTCCGCGGCTGCATTCGGTCCGCGCCTGGCCGGGCAGGCGTGGGAGGAGTCGATCCCGCACGGCAATGTCCACGAGCCGAGCTTTCACGAGGCGGTCCTTTGGCGCCACGCAAACAACCGGTTCGTCGCGGCGTCGCACCAGACCAGACCGGGCTCTGTGGGCGGCTCCTCGCCGTTGGTAAGGGCGCCGACCTAACGGGCGGACGAGCCCGGGAATCGGCTCGCGAACAGCTCCGGGTAGCGGCCGACGAGGAGCCGGTTGCGGGTCGTTGCCCGAATGACCCAGCAGCCGGCGACACTGTACGGCCGCTGGCCACCGAGAGCCGTTGCGGGCTCGACGGCCTCCGCCAGCTTTCGACTCGTGCTGCGTGCGGCCGCCCCGAGATCGCCAAACGTGTTCCAGCACTCGACGAGGATCAGGCGACGCTCGGTGTCGTGGCGCAGCCCGACGTCCGTCGAACAGCTCGGATCGATCATCCTCGTGGGCAGCTCGAAGCTCGCGCGATATCCGGCCGCCCTCCCGAGCCCGAGGACGAGTTCCTGGATCGCGAGGTGCCCGGCGTCTTCCGGCTCCTGCCGTGGATCACGCGGGGAGTCGACGACCAGACGCCGGTCGACGGCCAGAAAGACCCGCTGCCAGACATCGAGCGAAAGGGACCCGCCGTGCCCGCGTTCAAGCCGGCTGATCGTGGACTGTGCGACGGCGACTCTCGAGGCCAGCGCCGTCTGGGTCAACCGACGCCGTCGGCGCGAGTGTCGGATCTCACCGCCGAGCCCCGCGAGCTGTTCGAGATTCAGACACCGCGCCTCCGCGGCAAGCTCCGGTCGCTTCCTCCGAGCCATATCCGGCGGATGCTTGCATACAGGCCTTGCCTGGCCATCAGCTCGTGTAGCGGCTCCTGCGGCGGCCCTTGTGCCGCAGCCCGCGCTCACGTCTTGCATGGGTGGGATCAGGCCCACGTCTAGGCGCAGCCGTCAACGACTTGCGTTGGGTGGTGCCCTTGGGCCAGTCATGGGAGGGATACGGACGGCGGGAGCACGCGGAGTGGGCCGTGCGCAAGGCGGAGGCCGACGGGACGACGGACGGTGCCGGGTCGGAGCCACGCTCAGCGGCGGGCCAGAAGACGGCGCGGCGGGACGATGCTCAGCGGCGGAAGCCACGGCTCGGCGGCGGGCCGATGCTCAGCGGCGGAAGCCACGGCTCGGCGGCAGACGCCGCGACCTGGGTCGCGGGCCCGGGCTCAGCGCGTCCTCGGGAAGCCCAGGTCGACCTTCGAGGTCCCGGGGTCTGGCCAGCGTTCGGTGACGACCTTGGTCCGGGTGTAGAACTGGATCCCGTCCGGGCCGTACATGTGGAGGTCGCCGAAGAGCGAGGCCTTCCAGCCGCCGAACGAGTAGTAGGCGACCGGCACCGGGATCGGGACGTTGACCCCGACCATCCCGGCGTTGACGTCGAACTGGAACTGGCGGGCGGCTCCCCCGTCGCGGGTGAAGATCGCCGTCCCGTTGCCGTACGGGTTGTCGTTGATCAGCTTGAGCGCGTCGTCGTAGGTGTCGACCCGGACGACGGTCAGGACCGGGCCGAAGATCTCGTCCCGGTAGCAATCCATGTCCGGGGTGACCTCGTCGATCAGCGACACGCCGAGGAAGAACCCGTCCGAGCCGTAGGCCGGATCCTGCCGCCCGTCGACGAGGACGCTCGCCCCCTGGCTGCGTCCGCTGTCGAGGTACGAGGCCACCTTGTCGCGGTGCTCGCGGGTGACGAGCGGACCCATCTCCGACGCCGGATCCGAACCGTCGCCGACCTTGATCCGGGGCAGCCGCTCACGGATCGCCGCGACGAGCGGATCGGCGACGGAGCCGACCGCGACCAGCGCCGAGATCGCCATGCAGCGCTCGCCGGCCGATCCGTAGGCCGCCGACACGGCGGCATCGGCGGCCATCTCGATGTCCGCGTCGGGCAGGACGATCATGTGGTTCTTCGCCCCGCCGAGGGCCTGGACGCGCTTGCCGTTGCGGGTGCCGGTCTCGTAGATGTAGCGGGCGATCGGGGTCGAGCCGACGAACGACACGGCCTTGATGTCCGGGTGCTCGAGGATCCGGTCGACGGCCACCTTGTCGCCGTGGACGACGTTGAACACGCCGTCCGGGAGCCCGGCCTCCTTGAGCAGCTCGGCGATCAGCATCGACGCGCCGGGGTCCTTCTCGGACGGCTTGAGGACGAACGTGTTGCCGCAGGCGATCGCGTTGGCGAACATCCACATCGGAACCATCGCCGGGAAGTTGAACGGGGTGATCCCGGCCACGACGCCGAGTGGCTGGTGGATCGAGAACACGTCGACGCCGGTCGAGACCTGCTCGCTGAACCCACCCTTGAGCAGGTTCGGGACGCCGCACGCGAACTCGATGTTCTCGAGGCCGCGGGCGACCTCGCCGAGGGCGTCCGAGGTGACCTTGCCGTGCTGGGCGGTCAGCAGTGCCGCGAGGTCGCGCCGGTGCTCGTCGACGAGCTGGCGGATCCGGAACAGGATCTCGGAGCGACGGGCGAGCGACGTCGCGCGCCAGGCCGGGAAGGCCGCCGCGGCCGCCGCAACGGCCAGGTCCACCTCGGCGGAGCTGGCGAAGTCGACCGCATGGCTGCGAGCCCCGGTGGCCGGGTTGTAGACGGGGCCTTCCCGGCCGGACGTGCCGGCAACGATCCGGCCGTCGATCCAGTGACTGATCCGCGCCGGGCCGGCGGACGTCTCGGGCGTCGCACGACCCGCCCTGGGTTCGGCGATCTGGGCCATCGGTGACCTCTCAGTTGGCGCTGGTCGGGGACCGAGGATACCCCGTCCGGCTTAGAACTGGCGACGGGTCTCCGGGTCGGGCCAGCTCAGCTCGGGCAGCGGCGGATCCTCGGCGAGCGCCCGAGCCGGCTGGCTGCGCGCCCGCACGAAGAGCGTCGCGTAGATCGCGACGGCCGCCCCGATGATCGCCAGGTCGAGGACCTGTTCGGCGCGGAGCGGCCCCACGACGGCCGGATCGCGCCAGGTCCCGGCGACGATGAACCGGACGATCGCCCAGCCGCCGAGGGCGGCCGCGAACAGGCGTCCGTCCCGGGCCCGGCGCCGGCCCAGCCGCCGAGCGACCAGCACGACCGCCAGGACGACGCCCGCCACGACGGCCGTGCCGAGCGCCTCGAATGCCTGCGCCGGAACCGACGGGATGTCCGGTCCCAGGCTCCCCCAGGGTCCCGGACCGAGATAGCGGGTCGCCCAGTCGGCCAGCGAGGGCAAGCCCTGGCCGGAACCGCCGAGGATGTTGGCCGCCTTGCCCAGCCCGAGCGCGAGCAGCATCGGCATGACCGCCAGCGTGTACCAGCGACCGACCGGCGCGTCGAACAGCCGCGCCACCAGACCGCCGGTGAACGCGCCGAGGATCACCGCGCCGGACAGCGCCAGGCTGCCCGAGATCGGGTCGGCGATCGCGGTCGGGTTGGCCGAGTAGTAGTCGAGATGGAGGATCACGTAGGCGATCCGGCCGCCGACGACCGCACCCGGAACGATCCCCAGCGCGATGAACAGCAGGTCGTCGCGGCGGAGGTGAGCGATCGTGCCCGGCGGATCGTCTTCGCGAGCCGGCAGCCGGGCCCGCCCGGCCAGCAGTCCGGCGACCACGAGCGCCACGAAGATGGCGGCCGCGATCCCGAGCGTCTCCCAGCGGACCGTCCAGTCGCCGAGGTGCACGAGCGGGTCGAACTGGAACGTGATCACGGCGAGCGGCACGGCGGCAGTGTAACGAACCCTGCCCGATCGGCGTCATCAACCCGGAACGGGCTGTCGGCCAGCCGACACCCCGCCTGTCTGCAGGCAGGTGCCCGGCCACCGGGCCCGGATCGATAGTCGTGGCAGTGACGCCGGGGAAACAGAGCCTCTGAGCGCACCGAGGTACGGGGGCCGACGTCACGATCCGGTCGCGCGGGGCCGTTCGGGCCAACGGGCTCGGCGGACGATCGGCGAATGTCGGCGGTGGCCGATGCGCGGCCCCACAGGGGGGAGGCCGGGTGTCGGCCCGCCGGCGACTCAGAAGACTGGGGGACTGCGGTGGGACAAACGATCCCCGTGAGGCACCCGGCCGGAGTGACCATCCCGGCGAGGAAGCGGCGGGCCGCAACGGCGACGGTCGAGCCGCTCGAGATCCACCTCCTCGGGCGTGTCGAGCTGTCGATCCGGAGTCGCGAGATCCGCCTTCCGGCGCGCGGGGCACAGGCCCTGATCGCCGTCCTCGCGTTGAAGCCGAGGATCCGGACCCGCGAGACGGTCGCGGCCGAGATCTGGCCCGACGGCAACGGCTCGGGGACCTCGGCGTCGCTCCGCCAGGCGCTCTGGCTCGTTCGCTCGTCATTCGCCGCGGCGTCGATCCCCCTCGATCGCTACCTGTGGATCGACCAGGAGGTCATCGGATTCCAGCCATGCGCACCGATCGACCTCGACGTGACCCGGTTCGAGGCCGCCCTGCGCGGTCCGGCGAGCCGGCCCGAGGAGGCGATCGCGCTCTACCGCGGCGACCTCGCCGAGTGCCTCGGCCTCGAGTGCTTCGCCGTCGAGCGCGAGCGGTTGTCGGACGCCTTCGAGGACGCCCTCGCGCTCGTCGCCGAGCGCCGCCTCGCGGCCGACGAACCGTACGACGCGCGTGACGCCGCCGAGCGGCTGCTGGCCAGGGATCCGCTCCGCGAGGAGGCTCATGCCACCCTGCTGAAGGTCTACGGCAGGATCGGGTCGCGAGCCCAGGTCCTCCGCCAGTACCGGCGCCTGTCGCGGCTGCTCAAGGGCGAGCTCGGGGTGGAGCCACTGCCCGAGACGGACGCCGTCTTCCGGACGGCGATGGTCGAGACGGTCGAGCGCTCGCGATTGCGGGCGGCCGTGCTGGCCTATGTCGCCGAACGGGCCTTCGTCCACGAGATCCGGCGCGGCGGGCTGTCCCCGGTCGCGGCCAACCGCTAGGCGCCTGCCTGCCGGGCGACCTCCTGGTCGGGCTCGGGAACCGGGCCGGCGCGCCGATCGTCTCGTTCGTGGCAGACTCTCCAGATGACACCGAGGCTTCCGTGATCCGACGCTCGCTCCTGGCCCTCCTGATGATCTCGACGATCGCCGCCTGTTCGGCGGCCGGACCGGGGGCGGCCAGCCCGGCCGGAACGGCATCGCCCGCCGATGCGCCGACGCCATCGCCGACGAGCGCACGGCCGTCGTTCGCGCTCAGCCCGCCGCCGCTGGCGACGGTCGGGCCGTCCAGCTCACCGGTCGTCGGCGAGGTTCCGCCGGCAATCATGGCTGCGGCCACCGTCGACCTGGCCACGAAGACCGGGCTCGATCCATCGACCTTCGTCACGGTCAGGTCGGAGCAGGTGATCTGGGCCGACGGGTCGCTCGGCTGTCCGGAGCCGGGCCACATGTACACCCAGGTCCTGACCCCGGGCTACTGGATCCAGATCCAGGCCGGCGGGAAGACCTACGACTACCGATCGCCGAACGGCGGCCCGGTCCGCCTCTGCGAGCTGGCCAGCCCGAAGCCGCCGACCGGTTGAGACAGCACCGGCCGACCCGACCGGCTATGGCCCCCCGCTGACCCGGATCTGAAGGGCGTCCTTGCCCTTCAGCGCACCACCCCGGGTGTCGACCCGGCCGGCGTTGAGCAGGAGCAGGACGCCCGCTTCGCCGGGGTTCGTGCCGGCGGTCCCGAAGTCGACGATGGTCAGAGCCGATGTGGCGTGCGGGGCGACGTCGCCCGAGGCGTAGTTCTGGTCGAGCAGGTTGCCGAAGACCCCGAAGAACCGCTCGCCGAGCGGAGCGACCGGGATGTCCTCGATGAGGTCGGTCAAGGCGCCGGTGTAGTAGGCGTCGAACGCCGCGACGGTCATCGTCATCGGCTGGAAGAACGCGGTGGCGTCCAGGCCGATCTGGTCGCCGCAGAACGGCAGGACGAAGTTCGAGTCGTTCGTTCCGTGGTCCGCGTAGAACATCGCGGTCGCGTCGCCGCTGACCAGGTCCTCGACCCAGGTCAGCGTCCGGACGTCGTCCGCCGTGCCCGGTCCCGAGGTCGGCGCGTTGAACACCACGAAGTCGGCGTTGCCGTCGCCGGTCGTGTCGAGGAACGCGGCGAACTGACCCGGGTACGAGCCGATCGTCTCGCGCCGCCAGGCGCTGACCGCGATGACGTAGACGAACGAGTCATTCGGTCCGCACGACTCGGCCTCGGGCGTGCTCGCCGCCACCGGGAACGTCTGGACCCCGACCGCCTTGATGTCGATCACCGGCTGGTTCGAGCCGCGGACCGCCGGCGGCAGCATCGGGCTCGTGCCGACCAGCGAGTACTGGTCGATCGTGGCCGTCCCGACACCCGTGTTGGTCAAGGTGGTGGAGGCCGCCGGGTATCCGCCGAAGTCGCCGCCCGGGATCGTCTCGTCGACGACGAGCGACGTCGCGCCCGGACTGACGTTGCCCGATCGGCGCGGCAGGACCTGCCACGCGACGTGGAGCTGCTTCTGGTCGTCACCGTGGCCGGCCAGGTTGTTGAAGCTCAGGTAGCCGTCGTACTCGAGCAGGTCGAGCTTCCGTGCGTCGAGCGCGTTCAGCCCCGAGTCGAGCGACCACGCCCTCAGCTTGCTGCCGTAGACCGTGAGCTTGACCTTGATCGTCCGGGCGGAGTGCGGGGCGAGCGTGATCCGGCTCGGAACCGTGATCTTGATCGCCTTGTTGAGCCGGTCGTTCGCGTAGCGGAACCTCGGGCTGACCGCGTAGCGCAGCGTCCGGCTCGAGTAGTTCTTGATCCGCACCCAGCGGGTCAGGCTGGTCACCGGCTTGCTCGCATCGACGAAGCCGAACGACAGGTCGCCCGTGCCGGCGTAGCGATCCCAGGCCGCCGCCGGTGAGCGCAGCGCCCGATCGACCCGGACCTCGCCGCCGCCGATCCGGGTGATCGGGGCGAGGTAGCCGGGGGAGCTGGCGAGGTTGTTGTAGACCTTCGTCTCGGCGGTGTTCATCAGCAGCGACTTGATCTCGCTGACCGTTCGCCCGGGGTAGGCGCCGATCAGGAGGGCCGCCGAGCCCGACACCATCGGCGTGGCGCCCGAGGTGCCGCCGAACGCCTCGCTGCCGGTGCCGCTGCCGGCGACCGCCGACACGGACGCCCCGGGTGCGCCGATCTCGGGCTTGATCGCGTTGAGATCGACCGACGGACCGCGCGACGATGAGCCGACCAGGCCGCCCTTGAGATGGACGCTCACCGCACTCGACGCCGTCACGTTGACCGGCGCGCCGATGTTGGCCTTGATCGCATCGCCCAGGGCCTGGGTGATGACGAGCGACGGGACGAACAGGTCGCCGCCGCCGAGCGAGAACGAGGGCGGATCGCCGGGTGCGATGAGCCCGATCAGCACCCCAACCGCACCGGCATGCGCGGCGCGGCTGACCTTGTCGCTGACGTTGCAGTCGCCGCGGTCGATCAGGGCGACCTTGCCGCTCGGGTTGGACAGGTAGGGGTCGGCCCCGGGCCGGCCGTCGACGGTCCCGGCGGGGCAGCCGCGACCGACGTAGGCGACCTGGCCCGAGAACCCGCTGCCGAGCGGTGCCCAGGGCAGCGTCGCGGTGTTCGGATAGGTGCCGGCGATCGCGGGCGGCGATCCGACCACGAGCGGGAACGCGAGCGCGCTGGGGACGTTCGTCTCGGCGACCGACAGGGCCGTCCTGGCCGCTGCCGGGGTGCTCGTGATGTAGGGCTTGTCGCTGCCGTTGCCCGACGCCGCCACGGTCAGCACGCCGACCCGCGACGCCTGGTCGACCGCGAGCGACAGGTCGTCGATGAACGCCGAGCCGTAGTCGGACCCGAGCGACATGTTGAGGATGTTCAGGTGGTCGCGGGTATTGCCGTTGTGGTTCGGGTCGACCGCCCAGTCCACGGCCTCGAGCAGGCCCACGCCGGAGCAGCCGGCGGCGACCGCCGAGCAGACCTTGAGGGCGTAGAGCCTGACCTCTCGGGGCGACGCCCTTCGTGCCCCCGATGATGTCGGCGACGTGGGTGCCGTGGCCCTCGAAGTCGATCGGATCCGGGTCGGGCTTCTCGGCTTCGGGGTTGTCCGGATCGGGGCCTGGCCAGCTCTCGCCGACGAAGTCGTAGCCGCCGACGACCCGGGCCGTCGGGAAGAGCCCGTCGGTCGTCGTGTTCCGCGGATCCGTCGGGGCGGTCCCGTAGGCTGCCTCGTAGGCGGCGGTCGTGCCGGGGCCGCCGAACTCCTTGTGGGTGTAGTCGATCCCGCTGTCGACGACGCCGACCTTGATCCCGGCACCCTTGAAGCCGGCCCGCTGGACGGCCGTCGCGCCGATGTACGGGACGGTCTCGGACAGCGCCAGCTGGTAGTCGATGACCGGGCTGATCGCGACGACCGCCGGATCCCTGGCCAGGTCCTTGATCCGGCTGGCGTCGATCCGCAGGGCGACGACGTTCGAGGCACGATCGGTCCGGCCGAGGACCTTCATGCTCCTGTCGAGCCGGGCGGCCCGGGCGATGAGCCCGGCCTGCTGGCCGCGGTTCGTCCGGACCTGGGCCAGGACCGCCGCGGGCCCACCGGCGGACCGCTCCGCGGCCGGGGCATTCGACAGCCGGACGAAGACGCGGACCTTGCCGTGGACGGCGGCCAGACTGAGGGCCACCTTGCCCCGCTCAGCCACCTTCCGGTCGTGGAGCGGCGTGGTCAGCCGGTCGGCTGCGATCGAGCGCGGCAAGGTCGACTGCGGTCGGATCGGCGGCTGGGCGTTCACGGCGCCCGGCGCGATGGCGGCGATGAGCAGGAGCGACGCACTCAGCGCGGCCACCGACCGTCGGATCATGATCCTCCCCTGGCGGTACTCCTCGGTCCGCTCGCGTTCCAGCCGGGCAGCCCGCGACCGTCCGACGCGGTTGCGCCGGTCAGGCATCCGGGGTGACGGATGCAAGCTGCCGCGGGATCCGCCGGGGGCCACCGTACCCGGGTCGGGCGGCAGGGTCAATTACGACGACGGCAAGGTCGCCGAGCCGCTGCCTGCCCGGACGCACCGGAGCACGGTTCGCCCGGCGGCGAGCCGTGCCCGGTGAAGGAGACCGGGAGCGGGCGGGCACGCCCGCCCCCGGCTCCGGTTCAGGAGCGGTGGATGACGATCGGGACCGACAGGGCGTTGGGAGCCGTCGACGGTCCGAGCTGGATCTGGCCGAAGTAGTCCTGGCCAGCTGTCATCGACTTGGAATAGGTGACGTGGAGGGTGACCGGCGTCCCGGCGGCGACCGGTCCGACCGGCAGGCCGGTGACCGTCAGGTCGGTGCCCTGGATCGGGAAGATCGTCAGCGGGAAGGTCGGCGAGCCGGCCACCGCGAAGCCGTGGACCCAGGCCTGGTAGTTCCCGTTCGGCGGGTTGACCAGGGTGACGCTCTCCTCGCCGGTGCCGCCGGCCGAGGCTCCGACGATCTCGGACAGGTCGAAGACGCCGTCGTTGTTCGCGTCATAGACGATGAACAGGTCGATGTCGTTGGCCGGCAGGTTGACCGAGATCGTCGCCTCCCCGGCGTTGGCCAGGGTGAACGGGGCCTTGACGCTGGCCGTCGACGGATCGTTCGGATCGTCCTGCTGGGCGGTCTCGGTCGTCGTCGTCGGCTGGCTCAGGCCGAATGGGGCGGCCACGACCCCCGGCAGGTCGACGCTCGAGGTGAACGTCACGTCGAACGCGCCCGTGTCGCTCGCGGAGGTGATCGACACGGCGCTCGGGGCGACGGTAGCCGTCCCGACCGACGTGCTGAAGGGCACGTGGAACTTGTCGCCGTTCCAGCCGGTTCCGTGCTCGAGCACCGCGTGGAGCCCTTCGGACGCGGGACCGACGACGACCTCCTCGGCCCCGCCGGTTGCGGTCTGGAAGCCCCAGATCCCACCACCGAAGTTGGTGTTCACGCTGGCGCCGACCGTCCCCAGGATGTACGGCGACCCATCGGCCGTGCCCGGGCCGAGGAGCTGGTAGCTGTTCTCGGACGGTCCGAGGATCAGCGTGTCGAGATCGGTGTACGGAGCGGGATCGTCCCAGGTCGTGTCGGACAGGAACAGGGTGCCGTCGGGCACGGCCTTCGGGACGTCGAAGTAGAAGAAGCGCCAGTCGCCCAATTCGGCGCGCCAGCTCCAGTCGTTGGCGCCGAAGACCGAGCCGTTGTCGTAGGTCAGGTTGCTCTGTGCGTTGGCGACCTTCTTGCCACCGAACGACAGGCTCTTGGTCAGCGAGCCGTCGGTGGCCTGGCTGACCTTGGCCGGCACGTTGACCGCGACCGGGATGACGCTCGACTGGCCATGCCGGCTGACGACGATCGCGCCCTCGTACAGCCCGGTCGGCGTGCCGTTCGGGACGCGGATCCGGGCGTTGAACGAGCCCCTGGCCGAGTGCGGCGTCGAGACCCACGGCCAGTCGACGTTCTTGTAGAAGTCGATCCGGAACTTGAAGTGGGTCGTCGGCAGGGTCGCGCTCTTCTCGGGGTGGGCCAGGCCGAGGAAGAGGCCGTCGCTCATCCGCTTGGCAGGGTCGCGGACCATCACCTGGAGCGCGGGGTTCACGGTGCGGAGGTAGTTGAACCGGACGTACTCGCCCTTCTGGATCTCGGAGTGCTTGAAGTCGAGCAGGGGCTGACCGTCGATGTTCGTCTGGGCCGAGTCGGTGTGGTTGACGACGCCGTTGTGGTTCTTGTCCCGCCACAGCCGGCCGTCGTGGTTGATGTCGGTCCAGTCGTAGGCGTACAGCGTCCAGCGCTGGTCGTTGGCGTAGTCGCCGTCCGGATCGAACTCGTCGTACGGGTAGATCGCCCGGATGATCATCAGGTCGGCGTCCGGGTGCTGCCTGACCTTCCTTGACAGGTCGATCAGGTAGTCGGGCGAATTGAACGTGACCGGGCTCTCCTTGGCGATGTTCTTCGACGTCCAGCTGAACGTCGTCGAGTCGACTCGCTTGAGCATCCGATCGGAGATCCGGTAGCTGCCCGCGCCGTCGAGATCGAACGTCTGGGTGTCGCTCTCGCCCGCTGCGAGCAGGTGCGGGAAGACCGCGAAGTCGTCGCCCCGGTAGTCACCCGGCCGCCATTCGTCGGGGGTGACCACGACCCGCTTGCCGAGCGTGGCCTTGACCGCCTCGCCCGCCTGGACGGAGCCGGACCCCTGGGTGAACGAGTCATAGCCGAGGTCGAGCGCCGACGACTTGAGGATCGCCCGGGCCGTCTCGGCGAAGCCGTCGGGGATCGGGCCGAGCGACTTCTGGGCCTGGTAGACGAGAGCGGTCGCGCCGACGACCACGGGTGTCGAGCGGCTCGTGCCGCCCCACGTCGCCCAGGCGACGGGTCCATCGAGAACCCCATTCAGGGTCAGGTCGCCGGTCGAGTAGGCGCCGTCGCCGACGACGTCGACGCCGACGCTGCCGGTCGAGGCGGGTCCGCGGTCCGACCACGGGATGACGTCGTTGTCCGGGATCTGGGAGGCGTTCTTGATCGAGTCCCAGCCGGTCCCGCCGAACTGGGTCGAGGCGCCGACGGCGATCCCGGTGAACGGCTGCGGAGCGTTGACCGTGCCGTAGCCGGGCGCGCCGTTCCCGGTCGAGTGGACCGAGGTCGTCCGGCTGCCGAAGATCTGGCTCCACAGGGCCGCTTCCTGGCTCGCCGCGTCGAAGCCGTCGTTGTCGGCGCCGCTGTCGCCGTACGAGTTCGAGATGACGTCGATCCCGGCGTCGTTGGTCAGGAAGTAGGCGAACTGGGTCGAGAACTCGAACGCGAAGTAGATGTCGCCCATCGGCGCCGCCTTGGCCTTCGGCGCACCGCCGATGACCGCACCCGGATAGGTGTGGGTCGGGGTGTTCACGTCGCCGAACGTCGGGGCGCCGGCGGCGATCACGCCCTGGCCGACCACGTTCGACGCGGTCAGCGTGCCGTGGCCCTCGATGGCGGTGTCGAAGTCGCCGCTCCAGGCGAGCATCGCGCCGGAGTCGAACTTGAGCTCGAGGTCGAACGCCGACGGGCCGCCCGGCAGCGGGGTGCCGCTCGGGCCGGTGCCGTCCGAGATGTAGTAGACGAGCCCACCGGACATGTCGGTGTAGCCGTCGCCGTTCAGGTCGCGGTACGACACCGGCGACGACCTGGTCACCGGCTTCTCGTCGCTGAAGTCGAAGTCGTCGTCGAGGTCGACGTAGACCGTGTCGTAGACGCCGGCGACGTTCGGGTCGGTCACCAGGAACGCCGGTCGCTCGCCGTAGAGCGCCAGGAGGTAGTCGTCCGGATGGCTGCCGACGCGGACCTTGCCCGACTTCGACCAGGCCGCCGGGAACGTGTAGTCGTGGCTGTTCGTCCCGTCCGGCGCGAAGAAGTTGCGCGACGGCCCGGTCCGGGTGGCGAAGCCGACCTTGAGCTGGCCCGCGCCTGCCGGCGCGCCGGTCTTCAGCTGGGTGGGGGTGTACCAGGTGAGTCCGAGGTCGACCTGGCTCGGATCGATGAGCAGGACGAGCGTGTCATAGGGGTCGTAGGCCTGGGGCCAGCCATTCGATCCGGTCAGCCAGGTCCCGATCAGGTCGGGATGGCCCCAGTCGGTGCCGCCGTCGAGGATCGACACGCTCACGCCGGTGCCGTCGTAGCCCATCTTCCACGCTTCGCTGAAGTCATGGGTCTTGGCGTCGAGCAGGTTGAGCTTCTTGAGCTCCTCGAAGTTCGAGCCCTTGATCGGTGGCGCGTCGGCGTACGGAACCTCGGCCGCGGCCAGCTTCGTCAGGGCGGTCTTCAGCGCCTTCGTGCTCGGCTTCGTACGGCCGATGTCCGGGTCCGGGTTGCCGAGCGGCTTGCCGGTCTGCTTGAGCTGGATCAGGTTGACCTTGAGGACGCCCTTCTGGTCGGCCAGCTTGGGCAGCTGCTGGACCTTGATCGTGCCGACGACCAGCGAGGCCTTCCCGCCCGGGGCCGCAGCGACGTGCCCGCCGTCGAGCGTGGCCAGGGCCTTGGCCGGGTTGCCGAGGACCGTCGCGAACACGGCGACGTTGGCGTTCGAACCGCCGGTCAGCGCCTTGCGCAGGCGCGGGTCGAGCTTCTGGCGAAGCCCGTCATCGAGCGATCGGACCGAGGGCGGAGGGGCGGTGCGATGGACCGGGGGCCCGGCCTGGGCCGGTGAAGCGAACGCCCCCAGCAACAGGGACAGCGACGCGAGCAGCACGAGCAGCCGCTTCATCGGGACTCCTCCTCCGATGCTCCTGCCCATGACAGGACCACGGCAAGGTGCCGCCGATACCCGTCGTCTGGGTCATCCGCGTCAGGCGCCGCGCCACCCCATCGGTGCGCCTGCGGATTGCCGTGACCGTACTACCCGGGGTTGCGGCGGGTCAACGATGACATTCGGGGCAGGACCGAAGTGGTGCGCCGACGCACCACCAAATCAAGGTGACAGCACCGGGCGCCCGGCTCGGGCTCAGGCCGGAAGCTTCGCGACGAGCTCCCGGACCGCCTCTGCCGACCGGGCGAAGGCCGCCTGCTCGTCGGCGGTCAGCTCGATCTCGAAGACCCGCTCCAGGCCGGCCGCGCCGAGGACCACCGGGACCCCGACGAACAGCCCGTCCACGCCGAACTCGCCCTTCAGGAGCACGGCACAGGGCAGCACCCGCTTGCGGTCGTGGAGGATCGACTCGACCATCTCGAAGGTGCTGGCCGCCGGGGCGTAGAACGCGGAGCCGGTCTTGAGCAGCGCCACGATCTCCGCGCCGCCGTTGGCCGTCCGCTCGCACAGGGCGGCGACCCGCTCGGGACTGAGCAGCTCGGTGATCGGCACGCCGGCGACGGTCGAGTAGCGCGGCAGCGGGACCATCGTGTCGCCGTGGCCGCCGAGGACGAAGGCATGGGTGTCCTCGACCGAGACGCCGAGCTCCTCGGCGATGAACGTCCTGAAGCGAGCCGAGTCGAGGACGCCGGCCATCCCGATCACCCGCTCGCGCGGGAACCCGGAGGCCTGGAGCGCCACGTGGCACATGGCGTCGAGCGGGTTGGTGACGACGATCAGGATCGCATCGGGCGAATGCCGGGCCGCCTGCTCGACGACCGACCGAACGATCCCGGCGTTCTTGGCAAGCAGGTCGTCGCGGCTCATCCCCGGCTGCCGGGCAAGACCGCTCGTGACGACCACGACGTCGCTGCCGGCGGTATCGGCGTAGTCGTTCGTCCCGACGATCCGGGCGTCATGACCGACGACCGGCGCGGCCTCGGCCAGGTCGAGTCCCTTGCCCTGCGGCAGACCCTCGACGATGTCGACCAGGACGACGTCGGCGAGGCCGGCCTCGGCGATCCGCTGGGCGGTGGTGGCGCCGACGTTGCCGGCGCCGATGACGGTGACCTTGTGGCGGGACATGTGGCTGACCCCTCCTAGCCGTCGATCCGCGGGCCGGCCTGGGCCACGCCCTCGCTCGCCCCGTCATGGTAGTTGGCGAAGTTCTCGGCGAACATCGAGGCGAGCCTGCGGGCCGCCTTGTCGTAGGCCGCCGTGTCCTGCCAGGTGTTCCTCGGCTGGAGGAACTCGGCCGGCACATCGGGGCAGCTGACCGGGACCGCGACCCGGAAGATCGGGTCCTCCACCGTCGGGATGTCGTCGAGCCGGCCATCGAGCGCGGCCCGGACCATCGCCCGGGTGTGGTTGATGTTCATCCGCTCGCCCGTCCCGTACGGCCCGCCGGTCCAGCCCGTGTTCACCAGCCACACCGGGACGTCCCAGCGGGCGAGCCGGTCGACGAGCATCGCCGCGTACTCGCCGGGGTGGCGGGGCATGAACGGAGCCCCGAAGCAGGCGCTGAACGTGGCCTTCGGCTCCTTGACCCCGATCTCGGTGCCGGCCAGCTTCGCCGTGTACCCGCTGATGAAGTGATAGGCCGCCTGGTCGTGGGTCAGGCGCGCGATCGGCGGCAGGACGCCGAACGCGTCGGCCGTCAGCAGGACCACGTGCTTCGGGTGGCCGGCGATCCCGGTCGGGTCGGCGTTGCCGATGAACTCGAGCGGGTAGGCGCCCCGGGTGTTCTCGGTGAACCGGTCCGAGTCGAGGTCGAGCTCGCGGGTCCGCGGATCGAGGTCGACGTTCTCGAGGATCGTCCCGAACCGCTTCGTCGTCTGGAAGATGTCCGGCTCGTACATCGGGCTCAGCCGGATGGTCTTGGCGTAGCAGCCGCCCTCGAAGTTGAACAGGCCCGACTCGCTCCAGCCGTGCTCGTCGTCGCCGATCAGGCTGCGCAACGGGTCGGCCGACAGGGTCGTCTTGCCGGTCCCGCTGAGCCCGAAGAAGACGACCGAGTCGCCGGCCGCTCCGACGTTGACCGCGGAGTGCATCGGCAGGACGCCCTCGTCCGGCATCAGGTAGTTCATCACGGTGAACGCCGACTTCTTGATCTCGCCGGCGTACTCGGTCCCGACGATCAGGATCTCCATCCGGCGCAGGTGGACGAGGATCGCGGTCTCCGTCCGCGTACCCTCGGTCGCCGGGTCGGCCTTGAACGACGGCACCGCGATGATCGTGAAGTTGGGGGCGAAGGCAGCCAGCTCCGCAGCGGCCGGCCGGCGGAACAGGTTCCGGGCGAAGATGCTCGCCCAGGCCGTCTCGGTATAGACCCGCAGGCTGCGCCGGTGCTCGGGTGCGGCTCCGATGAAGGAGTCCTGGGCGTAGAGGAGCTTGTCCGAGAGGTGGTCGACGAGGCGCGCCCGGAGGCGGTCATAGTGGGCCTCGCTGATCGGCCGGTTGACCGGGCCCCACCAGATCTTGTCCCGGCTCGACGGCTCGTCGACGATGAACTTGTCGTCGGGGCTCCGACCGGTGTGCTTGCCGGTCCGGACGACGAGCGGACCGGCGGCTGCGACCAGGCCCTCGCCGGCCCGGATCGCGTCCTCGTACAGCTCGGCGGTCGACAGGTTGACCCGGATCGAACGGCCGATCTCGGGCGAGCTCGCCCTGGTCTGGGTACGGCTTGCGGTCACTCTCGGTCGCTCCCTGGTCGGCGTCGGGGCGGGTCGATCCGCGCCCGCTCATGGGCCATCGGTTCGACCGGCCGCGCGTGCCTCTGGCCGTGCCCGGGGGCACCGGCGGGAGGGAGTCGGCTTCCGCAGTCCGGGGGATGATACCCCCGCCCTCCGGTTGCGGCAAGGTTGCGGCCGCGTTGCAGCCCCCGGCCGTCGTGGATCGGGCGGTCCGGCCCGCGATCCGGACACAGGGGCCCGTCAGGTCGATCCCTTGCGGCGCCAGCCACGAAGTGGTGCGCCAGCGCCACGAATGCCGGCCCGGTGACGTCCCAGACGACCCTCACACCGGCGTCCCGGTCGGGACGCCATCGTGGCGCCCTGACCGATCCCCACCGTATGATCGTCGCGGCGACCCACGCCGACCGCGATACGACCAGGGAGGTCCACCACCGAACGTGCCCAGCCCGAAGCGCAAGACCGTCTATCGGAAGCCGTCCCAACCGAAGCCGCCGATCCCCGGCGTGACCGCTCCCGAGCCCTACCTCCGTCCGACGGTCGCGGAGATCAACACCGCCGCCCGTCACGGCCGGACCGACCTGGCGGTCGGTGACCGGGTCAGGATCGCCGGCAGCGGCCTGTACAGCGGCGAGATCGCCGTCATCGAGCGGTTTGCCGGGAACGTGATCCCGACGGCCCAGGTCCGAACCGAAGGCGGCGGGACGCGCCAGGTCCGGACGATCGACCTGGAGCCCGTCGACTAGCCGCTAGGCGTCATCCAGGGCACGGGCCAGGTCCGCGACGAGGTCCTCGACCGCCTCGATCCCGACCGATAGCCGGATCAGCGCTTCGTCGACCTCGAGGTTGCTTCCGGCGACCGAGGCATGGGTCATGATCGCCGGGACCTCGATCAGCGACTCGACGCCGCCGAGCGACTCGGCCAGCGTGAACAGCCGGGTCGCCTCGCAGACCGCGATCGCGCGGGCACGAGCGTCGCGGCCGTGGCGTCCGCCGGCGCGCGGAGCGAACGAGACCATGCCGCCGAACAGGCGCATCTGGCGGGCCGCGGTCGCGGCCTGCGGGTGGCCGTGCGGTCCGTCGGCCAGCCCCGGGTAGCTGACCCAGGCGACGTCGTCGCGGGCGGCCAGCGAGCGGGCCACGATCGCCGCGTTCGCCGAGTGCCGCTCGACGCGCAGGGCGAGGGTCCGGAGCCCGCGCAGGACGAGGAAGCAGTCGAATGGCCCCGGCACCGCGCCCATCGCGTTCTGGAGGAACCGGAGCCGCTCGGCGAGGTCGTCGCGTGCCGTGACCGCGATCCCGCTGACCGTGTCCGAGTGGCCGGCGAGATACTTCGTCGCCGAGTGGAACACGATGTCCGCGCCGAGCCCGAGCGGTCGCTGGATGATCGGCGAGGCGAACGTGCTGTCGACGACGAGCAGGGGCCGCTCGCCGCGAGCACCTGCGTGAGCGTCGAGACGCTCGGCGATCGCCTCGACGTCGGTCACCTTGAGATGCGGGTTCGACGGCGTCTCGAGCCAGACGAGTCGCGTCTGCGGGTCGAGGTTGGCGCGGAGCGCGCCGGCCGGGTCGGCCGCCAGGTCGAGCCAGCGCGTCTCGATCCCCCGCGGCCGGGCGACCCGCTCGAGGTACCGCCAGGTGCCGCCGTACACGTCGTCGCCGGCGAGGATCGTCTCGCCCGGCGCCACGAGCTCGACGATCGCCGCCGTCGCGGCCGAGCCGCTGGCGAAGGCGATCCCGTGCAAGCCGCCCTCGAGCGTCGCAACCGCCCGCTCGACCCGCTCGCGAGTCGGGTTCTGGCTCCGGGCGTACTCGTAGCCGCGGGTGGGCCGACCGACGGCCTCCTGGGCATACGTGCTCGTCTGGTAGATCGGGCCTGAGACCGCCCCGGTCAGCTCGTCGGGTTCCTGGCCGGCGTGGACCGCCAGCGTCTCGATCCGGTCGTCCATCGCCGTCATCATCGCCGATCCGGACTGATCCGCGACCCCGCACCCTGCGTATCTGTCGCCGAGACCATTGTGCTACCCTCGAAGCGCACGTTTCCTCACGAGGCCCGACCGATGACGACCGCTGCCCCGACCACCCCCGACGAGGCCGTCGAGCGGCCGCTGTCGCTCCGAGAACGGCTGACCGGGTGGCGAGAGATCCTCGAGACCGCCAACCCGCCCCGGAGCGGGCGGATGGACGCCGTCGGGAAGTGGCTCGTGATCACCCGGGCGGCCGTCTTCCCGATGACGATCTGGTCCGGCCTCATCGGTGGGCTGCTCGCCGTCGGGGCCGCCCGGGTCGCCGGCGCGGCGCCGGTCGACTACGGACTGCTCACGCTGGCGGTGGTCGGGCTCGTCCTCGCCCACGCCGCGAACAACATGATCAACGACTACTTCGACATGACCGGCGGGATCGACACGGACGACTACGTCCGGGCGCTCTACGCTCCGCACCCGATCCTGTCCGGCTGGGTGACGAAGGCCCAGCTCCGCGCCGCGATCCTGCTCGTCAACGGCGCCTGCGCAGCGATCATGCTCGGGCTGGCGGTCGTCCGCGGGCCGCTGATCGTCGCGTTCGCGCTGGCTGGCCTGTTCATCTCCGTCTTCTACGTCGCCCCGCCCATCCGGCTCAAGTACCACGGCCTCGGCGAGCCTGGCGTGTTCCTCGTGTGGGGCCCGCTCATGGTCGGCGGCACCTTCCTGGCAGCCTCAGGCACGGTCGGCGGGTGGGTCCTGCTGGCATCGGTGCCGTACGCGCTGATCGTCACCGCGGTCCTGTTCGGGAAGCACATCGACAAGATCGAGGCCGACTCGAAGCTCGGCGTCCGGACGCTCCCGGTGATCCTCGGCGAGGCCCGTGCCCGGCTGGTCGGCAGCTGGCTGATGATCCTGTTCTACCCGCTGACCCTGCTCGCCGTGCTGGGCGGACTGCTCGGACCGTGGGTCCTGCTGGTGGCGCTCGGGATCCCGCGCCTGCGCCAGGTCCTCGCGGTGTTCGCCCGGCCGAAGCCGGCCGGGCCGCCACCCGGCTACCCGGAGCGAGGCTGGCCGCTGTGGTTCGTCGGCTATGCGTTCATCCACACCCGCCGGGCCGGCGGGCTGCTCACCCTGGGCCTGCTCCTCAACGTGCTCGCTGCCGCTGACCCTGCCCTGGCTCTAGCCCGGCCGGTCAGCCGCCCGGCGATGACTGGCGCGACAGGTACTCGAGCAGGTCGAGCTTGGTGACGATCCCGACCGGGCGGCCCTTGCGGACCGCGAGCAGGGCCGGCGCCCCACCGGTGAGGTGGGCGAACGCCTCGGCCAGGGACGCCTCGGCGTCGACGATCGGGAGGGGTCGGTCCATCACCTCGCCGACCGTCCGCTCGACCGCCTCGGGATCGCGGAACGCTCGATCGAGCAGCCCCTTCTCGGAGATCGCACCGACGATCGCAGCCAGGTCGTTGCCCTCGGCTGCCTCGGACACCGGCATCTGGCTGATCCCGTAGTCCTGGAGCGTCGCGATCGCCTCGCCGACGCGCTGGGTCGTCCGGGCCACGACGAGGTCCGGGAGCGCCGGTCCGTGAACGTGGCCGGCGAGGAGCTCGGACACGCGGCTGACGGCTCCCGGCCGGTCCATGAGCCCGTTCGCCCGCATCCACTCGTCGTTGTAGAGCTTCGAGAGATACGACCGGCCGCCGTCCGCCAGGATCACGACGACCACGTGATCGGGTGCCCCGGCCGGATCCTCGGCCATGATCCGGCGGGCCTCGTCGAGAACCGCCACGAGCGCGGTCCCGCTCGACTCGCCGGCGAGGATGCCCTCCTCGCGGGTCAACCGGCGGGCGGCCGCGAACGAGTCGCGATCCGACACTCGCACCCAGCGGTCGACGACCGACGGATCGTGCGTCCCCGGCAGGAAGTCCTCGCCGATCCCCTCGGTCAGGTAGGGCCGCGCGGCGTCACCCGACAGGATGCTGCCCTCGGGATCGGCGCCGACGACGACGATCGCCGGGTTCTGCCGCTTGAGGAAGTGAGCGGCGCCACTGATCGTGCCGCCGGTCCCGACGCTGGCCACCAGGTGACCGATCCGGCCATCGGTCTGGCGCCAGAGCTCGGGCCCGGTCGTCGCCTCGTGGGCCCTGGGGTTCTCCTGGTTCCAGTACTGGTCCGGCTTGAACGCACCGGGGATGTCACGGGCCAGCCGGGCGGCGACGCTGTAGTAGCTCTCGGGGCTCTCGGGCGCGACGTTCGTCGGACACAGGACGACCTCGGCGCCGTACGCCCGAAGGAGCTGCTGCTTCTCCGAGGACTGCTTGTCGGCCATCACGAAGATGCAGCGGTAACCCTTCAGCGCGGCGGCGATCGCCAGCCCGTGACCGGTGTTGCCGCTCGTCGGTTCGATGATCGTCCCCCCGGGCTGGAGGAGGCCGGCGCGCTCGGCCGCCTCGATCATCGGCAGGCCGATCCGATCCTTCACGGAGCCGCCCGGGTTGAGCGCCTCGAGCTTGGCCAGGATGAGCGGCTGGCGGGCCTGGCGGTCCCAGCTCGCGGGTGACCCTGGTCAGGTGGACGAGCGGCGTGTTGCCGACCAGATCGAGGATCGATTCGGCGTAGTCCATCGAGCCGAGTATGGCGGAATGCCTAGTCCGTCGGACCGTCGGCGGCGGCGTCCGGAGCGTCGTCGCGGTCGATCCGGCCCTTCCGGATGAGCAGCCAGGTCAGGCGGTCGTGGAGCCGGCGCGGATGCCCGACCGGGTCGACCGTCCGCGGGTAGAGCGCCTCGACCGCAGGGCCGAGGCGCTCCGCGAATCCGTCGGTCACCCTCCGGGCCAGCTCGAGCTCCTCCCGGCTGCCCTCGGCCGGCAGGCGTCCGTCCCAGTCGGGCCCGAGGAGCTCCGCAACGCTCGTCGGGGCAAGGATCCGGGCGCCCATCCGACGGCCGAGGTAGAGCTCCTCCGTGCCGGCCATGGCGAGCAGGACGACCGGTGCACCGGTCCGCAGCGCGATGAGCGCCGAGCCGATCCGGAACGGTCCGATCCGTCCGGGCGGACCGCTGATCGTTCCTTCCGGCATCTGGGCGAAGACCGCCCCGTTGGCGAGGACCGCGCGGGCCGCCGCCACGTGCTTCTCGACCCCGACCCCGCCTCGCCAGACCGGCAGCAGGCCGCCGACCCGGTGGATCAGCCGTTCCCGCCAGCGAGGACCGAACGCCGACGGTCCCGAGCCGAGGAACCAGACCCGCGGTTCGAGCGGCAGGGCGTGGAGCACGACGAACGGGTCCATCCAGCCGCGATGGGCGGCCGCAACCACGAGGAACCCGCCGCCGAGCGGCACCAGCTCGCGGCCGTCGACCTCGATCCGGAACCGGAACAGGCCGAACAGGACGACCCGGGCGACCACCGCCAGCGCATCGAACGAGGAGGCTGGCCCTGGCCTCCGGAGGTCGGCCCAGCCAGTCGAGACCTTCGACCGCGCCGCCCCGGGCGGCCGCGAGGGCCTCCGGAGCGATCCGGCCCGGCGGTGGTCGCCGTCGGCGCGATCGGCCGGTTCCGGCCGGTAGTCCCTCGTCAGCCGGTTGTCCGACGTCGGCCGGCTCGGTCACGGCCCGGCGGCTCCGGACTCCCCGGGTGGGCCGTCGTCGGCAGTCGACTCCCCCGACGACTCCGGCGGCTGGTCCGGCGCGGCTGCCTGCTCGTCGGCCTCGGGCGCAGCCGTCGCCGCAGCCGCCGACGCCCGTTCCTCGGCCTCGATCTCGCCGACGCTCTGCCCGGGTCGAGCATGGCGGACCACGAGCAGCGTCGCGGCGAGGACGATCGCGATCGCCGAGGCGATCTGGGCCGTCGGGATGCCGCTGAGCGTCCAGTTGTAGCCCGAGCGCATGAACTCGAGCAGGAAGCGAGTCGTGCCGTACCAGATGAAGAAGATGAGCAGGAGGTCGCCCGGCCGAAGCCGGTTCGAGAAGCGCCGCCCGAGCCAGAGCAGGAACAGCAGCCCGAGGATCGCCGACAGCGACTCGTAGAGGAACAGCGGCTGGAAGTGCTGGCCGAGCGTCGAGTTCGGATCCGATCCCGCCGGGCACAGGTACGGCTCCACCCGGTGCTTGCACTGGATGGCGATCCCCCACGGAAGATCGGTCTGGGGCCCGTACAGCTCCTGGTTGAAGAAGTTGCCGAGCCGCCCGATGGCCTGCATCGCGAACAGCGCGGGCGCGACGACGTCGGCCCAGCGCCAGAACGGCTGACGCTTCCAGCGCAGGTAGGCCCAGGCGGCGATCGTCCCGGTCAGCAACCCGCCGTACACCCCGAGACCGCTGAACCCGGCAAAGACGTAGCCGCCCTCCGGGGCGCGCCGGATCGGCAGCAGGATCGTGACCGGATCGTCCTTGTAGAGCGACCACTGGTCGATCACGTGGTAGAGCCGGCCGCCGATGAGGGCGGCGACCGCCACGATGATCAGCCCGTTGATGATGATCTCGGTGTCGAGCCCGCGACGACGAGCTTCCAGCAGCATGACCTGGTACGCGGCCAGGAGGCCGAGCGCATAGCAGATCCCATACCAGTACACGGGCAGCGGCCCGAGCTGGATGGCGATCGGATCAGGCGTCAGGTCGATCATGGACGCCCCGGAGTGTAGCGGCTGGCGTCGCCCGGGCCGTCCGCTCGGTCCGTCCCTATACTGGCGCCCGTGCCGACCAGCCCCGTCCGCGAGTGCCGCCCAGCGTGAACGCCGAGTTCCAGTGGTGGCTGCTCATCCTCGGCATCGTCATCGGTGGGGCGCTGGTCTACCTCGTGCTGGCCGACGTCCAGGGCGATCCGGGGCCCGACGACGTTGGCCCGAGCGACGACGCCGGACCGCAGGAGGACGCGCCGACCGGCGGCACCGACGCGGGTCGCTCGAGCGACGACGACGTGGCCGCGACCGACGCCACCGCCGATCCCTGGGCGGCCGACCCGGGCGCCGGCGGCGCGTCGGCTGGCGCGGATCGGCCGGCGGGGCCATGATGGTCGACGACCACGCCCGCGGAGTGCCAGCCGATGACCAGCGACGAACGCTCGAAGGACGCCTGCCCGAGATGCGGCGCACACCGCCTCGCGCTCGTCGAGCCACCCGACGTCGAGCTGACCAGCGTCCAGGTCGCGAACGACACGCTGGGGATCCCGACCGACGTCCGACTCCAGGGCGAGCCGGCGATCGAATGCCTGGCCTGCGGAACGGAGTGGCCGGACCTCGCGAGCTTCCGGCGGGATGAGGCGATCAGCCCCGACGGCTCGAGGGCCTGAGCGCCCGGCCGGCGGCCACCTGCAGGTCAGTCCTGGCTGACCGAACCGACGAGGACGTCGCCCGGGCCGACCGGCTGTCCGTCGGCGTCGACGAGCGTCACCCCGAAGGTCGTGCCGGGTCCCGCCTCGTGGAGCTTGTCGTCCCAGCCGGTCCAGTAGGCGAGCCCGCCCCCGAAGTCCATGTAGCCCATCCGGGCTCGCGATCCATCGGGCCGCGTGAGCCAGCAGGCGAACTTCTGTCCGGATGATGGCTCGGCCAGGCCGGGCGCGCTGATCACGAGCTCGGTCGAGGCCGGTGAGAAGAGCAGGGTTCCGCCGTCGGTCGGGGACGGTGCCGAGGTCGACACCAGCCGGACCCGGGTCGCATCGGGGTGGGCCGTCACGCGAAGAGTCGCCGTGTTGAGCTCGGCGAGCGCCTCCGACTCGTCCCTGAGCTGCTGGATCGCCCGGACGCCGAACAGCCCACCCGCCGCGAGGAGGACGATCGCGATCACCGCGGCGATCGCGGTCGAGCCAACGGAACGATCGATGTCGCGACGAGTCCGGAGTCGGGATGGCTGCGACCGGGGACTCCGCCGAGCTGGCGGTTGGCTTCGCGGCTGCCCGCCCCCGCGGCCGGCCCGTCTCGCGGACGAGCGTCAGCGTCCGCTCGCGGAGCGCTTCGGGCGGCACGGCCCGGGCGGCGGCCGCGATGACCGGCGCGGCCTGTGCCAGCCGGCGCGCCTCCTCGGTGCAGCTCGGGCAGCCGGCGAGATGACCGGCGATCGCGGCCGACTCGCCGGTGTCGCCGGCGGCCAGCCGATCGAGCCCGCCCGGTTCGACCGCGGCCAGCTCGAGGCGCTCGCGCACCTCCGCGTGGTCGATCATGACTCGACCCTCACCCGGATCCGATCGACCTCGGCCGCCGCGTCGTCGGCCATCGGCACCGGACCGAGATCCGGACCGAGGACGCCGCGCAGCTTGAGCAGCGCCCGGCGAGTCCTGGTCTTGACCGTGCCGAGAGGCCAGCCGAGGCGCTCGGCGATCTCGCTCTGGCTGAGCTCATCGCGATAGGCGAGCAGGATCACCTCGCGCTCGAAGCCTGGCATCCCGGCCAGCGCCTCGCGGAGTGTCTCGCGCAGCTCGGCCCCGGCCAGCTCTGCCTCCGGGCTGCGATCCATCGTCGAGCCCCCGACGACCTCGCCCGAACGGGCGACTCGTTCGAGGGTCGCGGCGTCCGTCTCGTCGCCGAGCCGGGCGATCCCGATCGGGACGATCGTCGGGCGGCGGCCGGCGGCCCGCAACCGGTCGACCGTCCGGTTCCGGGCGATCGTCAGGAGCCAGGCGGCGAGCGAGCCCAGGCTCGAGTCGAATTGCTCGGCACGGTTCCACAAGGCGAGAAAGGTCTCCTGCACGATGTCTTCGGCGAGCTGGCGATCCGAGGTCAGGCGCGAGGCAGCCGCATACACGGCGCCCGCATGACGGTCATAGAGCGCCGCGAACGCATCCTCTGAACCAGCAGTCACCTCGGCCACGAGCCGCGCGTCCTCGATCGGATCGGTTCGCGATCCCGCCATGATTACGCTCCGGACCCGTCGCCGGTTTCACGCACGAGCGGGATCGGCCGACGCTCGAAGCCCGTCGAGAAGACGATCTCGGTCTCGCTCGTGTAGACGCCCACGATCGCCTGGACCGAGCGCATGACCCGTTCGAGGTCGAGCGTGTCGGTCGCTCGGATCTTCAGCAGGTAGTCCGCCTCGCCGGCGACGTGATGGCACTCCTCGACCTCGGGGATCGCGGCGAAGTCGGCGGTGGGATCGACCGTCGCCATCCCCGGCGACTGGCGGATCCAGCTGAACGCCAGGACGCCATAGCCGACCGCCGCGGCGTCGAGATGGGCGGCGTAGCCTCGGATGATCCCGCGCGCCTCGAGTCGCTTGACCCGCTCATGGGCGGACGGCGCCGTCATGCCCGCCGCCGCCGCGATCTCCGCATACGAGGCACGGCCGTCCCGCTGGAGGACCTCGAGGATCCTGAGGTCGTTGGCGCTGAGCTGGTCCTTCTTCGTCAAATTGCCGCCATCCATTAGTCAGTGGAGATTGACGACGCCGATTTGTTAGGCTATCATCTTGATCAGCACGCAATCATAAGAGAAAGGAGGTACCGCTCATGCTTCTCGTGATCGGCCTCACCATTGTCATCGTGTTCGCCGTGCTGGCGATCCTCGTCGACCCCGCCGACGGGCACCAGGCATCGTACGACCCGCGCAGCGAACTCCCCTTCTGGGCCTTCCTCGGCCGGCGCTGAGCCGCCGTCCCGACGGCGCGCGAGCGCCAGCCTACCAGTCCCCCGCAGGTCGACGTCTCGGCCCGGGCGGAAGCGCACCAGCCGGCCGATGGGCTTCGAGGCAGGTGACCCCGCCCGGGCCGACGTCTGCCCGGTGGGCGGTCCCGGCCGGGAGTTCGAGCCGATCGCCCGCCTCGAGCGCCACGAGCTCGCCGGTCGCCGGCAAGCCGAACACGATCGAGCCGCGCTCGACGACGATCACCTTGTCGTAGTCGTGGTCGTGGACCCCATACCTGTCGCCGGGTCCGTTCGACCAAACCTGGGCGACGAGGCCCTCCGCCGCCAATCGTGCGGTCAGCGCGTCCGGGCTCATCGTCGATCGTCGTCCGATGCCGGCGCTTCGGCCACGCTCGACGGCTCGGCGGCGGGTGATCCGGTGAGATCGCCGGCCTGTTCGCGCCACGCTCGGTCGGCCGCCGTCGGATCGTCCCCGAGCGAGGTCGCGACGATCAGGAACGCGACACCGAAGACGCCGCCCGCGGCGACCGCGAGGAAGCCGGGCCAGCCGATCCAGAGCAGGAAGGTCAACCTGACCGCGATCGCCGCGGCGAGCGCCCCCACGATCCGTCCCAGCGAAGCCATCCTCGACCGCCTCCGTCCGGCCGCTAGCTGACCGACACGCCGATGAGCCGGCCGACGAAGAACGTGACGGCGGCCGCGGTCCCGCCGATGGCGACCTGGCGGAGCCCGGAGAAGATCGCCCCGCGGCCGGTCAGGAGGCTCACCCCGACCCCGACCGCGAACATCGCGGCAAGGCTCAGGACGATGCTCAGCACGACGATCGCCTGGCCGGTGCCGAACAGGAACGGGATGACCGGGATCGCGGCGCCGACGGCGAACGCGACGAACGATCCGGCGGACGCCTTCCAGGGCGACCCGAGCTCATCGGGATCCAGGCCCAGCTCCTCCCGGATCAGCGTGTCCAGGGCCCGCTCGGGCTCGGCCAGCAGCCGCGCCGCGATCTGGTCGGCCTCGTCGGGGGCGAAGCCCTTGGCCCGGTAGACGGCGGCGAGCTCGGCCGCCTCCTCCTCGGGCATCGCCTCGAGCTCGGCCCGCTCGAGCGCGATCTGCCGCTCGTAGAGCTCGCGCTGCGACTGCATCGAGATGTACTCGCCGGCGGCCATGCTGAAGGCACCGGCCAGCAGCCCGGCGATCCCGGCCAGCAGGATGAAGCGCGACTCCCCGGTGGCTGCGCCGGCCACGCCCATGACCAGGCTGGTGTTGCTGACGAGCCCGTCGCTCACCCCGAAGATCACCGCTCGGAGGGTGCCCGACTGACCGGCCCGGTGCCACTGCTCGTCGCGGCCAATCGACCCGGGCGCGCGTCCGGCGTGCACGGCGCGCAAGGCGTCGGTCGATGGCCCGCCGATCGACGTCCCGTTCTCGAGCCGCTTCCAGATCTCGGCGTGCTCGCGCTCGTCGGCGGCGATCGCCATGACCTCCGGCGAGGCCTGGGCCTGGTAGCTCGATTCCTCGTCACCCTCGAGCGCCTGGACGAGATCGCTGACGGCCTTCGTCCCGAACAGGCGGGCCAGCCAGATGATGGCCCGGACGCGGACCCGCGGACCCGTCGGCGGCGGCACGTCCGCCCCGAGGCCGCGCAGCTTCTCGGCCCAGACCTCGGCGTGACGACGCTCGTTGCCGGCGATCGTCCGGAACGCCAGCGCGCGGCGCGGATCCCGATCGATGCTGGCGAGCGCGTCGTACAGGACGATCGCGTCGCGCTCGAGCTTGAGGTTGTCGAGGCTCTGCTCGATGTCGATCGCGGCCACCGCCTGATGGTAGCGACGATCCCCGCCCGGCGCGGGCACCCTAGACTTGCCGGGTGACCGTGCAACCGCTGCCCTATCTCGGCGCGGACGACGTCCTCGCCGCGATGCCGCCGCTCGGTGAGCAGCTCCATCTCGCCGAGCGGGCGCTCGTCGCCCTGGCCGACGGCTCTGCCGAGCTGCCGGCCAAGATCGGCGTCCATCCCCGCTCGTCGGCCTCGTTCGGACACGCGATGCCGGCCTACCTGCGCGGCCGGGACCCGGATGGCGGGGCGGACCTGCTCGGGATGAAGTGGGTCGTCGGATACCCGGCGAATGGTGACCTGGGGCTGCCGACGATCGCGGCCGTGATCGTCATGAACGATCCGGCGACCGGGCGACCCCTCGCGATCCTCGACGGTGGTCCGGTCACGGCGGCCCGGACCGCCGCGATCAGCGGCGTGGCGATCCACCGGTTCGCGCCACCGCCGGCGTCGGGCGGCACCTACCAGGTGGCGATCCTGGGCGCGGGCGTCCAGGGCCGGGCCCACGTGCCGATCGTCGGGCACGTCCTGCCCGGGGCGACGATCCACGTCGTCGACCGTCATCCGGACCGGGCCCGGGCGCTCGCCCGGCTGGCCGAGGCGACCCCGGGCGTGGGCGCTGCCCGCGTCGCGGCCGACTCGCCGGAGGCCGTCGCCGGAGCAGACGTGGTGATCTGCGCTGTGTCGTTCGGTCCGGTCCGCCAGGTGATGACGAACGACTGGCTGGCGCCCGACGCGCTCGTGGTGCCGGTCGACTACGCCACGACCTGCGCCGCCGAGGTTGCCCGGGACGCTGCCCTGTTCCTCGTCGACGAGACCGGCCAGTTCCTGGCGAACCGGGCCGCCGGTCTGTTCGACGATTACCCCGATCCGGCGACCACCCTCGGGGCGGCGATCCTCGACAGCGTCCATCGTCCGGCCGCGGGTCGGGTGGTGGTGACCCACCTCGGCACCGGACTCGCCGATCTCGTCTTCGCCAGCGCGATCCTGGCCCGGCACGAGCAGATCGGCCGGTGAGCGGCACGCCCGACCTGCTCGTCGCCGGAGCCGGGGTGATGGGTGCCTGGACGGCCTTCTGGGCGGGCCGAGCCGGCCTGCGCACCACGCTCGTCGACGCCTGGGGCGCCGGCAACCCGCGGGCGACCTCGTCCGACGAGACCCGGATCATCCGCAGCTCGCATGGGGCGGACGCGTTCTACGCCGGCTGGTCGCGCCAGGCCCTCGGTCACTGGCGGCGGTTCGGCGACGAGTGGGGCGAGCGGCTGTTCGAGGCGACCGGGGTGGTCTGGTTCGCCCATCGCGAGGACGGCTTCGAGACGACCTCGATCGCGACGCTGACCAGCCTTGGGATCCCGGTCGAGCGACTCCCGGTCGACGAGATCGGCGTCCGCTGGCCGCAGGTCGGGACGGCCGATCTCGCCTTTGCCGCCTTCGAGCCGGAGGGCGGGGCGCTGCTTGCCCGGCGCGCGGTCCTGGCCGTCAGCCGAGCGTTCGCGCGGGAGGGCGGACGGCTCGAGATCGGGTCGGTCAGGCCCGGTCGGACGAACGGCGCGCGGCTCGTCGACGTCGTCCTGCCGGACGGGTCGCGGCTCGCGTCCGAACGGTTCGTCTTCGCGGCCGGCCCGTGGCTGCCGGCGCTGTTCCCGTCGCTCGTCGGCGACCTGGTAACGGTCACCCGCCAGGACGTCCTCTATTTCGGGCCTTCCGCCGGCGACACCCGGTTCGACGGCGCCCGCCTCCCGACCTGGATCGACTTCGAGGACGCCTGGTTCGGGATCCCGGCGGTCGACGGCCGCGCGCCCAAGGTCGGCTCGGACGACTACGGGGCGCGGTTCGACCCGACCGACGGGGAACGGGTCGTTGAACCGGCATCGATCGAGGCTGCCCGCCGGTTCCTCCGCCGCCGGCTGCCCGGGCTGGCCGATGGCCCGATCGTCGAGTCCCGGGTCTGCCAGTACGAGACGACCCCTGACACCAACTTCATCATCGACCGTCATCCGGAGCTGGACAACGTCTGGATCGTCGGGGGCGGGTCGGGCCACGGCTTCAAGCACGGGCCGCGGATCGGCGAGTACGTCGTCGAGCGCCTGCAGGGCGCAGCGGCGGGTCCGGGCGAGGAGCGCTTCTCGCTGACCCGCCCACGTGGTGCGCCAACCGGCCTGCGGAGCGGCGCCAGCCGCTGACCGGCGGGCTACTCGTTGACCGGCAACCGGCCCTCGGGGACCTCGATCAGGACGCGCCCGTCCTCGATGACGACCGGGTAGCGGACGATCGGCAGCTCGGCCGGCGGGTCGAGCGCATCGCCGGTGTCGAGGTCGAACCGCGACAGGTGAAGCGCACAGGTCAGCGAGTCGCGGGTCAGGAAGCCCTTGTCGAGCTCGAAGTACTCGTGGCTGCAGATCCCCTGGAAGGCCCGGATGTCCTCGTCGACGTTGACCACGAGGACCGGATCCGTCCCGTCGACCCAGGCCATCTGCATCGTGCCGGCCGGGACGTCGTCGACCGCGATCAGATCGACCCGGCGGGTCACCGAGTCGGAGGGTGCTGTCCCCGGGCCGGGGTCATGCCGCGCCGGCGACTGCGTGGTTCCCGGCCGCCCACTTGTCCTCGAGAAGCTTGCGCAGCAGATCCTGGGTCGCCGCCAGCGGCACCCGGGCGACGACCGGCTCGAGGAAGCCGAGGACGATGAACTTGCGCGCCTCGTCCGGGTCGATCCCACGACTCTCGAGGTAGAACAGCTGGGTCTCGTCGATCGGCCCGACGGACGATGAGTGGGCGGCCCGGCGGCAGTCCGGCTGGTCGATCTCGAGGCTCGGGATGGCGACCGCTCGCGCCTGGCGCGACAGGTTCATCCCGAACTCGCCGAGGAAGCTGTCGGTGCCGACGGCGGTCTTGTCGATGACGATGAGGCCCTTCATGTAGCTCCGGGCGGCATCCTGGAGCGCGCCCTTGCTGAGCAGGTTGCCGGTCGTGTCGCGGCCGACATGACGCGTGTACGAGGTCAGGTCGAAGACCTGGTCGCCCGAGCCGAACACGATCTCGACCTGCTCGACCGACGAGCCGTCGCCGTCGAGCCGGTTGTCGACCCGCGACCGGACCAGCCGTCCCCCGAGCTGGGCCAGCGCCCAGTGGAGCGTCGCCGCAGCGCCGATCGATGCGTGGCGGTGCTGGAAGGCGATGACCCCGGCCGGCAGGTCCTGGATCGACGCGACCGACAGGCTCGCGCCCCGCTCGAGGACGACCTCCAGGGTGCCGCCGAAGAACGACTGGGGGACGGGCTCGCCCTCGGCGCAGTCGATCGTCGGGCCCGATCCGACGAGCTCTTCGACGATCGAGGCGGCTGCCCCCTCACCGAGCCGGACCAGGGTCCGCGAGACCACCGCCCGACCCGGGGTCCCGACCGCCCACCGAACGAGCAGGGGTCGGTCCAATCGGACGCCGGCCGGCACCACGAGCCGGACACCCTGGCTCCAGAAGCCCCGGGCGAGCTGGGCGAGCTTGTCGTCGACCGGGAGGGTCCGGCCGCCCTCGAGCTCGGCCCGGATACCGGGCGGGTCGCGCTCGAGCGCGGTGGCGAACGTCTCGAGGATCACCCCGGCCGCGGTCGCCTCGGGCGACAGCGACAGCGCCGCAACGCCGTCCTCACGAAGCTCGATCAGGCCGGCCGTCCCGGCTGGGACCTCGGTCTGGCGCACCGGGACCTTGTCGGTGCGAACGTACGGCCGGACCTCCATGAGCTCGGCCGGGCGGAGGTCGACATACGGGGTGTACAGCCGGTTCGCCTCGACCGGGAGCGCGTCGTACGCCTTGAACGCGGCGAGCCGCTCCGCCCGCAGCCAGCCTGGCTCCGAGCGCTCGGCGGCGAGGGCCTGGGCGAGGCCACGATCGGGGAACCGGAACGGGATGTCGGCGGTTCCCCGCCGGGAGGGTCGAGGCCGAGCGATCGAGGCGTCTCCGGCGGCGTCGGCCGTCGGGGCCGTCATCCGAGCGACCCCTCCATCTCCAGCTTGACGAGCCGGTTGAACTCGATCGCGTACTCCATCGGGAGCTCTTTGGTGAACACCTCGAGGAAGCCCTGGACGACGAGGTTCTGGGCTTCGTTCTCGGTCAGCCCGCGGCTCATCAGGTAGAAGATCTGGTCCGCGCTGATCTTGCCGACGACGGCCTCGTGGGTCATCGTCGTGTCGTCTTCCTGGATGTCGATGTACGGGTAGGTGTCGCTCCGGCTGATGTCGTCGAGCATCAGCGCGTCGCAGCGGACGCTGGCCACGACGTTCGTCGCACCCGGGGCGACCTTGAGCTGACCGCGGTAGGTCGCCCGGCCGCCGTCCTTCGAGACCGACTTGCTGACGATCCGGCTGCGGGTGTTCGGCGCGAGGTGGACGGCCTTCGCCCCGGTGTCCTGGTGCTGGCCGGCGCCGGCCACCGCGACCGAGATGATGTCCGCCGTCGCATTCTCGCCGCGCAGGTAGATCGCCGGGTACTTCATCGTCAGCCGACTGTTGTGAGCAAAGATCCCGTTGGCAATGAAGTTTGCCGTCCCCTCGACCTCGATGTCATAGGTCTTCTGCTCGCCGGCGTATTCCATCGCGGCGATCGGGACGAAGTGAACTGGAGCGTCGAGAATCTCCTCGCCGAAATAGAGGAAGTAATGGGTGTAGACCTTTTCCTCGCGGCCAAGCCGCTTCTTCTCTCGGCGCGTCCATTCCGAGATCTTGAGCGGGTTGAGCCCCGCCGAGATCGCAAGCTGACGTACCTGCTCGAGGAGCTCGCGGCTGGCACTCGTCACCGACATGTTCTTGTGGCCGGGCCGCATGTGCCCATCGGCGGCGATGTATCCGTCAATCAGCGCTCGCTTCTGACTGTGCGGCAGTCGGAACACCCAGGCAGGGATTCGCTTCGTGTGAGCGTTCCCACCGAACCCGGCGGCCAGTAGCCAATCCTGAAGGGGCGCGGACGCGACGCGAAGGACTATGCCCCGAGCTCGTGTGGTGTCCAGTCCGAAGACGTCTCTCACGAGAGCCTGCACGCGTTCACACGCCGGGTCGCTGTCGGGCACGGCAAAGGCGATCCGGTTCGGCCCATCCGGGAAGCCGTCACCAAGGTAGAACCCGAGGAGCCACATGAGGTCCTCGGTCGACTCGTCGGGTGCTCGGAATGGCTTGCGACTGCGAGGCCTCAGGGCGATCGCGTCAAAGCGATGTGGCTCGCCGCGATCTGGCGACTGGCCTATGACTGCGAGCTCGTCGCCATCGACGATCGAAGCCAACGGAAGCCACCCGACGCGCCGGGTGCGCCCGGTCTTGCGCATCACGAGGAATGGGTGATTCGGGGTCGCCCTCACCCGGCGGTGGTTCTGGAGAACAAGGTCGAACACGGGCTCGGGAGGATTCTCGCGGGTCGCCACGACTCTGCTCCGAGCGACCTCGAACTCCGGAGTCAAGGAATAGACGTGGTCATCTGGCTTGATGTCTGAGATGGGGACTACGTCGTTGTTCTTGAGTACGAGTGCGTCGCCGGTCAGGCAGCCGGTGTTGGCGTCGATCCACTCGACGGTCGAGTTGGCGTGGGCGTGGGCTCGCTTCGTGACGAGGTTGTAGACGTCGTTCGACCAGTTCTGGATCGTGGTGTAGCGGACCTTCGATCCGGGCAGCGCGATCACCTCGACGACGGCGGCATGGAGCGAGTCCGTCGCGTAGATCGGTGCCGTACAGCCCTCGATGTAGTGGACCTTGGCCCCTTCGTCGACGACAATCAGCGTCCGCTCGAACTGGCCGGTGTTCTCGCCGTTGATCCGGAAGTAGGCCTGGAGCGGGAGCGGGACCTCGACCCCCTTCGGCACGTAGACGAACGAGCCGCCCGACCAGACGGCGCTGTTGAGCGCGGCGAACTTGTTGTCCTCGGGCGGGACGACCGTCCCGAAGTACTTGCTGAAGAGCTCCGGGTACTCGATCAGGGCCTGGTCCGTGCCCATGAACACGACCCCGATCTTGGTCAGCTCCTCGCGGACCGAGTGATAGACGACCTCGCTGTCGTACTGGGCGCCGACCCCGGCCAGGAACTTGCGCTCGGCCTCGGGGATCCCGAGCTTCTCGAACGTCGCCTTGATCTTCTCGGGGACGTCGTCCCACGACTTCTCTTCGCGCTCCGACGGCTTGCGGTAGTAGACGATCCGGTCGAAGTCGATGTGGGTCAGGTCGCCGCCCCAGGCCGGCATCGGCCGGGTCAGGAAGTGGTCGTACGCCCGCAGCCGGAACTTGAGCATCCAGTCCGGCTCGTTCTTGATCGCGCTGATCTCCTCGACCGTCTCGCGGGTCAGGCCGCGCTTCGTCTCGGTCAGGTAGACGATGTCGTCCTTGAAATCGAACTGCGATCGGTCGTTGTTGACGACGGGCTTGGCGATGGCCATGCGGGGCAGGCCTCCGGTCCTGGGCGATGGACGGCGCTGCGTCCTAATTCCGACCCCCATTATCGGAATTAACGTGCGTTCCGTCAACGCGCCGTCGGTTCCGTCGGTCATCCGGTTCGCGTGATGCGACGCGGGTGCCACGGGGACTAGCGTTCCGACGGGAACCAGAAGACGCGAGGTGTGCACCGTGACCCAACTTCCGAGCTGGCGCGAGGGGCCGGCCAGGCAGGCGTTGATCGAGTTCGTGGCCCGGGTGACCGGTGCCGACGGCTCCGTGCCCGTGCCGGTCGAGGACCGGGTCGCGGTGTTCGACAACGACGGCACGCTGTGGACCGAGATGCCGATGCCGATCCAGCTCGACTTCATCCTGCGCCGGTTGGTCGAGATGGCCGACGCCGATCCGACGCTGCGCGACCGGCAGCCCTGGAAGGCGGCCTGGACGAAGGAATACAGCTGGTTCGGCGAGGTCATGGCCCAGCACTACGCCGGCGACGATCACCAGCTGCCGGCGCTGGCGGCAGGCGTGCTGGCCGCGTTCGAAGGAGTCAGCGTCGAGGACTTCGAGGCGCGCGCCGGCGCATTCCTCCGGACCGCCCGCCACCCGACACTCGGCCGGGGCTACCTCGCCTGTGGGTACGTGCCGATGATCGAGCTGCTCGACTACCTGGCCGCGAATGGGTTCAGAAACTACATCGCCTCGGGCGGAGGCCGCGACTTCATGCGCCCGATCACCCAGGAGGTCTACCGGATCCCGCGCGAACGGGTCATCGGGAGCACCGCTGAGCTCGCCTACACCGCCGACGAGCGGGGCGGCACGATCTCCCATAAGGCCGCTCCCGAGTACCTCGACGACGGTCCGCAGAAGCTGGACCGTCGTGAGCGTCAAGGACGACTGGGCGACGGTCTTCGGCCCAGGTTAGCCCGGACGCCGGACGAATGAACCGCGACGACCTCCAGATCCAGATCGATTACCTCTACTGGATCCGTGACCGGATCCTGGCCCGGGCCGCCGAGCTGTCGACCGATGAGTTCATCGCGCCCGAGACCGTGACGACGCGCAGCGTCCGGGCGACGCTCGTCCACGAGCTCGACGTCGAGTGGAGCTGGCGCGAGCGGCTGCGCCACGCGGACTTCCCTGAAGGAGAGCTCGACCCGGATGACTTTCCGACCTGCGCGACGGTCACCGAGCATTGGCGGGCCGACGAGGCCGAGATGCGACGATGGATCGCCGGCCTCACCGACGAGCAGCTGGCGCTCCCGCCTCAGGGCGCGAGCAAACCGTTCCCGTTGTCGTACTACCTCCTCCACATCTCGACCCACGGTCTGCAGCAGTTCAGTGACGCGGCCGTCCTCCTGACGCGGGCGGGCCACTCCCCGGGGGACATTGAGTTCCTCGAGTTTGCCGACCCACCCCGATCGCCGGGATAGTCGGATCCGATCTACGTCGGTCGGCGGCGGTTCGTCACGACGCCACCGAGGCCGATGGCCAGCACGGCGACGGCCGCCAGGGCGGCACTTTCGAGGGCCATGAGCTCCGGGTAGCGCGCACCCGGGACGACGAGCGTGACCTGCTCGAGGTGGTTCATGATCCAGTCCTCGTCCGGGCCGATGTCGGGCAGCTGCGGCGCCCGGGCGTACGCCGCGTCGAAGGCGAGGATCTCGCCCGTCGCCCGGTCCCGGTAGGCGAAGTCGAACGCCAGGTCCGCGTTGCCCCTGCTCTGCTCGGCCGGCCGCCACTCGGCGATCGAACGGGCGTAGTTCTGGATGCCGATCGGGATCGCCCCGACGACGACGATCGTCAACAGCCCGGCCACGATGACCCCGGGCAGCAGCCGGCCGAGGACGGCGCCGACGAGCACGCCGATGCCGAGCGCCATCAGGCCGCGGAACAGGAGGACCGGGCCGCGCAGGCTGCCGTTGTTGAACGATGCCCAGGGATCGATCCCGGGCTGGCGGGCTCCCTCCATGACGACGGTCGTGATCGCCGGGAGAAGGAGGATGAGCCCGACGATCAGGCTGAGCGGGACCGCCCGGCGGAGGTACCACCGCCAGCGCGACCGGCTCAGGGTCCAGGCCAGGGAGGCCGTCCCGCTCTCCAGCTCGCGCCCGACGAGCGGGACGCCGAGGAGCAGCCCCGCGATGACCGGGACGAACACCGCGAACACGAGAACGAGCCCGCCCTTCCCGTCGACGTCGTAGAACGCCTCCTGCTTGGCCGCGCAGGCGGTCTCGAAGTCGAACTCGGGCGTCGGCCCGAACCCGCCGTACAGGCACTCGGTCGGCAGGTCGATCTGGTCGAGCCGCCAGGCCACGGCCAGCGCCCCGACCCCGAGCAGGACGAGGACCATCGTGAGCGCGACGAACTCGAACCGGAGCGACTTGAGCATGAGCCGCACCGTCGTGCGCATCAGGCCGGTCCACCCGCAGGCGGTCGCCGGGGCGGACGGCTCGAGGCGAGGCGGCCGAGGACCAGCTCCTCGAGGGTCGCGACCCGGAAACCGGGTGGCTCGACCGCCCCGGCGTCGATCCGCCACAGGGTCATCGTCTGGCCGAGCGGATCGGGAAAGGCGGCCACCCGCGTGGCCCCGGCCGTCGGCGCCGGATCGCCGTCGGCGACGCGATGCGCGGCGAGCGACTCGGCGATCGATTCGTCGAGGATCTTCCGTCCGCCGCCGAGCACGACGATCCGGTCGCAGGCCTGCTCGACGTCGGTGATCACGTGCGACGACAGGACCGCGGTTGCGCCCTCGGAGCGGACCTCGTCCACGAGGACATGGAGGAACTCGCGCCGGGCGAGCGGGTCGAGGCTCGCCAGCGGCTCGTCGAGGATGAGGACCCGGGCGTGGGTCCCGAGTGCCAGGGCGAGCATCACCTGGGCCTGCTGGCCGCCGGACAGCGTCCGGGTGTCCTGCTCGAGCGGGATGCTGAGCTCGTCGAGCCGGCGGGTCGACAGGGCCCTGTCGAAGCCCGCCCGAAGGCTGGCGGCCAGCTCGAGGTGATCGGCCACGGTCAGGCCCCGGTACAGGGCCGGTCGCTGGGAGACGTAGCCCAGCCGGTCGAGGGCCGCGGCGCGATCCCGGAATGGGTCGATGCCGAGGACCGCAACCGTGCCGCGGCTCGGGCGCTCGAACCCGACCCAGGCCTTCATCAGGGTCGACTTCCCCGCCCCGTTCGGTCCGACGAGCGCGGTGATGCTCCCGACCGGGATGTCGAGGTCGATCCCGTCGAGCGCCCGGATCCCGCCCCGGTAGTCCTTGGCGACCGAGCGCGCGGCGAGGGCCGGACCGCCCGGCGCGGGGGCGGCGCCGGGCGCGGGGGCCGTGCCGGACGCGGACGTCACCCGGTGACGATCGCCTCCGTCGGCGCCGGGGCGGGCTCGGCCGACGTGCCCGGCTTGTCCTTGCCGAGCTCGATCCCCATCGACTCCAGCCAGCGCCGGATGTTCCGGTAGATCGCCGGGGCGCCGAGCGGGACCTCCTCGTCGAGCTCCCACTCGGTCGGGTGGAGGATGAGCGGCTCGGTCTGCGGGCCGCCGAGCCCGCCGTGCGAGCCGATGAGCTCCTCGAAGGCCGCGACCTCGCCGAGCTCGGGATCGTACTGGCTGATGAGGAGCAGGTCCGGCGCGTGCTCCATCGCGTCCTCGCGCTTGAGGCTCATGATCGTGTGCGGTCCGAAGAGCGTGGTGGGATCCTCCCCGTCGACCCGGTCCTGGTCGAGGTATCGGACGCCCTTGGGTCCGAGCACGACGGCGCCCTGGTCACGGGTGCGGATCATGAGCATCGCCACGCCGGGGTGGGCGGCGAGCGTCGCCGACCAGGTTCGGGTGGAGCCCCTCGAGCTCTTCCGCCGTGAGACGGTGGTCGTGGCCGGTGAAGTAGACCAGGCCGAGGTTGCCCGAGCCGACGACCGCGATCGTCGATGGGTCGGCCGGCGGCGGGATGTCGTCCTCGTCGAGGTTGACGACCCCGTCCGTCGTCCGGCTGGCCAGGGCCGCCCGGGCCACGGTCGGGCCGACGCCCTTGCTCCGGGTGATCTCGGACAGGAACGAGTTGACGAACGTCGATCCCTCGGCGGCCGTCTTCGTCTGGACCAGCGTGGCCCGCCCGCTCATCAGGTCGCGAACGACCTCGCCCAGGCTCTGCCCGTAGCGCTGCTTGAACGTCTCACCGAGGCTCTGGCCGTGATCCGACAGGACGATGAACTTGTACGGCCTGGGGGCATCCTCGGCGGCCTTGACCAGCGTCCCGATCGCCGCGTCGACGCCGTCGAGCGCTTCGAACGACTCCACCCGCTCAGGACCGCAGTGATGGGCAAGCTCGTCGTAGTCGGTGAAGTCGGCGTAGATGACGTTCGCCCCGCGGTACATCTCCTCGATGATCAGCGACGTGTTCACGTCGCGCAGCAGGACGTTGCTCGCCGCCCGCATCCCGGCGTATTTCAGGCCGCGGTGCATCTGCGGCGTGACCCCGGATCGGCGGGTCTTGCGCGCCTGGTACTGCTCCTTGAATACCTCGGCCAGGAACAGCGTGAACGACCGCAGATAGCCGCTCGGGCTGAAGAAGAACCCGAGGAAGGCCTTGCTGTCACCGATCCCCTGGGACTCGTCCTTGATGGCGGCGGTCGTCAGGTAGGCGCGCGTCGCGTCGCCGGTCATCAGGTTGCAGATGCTCGCCCCGTTGTTCGAGAGAAGGCCCTCGCCGTTCGACACGCGGCGGACGATCTCCCCGGCGTCGACCGGGTTGCTCGAGACCATCAGGTGCTGCCGTTCGCGCTCGTACCAGCGGAATGCCGGAATGCCGTCGTTGTTGCCGTGGAGGATGCCGGCCTGGCTGGCCGAGGTCATCGAGGGCAGGATCGCTTCCCAGCGCGACAGCTTGTGGGACTTGTCGCGGATCCAGCCGGCCATCGTGTTGACCGATCCGGCGCGGACGCGGCCGGCCAGGATCGGGTAGGCGAGGCCGTCGATCTGGACGATCACGAGTCCCGGCTTGTCGGTCTTCGGCCCGCCGCGCTTGACGAGCAGGGTCTGGATGAGCAGCCCGTAGTACGAGCCACTCGCGTCGACCCCGAGGATGGACGTCAGGGCCGTGTTGAAAAAGGCGAACACGAACGAGCCGATGAGCGCGGTGACGAACCCGTCGACATGGACCCCGGGCGCCCATTGGGCGACGATGAGGAACGCGACGACCTGGAGGACGATCACGAGGATCCCGGTCAGGATCAACGAGCGCGCGGCGACGAACGCCAGCAGCACGGTCCGAACGATCGCGTTGAAGAGCGCCATGAGGATCACGGCACCGGCGGCGGCCCAGAAGCTGTCCACGGTGATCCGGGGCAGGATCCAGGCCGTGGCCAGGAACGAGAAGGTCGCCACGAGCAGGGTCAGGACCAGCCGCTTGAAGAGCGCCCATGGGCCGCCCTTCCATTCCCAGAGCACCCTGATCTGGGTGGCGTACAGCTCGCGCAGGCTCATCGGGTCCCCTTCCTCCACGCCGACCGAACCGACGCGTTGGCCGCACAGCATAGTTGACGGTCGGTCGGTGGCAACAGCGCCCGACGCGATCAGCCGAGGAGCGTCTCCCCCCAGCCCGAGGGTCCGGGCCCGGGCGGACAGGCGAACACGGCGCTGCCCGTGTGGCGGATGTACTCGTTGAGCGAGTCGAGACTTGCCAGGCGGCGCTGGATCGGGATGAACCCGGTTCGCGGATCCTTCTGGTAGGCGATGAAGAACAGGCCGGCATCGAGCAGCCCGGTCTGGGCGTGGATCCCGTCGGTGTAGGAGTAGCCCCGGCGCAGGATCCGTTCGCCGCCTTCCGGGGCCACGGCCGCCTGCCGGACGTGGGCGTCCTGACCGATGACCGGCGCGCCGTCCGGCCCGAGGGCGTCGAGATCGACCGGGTCGTGCTCGGCCGTTCCGGTGAGCGGCGCGCCGGTCGTCTTGAACCGGCCGATGATCCGCTCCTGCTCGCCGAGCGACGTCCGGTCCCAGCTCTCGACGAGCATCCGGATCCGGCGCGTCACGAGGTATGACCCGTCACGCATCCAGGGTTGGTCCGTCTCGGCGCCGACCCAGACGTGGTCGCGCATCAGGTCCACGTTCTCGGCGACGATGTTGTTGGTCCCGTCCTTGAACCCCTGCAGGTTGCGAGGCGTCGCCTGGGCGCTGCTCGTCGACGACGTTCGCCCGAAGCCGAGCTGGAACCAGCGCATGACCACGGTTCCCCGGCCGAGCCGGGCGAGGTTGCGGACCGCGTGGAATGCCAGCTGGGGGTCGTCGGCGCAGGCCTGGATCGCGATGTCGCCGCCGCTCCGCTCCGGCTCGAGGAAGTCACCGGGAAAGCGAGGCAGGTCGACCAGCGCGGCTGGGCGCCGGCCGGCGAGCCCGAACCGGTCGTCGAACAGGCTCGGGCCGAACCCGATCGTGATCGTGAGCCGCCCCGACTGGAGGCCGACTGCCTCGCCGGTGTCGTCGGGCGGGGCGAGCGGCTCGTCCTCGGACGTCCCGACTCGCTCGCCCCGCGTCATCAGCTCTGCGGCGGCCGTCCAGGTCCGCAGCAGCGCCCCAAGCGCGGCCCGGTCGTCGCTGGTCACGTCGAACGCGGCAAAGGCCAGCCGATCCTGGGCAGGCGTGGCGATCCCGGCCTGGTGGACGTCCCGGAACGGGACGATCCCGGTTCCGTTGCCGGCCGTGGCTGCGGGAGCCGGGGACGCCCCGGCCGACGCTGCTGAAGGCGCGCCCCCCGCAGCGAGCTCGTAGCCCACCAGCCCACCGACGACCGCGACCCCGGTCGCGGCCGCTGCGGACGCCAGGAACCGGCGCCGGCTGAGTCCGGGCGAGGTGGTCGAGCCGGTCGGTGCGGTCGGTGTGTCGGCCACGTCAGGACCCGTGGACGATCCTGGCGGCGACCCGCGAGAGCGGCTCGGCGAGGGCTGCCACAGCCGCCGACAGGTCACGGATGTCGGCCTGGGTCAGCCGGTCGTAGGCCACGTAGCCGTCGGCCACCCGGAACCGGTCGAGCGCGTTGGCGACGTCGGCGAAGCGCCCGGTGATCGTCGTCGCGAGCGCCGGATCGACCAGCTCGAGAGCCGGCCGGAGCAGCTCGAAGGCCGCCCGGGCGCCGTCGATGTTGGCCGCGAAGTCGACCAGGTCGATCCGCGAGTACGCCTCCTCCTCGCCGGTCACCTTCGACATCGCGACCTCGTCGAGGAGCTCGCTGGCGCCGTTCGCCAGCTGGGCCGGCTGGTATTCGGCCGTGTCGACGAGCGTCTTGAGCCGGCCGATGTCGGCGACGAGCTGCCTCGCGATCGGGGTCATCCCGTCGAGGTTCCTGTCGGTCCAGAGCGCCTTCTCGAGACGGTGGAAGCCGGTCCAGGTGGCGGGGTCCTCGACGTCGGCGATCCGGATGTCGATCGCCGGATCGAGTTCGCCGAAGCTCTCGGCGACGGGCTCGATCCGCTCGTACGGGATCCGGGCGGCCGGATAGAGCGCCTTCGCCGCCGCGATGTCGCCGGCCTCGACAGCCGCAGCGAACCGGGCCGTCGCGCTCACCAGCCCGGCGACCTCCTGGCGGACGTACGTCGCGTAGCCGATGGTGGCCGCCCTGAGCGTCGCCGTCAGCTCGGCGTCGGTCGACGGGCTCGTCCCCGCGCCGCTCGGCTCGACGGACGATGCCACGGCCGTGACCGTGAACGGGCTCCGCTCGGTCGTCGCACCCGGGCAGTAGACCTCGTACGCGCCGGCTCCCACCTCGAGCGAGAACGAGCCGGTCAGCCCCGGCGTCAGGTTCTCCTTCTCGCCGAGGATCCGGTCACCCTGGACCAGCTCGGCTTCGCTCGACTTCGTCGAGTCCTGGTTGACGATCCGGAAGGTGATGGGGCCCGCCGTGATCGTGGTCGGCGCCGGCGGGCAGCCGGCGTCGGTCATCGTGATCACGACCGTCCGGTCGGCGCCACCGCCGGCACCGGGCGACGCGGCCGGTGAGCCGGCGACCGGCGAGCCCGAGCTCGTGGAGCCGGCACACCCGGCAACGCTGACGAGTGCGACCAGCACGGCCGTCGATCGGAGCCGGGCGACGCGCGGAACGAGGGCGGGCATGGGGCTCCTTCCATCGGGTTGGCGGGTGGATGGGCCGGGGAGCGGTCAGCTCACCACGGAGGCGCGTGCGCCATCGGCCTCGGCGGCGGTCGCCTCGGCCCCGGTCGGTGCGCTCGGAGAGGGGCGCTGCGGCCAGAGGACGTAGAGGCTCATCGGGATGAAGTAGGCGAGCCAGCCAACCATCTCGATGACGGTCGGCTTCGGCTGGAAGCCAAGGATCCCGGTCACCACCGCCGCGATCGGCGTCCCCGGCTGGATCAGCGCGGACAGGTCGAGCGCGGTCGCCTGGCCGACGTCGAGCCAGCCGGCCTCGTGCGCCGTGTGAAGCGCGGTCGCGACGAGGCCGGCCGCGACGAAGACGAGGATGAGCCCGGTCAGACGGAAGAACCGGGCGAGGTTGATCCGGACGCCGCCGCGATAGATCCCGTACCCGAGACCGATCGCAACCAGGAGCCCGGCGAGCGCTCCGAGACCGGCCAGGACCGCATCGCGCGACGCCTGGAAGGCGGCGAGCAGGAAGACCGCGGTCTCGAACCCCTCACGAAGGACAGCCAGGAAGGCCATCCCGACGAGCGCCCAGGCGGTGCCGGTGGCGAGGGCGGATCCGGCCGCACCCTCGAGGTGGCCCTTCATCTCCCGTGCGTGACGGCGCATCCAGACGATCATGTAGGTGACCATCACGACGGCGGCGACACCGATGATCGTCTCGAGTGCTTCCTGCTGGGCCTGGGGCAGGCTCGTCGACAGGATCTGGAGCCCGACCGCAACGAGCGCGCAGATGGCGGCCGCCAGGCCGACGCCGAGCCAGACGAGCCGGAGCGTGTCGAGCCGGCCCTCGCGACGGAGGAACGCAGCGATGATCCCGACGATGAGGGCGGCCTCGAGGCCTTCGCGGAGGCCGATGACGAACGTGGCGAGCACCGCGCTGGGCCTCCGTCGATGGGTGGGACGACTTGAGGCGCGATGGTAGGCGACCCGGAAGGGACGTGTCAAGCGACCTTGAATGACCGACTCAGGTCATCTTGCGACTCGGTGAGACGCGGATGTCCGTGTCATGATGAGGCGCTTGCGGCCGATGCCGACCGAGGTGGGCGACCCTACTCGGCCACGGCTGGCCCGAGGAGGCACCTGAGTGACGGAGCCGATTGGACCCGACGAGCGCCGCGTCCCGTTCGGCGTGTGGGCGGTGGCGCTCCTTGTGATCGCCCTGTCGATCCTCCTCCTGCTCGACGCCACTGGCGTCCGGCCGTCGAACAGCAACACGGTCATCGCTCGAGCCGTCGGAACGAACCGCCTCATCGACTGGGTCGTCGGCGGGATCGCGGTCGTCGGGATGGCCGGCGCCATCGCGCTCGTCCGCCTCCGCCCCATCGGCTTCGTCGTGACCGTCGTGCTCGCCGGAATCGGGTTGGCGAACGCCCTCGTCTCCGAGTTCCTCGGCCGGGGAGACGACCTCAGGCTCGGGCTGCTCGTCCTGGCCGTGCTCTACCTCAACCAGCCGGCGGTTCGCGCGATATTCGGCCGCGGCGACGTGGCCGACCGGACGGTTCCGCGCGGGGCCGAAGGCGAATGACGTCCGACCTCGAGCTCCTGCGCGCGTACGAGCCGGTCATCCGGTACACGAACGGTGAGCTGTTCTACCCGACGGCGGTCGAGCCGTACCTGGCCGAGTGCGATCTTCTCGTCGGCTCGCAGCAGGGTCACGCCCGGCTCCTCATCGCGCGCGGCGGCCTCGACGAGACGATCCTGGCCAGCCAGTCCGCCCCGACCGGGGAGACGCTCTACCTGCGCCTCGTCCAGCAGCCGCTCGGCGGCCTCGCGCTCGCCCAGTGGTCGCGCCGGCCGGGCCGTCCGGTCTTCCGAGCGCCGGGACGACTTGCTCGGGTCGGCCTGTTCGCCCGGCTGGTCGACGCGGGCTTCAACGCCTCGCTCCTCCTCCGGGGCAAGGTCCCGGGCGGAACGGCGGCCGCGGCCTCGGTCAAGTACGAGACGGCGCGCGTGCGTGACCCGCGTTACGTCTATCACGGGCGGGTCGTCCGTCGCGGGGGCTGGATCGTCCTCCACTACCTGTACTTCTACTTCATGAACGACTGGCGCTCGACGTTCGCGGGGGCGAACGATCACGAGGCCGACCTCGAGCAGGCGTTCGTCGTCCTCGAGGATGCACCGGACGGACCCCGGCCGGTCTGGTTCGGCTGCGCCGCCCATGACTACAGCGGCGACGAGCTCCGACGCCGCTGGGACGATCCCTACATCACCCTCGTTGGGGACCACCCGGTGATCCATGCCGGCGCCGGCTCGCACGCGGCCTACTTCGAGGCCGGCGAGTACATCACGACCGTGCCGCTGCCGGCGTTCCGTGGCCTGAGCGGCTTCTTCGACGTCGTCCGCCACGTCTGGCGGGACACGCTCCGCCAGGGCGACCCGGGCGACCTGGGCGCTCGCGTCGCCGCCGCCCTGAGCATCCCGTTCATCGACTACGCCCGGGGGGACGGGCTGGCCATCGGACCGGGACAGGCCGCCGAGTGGTCGGTCGTGCCGGTCGACGACGACGTGCCGTGGGTCGACGGCTACCGCGGGCTGTGGGGTCTCGACACGCGCGACCGGTTCGCCGGCGAGCGCGCGCCGGCCGGCCTGAAGTACACCCGGACGGGCTCCGTGCGGCCGTCGTGGAACGATCCGATCGGGTTCCTCGGGCTCGACAAGGTGGCGCCGCCGCACCGGGCGGTCGAGGCGATCGACGTCCGGCTCGCCGAGCTCGCCGTCGACGGGGCGAAGCTGGAGGCGGACGTGGCCGCGGCGGCCGAAGGACTGACCGGACGCCAGCAGGAAGTGAGCGCGCTCGCCACGGACGGCTCCCTCGAGAAGATCCACCGGGCCCGGGAAGCCGAGCTCCAGGAACGGGAGGCGGAGCTCGCCCGGCTGCGCGCCCAGCAGGCGGAGCTCCGGGACGAGGTCCGGACCCTGAGCCGGCGCCGGTCGGACGTCGAGGCCGGCGTCCCGACCGACCCGCGCGCCCACCTCAGCCACGATCATCACCCCCAGACCACCGGCGACCAGCACTACGGCCGGCTCGTCGAGTTCTGGTCGGCGATCAGCGTCGGGCTCGGCCTCCTCGCGCTCGTCGCGCTGATCACGCTGACCTCCGTCCCGACCTGGGCGAGCGTCCTCATCGCCCTCCTTGGCTACCTCGTCCTCGAAGCCGCCTTCCGGCGGACCCTGGTCGACCTGCTCCTCCGCCTGACGCTGGTCATGGCCCTGCTCGGGGCGGTCATCCTGGCTCTCAACTACGCGGGGGCGCTGGTCTTCCTGGCGGTCATCGTGGTGGCCGTCCTCACCCTCGTCGACAACGTCCGTGAGATCCGGGCGAGCTGACCGAACGGAGCGAACCGATGACTGACTCCCCGTCCACAGCCGAGGCCGTCGTCGCGGATTCGCCGCGCCGTCGTCGGCGGATCCGGCCGATCGCCGCCGTTCTCCTCGGGATCCTCGCCTGCATCGCGCTGGTCGCCACGACGACCGCGGTCTGGGTCCACCAGGTCGCGCTCAACACCGACCGGTTCGTCGCCCTGACGTCGAGCGTGGCCAGGGATCCCGCCGTGGACCAGGCGCTGAGCGAGCGGATCTCGGTCCAGGTCGTCGAGGCGCTCGATGTCCAGGCCAGGCTCGTGTCGGTCCTGCCGGACCGGGCCCAGATCCTCGCCGGGCCGATCACCACCACGATCCAGCAGCGGCTCCAGGTGCGGATCGCCGAGCTGCTCGCGAGCGACCGCTTCCAGGCCGCCTGGGCGTCGGCGACCCGGTTCGCCCACACCCAGCTGCTGGCGATCCTGCGCAACGACTCGACCGCGCTCACGATCGACAACGGGGTCCTGACCCTGAACGTCATGCCGCTCGTCGGATCTGCGCTCACCAGCCTTCAGGCCGACGGGATCATCCCGGCCACGGTCAGCCTGCCCGACCTGACCTCGTCGACGAACGTCGCGGCCGCCCGAGGCGCCCTGCAGTCCGCGCTCGGAGTCAGCCTGCCGGCCGACTTCGGGACGATCCCGCTCATCCGGGCCGAACGGCTCGAGGCGGCCAGGACCGCGGTACGCGTGTTCGACCTGCTGGTCGTCGTGGCGATCGTCTTGACGATCCTGCTGTTCGTCGGCGCGGCTCTCCTTGCCCGGCGCCGGCGGCGGGCGGTGGTCCTGCTGGGGGCGGGAGCGGTCGTCGCCCTGCTCGTGGCCCGGGGGGCGATCCGCGGCATCGAGAACTCCATCGTCTCGTCGCTCTCGGACGGCAGCGGGGCGACCGCGGTCCGAGGGGTCTTCGACGCCGTCCTCGACGACCTGTTCGGGCTCATGGTCATCGTCACCGTCATCGGCGCCATCGTGGCCCTCGTGGCCTGGCTGATCGGCCGGCGCGAGCAGCTGAGCCAGGTCGCGGCGACGGCCGGTGCGGCGGCCCGCCGGGCCACGGCCTCGGGCGTCGAGGCAGGCCGGGCGAAGGCGTCCGGCGCGGCGGCCGCGGCGTCGGCGTCGGTCGCCGGCGCGACCGGGGCAGCGGCAGACGCTGAAGCCCCGTCGGTGCGCGACTGGGCGCTGGCTCACCTCGGCCTGCTCCGGCTGGCCGGCGTCATCGTGGCGGTCGTCTGGCTGGCGATCATCGCCGAGGGCTGGGAGCCGGTCGCGGTGGTCGGCGCCCTGCTCGTCATCTACCTGGTCGGACTGGCTGCCCTGTCAGATCGCGCCGCGGAGGGCTCGGCGGAGCAGCCCGAAGGGGCCTGACCGTCGGTTCGCCGAGCGTCCGAGCCGGACGGGGCCGGCGCGGACCCAGGGCTCAAGGGTCGGGTACGGGTCAGGCGAAGCGCGGGCCCTCGGGATCGAGGACGTAGGTCGGGAACGTGCGCACCTGGGCCGCGATCCCGATGACCGCCAGGACGACGAACGCGATCACCCAGACCGGGCCCTGCTTGACGACCGTGTCGACCGGCCCCTGCTGGAGGTCGCCCAGCTTGACCGTCCCGAACAGCAGGAGAACCCCGGCGACCGCCGTCGCCGCGCCGATGATCGCGGTCAGCGCGATCACGAGGTACTTCGGAACGGCGAGCACGACCGCGGCTCCCGCGAGGACGATCGCGGCCGCCGCGGCGACGAGGACCTCGAGCAGCCCGCCGATCCCGAGCGCGTTCATGACCGCGGCTCCGATCGACGCACCGACCGACGCGGCGAGCACGATCACCCCGATGATGAAGAAGAAGTAGGCCAGGAGCGCGAATGCGACGCCGCCGATGAAGCCGACGACCCAGCCGGTGATCTCGCTCAGGAACCCGTTCCCGAAGATCGCGGTCACGGCGGCCGAGCCGACGTAGAAGCCGGCCACGAAGCCGAACAGCGGCAGCAACAGCAGGAAGAACCGGTAGCCGGCGAAGACGAGTCCGGCACCGATCAGCAGCGCGACGATCGCGACGACCAGCGTCTCCAGGGTCATGACGAGCAACCTCCCTCAGCGTGGAGGGATGCTAGCGCCGGGCGAGACCCCGGACAACCCGATTCCGCACGATGGTCAGGCCGGGGTCTGCTCCGCCACCGGCGCGATCGGCTCGGTCGCCTCCGACCGCCGACGCCGTTTCGCGCCGTCGACGAGTGAGTAGACGACCGGCACGACGAGCAGGGTCAGGAACGTCGAGCTGAACAGGCCGCCGATGACGACCGTGCCGAGCTCGGCCGCGATGATCGAGCCCTGGTTGAACCCGGCCGCCAGCGGGATGAGCGCGAGCATCGTCGCGATCGCGGTCATGAGGATCGGCCGAACGCGGGTCCGGCCGCCCTGGACCAGCGCGTCGTGGGTCGTCATTCCCTGCCGACGCAGCCGCTCGACCAGGTCGAGCAGGACGATCGCATTGGTGACGACGATCCCGATCAGCATCAGGAACCCGATCAGCGCGCTGATCCCGATCGGACGACCGGTCAGGTACAGGGCCGGGAACGCCCCGATCAGGGCGAGCGGCAGGCTGAACAGGATGACGAACGGCGTGACCAGCGAGTTGAAGGTCAGGACGAGCATCACGTAGACGAGCAGGATCGCCACGCCCATCGACGCGAACAGCCCGCCGAACGCCTCGTTCTGCTGCTGGGTGACCCCGGCCAGGGTCACCTCGACGTTCGGCGGGATCGTCCCCGCGGCCTTGAGCCGGTCGACCTCGGCCGCGACGGCCAGCGACACGGCGCCCGTGTCGTCGCTCGTGATCTCGGCCGAGATCGACGACGCCGGCTGCTCGTCGATCCGGGTGATGCTGCCCTGGGCGTCCACCTTCTCGACGGTGGCGATCTGGCCGAGCGGAACGGTCCGGCCGGTCCCGACGGGCAGGACGCGCAGCCCGTCGACCGAGCTCACGCTCGCGGGGTCGGCCTGGACGTAGACGTCGAGCGCCGGCTGGTCGCCGATCTGGATCCGCGTCGCGCGGCTCGGCACGAGCACGTTGCGCAGCTCGCCGGCCACCTGGGCGGTGGTCAGGCCGGCGCCGAGCGCCTTGTTCGGATCGACCTGGACCTCGACCGTCGATGCGGCGGCGGCGAGGTCGCTCTTGACGTTGATGAGGTCGGGGTTCTGCTCGAGCGCGGCGACGATCGCCGAGCTCACCGTCGCCACGGCGGCCCGATCGGACGAGCTGACGATGACGTTGATCCCGCCGCCGGAGAAGCCGCTCGCCTCGGACACCGCGATGTCCCAGCCGCTGCCCTCGAGCAGGGCCAGGTCATTGGCGATCTGCTCCGACGACGCCTTGATGTCGACCTTCGGGTCGAGCCTGACGAGGATCGTCGCGCTGTTCGCGGCGCGTCCGAGGAACGCGGCGGACAGCGACTGGGTGCTGGTGTCGCCTTCGCCCGGCACCGTCGACTGGATCCGCTCGACCTGCGGGTTCGCGTCGAGGATCGACTCGGCCTGGATCGTGCGCTCGAGGACGCCGCTCGAGCTGGTGCCGGCCGGCGGCTGGATCGAGACCGACAGGATCTTCTCGCCGCCGGAGTTGATGAACTGGGTCGGGATGTACGGGAGCAGGGCCAGCGAGGCGACGAACAGGGCGCCGGCGACGACGACGACGGTCCACCGGGACAGCCGGCTGTGGAGAGCCCAGGTGATCGTGGGCGTGTAGAGCCGGACCCAGATCGAGCGGCGCGGCTCGCCGAGCTCGTCGACGTCGACCTTGACCCGGTCGACGAGGAAGTAGGCCAGGACGGGCACGACCGTGAGCGCGCACAGGAGCGAGGCCAGCAGCGCGAAGGTCACGGTCAGGGCGAACGGCAGGAAGAACTGGCTGACGAGACCGCCGACGAAGCCGAGCGGGAGGAAGACCATCACCGTCGTCGCCGTGCTCGCGGTGATCGCCCCGGACACCTCGCTCGCCCCGGTCAGGACGGCCGGCAGCCGGGCTTCGCCGCGCGACCGGTGCCGGTAGATGTTCTCGAGCACGACGATCGCGTCGTCGACCACCCGTCCGACGGCGACCGCCAGACCGCCCAGGGTCATGATGTTCATCGAGATCCCGGTCAGCTGCATGAGGGTCAGGGCGGCGAAGATCGACAGCGGGATGCTGACGGCGGCGACGAGCGTCGAGCGCAGGCTGAACAGGAACAGGAAGATCGTCAGGATCGCGAACAGCGCCCCGAGGCCGCCCTCGCGGACGAGACCGTCACGCGACTCCTTGATGAAGCTCGACAGGTCGCTCACGGTGAGGACCCGGATGTCGGGGTTCCGGACCTGGGCGGCCGCGAGCTCGGCGCTGACGGCGTCGGCGACGCTGACGGTGTTGGCGCCCGAGGTCTTCGTGACGCTGATCGTCACGGCGGGCTGGCCGTCCGTCCGGGCGTAGCCGGTCGTCGCGAGGCCGACCTGGTCGACCGTGCCGAGCTCACCGATCGTGACCGGCACGGGAGCGATCGGCAGCGACGGGCTGGCGGCCGGTCCGCCGGCGCCCGGACTGGGTCGGGACGCGGACGCCGACGACCAGGTCCTCGATCTCGGCAATCGAGCCGAACCGGCTCGTCGTCGAGACGGGCAGGTTCGTGGTGCCCAGGTCCAGCTGGCCCGCCGGCAGGGTCAGGTTGTTGGCGGCGAGGACGCCGGTCACCTGCTGGACCGAGATGCCATGCTCGGCGAGCTTGGCCGGGTCGAGGGTGATGAGCAGACGCTGCTCGAGGCCACCGGTCACGTCGACGGCTCCGACGCCGTCGAGCCCCTGGAGGGCCGGCACGATGTCGGTCCGGGCGATTCGGGCAGCCTCCTGGAGCCCGGCTTCCCCATCGCCGGAGATCGAGGCGATGACGACCGGCTGCTGGTTGATGTTGAGCGCGTTGACCTGCGGCGTGACGCCCTGGGGCAGGCCGACGGTCGCGAGGTTCTGCTCGATCGCCGCGCGCGTCTCCTTGACGTCCGTCCCGTACGAGAACTGGGCCACGACCAGCGAGATCGAGTTCGCCGAAGTCGACTGGAGGTGGGTCAGGCGCTGGACGCCGGAGATGGCCCGCTCGATCGGCTTGGTGACCTGGTCGGTGACGTCGGCCGCCCCGGATCCCGGATACGGCGCGATGACCGTGACGATCGGGAACTCGATGTCCGGGAGCAGCTCCTGCTGGAGGTTCATCCAGGCGTAGGCACCGCTGATGAACACCGCCGCGGCGATAAGCAGCGTGACGCTCCGCCGGCTGACGGCGAACTGGGTGATCCGGTTCACGAGGGGTCCCTTTCGAGGTCGGCGGTCCGGGCGGCGTCGGCGGGTCGGGCCAGGTGGGCTGCGGTCGCGGCGGCCAGCTCCCCGGCCTGGCGCTCGGCGGCGCGGGTCAGGGCGAGGACGGACTTCTCCATCGCGGCAAGGTCGTCGTCGTCCATCAGCTCGAGGAGGCCGCGGAGCTGGCGCCGGTTCAGGTCGTGGAAGCGCGCGATGAGGGCCTCGCCCTCGGGCGTCAGCGAGACCACGACCTGGCGTCGATCCGACGGGTCGTCGTGACGGCTCAGACAGCCCGCCTCGACCAGCCGCTCGACCAGCCCGCTCACGGTCGACAGGGTCACCCCGAGTCGCGTGGCGAGCACCGACATACGGGTCTCACCCTCGGCCGCGACGAGGTGGAGCGTCTTGGCCTGGGGCATGGTCACGCCGATCTCGAGGAACTCCGACGTGTGGCTCGCCGAGACATGGCGGAGCATGTCGTCGGTTGCGTCGAGCACCCGGTCGATCAGTCCGGCGCGCTCGCCGGGCTCGTAGGATTGCTTCATCTCTGGCAAATCGTTAGCTTCCACCTGATGATTGGCTCAGGGCACAGCATATGCGCGGAGCCCTGAACCAGCAAACCCCCCATGGGCCCTGGGTCGGTCGGCGGCTCGGCAACCGGTACCTGACAACTCCTGACCGGTAAATGGCTACCATCGGGCCGGTGACCCAGCCCATCGACGTGAGCCGGGCGACGGCTCGTCGCTTCCTCGCCGTCCGCCACTTCTTCGCCCCGCCACGCTCACTGCCCGCCGATCCGGCCAGCGTCATGACCGTGGTCGACCGATTCGGCTCGCTCCAGTTCGACCCGCTCGAGGTCGCCGGGCGGAACCACGACCTGGTCCTCCTGGCCCGCATCCGCGGCTACCGACGCGAGTGGACCGACGCGATCCTGTACGAGGAGCGACGGCTGTACGAGACCTACAACAAGGGTCTCAGCCTGGTCCCGACCGCCGAGCTGCCGTGGTACCGGGTGACCTGGGACAGCAACCGGCGCGAGCACGAAGGCGGCACGTTCGACGAGCACGCCCCGCTCGTCGAAGAGCTTCTCGACCGGATCCGCCGCGACGGTCCGCTCAGCTCGACCGACGTCGAGCCGCGGGCCGCGATCGACTGGTACTGGCGTCCGACGAACCAGGTTCGGGCGATCCTCGAGGCGCTCGGCGAGGCCGGGATCCTCGGTCTCGCCCGGCGCGACGGCAATCGCCGGGTGTACGACCTGGCCGAGCGCCTGTTCGCCGAGGACCTGCTCGCCCGGCGCGAGCCCGAGCGCGACCAGCGCCGGCACAAGCTGATGTCGCGTTACCGCGCCCATGGACTGCTGGGCCGAACCGGTCCCGCCGAGCTGTGGTATGGAACCGCCCCGGTCAGGACGCCGGCCGGACAGAGCGGCGATGGCCTGGTTCGGCCCGACCTGCTCGCCGAGCTGCTCGAGGCCGGCGAGCTCACGCCGGTCAAGGTCGAGGGGATCCGCGCCGAGCGCTTTGCGCTGACCGCCGAGCTGCCGATCCTTGCCGCGGCCGAGCGCGAGGTCGCGGCGGACGCGGCCGAGCGCGAGCACCCGGCGGATGCGGCCGAGCGCGAGCACCCGGCGGGCTGGGCCGGGCGCTCGGCGGACGACGGTCACGCTGGACCCACGACGCTCGACTGGGTCGGCCGGCCCGGCGGGAACGAGCCCGGCGTGGCCTTTCTCGCTCCGCTCGACCCGTATGTCTGGGACCGCGACTTCCTGCGCTCGCTCCACGGGTTCGACTACGTCTGGGAGGTGTACGTCCCGGAGAAGAAGCGCCGCTGGGGCTACTACGTCCTGCCGATCCTGTACGGCGACCGGCTCGTCGGCCGGATCGAGCCACGGATCGACCGCAAGGCCGGCGCCCTGCGCGTCCTTGGTGTCTGGTGGGAGACTGGCTTCGACCCACTCGGGGTCCCGGGCTTCGTCGACCAGCTCGCCGCAGCCCTCGACGCTCATCGCCGGTTCGGTGGAGTGACCCGGATCGTCCTCCCCCGGACCCATGTCCATCGTCGACTCGTCGCCGCGCTCCGCGAGCGACGGGGACAGGAGGTATGACCATGACCGCCGTCCGACGCGCCGAGGCGACCTGGGCGGGCGACCTGCTCAGCGGCAAGGGCACCGTCAGCGCCATGTCGAGCGGCGCGTTCCGCGACCTGCCGGTGAGCTGGGGCGCCAGAACCGAGTCGCCCGAGGGCAAGACCAGCCCGGAGGAGCTCATCGCCGCCGCCCATGCGTCGTGCTTCGAGATGGCCCTGTCGGCCGGGCTCGCCCGGGGCGGGACGCCGCCGGAGCGACTGAACGTGACCGCCGAGGTCACCTTCGACAAGCTCGAGGATGGCTGGCGGGTCGTGTCGAGTGCGCTCACCGTGGTCGGCCGGGTCCCGGGGCTCGACGCCGCCGGCTTCCGGGCGGCCGCCGAGGGTGCCCGCGACGGCTGCCCGGTGTCGGTCGCCCTCAAGGGCAACGTCGCCCTGTCGGTCGAGGCAACGCTCGAGGCGTAGGCGTCAGCCGGGCGCGGCCAGGGTCAGGATCCGAGCGGGGTTGTCGACGGTCATCTGGCGGATGGCCGCCTCGGGCACGCCCGCTTCGCGCAACCGGGGCAGGAACTGCTCGGACAGGTAGACGTAGCCGTTCCCTCCGTACGGCCGGAGCTGGGCGTTGTGGCAGACGTCCTGGCTGAGCAGGACCCGGTCGGCATGGCCGCGCCCGACGAGCTCAGCGAGCAGCTCGACGATCCGACCCTCGCCGTGGACCTCCATCGGGGTGAAGCTCATACCGAGGAAGTCGAACTCGAGGTTGGCGCCGCGCCGGATGATCTCGAGGTAGTGGTCGAGGACCGGGTAGGAATCGGCGTGACCGATGACCACCCGACCCGGGTCGGCGCCTTCCTCCTCGAACACCCGGAGCTGGGCGAGTCCGACCGGCGACAGCACGCCGTGGGTGGTGATCGCCATCCCCGTCCGGCGGGCGGCCCGCGCCGCGGCCCGGTGGACCCGCTCCTCGAGCGCCGACAGCCACGGCTTGTCGGTGCCGATCTCGCCGACGATGCCCGGCCGGATCCCGGTTCCGGCGACGCCGTCCTCGAACTCACGGACGAGCTCGTCGGCCAGGTCGTCGACGGTCCGCCGATCGATCCGGGCCTCGGCCGGGTAGTAGGCGGTCCGGTACCAGCCACAGCCCATGACGATGTTGAGGCCGGTCGTCTCGGCATACCGTCGGAGCCGCTCCGGATCGCGGCCGACCCCGGGCAGGGTCAGGTCCACCACGGTTCCGCCGCCGGCCGCCCGGAACGCCTCGAGCTCGGGCACGACGAGCGCGTCGTCGACCGTCAGCTCCCAGTAGTCCCAGCGGTCCGGGACCTGCCAGAGCGAGATGCCCGTGTGCTCGTGCGGCAGGACGAACCCGAGCGCATCGGGGGCGACCGGGCCGCGAACGGTCTGGGCGTGGGCCATGGCTCGATTATCGTGCGTCGGGTCCGGCCCCGGGCGTGCAGAATGGCGCGATGATCGACGGCAGCGCAGCACGGCCGCCGCGGCCCGCTCCGGCCAGGGACATGGCCTGGGTCCCGGGCGGGACGTTCCGGATGGGCTCCGAGGACTTCTATCCCGAGGAGCGGCCGGTCCACACCGTCGTCGTCGACGGCTTCTGGATCGACGAGCACCAGGTCACGGTCGCCGAGTTCCGCCGGTTCGTGAAGGCGACCGGCCACGTCACGCTCGCCGAACAGGCGCCCCTGGCCGAGGACTACCCGGACGCCGATCCCGAGCTGCTCGTGCCGGGATCGATGGTCTTCCGGCCGACCCGCGGTCCGGTCGATCTCGAGGACTACCGGAACTGGTGGAACTGGGTCCCCGGGGCCGACTGGCGTCACCCGGAGGGCCCGGGCAGCACGCTCGACGGGCGCGAGCGCCACCCGGTGGTCCACGTGGGCTGGGCCGACGTCGTGGCCTACGCCGATTGGGCCGGCAAGGAGCTGCCGACCGAGGCCGAGTGGGAGTTCGCCGCGCGCGGTGGGCTCGACGGCGCGACCTATCCCTGGGGCGACGAGTTCACGCCGAAGGGCAGGCAGATGGCGAACACCTGGCAGGGCGAGTTCCCGTGGCAGAACCTGCTGAGCGACGGCTTCATGGGCACGTCGCCGGTCAAGTCGTTCCCGCCGAACGGATACGGGCTGTACGACGTGGCCGGGAACGTCTGGGAGTGGACCGCGGACTACTACACGCCGAGCCACCCCGAGGAGGTCGCCCACGCCTGCTGCGCGCCGCGCAACCCACGGGTCAGCGAGCCCGACCGGTCGTTCAACGTCGGTGGGCCGGGCGAGCAGTTCCCGCGGATGGTGATCAAGGGCGGCTCTCACCTGTGCGCCCCGAACTACTGTCATCGCTATCGGCCGGCCGCCCGCCAGTCGCAGACGATCGAGACGTCGATGGCCCACCTCGGCTTCCGCTGCATCGTCCGTGCGGACGGTGCCGCCCGAGCCGGCCAGCGGCCGGCCGGGGCCTGGCGAGAGGAGACCGGATGACCTACCTGGAACTCATGCAGCGCGTCGTCCAGGCGTTCGAGCTCGTGGGCGTCCTCGTGCTGGTCGTCGGGGCGGCCGGTGCGGGGGTCATCTTCGCGACCACGGTCCGCGCCGACGGGGCGAAGGCCGTCCAGCGTCTCCGCTCGGGGATCGGCCGAACGATCCTGCTCGGCCTCGAGATCCTGATCCTGGCCGACATCGTCCGGACGGTGACGATCGATGCCACGATCGAGAGCGCCGCGGTCCTCGGGATCATCATCCTCGTCCGAACGTTCCTCAGCTTCTCGCTCGAGATCGAGCTCGAGGGCGTCGCTCCCTGGCGGCGACGCGAGATGGGGCTCATGACCGACAAGGACGCGCCCGCGCCGTAGCCCGGACACCGGTCTACGACGCGATGTCGTCCCTGGCCACCGTGGGTCCGACGAGGCTGTACGGTTCGGGGCGAGGCCTGGTCACCGCCGGTCGGACCGGCGCGCTGGCCGAGCCGAGGAGCAGCTCGAGCATGGCGAACGCCCGCCGTTCGGCTTCCTCACGCCGCCAGCCGTCGCCGTCCTCGATCCGCTGGAGGACGAGCCCGTCGAGCAGGGCGCTGTACCCGAGACCCACCGCCTCCACGTCGATCCAGGCCGGCAGCTCGGCCCGGGCGACCGCCTCGCGGAGGAGGATCTGGGCGATCGCCCCGATCTTCTCCCGGCGCCGGATGAGCGCCTCGCGGACCGTCGCCGACTGGCCGGCCTCGGCCCAGGCCTGGACGAGGTAGGTCGCCTCGCCGGGCTCGTCCGGGTCGGCCGGATCGATCGAGTCGATGAAGAAGCCGATCGCGATCGCCAGCTTGTCGGCCGTCGTGCCGCCGCGGGCGAGGCGGTCGCCGAGCTCGCCGAAGCCGCGCTCCATCGACAGCGTGCAGGAGGCCAGGAACAGCTCGTCCTTGCCGGCGAAGTAGGTGTAGATCGCGCCGACCGACAGGCCGCTCACCCGGACCACGTCCTGCATCGTGGCGCGGTGGTAGCCCTTGTCGCTGAACACGCCGATGGCGGCCCGGACGATCCTCTCCCGGACGTGCTGCTCGTGTGCGGCGCTGACTCGCGGCAACCGACGATCCTCCCGACAGAACGAACGTTCCCTCTGAGTCTACGCAGCCGCGTTCGTGCAGTCAAGATGACTGAGGGGTTGACAAAAAGAATGCTGGTTCTCTATCTTCCACCCACCGAAGACAACCGGGCCGGCTTGTCGCCGGCGGAGCGAGGAAGGACCGCCACATGTTCAGCCGCTGGGGAGCATTCGTCTATCGCTTCCGCCGCCCGGTCGCCCTCGTGGCGATCCTCGTCGCCGTTGGTCTCGGGTACTTCGGGATCCAGGCCTCGCAGCACCTGAGCTCGGGCGGCTGGCTCGACACGGCGTCCCAGTCGGCGGCCGTCGACGAGACCCTGGCCAAGGAGTTCGGCGTCGGTCGGAGCAGCCTCATCGTGCTGTTCCGGTCGACCGCCTCGAGCGACGCGACGAGCCCCGACTACCAGGCGGCCATCGCCGCGACGCTCGCCCCGCTCAAGGGTGACCCGGACGTCGCCGGCACGATCGGCTACGCCGAGACCGGCGATCCCCGCTTCATCAGCACCGATCGCAGCGCGGCGTATGCGGTGATCCGGCTCAATGCGACCGACGAGCAGTCGGTCGATCTGGTCGACGGGATCCGGGCCAAGCTCAGCCCGCCGACCGGTTACAGCACCCAGCTCACCGGCTACGCCCCGCTTACGAAGGACTCGGCGGCCCAGTCCGAGGCCGACCTCCAGCGGGCCGAGACCGTGTCGCTGCCGATCGCAGCGGCGATCCTGGTGGTCGTGTTCGCCTCGATCGTGGCCGCCGGGATGCCGATCGTCGTCGCCCTCCTGGCGATCCCGTCGACGCTCGGGCTGATCTTCTTCGTCAGCCAGCAGCTCGAGATGAGCATCTACGTCCTGAACATCGCGACGATGCTCGGGCTGGCGCTCGCGATCGACTACTCGCTGTTCATCGTCAGCCGGTTCCGCGAGGAGCTGGCCCGCGGCCGGACCGTCGGTCAGGCCGTCGAGAAGGCGGTCGCGACGAGCGGCAAGGCGGTCGCGTTCTCCGGCCTGGCGGTCGCGATCGGGCTGTCCGGGCTGCTCCTGTTCCGGGCCTCGGCGATCGCCTCGATCGGGATCGCCGGCGGCCTCGTCGTCGCGAGCACGCTGTTCTTCGCCCTGACGTTCCTGCCGGCGATCCTCGGGATGCTCGGGCCGCGGGTCAATGCGCTCAGCCTGCGCTCATTCTTTGCGCGCTTCCGGATCGGCCCGACCGAGAGCCAGCGCGACGGCTGGTGGGTCCGGGTCGCCGGCCAGGTCATGCGCCATCCGGTCGCGGTCCTCGTCCCGACCCTGTCGTTCCTGCTCCTGCTCGGGTTGCCGTTCCTCCGCCTCGAGCAGGGCGTGCCCGACGCCTCGGCCTATCCGGCCGGGCTCGAAAGCCGCGACGCCTACGTCGCGATCCAGTCCGAGTTCCCGAAGGGCGAGACGAGCCCGATCGTCGCCCTGGTGACCGTCACCGGCGATCCGACGTCGGCCGACAACGCGCTGCTCCTGGCTCGCTACGGCGAGGCGCTGGGCGCCGTCCACAACGTCGACCACGTCGAGGGCGCCTACACCCTCACCGACCCGACGACGGGTCGGGCGATGACCGCCGAGCAGGTCGCGGCGCTCTACGCGCTGCCCGCCGACCAGCGGCCACCCGAGCTGGCCAGGGCGCTCGAGGCGCTCCAGCAGACCTACGTCCACGGGTCGATCGTCCGGTTCGACGCGATCAGCCCGCTCGACGCCGCGACGCCCGCCGCGACGAGCATGACGGCCACGATCCGCGCAGTCGCCCCGGATGCCGGAGCGACGGTGGCGATCGGCGGAGCCGCCGCCAGCGGCCACGACTTCCTGGCATCGCAGGCCGAGCGGATGCCGTACGCGATCGGGCTGACCCTGATCGCCAGCGCGGTCGTGCTGTTCCTGCTGTTCGGCTCGATCGCGATCCCGATCAAGGCCGTGATCATGACGCTGCTGTCGATCAGCGCGAGCTTCGGGGCGCTCGTCTGGATCTTCCAGGAGGGCAACCTGAGCAACATCCTGGACTTCACCCCGCTCGGCTATACGATCGCGGGCAACCCGATCATCATGTTCAGCGTGATCTTCGGCCTGTCGATGGACTACGAGGTCCTGCTCCTGTCGCGGATCCAGGAGGCGTACCGGCGGACGGGCGACAACACCGCCTCGGTCGCCGAGGGCCTGGCCAAGACCGCCGGCGTCATCACCGGCGCGGCGCTGATCATGGTCAGCGTGTTCGCGGCGTTCACCCTGGCCGACGTGATCACGATCAAGAGCATCGGCGTGGGGCTGGCGATCGCCGTCCTGCTCGACGCGACGATCATCCGGGTCCTGCTCGTGCCGGCCACGATGCGCCTGCTCGGCGACTGGAACTGGTGGGCGCCGGGCCCGCTCAAGCGGTTCGCCGACCGGCTCGGCTTCGACCACGTCGAGGACGACCTCGACGAGCCCGATGACCGCCCGGCCGCCGGGCCCCGACCCGGCCTCGAGGGCGCGACCGGATGACCGACGACGAGCAGCGGCCAGCCATCCAGGGGGAGGTCCAGGAGCCCGGCACGGGCTTCGGCTACGACTCGGGCTCGTTCCGTTTCGAGAACCGGACGTGGACCTGGGGCGACGAGGACGTCCGGCGGGGCCTGCCCTGGATCGGTGTCTTCCTCGTCGCGTTCGGCGCCATCCTGCTGCTCGGCACGGCCTACCCGAGCGCACACATCCTGGGCTCGGCGCTCACGACCGCCTTCGGGGTTGCGCTGCTCGCGTCGTGGGCGACCGGGCGTGGCTGGGGGCTCTACCCCGGGTTGCTCATCACGGCCTACAGCCTGCCCGGGCTGCTCGTCGACGTCGGCGTGCTGCCGGCCGGGTCCGGCTACGGGACGTTCCTCTTCGGGGTCGGGCCTGCTCGGGGTCGCGGTCATGCGCTGGTCGGCCCGGCGGACCTGGGGCTGGCAGCTCGTCGTCGGCGGGATCCTGGCGCTGGCGGGTGGCTCGGAGATCGCGTCACGCCTGTGGCCGGGCTTCCCGGGCATCGGCGACCTGCTCGGGCCGCTCGTCCTGATCCTGATCGGGCTCGTGATCCTCAGCCGGGCGGTCCGCCGCTAGGGTCCGCGGGGGCCGAACGATCGCGGCCGTGCCCGGCGGCTTCCGGTCCACCTGGTCCGGACAGGACCTCGAGGGCCACCCGGCGGGCGATGGCCTCGATCCGCCGGTCGAGCTCATCGACCTCCCCTTGCCCGGAGAGCGCCTCGGGTGCAGCCGCGGCGGTCTCGACCGGATCGTTCGCCGCGATCGACGCCGACGTGGACGACGAGCCGAGCCGTCGCTGGGCCATCTGCTCGAGGCGGAGCTTGATCGGGGTGAACGTGGTCGCCAGCATCAGCGTCGTCAGGACGAGGGCGAGCTCGTTGGACTGGCCGGTCAGCCCGACGAACAGGGCGTTGAACAGCCGGATCGAGGCCGTGTAGACCCCGGCCAGGATCGCGGTGAGCAGGCCGAAGACGAACGTCCGGCTGATGAGCCGATCGATGTCGTAGAGGCCTTCGCGCAGGATCGCGATCAGGGCAGCCACCGGGAGCGTGATCGACGCCGCCGCGAAGATCACCCAGCTGAGGTCGGTCAACCTGGAGCCCGGCTCCGTCCACGCGAGCGCGACGACGACGAGGACGCCACCGCCAGCCAGCGTGAGCACCGATCCCCAGGCAAACCACTTCAGCTGGCGCCGCTCGATCGGACCCGAGCGGCGGTAGCGCACGGCGAGGCCCCACAGCGAGAGGGCCGCGCGGAGCACAGGACGAGGATCGCGACCGGGATGAGGATCGCGACGATCGGGCTCGGTGACAGCAGGCCCGGGCGCGGGTTGGCGAAGCGCGAAGAGCCGCATGGGACCGGGCTCGATCGCCAGCGCGAGCGCGAGCACGAGCGGCGTCGACGACCGACGGCAATCGAGACCCATCGCCAGCGCCGGTCGAGCGGACGTCCGTCCGGGAACAGGAGGACGAGCAGGACCGCGAGCGTCACCCAGATCGGATAGGTCAGAACGTTGTTGAGCCAGGCGACGTGGACGACGGCGAGCGGCCCGGGCGCTTCGCCCGTGGTCAGCCCCAGGCCGACATAGCCCCAGATCAGGTTCGACAGGCCGCTCACGACCCCGATCCGCGAGGAACAGCCAGCGCGACGACGAGCCGCGGCCGACGGAGGACGAGGAGGAGGCCGACCGTGCGTAGGCCGCGGCGATCGCCGCGCCGGCGATCCCCGACACCGGGCGTCTGCTCGATGACCTGGTGCCCGGTCGCCTGGTCCAGTCGCGGTGTACCAGGCGCCGGCGCTGCCAGACACGACGGCGACGAGCCAGCCGACCCAGGCCAGGGTCGCCCCGAGCCGGTGGTCGGACGCTCGAGCTGCGCCGCCAATGGTGACGTCGCTCGCCGGCGGGGATGGGCTGACCGAGGTCATCGTCGGGCTCGGCCTAGGCGAGCGTGCCTGTCGGCGCCACCGACGTCACGGACCGCCACGTCGATGGCTGCCGCCAGCCCGTCGACGATCCGCTCGAGCTCGACGTCGGTCACGACGAACGGTGGGCCAAGGAGGATCGAGTCGCCATCGATCCCGTTGGCCAGGCCGGTCCCGCTGTAGAGCAGGAGGCCATCGGCACGGGCGGTCCGGACGATCGTCTCGGTCAGCCGGGCGGCCCGCGGGAACGGCTCGCTGGTGGACCGGTCGGCCACCAGCTCGACCCCGATCAGCAGTCCGCGACCGCGGATCTCGCCGACGTTCGGATGGTCGGCCAGGCGTTCGTCGAGGAGGTCGCGCAGCCGCTCGCCCTTCCGGGCGCTGGCCTCGACGAGCGACTCGGTCTCGAGCAGCGCAGGACCTCGAGGGCGACCGCCGCCCCCACCGCGTGGTGGCTGTAGGTGAACCCGTGGACGAAACCTGCGCCGGGCGCCGTGACGGTCTCAAAGACGGTGCCGGACGCCGCCACGAACCCGAACGGCCAGTAGCCCGACGTGGCGCCCTTGGCGGCCACCAGGAGGTCCGGTTTGACGGCCCAGTGGTCGAGCCCGAACCAGCGCCCGGTCCGACCGAACCCGGTCATGACCTCGTCGGCGATGAGCAGGACGCCGTGCTGCCGGCAGACCTCGGCGATCGCCGGCCAGTACCCGTCGGGTGGCACGGCTCCGGCCAGGGTCGCCCCGACGATCGGCTCGGCGACGAACGCTGCGACCGTCCCCGGCCCGGACGACTCGATCGCCCGCTCGAGCTCGGCCGCGAGCTCGTCGGCCGTCTCGAGGGCATTCGCGCCCGGGTAGCCGGCCCGGTACGGGTACGCGGCGCTGAGGTGGCGGAAGCGGCCGAGCCAGCCTTCGTACGGGCGACGGAGCGGCTTCCGGCCCGACAGGTCGAGCGCCCCGAGCGTGTTCCCGTGGTAGCTCCCCCAGCGGCTGAACACGACGAGACGATCGGCCTCGCCGCGGGCCAGGTGGAAGGCACGAGCCAGCTTGAGCGCGGTCTCGATCGCCTCGGAGCCGCCCGATACCGGGTAGATCGCCGGGTCGTCGAGCGGCAGGTGCGGCCCGAGCCGCGCCGCGTACGCTTCGAGGGCTTCGTTCGTGAACGCCGAACCGTGGGCATAGGCGACCCGGGCGGCCTGGCCGGCCATGGCGTCCGCCACGGACCGGCGCCCGTGCCCGACGTTGACCACGATCGCCCCGCCGGCCGCGTCGAGGTAGGCCCGGCCGTCGGCGTCCCAGATCGTCGATCCCTCGGCGCGGGCGGCGACCGGCGGATCGGGGTCCAGCGAGCGGCGGAAGACGCGACCGGTCACCCGACGAGTCTAGCGGCGCCGATCGAGCCCGGTCCCGGGTCGGGAGGCCGGGTTCAGCCGATCAGCGAGCGGTCGCCGTCGCCGGCAGCCAGCCGGTCTTCCCGCCGAACGTGAGCACCTTCAGCCAGTGGTGGCCGGCGCCGTCCCGACGCTTGGCCAGGACGACGAGACGGGTCCCCGACCGGAGCCTGCCGACCACGGTCCCGGCTCGGCTGGCTGCGTCGCGGAGGGTCACGGTCCGGGTCGTGTGGCGGAGCGACCGAAGGTGCTTCGCGAGCTGGAGCTCCCAGGCCGGCCGGGCCAGGCTGGACAGCCGCGTATGGAGGTACGCCGTGAACGGCGTGAACATCGCCCGGATCCGATGGACGCGGACACCCTGGACGAGGGCGCTGATCGCGTAGCCGTGGCCGATGTACACGCCGACGTGGCTGCCGCGGCCCCAGACCACGAGGTCGCCGACCTGGGGGTTCCGGCGAGAGGCCAGGCCGCGCGCCCGGTACGAGACGTAGATCCCGCGAGCGCTCCGGCTGGTGACCTTGCCGCTGAGACCCGCCTCCTTGAAGACCCGCCACATGAGCCCACTGCAATCGAAGCTCGACGGACCCGTGCCGAAGTGGCGGTAGTGGGCCCGGAGGTGGCTCCGGGCGAAGGCGATGACGACCGACGAGGCCGGGACGACGTCGGGGGCGGCCGTTCCGGAGGGCGCTGACGAGTCGAGCGACGCGGTCTCGGCGACGGCGCCCGGCGCGTCGGCCGGCTCGGCCCCAGCGGCTGGTGTCCCGGCCGATCCCGTGGCCCGCATCGGCCGGCCCGGTCGGGACTGACGCTCCGGCTGGGTCGGCGGGCACGACCGCGGCCTGGCCGGACGTCGGTTCGGCGGCGAACGTGTCGGACGATGACGAGGTCGACAACAGGATGATGGCAGCCAGGCTGGTCACGGCGAGCGCCCTGAGGCGCGATGGATTCGGGGTCAATGTGCTCCTCTCCACCAGGACGTCGCGTTGCGCGCGACGGCGATGGGCTGAGCCGCACGAGGCCAGGGGGATGCCCGAGGAGGGCGGGCCGCGCGGTGCGCGGCGGGTGGGAACGACGTCAGCAGGGCTGACGACAGGACGACAAAACAGGTCGGCCGTTCGAGCGGCGATCTTCGGTTGTCGTGTCCTGTTCGGTGGTTCGCGTTCCGGCGGAGGATACACGGGATGGTACGAATGTGCCGCCGACTGACCCGTTTGGCGGTGTCGCGGGTCACCGGTCCGTCGAGCGGCAGGCGCTCGGCGCGGCGCGGTCCGCCGGGAACCGGGGCACCGGGGCCGGTGTAGGAAGGGTGCAGACGAACCGTGGGAGGGCCGTCCTGACGGAGGAGTCCGAGCTCATCGAACGCGCGCAGCGAGGCGACGCGATGGCCTATGAAGACCTGGTCCGGCGCCATCAGGACGCGGCGCTCCGGACGGCTGGCTTCGTGCTGGCCGGCGAGGCCGAGGCCGAGGACGCGGTCCAGGACGCCTTCGTCAAGGCGTATCGATCGCTTGGCCGCTTCCGGCCGGGTTCGCCGTTCCGGCCGTGGATCCTCCGGATCGTGGCCAACGAAGCGCGCAACCGACGACGGTCCGCCGGCCGGCGGGCGGGGCTCGCCCTGCGACTCGCTGAGGATCGCCCCTCGGACGGCGCGGCTCCGTCGCCCGAGGCGGCGGTCCTCGCCACGGAACGCCGGACCGCATTGCTCGCGGCGATGGCCGGGCTCAGCGTCGACGACCGGCTCGTCCTCGGCTATCGCTACTTCCTCGATCTCGGCGAGGCCGAGATGGCCGACGCCCTGGGCATCCCGCGCGGCACGGTCAAGTCCAGGCTGTCGCGGGCGCTCGGCCGGCTCAGGGCGCGGATGCCGTCGGGCCTGTCGGGGGCCGACCGATGAACGAGCGATCGATGACTCCGATCGACGCCGAGCTCGAGGCGGCCCTCGTCGACCTCCGCGGCGCGTTGGCGCCGACGTCCGCGCCGGACCTGGCCCGGGCCGTCCGGCTGCGCGTCGAGGCGATCGGCGCTCCCCCCACAGCAGCGCGGCGCTGGCCTGGCCCCCTGAGTGGACCGACCGCGCGCCCGGTCCGGCGCGGCCTCGTCCTCGCCCTCGCTGCGCTCATCGTCCTGGCCGGGATCGTTGCGGCGATCGGCTTCGGGTTGCCGGGCCTGCGGATCGTCTTCATCGGTCCCGGCCAGACGGCGAGCCCGTCGCCGGCGCCGAGCGCGGCCGCACCCGCCACTCCCTTGCCGAGCGTGAGCCCGCCCCCGACGCCGAGCCCGACTCAGCGTCCGACGTCGGCGCCGATCGAGTCACTCGGGCTTGGCAACCCGGTCACGCCCGCGGACGTGGACGGCGCGGCGGGCTACCCGGTCCTCCTGCCGACCCTGCCCGAGCTCGGCCAGCCGCTCGGGGTCTATGTTCGAGGGATCCCGCCGAACGCTCAGGTCAGCGCAGCCTACGGGGCGACGTCGGCCCTGCCGGCGAGCTCGATCGCCCCGACCGTCGACGGTACGCCGGTCGGCATCCTCGTGACGGAGTTCCCCGGCCGGAGCGACGTGGATTACCTCAAGAAGATGCTGCCCGAGGGCACGACGATCGAGCCCGTCGCGGTCGGTGGCTCGCCCGGCTTCTGGATCGCCGGTGAGCCGCACGAGCTCCTCTTCGTCGGCCCGAACGGGAACGTGGAGAGCGACCCGGTTCGGCTGGTCGGCAACGTCCTGGCCTGGAACGACGGTGCAGCTGACGATCCGGATCGAGGGTGCGCCGGACATGGCCAGCGCGTTGCGGATCGCCGCCTCGATGCGCTAGCCGGGAACCGCGCAGGCGGCGTCGGTGTAGGTGGGGCAGCGGACTCGATCCGACCCCCGACCCCAACGGAGACCGACCGATGCGCTCGACCCGACCGACCCTCAGCCTGCTCGCTGGCCTCGCGATCCTGGCGACGGCCTGCACCGCCAATGCCCCTGGCAAGAGCCCGGCCGGGCCGGGCCCGGTCTCGCCGTCGACCGGCACGGTCAATCCCGCAGCGCGGACCTCGCCCGGACCGATCGCGACGACCGCGCCGGCGCTCCCGCCTGAATCGACCGACGCGTGGCTGGCGGTCGGCCGGACCGGTGAGCCGGGGCTCGAGGTGATCCTGGCCAGCACCCGCGAGCGGATGCTCGACCTGCCGTCCGGTGCCCCGATCCAATCCGACTGGGGCCGGATGATCGCGACCGAGCAGGACGGGGCGAAGACGATCGTCAACGAGCTCGTCGTCCAGCCGGGCCTCGGCGGACCGTCGGTGGCGGTCGACGGCGCCTGGCGGCTGCCGACCATCGGACCCGACCCGGTACCGGTCGGCGTCTCCGCCGACGGCCAGACGATCGTCCTCGTCGAGGCGGCCAGGCCCGCCTCGAGCGACCGGACCCGGTTCGCCGTCCTGCGCAAGGGCGTCCTCGAGCCGGCGAAGGTGATCGACCTCGCCGGCCGGTTCGACTACGACGCGCTGTCGCCCGACGGTAGCGTCCTCTACGTCGTCGAGCACCTCGACCCGAAGGCCGGCGGCCGCTACCAGGTCCGGGCGATCGATCTCGCGACCGGGAAGCTGCGTGACGGCGCGATCGTCGACAAGCGCAACATCGACGAGGAGATGGCGGGCTATCCGCTCGCCCAGGTCCGTCGGGCGGACGGTGGCGTGCTGACCCTCTATCGAGGCACGGAGCACCCGTTCATCCATGCCCTGAACAGCGTCGAAGGCTGGGCCCTGTGCATCGACCTGCCGTCGACGAAGGCCGACGATGCCGCGGCCGCCGGCGACTGGGGCCTCGCCGAGGCGCCCAACGGGCAGACCTACGCGATCAATGCGACCCTCGGCCTCGTCGTCGAGCTCGACCCGACGGGCTTCGAGATCTCCCGCTCGACAGCCGTCACGCCGCTCGCCGCGGGCGGGATCGTGCTGGCCAAGTTCGGCCACCAGGAGAGCGGCCCGACGGGTCGCCGGGTCGTGGTCGGCCCGGACGGCCGGACGGTCTACGCGGCCGGGTCCGGGCGGGATCCTGGCGATCGACGTGGCGAGCCTGAAGATCCGCGACACGCTCGAAGAGGGCAAGGCGATCGAGGCCCTGGCCGTGACCCCGGACGGCGGCACCCTCTACGCCCTGCTCCGGGACGGCGGCCGGATCGTCAAGATCGATGCCGTGCGCGGCAAGGAGCTGTCGACCGTCCCGGGCGACGGCTACGACCGGCTCGTCGCGGTCGTCCCGTGGTGACGCGGCGACGGTGAGGGTCGTTCGGGACGATCAGCGACGCAGCTGCGCGGTGCTCTCGCGGACGATGAGCTCGGTCGCCAGCTCGACCCGAGTCTGGGTCGGCTCATCGCCGCGAGCCATCGCCAGGACAAGCCGAGCTGCGGTAACCGCCATCTGGGCAAGCGGCTGGCGGACGGTGGTCAAGGGCGGCCCGACCCACCCGGCAACCGGAAGATCGTCGAACCCGACCACGCTCAGGTCCTCCGGGATATGGAGCCTAGCCTCCCGGGCGGCCTGGTAGACGCCGAGCGCCATTAGGTCGTTCCCGGCGAAGATCGCCGTCGGCGGATCGGCGAGGCGGAGCATCGCGCGACCGTTTTCGACCCCCGACTCGACGTGAAAGTCGCCGTAGCGCACGAGGTCGGGGTCGATCGGCACGCCGGCCGCGTCCATCGCGGCGCGGTAGCCGTCGAGGCGGGCCCGGCTGCACAGGATCTCCTGCGGCCCGGTGATCACCCCGATCCGGCGATGCCCTTGACTCAGCAGGTGGCGGGTGGCAGCGAGACCGCCGCTCCAGTTCGTCGCCCCGATCGACGGCGTGTCGTGGAGCGGCTCGCCGGTCGGATCGACGACGACGAACGGGATTCCGCGCGTCTTGAGCTGGGTCAGCATCGACTCACTCAGGTCCGAGAACACCGCGATCAGGCCGGCTGGGCGACGGTTGAGCACCCCCTCGATCCAGCCTCGACCGGGCGTGCGCCGTCCGTGCATCTCGGTGATCACGACCGCGAGGTGGTTCTCGCGGGCCACCTGCTCCACCCCCATGACGATCTCGAGCGCCCATTCGCTCTCGAGCTCGTGGAAGATCAGCTCGATGAGCTGCGCCCGACGGGCGGATCGGTCGGATCGCTTGTAGCCGCGTTCGAGGATGATCGCCTCGACCCGACGCCGGGTTTCGGGAGCGACGTCGGACCGTCCGTTGATCACCTTGGAGACGGTCGGGACGGACACCCCGGCTTGCTTCGCCACCTGCGCAATCGTCGGTCGGCTCGTCTTGATCGACGGAATCGACTCCATCGCAATAGTGTACCGAAACTTTCGATCGAGTCGCGGTCCGATCGTAACGATTCGGCCTTGACGCTGCCGGCCTGGAGCCATACAGTGCGGTTCGAAAGTGGCCGACCTTGGTTCGAAACTTTCGTAACTCGAGGATGCCATGCGAGCCGCTGGCCGCCCGTGGATCTCCGACCCGGGACCCGCCCCGGATGCGAGCCCGGCCGCGATCCTTGCGCCAACGGCAACCCGTCGCGCCGATCCCGTCATCGGTCCCAGTGACGACGATCTCGTCCCGCAAGGCAGCTCCTCTCCTCGGCGGGGCGAGATCGTCGTCCGCTCCGCGAGCCTTTCAACCCGGCCATTCCTCGCCCCTCTGGTTTGACGACGGGCGGGCATCACAACGAATCGTCTGCCTGGAAACCGCTAGGAGGAGACCGGTGACTGGAGTGCGTCGCACCAATCGGAGGAGTTGGGGATGACAGGAGGTCGAATCATGTCAACTCGTTTGCGAATCGTCGGGGTCCTCGGTGTCGTAGCCGTGCTCGTCGGTGCCTGCTCGAGCGGCACCGCCAGCACAGCGCCGAGTGCAGCGCCGACGACTGCGCCGGCCAGCCAGGCTGCGGCCCCATCCGTGGCCCCAGTCACCATCGAATGGTGGAACAACGGAGACAAGGACCCGCGAAAGGCACTCTGGGCCAAAGTCACGGCCGACTACATGGCCGCGCACCCGGGCGTAACCATCAAGGACGTCCCGATCCAGAACGAGGACTTCAAGACGAAGATCCCGGTGGCGCTGAACGGCGACTCTCCGCCCGACCTCTACCAGTCATGGGGCGGCGGCGGGCTCGCGGAGCAGGTTCAAGCCGGCAAGGTCCAGGACATCACTGCGGCCGTGGCGCCGTGGATCAGCACGATCAACCCCGGTGCAGCCAGCCTGTACCAGGTCGATGGCAAGCAATACGGCATCCCCTACGACCTCGGCGTGGTGGGGTTCTGGTACAACAAGGATCTGTTCAAGCAGGCCGGGATCACAGCCCCGCCGGCCACCCTGGACGAGCTCCTGGCCGCTGTTACGAAATTGAAGGCTGCAGGCATCACCCCGATCGCCCTCGGCGAGAAGGACTCGTGGACCGGGGCGTTCTACTGGGAGTACCTGGCCCTTCGCATCTGCGGTCGGGACAAGATGCTCGCCGCGGTCAAGGCCAACACGTTCGCTGACCCGTGCTTCGTCGAAGCCGGCAATCAGATGAAGAAGCTCGTCGACGCTCAGCCGTTCCAGACAGGCTTCCTCGGCGCGCCGGCCCAGACCGGGGCCAGCAGCGCGTCCTCCCTGCTCGCCAACGGGAAGGCCGCGATGGAGTTGATGGGCCAGTGGGAGCCCGGCGTCATGCAACCGCTCACCCCGGACAAGAAGGGGCTGCCAACCGACAAGCTCGGTTGGTTCTCGTTCCCTGCGGTCACCGGCGGAGCCGGCGACGTGACCGACGCCATCGGGGGCGGGGACGGGTATGCGATCTCGAAGGACGCACCGCCCGAGACCGTCGACTTCCTGAAGTACCTGGTCAGCCAAGAGGTGGCCACGGCCTACGCGAAGGACGCCAGTGGCCTCCCGGTCACGGTCGGTACCGAGGGCGCGGTCACCGATCCGAACATGAAGGAGCTGATTGAGAATCGCGCCAAGGCGAAGTTCGTCCAGCTCTATCTCGACCAGGCATTCCCGGCCGCGGTCGGCGGTGCCGTGAACGAGGCCGTCCAGGGGTTGTTCGCAGGCAAGTTGACCCCCGACGCCGTCGTCAAGGCAATCAACGCCGTTGCGGGCGGCAGCTGAGCGCATGGTCTGGCACGCCGCGGGCTGGCGCAGTCGCCCGGCCCGCGGCGTGACATTGCATCGCCATGGCGATGAATAGTCCAGCGATCGCCCGTGGAGCACCGCCAGCGATCTCCCGTCGGCGCAGCCTCAGAAGATGGGCGGAGATCGCCGCCTTCTTGCTGCCGGCGCTCGCCGTCTATGTCGTGTTCGTCCTGCTTCCGATCGCCCAGTCCGTCTACTTCAGCCTGTTCAGATGGAACGGGATTGAGCCGCTGACCAGGTTCATCGGGTTGGCGAACTACCAGCGCGCACTCGGCGACCCGGTCTTCATCGGCGCGGTGGGCCATTGCCTGCTCCTGGCCGCGCTGTCGGTCTTCCTGCAGCTGCCGTTCGCCCTGGCGCTCGCCCTTGGCCTGAACGCACGGATCAGGGGTCGGGCCATCCTGCGGACGATCTTCTTCGCGCCATTTGTCATCTCGGAGGTCATCACCGGGGTCGTGTGGCAGCTCCTCCTTCAGCCGGATGGGATGGTCGATCAAGCGCTTCGCGTCGGCGGCCTCGGCGCCCTCGTCCAGCTCTGGGTCGCCGACCTGAACATCGTCCTGTTTACGATGTTCGTTGTGATCTCCTGGAAGTACTTCGGGTTTCACACGGTGCTCTACCTCGCCGGACTCCAGGGGATCCCGAAGGACCTCGAGGAGGCTGCCGCAATCGACGGGGCCAGTCGTCCTCAAACCATCCGCTACATCACCCTGCCGCTGCTAGGGCCGACGATCCGGATCTCGGTCTTCCTGGCGATCATCGGCTCGCTCCAGCTGTTCGACCTGATCTGGGTGACGACCGGTGGCGGGCCGTTCAATGCGTCGAACACCATGGCGACCTACATGATCGACTGGGGCTTCAGGAGGTACCAGCTCGGCTACGGCAGCGCGGTCGCAGTCATCCTGTTCGTTCTGGCCTTCGTGCTCTCCCTCGCCTACCAGCGATTCGTCCTTCGGCGAGACATCGACGGCGCGGTCACGAGATTCGCGTGATGACGCGATGACTGCCGTGGTTCGCGGTCGCTCGAGCACGGTCGTGCGGATTCGGGCAGCGGCGTCGCGACTGCTCCTGTACTTCGTTCTCCTGATGGTCGCGGCGGTGATCCTGGTGCCGCTCGCCTACGCCGTCCTCGGCGGATTCCGGTCGACCGGACAGATCGCCGCGAATCCGATCGCCCTGCCCGATCCGTGGGTACCAGAGAACTACACGACGCTCCTCGCCTCCGGGTCGTTCTGGCGAGACGTCGCAAACAGCACCGTCATCGCCGCGATCTCGACAGTCGTCGTCGTGGCGGTCTCGGCGCTCGCAGCGTTCGTCTTCGCCCGGTTCGCCTTCCGCGGGCGGGAGGCGCTGTTCACCTTCTTCACTCTCGGCCTGCTCTTTCCGGTCGCTGTCGCGATCCTGCCGCTGTACCTGCTCCTGCGCCAGCTCGGGCTGCTCGAGAACCCACTCGGCGTGGCCCTGCCGCAGGCGGCGTTCGGGCTACCGGTGACGATCCTTGTCCTGCGGCCGTTCTTCCGGAGCATCCCGGCCGAGCTCGAGGATGCCGCGGCCATCGATGGCTGCTCGCGCTTCGGCTTCTTCCGACGGATCCTGCTGCCGCTATCGCGTCCGGCGCTGACCACTGTCGCTGTCCTGGCGATCGTCGGAAGCTGGAACGCCTTCCTGCTGCCGCTTCTCGTGCTGAGCTCTCCGGAGGCCCAGACGCTGCCGCTCGGCGTGTCGAACTACTCGACCCAGTACTCCCAGGATACTGCCGGCGTGCTGGCGTTCACGACGCTGGCGATGATCCCTGCGCTCCTGTTCTATCTGATCGCCGAGCGCCAGATCGTCGGCGGCCTGTCATCAGGCGCGGTGAAGGGTTGATGGCGACCACTCAGGCGAGCTATCGCGACGCTGCGCTTCCGATCGAGACCCGGGTCGCGGACCTGCTCGCCCGGATGACGATCGAGGAGAAGGTCGCCCAGCTCGGTTCCGTCTGGTCCTTCGAGCTCATCGGGGCCGGGGCGCTCGACCTCGACCGGGCGCGCGAGCTGCTCCAGAGCGGAATCGGCCAGATCAGCCGGCTGGCCGGGGCGACGAACCTCGACGCCGTCGAGGTGGCCGCGGTCGGCAACGAGATCCAGCGCTTCCTCGTCGAGGAGACCCGGTTGGGGATCCCGGCGATCCTCCACGAGGAGACCCTCCACGGCCTGCTGGCCCGCGACGCGCCCTCGTTCCAGCAGTCGATCGGCGCCGCCGCGGCCTGGGATCCGAGCCTCGTGGAGGAGATGGCGACGACACTCCGGCGGCGAATGCTGGCGACCGGAGCCCGGCAGGGGCTTGCGCCGGTCCTCGACATGACCCGCGACCCGCGCTGGGGGCGGGTCGAGGAGACGTACGGCGAGGATCCGTATCTCGCGGCTGAGATGGGCTGTGCCTACGTTCGCGGGCTCCAGGGTCTGGACCTCGCCGGACGGCGTCATCGCAACCGGCAAGCACATGGTCGGCCACGGGCTGGCCGAGGGCGGGTTGAACCAGGCGCCGGTCCACCTCGGGCAGCGCGAACTGCTCGACGAGCAGCTCTTCCCGTTCGAGGCGGCCGTTCGTGGCTACGGGATGGCCAGCGTCATGCCCGCCTACTGCGACGTCGACGGCGTGCCGTGCCATGCCTCCGACGAGCTCCTCACGACGATCCTCCGCGAGCAATGGGGCTTCGACGGGATCGTCGCCTCGGACTACACGGCGATCCAGATGCTGGCGACCCAGCACAAGCTGACCCGGGACCTCGGCACGGCGGCGGCGCTGGGCCTGCGGGCCGGCGTCGACAGCGAGCTGCCGACGGCCGTCGCCTACGCGGAGACCGCTGCTCGAGGCCGCTGGCCAGCGGTCGGGTCGACGAGGCCCTGATCGACCTGTCCGTCGCCAGGATCCTCCGGATGAAGTTCCGCCTCGGACTGTTCGAGCGCCCGATCGTCCCATCGCCGACCGGCGCGACGCTGGCCGACGCTGGCGGTCGACGAGGGCCGGGTCGCTCGAGCCCTGGCCCGCCGCTCGATCGTCCTGGTCGAGAACGACGGGATCCTGCCCCTGGCCGCAGCCCGCGCCGAGTCGCCGTCATCGGGCCGATCGCCGACAGCGCGCGGGACCTCCTGGGCGACTACGCCCACCTGCTCCACATCGAGACGCTCATTGAGATGCGCCAGTCAACGAACGCGTTCGGGTTCCCGCTGTCCGATCAGATCGTGCCGGCCGACGAGCTCGCAGGCCGCCGGACGATCCTCGACGCGATCAGCGTCCGCCTGCGCACGATCCGAGGTCGTGCACGCGTTCGGGACCGGGCTCCGTGACGGGACGGACGCCGAGATCGCGGAAGCGGTCGAGACCGCCCGAAACGCCGACCTGGCGATCGTCGTCCTCGGCGAGACGGTCGGGCCTCACCGACGACGCGACGACCGGCGAGTTCCGCGATCGCCGCGACCTCGGATTCATGGGTCGACAGCAGGAGCTCCTCGAGGCAGTCGTCGCGACCGGGACGCCGGTCGTCCTCATCGTGGTCAGCGGGCGGCCGCTGGCGATCGAGTGGGCGGCCGCGCACTGCGCAGCCGTGCTCCTCGCCTGGGTCCCCGGCGAGGCCGGACCGGAGGCGATCGTCGACGTCCTGACCGGCGAGGAGAACCCGGGCGGCAAGCTGCCGATCTCGGTCCCGCGTCACGTCGGCCAGGTTCCCGTGTCGTATCGCCATCATCCGACCGGCGGACGCTCGAACTGGAAGGGTCCCTACGTCGACGGCCCGACGACGCCGCTCTGGCCGTTCGGGTTCGGCCGCTCGTACACGACCTTCGAGCTGTCGAACCTGCGCCTGGATCGAGCCGAGATCTCGACCGACGGTGGCGAGGTCGTCGTCAGTGCTGACGTCGCGAACACCGGCGCCCGGCGCGGTGACGAGGTCGTCCAGCTCTACGTCCGCGACGAAGAGGCGACCGTGGCGCGGCCGGTGCTCGAGCTGCGCGGGTTCTGTCGGGTCGAGCCTCGAGCCCGGCGAGACCAGGACCGTGTCGTTCCGGCCTGGCGGCCGAGCAATTCGCCTACGTCGCCGCCGACTACCGGCGGGTCATCGAGCCCGGCAGCATCACGATCTCGGTCGGAACATCGTCGGCCGATCTGCCGCTTCGGGCCGAGCTGACTCTCATCGGGCCGACAATCGACCTCGTGGAGCGTCGGAGATACCTCACCCGGACCTCGCTGGCGTGACGAGCGCGCCATGATCGACCCGGCGCGACGATCGGGCGGATCGACGAGCGGCTGTTCGGATCGTTCGTCGAGCACATGGGCCGGGCGATCTACGGCGGGATCTACGAGCCGGGGCATCCGACCGCCGACCGCGACGGCTGGCGGGGCGACGTCCTCGACCTCGTACGCACGCTCGGGGTCACCGTGATCCGCTACCCCGGCGGCAACTTCGTCTCGGGCTACGACTGGGAGGACGGAATCGGTCCGCGCGATACGCGTCCGGTTCGACTCGACCTTGCCTGGCGCTCGATAGAGCCGAACCTCGTCGGAACGGATGAGTTCATCGCCTGGGCGAGGCTGGCCGGTGCCGAACCGATGCTCGCGGTCAATCTCGGAACGCGCGGCACCGACGCCGCTCGCAACCTCGTGGAGTACTGCAATGCGCCGACCGGCGCGACGTACGCAGACCGGCGCGCCGCCAACGGCCACCGTGATCCGTGGAACGTGCGGACCTGGTGCCTGGGCAACGAGATGGACGGCCCGTGGCAGATCGGCCACAAGACCGCTCTGGAGTACGGCCGGCTCGCGGCTGAGACCGGCAGGGCGATGCGGCTCGTCGATCCGTCGATCGAGCTCGTGACGTGCGGCAGCTCGGGATCCAAGATGCCGACGTTCGGGACGTGGGAAGAGACTGTGCTCGACCTCGCCTGGGACGTGACCGACCACATCTCGATCCACAGCTACCACGACCGAGCCGACTACGGAACGCTCGGGGCGTATCTCGCGTGTTCGCGCGACCTCGACCGGACGATCGCGACCGTGGCATCCATCGCCGATACGGTCGGCGAGCGGAGAGGCGGCGACAAGACGATCGGGCTGAGCGTGGACGAGTGGAACGTGTGGCACCTGGCCGAGCACCAGCGACGGGAAGACCCGAACGGTCCGTTCCGCCACGCCCCGGCGCTCGCGGAGGACGAGCATGAGGTGGCCGACGCGCTGGTCGTCGGCTGTCTGCTGATCACGCTGTTGCGCCACGTCGATCGGGTCCGGATCGCGTGTCTGGCCCAGCTGGTCAACGTGATCCCGGCAATCCGGACCGTGAATGGCGGACCGGCCTGGCTGCAGACATCGGCCTACCCGTTCGCCGACGTCGCCCGATCAGCCCGCGGGACCGTCCTCCGGCTCGACGTCGACGGCCCGGCCTACGCGGTCGAGGGAGGAGACTCGACTGACGCGATCGAGGCAACCGCCGTCCACGACGCCGCGACGGGACGCCTCGTCGTGTTCGCCGTCAACCGCCTCGAGTGGCCGCTGCGCCTCGAGCTGCGCTTGCGTGGTTTCGACGACTTGACCGTCGACGACCAGCGGGTTCTGACTGACCTCGACGTCCGGGCGTCAAACACGGCCGCCGATCCCTTTCGGGTCGTACCGGCCACGCGCTCCGGGGCGGTGTTGACCGGCGATCGCCTGTCGGTCGATCTCGCTCCCCGCTCCTGGAACGTCGTCCGCCTGTCCTCGCCCAGAGGTGCGGCAGGAACGACGAGGACCGCCGGCTTCCCGACGGTCCTCGGCCCAGCTGAGCGCCCGGGTTCAGCTCGGAGCGGTATCCACCGCGGGCTTGGTGGAGGCTCCCTTGCCGGGATGCCACGGCGTCCCGAGCATCGGCAGCAGGTAGCGGTCCACGCCGTAGTAACCGGCGACCCGCCAGGCCAGGATGAGCCCGACGGCCAGGGTGAACATGACCGGGTTGCTCGACGCGGAGCCGGCCAGCAGGAACGACATGTTCATGAACGCGCCGAAGAACGCGGCGAAGCCGGTCAGGACGCCGAAGATCAGCCCGAGACCGATGGCGAGCTCACCGAGCGTGATCACCCAGGCGAACCAGGTCTCGCTGGTGGCCGTTGAGGAGCACGTTGATGAAGTCGCGATACCACTCGTAGGTGATCGGCGGCCGGCCCGTGTCGGGAACCTTGGCCGCGTTCTCCCAGAACCCGCGGAGTGCCGTGCCGCCGTCGGTCCAGGCCGGGTTCGTGAGCTTGCCATAGCCGGCCTCGAGCCATTCGAACCCGACGAACAGGCGGATCGGGAGCCAGAGCAGACCGGCTCGCGAGTTGTTGAACAGGAACCGGGTGAAGGCCGGCCCCTCGATCTCGATCTCCTCGCCGCCCGGGAGGTTGCGATCCTCGAACAGGGCGATCACGAGCAGGATCGATGAGATCCAGAACGCGACGGTCACGACGTCCTTGACCGTGCCCTCGAGCTTCACCCACGGGTTCACCAGGAGCAGGATCAGGATCGTGGCCAACGCGCCGATCGGCAGCGCGGCCCGGCGCAGGGCAGTCATGGTCGACCTCCACTCCACGGACGGACCGATGACTCACAACGTGCGGACTCCGGTCGGCCGTCACTGCATCTTACGTTCCGCGCCTAGGGCCTTCGACGCGGAGAGCCCTTGGTCCCGCGTTGACGGGGCCACAAGTCACGGAATGACCGGCGCCGCGTCGGTCAGGGCAGCCGCCTGAGCGCGCGAACGCCCGACAGGGCGGCCGCGGTGAGCGCGAGCAGGGTCCCGCTGATGGCGAGGGCGAGGGGCGCTCCGATCGTGGCGGCCGCGGCACCGAGCCCGAGATGGCCGAGCGGGCCGAACCCGATCGAGAAGAACCAGACGCCCATCGCCGAGCCTCGCTCGTTGTCGTCGACGCTCCGCTGGATCAGCGACTGGCCCAGGGTGTCGAGCGCGGCGGCCGCGGCGCCGACCCCGAGCAGCAGGACGAGCGACAGGGCGAACGACGAGCTCAGCGCGAAGCCGACGAGCCCGATCCCCAGGCCGAACGCCGCTGCCAGCAGCAACCGCCCACCGCGACCGCCGAGCCCGAGCCGGGCGAGGGTGAGCATGCCCACGATCGCGCCGACGTTCCGCGCCGCGGCCAGAGCACCGAGCCCGATCGCGTCGGAGTGGAGGACGTCGCGGGCGAAGCTCGGGAAGACCGTCATGCTCGAGAAGCCGAACACCTCGCCGACGATGACGACGATCGCGATCAGCGCCACGAGCCGGTTCCGGGCGATCAGCGTGATCGAGCGGCTGAAGCTCGGCGGCTCGGGTGGCTCGCGATCGTCGGTGGCAGCCCGAGCCACCCGCCGGCCGCCGAGTCCGAGGATCGTGCCGGCGAGCGCCGACATCAGCGCTGCCAGCACGAACGAGATCCCGGCCCCCGACTGCTCGAGCACGAGCCCGCCGGTGATCGAGCCGACGAACCCGAGCATGAACGCCCCGACCGTGCCGAGCGCGATCGCGTTCGTGACGCCATCCGCGCCGGTGAGGTCGAAGGCGTAGGACTGGCTCGCGGTCCCGCGGACCGTGTCGAGCGTCCCGATGACCAGGCTCAGGACGATCAGCGCCGTCAGGCCGAGCTGCCCGGCGCCGGCCAGCGCCGCGGCGCCGAGGAGCGGGCACCACGCCGAGGACGTAGACGACGATCATCGTCCGCCGACGGTCGTAGCGGTCGACCAGGCCGCCGAGCGGGATGCCGAGAAGGAGCGACGGGACGAACCTTGCGGCGAAGGTGGCGCCGACGGCGAGTGCCGAGTCGGACACCTCGAGCGCGAGCCAGCCGATCGTCACGAGCCCGACGGCCATGCCGAAGGCCGACACCGAGCCGCTCAGCCAGAGCGTCGGGTAGCCAGGGACCCGGAAGGCGGCGAGGGTCGGTCCCGACGCCAGCGCGGCCCGGGACCTGGCCCGCAGCCCGACCGATGCCACCGCCGGCTCCCTGTCAGGCGTCACGACCGACCTGACCGAGGCCGCCGCTCACGACGTTCAGTCGGCTTCGCCGACTTCGTACGTCTGGAGGCGCCAGACGGCGATCGCCAGGGCGATCGCGCAGACCGCAACGGTGAGCGCGATCGCGCTCGGACCGTCGAGGCCCGCGCCACCGGCGGCGCGCAGGCCCCCGGAGAACGCGTCGGCGATGCCGAGCGCGTACTGCCGGATGCTGAACGTCCGCGTGCCGGGCAGGAGGCCGGCGAACACGCCCTCCCAGACGAGGATGTAGACCAGTCCGATCGCCAACGCCCTGCCCGTCAGCAGGCTCAGCGCGAGGAACACCACGGCATAGAGCGTGGCGGCGACGGCGGTTCCCAGCGCCCAGCCGAAGGCCGCGGCGGGGCCACCCGTTCCACCCAGGATGATCCCCGCGATGAACGCTGCCGGAGCGGTCACCGCCGCCGCCAGCCCGGCCGCGACGATGACCTTGGCGGCCACGATCCGCCAGCGAGCGATCGGCTTGGCCAGGAGGTAGACGGCCGTGCCGTCATCGAGCTCGGAGCCCAGGGCGGACGTCCCGAACACGAGTGCCACGAGCGGGACGAGCGTCGAGATGACCAGTCGGTCCATGACGGTGTTCGTGACCGCGTCGGCGCCGGTGAGCCGCCCGGAAGCGCGGGCGAGCAGGGCGACGAGGATCGGCAGCGCGCACAGCAGGCTGACGAGGAGCACCCGCCGCCGGCCGGCAAGGGCACGGAAGGTCAGGCTTGCGATGACCCGGATCATCGGCGGACCAGGTAGGCGAACACGCTCTCGAGATCCTCGTCGGTCGGGCGAACCTCGAGCAGGGACAGCCCGGCATCCCGGGCGATGACCGCCAGGGCGCGGGTGAAGGCCGTGAAGTCGGACGTCCGGACCGCCAGGCGGCTGTCGGTCAGCTCCACGCCGTAGACCGACGGGTGGCCGACGAGGCCGGCCGCCAGCCGACGGTCGTCGGACGAGCGGATCGTGAACGTGTGCGGCCGGTCGGTCATCAGCCGGCGGATCTCGCGGAAGTCGCCCGAGGCGGCCAGCCGGCCGGCGACGATCACGAGCACGTTCTGGGCGAGCCGCTCGACCTCCTCGAGGATGTGCGAGCTGAACAGGATCGTCCGGCCGTCGGCGGCCATCCGCCGGAGCAGCTCCATCATGTGGAGCCGTTGGCGCGGGTCCATCCCGTTGAACGGCTCGTCGAGGAGCAGGATCGGGGGCTCATGGACGAGCGCGCCGGCGATCTTCGCCCGCTGGCGCATCCCCTTGGAGTAGGTCCCGATCGGACGGTTGGCGGCATCGGTCAGCTCGACCGTCGCGATCGCGCGGTCCGCTGCGGCCTCCGGGTCGTCGAGCGACTGGAGCCGGGCGTTGAGCAGGGCGAATTCGCGCCCGGTCAGGAACGGGTAGACCGTCTCCCGCTCGGGTACGAGCCCGAGCCGGCGGTAGATCGCCGGATCGCGCCAGGCCGGCTGGCCGCCGATCGCGAGCCGACCGGCCGACGGCTTCAGCAGGCCCGAGATCATGTGGAGCAGGGTCGACTTGCCGGCCCCGTTGGGTCCGAGGAGCCCGGTGATCCCCGGCCGGAGCGTGAACGAGATGTCGTTGACGGCGACGACGTTGCCGTACCAGCGCGAGACGTCCTGGAGCTCGACGGCGGCCGTCGGGTCCAGCGGCCGCTCGGGACGGACCGGGACGCCACCCGGGAGGCCCCAGCCGGCGAGGCGCTCGTCGCTCACGCCTGGATCCGGAGGTAGCGCCAGACGAGCGCGACGGTCGAGCCGAGGCCGAGGATCACGGCCGTCGCCGCGAGGGTCTCGACCGAGACGCCCGACTCGAGCACGGGCTGGCCGGTCGGGAGCACCCCGAAGAACCAGCTATTGACCCCGTCGAGGAGCGAGCCGACGTCGAGCAGGATGATCCACTGGCCGGCACCGAGGTCCAGCCCGATGACGACCGCGGCGACGATCCCGGGGATGATGAACGCGCCGAAGATCGCCGCGGTGGCGTACGCCCGGCGCGGGGTGGCGGAGGCGATCGCCAGCGCGAAGGCCGAGGTCACGAAGGCGATGACCAGCGACGACCCGACGACGGCGGTGAGGCTCGCGGCCTCCTTCCGAAGCGCGGCCGCGATGTCGGTGTCGAGCAGGATCTGCCCGGCCGACAGGATGAGCTGCGGGACGAGCAGGATGGCCAGCACGGCGATCGTCAGCGCGGCGAGCTTGGCCAGCGCATAGTCGGTCCGTCGCAGCGCTCGCGAGAAGTACAGGGTCAGGACCCGGTAGCGCTGGTCGCGACCGAGCAGCTCCGGTGCCTGGGCCGCGACGAACAGGAGCGGGAAGACCGCGATCAACGAGTACATCGCATCGTGGCCGGGGATGATCGGGATGTCCTCGAACCCGCCCCGCGCGGCGACCGCCCGGATCCCGACCAGGATCAGGGCGATCAGGGCCGGCAGACCGAGGCAGATCACCGGGATGATCTTGGCGCGGGTGGTCCGGCCGAGGCCGAGCACGCTCCGCAGGGCATGGCGGAGGAGGGCCGCGACCGCGTGTCGCCGGCCGAGGCGCGGGCCGTCGTAGCCGCGATAGCCGAGGTCGTAGATGCTGCCGGTCATTGCGGCCGGCCCCCCGGGCCAGTGGCGCTCGATCCGGGTGACTCGGCCACCGCGGGTGCGGCCAAGGCGTCGTCGTCTGGCGTCCGGAACAGGTCCTCGAGGCTGTGCCGGCTCCGCTCGATCCGGATGAGCGGCAGTCCGAGGTCGGCCACGGCGTCGCGGATCGCGTCGTACGGCTCCGGCCCATCGAGCGCGATCCGGATCGTCCGGCCATCGCCGTCGCCGGCCCGGGCGAGGAGTCGCAGGCCGCGCTCGTCGAGCCGGCTCGCCAGCGCGTCGCGTCCCTCCTCGACCTCGACGGTCAGGATGCCGGTCTCGGTCGTGAACTCGGCCAGCGGTGCGGATCGGAGGAGCCGACCGGCGTCGATCGCGACGAGGTAGTCGCAGACCTCCTCGATCTCGCCGAGCAGGTGGCTGGCAAGGATGATCGCGATCCGGAACTCGTGGCCGGTCCGCGCGATGAGCTGGAGCATCTCGTCCCGGCCGGCCGGGTCGAGTCCGTTGGTCGGCTCGTCGAGGAGGAGCAGCCGCGGGTCGTGGACGATCGACTGCGCCAGCTGGACCCGTTGGCGCATCCCGGTCGAGTAGCCACCGATCGGGCGGTACCGCTCCTCGTACAGGCCGACGTGGCGGAGGACATCCGAGGTCCGTTCACGGGCGGCGGCCTTGGGCAGGCCCGACAGCTGGGCGAGGTGCGCCACGAGCTCGGTCGCGCTCACGTCCGGCGGCAGGGCGTTGTGCTCGGGCATGTACCCGACGTACTGGCGGAGGGCGGTCCCGTCGGCGGTCGGGTCCATCCCCAGCACCGACACCTGTCCGCTCGTCGGCTGGAGGAGCCCGAGCAGGATCTTGATCAGGGTGGACTTGCCGGCCCCGTTGGCGCCGACAAGCCCGATGACGCCGGCGCTAAGCTCCAGGCTGAGGTCGTCGAGGGCCGTCACGGTCCCGAACCGCTTGGTCAGCGATCCGACGCGCACGATCGGGGCGCCGGAGTCGGGTGCGTTCCGCTGGGCCGTCACCGGCTCATGGTAGCGGGCGCCGCTGACGACCGGCCCGTTGGAGAAGGGCCGGAAGTCACTTATCGGTGCCCCACCGCTCCGGGAGACTCTGGGCATGGACATGACGACGCCCCCCGAACCCATCCTGCGATCCTCGCCCCCGACGCCGCCCGAGCGGCCCGACGAACCAGCCCCTGCCTCGATCAGCGAGCTGCTCGACCCGAGCGGTCTCTCGCGGCGCGGCTTCCTGCGGGGCGCTGCGATCGCCGGCGGTGGGCTGGTCGCCGCCACGATCGTCTCGTGCACGCCGGCGGGGGCACCCACCTGGACGTACCCGCCGGGCAAGAGCCCCGCACCGAATGCCTCGGGCGCGGCGGCCAGCGACGCCCACGCCAGCCACGAGGCGGCCAGCGCCACCGCCGCGCCGAGCGCGAGCGCCGCCGCGAGCGCGGCCGCCAGCCCGAGCGAGGCGATCCCGGCCGGCTGGACCCAGCATGACGTCGACGCGCGCACGGTCGTCCGGCGCTACCTCGGGAACCTTGCACCGGCCCTCAAGGACATCTATGGCGACGCCGCCTTTGCCAAGCTCGCCGTGATCCTCGGCGCCGCCGGCGGCTACCCCGAGCTGAGCCAGAAGCCCGCCTTCGCCCAGGTCCCGCAGCTCGTCCTGAACGACATCCTCCAGCCGCTCAAGCCGACGATCGAAGGCGGGGTCAAGGTCTTCAACCTGACGATCGACGAGATCGAGCAGCACATCGACGAGCTCAAGCCGCCGGTCGCCGCACTCGGCTACAACAAGCAGTGGCCCGGCCCGACGATCAGGGTCACCCAGGGCGACCGGGTCCGGGCGGTGTTCAAGAACAACCTGAAGGAGACGACCGGCGTCCACTTCCACGGCGTCCAGTTCGACGACTTCTTCGAGGACGGCGTCCCGTTCGTCACCCAGCTGCCGATCGTGCCCGGTGACAGCTACACGTACGAGTTCACGGCCAAGGACGCTGGCTCGCTCATGTACCACTCCCACCACAACGCGACGGACCAGGTCGGGCGCGGCCTGCTCGGGGCGTTCGTCGTCGATCCCAAGGACGACCCGGTCCACTACGACCGGGAGTACACCTGGATCTCGAACGACTCGCTCGGCGGCTTCACGATCAACGGCCACGGCTTCCCGGCGACCGTCCCGGTCCTCGCCGCGGTCGGCGAGACGGTCCGCATCCGGTTCATGAACGAGGGGATCATGATGCACCCCTGGCACAGCCACGGGTACGTGATGAAGGTGATCGAGCGCGACGGCCGCCCGCTCGGGAACGCGGCCTTCGAGTGCGACACGCTCGGGGTCAATCCGGGTGAGCGGTATGACGCGTTGATCACGGCCGAACGACCCGGCGTGTGGGCGTTCCACTGCCACATCCTGCCGCACGTCGAAGGCGCATCGGGCATGTTCGGCATGGTCAACACCCTGGTCGTCGTGCCGGAGAAGGCCCATGTCGACGCGATCGTCAACGCCATCGTCAGCTGATGCCCGGCGAGTCGTGCCGTCCCATCCGGCCGATCGGTGGCGCGTCCTCGGGGCGCTCGTCGCACTGGTCGTCCTCGGTGCGATCGCGGGTTGCTCGATCGGGGCGACACCGAGCCCGGCCGGCACGCTGACGATCGCCGATCCCTGGGTGCGGATCACGGGCGGCCAGGACCAGCCGGCTGCCGCCTACCTTTCGATCGTGAACACGGGCGGAACGGCGGATGCCCTCCTGTCGGCGTCGAGCCCCGGAGCGGCGAACGTCGAGCTCCATGAGACCGCGATGGCGTCGGACGGGATGATGGGCATGCATCCGATCGCGCGGCTCGATGTCCCGGCCGGGGGCAGCGTCGCGCTCGCTCCGGGCGGGTACCACCTGATGGTCAACGGGCTGACCACCGCCCTGAAGGCCGGCGACCGGCTGGAGCTCGACCTCGTCTTCGACCACGCCGGCAGGGTCGTCGTCCAGGCCGAGGTCCGCTAGGCCGGACGATGCCTTCCGGGCACCGGACCGACGAGCCGGCAGCCGACCAGGACGCGATCCTCGACGGAGGGTTCCGGATCGTCGTGATCCTGACGGTCGGCTTCGTCATCCTGGCCACCCTGGCGGCGCTCGGCGGGATGTTCGTCGGGGGTCGGACCGCGGGGACCCTGAGCCGGCCGTCGGAGGCACCCGCGTCCGGCGGCCCGAGCCCGTCGATCGACGTCCGGTCATTCCTCGAACCGGTCGCCCGTGACGCGCCCGAGATCGCGCTGACGGGCCCGGACGCGCAGCGCGTCACCCTCGCCTCGATGCAGGGCGGGCTCGTCCTGGTGTTCTTCGGCTACACCCACTGTCCGGATGTCTGCCCGGCGACGATCGGCGTCCTGGAGTCGGCGATCCAGGCCTACGGACCGGGCGTCCGGGCCATGTTCGTCACGGTCGATCCCGAGCGGGACACGCCGGCGTCGCTCAAGGACTATCTGCGCTACCTGCCCGCCGAGTTCACGGCCCTGACCGGTTCGGCGACCGAGATCCGGGCGACGGCCGACGCGTGGGGGGTGCGCTACGCCCGCGTCGACAGTGGGTCGCCCGGTGCCTACTCGATGTCGCACACGGCCGACGTCTACGTCGTCGACGCGGCCGGCCGGCTGCGCGCCCGCTTCCCGTTCGGCACGAGCGCAGAGGCGATGACCGCCACGCTCCGGTCGGTCGCCGGCCCGCTGGCTCAAGCCCCGTCGAGCGGCCCGCCCGGGTCGGCCCCGAGCGCGGGCCAGCCGGCTGCTTCGGCAGCCGCCACGCCGGCAGCTCCGGCCCTCGGAGCCCTGGCCGTCGATGTCACCTCCTCGTCGATCTGGGCCGGCGGTCCGAGCCCGGTGATCCTTGCCCTGACGGGGCCGGCGGGGCGGCTCGCCGACACCACGATCCGGCCTTCGGTTCAGCTGACCACGGTCGACGGCTCCGCGATCGGCGGACCGACCGAGGCGATCCCGGTCCGCCCGCCGGGGATCGACGCCGTCTCCTACGTCGCCCCGCTCGACGTGCCGTCCCCGGGTCGCTGGCGGCTCCGGGTGTCCGCCACGCCGGGGGCCGCGACCCTGACCGGGACGGCCGACGTCACCGTCCTCGATCCGGGCACAACCGCCCCGATCGGTGGGCCGGCTCCGACCGCCCGCACGCTCACCCTCGACGACGTCGCCGGCGACGCCCGCCAGCTGACGACCGACCCGATCCCGGACCTGCGCCTCTATCGCCGTTCGACGAGCGACGCGCTCGCCGGCGCGACGCCGTTCGTCCTCGTCCTCGACTCTGCCAGGTTCCGGGTCACGACCGCCTGCGGCAAGGCCCTGATCATGGCCCGCTACCTCCAGGACCGGTGGGCCGACGTCGCGTTCATCCACCACGAGCCGTTCCGCTACTCGGTCGTCACCGACACGCCGGTCCTCGAAGGCACGCTGGCCGAGCCGCAGCTGACCGCCGTCGCGGATTCGTGGGGGATCGGCGGCGAGCCGTGGGGACCGCGGTCGATGCCGTGGGTCTTCGTCGTCGATGGCCACGGTGTCGTCCGGGCCAAGTACCAGGGCGTGCTCGGCAGCGACGACATCGACGTGATCGTCGCCCTCATCGCCCAGGGCGGCTAGCCTCAGGCGCCTCCCTCGATGCGACGCGCCGCGTTCGCAGCGGAGCTGCTCGATCTGGCGCTGCTCGCGCGTGCCGGTCAGCCCGATCCGGATGAGCCGCCGTACCCGGAGCGGGAGCGGCTCGGTGGCCGGGAGGCTTCGGATCGTGAAGGCCGCGTAGGCCAGGATGCCCCGCTCGGTGGTCGCCTGGCGGCCCTTCAGCGCGATGTCGTCGTTGCCGAACAGGCGGGTGATCGCGGCCGCGTTGCTCGAGCAGCCGGCGTCCTTGAGGAGGGCCGCGCTGAACAACGTCTCGCGATCGGGCTCGCGCAACCCGACGACATCGGCCAGCCGAGTGGCGAGGTAGCAGGTCCGCAGGGCATGGCCCGGCACCTGGCCCTCGGTGAGGTCGAGCGCCGTCGACAGCGATGCCAGGATCCGGGCCGTCGGGACGACCTGCCGATCGACGACCCGGAACGACGCCCGTCGGGCGGCGATCAGCGGATCGGGCAGCGGCGAACCCGGGGCACTGCCATCGACATAGCGGATCGTCATCCGGTCCGGCAGCTCAGAGCCTGGTTCGGGCAGCTCACGGGCGGCGCTCGAGGAGGAAGCCATCAGCGTCGAGGATGCCTCGCCGGGCGAGTCGTGAGCCTCACTCGATGGTCAACCGCCGACGAGGCGGTCGTACCGCCAGCTATCTCGTGTAGGCGCCGTCCGGGTCGAGCTCGACCCGGATCAGGCGGAGCTCGTCGGCGCTGGGCTCCGGGGTGGTCGCCAGCCCCGGGGCGATCCGTGGCTCCCAGCCCATCGTGGCGCGAACCGCGTCGAGCGTGGCTCCCGGATGGAGCGAGTCGAGGCGCATCTCGCCGGTCTCGTCGAAGTGGTAGATGCCGAGGTCGGTGACCACGACCGACGGCCCGCTGCCGAGCCAGCCCTGCTCGCGTCGGATCCGGGCGGCGTTGACCGCCCCGCCGAGATTGCCCGGGCTCGTCCGGAAGTCGATCCGCTCGACGAACGAGCGCTTCGACTGGCGCATGATCACGAACACCTGGCGGGCGTTGATCGCGATCTCGCACGCGCCCCCGGACCCGGGCAGGCGCGTCTTCGGGTGAGCGTAGTCGGCGCCGATGACCGTGGTGTTGATGTTGCCGAACCGGTCGATCTGGGCCGCGCCGAGAAAGCCGACGTCGATGAGCCCGCCCTGGAGGTAGAAGCTGAACAGCTCGTACATGCTGGTCACGGCGGTCGCGCCGGTGACGATCGTCGGATCGCCGATGCTCAGCGGGAGGCGGGCCGGCTCGGCGCCGAAGACGCCGGCCTCGTAGACGAGCTCGAGCTCCGGAGCCACGGTCCGCTTGGCCAGGTTGACCGCGATGTTCGGCAGGCCCACCCCGACGAAGCAGACCCGCTGCCCGGCCAGCTCGCGCGCCGCCGCCACGATCATCATCTCGGACTTCGTGAACGGGGCCTCGACGGCGCTCATCGGTACTGGCCGTAGTCGACCGAGCCGGACGGGGCCGTGCCGCTCGGCCGGAGTGATGCGATGCGCTCGGCACCGAGCTTCTCGACGTACGAGGCCCGGCCGTCGAGGCCGTACACCCAGTCGGCCAGCCAGGCCTGTACGGCGCCCTCGTCGCGGCTGATCGGGTCCCAGTCGAGGTAGAACCGGTTGTCGCGGTCATACGCGCCCTGGACGTACGACGGGTGCGCGCCCCACGGCTCGACGACGACGGCGTCGACGATCAGGCCGGGGATGATCGTCCGGTTCGGATCGGCCCGGATGATCGCCTCGGCCACGAGCTCCTCGACCACGACGATCACCCGGTCCGCCGCGAACGCCGCCTCCTTCTGGCAGCCGAGCAGGCCCCAGACCTGGGTGTTGCCGCTCGCGTCGGCCCGCTGGGCGTGGACGACGGTCACATCCGGGCGGAGCGGTGGCACCGCGTAGACGACCCCGTCGCCGTACGGGGACTCGACCTCGCGGATCAGCGGGTTCGCCTTCGGCAGGTCGGTCTCGAAGTACGACCGGAGCGGGTAGAAGGGCAGGTTCGCTGCGCCCGCCGTGTAGCGCCCGACCATCCCGAAGTGGCTGTACTCCTCGATCTCGAGGGGCGCCGGATCGGCGTCCTCGATCCGCCGCCGGATCGCGTTGAGCCCGCCGACACCCGGGTTCCCGAGCCAGCTGAAGATGAGCTTGCGCGCGACGCCGCCCGCCACCATCTGGTCGTAGATGAGGTCCGGCGTGAGCCGGGCCAGGGTCAGGTCGCGCTTCCGCTGGCGGACGATCTCGTGGCCGGCCGCGAACGAGATGAGATGGGTGAAGCCCTCGATCGCCACCGTGTCGCCGTCCCGGACGAGCTCCGCGACCGCGTCGCGCATGGTAGCGACCTTCGAGCTGCTCACGGACCGATTATCGCGGGCACCGCCCCCGGCCGTTGAACGTCGGGCGATTGCGGTTTCGTACGATATCGAGCGGGAGCGAGCGCAGCGACTCGGGAGCTTCGCTGCGCGAGGGAAACGGGAGGGTCGCCGGTGGCTTCGATCCAACGCGCCCCGACGGGCTGGGCACCGCTCGTCCGGGGTCTGTTCCTGGTCGCGATGGCGCTGTTCGTGGTCACGGTCGCGATCGGCATCGTCAACGGGCTCGACCTGTACGCGTTCAACCACGACCAGCTGCTGACCCATGTCCACTCGGGCACCCTCGGCTGGATCACGCTCAGCCTCGTCGCCGCCACGTTCTGGCTCGTCCGCCGGGGCGATCGGCGCCTCGCCGCGACGCTGGCCATCCTGATCCCGATCTACGTGGCCGCGTTCTACTCGGGCAACCTGCCGGCCCGGGCGGTCACCGGCACGATCCTCCTGGTCGCCATCCTGTGGCTCGTCGGCTGGGTGTGGCTCGAATTGGGGCGCGAACCGACCATCCCGTTGCTCGCGGTGACGCTCGGGTTGACCTCGTTCGCGTACGGCGCGGTCATCGGCGTGCTCATCCAGATCCAGCTCGCCAGCGGGACCAACCTGTTCCCGGGCGGCGCCGATGCGATCGGCGCCCACGCCGGAACCATGGTCTTCAGCTACCTCATCCTCGTGGCGATGGGTCTCCTCGAGTGGCGCATCGTGGGGTTGCGCCGGCGCTCGCGGACCGGTCAGGTCCAGATCGGCGCCCTGTTCGGGGGCGGGCTCCTCCTCGCGCTCACCCTCCTGTTCCTCGACGCGGCCGCCGTCCAGGCTGTCGGCGGGATCTACCTCCTCGTGGAGCTGGTGGCCGTCGCCCTGTTCACCGGGCGGGTCGTCCGGTACGCGATCCGGATCGACTGGCGCGCGGCCAGCCCGGAGCGGCATCTGTCGACCTCGGCGGTGTTCGTCGTGATCGCGACCGCGATCTTCCTGTACGTCGTGTACCTGTTCATCTCAACCGGCGACCCCGACAAGATCCCGGTCGGCGTCCTCGTGGCGAGCGACCACGCCGCGTTCATCGGGGTCGTGACCAACCTCATCTTCGGGCTGGCGCTCCGGCTCGGGGCCGACCGGCGCGACCGCTGGCCGTGGGCCGATCAGCTCGTCTATTGGGCGATGAACGGGGGTCTCGTCGTGTTCCTGCTCGGCCTGATCGCCGGGTCGGCCGAGCTCAAGCGGATCGGCAGCCCGATCATGGGCGTCGCGATCCTGCTCGGGTTGGCGGTGATCGCCGCCCGGCTCTGGTCGTCCGACCTCAGCGGCGCGGACGAAGCGGCTTCGATCTCCTAGCCCGCGGTCAGCCGGCCGCCTCGACGCCGGTGATCGCGTGGGCGGCCCTGGCCGCCTCGAGGACCTCGCCGTGCTCGCCGGCCACCGCGGCCACCGCTTCGCCGAAGATCCGCAGGGCCGTTCTCACCTCGTCCGGGCCGACCGTCAGTGCCGGAGACATCCGGACGCTCGACTTGCCGCACTCCAGCACGAGCAGCCCGCGGACGAAGGCGGCGAACTGGACCTCCTCGGCGTGCTCGGCCGTGTCGAACTCGATCCCGATCATCAGCCCCTTGCCGCGAACGTCCGTGATCAGCCCCGCGTGACGCGCGCGAAGGGCCCGGAGGCCCTCGAAGAGCTCGTCGCCGCGGGTCGCCGCGTTGGCCACCAGCCCGCCCTCGAGCAGGTCGATCGTGGCCAGCGCCGCCGCGCAGGCGACCGGGTTCCCACCGTACGTGGAGCCGTGGGCGCCGGGTCCCCAGGCCTCCAGGATCGACGCCCTGGCCACGAGCGCCCCGAGCGGCATCCCGCTCGCGATCCCCTTCGCGGTCAGCACGATGTCCGGCTTGACGCCCCAGTGGTCGACCGCCCACATCTTCCCGGTCCGGCCCGCCCCGGACTGGATCTCGTCGGCGACGAGGAGGATCCCGTGCCGGTCGCAGATCTCGCGAAGGCCCTGGAGGAAGCCGTCCTCGGGGACGACATAGCCACCCTCGCCCTGGATCGGCTCGACGATGATCGCCGCGATCTCGTTCGGCGGAGCGAGCTTGTCGAACAGGACCTCGTCGAACCAGCGCAGGTCCTCGACCCGGCCGTACGGGGCATGGAAGACGCCCGGCAGGAGCGGCCCGAACCCGGCGTGGTACTTCGCCTTCGACGCGGTCAGGCTGACCGAGCCGTAGCTCCGCCCGTGGAACGCCCCGAGGAACGCGACGACGTAGGGCCGGTGGGTCGCGTGGCGGGCGAGCTTGATCGCGGTCTCGACGACCTCCGTCCCGGAATTGCCGAGATAGACCCGGGCCGGGCCGTCGATGGGCGCGATCCCGGCGATCCGCTCGCAGGTCTGAGCGTAGATCGGCAGGTAGAAGTCCGAGGCGGAGAAGTGGATCAGCTCGGCGGCCTGCTCCTTGATCGCGGCCACGACCCGGGGGTGGCTGTGACCGGTCGACGTGACGGCGATCCCGGCGGCGAAGTCGAGGAACAGGTTGCCGTCGATGTCCTCGACGGTCAGCCCGTCGCCGCGGACCGGGACGATCGGGTAGGCGCGCGGGAGGCTCGGCGACGTCCACGTCTCGTCGTAGGTGACGTGGGCCCGGGCCCTGGGGCCGGGGATCTCGGTCACGAGGTCCGGGACCGGGCGCGAACCCGCGAGACGCGACGAAGCCTGGCTCACCATTCCACCTCAGGGCGAATAGAAAGTATGCAGAGTGGATACTGCCCGAGTCTAGCAGAGGGCGCGTGTAGGATTCCGGCATGCGACCGCCGATCCGGTTCGGCTTGTTCATGAGCCAGGCCGGCCGGACCTGGGACGAGATCCTCGACGGGTTCGTCCTCGCCGAGGAGCTCGGCTTCGACCATGGCTGGCTCGTCGACCACCTGATCGACACCGACCGGACGCCCGAGTCGCCGTGTCTCGAGGCCTGGACGCTTCTCGCCGCGATCGCGGCGCGGACGAGCCGGATCCGGCTCGGTGTGCTCGTCACGAGCAACACGTTCCGTCACCCGGCGGTGCTGCTCAAGCAGGCCGTCACGGTCGACCACATCAGCGGCGGGCGGTTGATCCTCGGGCTCGGAACCGGCTGGAACGCCGACGAGCATCGGCGCTACGGCATCCGGCTCCCGCCGCCCGGCGAGCGGGTCGACCGGCTCGAGGAGGCAGTCGAGATCATCGATCGCCTCCAGCGCGACGACCGGACGACCGTCGAGGGCACCTACTACCAGCTCCACGACGCCCCGCTCAGCCCGAAGCCACTCCAGCAGCCGCGGATCCCGCTGCTGATCGCCGCCCACCGCCCGCGGATGCTCCGGCTGGCCGCCCGCTACGCGGACCAGTGGGACACGTTCCCGACGATCCCCGGCGCCTCGACCGACGGCGTGACGTTGTCGGTGGCCGACCAGATCGGGATCATCGATGAGGCCTGCCGCGAGCTCGGGCGCGACCCGGACACGATCCGTCGCTCGACATGGTCCGATGCGCCCGAGGTCCTGGCCTCGACCGACGGGTTCGAAGCGTTCGTCGAGGCGCATCGACGGCTTGGCTTCAGCGACTTCAGCGTGATCCTGCCGCCGCCGGGCGAACGCGGACTGATCGAGCGCGTCGCCACGGACGTCATCCCGCGGCTTCGAGCCGACGACGCGATCTCGCGTCGACCGACGACGCAGGATCCGCCCGTGGACGTGCGCGCCGAGTGATCACCCAGCAGCGCGCGACCGACATGACCGATCTTCGCACGGCGGAGTCGGTGCTGACGACCGCCTGGCTCGAAGGCGCGCCGTTCGTCGCCTCGCACCCCGGGGACCTCGAATGGTGGTTCGCCTCTGTCGCTCCGGACGCGCTCGAGGAGCACCTTCGATTGTGGTCCGTCGACGGTTCCGTGCGTGCCTGGAGCTGGATCTGGGGCCACCTTGTCCATTGGGGGATCCGGCCCGGTGACCCCACGACCGACGAACAGATCCTCGAAGCCATCCTGCGCGACGCGATCGTCCGGACGGCTGGCAGGCCTGAGGCCTGGGTTCCCGAGGATGATCGGGCGTCGCTGGCCACGCTCCATCGGTTCGGCTTCCGCCCCAGGCAGCTCCGCCTGTCGCAGTACCAGCAACGGGTCGACGGCGTCGCTCGGATCGCCGACTCGACCCTGCCGGCGGGCTACAGGATGAGACGTCTCGAAGGCCCGGACGAGATCCCGGCAAGGGTGGAGATCCACCGTGCCGCCTTCGCTCCATCTGCGATGACCGCCGAGAGGTACGCCCGGCTCACGACGCTTCCCGGGTACCGGTACGACGACGACCTCGTGGTCGAAGCGCCGGATGGCTCGCTGGCGGCCTTCGCGATGGCCTGGTGGGATCCCGTGGCCAGGGTCGGCGAGTTCGAACCGGTCGGCACGCATCCTGACCACCGACGCCGTGGACTCGGGAGAGCGCTGCTCAACCACGGGCTGCGCCGCTACCGCGACCTCGGCGCCGGCCTCGTGCAGGTCTACTCGATGTCGGACAACGCGGCATCCGAGGGGCTCTACCAGGCGGTGGGCTTCGTTCGTCGCCGCTATCGGCGCCACCTCGTGCTGGTCTCGGACCGTGACGTCCCGGCAGGCGAGGGCTGAGCTTCCATACGCATCGGCTATGCATGGCGCTAGTACCAAGGCGCCATGACGATGGGCCGCTCGTCGTAGGTGGTAGGTGCCCGTCACTTTGGCCCGTACGACCTATCGCCTTTCCAACCCGTTCCGTCTAGGCTCGATCCGTGACCGCCTCGACCGACAAGCGTCAAGCCGGCGGACCGACGACCACGCTCTACGCGGTCCTCGGCATCTCACCCGACTCGGACTCTGAGACGATCCGGAACGCCTATCGCCTGCTCGCCCGTCGGTTCCACCCGGACACCGGCGGCGACGTCCACGACATGGCGATCATCAACCGCGCCTGGGCCGAGCTCGGCGACCCCGAGCGGCGGGCGGCGTACGACCGGCGGATGGGCATCGAGCATGTGGTCGCGGTCACGGCCACGCCTCCGCCGTCCGACTCGGCAACGGGGTCGCCGCTGACGGAGCGGATGATGACGAGCAGCAGTGGGACGGTCCTCGACTTCGGTCGCTACGAAGGCTGGACGATCGGGCAGCTGGCACGCCAGGACCCCGACTACCTGGAGTGGCTCGAGCGGACGTCGATCGGCCGGCCGCTCCGGGCCGAGATCGAGGCAGCCCTCGCGGATCGCCACTGACGCCACCGGCGCTGGCGTCGCCTGTCTAGCCTGCCGCGCGCCGGCGTCGCCGGTCGTGCGGGAACGTCGGGCCTGGTGGCGGTGGGACGAGCGCCCGGGCGGAGGGATCGCCCGCCGTCCGGCGTCGAAGGAGCTCCAGCCGCAGGCTTTCGTCGCCGCGGGCCATCGCCCAGCGGTGGTTCGCGCCGAACACCGGGCGCATGACCGGCGACAGCCAGCGCAGGAGGCCCTTCTCTGCGACGATCCGCCAGTCGTAGGTCACGGAGGTGAGCGGGCCGATCGGATCGCCCGCCGGGCCGTTCCTCGGTCAGGGTCCAGGTCCCCTCGCCGACGAAGTCCCCCGACGCAACGAGGTGGAAGCCGCGAGGCGGATCGGACTCCGTCACGGTGAACCGCCAGCGCAGCGTGTATGGCAGCCAGCCCTTCGTCCACAGATCGACGACCTTGCCGATCCCCGTCGCGTCGCCCGGCTCGATGACCCGCACGTCGAGGTAGACCGACGGCCACCAGCGCGCGAGCTCGTCGGCAGCCCCGAGCACAGCGCTGATCTCGTCGAGGGTCGCCGGCACGTGCCAGGTCGTGATGAAGTGGTAGTCGTTCGCGGCCACGCTGAACTCGGTCTCCTGCAAGGACCGTAGCGTAGCGACCCTCGCGGCAGGGCACGCGGCGCCTGCCGGGCCGGAGCGGATCGGACTACCTGTCGAGGACGCGATCGGCCTTGCGATCGATCTGCTTCTTCTCGCTCGCGGTGAGGTTGCCCTGCCTTGCCTGCTGCGAGGCGCGGGCCTTCGCGTTGCGCGCGTGGGACTTGTCGGGCATCGGGTACTTCCGCTCGGTCTATCGGTCGGTCGGCTGCGGGCCGAGCGGAGCGCTGGTGCCATTCGTTGCAGGTTCGTATCTGTTGTCGGCGTCGCGGCCCTAGGATGGGGGTCCATGCGCCGTTCCGAGATCAACCGGGCGATCGACCAAGGCCTCGCCTTCGTCGACGCGATGGGCTTCGCCCTCCCGCCGTTCGCCCGCTGGACGGCGGACGAGTGGCGTCGGGCGGGTCCGGCTGACCGAGGAGATCCGGGAGACGATGCTCGGCTGGGACGTCACCGACTTCGGGACGGGCGACTTCGCCCGGTTCGGCGTCCTCATCTTCACCCTGCGCAACGGTCGACTGGACGATCCGCGCTACCCGAAGACCTATGCCGAGAAGATCCTCCTCCAGGCCGACGGCCAACTGCTCCCGTTCCACCTTCACTTCCGCAAGACCGAGGACATCATCAACCGGGCCGGCGGGAACCTGATGGTCGGGCTGGCGAACGCGGGTCCGGATCGCGAGCGGATCGACACGCCGGTCGTCGCCAACGTCGACGGGCAGTCGACGACGATCGCCGGCGGGTCGGCAGTCCGGCTGACCCCGGGCCAGAGCGTGACGATCCGGCCGCTCCTGTACCACAGCCTGTGGGCCGAGCCAGGCTCGGGCATGGTCCTGGCGGGCGAGGTCTCGTCGGTCAACGACGACCGGGTCGACAACTACTTCCCCGACCATGGCGACCGGCTCCCGGCGATCGAGGAGGACGAGCCGGCGCGCCATCGGTTGTTCTCCGATCCCATCGGTGAGATGGTCTCGTAGCGCAATCCTGCGGCAGCGCCCGCTGGCTAGACTCGGGCGATGGGCAGCGACGCGTCATCCGGACCGGATCGGGTCGAGCTCCGCCGGCTGGCAACGGATGATCTGACCGCATCGGAGTCGGTCGCCCTTCGGGCGATGCTGGACGCCGCCTTCGGCACCGACGAGGACGAACGGTTCGGCGACGACGACTGGCAGCACGGCCTCGGGGGCGTCCACTTCGTGCTCGAGGTGGACGGCCGGATCGTGGCGCACGCGTCGGTCGTCGAGCGCGAGCTGCACGTCGGCGATCGTCCCCCTCCGGACCGGCTATGTCGAGGCGGTCGCGACCGCGCCGGACCGCCAGGGCCAGGGGTTCGGCTCGATCGTCATGATCGACGCCACCGGCTACATCCGCGAGACGTTCGAGCTGGGCGCCCTCGGGACCGGCCGGCAGCGCCTTCTACGAGCGGCTCGGTTGGCGGACGTGGCGTGGTCCGGCGTTCGTTCGGACTCCGGATGGACCGCGTCGGACGCCCGACGAGGAAGGCTTCATCCTGGTCCTCGAAACCCCAACGTCACCGCCGCTCGACCTCAGTGCACCGATCAGTTGCGACTGGCGCCCCGGCGACGTCTGGTAACGGGATGCGGGGGCGGGGCGAGGTCCGGCCTCGATGCCGCGGCGTCGTCAGGCGCGGCCGCGGGTGGGCCGGCCGTCAGTCGACGATCGTCTGGCTCTGCTCGCGCATGAACTGCTGGACGTAGTAGAAGCCGCCGCCGGCCTTCCCCGTCGCGGTGCTCCCCTTCCAGCCGCCGAACGGCTGGATGCCGGGCCAGGCGCCGGTCGTCGCGCCGGCCCGCCGGTTGACGTAGACGACGCCGGCCTCGATCTCGTCGAGGAACCTGTCGACCTCGGTCCGTGTCCTCGGAGTAGAAGCCGGCGGTCAGCCCGAGGTTCGTGTCGTTCGACAGCCGGAGCGCCTCGTCGATCGAGTCGACCGGCGCAACCGCCGTGAACGGGACGAACAGCTCGTCCCGGAACAGGCGGTGGTCCGGTGGCAGGTCGAGCGCGACGGTCGGCGCGACGAAGAAGCCGAGGTCGAGTCCGTGCTCCGTCACCCGCTCGCCGCCGATCGCCAGCCGACCGTCCGAGCGGGCCTCGGACACGGCCTGCTCGTAGCGCTCGACCGCCCGGCGGTTGATGACGGGACCGAGCCAGTAGCGGCGGTCGGTCGGGTCGCCGATCGTGATGGCCTCGGCCTTCTCGACCAGGCGCTTCACGAGCTCATCGTGGACCGGGCGCTCGACGTAGACCCGGCTGTTGGCCGAGCACTTCTGGCCCGAGAAGCCGAATGCCGAGCGCATGATCCCTTCCGCTGCCTCGTCGAGGTCGGCGTGGCGGGACACGATCGCCGGGTTCTTGCCGCCCATCTCGACGATGACCGGCTTCGGATAGCTCCGGGCGAAGTTCTTGTACAGCCCGAAGCCGACCTCGAACGAACCGGTGAAGATCACGCCGTCGACGCCCGGGTTCGTCTGGAGCTCGTCGCCGACGGTCTCGCCCGGACCCATGACCATGTTGAACACGCCGTCCGGGACGCCGGCATCGCGCATCGCCTGGAGCAGGCAGGCCCCCGACAGCGGCGCATCCGAGGATGGCTTGTAGACGACGGTGTTCCCGGCGACGAGCGCGCCACCGGCCGGGCCGCCGCTCAGCGCGAACGGGAAGTTGAACGGGCTGATGACACCCCACACGCCGTACGGCTTGAGGACGGACCGGGTGTGGACGGTCTCGTCGCCGAGATTGCCCATGACGTCGTCGAAGCCGTGGTTGCGCTCCATCATGTCGCACGACCAGCGGATGAGATCGGCGGTCTCCTCGACGTCGCCGAGCGCCTCGAGGCGGTTCTTGCCGACCTCCATCGACAGGAGAGCGCTGAACTCCATCTGGCGCTCGCTGATGACCTCGGCGACCCGGCGCATCGTCGCGACCCGGTCCTGCCACGGCCGGCGACCCCAGCCCGGGAAGGCCTCCCTCGCGGCAGCGACCGCGTCCTGGACATCCTTTCGGGTTCCCTTCGCGAACGTGCCCATCAGGGAGCCGTCGATCGGGGTCCGCTTCTCGAACGTGCCGTCGCCATCGCGCTCGGCGCCGCCGACGAAGTTGCGGTAGTAGCCGCCGAGCATCGAGCGCGCCTTGGCCAGGCCAGCCTCGTACTGGCGCGTGGAGCTCCTCGTTGTCGTTGCGGAGCGTGGCGTAGGTGATCTTCAGGCGGGGCGTCGCCTCGGTCGACATCGGGGTCTCCGTTCTCGGTGGGGCAGGCTCGGTTGCGGCCGCGTCGGTCAGGCCATTGCGCGACGGGCGTGGCTTTCAGTGTAGCGCCGCTTCCGGCTCGGACCAGTCACCCGTTACGCTGCCAGCGCCGACCGGGGCCGGCGGCGATGAGCCCCTCGGGAGTGATCCACCCTGAGCATCCTGACACCCTGGCCGACCGGGTCCGCACCGCGAGCTTCTCCCTGCGACGGGTGCTGGCGAACCGGGACCTGCGCCGGCTCGAGTTCGCCTACCTTGGGTTCATCGTCGTCGAGCTCGGGACGTGGGTGGCCGTGCTCGTCTACGCGAACTCGGCGACCGGGCCGGCCTCGATCGGGATCGTCGCGGTCGCCCAGCTCGTGCCGGCCGCTGTCTTCGCCCCGATCGGGGCGAGCCTGGCCGACCGATACGATCGCGAGCGGGTCCAGGCGGCCAGCTACGGTGTCATCGGGCTGGCTGTCCTCGGGACGGGACTGGCCATGCTGGCCGGCGCGCCACCGTTCGTCGTCTACGCCGGTGCGATCACGGCCGCCACGCTGGTCACCCTCCCGCGGCCGATCCAGTCGTCGCTCATGCCCGAGTTCGCCGAGACACCCGAGGAGCTGACCTCGGCCAATGCGGTCAACACGATCTTCGAAGCCTGGGGCGGCCTGCTCGGCCCACTGCTCGCCGGGCTGATCATGGCGGTCGCGTCTCCTGGTGCGGTGTTCGTGGCGGCTGCCGTCCTGGCCGTCGGCGCGATGGTCCTGGTCATGGGAGTCCGGCCACGAAGCCGCCGGGCAGCTGTTCCGGACGCCGTCGCCGCGGACGCGCCCGCGAACGTCAGCGCCGATGGGCCCGGAAACTCGACAGGCGGGATCCGTCTCCTCGACGGGATGCGGGCCGTCGCGGGCGACCCGGACACGCTGCTCGTGGTCCTGCTGCTTGCCTGCCACTTCCTGGTCCTCGGCGCGCTCGATGTGTTCATCGTCATCCTCGCCACGGATACGCTCGACGCAGGGGACTCCGGGGCCGGGTACCTCAACGCCGCTCTTGGGCTGGGTGCCGTGGTTGGTGGCGCAGCCTCCCTCGCGCTCGCCGGCAGCGGGAGGCTGAGTCGCTGGCTCCTGGCCGGCGCGGTGGCCTGGGCCGCTGCCGTCGTGCTGGTGTCCTTCGAGCCAGGGTTCGGGTTGGCGCTTGGCCTGTTCGCCGTTGCCGGACTCGGCGTGGCCCTGTTCGACGTTGCCGGGAGGACGCTTCTCCAGCGGGTCGCTCCGCGCGAGGTCCTGTCCGGCGTGTTCGGCCTGGTCGAGGGATTCTCGATGGCCGGCATGGCCGCCGGATCGCTCGTGGCAGGTGTGGCCTACGAGGTCTTCGGTCTCGTCGTGGGCATGATCGTTACGGCTGCGCTCGTTCCGGTCGTGGTTCTCCTGGCCTGGGTTCGGTTGGGCAGGCTCGAGGTCCGGACCGGCGTCCCGTCACGTCAGATCGTTCTGCTGCGCAACCTCGAGCTGTTCGCCTCGGTCTCGGCACCGACGCTCGCCGCCGCGGCGCGCGGGCTCGTCCGAACGAACGCTCCAGCCGGCGTGGCGATCATCCGCGAGGGCGAACCCGGCGACCGTTTCTTCGTCGTCGGTGACGGAACGGTCGAGGTGTCCCGGTCCGGGCGACCGATCAGGACCCTGGGCCAGGGCGAGTCGTTTGGTCAGATCGCGCTGCTGCGGGACGTTCCGCGGACCGCCACCGTCCTCGCCGTCACCGACGTCGAACTGTGGACGCTGGATCGTGACGCGTTCCTGTTCGCGATCACCGGTTCCAGCCGCGCGGCCGCCGCGGCCCAGGGTCTCACGGACGCCCTCCTCGACGAGGATCGGCGGCGGGGTGACTCCTGACCGACGGGCGGTCGATCAGCCGAGTGCGCGGACCACGTCGAGCAGCGTCGGCGCGATCGCGTCGGGCGTCCGACCGCCGCGGGCGCCGGCGACGGCCGCGACATCGGCGCGGCCGTGCTTCCCGGACAGGACGAACACCCCGCGCAGGCCCACCCGCTGCGCGGCGACGACGTCGGTCCGGATGTCGTCGCCGACCATCGCGATGTCGTGCCGGACGAGGCGCTTCCCGCCTGCCCGGCGCACCTCGTCGGCGAGCTCGGCGGCCGCCTCGCGGAAGAAGTCCGCCGAGGGCTTGCCGAGGATCCGGGCGGGGCGCTCGGTCGCGAACTCCAGCCCGGTGACGAGCGCCCCCGAATCGATGGTCGGACCGTCCGGGGTCAGCCACCACGGGTTGCGGTGCATCCCGATCAGCTCGGCACCGGATCGGACGAGCCGGAAGGCCCGGTTGAGGTTGTCGAAGGTGACCGCCTCGGGCGCGTCGCCGACGACCACGGCCGCGGCCCGGGCGTTCGGACGGTCGGCCTCCTCTGCGCTCAGCAGACGCTGGCCGGCGAACTCGGTCAGCGCGTCGGTCGAGGCCATCACGAACAGCGGCTGGCCCGGGTAGCGATGACGGGTGAAGGCGGCGCTGGCCGACAGGGCGCTCATGATCCGGAACGCCGGGATCGGAGCCCCGAGCCGGTCGCCCCAGCGCGACAGGCTCTGCCGGCTGATCAGCGAGGTGTTCGTGACGATCCGGTACGGGATCGACCGGGCAGCGAGGTCCGCCAGGGCCTGCCCGGCGCCGGGCAGCAGCTCGCCCTTCAGGACGATCACCCCGTCGAGGTCGAGCAGGAGCGCCCGGACGCCGCTCAGGGCCGACCGCAGGTCGCCGGGAGCGCCTGCGCCGGTCGGATCGGGCTGGCGGGTCGGGCTGGTCATCCGGCACAGGGTACCCGTCTGCTAGGCTCGACCGATGGGACTGCTCGACGGGAAGAAGGCGCTGATCTTCGGAGTCGCCAACGACCATTCGATCGCCTGGGGGATCGCCCGCGCGCTCCACGAGGAAGGCGCGACCGTCGGCTTCAGCTCGGTCGAGAGCCTGATCGAGAAGCGGGTCCGGCCGCTCGCGACATCGATCGGGTCGACGTTCGTGGAGCCGTGCGACGTGCAGTCGGATGACGACATCCGGGCGGTGTTCGCGAAGTGGGGGGCGGCCCACGGCCGGCTCGACATCCTCGTCCACGCCCTGGCGTTCGCCCGGCGCGAGGACCTCGAGGGTGGCTTCGTCGAGACCTCGCGCGACGGGTTCGCGCTGGCCCTCGACGTGAGCGCCTATTCGCTGGTGGCCCTCGTCCGCGAGGCCCGTCCGTTCCTGGACGCCGGCTCGAGCGTGATCACCCTGTCCTACTACGGCGCCGAGAAGGTCGTCGAGAACTACAACGTGATGGGCGTGGCGAAGGCCGCGCTGGAGGCCTCGGTCCGCTACCTCGCGGCCGACCTCGGGCCCGACGGGATCCGGGTCAACGCGATCAGCGCCGGCCCGGTCCGAACCCTGGCCGCCGCCGGCATCGCCGGGTTCAAGAAGATGTACGGGGCGTTTGCCGACGTGGCGCCGCTGCGGGCGAACATCACCCCGGAGGACGTCGGCCGGAGCGCGGTCTATCTCGCCTCGGACCTGTCGAGCGCGGTCACCGGCGAAGTGATCTACGTCGATGGCGGCTTCCACATCATGGGCGTCCCGACCGTCGACTGAGCTCGCGGCGCCGGCCCGCGGTCCCAGGTCAGCGGCCGCCCGTCCGGGCAGCCGGATCCCGACATGTTCCCGGGCGGAGCACCGAACACGGCCGGGCGGACGGGGCAAGGACGCGGGCCCCGGTCGGCCGCTGACCTGCGGCTACGGTCGCTGTCGGACCGCTACCAGCCCGACGTGCCGGGGTCGCCCTTGAACGGACCGACGATCCGCGAGGTGATCCAGCCGCCGTAGAAGCGGCCGGGCTGGGGTGTGGCGCGCTCGTCGCCGACCCACGCCTCGTCGACCCGTCCGGCATAGAACGCCAGGTAGTGCGCAATCGACTCATAGCCCGGGAGCGGCCGCTCGTACGACCAGCCGACGTTCTCGATCCTCCGACCGTCGCCGTCGTCGTACGTCCAGTAGCTCGCCGGGCCCTTCCATTCGCAGAGCGTGCTGTGCGGGCTCGGAGTCAGAAGCTCGCGACGGACGTCGACCGGTGGGAAGTAGTAGACCGGCGGACCGGCCGTCTCCAGGACCCGGAGCCCGTGCTCCGTTGCGGCCAGGTCGCGGCCACCGACCACGACCCGGAGTCGCTCGGCCACCGTCTCGACGCGCGGCGGACGCGGATAGTCCCAGACGGACTCCTGACCGGGCCCCGGCACGATCCGCTCGACCGTCATCGGCAGGTCAGGTCGCGGCGGCGGCGGCCCGGCAGGTCGCGCACGTCCCGACGATCGTGACGTGGCTGAGGTCGACGGCGAAGCCCCGGCTGGCCTCGAGCGGACCGACGAGCGCGGCGGCTTCGGCGGCCTCGACCTCCCAGGTCCCGCCGCAGCTCGAGCAGTGGAGGTGGCCGTGCTCGACGGCCGGCAGGACGTGGAACTCCTCACGACCGTCGGCGCCGTGTCCGTGGCGGACGAGTCCGAGGTCCTCGAGGACGTCGAGCGTCCGGTAGACGGTCGACGGGGTCGTCTCGGGGTCGATCGCCCGGCAGCGCTCCACGAGCTCGCTCCCGGTGACATGGCCGTCGGTCTGGGACAGGACCTCGACGAGCGTCCGGCGCTGTGGCGTCCAGCGCAGGCCACGCTCGTGGAATCGCTGGCGGAGGTCTCCCCACGGGCGATGCCGGTGTCGTCGTGTTCATGCCCCGATGAAGCCGAACACCCGATCGAGCTCCGGCAGCAGCCCCTCGATCTGGAACAGGAACATGAACCCGATGACAAGGCTGAACGCTCCGGCCAGGACGCCGAGCACGACGTAGGCGCGCTGCCGCGTCTGACTCGCCACGAACCCCGCCGACGAGACCACGACGACGACCGTGTTGGAGATGAGCAACCCGACGATGAACGCCAGCATCATCGGGACGCCGAGACCGGCTCCGGCGGCGCCCCCGACGGCGGCGATGATCAGGACCTGCGTGCCCGTCTCGGCACCGATCCCGTGGATCATCCCCACGCCGAACGCCGTGCGCGCTCCGTACGAGCTCATCTCGAGCGGCTCGACGTGGACGTGGCCGTGGAGCTTGGCCTGGATCCGGCGCCAGGCATAGCGGACCGAGTCGAACACGAGCATCCAGCGGCTGCGCAGGCGGAACTCGGTTCCGAAGCGCACGTATTGATAGAGGGAGACGAACACCCAGACCCCGAGGACGATCAGCGTCGCCCCAACGACGCGCCCGAGGATCGGATCGACCCAGTCCGGCAGCAACGCCCCGAACGACAGGGCGGCGAGGCCCAGCGCGGCCACGACCGACGCATGACCGAGGGCATAGAGCGTTCCGAGTGCGATTGCATGACGTTGTTCGGTGGCCAACCTGGTCCGATCCGGGGTTGGCACGGGCACGGGGATCGCGGAGAGGGTCGCGGCGCCGGGCCCGAGGTCGTGAGCGTGCATCTCGCTCGGCCCGCCATGGCCGTGCTGGTGGCCATCGATGACCTGCGACAGGGCCCGGTGCTGCTCGTCGTGGGCCGCGGTTCCGGCATCGGCCGTCGCGGCGGTGCTGGTGATGTCGGTGATCGCAGCGATGTGATCCCAGTCGATCCCGTGTCGAACGCCAAGCAGGCCGGCGGTGACGAGCAGGCCGATGCCCTGCGGCGTTGCCGCGACGGCAAGGAACGGGGCAACGATTGCGGAAAGAGGCTCGATCACGTGCAACTACCCGTTATTGCAGCCTGTGGCAATAGGATCGCCCAACGAGGCTCCGGCGTCAACGGATACGTTGACCGCGACGAGCCGGATGACGCTTCGAACCCGCCTGCGAGGCGCCTCTGCGCTATCGTCGGGGGGTGACGATCAGGGTCGTCCTCGGACACGGCGCCTCGGGCACGGCCGCGAGCATGAGCCCGTTCGTCGACGGCCTCCGGGCCCGCGGCATCGAGGCCGTCGCGGTCGACCTGCCAAAGCGCAAGGCAGAGGACGTCGTTCCCCGCTGGCTCGAGCTCGCGCCGCCCGGCCCGGACGTCGTCGTCGGCGGGCACTCGTACGGCGGCCGGGTCGCGAGCCTCGCGGCCGCCGCGGCGGCGAGCGGTCCCGGCGGAGTCGCAGCCGGCTATCGCGGCCTCGTCTGCTTCTCGTATCCGCTCCACCGACCGGGTGGTCCGGAGCTCGGGCCGCGGATCGCCCACTGGCCGGCCATCCCCTGCCCCGTCCTGCTCCTGTCGGGCGAGTCCGATCCATTCGCCCGACTCGACCTCCTCCGCGCGGCCGTGCGACGTCTGCCACAGGGGGAGCTCGTCACCTACCCACGCCTGGGCCACGGCCTCAAGCCGGTCCTCGACGACGTCCTCGACCGGACGGCCGCGTTCGTCCTGGCCCTGCCGGATCCGGGCTGACCGGCGACCGTCCGGCCGACGCGGTCGACAACCCAGCCGAGGACCCAGCCGGCGCGATCGTCTACGCTCGCGGGCATGAGCCGCACCGGGGCGGACGGGCCGCCGTCACCGCTCGCGCTGCCCGAGTTCCGGGCGCTGCTCGGCGCCCGCCTGACGTACGCCCTGGCGATGAGTGCGCTGGTGACCGTGGTTGCGTTCCAGACGTACGACATCACCCACGATCCGCTCGCCCTGGGCTGGCTCGGACTGGTCGAGGCGATCCCCGCCCTGTCACTCGTCCTGTTCGGCGGGCATGTCGCCGACCGGCGCGATCGCCGCTCGATCGTCCTCATCACCAGCGTGGGGGTCATGGCCTGCTCGGCGATCCTCGCGGTCCTGTCGGCGAGCCCGGACGGGATCTCGCTGGCGGCGATCCTCATCGTGGTCTTCGCGACCGGCGTCGCGAGCGGCTTCGAGCGGCCGGCGCTCACCTCGTTCGAGGCCCAGGTGATCCCGCTCGACCAGGCGACGAAGGGCGTGTCATGGACGAGCAGCGTCTCGCAGGCGGGCGGGATCGTCGGACCCGCGGCGGGCGGGATCTCGGTCGCGCTGATCGGGATCGCGGCGACGTACGGCCTGATCGCCGGGCTGCTGGCCGTCTCGACCCTGTGCATCCTGCTCATTGCGCGCAAGCCCGTCCCCGAGCCGATCCGTGGCGAGACGATGATCCAGAGCCTGCTGGGCGGGATCCGCTACGTGATGCGGACGCCCGCCCTGATCGGCTCGATGGCGCTCGACCTGTTCGCGGTCTTCTTCGGCGGAGCGATCGCCCTGCTTCCCGTCTTTGCCAGCGACCTCGGCGTCGGGCCGGTCGGGTTGGGGATCATGCGGACCGCCCCGTCCGTCGGTGCCCTGCTGGTCATGCTCGTTGCGACCAGGCGCCCACCCGGCCGGCACGCCGGCCGGAGCCTCCTCGTCTGCGTCGCCGGCTTCGGGCTGAGCATGATCGTGTTCGGGCTGTCGACGGTGTTCGTCCTGTCGCTCGCGGCCCTCTTCTTCAGCGGGGTCACCGACGGGGTCAGCATGATCATCCGGAGCACGATCCTGCGGGTGCTCTCGCCCGAGGCGATCCGGGGTCGGGTCGCCGCCGTCAACTGGGTCTTCATCGGTGCCTCGAACGAGCTCGGGGCGTTCGAGAGCGGCGTCGCCGCCCGGTTGTTCGGGGCGGTCCCGGCCGTCGTCGGCGGGGGCGTGCTGACCCTGGCGATCGTCGGAGTCGTCGCCATCGCGGTGCCGAGCCTGCGCCGGTTCGATCTCGACCGGGCGACCCTGGCCGGGCCGGTCTCGGCGGCACCGGCAGCCTAGCGATGCGCCGGCTCACGGCGGCCGAGCGGCTGCTCCTCGACGAAGCCCGGACGGCCGTCCTCGCGACGCTCGACCCGACCGGCGCTCCGCGTCTCGTGCCGATCTGCTTCGTCACGCTCGAGGCGACGGCCGGCGCCGGCCCGACGGTCTACTCGCCACTCGACGCCAAGCCCAAGCGGGTCGCCGATCCCCACCAGCTGGCCCGCGTCCGGGACATCGCCGCGCGGTCCGCGGTCAGCCTGCTCGTCGACCACTGGGACGAGGACTGGACCCGCCTCGGCTGGCTCCGGATCCGCGGCCGGGCCGGCCTGCTCGAGGCGGACGATCCCGCCGACGGGCCCGAGCGCGCGAGGGCGATCGCCGCCCTCCGCTCGAAGTACCCGCAGTACGCCGACCATGACCTCGAGGCGCGACCGATCGTCCGGATCCAACCCACCGACGTCTCGTCCTGGGGCGGGCTCGGGGGCTGAGTCCACCCTCCGGCGATGCCGAATGGCACTGGCTCCCGGCTGCCGATCGTTCGACACTGATCGTGACCCGAAGGGAGGAATGGTCCATGCGCGAGCGACGATACGAGCATGATCTCGGAGTGCTTCTGTTCGGGGTCATCCTGCTCTTCGTCGGTGGCTACTACCTGCTGACGCAGACGTTCGGGATCAACCTGCCCGAGCTGAGCTGGGACATGGTCTGGCCGCTGTTCGTGATCGCCCTCGGCGTCGGGCTCCTGTGGCGAGCCGCCGGATCGCACGCCGGCACCCCGCGCTGATCGGCCTGCCGGCGTCGGTCGCTGTCCGCCTGGGCCTCAGCCCGGCCTGACGACCATGAGCGTGGCGATCAGAGCGACCGCCACGTTCTCGGCCCGGGACAGCGCGACGAACCTCGGCTCCCGGAGCAGCGATCGAACCTCGTCGAGCCGGCCCGCGTTGAGGGCGGCCTCGATGAGGCCGCCTCGTCGGCCCCAGATCACGATCCCCACGCCGATCACGACGCCGTACAGCACGATCGACGCCGCGATCCAGGGCGCCGTCAGCGCGTAGCCGGACACCACGGCCAGGAGGAGTCCGCTGAGACCGACGCCGGTCCCGAACGGGATCATCAGGCGACGGTCGAACACGCCCGAGAAGGTGATCGCGGCCCGCAGCGTCGATTCATCGGCGCTCCGCCGGGCGACCTCGGTGAGGAGGTTCGTCCCGACGTAGCCGGCGACGTAGAGCAGCGCCGACAGCACGTGGACCAGGGCAACGAGCGTGATCAGGGTCATCGAGGTCAGCCGGACAGACGCTCGGCCAGGTAGCGGATCGCGATCGGGTAGCGGTACTCGATCGAGCCGTGCTTCGCCGGGAACAGCTCGAAGAACGGCTCGGGGGCTCCGGCGGCCTGGCAGCCGCGTCGGAAGGCTTCGGCACCGAGGTCGAGGTAGTACTCGTCGCGGTCGCCCGCGTCGATGTAGATCGCCCGGAGCGACCGCAGCGCCGCCGCGCCCTCGGACGTTCGCGCCATCCGGACCGGGTCCTTGGCCAGCCAGCGTTCCCAGACCTCGGGGACGAGCTCGCCGGTCGCGTCGTCGAATGGGTGGCGGATCGTCCCGTCCGGATCGGCCGAGTAGCAGGCCGCATAACCGTGGGACTCGAGCAGGGACTCGTCGCCGGGCTTCGAGAATGCCGGCCGCGATCGGAAGTCCGCCCACCAGCGCTCGAACGATCCCTCGTAGCCGTCGCGCAGCGCCCGGGCGGCCTCGGCGAACATCGGCCCGTAGCAGCACTCGAACAGGGCGTCGCCGGCGTGGGTCGCCAGGCCGCCGAACAGGTCCGGCCGGAGCATCGGCGTGATCATCGCGCCGTAGCCGCCGCTCGACTTCCCGCTGATGCCGCGATGATCTCGCTCGGCCAGCGTCCGATATCGACCGTCGACGAACGGGACGACCTCCTCGCACAGGTAGCTGTGGTAGCGGCCGGTCGCCGTCGAATCCAGGTACTGGCTCCCGCCGAACGAGGTCCAGCAGTCGACGAAGACGACGATCGCCGGTGGCGCAGGACCCTCGCCCGGCCCCTCTCCGGCAAACAGGGCGTCGACGTTCTCCGGGGTCGTTGCCCGGAACGCCGAACGGTTCCGCCACATGTCGATCTGGCCGGTCATGCCCTGGATGAGGTAGATCGTCGGGTAGCGCCGCGCGGGCGAGTCGTCGTAGCCGGGCGGCAGGTAGACCCACAGCGGCCGCTCGGAGGGATCGCCGAGCGGGTTTCCGGCCAGGGCCGGGCTGACGATCGTCAGCTCATCGACTCGGCCTCGCATCGGTCGCGACCAGGGACGCACGCCGCCTCCTCCCGGATTCGCCTCGATGTTGCGCGCCGCCCAACTGTAGATCGGCGGAGGGTCCGAGAGAAGGCTGGCCCGTTCCGCCGCGGTGGCGACGTCGACCCCGCCTGTCGATTCGGGGTCGACACGATCGGGGCCGGCGTTCGGGTCGGAATGTCCGAGGCGCCACCGCCGGACCGGCTTCGGTCGCCGGGAAATGACGGACGGCAGCCTGGTGAGATCCAGGCTGCCGTCCGGGGCTGGGGGAGAGCGGGTGGGTCAGACCGGGCCGCGCCCCACGCGACGCGATCCGGTCACGAAGCCGGCGATGACGACGACGATGATCGCGCCGACGACCGACACGACGATCGTGCTGAGGTCGAGCGGACCCTGGATCGGGTCCTTCACGTTGAGCAGCGCACCGGCGAGGAAGCCGCCGAGCAGCGCGCCGACCACGCCGAGCACGATGTGGCCGATGACGCCCAGGCCCTCGTCACCCCTGACGAGGAAACCGGCCAGGTAGCCGGCGATCGCCCCGAGCACAATCCAGGCGATGAGATTCATCTGGTGACCCTCCAGTCGACCCCCGACGGGGGTGATGACGCCAAGACTGGACGGCGAGTCATTGCGTCGATCGCGGTGGCAGGTCCGTCCGCCGTTGCGTGTGCATGTCAGCTGCGGCGACCAGACCGCCCGGACTTCGTCTCGCCGGCCTTGGCCCGCTGCTTGTTGACGGTCCGAGCGGCGATCTCCTCGGCCCGGTCCTCCGACCGACCCTGGTCGCGCTCGCTCTTCTTGATGTGCTCGTACTGGCGTTCGCGCTTGTCGGACCATGTGTTCTGAGGCATCGCGGTCACCTCCTTCGCCGGCAGAATCGCCTCTCGCGCACGGGCGCACGTCTCTCCAGGAGGCAGCCCCGCGTTTCGAATTCGTCGCACCTGGCGCCGGCACGCCGGCCTGGGATCAGCCCCGCGCACGCTCGTTTCGGGCGGCGGCCTCGGCGATCTTCGCGATCCGGGTGGTCCGCGTCTCCGGCCGCAGTGCGAGCGCAACCCAGCCCAGCATCATCTTGCGAGCCGACGGCGGGAACGCGGCGAAGTTCGCGGCGGCCGGGGGATGGGCGTCGAGTGCCGCCGAGAGGTCCGCCGGGACCTCCAACCGCTCCACGGAATCAAGGACGTTCCAGGACCCATTCGCCTTCGCCCGCTCGATGGCGGCGAGCCCCGCGGGAGCCATTCGCCCGTCGCCGATCAAGCGCTCGACGCGTGCCTTGTTGCTCGCGGCCCAGGCACTGCGCGGCTTGCGGGGCGCGAAGTAGAGCCGGCCGCGCTCGTCATCGACGCGACCGCCGGTGCTGTCGATCCAGCCGAAGCACAGGGCCTCCTCGACGGCCGCTTCGTAATCCAGGCCTGCCCGTCCTGACTGGGGCCGCCAGGTCACCAGCCAGGCGCCGGTCGCCGTCGCATGGTTCGTCTCCAGCCAGGAACGCCACGTCGCCCGGTCGTCGGCTTCGACGCGCGGCGCATCATCCAGTACAGACACGGGCGCAAGTCTAGGCGCGCCGCAGCCGCACTTCATCGCTGCGAAGCGGACGTCGGAGGCGAACCCGAGGCCGCGTGACCGGCCAGCGGACGCAGTTGCAAGGCAGCCGCAATTGAACCGGGCGCGAGTCGTGTGGATCCGGGATCGACCGGAGTCGACGATCCACCCGATGAGTCGAACAATTCCCGCGACCGATCGGCGCGCCTCGAAGCAAGGCGTCCGGCCCAAGCCGTCTGGCGAGGCCGACACGGTCCCGATGCGCGAGCGGTTCAATCAGGCCGCGGACCGGATCAATAGCGCCCTCGGCTCGGTCTGGGCGCTCCTGGCATCCGTCATGCTGGTTGCGATCTGGGCCATCACCGGTCCCCTGTTCCACTTCTCCGACACGTGGCAGCTCCTGATCAACACGAGCACGACGGTGGCCACGTTCTGGATGGTGTTCGTCATCCAGAACAGCCAGAACCGAAACGCCAAGGCCGTCCACCTCAAGCTCGACGAGCTGATCCGCTCGCTCGAAGGCGCTCACAACGAGTACATCCATCTCGAGCAGGCCACCGAGGCCGAGCTCGAGCAGCACGACGAGGAGCTCACGGAAGTCGCCAGTGCGGATGCGTCGGACGCGGGCGGATCACGACGGAGACGCCGAGCCAGCCCGCCCCGTGACCTGGGGGCCTAGCCGTTAAGCACGGGCCCTAGCTGTCGAGGATCCGATCGGCCTTCCGGTCGATCTTCCGCTTCTCGGCTGCGGTGATCCGCCCGCGTCAGGCGACGTCGACCGGGATCGCTCGGGGCACCGACGAGAGTCCGGGCACCGCCTCGAAGTGCTCGGCACCCCAGGCGCTCAGCAGCTGGGCATGGCGAGTGGCGATTGGACGATCGATCTGGCCGCCCGTCGCGTCCTGGAGGGTCGTCCAATCCCGCCAGACCGACAGCGTGACGAACCCATCCGCTGATCGCGGCGCCAGGTACAGCGCCAGCGGGCCGCGGCCTTCCGCCGAGTCCGAGCGCGTCCCGTCCCTGGCTGCCTCGATGTAGCGATCGAGCTCGCCCGTCCGGACTTCTCCGTTCACGACACGCAGGACGCCCTGGAGCCTCGCTCGGCAGGGTCCGATAGCCGAACGCGAGCGTGAGGAACTCGAGCTCACGATCCGTCGTCTCGTCCAGGTACTCGGGCAGGAAGACCGGGGTGTCGAACGACTCACCGACCGCCGATGCCATCGCCTTCCGCGACTCCCAGATCGTCGCCACGAGGCGTGGCCCGAGCTCATCCGGACCCTGCCGCCCGACGTAGATGTCCTGCAATCCCGGCAGCTCGACGAGGGCCGGGATCATCTCCTCGCGCAGGATACGATCGAACGCGATCCGGACCGGGCGGAACTTGAAGAGACGGATGACGCCGGGCTCGGTCGTGACCACGCTCGACTCCAGGGCGACGGAAGGGATGCGAGTGTCGCGCCGCAGGCGTCGGTTGGCAAGCCGCCCCGAACCAACCGAAGGCGACGCGATCCCTGCCAGCCCGTCAGCGCGCGGTGCGGGCGGATCGTGGTCCCTGCTCGATCGGGCCCTCGCAGTGCGATGTCATTGCACCCCGGCAGGCGCGCGCCGCCTGCGGTCGAAACGATGCTGCAACGCAGGTGCCGTGTTCGGGACGTCCATCCGCGAGGCCCCCGATGCGATCCTCGGTCCGGCGGACCCGTCCGCTTCCCTCGATCCGGACGGTCGGTCGGCCCATTCCTCCCTCGGGGAGTGGGCCTGCTCATGTCGACCGCCCGGTCCTTGCCCCTCCTCGGGCCGGGCGGTCGTCGCACACAAACAGTCCCGGCTCGATGCCGGGTAGCGCAGCCAGGAGGCCGATCATGGACGACGCGAAGCAGATCTATCGAGAAGGCGAGACGGGCGTGAAGAAGACGGGTCGCGAGATCGACGGGCACGACGTCGGCGACGACCTCGGCAACGTCGGGGACGAGATTCGCAAGAACCTTGGCAATGTCGGCGACGACCTTCGTCGCGAAGGTGACCGAGCCATGGATGACGTGCGCCGCGGCACCGACGAGGCGACTCGCGAGCCCAAGCCGACGTCGACGACACCGCGTTGACGATCCGCTGCTCGGCCTCCGGCAGCCCGCCAGGGCCGAGCAGCATTCCCAGCTGTGCCCGCGCCGCGTTGCAACGCGGCTGCAATGAAGGCCAGACCCAGACCCACGCGCCGGACAGGCTCAGACGCGCATGCTCGCCCGGGACGGTACAGTCCGGACGGAGGTAATGGGCACGGATGAAGAACCAGCCGCTCGTCCTCGTCGCGGATGACGAGCCTCGGATCACGAAGCTCGTGGCGATCACCCTTACCGACGAAGGGTTCAGGGTCGTGACGGCCGATGGCGGAGAAGCGGCGCTCCGCAAGGCCGAGGAGATCCGGCCAGACATCGTTCTCCTCGACATCGTCATGCCCGACCTCGACGGGATCGAGGTGATGCGCCAGCTCCGCGAGTGGCGACCGGTTCCGGTCATCCTGCTGACCGCCAAGGGATCGACGGCCGACAAGGCCAAGGGGCTCGACCTGGGGGCCGACGACTACATCGCCAAGCCGTTCCATCCCGACGAGCTGGCCGCCAGGGTCCGCGCGGTCCTCCGGCGCGCCGCCGGCGTGACGCCCGGCGGAGGGATCGTCCGGATCGGTGACATCGAGATCGACCTCGAGCGTCGGTTCATGACCCGCGGAGGTGAGCTCGTCCAGCTCAGCCGGACCGAGTGGCTCCTGCTCCAGCACCTCGCCGCCAACGCCGGCAAGGTCGTCCTCCACAGCGAGCTGCTGACGAAGGTCTGGGGCCCCGAGTACCGGGACGACCTCCAGTACCTGCGGGTCTGGGTGAGCCGGGTCAGGCGCAAGCTCGGCGCCGCACCCGGCGAGCCGGGGCCGATCACGACGTTCCAGGGGATCGGCTATGTCCTGAACGTCGACGAAGCACCCCCGCTCGAGCTCGTCGAGATCGCTGCGTCCGCGGCACATGCCGACTGACGGCACCGAGCGTCGCGGGATCCTCGTCGGGCTTGACGTCCTCACCATTGACGACCCGACTCGCCCGCGCCCGTCCGACAGCGCCGTCACGGCCCTCGATCGACTCGGCTGGATCGGCCGGCCGATCGTCCTCGCAGGTCGCGAGCTCTTCGGCCGGCGGCTGCCGGAGACGCCCGAGGATCGAGTGGCGTGGGTCCGTGCGACGTTCGGCCGGGACGATCTCGACGTCCACCTCCTTGATGAGTCGGTGCCGGATCGGCTCCACGAGCCATCGACCGGCCAGGCGGCTGAACGTTGGTCGCGACGCACGGAACGAGCTGGACGCAACCTGGTTGCTGACGGCCCATGGCTCGAGCGTCGGCCCGGCTCGACGAGCCGGGCTGGCAGTGATCCTGATCGGGCCACGGATCGCGGATGGCGCGCCGGCCGTCGAGCGCGCCGACCACGAGGCTCGCGATCTGATGGACGGCGGTGAGCCACCTCCTGACCCTCGACACCTTCGCGGCGATCGTTCGGTCTGATCGCCCTACGACACCGCCTGGGCCGACCGGCCAGATCCACGGAACCGGGGCATCAGCACCGGTTGGATCCCGTCGGACGTCCACCAGACGAACAGGATCGCATCGCCCGATGTCGCGTCCGCGGCGAGCGCAAGGAGGTCGATCAGGTCGGTCGCGAGATCAGCGACAGGCTCGCGGTCGTGGCCGGGTCCGAGCTCGTCGTCGCGCCCGGGCTCGCCGTGACCGACGAGCGTGGTCCGAGGCCAGCTCCGGTCACGCATGGACGAGCTGCCCGGTGCGAGACCGCCTGGTCGGAGGCCGAGCGAACGCGATGTCCCTGAACAGCTCGAGATAGGCGGCCCCGACCGTCGGCCAGGTCATCGCCCGCCGTAGGCATACGCCCGCCGGGCCATCGCCAGACGCCTGTCCGGGATCGCCGAGCAGCTCGGCGATCGCCGTCGCGAGCGCGTCCGGCGAGCCGGCGGGGACCAGGCTGCCACGTCCGTCGGCCAGGAGCTCGCGAGCGTAGGCGTAGGGCGTCGACACGACCGCCCGTCCCGCGCCGACGGCGTACGACAGCGTCCCGGACACGATCTGGTCGACATTCGGGTACGGGGTGACGATCACGTCGCTCGCCTGGAGCCAGCGCCCGAGCTCGACCCGCCCGACGAAGCGATCGACGAAGCGGACGTGCCCGCCGAGGTCGAGTGAGCGAACTCGGGCTCGAAGCTCGTCGCGGTACCGCTCGCCCTCTCGCCGGATCAGATCGGGATGGGTGGCGCCGAGGATCACGTAGAGCGCGTCGGGGATCGACTCGCGGACGACGGCCATCGCCTCGATCGCCAGCTCATAGCCCTTGCCCGGACCGACCAGGCCGAAGCTGAGGACCGTCGGCCGGTCGTCCAGACCGAACTCCGGCTTGCGCACGGCCGGATCGACAGGTGCCAGGTCCGGCACGCCGTGCGGGATGACCCGGATCCGGCCGGGATCGACGTCATAGCGGCCGGCGAGCAGGTCCGCCGCGCTCTTCGACATGACGACCGAGACCGTCGACCGCCGACCGAGCTCGATCAGGATCCGCGTCCTGTGACTCCGTCGCCTCGCGGAGGACCGTATGCAGCGTCGAGACGATCGGGGTCTCGAGCCGCCGGACGAGCTCGAGAACGTTGGCGCCGTCGGGACCACCGTAGATGCCGAACTCGTGCTGCAGCGAGAGCACGTTCGCGCCAGACCCCTCGATGGCGGCAGCCGCCCGGCGATAGCCACTCGGCTCGTGATCGGTGATGAACGAGCGAACCTCGGGTGGATCGAACTGCGGCAGCGGGTCAAAGGCATCGGTCGGTCCGAGAGCGAAGACCCAGCCCCCCGCCCCGACCGCCTGTCGAAGGTCATGGGTGAACGTGGCGATCCCGCAACGCCGCGGCGGATAGGTCGAGAGATAGGCGATGGTTGGCTCCACGGTGCTCCTGTCCTGTGTCGGTCATGGGATCCTGCCCATGCAGCCTGTCCTCCGAGCGATTGCGTGGACACCCGGCGGCGGCCCGGAAGGGTTTCGTCGTCCTATCAGCGGCCGACGCGGGTCGAGACCGGTCGCCTGCGATGGGTTTGAAACCTTGACCGGTGCTCCGGCCGCGCGTTCAATCTGGGGATGACGTTCGTGACCGGGCCGACCCGCGACGGCATATCCGAGCCGGATCGCTCGACGAGTCGGCTCGCCTGGCTGCGTCGAGACGAAGGGTGGGCCCCGGGCGAAGGCGGCGGCCGGCTGCTCGTCGCCATCCTCGTTGCCATCGGCGCTGTCGCCTTGAAGCTGTTCGTCGTCCACGGCTTCGGCGGGGAGCTCGGCTACCTGAGCTACGTCGGCGCAGTGGTGCTCGGCGCCTGGATCGCCGGCCTGCGCGGGGGGCTCATCACCACCGGCATCTGCACCGTCGCCGAGATCGCATTGTTCGCGGAGGCGCTCCCGCCCTCGGCGCCCATCTCCTCATCCGAGCTGCTTCGGGTCGGGCTGTTCCTGTTCGACGGCGTCCTCGTCAGCGTCATCACGTCCGGGTTCCGGCGAGCGATATACCGAGAACAGCTCGCGCGAGCCGATAGCGAGGCGCACTTCGAGGCCGAGGTCGCCGCCCATCGTTCGGCGGAGGCGGATCAACGTGCGCTGCAACGTCTCCAGGCCGTGACCGCCAGCCTGGCCAGCGCCGCGACGCCGACTGAGGTCGCCGATGCGATCCTCGATCGCGGCCTCATGGCGCTTGGAGCGGATGCCGGTGGGGTGAGCCGGGCAAGTGCCGACGGGACCGAGCTCATCGTCATCGCCTCGCGCGGCTATCCGCCCGAGGAGACGCAACCCGGAGCCGTCTACCAGCTCGACGGCCAGTCCCACCTGGGTGATGCCGTCCGAACCGCTCAGCCCGTCTTCATCGGCAACCTGGTCGACTGGGCGGCTCGCTATCCGGCGACACCGCCGCGCCAGCTCGATGGTGCGCGAACGGGCGGCGCAATCGCCGTCCTTCCCCTCGTCTCGGCCGGACGCGTCCTCGGTGCGGTCGTGTTCCGGTTCGCGGCGGACCGTGACTTCAGTGGCGGCACCGGTGACCTCGCCGTGCGCCTCGCCGAGCAGGGCGCCCAGGCGCTCGATCGGGCCATCGCCTACGACAACGAACGATCGGCGCGGCATGCGCTCGAGCGCGGCCAGGACCGCCTTCGATTCCTGGCCCGGGCCAGCGACCGCCTCGGAGCACGGCTCGAGATCCGGGCGACGTTGGGCGAGGTCGCCCAGCTCGCCGTCCCGGTCCTGGCCGACTGGTGTGCGATCGAGGTCCTCGATCTCGACCGTCCGATGCTCGCGGTTTCGGCCCACGGTCCGATCGACGGTGGACTGGTCGAGCGGCTGGCCGTCGCCGCCCCCCAGAGCCTTGGCCTCTGGCTCGCTCCAGAAGCGGCGGCCGATGGTGCCGCCATCGTGACGGTCGACTCGACCTGGTCGGAGGGCCTGGGCGATCCGCGCGCCGCGGCGGCCATCGCGGGCCTTGGGACCCGGAGCCTCGTGGTGGCGTCGATCCCGGGCGAGACCGGCGCCCCGGTCGGATCGGTCGTCCTGGGTGCGAGCGCCGAGCACCGGTTCGAGGCTGACGATGTTGCCCTCGTCCGCGACCTTGCCGGGCGGATCGGAGCGGCCGCTGCGCAGACCCGCCTGTTCGGCGCCGTCGACCGATTCAAGGCCACCGTCGACGTCACCGCCGACGCCGTCTATATGTTCGACCCGCGATCGCTCCGCCTGACCTACGTCAACCGGGGTGGGGCGGATCTCGTCGGCCGGGAGCCGGACGACCTCGTCGGCGCGAGCATCCTGAGCCTCCAGCCGGAGGAGTCCCGGGCGGCGATTCGTGGACCGGCTGGCCCGCCTCCGAACGTTGCCGGCCAGCTCGACGACCTTCACCGGGGCCCTCGAGCGTGGCGACGGCTGCTCGGATCCCGGTCGAGGCATTCCTCCAGGAGATCACGTTGCCCGACGGCGGGACGACGGCGATCCTGACGGCACGTGACATCAGCGAGCGAATCGACGTCCAGGCCCGGCTCACCCGGATCGCCGGGGACGAGCGGCGCCAGGCGGCCGAGCTGCGGGCTGTCATCCAGGCGATGGGCGAGGGCATCCTCGTCGTCGATCCGACCGGCCGGGTGTCGCTCGCCAACGACGCCGCAGCGGCGATCCTCGGTGAGCTTCCGATCGACCTGGCCGACCTCGCTCCGCGGCTGGGCCCCCTCAACCATGTCGGGTCCGGCCCCGACGAGGCGGAACCGGGCAGCCCACCGGTCCAGACCGTGGCCTGCCCGATGGTCGCTGGGTCGAGCTGGCCACCTATCCGGCCGACCTCGGCGGAAGGCTCATCGAGGGAGCGGCACCGTCGACGATCGTGGTCGTCCGCGACGTGACCCGGGTCCGCGAGGCGGAGGCCGCTCGAGAAGCGTTCCTCGGGGTCTTGTCGCACGAGCTGCGGACCCCGGTGACCACGATCTTCGGCTATGCCAAGGTCCTTCGGCGGCCGTCGCGGCGCGCAGACCGCGAGGAGATGCTGGCGGACATCGAAGTCGAGGCGGATCGTCTCTACCGGATCGTCGAAGACCTCCTGGCCCTGAGCCGGGTCGAAGGCGGGCTGACGATCGAGGGCGAGCCTCTCCTGATCCAGCACCTGGCCGGACCCGTCGTGGCATCGGAAGCGCAGCGCTGGTCGCAGGATCGAGTTCGAGACGGATCTTCCCCCCGGCCTGCCAGCCGTCTTCGGCGAACGTACCTACGTCGAGCAGGTCCTGCGGAACATGGTCTCGAACGCTGGGAAGTACAGCCCCCCGGATTCGTCGGTGTCGATCACGGCGACCGCGACTCCGACCGAGGTCCTCGTCCGAGTCCTCGATCGGGGCGCCGGCATCCAGACGGATGAGGCCGACCGCCTGTTCGACCTGTACTACCGCTCCCCCGCTACGGCCCGAAGCGCGGCTGGGGCCGGGATCGGCCTGTACGTCGGTCGGGGCCTGATCACGGCGATGGGCGGCCGGATCTGGGCGCGACCGCGCGACGGTGGCGGCTCCGAGTTCGGGTTCAGCCTGCCGCGTTGCGACGACGATGGGTTCATGGGCGCCGACGATGCGGCTCCGTCCGCCGAGGCTTCCGCTGAGAGCTCGGTCGACGTCACCCAGGCGGCGGCTGGTTGAGCACGATCCGCTAGGTCGACTACAGTGGATGGCCCCTCCAGGAGGCAGGATGCGGGTCTCGCCCCGTGAGCTCAGAGCGGTCAGAGCCGGTGGTCTTGTCGCTCGGTACGCGGTTCTCAACGAAGCCGTGTTCGTCATCGCCGACATTCCGGACTCGGGGACCAGCGGCACGTCCGTCGAGGAGCCCTGCCTGCTCGAGCACTGGGGACTCGTCCTGCATGGCGAGCTCACGCTCGAAGGCCGGACCACGAAGACGTTCGGTCCCGGCACGGCATTCTACGTTCGCCCGGGGGCCCCGGCCCATCGGTTTCGGTCGACCGAGCGCGCCGTCGTGGCTGGGTTCGCCCCGGTGGCGGAGCCGATCGACGATTCGCCGGCGGCGCTGCGTGCCCGTGGGATCGAGGTGGTCCGCCAGCCGCCGGTTCCGGCCGCGCCCCCGGCCTCGGTCAAGGTCATCGGCGCCCGGACGCGGAAGGCGACCGTCGGCCAGGTCGAGATCGAATTGGCCGAGATGGGTGACTGGCTGTTCACGCGGACGTCGTTCGGCCCGCTCAGCGGTTACACCGATGGATGGTGCGACCTGCCGCACTGGGGGCTGGTCCTCGACGGCGACCTCGTCCTCCGCTGGGAGGACGGCTCGCTCGAGCTGCTCGGGCCGGGTGACGCCTATCACACTCCGGCCGGCCCGCCCGGCCATCGGCTGGAGGTCGCCGACGTGGCCTCGGTCGTCGACTACACGCCGATCTCCGCGGTCAACGACGGCGGCAGCCGCCAGGCGCCCCGGACCGCCGCCGCCTGGGCCGCCGGCCGTCGCGCCAGGTCCCGGATCGTGGCCCCACCGCGCGCGGCCACTGTCCCTGATCGCCCGACGCAGGTCGAGCTCGAGGCGGACTCGGTCTAGGTCGGGGCTCGGCGCGCTCGACCTCGCAACCCCGCTGCAAGCCCCAGGACCGCGTCGCGCAGACGCCCGCAAGCGGCCGTCGTTCATCCTCGAACCGCTGGGTTCCGCAGAGGAGACCGCCTGGATGGACGCCCTGAGCCTCCTGCGCCGCGACCATCGGGAGGTCAAGAAGCTGCTCGCCGCGCTGGAGCAGACGACCGAGCGCGCAATCAAGACGCGGACGAGGCTGTTCGACCGGCTGAAGACCGCCCTGACCGCCCACGAGGTGATCGAGGAGGAGATCTTCTATCCCGCTCTTCGCGCCCACCCGAAGGCGAAGGCGATCGTGCTCGAGGCCTACGAGGAGCACAATGTCGTCGACACCCTGCTCGGCGAGCTCAGTCGGCTGCCGGTGACCGATCAGACCTGGGCCGCGAAGGCGAAGGTCATGACCGAGAACCTCCTCCACCACATCGAGGAGGAGGAACGAGAGATGTTCGAGACGTCCCGCCGGATCTTCGACAAGGCCGAGCTTGCCGACCTCGGCCGGCGAATGGAGGAGCGCAAGGTCACCGCGCTCCGCGAAATCCGGTCCCGCTCGGACTGAACCACAGTCAACCTCCAGAGCCAAAGGAGCAGTCGATGACCAGCCAGACCGCAGCACGTTCGACCGAGCTCGAAGATCGAGCTGCCCAGGCCGCATCAGCCAGCGGAACCGGTGCGACCGTTCGCCCCCGAGGACCGGATCGCCGACGCGGCCGACACCGTTCGCTCGACCGTCGACGGCGTCGCCAGTCGGATGCCCGACATGATCGAGACCGTCCGTGACGGCGCTCTGGAAGGGGCCCGGACGATCCGGTCGCTGCCAGATCCGAACCAGCGGCTCATCGCGGTCTTCTCGCTCGGCCTGGCGGTGGGCATGTTCGTCGCCGGAGCCCCGCGAATCCTCGTTGCGGCTGCGATCGCGCCGGCCATCGTCGTCGCCGGAAGCATCGTCGGGTCCGATGACGCACGGCCGCATCCGACCTCGAACTGACCCAGCGGACCCGGACGCAGCCCGGCTCGCATGGTCTGCGGATGCGAATCGAGAGGAGCAGCTGATGCTCGGACGAACGATCACCCAGTCCATTGACCGCGACCGTGTGGCCGCGGTCATTCGCCTTGCCCGCGAGGTTGAGCGACCCGACCCGGTCGAGCTCGTCCGCCGGATCGACCTGCCTCCGATGGACCGACTTCGGGATCTGCCCGGTTCGGCGCTGTCGGCCCTCCCGGTCCGGCGCCGACGACGACGGCCACGCCGAGCGATCGCCGTCGGGCTGCTGATCGCTGCCCTGACGCTCATCGCGATCCGGCTCGCCCGCCGTCAGGTGGCCCGCAGCGCCGCCCGGGTCGAATCGGCGAAGGCTCGATCGAACGGCGATCGAGCGGGCCGCGGCCGAGGGCATGGGGACGGCCATCGGGGCCGGCAGCCCGGTGCCGGTTCCGATGGACATCTCGGTTCCCGACGAAGACATCGAGCGCCCTGCAGTCGACGAGCAGAGGATCGAGCGGGCGGTCATCGATCAGGCGACCAGCGGGCTCGCGGTGCGCGCCCAGGGCCTGACGGCTTCGCGTCAGCAGGTCGGGCTGGGCCGCCTGACCGTTCGGATCGACCCACGGGTGGGACGGGGCGACCGGATCGACTGGACCGTCCGGATCGGTCGCGGCGTCCTGAGCGGCACGATGGCGCGATCTGGCGCCGCGGCCGACGCTCCGCCTCGGCACAGTGACCGCGGCATCAGGACCGGCTGGGTCCCGCGCCTCGTCCGCCACAGGACGACCACGGCGTCGTACGTCTCGGCCTCGATCGTGAGCGTGACCAGGTCGCCGGGCTTCATGGCCGAACGGTGATCTCCAACGGACCGTACCGGCATCACCCGATGTGACTACCGCGGTCCGGTGCCCGCTGGCGCCGGCTCCTACGGCGTGGGCGTCCCGAGCGTCTGGCCGCCATCGACGACGAGGACGTGGCCGGTGATCCAGGCTGCATCCGGCGAGACGAGGAAGGCGACGGCTCCAGCGACGTCGCCGGGCGTCCCGAACCGCCCCGCCGGGATCTGGCGAAGGTACGCCCGGGAGCGCTCCGGGTCGTTCGTCAGGTCGCGGGTGAGCTCGGTCGCGATGAGTCCGGGCCCCACTGCGTTGACGGTGATCCCGTGCGGCGCGAGCTCCATCGCCGCCGTACGGACGAGCCCGACCACGCCCGCCTTCGAGGCGTCGTAGGCGGCAAGGTCGGTCTCCATCCAGAACGCGTTCGTGGACGCCGTGGCCACGATCCGGCCGCCACCACGCTCGCGCATGGCCCGACCGGCGAGCTGGACGCCGAGGAAGACCCCGCGCAGGTTGATCGCCATCGTCCGGTCCCACAGCTCGTCACCCGTGTCGAGCAGCGGCACCGTCACGCCGATCCCGGCATTCGCGACGAACACGTCGAGCCGGCCGAACCGTTCGAGGCACGCGGCGATGACCCGCTCGACCTCGACCCGGGCCGAGCAGTCGGCCGCGACCGCCAGGGTCGCGTCGGCGCGTCCGGCCGCCAGGGCCAGCCGCTCGGCCGTCGCTCGCGCGGAGGTGCCGTCGAGGTCGGCCACGACGACGCTCGCCCCATCGGCGAGGAGCCGCTCGGCGATCGCCCGCCCGATCCCCCGCCCGGCGCCCGTCACGATGGCTGCCTGCCCGGCGAGTGGCGGGCGCTGAGCAGGATGCTCCCCAGGGCCGCTCACCGGGTTCGTCCGCGAGCATCGACCGGCCAGACGTCGACGACCCGCCCGGCCCGGACCATCACGGTCTCGTCGTAGTGGTCGACGACCGGGCAGACGTGGTTCGGCGCGAGCGGCAGGACCTCGCCCAGCCGGCCGCGCCTCGCGCCGAGCGGATCGACGTAGCCGTGGTAGTCGTTGACCGTCCGGAGGAGACCCGGCAGGGTCGGTAGCAGCCCGAGCCCGGGACCGGTCGGCAACACGTCACGCGACAGGGCCTTGGCACCGGCGTCGACGATGGCCTGGTCCGGCACGGCCAGGCTCGTCACGGTGGTCGCCACCCAGAACGCGATGTCGTCGGGGCCGCACGACCGGAGCAGCACCTGACCGCGATCCTGGTAGGCGTACGTCCCCGGCCGGATCTCGGTGACCGGCGGCTGCGCCGGCAGCGAGGCCGTGGGTGTCGAGCCGACGCTGAGGACGGTGATCTCGAAGCCGGCCGAGCGCAACGCGTCGGCGGCCAGGCTGACCGCCCTCACCTCGTCTGCCGCGGCAGGAACGATCGCCTCGGGACCCGCGCCGGCGTGGCCGCCGTGGGTGTAGACGCCGATCGTCCGCAGGCCCGCTCGATCGGCCGCCCGGGCGACCGCGACCACCTCGTCGGGTCGAACGCCCGCCCGGCGCTCCCCGCTGTCGAGTTCGACGAGGACATCGAGCCGACGGCTGGATCCGGCGATCGCCCGGCCGAGTGCCTCGGCCCCCTCGACCGAGTCGATGCCGACCCGCAGCGCGATCCGCTCGTGGAGCTCGCGCAGCCGCCGACCCTTGGCCTCGGTCGCCCAGACGGTGTAGGCGAGGAACAGGTCGTCGACGCCGGCACCGGCAAAGGTCTCCGCCTCGCCGATCGTCCCGACCGTGAGGCCGCGAGCGCCCGCCGCGAGCTGCAGCCCCGCCACCCTCGTGCTCTTGTGGGTCTTGGCATGTGGGCGGAGGACCACGCCCGCCTCGTCCGCCCGTGCCTGCATCCGGGCGATGTTCCGCTCGAGCCGATCCTGGTCGACCAGCGCACACGGCGTGTCGAGCCCATCGGGCAGGTGCGGCGCGCTGATCGCCGCATCGAGCGGGGAGAGGACGATTGCCGTGGCCATGAGCGTCACGATACCCGCCGTGGTCGGTGCAGGCATGCACCCAGCTTGAACTGCTGCCTGCCATCTCCGGCTACGCTTGTCGGGTCGTCCTCGGTCGCGCCCCTCTTGGGCCCGGTCCGCGCTCGGCCCAGCACCGAGGACCTCAGCCAATGACCGTCAGAACGACCCCCGCCGTCAACGACGGCGGGCGGGATGCGCCCGCCGAGTACGACGAACCCGCCCTGCTCCTGGAGCTCGAGCCCGAGGCCGGACGCCTGCTCGACCGCCACGAGAAGGTCGCCCAGGAGTGGTTCCCGCACGAGTACATCCCGTACCAGCTGGGACGCGACTTCGACAAGGAGCCGTGGACGCCCGACCAGCCACGGCTGACGGGCGTCGCCCAGACCTCGTTCGAGATCGGCCTGCTGACCGAGGACAACCTGCCGAGCTACCACCGGCTCATCCACGGGATGTTCGGTGACGGTGACGGCGCCTGGCTCAGCTGGGTCGGTCGGTGGACCGCCGAGGAGGGTCGCCACGCGATCGTCCTGCGCGACTACCTCACGGTGACCCGCAACATCGACCCGGTTGCCCTCGAGCGCGGCCGGATGACCCAGCTCCAGCAGGGCTACGACCGGTCGGGGTCGGACACCCTCCATGGGCTGGCCTACGTCACCTTCCAGGAGCTCGCGACGCGGATCGCGCACCGCAACACCGGTCGCTACTCGGACGATCCGGTCGCCGACCGGATCATGGTCCGGATCGCTGCCGACGAGAACCTGCACATGGTCTTCTACCGGGACATCCTGTCGGCTGCGCTCGCCCTCGAGCCGTCGGCAACGGTCCGGGCGATCGTCGACGAGGTGCTCGCGTTCCAGATGCCCGGCGCGGGGATCCCGGGGTTCGTCCGGAAGGCGGCCCAGATCGCCAAGGCCGGCATCTACGACCTGCGCGTCCACCGCGACGAAGTCCTCCTGCCGGTCATCCGGCACTGGCGGATCTTCGAGCTGACCGGGCTCGACGCCGCCGCCGAGGACGCCCGTCGCAGGCTTGCCGAGCACCTCGACAAGCTCGACGCAGCGGCGCACCGGTTCGAGGAGCGTCTGGCGGGCTCGACCGTTCCGCGGATGCTGCCGACCAAGTAGGGTCCTGGCGATGGCGCCGACCCGCGACGAGGCGATCGCGACCCTCGAGGAGGGTCATCGAGCCGTCCGCCGGCTGGTCGACCGACTGACGCCGGCCCAGCTGGATCGCCCAGGGACGATCGGTGGTGGCGACTGGTCGGCCAAGGACCTGATCGGGCATCTCACCGCCTGGGAGGTCCACGCCCTCGACGCGCTCGAGGCGTGGCGAGGCGGGCGAGGAGCGCCGATCCAGCGAGCGCTGCGCGAGCGCGGCCTCAACGCCGTCAACGCCGAGTCCGCCGCCGCCGACCGAGCCCGCTCGACGGAGGAGGTCCGGCGCCGCTCGGACGAGATCCATGCCTCGCTCATCGCCGCGCTCCGCGGACTCTCGGAGGCGACCTGGACCCGCCCACCGACGTCTCGCTCGCGGCGCTCGCTCGGGGAGGTCGTCGGCTCGATCCTCGGTGGACCCGGCGGGCGGTTCACCCACGCCAGGGCCCATCTGCCCGACCTCGAGCGCTACGTCCGGGAGCGATGACCCGGCGCCCGGCCCGCCGTCCGACCGGCCGCTGTGACGACGAACCCGGACGACCGCCGGTTTCCGCCTGGCGGCTAGGGTCGGGCGACCGGCGGGCGGGCCAGCACCGAGAACGACAATGGGATCCGGCCGCGCTCCTCGGGCAGCACGTCGGCGTGGCCGCCCCACCAATCGGTCGGGTGCTCGGCGATCCGCTCGAGGCGGAGGCCCGCTCCGAGCAGCGCGCTGAGGATCTCGCCGAGCGTCCACGATCTGGCGAACTTCCAGGTCTGATCCGGCTCGTCGATCGACAGCCGGTCGATGTACTCGGGTGCCCAGCCCTTGGACGCCTCGGTACCACCGAAGTAGTCGTAGTCGGTCGCGAACCAGCGACCGTCGTCGCCGACGTCGAACAGCCACTCGATCGGATGACCCTCGAACAGCACGAGCCGCCCCGTCGGCGCGAGCACCCGGGCGAGCACGGCCGCCCACGCATCGAGGTCGGCCAGCCAGATCAGCGAGCCGCGCCCGGTGTACAGCAGGTCGGCCGTCCCGTCGAGCTCGTGCGGGGTCTCGAGCACGTCGGCCAGCAGCCAGCGCGCCGGCGCTCCGGTCGCCTCGGTCAGCCGTCCCGCGAGCTCGAGCATCCGTGGGCTGAAGTCGACTCCGATCACCTCGTCGGCACCGAGGTTCCAGAGCGACAGCGTGTCACGGCCGGCGGCGCATTGGAGGTGGACCGCCCGGCGACAGCGCCCGTGGAGATCGCCGATCAGCTCGAGCTCGGGCGGGAGGAGGTTCGTTCCCCCGGACCGGATCAGGGCGATCGCCTCGTCGAGCCAGCGCTCGTAGCGCTCGGCGGCCTCATCCCAGGCACGCCGATTCGCGTCGTGCACGCCCCGGACGTCGGCGAGCTCGGCCTCGGTGGCCGGTCGGATCAGCGGCGGATCGGCATCGGGGGTGGCCACTCGCCGAGTCTAGCGAGCCCGGGCCGGCCGGGCCGTCCGCGACCCGTGGTCCGCGAGCACGATGTCGGCGCTACCCACCCGGACGGGTCGGCGTCATGATGTGCCGACCATGGACGGAGGGTCGACGACGCAGCCTGTCGAGGGGGGCGCAGCCGCCCTCCTGGTGGACCGCGCCCGGCAGGGCGACCGGGATGCCTTCGACGCCATCGTCGCCGACCGGATCGAGGAGACCTTTCGGGAGGTCCTGGCGATCCTCGGCGACGAGGAGCGAGCCCAGGAGGCGACCCGCCAGGCGTTCCTGCGCGCGTGGCGGGACCTGCCCCGGCTCCGCGATCCGGCTCGGTTCCCGGCGTGGCTCGGACGGATCGTCGTCGATGGCTGCCTGGCGGCCGATCCGGCTGCCGGGCGTCGGGGACGCCGCCTGCGTGGACTCGGGCGACCGATGTCCGGACCCGCCCGGCCCGAGACGGGTGGGCGCGGACCCCGGGTCCGGGAGATCCAGGTCTCGCCGGCCGTCGAGGACGTCGGGCCGGTCGGCCCACCGCTCGCGAACCGGCTTCGAGGCTGGGAGGACCCGGATCTCGTCGCCCGGACCCTTGGCAGCCTGCCGGTGCGGACGCGGATCCTCCTCGATCTCCACTACCACGAACGGCTCTCCCTCCAGGCGACCGGCGAGCGGCTGTCGATCTCGGCGAGGACCGTCTGGTCCCGGCTCTACGACGCCCGGCGCGCCCTCGAGAGCGCCCTCCGAGCCGAGCTGTCCGCCGACCCCGGCGAACGGCTCACGGACGAGGCGATCGTGGTCGGCTTCGAGCGCCGGGCCTCCCGGCCACTCCCGAGGGGCCTCCGACTGGAGCTGGCTGCCGACATCTCGTCGATCGGGCAGGTTCCAGGCTGGCGGCGCCACTCGGACCTTCTGCTCCCGACGGCCTGGCGATTGGCCTTGATCGGGCTGCCGGCAATCGGCGCTGCCTTGATCGTCGCGCTCGCGGTCGGTCAGATCGTCCCGCCGACCAAGCCATCGCCGCCGCCGGCCCCGCCGAACGGTCTGCTCGCCTTCCTCCGCGGCGGAGACGTCTACCTGGTCAACCCCGACGGCAGTGATGCCAGGGTCGTCCTCCACGCTGATGGCGTGCCCTTCCGGACCGTGACCTGGTCGCCGGATGGCCGCCAGCTCGCCGTGGGCAGCGACGAAGCCGTGTTCGTGCTCGGGCCGGCGAGTCTCGGGGCTCGTCGCGTGGCGACCGGTCAGCTGGCCGCGTGGTCCCCGGACAGCCGCCAGGTCGCGGTGATCGATCCGGCCGCCGAAGCGGCCGACGGCAGCAACACGATCCGGATCGTTCGGGTGGTCGACGGAACAACGATCCGCGAGATTCGGACACCGGCCCAGAGCTCCGTGCAGGTCCCGCTGGCCTGGTCACCCGACGGGCGGTGGCTCGCCGGCCAGGGTGGGCTGCGCCTGGTCCGGTTCGACGTCCAGACGGGCCTGATGGCGGAGATCGCCGCCGTGGAGACCAGGTACCCGTCGGCCAGCGCCACGTGGTCCCCCGACGGGCGTCGCCTTGCGTACACCAGCTGGGACGCCCCCGACGACGGCTCGTGTCGGAGGTCCTGCATCGGAACGCTCACGATCGTCGATGCAGACGGTGGGAACCCGACCAAGCCCGTCTCGAAGCCCACGTCCCAGAGCCAGCCGGCCTGGTCGCCGGACGGCCGGTCGATCGCCTTCCTGGATGGGGCCGGCTCGTTCGCGGATGGGGGCCTCTGGGTGGTCGATCTCGCCACCCGTGCGACGAAGCAGCTGTCCGACGGCCCGATCGGTGCCTCTGCCTGGGGCGCGGACGGCACCTCGCTGGGGTTCGAGCGAAGGACCGACACCGACCAGGGGTCGACGTGGACGCTCGGGCGCGTGTCGACCGACGGCCACGGCGAGGTCGAGCTCGTGCCGACCACGCCCGATCTTGGCTTCGCCTGGCAGGCCTCGGCAGGAGAGGCCGTGCCACCGCCGGTCGAGGCCTCGAGCGCCACGACGTCCGAGCCGGTCAGCCCCGAACCATGGGTCAGCCCCGCCCCGGCATCGCCCGCCCGGCCGGGTCGCTCGGACTCTTCCTTGCTCTTCGACATGAGTGTCGAAGACGCGTCGGCCGGGAGCTGTATCCAGGCGGTTCGGGCGTCGCCGCTCGACGGCAAGACGACGGTCGTCCGCTCGTTCTGCACGCTGAACCTCAATTACGGGCAGTGGTCGCCCGATGGATCGGCGTACGCGGCGATCACCGACGATCACTTCGACCTGACCCAGCCGGACGGGACGACCAGGCAGGTGATTGGCGGCTGGACCGGCGTCGACACGTTCAGCTGGTCGCCGGGCGGTCAATGGCTCGCGGTGCACCGCTGCCCGGCGGACCCAGCCTGCCTGTGGTCCGCGGTCAGGTCCGATGGCACGCAGGCCGAGGACCTCCTCGGCGAGCCGACCTGGTCGTCGGACGGGCGGTACCGCTTGATCCGCATGCCGGACGGAACGAGCGTCTTCACGGACATCGAGCGGACGGTATCGACCGCGCTCACCAACCCGCTCCCAGCCGGCGCCAGCCTGTCCAACGACGGAGCTCGCGCCGCGTACGTGAAGGACGGCGACGTGTGGGTGGAGGCCGTGCCGGACGGGGAGGCCCGCAAGGTCACGGCCTTCGACTTCGGGGGCGCGTCCAGCCCCGTCTGGTCACCGGACGGCCAGTCGCTCGCCGTGGTCCGAAGCGGTGAGCTGTGGATCGTCCCCGTGGACCGTGGCTCGCCGCGACGGATCGGGTTCGAGCGCGACACCGGGTTCGGGCTCGCCCGCTGGTCGCCCGATGGCTCCCGGATCGCGATCGACGTCTGGTCGCCGACGGGCAACGCCAGGACCGCGATCGTCGCGATCGACGGATCGCCGACCGTCGTCCTCGAGCTCGCCCAGACGCCCACCTGGTCGCCCGATGGCCGGTACCTGGCCGTGGCCAGCGTCGACCCGACTGGCAGCCTGTCTCAGCTCGACATCGTCAATGCGGACGGGACCGGCCGGACAACGGTGTGGAGCGGCGTCGGCAACAACCTCCCGCAGGCCTGGGCTCCCTGACCGGCGGACCCAGGAAAGTCCGCAGCGGCGGCAGCGTCAGGCGCGGCCGGCCAGCGTGGCACCCCAGAGCGCGGCGCGATCCTCCTCGCCTGGAGCAAGCGGACCCTCACCCGATTCGATGAAGAAGCTCTCGCCCGGCTGGACGACCTTCCCGCCGTGCTTGCGCAGCTCGTTGACGATGACCCCGGACGCGGCGCCGGTGAGCCAGCGCGGCTTGTCGTAGCGTGTGTCGAACGCGCTCACCCGCGTGCCGGACAGCTCCGGAAGCCGCCCGAGGAAGGCCTGCATCGGCTTGCTCGCACCGTGCGCGTGGGTCGGCCCACCGACGATCATCAGGTCGATCGACGGGTCGATCGACGGGGTCTCGTCGGCCGGCTCTACGTCGACGTGGGTCGAGGGACCGAAGCCGCGCGCGATCGAGCGGGCGATGCGCTCCGTGTTGCCGTACTTCGTGTCGTAGACGATCAGGACGTTCATGGCCACCTCCAATCGATCATCCTCCCGACAATCGGGTCCGACCGCATGAGCCGGATCGCCCGATTGCGCGGTCCGATCGGCCCAAGTCTCGTCCGGGGACGAGCCGGCCGTGGCGCACCATCCGGGGTCGGCGTACCGTCTGACAGGCCGCGGGGGCATCGAGGCGCGGACCATGATCTGGTCGCCGGGGCCGCGCCGAGCCAGTGGCGAACCCGACCCGCCCAGCTGGGGGTCACGTGATGAGAACCGTCCTGATCGTCGTCCTGTGCAGCGCCCTGGCTGCCTGTGCGGCGCCACCCGCGGCGACGCCGTCGACGGCCGCTCCGACGGCCGCGGCCTCGCCGAGCGCCCCGGCCAGCCAAGCGCTCGCGACGCCGGCCGCGACCGAATCAGCCACCCCATCCGCCTTGCCGTCGTTGACGCCCGCGTTCGTCACGGCCGCGCCGGCGGACCCGGCCGCCGCGTGGTCGGGCATCGCCTGGCGAAGGCTCGCCGCCGCTGACCCGCTCGGCAAGGTCCGCTCGATGATCCGCTGGCATGGCGGGTACGTCGCGGTCGGCGCTCCGGTCGTGAGCGGCGCGACGTCGCGCACGCCGGTCTGGGTCTCGTCCGATGGCAGCACCTGGGGCGCCCTCGACCCGGTCGTCCTCGGACCGTCCGCGATCGTGCTCGGCGTCGGCGAGACGGCCGCTGGCCTCGTCGCGCTGACGCTCCAGGGAGGAGAGGACGCCTGCTCCGACAACGAGGCACCCGACTGCTTCACGCTCGCCGCTCCGCTCCAGGCCTGGACCTCGTCGGACGGCGTCAGCTGGACCGCCCACCCGGGACCTGACCTCCCGCTCCATCCGATGTTCGAAGGCGGTGGCCTCGACGCCCCGATGCTCCAGGCGGGCAGCCCGGGCCTGCTGGTCATCAAGCCCGACCGATGCGGGACCCGCCATGGCGCTCTCGCCCGACGGGGTCGCCTGGGAGACCCTCCCGGCGAATACGCTGCCGGCCCGCTTCGAGCTCGGCAACGTGGCCGCATTCGACTCCGGGTTCGTCGCCGTCGGCCAGACGAGCGGCGACGCCGGCCGGGCGACGGCCCTCACCTCGTCGGATGGGCGGACGTGGGCGAAGCACGCTCTGCCGGTCAAGGGGATCGATCAGTCCGCCGGGACAAGTGCCTCGCGGCTGGTCGTCGGGCCGGCTGGGCTCCTGGCCTTCGGTTCGGATGGCCTCGCACCGGGGACCTCGATCTGGTGGGCATCGCCCGACGGCAACGCCTGGACGCAGCTCGCCAAGTACCCGCCGCTCGGGGTCTGGACCGGTGAGGCCGAGGGCAGCGGCCTGATCGAGAATGGCACGGTCGTCGGGGACGGTGACCGGATGCTGGCCTACCGCGGTGGCAAGAAGCAGGCCGGCTGGACGTCGCTCGACGGTCGAACCTGGCACCCGCTCTCGTTCAGCGGCACGTCGGCGCCGCCGGTCGAGATCCAGGCGTCGCGTCAGATGATCGTGACGCCGGTCGGCGTCGTGTGGATCGGCGACGACGGCGTCACCTGGTTCGGCGAGCCCGTGACCGGCTAGCGAGTTGACCCGACGTCGACTGGAGGGCTGCCTGCCGCGACGGCCGGCTCGACGCGTCCGGGGCGGCATCGCGTTCGGTGTCGTGGCCCTGCTCGTCACGGCGTGCGCCACGCCAACGGTCTCGCCGAGCACGTCGCTGCCGGTCTCGCCCGTCGCGCGTCGCGTCGCCCACGGCGACGCCATCCGGTCCGCCGGCCGCGACCCCGACGAGCCCGGCGACGAGCGCTGCGCCGTCGTGCGCCGAGCGGGCGCTGACCGCCCTGACCGGCGACCAGCGGATCGGCCAGCTCTTCCTGCTGGGTCTGGCCGATGACCGGCTCGGGCCGGCCGAGCTCGATGCGATCCGGAGCCAGCACGTCGGCTCGGTCTGGTTCACCGCGACGACGTCGATCGGCGTCGCCGGCGTCCGGCGGATCGCCGATGCCGTCCAGGCCGAGGCGACCGAGGCCGCGACGGGCCGGGTCGGGTTCTTCGTCGCGGCGAACCAGGAAGGCGGGCTCATCCAGGCGCTGACCGGTCCCGGGTTCGACTCGATCCCGTCCGCCCTCGCCCAGGGAGGCCTCAGCCCTCAGACGCTCGAGAAGGATGCCCTCGCCTGGGGGCATCAGCTTGGCGCCGCCGGCGTCAATCTCGACTTCGCGCCGGTGTTCGACGTTGTTCCACCGGGCGCGGACGAGACGAACGCGCCGATCGGCCGTCTCCGACGGGAGTACGGCCACGATCCGCTCGACGCTGGGCGGCACGCGGTGGCGTTCATGCGGGGGATGAGCCAGGCCGGCGTCGCGACGACGGCCAAGCACTTCCCCGGTCTCGGCCGGGTGGTCGGCAACACGGACTTCGCCGCCGGCGTGGTGGACCGGACCACGACCCGCACGGCTCCGTCGCTCGGGGCGTTCCGGATGGGCATCGCGGCCGGTGTGCCCTTCGTGATGGTCGCCCTCGCCACCTACGCCAAGATCGATCCGGACCGCCTCGCCGCGTTCTCGCCGGTCGTCATCGGCGACCTGCTTCGGCACGATCTCGGGTTCGAAGGCGTGGTCATGTCGGACGACCTGGGCGCGACGGCCGCCGTCAGGTCCGTCCCGGTCGGCGATCGCGCCGTCGACTTCCTCCTGGCCGGAGGAGACCTCGTCGTGTCGAAGACGAGTGCCGCGACGGTCGCGATGATCGCTGCCGTCCGGGCCAGGGTCGCCGCCGACCCGGTCTTCGCGCGTCGAGTCGACGAGGCGGCGCTCCGGGTGCTCGCCGCCAAGCAGGCCGCGGGACTGCTGGAGTGCCCGGGCTGAGGACCCTGGCCGGCCGCGGTGCCGAAGGGCCGGCGTAGTATCGTCTCCGCGACCCCTGGTGTGGCCGGAGATCAGCGTCATGCGACGTGGATTGGCACCGTCGGATCTCGGCGACCTGTTCGACCAGCCGTGCGCGGCCGTGATCTCCATGAGCCTGCCGGACGGCCGGGTCTTCAGCCGGCCCGTCTGGCATCGGTTCGTGGCCGGTCGGTTCGTCTTCCAGTTCCCCGGCGGCGATCGCAAGATCCCGATCCTGGAGGCAGATCCCCGGGCGACCGTGGTGCTCGCCGAAGACGCCCACCCATACCGGGCGATCGAGGTCCGCGGTCGCGTCCGGATGACCCGTGACGGCTACCACGACATCGGGCTCGGGATCTGCCGGCCGTACGTCGATGCCTTCGACCCCACGACGGACCCGTTGGCGTACCTGAGTGTTGACCCCGGGGTGATTGCGGAGCTCGAGCCGGACGTGATCACGTGCTGGGACTACGCGGACGACGCGATGATGCCGCCGTCGGAGCCACGCCCCTGAGCTCCGGCCACAACGAGGGTTGGAGCGGGAGACGGGTCTCGAACCCGCGACATTCAGCTTGGAAGGCTGACGCTCTACCGACTGAGCTACTCCCGCCTGATCCACATCCTAAGTCA
>CAVWJB010000001.1:0-758710 GCA_963755285.1 uncultured Chloroflexia bacterium | reverse complement strand
TGCATCAGCTGCGCGACGCACTTCCTGGAGCTGAGCGTCGAGGACCTGTCATGAGCCAGGTGTTCGTGCGGCGACAGCCGACCGGATCCGCGTCGCATCTCCGCGGCCAGCCGGCGGTCGCGGTCGAGGTGCTCGTGTGCGGCTCGTCGGACCGTGGCGATGACGGCGCCCCGATGGCCGCCACCGGGTCCCTCGGCTCGTCCTTCCCACCCGACGTCGCGATCCGGACGGTCGGCCAGCTCGACATCGACGATCTCCTGTCGATCCCCAGGGATGCCGGCGTGGTCGTGGTCGACGCCGCGACCGGGATCGATCCGGGCGCCGTCGTGGAGCTGCCGCTCAGCGGGTTGATCGGCCAGGACGAGCAGATCCATCCCCGCTCGTCGCATGCCCTCGCGATCCGCGAGGTCGTAGGCCTCGCCGAGATGATCCGAGGGCGACCCTTCAGGGGCCGGATCGTCGCGATCGGCGGTTCGCAGTTCGGCCTCGGGCGCCCGTTCAGCCGGCCGGTTGCGGCCGGGCTCTCGACGCTGGCAGCCACGATCCTCGACGCCGTCGCAGACGTCCGGCCGGCCGGTCCGATGACCGACGGGAGGTCGTGATGTGCCTGATGGCTCCCGGCCTGGTCACCGCGCTCGACGGCTCCACCGCGACGCTCGATGTTGCCGGCCGGCGCCGGGAGGCGTCGATCCTCCTCGAGCCCGACGTCCGGGTCGGGGACTGGGTGGTCGTCGCGGGCAGTGCCGTGCTGCGCCGGATCGATGAGCCCACCGCGGGCGAAATGCAGACCGCGGTCGCCGTGGCCTCGGGCGCCACACCAAACGAAGCAGTCGATGAGCGAGGAGCAGGTCATGAGTGAGCAACGCAGGGTGTTGGCGGGCCGCGTGCCCGCGATCCCGGTCACGGTCGGTTGGGGCGTCGGCCTCGCGGTGGTCGCCGCGTGCATCAGCGGCCTCGCCATCTGGCTCAACGGGTTTGCCGTGAAGCAGGTGCCTGACGCGGCCGTCTACACGACGCTCAAGAACCTCGTCGCGGCCGGGGTGCTGCTGTCGGTCGCCGCCCTGCTCGTCCGGCCGGCGGACGTCCGCCGGGTTAGCCGGTCGAGCTGGGTCGGCCTGACGGTCGTCGGGCTCGTCGGGGGTGGCATTGCGTTCCTGCTCTTCTTCGTCGGCCTTGCCATGGCCAGCGCGCCGTCGGCCGCGTTCATCCAGAAGACGATGTTCGTGTGGGTCGCGATCATGGCGGTCCCGCTGCTCGCGGAGCGGCTCGGCCCGATCCAGCTCGCGGCGCTCGGAGCGCTCGTGGTCGGCCAGGCCCTGGTCCTGCCGCCGCGTGGCATCGCGTGGGGCGTCGGCGAGACGCTCATCCTCGTCGCCACCCTGTGCTGGGCGGTCGAGGTCGTCATCGTCCGGCGAGTCCTGCGCGGCGTCGCCACCCCGATCGTCGCCGTGGGCCGGCTCGGGATCGGGCTCATCGTCCTCGTCGGCTACGTGGCGTTCACGGGCCGGGCCGGCGGCATCCTCGCCCTGCCGCCCCAGGCGTGGGCCTGGATCGTGCTGACCGGTCTCATCCTCGCGGGCTACGTCGGGATGTGGTTCGGGGCGCTCCATCGGGCACCCGCGACCGTCGTCACGAGCGTGCTCGTCGGTGGAGCCGTGATCACCGGCGCGCTCCAGGCGCTGGCCAAGGGCGGCCCGCCGACGCTCGATCTCGCGGGTGGTTACGTCCTGATCGCCGGCGCGGTCGGGTTGACCGCCATCGTCGCCGTCCGAGGCCGCTCGGCTGTCGGACCGTCCGCCAGCGTGACCCAGAGCGCGACCGTCGATGCTTGACCTGGCTGGGTGGCGCCGGCCGCTCGCCGGCGATCGCCGCGCTTGACCCCGACGATCGCCTTCGAGCCGGTCCGCCGGACTCGGCGGCAGGTCGTGCCCGGCCCGTTGCTGTTCGCTCGCTACGCGTTCGGGCCGAACCGGCTCGGGTACTGCGGTCCGGCCGACGCGGCCGAGCTGTTCGAGCTCGCCGTCGACGGCCGCCACCAGGAGGACCTGCGCGCGCTGGCCCGCCGGTTCGAGGGCGCGTGGCCGTACCTCGAGCTCATCGCCCGATCGAACGGCCGGCCCGATCCGCTCGACCGGGAGGTCGTCGAAGCCTACTGGCTGGGCAACGAGCTGCTCGACCGGGTGCCACCGATGCAGCTCGCGGCGTCGCTCGAGACGCGCTTCAAGCCGCGCGTCGACGGGCGGGAGTGGAGCTGGCTCGCCGGCAAGCCAGCCGACGGAGCGCGACCGGTCCACGCGTTCCACGTGCTCGACGTCTTCCCCCGGATCGGCCTCCTGCGGAGCGATCGGGTCGACGACGTCCTCAAGGTGATCGACGGCTGTCGAATCCGCTGGGGCCAGGTCGTGGCCGTCGAGGGCGACTGGCTGATCGCGGCGATCGAGCCAATCCGGCTGATCGATGGACAGCTGCAGCTTGCGGCTCCCGAGCTCGAGCGCGTCCAGGCCTGGCGGGACGGCGCCGGCTTCATCGCCGACATCGAGCCCGGCGACATGATCTCGGTCCACTGGAGCTGGGCGTGCGACCGCCTCGATCGACGCCGCCTGGCAAACCTCCGCGGCTGGACCCGGCACCAGCTCGAGCTCGCCAACCGGACGATCTAGCCCGAATCGACCAACGCGACTGCACGGGGGAACGGGCCGGATGGCCCGCGCGATGGTGACTTTGGAGTCTGCCCAGCAACGACCCGTTGGCCGATCGTGGAGGGCGTAGAATTCAGTGAGTGGGAGTCCAGCGAGGACGGAACGATGGCTGACATGGCAGGCGCTCCCGGGGCAGTTTGGGCGTTCACCGAGCACGAGCATCGAGAGCTGAAGGGCGGGATCAACCGGATCCACGACGTCGCCTGTGAGATCGGCCGCTGGCCGACGCCCGAGGTCTCGGTCCACGTCCTCGAGGTCCTCGGCTGGATGGAACGCGTCCTGGAGCCGCACGCCGCCTGGGAGGAGACGTGGCTCTATCCGGAGATCGACGCGCGCGCCGGAACGCCGTGGGCGACCCGATCGGCCCGCTTCGATCACGCCCAGATCCGTGAGATGACGACGACCCTGCGCGCCGACCAGCAGCGCCTTGCCCACGACGGCTCGCATGACCGCCTGCCCGAGCTCCGCTGTCACCTGTTCGGGCTCGAGGCGCTGCTCCGTGCCCACATCGACCGCGAGGAGCGCTTCCTGATCCCGGTGCTGGCCGAGGATGCCCATGTGGCGACGCCGGCCGGCGCAGCTGGAGGGACCGTCGGGGCGGGCTGATGCCCGTCCGGGTCGAACCGATGACCCACCTGCAGCCGTTGCCGTCTCAGCTGGATCCGGCGGGTGCTGCCAGCCTGCTCGCGAACCTCGGCTTCATCGCCAGCTCCGACCTGCCGGACCGGCCCGGTCCGGCCTACCTGCTGGTCGCCTTCCGGCCCGAGCCGACGCTCCATCACTACGACCCCGAGCTCGTCGAGTACTGGGTGACGTCGGGCGGGCGTGGCGCCCCGCGGATCCTGTCGCGCGACACCCGGCTCCCGGTCGACACCGAGTTCTCGTGGGGCCGGATCCAGATCGTCGATCGACTCCATGTCTCGAACGAGTACCTGACCTTCGGCGGGCGCCTCGCGGCAGCGTCGATCGAGGACACGACGATCGCCGTCTTCACCTCGCCGACGCCGCTCCTCCGGCGGGGCGGTCACTCGCAGGGCTGGGACCATGGTGCGGAGGCCGTCGGTGCGTTCTTCGGCCGGCTGCTCATGGCCGTCGACTTCATCCCCGGCTTCGAGAGCCGCCTCGCGGGGGCCGGTCCGGTCGCCCGCTACGCGGCGTTCGTCGGCGACTTCATCGAGCGCTATCGGACGAGCCCGGCGCTGCGCGCCGGCCACCCCGAGCTGTGGACGCTGCTCGACGCCGACGAGCGCCGGCTCCGCCGCGACCACGTCGCCGACTGGGCCTCGGGCCAGGCGCTCCTGCGCGAGGTCGAGCCACCGCCGGCGCCGGGCACCGCGAGCGCCTGATCCGTTCGCTCCCCCGCTCGGTCGGTGATAGCCTGTCGGCTGCCGCGCGCCCGTAGCTCAGTGGATAGAGCAGCTGACTTCGGATCAGCAGGTCGGGGGTTCGAATCCCTCCGGGCGCGCCATCTCCCGCGTGCCAGAGAGTTTCAGCAGGGTGATGCGCCCGCTGGGAGGCTGCGATCGCGGCCGCACTTATGCGACGACGACAACGACGTTCCCCAGCTTCTGTCCGGTTTCGGCGTACCTGTGAGCTTCGACCATCTGCTCGAGCGCGAACTGCCGGTCGATGACCGGGTGCAGCCGTCCCGCCTCGATGAGGCCTCGCAGGTAGGCTAGGTCCTCGCTCGTCGGGCCCGTTGGTGCGAACGACACCCGCTTCTTGCTCCCCCTCGCCGCCCACCTGGCGCGAGCGATCTGCAGGAAGCCCGGATTGGCCATGAGCAGCCATCCGTTCTCGGTCAGCGACCTCACCGTGCGAGCGGACGGTGTGCCGCGGACCACGTCGAAGATGACGTCGTAGGTCTCAGGGCTGTCGGTGAAGTCCTCCTGGGCGTAGTCGATGACGCGGTCCGCGCCGATCGTGCGCAGCATTCCCAGCTTCGGCGCACTGTCCACCGCGGTCACGTGCGCCCCGAGGACCTTGGCGAGCTGGACCGCGAACGTGCCGAAGCTCCCTCCCGCGCCGTTGACCAGGACCCTCTGTCCGCTCCGGACGTCCGCCTTCCGCAGGAACCGCAGGGCCTCGACTCCTCCGTAGGGCACGGCCGCAGCCTCGGCGTAGTCCAGGTTCGCCGGCATCGTCGCGATCGCCCCGGTCTGGGGGTTCTCGCGCAGGCAGATGTACTCCGCGTAGGCTCCCAAGCCGATGCCCGTTGCTGCGAAGACCCGGTCGCCCTTCCTGAGCGACCTGACATCTTGGCCAACTGACTCGACCTCACCGGCGAGCTCCTGCCCGAGCACGGGTCGTCGTGGTCTGCGGATGCCGAACGCCAGCCGCATCGGCACCCAGATCCAGGGGGCGAAGTCGAATCGCCGCAGCTCGCAATCGGCCGCGCTGACCGTCGTGGCGCGGATCCGAACCAGCACTTCGTTGTCCTTCGGAACGGGCTTCGGAACGTCTCTGAGTCGAAGAACATCCGGTGGTCCGTAGTCCGCGCACACGATGGCTCTCATTGGTCTCCCGCCCGTGGGTCCGCAGCGGTCCGAATCCGTTCGTCCAACGTCGCTCGCAGCCTCCGCTTACCAGCCCGACCCGCTGTACTCCTCGGTGCCTCCAGCGCCCTCCAGGGGCGCAAAGAGTGCACGGCTTGCCGGCCATCGGCGAGCCCTGCTCAGGCCAGACCGCCACCCAGTGGCACGGTGATCACGACCGTGCCCTTCGCATGCCCATCTCCCACATGACCGAACGCCCTGGGCGTTTCAGCCAGGGGGTAGCTGCCGTCGATGACCGGGCTGACCTTCCCGGCTTCCACGAGCTCCTTGAGGGCGACGAGGTCCTTGTGGTTCTGGAACTTGACCGACGGGCCCAGCTGCTGGTGCACGAACATCGACACCACCATCGCCTTGATGACGGTCCCCAAGGCGCCGCCCGAGTGGCCGCCGCCGTTCGGCTGCAGCTTCCCCGTGGGAGTCAGGGCTCGCCGGGTCTGCGCCAACGAGTGGTTGCCCACGTTGTCGAGGATGAAGTCGTAGCGCTGAGCGCCCTGCGTGAAGTCCTCCTGGGTGTAGTCGATGACATGGTCGGCGCCGATCGAGCGGACCAGCTCGACGTTCCGCGTGCTGGTGACGCCGGTGACCTCCGCACCGAAGGCCTTGGCGATCTGCACCGCGAACGTACCCACGCCACCCGACGCGCCGTTGATGAGGACCTTCTGGCCCGGCTGGACGTGGCCCTGATCGCGCAGCAGCTGGAGCGCGGTGGTGGCGGAGACGCCGACCGCCGCAGCCTGCTCGAATGTGAGATTCGCCGGCTTCATGACGAAGTGATCCTCGGTCGCACAGGCGTATTCGGCGAATGCGCCCGCGACCCACCCGAAGACCTCATCACCCGGTCGGATGCCCGTCACGTTCGCGCCGATTGCCTCGACCGTCCCCGCGACGTCAGTGCCGGCGATGGGGTGCTTCGGTCGGCGGAGCCCGGTCGCCATGCGCATGACGAACGGCTTACCGCCCATGAGCACCCAGTCACCGACATGGATGGATGCCGCGTGCACCCGCACGAGGACCTCGCCATCGCCGACTTCTGGCTTGTCGATGTCCTTGAGCCGGAGCGTTTCCTCCGAGCCGTACTGTTCCTGCACGATCGCCTTCATTGTCTGTCCTTCCTCGGTCTGCCGCCATTGGCTCGGCGCGGCCCAGGCGACCAGCATGTTGGCTGCGGCCAGCCCCGCGTCGACGGCAGGATGCGCCGACGGGCTCCGGCAGGGCCAGAGGCGTTCGTCACGAAGCGACGCGGGTCCCGCCGAAGCCGCAGTGAGCGGCGGCGCGGGCGTCCTGATCAGGGGCCTGGGCGCATTGTGTCGCGTGTTGTTCGTGCGCGCCCGGCGCCCTCCGGGCGCGCCAGGCAACGGGAGGCCTGTCCAGTCGCCCCTTTCGGCCCGGCAGGATCGATCAGTGTGAGACGCCCGCCAGGTCGAGCAATGTGTCCGTCTCGGCGAGCGCCGGGGCGGCGCCGAGCCGCTCGAAGATACCTCGAGCTCGTTGGAGCACTGGCGCGGCTTCCGTCGGTCGCCCGTGCCCGACCAGACACCGGCCCCGACCCAGCAGCGCGAACCCCTGTTCCGGGACGACCCCGAACCGCTCCCAGCGCTCGGCGGCATCACCGTAGGTAGCAGACGCGGTGGCAAGCTCGCCATGCGCTTCCTCGAAGACGCCTTGGGCCGCGGTCAGAGCGAGGTCTGCATAGGCGAACCGGCGGTCGACGCCGTCGCAGAGCAGCTTTCCGAGGGCCTCATCGCCGATCGTGACGGCGGTACGCACCAAGCTGGGGAGCAACGCCGGGTAGGTAACCTGGCGTCGCGTTCGCGGTTCCTCGGCGATCTCGGTGAGCAGGGCTGCCGCAGTCGCTTCCTGGCCCAGGCTGGCACGTGTCTCGCCGGGTGCGCCAAGCCCGAAGACCATGTATTCCGGCACTTGCGCGCCCCGAACGGTAGTTACGATCCAGTCGAGCGAGCCTACGACCGCGTCGGCCTTGCCGCGTGCCGTCAGGATCCAGGCCCGGTAGGAACGGACCTCGGCCAGGACGAGCCAGTTCGCATCGGTCGTCAGATCCGCCTCGAGGCCCTCGACGATCTCGAGCGCGTCGTCGAACGCCCCTGAGGCGAGGAGCATCAGGGCCGTCGTGGCGGCGAAGGTGTCCACGAGGCCGACGAGGCCGCGCGCCCGCGCGACGCCCATCCCAGCTCGGGCGACCGCCAGGGAGGACGTCGGACCTTCGAATGGCAGGAGGAGCGCAGACAGGTTGTTCTGGCAGAGGGCGGCGAATGCGAACTGGCCAGCCTGGGTCGCCTGCTCGACGGCCTCCCGGATGTCGTCGAGGCCGCCAGCGTCACCGAGATTGCACCGAGCCTGGCCCCGCGGCATGAGCGCACGGAACGATGGCTCGCCGATCTCCTCGCTGAGGACGATCGCACGATCGGAGAGCCTTACGGCCGTCTCTTCCTGGCCTGAGAAGCTCGCGACGCGTGCGGCGCCGGTAAGGGCCCGGGCGACCGCCGGGCCTGGTGGCAGGGACCCGGCGAGGGCCAACCGTTCCGTCGAAAGAGCCCACTGACGCGGATCGGCGAGGTAGAAGTAGCAGCCCCCAAGCACACCCATCGCATCGACGGCAGCCGCCAGATCACCGCGCGCCCGGAACAAGGCGATCGCCTCCTTCGCGGCCGCGACTGCGTCGGTCAGGCGTCCGACGTCACCGGCCGCGTCAGCGAAGCTGGCCAGCAGTTCGGGACGTCGCTCGTGTCCTGGTGGGGTCAGGGCAAGGGCACGCTCGAATGACGCGACTGCCGTCGTGAGGTCGAGGTTCAGGGCCTTCTCGCCGGCAAGCGCCAAGAACCGCAGCGCCGGCCCTTCGAGCTCGGCAGCCTGCTCGTTCTGACCGGCGGCCCGGGTGAGCTCGAGGGCGGTCGCGTAGTGGTGAGCGAGGACTTCGGCGATGTCCTCGGCCCGCTCGCCCGCCTTGGCCTCGAGCCACGTGGCTGCGGACACGTGGCGGGCGGCGCGCGAGGCTCGCGGGAGCTGCCCGTAGGCGACGTCGCGGACCAGGACATGCCAGAAGGCGTATTCGGTCTCGCCGGCCATCGAGGAATGGCGGGCCGACCGGACGAGCTCCTTGCGCACAAGCTCGTGCATCGCCTCGCTGACCTCGGCAACGTCACGGTGGCCCATCGCGGCGACCGCCCCGGCCCAGAAGACCTTGCCGACGACCGCGGCGTCGGCGAGCATCGCCTTCCGGTCGGCTGTGAGCGTGTCGAGTCGAGCGGCGATGAGGGCCCCGATCGAGTCGGGCAAGGGAACCTCGGCGCCGGGTCGGAGCGACACGGTTCCATCGGTCTCGACGAGCAGGTCTCGGTCGCGCAGCAGCCGGACGAACTCCTCAGCGTACAGGGGATTGCCCTCGGCCCGCTCCAGGATCGGCGCTTGGAGGCCAGGGGGGACGGCCGCACCGAGCCGCCCGGCCACCAGTCGCCCGGTCTCCTCGTCGCTCAGCCGGGCGAGGTTGATCCGGTTGACGTTCGGTAGACCCGCGGCGAAGGTCGCCTGTCGCTCGAAAAGCTCGGGCCGGGCCGTGGCGACGAGGAGGAGCGGGACGCCCTCGGCTCGATCGGCGAGGTGCTCGAGAAAGGCGAGCATCGCGTCGTCGGCCCAGTGGATGTCCTCGAACACGAGCACGGTCGGGGTTTGCTCGGCGACCGCCTCGAGGAAGGTCCGCCAGGCGGCGAAGAGCTCCTCTCGCTCGGCCCCCGAGCTGGCATCAACCCCGACCAGCGGGAGGAGGCGCTGGCGAAGCCAGTCGCGGTCGGGTCCCGCCGGGACGACGCCGTCGATCTTGTGGGTCGCAACCTCGGGGTCGTCGGTCTCAAGGATGCCGGCCTGGGCTTTGACGATCTCGCCGAGGGCCCAGAACGTGACACCGTCGCCGTATGGCAGGCACCGGCCCTGGCGCCAGGTCAAGGCGGGCGCCTTGGCCTGGGCGTGAGCGAGGAGCTCCGCCACGATCCGGCTCTTGCCGATGCCGGGCTCGCCGACGACCGTGACGAGCTGGACGGAGCTCGCGGCGACGCTCTTGTCGAAGAGGCCCTTCAGCAGGCCGAGGTCGATCTCCCGGCCGACGTACGGGCTGTCGCTCGCGCGGGTGAGATCGACGCCGAGGCGCGCCAGGGGAGATCGAGCATGGAAGACCCGGACCGGCTCGACCTTGCCCTTCAGAGTCGCTGGTGGGAGCTCCTCGTAGTCGAAGAGCCCCTTCGTCGCCTCGTACGTGCCGGGACCGACGGCGACGCCCATCTCCGGTGCGACCGACTGGATGCGCGACGCGGTGTTGATCGCGTCGCCGGCGAGGAACCGCTCTCCCGAACCCGGGACGACCCCGAGGCGGACGAGGGCTTCGCCGGTGTTGATCCCGACCCGGAGGCGAAGCGGCGCCCCGGCCAGGCCCGGCAGCCGCTCGGCCTCGTCGACGATCCGGAGGGCCGCCCGGACAGCACGCTCGGGATCGTCTTCGTGGGCCGCCGGCACGCCGAACACCCCGAGCACCGCATCGCCGATGAACTTCTCGACCACCCCGCCATGCGCCTCGATCTGCGAGCGGGCCATCGCGAAGTACGCGGTCAGCATCCAGTCGACGTCCTCGGGGTCGGCGCCTTCAGACGTTGCCGTGAAGCCGACGAGGTCGCAGAACAAGGCGGTCACGACCTTGCGCTCCTCGGGGGCCGCGGTCGGCGTGGCCTGAGTCGAGAGCGGCGAGCCGCAACCCGGGCAGAACCGGAATCCGTCGGGGCTCTCCACACCACACGATGGGCACGCGACCATGGCGAGCAGCGTACGCCGGACAAGCCGCGGCGAAGAGCCCTCTCCGTGCGGGTAGCGAAGCCGGGCATATGACCCGAGCGGGTATGTCGAGCCTTGGTGCTCGTGCGCGCTCAACGCTCTGGGCGCCGTCCGGTCGCGCTCCGTCTCGATGCCGACTCGCTACGGTGTGGGCGGGCGTGCCGCGTCTGCCTGTCTTCGAGCACTGGCGACCTGGGCCGCCTCGACCGCCCGGTGGACGTTGCCGTGGATCCTGTCGCGCCCGATCCGGGCGATGAGCCCATCCGCGTCCAGCACGTCGGACACGCCGGGCTTCACGCGGGCCAGGCGAAGCTCGATCCCGTTCGCCTCGGACAGCTCGCGGAGCTCGTTCAACTTCGCCGCACCCTGCGAGTCCACGAAGTTGACGCCCTCGAAGTCCAGCACCAGGGAGTCCAGACCGGGCTGGCTCCCGAGGATCGAGCGGACGCGCTCGTCAAGCGCCCCAGCCGTCGCGAAGAACAGGCCACCGTCGATCCGGATCACCGCCACGCCGGGGTCGGTCTCGTCGTCCGGGTGCTCGGCGAGATCGCGGTACACCTGCGTGCCGGTTTCACGACCCAGGATCGGCATCGACGGCCGGGTCGCGACGTGGATGAGCCAGAGCAGGGACAGCAGGATGCCGACGACCACGCCGAGGAGCACGCCCACCGACAGCACGCCGATGACCGCCGCCAGCGCGATCCAGAAGTCGAACGGCTTCACCCGCCGCAGGCGCCGGAACTCTGGGAGGTCGATCATCCCGAAGACGACCGCGTCGATGATGATTGCGGCCAGGACGGCCTTGGGCAGCTCGGAGAACAGGGGGGCGAGCAGGATCAAGGTCGCGAGGACGATCCCTCCAGTGGCGAGCGAGGCGACCGGCGTCCTCGCCCCGGCAGACTCGTTCAGCGAGCTCGCCGAAAGGCTGGTCGACACCGGCATGCCCTGGAAGACACCGGCGCCGAGGTTCGCCATCCCCTGGGCCACCGACTCCTGGTTGAGGTCGATCCGATACCGATGTCTCGTGGCGAATGCCTGGGCGTCGCCCGCTGTCTGGGAGAACCCGATCAGCAGGAGCGCGATGGCCGCGATGGCGATCGCCGGGAAGTTGTGCGACACGACCTCGAGCGATGGCACCTGCGGAAGCGGCAGGCCGCGCGGCACGGGGCCCACCAGCGCGACCCCGTGCGCTCCAAGGTCGAAGACCACCGAGCCGACCAGGCCGCCGACCACGAGGACGAGCGCACCGGGGACTCTCGGGAACGCGAAACGAAGCCCGAGGATGACGGCGAGGGCGACCAGGCCGACCAGCAGCGTCGCCGGGCTGAGATCGCCCAGGCCCCGGACCCACGACGCGAACTCCTGCCAGGCATTCACGCCGTCGGCGGAGGTGCCGGTGAGCTTTGGCAGCTCGCCGATGACGACGTCGATCGCGGCGCCGGCAAGAAAACCGGTCACGACCGCTCGCGAGAGGAAACTGGCGAGCCAGCCGAGCTTCAGGACGGCGACCAGCAGGAACAAGGCCCCGGTAGCGATGGCGATCGCCGCCACGAGCTGCGCGGCGTCGGTGCCGCTCAGGCCGGTCACGAGGACAGCGCCGCCGGCGACGGCCGCGAGCGACGAGCTTGGGCCGGTCGAGATGTGTCGAGACGTGCAGAAGATGCTGTAGATGATCGCGGCCGCCGCGGCGGCATAGAGCCCGTTCTCGATCGGGACGCCCGCGATGCCTGCGTAGCCCAGGTTCTTGGGCACGATCATCGCAGCGACCGCGATGCCCGCGATGAGGTCGCCGCGGAGCCATCGGCGGTCGTAGCTTCGCGACCATTCAAGGATCGGGACGAATCGTGTCAATCGACGCGAGGGGGTTGTCGGCGGTGCAGCCTGCATCCGAGGAAGTGTCCCACCTCCGTGGCCAGCTCTACACCCCCAGTCGCATTTCTCGCGATGCGCAGTCGCGTCCTCGGGCGCCCCCGCTCACGAGCCCATCGTTCACGATCGCTCGGGTATCAGGTCTCCGCGTCCCGTCCGGCCTGCCACTCGTCGCGGGTCAGTGCGTACTCGACGTCGCCGAGCTCCTCGCCCTCGATCCGGTCTGGCCACGGCTGGTGGAACACCCGGACGAACCGGAGCCCGGCCTTCTCCATGACTCTGCGTGATGCCACGTTCACCACCATCGTCGTGGCATACACCCGGCGCGCGCCGAGGTCCTCGAAGGCCTTTCGGATCAGCGCCCGGCTCCCCTCGGTCGCGTACCCCCGCCCCCAGGCCGAGGCGATCAGCCGGAAGCCAAGCTCCGGCTCATCGTCCGGATCGGCCTCCTGCGGGCGGAGGTGGAACCAGCCGAGGAACGCTCCGGTGCGCTTCTCGATGGCTGCCCAGAAGCCGTACCGATCGCCCGCCTCGTAGTAGGCCATCCACGCCGGCAGGTAGTCGTCACGAATCTCGTCGCGCGGCGTCGGCCGACCGCCGTTGATGTAGCGCATGACGGCCGGGTCGGCATCGAGCGCTGTGGCGAGGTCCACGTCGTCGGGTGTGAAGCGGCGCAGGATCAGGCGCTCGGTCTCGATGTAGACGTGCACCGCACGATGCTACGCGCCCGACGACAGCCAGGCCAACGAGGGCACCACGCGGCCAGTCAACTGGGCGGCGGACCTAGGGCGCGGCCGTCACTTGGATCGTCGGCCGGCGTCCACCGCTTCGAGCACGAGAGCGTTCATCGGACAGCAGTCGACCGCTCGCTGGGCGTCGTGAACGAGCGCGGCATCGACCGGTCCCGAAGGAACGATCGGATAGCGCCACTCATCGAGGTCGATCAATTCGGGGACGAGGTCCCCACACAGGCCATAGCCATCGCAGCGGATCCAATCGACGCGGAGCCGGACCTTCATCCTAGGCGACCTGGACCCGCGACCCGGTGACCGAGCAGCGTCCCATCCGGGCATGGAGGCCGAACTCGTCGCCGAAGACGTTCAGGGCGCTCGCCATCAGTTGGACCGCGCCGTCCGGGTGATGGCAGGCACCTCGCCCGCCAATTTGGGACGTCCACCGCTCGACGCGTTCGAGGTCGTCGGCACCGGCCTGGCTCGTGGCGATCCTCGCAGTGGCGTCCCCGAGGGCCCGCAGCCCGTAAAGGCACGGACCGCACTGGCCCGCGCTCTCCTTCGCCATGAACCCCATGATCTCGGCGGTCGCCGACACGCCGCAGACATCGGTGGGCAGCAGACCCACGACGCCACAGCCGAACGTCAGGCCGATCGACTGCATCACGGCCGGATCGAGCGGGAGATCCCAGGCCGCGCCGGTGGAGGCCCAGGTCCCGAAGTAGCCCCCGAGCACGACCGCCTGCGTCCGTTCCGCTCGGGCGCCGACCGCGGTGGCGACCTCGCCGATCGTGGCACCGAGCTCGATCTCCCGAACGCCCTGCTCCGGGATCGAGCCGGTGATCGTGATCAGCGCCGTTCCGCGCGAATCGAGCCGACCGGCCGAGCGATACCAACGCTCGCCGAACCGAGCGATGAGGCCCGCGTAGGCCAGGCTCTCCACGTTCTGGACGAGCGTCGGGCGACCGGCGACGCCGCTCTCGGAGACGCGCGGAGGGGTGGTCGTCGGCCGAGGATCCCAGTTGTTGATGTAGTGGACGGCCGCGGACGCCTCGCCCGCAATGTAGCCGACGGGCGCCTGCACGAGACGTGTCCGAGGCGGAAGCTCGCTCCTCCGCTCGTCGATTGCCCGGCGAACGGCAGCGACTGCAGCCTCATGCTCCTGGCCGACGTAGAAGACGAGCTCGTCGGCGCCGACGGCCTCGGCGGCCAGGATCGCACCGTCGACGACGAGGTGCGGACGATGCGCGATCAATGTCCGATCCTTGAGGCTCGCGGGCTCACCCTCCGCGCCGTTCACGACGACCACCGCCGCCCCGCGCGAGCGTTCGGCCAGCGCCCGCCATTTGCGCCCGACGGGGAAGCCGGCACCGCCTCGCCCGAGCAGGCCGCTCGCCTCGAGGTTGGGGATGAGGTCGCGAGACGCCTCGCCGCGCGGCAACTCGCCGAGCCTCGCCAGGTGCTCGTCGAGGCGCTCGGCTTCGCCGTCGAGGCGAGGACCGGCCAGCAGTCGATCGGCGGGTGAGTGCGAGGTCAAAGGGCTGCTCCACTGGTGGCCGTGGTCGACGGTATCGCGCGACCAGCTCGCCCGACGCTGCGGCGGTCCGCACCAAAGGTCACACATCAATGAGGCACCGAACAGGGAGAAAGGTTTCCCAGGCAATGCCCTGGACTTCACTCCTCCACGGGAGTGCCGCCGCGCAGCGGGGGGAACGATGGCGGCAGGTGCTCGGCGACCACCTGGAACACCTCGATGGGCTCGCGCAGGCCGCGGAATCGGTGGACGCCAAGGCTCCGGAACTCGATGGCCGGGAACCGACTGCCCTCGATCGCGCCACGGGCAGCCCCGGAGAGCAGCACCTGGCCGCCGTGGCCGGCGAACGTGAGACGGGCCGCCGTGTGGACGGCAAGCCCGACGTAGCCCGCGTCGGTCAGGGTCGGCCGGCCGCTGTGGATGCCGATCCGCAGGAGGACGGCCACGCCCTCGGGCCAGGACCGCTGGCCGATCCGACGCTGGATCGCCAGCGCTGCCTCGAGCGCGTCGGCGGCGTGCGCGAACGCCGCGAAGTACTCGTCGGCCCGCGCGTCGACCTCGCGACCGGCCGACCTGCGGACGGCGGTCCGGAGGATCCGCCGGACGTCCGCGAGCAGCGCAGCATAGCGGTCCCCGAGACGGTCGAGGATCGCGCTGGACCCCTCGATGTCGGACAGGAGGAACGTCACGAACCCGGACGGCAGGCTCCGGGCGCTGCTCGACTGGGCCTCGACCTCACCGACGAGCCGCTCGTTCTCGACCGCGAGCCGCACGGCCGCGGTCACGGCCCGGGCGAGATCGCGATCCCTGAGCACGGCCGGGTCGTGGATCAGGGCGGTCATCGGGCGACCCTGGCTTTCGAGCAGCGTCACGGCACGGCCGTCGTCCGCCTCGGGCAGGACGACCGGCTGCCCTCCTGCGTCAAGGTAGGCTTCCGCGGACTCCGACCAGTGGACGACCTGGAGGGTGGGGTCGTGGAGCACCGACCGGAGCCGTCCCTCGAGCTCGACCGGCTCGCCGATCCCGCCCAGGTCGATGACCAGCCGGCCGGCATCGGCCTCGCGTCGCTGCGACTCGAGCTGGCCGGTGATGAACCCGAGCGGAGCGATCCCATAGCGCTGGGCTGCCTTCAGGAGCCGCCGGCGTGCTCGTTCGCGCGCGGTGTCGTCCTCGAACCGGGTCTGGCCGAAGCGCGCCAGTGCATTGCGGACGTGTGCCTCGTCGTTGATCGGCAGCCGTCGACGACCCTTCGAATCGACGTACGCAAACGCACTGTTCGGGAGGTTCGCCCGCTTCCCGGCGCTGAGCTCCGGCATCGACATCCAGCTCGCAGGCCCGCCCCGCCCGGCCGGCCGGCCGGGCGACGACCCGCGCCCATGATCTCAGACGCCTGCCGGGCCGATTCGACCGGCCGCTGGCCGTCGCGCACCGCCCCGGGCAGCACCAAGACGCCCCTCCCGAACCCGGTGATCGAAGGGGCGTCTCGAGCGAAGGGTCGCCGCTCGGCGAGGAGCTACCGAGGGCGGAACTCGCGCTGTGAGCTGGAGGGCGCGCCGTAGGTCGCGGCGTGGGTCGCGTCGCTCATGTTGTTGTCTGCCACGCCGGCGTTGGCGGCCGTGTGGGCGCTGTGGTGGGTCATCCACGGGTAGACCCTGGTGCGGTAGCTGGGCGTGCCGTAGGTCGCGGCGTGGGTCGCGTCGCTCATGTTGTTGTCGGCGACGCCGATGTTCTCTGCAGCCGCTCGGATGGTGGCCGCCCGGACAGCGTCGGTCATGTTGTTGTCGGCGACGCCGATGTTCTCTGCAGCCGCTCGGATGGTGGCCGCCCGGACAGCGTCGGTCATGTTGTTGTCGGCGACGCCGCGGAGCTCGCCGCGCGCACCGACCGGGGCGACGCAGCCGGCGATCAGGATCGTGCTGACGATCACCCCCAGCGGGGTTGCGCGAAAGATCGTCTTCGTCGTCTTCGTCATCGTGGTTACCTTCCCCCTTGCAGTGCGCCCTGCTGGCGCGTTTGGCGATAGCGCAATGCTCCGCCTGGATGACCGCGGTGGGGGACCTGCGTGCCGACCGCCTGCGGGTCGGACGCCCGCCTCGGAGCGTGTCGCAGGCCGGACCCTCAGCCCGTCGGCGAGCACGTGCAATTCGGTTGCGATCCGACCGGATGACGATCGGGGAATCACCATGTCTGGACAGCTTCAGGAACCGACGGGCGGACAGACGTAGACCGGCGGGTCTCGAGGACCCGCCGGTCTTGTGTGCCGAGCGCCCGTCCGGTGGACGAGGACCCAGTGGGCGATCAGCCCACCACGTAGCGGAGCACCGGAGTGTGATGGGCGTAGAACTCGGACTTCTCAATGACGCCATCGAGGCCATAGGCATGACCGGCGTTGGCGGCTGCGAGGTAGAGCGCGACGACCCCGTAGAGCATCGTCTCGTTGACGGGCCCGAAGGCGAAGTCCCAGGCGGCCACGGTGATGAACGCCATCAGGATGGCACCCATGACCCCGGCGAACCGGGTCGCGAAGCCGAGGATCAGGGCGATCCCGATCGCCGTCTCACCGACCACGACGAGCCAGTTGAGGGCCGGGATGAGCTGGGCGTTGCCGGCCAGGGCGACCCAGAAGTCGTGGGTCGGGTTGACGATCGCACCCTCGGCCGATCCGGGCAGCGTGCCCGCGGTCGCGAACTTGAGGAAGCCGGCGGCGCTGAAGGCCGTGCCGGATCCGGCGAAGTCGAAGATCTTCTCGAGCCCCGCATAGAGGAACCCGGCGCCAAGGAAGATCCGTAGCCCGGCGAGAGCCTTGGTCTGCATGTCCGTTACCACCTTTCTCTGCTCCGGCCCGGGGACGGTCCCGGGTCGGTCCTTCGTCCATCGCAGCGTGGCGCACGGACGACCGGGCTCGGCAGGGACGGGAGTCACGATGCAGTCGCCGTGTGGCACGGTCCGGAATCGACGGATGGCACGGTCGATGGGGGGCCGAACGGACGTCGGCCTGAGCGCGAACCTAGCGGCGCAGCGTGAGCGCCTCACGTCCGGCAACCACGAGGATCACGATCTCGGCGGCGAGCGTGAGGGGAACCTCGAACGGGGCCGGGCTGGTCGGACAGGCCGATCCATCGCCCTGCGCTCGCTCGATGCAACCCGTCGTCGTGGCGATCCGCTGGCCCTCGAACAGCAGGGCCAGGGTCATGAACCCGAGAGCGGCGAACACGAGCACCCAGCGCAACCAGCCTGGCGCCGTCCGCCCATCCACGCCCGAAGTCTGCGCCCTCGTCTCCGGATCCGCAGATCCGCCGAAGCCCGGCGGCTCAGGCGGCCCGCGTCGCGCCTGACTCGAGCGCGGCCGTCCTCAGCGCCAGCTCGTCGATGGGCGCGAGCTCGGCGCCGATCTCGGTCCTGCGCCGATCGCGATCGGCCACCCCCTGGGCCATCGACCGCTCGATGGCGAGCGTCGTCTCGCGGTACGTCCGAGACAGCTCGCCGATCCTGCGCGTGAAGCGCGCTCGCATGTCGCGCTGGAGCGTGCCGCCCAGCGCGCCGAGCCGGCCGTCGACCTCGAACCGGACGTCTTCGACGAACTTGCCGACGAACTCCCGTGCCTGCTGACGCCGGTCCGTCAGCTGCCGGCGTCGCTCGCCGGCGACCTCCTTGCCGCCGAAGAACAGGGCGGCTCCGAGCAGGGCAGGACCGACGAGGGCGGTCCCGAGCAGCGCTCCGAGCATCCCGAGCATCTCCACCCCGACCGTGGCCCCGGCGAGCAGCCCGAAGCCGGCCACCACGCCCGAGCGGACCTTCCCGCCGAATGCCTGCCCGTCCTGCCACAGGCTCGTGGCGTCGAACGAGATGGGTTCGCCGTCGTCGGTCCAGGCACCTTCGTCGTCCATCAGGAGCCCGCTCACGATGGCCTGGATCGCGGCCGCGCCGTCGGTCGTCTCGACGAACGCGGCCCGGACCGCGCCGGCAACCTCCTGCTGGACCCGCTGGCTCAGCACGCTCCAGTCACGACCCGGATCGATCCGCTCGATCTCGTCCTGGGCCCCGCGGAGGATCTGGCGCATCCGGCTGCTGAAATCGAACTCGACCCGCGTCCTGAGGCCGGCGAACTCGTCGTCCAGGCGAGCCGACCATTGCGCGCCGGCCTCCTCGAGGGTGGCCAGGCGCTCCCGCACGGCGCGCAGCTCGTCGCTCATCGCGACTGCGGCGTCGGGATCGTCGAGCGCCTGTCGCTCGAGGGCCAGGGGTTCTCGAAGCTGCCCGAGCACCGTCCGGATCTCCCGGAACCCGGCTTCGAGCGATCCGCGCCGAGCCTGCTCGGTCACCTCGCCGAGGATCGTGTCGGCGAACGGCGAGAAGCCGCTCTCGCGCTCGAGGACAGGGTCGTCGAGCTGGCTGGCGATCGAACGGAGGGCCGCGCTGAGCGGGTACGGCCGGACGCCGAGGCCGATCTCGCGCAGCCGCTGACCGTCGATCTCGAGGATCCGTCGCCAGGCCGGGTACATGTCGACCTTGGTCAGCGCCACGAGGATCGACGGGCCGGCATCGACGGCGGCGGCGAGGAACTCGAGCTCGGGGGCGGTGAGCTCGGCCGAGGCGTCGGTCACGAACACGAGCGCGTCGGCGACCGGCAGGAAGGCGAGCGTGGCAGCCGCGTGGGCCGCGTTGAGTCCGCCGATCCCGGGCGTGTCGACGAGGATGATCCCGCGCTCGAGGAGCGGGTGCGGCAGGCGAACCTCGACCTGCTCGACGGTCAGCCGATTGTCCGGGTTGCCGCGCTCCGTGACCCAGCGCGGCAGGTCGTCGGGCTCGATGTCCTCGGCGACGGCCACGCCTCCCTCGCGACGATGGACCGTCGCCCCCGGCGTCGTCCCGTGCCGGACGGTCGTGACGGCCATCGTGGCGAGGTCGTCGTCGACCGGACAGACCGTCGAGCCGAGCAGACCGTTGATCAACGCGCTCTTGCCCTGCTTGAACTCGCCGACGACGCAGATGACCGTGTCGGTCCGGTCCAGGCGCGATCGAACCGTGGCCAGCCGAGCGGCGAGATCGTCGCGGCCGCGAGCCACGGCGATCCGATCGACCGCGTCGACGAGCCCGACGACGGCCGCCGGATCCGGCCCGGCCACGGGTTCGCGCGGCGCGGCCGTGCCGGCCTCGGACATCCGCTCGACCCTCCCTAGCGCTGAGCGACGCCGAGTGTACGCCCTCGGGATAGTCGCTCCGGGCTGTCCGTGGAGGGTACACTCGGGACCCCTCGGAGGCGGAGGACGGCTCGTGGATTACTCGCTCGGGATCGATCTCGGCACGACCTATTCGGCCGCAGCGACGGCCCGCGGAGATCGGCTCGAGATCTTCCAGCTCGGCGAACGGGCGGCCACGATCCCGTCGGTGATCGTCCTGCGCGCCGACGGCGAGGTCCTGGTCGGCGAGGCGGCCGAGCGCCGGGCATTGTCCGAGCCGCTCCGGACCGCCCGCGAGTTCAAGCGCCGGCTGGGCGACCCGACGCCGATCATCCTGGGCGGAACGCCGTACGGGGCCGAGGCGCTCATCGGGCACCTCCTCCGGAGCATCGTCGCCAAGGTCCGCGAGCAGATGGGCGGTCCGGCGGCGGCGATCGCCGTCTGCCATCCGGCGAGCTACGGCGAGTACAAGATCGACCTGCTCCGCCAGGCCGTCCGCCAAGCCGACATCGGTCCGGTCGAGTTCATCACCGAGCCGGAGGCCGCCGCCCTCCACTACGCGCTCCAGGAGCGGGTTCCCTCGGGCGAGGTGATCGCCGTCTACGACTTCGGGGGCGGGACCTTCGACGCGACGATCCTGCGCAAGACCGAGGACGGCTTCGAGCAGCTCGGGCGCCCGGAAGGCATGGAGCGGCTCGGTGGGATCGACTTCGACGAGGCGATCTTCGCCCACGTGATGGGCATCGTCCGGGCGACCGGGGTCGACCTCGATCCGAACGATCCGGCGACGATGGCCGGCGTGGCTCGCCTGCGCGAGGAATGCCGCCGGGCGAAGGAGGCCCTGTCGACCGACACGGATGCCACGATCGCCGTGTTCCTGCCGTCGATCCAGACCGACGTCCGCCTGACTCGCGAGGAGTTCGAGTCGATGATCCGGCCGCGGATCCGCGAGACGATCCAGGCGCTCGACCGAGCCGCCCGGAGCGCGGGCCTCGGCTTCGCCGGCCTCGACCGGATCCTGCTCGTCGGCGGCAGCTCGCGGATCCCGCTCGTGGCCGAGATGGTGCGCGAGGCAACCGAGCGACCGATCGCGCTCGACGCCCACCCGAAGCACACGATGGCGCTCGGCGCCGCCTGGGTGGCCGAGCGAAGCCGGCGCGCGGCCGCCGGCGAGGCCCCGGCCGTTGTCGCGGCCTCGGCGGCCGCCGTCCTGGGGTCAACGACGGGTGCCGGGCAATCTGGAGAGCCGCCGGTGCCACCGGTCGCCGACTGAGCCGCTGGCCGGCGGCGCACCGCTCGCCGAACCGGCGAGCACCCTCGCCACAGCATCGACGAGTGGCGGCTCGAGCCGGTCGCCGCGGATCGTCGCGGCGGTCATCGCCGCGCTCGTGCTGATCGCGGTCGTCGCCGCCGGGGCGTTCGCCTTCCTGCCGAAGGGCGGGTCTGGCTCGCCAGGCGCCAGTGTCCCGATCGGCGCGGCCACCGGGTCAGGGGAGCCGGCGTCCGTGCCGGCCAGCCTGGTGCCCGCCAGCCCGGGCCCGTCGGCTGCGTCGATCGCCCCGGCGTCGCCGTCGCCGACGATCGCTCCCACGGCCACCCCCGCGCCGACGCCGACCCCGACGCCATCCGGGCAGCAGGCACGAATCCTCGGGATCACGATCAGCGGCGGACGCTACGTCGTCGACTACAAGGTCTTCCACTACACCCAGCAGCTCCCTGGCAAACACGTCCACTTCTTCTTCGACACGGTTCCGCCGAAGCAGGCCGGCATGCCGGGCAAGGGGCCGTGGTACGTCTACGCCGGGCCCATCCCGTTCCAGGGCTACAAGGTCACCGACCGCCCGGCCGCGGCGACGAAGATGTGCATCCTGTTCGCCAATCCCGATCATTCGGTCGTCCAGGGCACCGGCAACTGCGTGGACCTCCCGAGCTCCTGAGGCCGACGGCGTGCCAACCGAGCAGCGAGATCTCGTCGCCGACATCCGGCAGATCGTCGATGACGCCCGTCGGCTGGCCCACGGCGGCGACCTCGAGCCGCTGATCGAGGCGGCCGCCCGTCGCCTCGACGAGCCGCTCCGGGTGGCGATCGCGGGACGAACGAAAGCGGGCAAGTCGACCCTGCTCAACGCCCTCGTCGGTGAACGGCTGGCGGCGACGGACGCCAGCGAGTGCACCCGGATCGTGACCTGGTACCGACACGCGATCGGCTACCGGGTGACCGCCGAGCTGCGGACCGGCGGCTCGAGCGAGCTGTCGTTCCGACGTGACGATGGCGCACTCCTGATCGAGCTCGGCGAGCGATCCGAGGCAGCGATCGAGCGGATCGAGGTCGGCTGGCCGTCGCGCAAGCTGGCCGACCTGACCCTGATCGACACCCCGGGTCTCGGCTCGGCCGACGAGGCCAGCTCGGCCAGGACCACCGAGGCGCTCCTCGACGAAGACGGCGACCGTCCCGGCGAGGCCGATGCGGTCATCTACCTGATGCGTCACCTCCATCGCTACGATGCCCAGTTCCTCGAGGCGTTCATCGACCACAGCCTGGCCCACGCCTCGCCGATCAACGCGATCGTCGTCCTGTCCCGGGCCGACGAGATCGGGGCGGCCCGCGACGACGCCCTCGATTCGGCGCGCGCGGTCGCCGGACGGTACGCCGCCGATCGACGGATTCGCGAGCTGGCGTCGGGAGTCGTCCCGGTCGCCGGCCTGATCGCCGAGACCGGGGCGACGCTCCGCGAACAGCAGGTCGCCTGGCTTCGCTCGATCGCGCTGCTCGACGCCGATCGACGAGCGGCCCTCCTGCGCTCGGTCGATCGCTTCCGCGACGCGGACCTGAACCCGCTCGGCGAGGAGATCCGAGAGGAGCTCCTCGATCGGCTCGGCCTGTTCGGTCTCCGGTTGACCGTGGGCATGCTCGTCGAGTCGCCGACGCTGACCGCCACCGGGCTGTCCCAGGCGCTCCTGGCGACCTCCGGCATCGGCGAGCTCCAGTCGGTCCTCGACGGGCAGTTCGCGGCGCGCGCCGACGCGCTCAAGGCCCGCTCGGCCCTGGCCGCCCTGCGTGGGGTCGCGGACGAGCTGGGACGGCGATCGACGCCCGGCGCCGCGGACCTGGCCGCCGACATCGAACGGGTCGAGGCCGGCTCCGAGCAGCTCGCCCTGCTCCGGCTGCTCCATCTCGTGCTCGCCGGCCAGGTCGAGGTCGATGCCTCGGAGCGCCTCGAGATCGACCGACTCACCGGCCTCGGGGTCGGGCGCCGAGCGCGTCGGCCTGGAGCCGGCTGCCGAGCCCGCGACGATCAGGGGGTCGGCCCTGGCCGGCGTCGAGCGCTGGCGAAGACGCGCAGCCAACCCGCTCAGCGACCGCCGGACGGTCGAGGCGGCAGAGATCGTGATCCGCGCTTACGAGCGGATCCACGCAGCCGCCCGATGACCTCGACGCCGAACCAGCGCACGATCCCGGATCGGACCGGGCCTCGCCTCCGGCCGATCATGCCGTCGCTGACCGACGACCCACGACGGTTCCTCCGCCGGGACATCATCGCCGGCATCGCGCTCGTCGCGATCCTCATCCCGCAGGGGATGGCCTACGCCGAGATCGTCGGCCTGCCGCCGGTCGCCGGGCTCTACGCGACGATGCTGCCGATCGTCGGCTACGCCCTGTTCGGATCCTCCCGCCAGCTCGTGGTCGGTCCCGACTCCTCGGCCTCCGCCCTCGCCGCGTCCGTCCTCGTCCCGTTCGCGATCGTCGACCCGTCCGACCGGGCCGTGCTGGCGGCCACGCTCGCGATCATGGTCGGGGTCGTCTGCATCGTCGCCGGGCTCCTCCGGCTCGGGTTCATCGCCGACTTCCTGTCCCGACCCGTGCTCACCGGCTACATCAACGGGCTCGGGATCACGATCGTCATCAGCCAGCTGCCCAAGATCCTCGGGTTCTCGGTGCCGACCGACCGTCCGCTCCAGGAGCTCATCTACACGATCCAGCACCTGTCCGAGACGAACCCCTGGAGCCTCGCGCTCGGGCTCCTGTGCCTGGCGATCATCCTCGGGCTCGCCCGCTTCCTGCCGCGGGTGCCGGGGGTCCTGGTCGCAGTCGTCGTGGCCATGATCCTGAGCGTCGTGCTCGACCTCGGGGCGAAGGGTGTCGCGCTGACCGGCCCGGTCCCGAGTGGCCTGCCTCCACTGTCGATCCCGCGACCCGGCCTCGACCAGGTGATCCTGCTCGTGCCGGGCGCTCTCGGCCTCGCCCTCGTCTCGCTCGGCGACACCATCGCCACATCGCGTTCGTTCGCGATCAAGAACGGCTACCACGTCGATGCCGATCGCGACCTGATCGGCCTCGGTGGAGCGCAGGTCGCGGCCGGGCTTGCGAGCGGGTTCCCGATCAGCGCGAGCGCCTCGCGGACCGCGGTCGCCGAGGCGTCGGGCGGGCGGACCCAGATCGCCAACCTCGTCGCGGCCGGCGCGGTCGCCCTGGTCCTGATCTTCCTGTCGCCGGTGCTGACGGTCCTGCCCAAGCCGGCCCTGGGCGCGGTCGTCCTGGCTGCGGCGATCGGGCTGTTCGACTTCGGCTCGCTCCGCCGCTACTACGCCGAGCGACGGATCGAGTTCTGGGTCGCGGTGGCCACGATGGCCGCCGTGGCGTTCATCGATCCGCTCGTCGGGCTCATTCTGGCCATCCTCATCTCGCTCACGGACATCCTGCGCCAGGTGACCCGTCCGCGGACCGCGATCCTCGGTCTGCTGCCCGAGTCGGGCTCCTGGCAGAACGTGGCCCGCTACCCGGCTGCCCAGACCCGACCGGGTCTCGTCGTCTACCGCGTCGAGGCTCCGCTGTACTTCGCCAACGCCGAGCTGGTCCGGGCCGAGATCGAGGCGATCGTGGACGCGAATGCCGGCACGGTCGAATGGGTCGTCCTCGACGCCGAAGCGGTGACCGAGCTCGACATCTCGGCCGCCCAGGTCCTCGCCGAGCTCGACGACCGCCTCGCGGCCCTCGGTGCCACGCTCTGCCTGGCCGAGCCGACGGGCCGGGTGGTCGAGATGCTCCGGCGCACCGGTCTGCTCCGTGACTTCGGCCGGCTGCGGGTGTTCGCGACGCTCGACGCCGCGGTCGGGGCGTTCGACCGGCGGGCCGACGCCGCGCGCGACCAGGTCCCCCATCCTGCGCTGGCCGACGAGGACGAACATCCGCCCGGCCCCCAGGTCGACGGTCGTCCCGAAACCCCCTGAGCAGCGAGGTATCCTCACCGAGGAGGTCGCGCCATCGCGTCGTCACGTCGCTCGTTCGCCTACCCGACCGATCACCTCCTGGCGGTCGTCGATGATCCGGCCGCCGCCGCCGTGGCCGGCCGAGCCCTCGTCGACGCGGGGTTCCCGGCCTCCGAGGTGACGGTCCTGCGCGGAGACGAGGGCGCGGACCGGCTCGACGGGCTCGGCAGCGCGGGCGGACCGTGGCGCCGGATCGTGCGGGCATTCCAGTTCATGACGATGGACCAGATGCCGGACTTCCTGACCTACGAGGCGGCCCTTCGCGACGGACGGGCGGTCGTCGCCGTGCGGACACGGGATCGCCCTTCGATGCTCAAGGCACGTGACCTGATCCGGGCAGCCGGCGGCCACTTCGTGAACTTCTTCGGCAAGCTGTCGACCGAGGAGCTCGCCCGCTGGAAGGGCCCGGAGCTCGACGTCCCCGATTACATGCGCCGCTGAGCGTTGCGCTCGTCGCGCCACGCCAGCCAGCGGGCGCCGGCGTCGACGTCCCAGCCTGGGCCGTTGAAGCCGAGGGTGAACTGGCTGAAGCCCAGGTCGACGTACGTCTCGGCGTCCTCGACCAGGAACCGGTCGAGGTCGTCGGGCTCGACCCCGAGCCCCCACTCGATGTCGGCCGGGTCGCGGCCGACGGTTGCGCACCAGCGGCGGAGCGTGGCGACCGTCGGTTCGAGCTCGGTCGGCCGGTCCGGGAAGCCGGCGTGCCAGCTGTCGGCGTGTTCGGCGACGAGCCGCAGCGTGAATCGTGGGCCCGATCCGGCGATGAGCAGCGGCGGACGGCGGACCGGCGCCGGCTGGAGGCGGTCCAGCCGGGCGCCGATCCGGGCCAGGCTCCCTTCGAGCGTGCGCAGGCGGGAGCCGGCTGTCCCGAACTCGTAGCCGTACTCGCTGAAATCGCGCTCGAACCAGCCCGCGCCGAGCCCGAGGATGAACCGGCCGCGGGCGATCCGGTCGATCGTCCGGGTCATGTCCGCGACCAGGTCGGCGTTGCGATACGCGGCGCAGCTGACGAGCGGTCCGAGCTCGATCCGGTCGGTCGCCTCGGCCCACGCCGCCAGGAGCGTCCAGCACTCCAGGTGCGAGCCGTCGCGCGGACCGTAGAGCGGAAAGAAGTGGTCCCAGGTGTAGGCGATGTCGTAGCCGAGCGACTCGGCCGCGACCACCGCGCTGCGCATGGCCGGGTAGTCCCCGTGCTGGGGATGGAGCTGGGCGGCGACGCGGATCGGGCGCACCGTGATCCTCCGATTGGGGCCGTGCATTCGTCGGCCAGGCCGATCGTCAACCTTCACCCGAGGTGAAAGTCAAGCGGTATGATCGGTCCGATGCTCAGGATCGGTGCCTTCGCCGGGATCGCCGGCGTGTCGGCCAAAACGCTCCGCGACTACGACGAGCTCGGGCTGTTCCGCCCGGCCTGGGTCGACCCCGCGACCGGCTATCGGGCCTACTCGCCGGCCCAGCTCCCGCAAGTCCGCCGGATCGTCGCGCTGCGGTCGATGGGGATCGGGCTCGGCGAGATCGGCGAGCTCGTGTCGGGCGGGGCCGACCTCGGCGACGTCCTGGACCGCCGGCGTGAGGCGCTCGCGCGTGAGCGACTGGAGATCGATCGACGCCTCGCCGCGCTCGAGATCGTGATCGACGAGTCCGGGTCGGGTGGTGGCGCCGACGTCGTCGTGCGACCGATCGGGTCCGAGGCGATCGCGACGCTTGCCGATCCACGAGACGACGACCTCGAGCGCGAGTTCTACGTGCTGGAGGCGATCGTCCGCGACCTCGGGGTCCGGGCGCGTCGCCCGCCGGGCGCGCTCGTCGACTCGCGCGGAGCGCGGGCGTTCGTTCCGGTCCGCCGGGCCTCGCCGCAGGAACCGCGGCTCAGCTGGCGGCGATTGCCGGCGGTCAGGGCCGCGACGGTCATCCACCACGGCTCGTACGTCCGGCTGGCCGAGACTCGGCAGGCGCTCGAGCGGTGGGTCGTGGTCGCGGGCTTCGACGTGGCCGGACCGCTTCGCGTGCTCTATCTCCAGTTCGGCGGCGAGCCCGAGCTGGCGCTGCCGACCGACTACCTCGTCGATCGGAGCGCGGATTTCGTCACGGAGCTCCAGCTGCCGGTGGCCTGAACGGACGGGCGGTCCTCGAGTTAGGCCTGCCTCGCGGCGAGCAGAGCATCCGCCGCCGCCCTGGCCCGCGCCGCCGACGAGACGTTGCCTTTGACCTCGAACCGCTCGACCGCGGTCTCCGCCGCGGCCACCGCCTCGGCGAACCGGCCGGCGAAGCGGAGCACGTCGCTCAGGTCGAGATACGCATAGCCCTGCGAATCCGGGTCCTGGGCCGCTTCGATGATCCGGATCGCGTCGTTGGCCAGGGCCTCGGCCTCGGCGTGCTGGCCGCGGCGGGCGATGAGCTTGGCCCGGACGGTCCGCCACAGGTACTGGGTGGCGACGTCATCGGCAGCGGCGATGGCTTCGCTCTCCTCGGTCATCCGGAGCGCCTCGTCGTCGCGGTCCTGGCGGTAGAGGGCCTCGGCCAGGAACGCGGCCGTGGTCGAGATGTAGTTGCGCTCGCCCATCGCCGCCAGCGCGTCATGGTCCCGCCGCAGCTCGGCCTCCGCGGCCAGCGCGTCGCCGGCGATGAGCTCGACCGGCCCCGACGCGATGGCCGACGTGAGCGCGGCGTCGAACCGCCAGCCGAGCTCGTCGAGCGTCTCCCGGCTGCGCCGGTAGAGCGACCGGGCCTCGTCGAACCGGCCCCGCATCGCCTCCAGGTTGGCCAGCGCGCGAAGCGTGTACGCCTCGGACTTCCGGTCGCCGCCGAGCTCGACGAGGACAGCCTGGACGATGGCGATCGCTTCAGGGACGGGTGTCGGTCCGAGCTGGGCACAGGTGGCCAGGGCCGGCAGGACGCGGAGCTCCATCGGGCGGTCACCGGCCAGCCGGGCATGCTCGATCATCCGCTCGGCGGCATCCGTCGCGTCGAGGTAGCGACAACCGGCGAAATGGACGTTGGTGAGGATCCGCCAGGCGCGCGACAGCCCCGGTTGATCGTCCGCTGCCTCGAGGACCTCGATCGCAGCGTGGACGTCGGCGATGACCTTGGCCTCGGGCTCGTCGCCCTCGGTCAGATAGTGGAGGTAGATCAGCCCGAGCTGGGCCGTGGCCTCGAGCGCGGCGTCACCTCGCGCGGCGGCCTCCGCCCTGGCCCCCGTGAGCGCCGCGTCGGCGGCTTTCAGCTCGCCCGCCTGGGTCAGCGCCTCGCCGGCCTCGACGAGCAGGACCGGCCTGCGCGGATCGCCCGCCGGCAGATCGGCTGCCGCCCGACCCAGGAGGTTGGCCGTCGCCGGCATGTCGCCCCGGGCAAACGCGCGTCGGCCGGCGGCCGTGAGACGCTCGGCAGGCGCGGATGCCCAGCTCGACTCCGTGCGCATCGAGCGGACCCAGCTCGGCGAGATAGCGGTGCGCCTGTTCGAGGTGGTAGCCGAGGATCTCCTCGAACTCGAGCGCGCGGTCGCGGTCGGCGTTGACCGCATCGGCCCACTCGACGAACCGCTCGTGGAGGCTCGCCCGGGCTCGCTTCAGCTGGCCCTGGTAGGCGGCGTCCCGGATCAGGCTGTGATGGAACCGGTAGCTCGCCTCCTCGTCGGCGACCGACACGACTGGATGGACCAGTTGCTTGACGTCGAGCGACGCGAGGTGGTCGGGCAGGCCCGGTCGAATGCTGTCGGGGACCAGCCAGCGGACGGCGGTCTCCTCGAAGACCTGCCCGATGACGGACGCCGGATCGATGACGGCCCGCTCCTCTCGCCCGAGCCGGTCGAGGCGTGCGGCCAGGAGGGCCTGGATCGTCGGCGGAACGCGGATCTCACCGACTTCGTCGGCCAGTCGCCAGTCGCCTTCGACTCGCCTGATCGCCCCCTCGTCGACGAGCATCGAGACGAGCTGCTCGACGAACAGGGGGTTGCCCTCGGCCGCGGCGACCAGTCGCCCTCGCACGACCTGGGTGAGCCCGGACCTCCCGAGCAGCCCCTCGACGAGAGTGGCGGCATCGGCCTCGCCGAGTGGACCGAGTACGATCCGCTCCTCGCCCGGGCCCTGGCCCCAGGTCGGCCGGCTCTCGAGAAGGTCGGGGCGGGTCGTGGCCAGGATCAGCGCGGGGACAGCGAGGTCGCCGGCCGAGAGATGATCGAGCAGGTCGAGCAACGTCGACTCCGCCCAGTGGATGTCGTCGACGACCACCACCAACGGGCTCCGCTCGGCAAGGATCTCGACGAGACGCCGGACGGCCCAGAAGGTCTCGGCCAGGGGGAACGTCGCCGCCTCGAGGCCGGTCGCAGAAGCGATCCGCTCGGCAACCTCCTGGTCGCCGAGCAGGCCGAGGATCTTCGCCCGGGCGCGGTCCGGCGGATCGTCCTCGTCGATCTCGGCGGCGCTCCGGACGATCTCGACGAGGGGCCAGAACGTGATCCCCTGGCCGTACGACAGGCAGCGACCACGGACGATGAAGGCATCCTCGCCGATCGAGGCCAGGAACTCGCGAGTGAGGCGCGACTTGCCGACACCGGCGTCGCCGACGACCGTGACCGCCCGGAGGGTCCGTCCTCCGGCGGCCCGGCCGAAGGCCTCGCGCAGCCGACCCATCTCGGCCGCTCGCCCGACCATCGCGGTGGGATCAGGCGGCTCGACACGGGCGCCCTCGCGAACCGCGAGCAGGCGGTAGGCCGGCACCGGCTCGCTCTTCCCCTTGAGCTCGAGCGGCGGGATCGGCTCGACCTCGACGGCGTCCCGGACCAGGCGATAGGTCAGGTCGCCGATCAGGATCTCGTTCGTCGGGGCAGCCTGCTCGAGCCTGGCGGCCGTGTTGACCGGATCACCCGTGACGAGGCGCTGCCCCCCGGTCGGATCTCCGGCGATCACCTCCCCGGTGTTCACCCCGGTCCGGTTGGCCAGCCGGACACCCCAGATGCGGTCAAGGTCGTCGTTCAGCACGTCGAGTGCCCGGCGCATCCCCGAGGCTGCGCGGACGGCCCGCAGCGCATCGTCCTCGTGGGTCGTGGGCAGACCGAAGACGGCCATGATCGCGTCGCCGATGTACTTCTCGATCGTCCCCCCGTGGACCTCGAGCTCGGCCCGCATCGAGTCGAAGTAGCGGGTCATGACCTCGCGGAGCGACTCCGAATCGAGCCGCTCGCCAAGGTCGGTCGAGCCCTTCAGGTCGGAGAACAGGACCGTGACGGTCTTTCGAATCTCCGCACCCGGGGCGGCCGCAGCCAGCGGCGATCCGCAGAACCCGCACAGGCGGAACCGGGCCGGGTTCTCCTCGCCGCAGCTCGGACAGACCTGCACCCGGCTCCCTCAGGCCGCCGCTGCGGCCCTGCCCGGGACCGGGCTGGGGCCTAGATCTTGCCGCGCGGGTCGCCCGACGGGACGCTGAACCTGACGTAGACGTTGCCGCTGTGGTCGAACCACTTGAGGACGACGCACGGTCCCCCGGACGGCTTGTTGCAGTTCACGCACCACGGGAGGATACCGGCATCGCCGGCCGCGATCGTCTTGCCGTACTTGTTGACGAAGGTGCGTGCTCGGCGAGCTGTAGCAGACCTCGTACTTGAAGAACGGCTTGTCGACCGAGGCCGCGGCGAGCTTGATCGTGATCGTCGTCCGCCCGACGGCCGGCGTGACGCTGAAGTCGACGACCTCGGACGTGCTGACGTAGTAATGGTTGACGGCGTTGTTGCAGTCGATGTCGTCGAGACCGAGCGACATCGAGAGCACGCCGCCATTCGAGGTGGCGCTGACGGTCGCGGTCGTGTCGCCGAGCTGATCCGTCCCGGAGCATGCTCCCGAGCAGACCTTGGCGACGTCATCGACATTGAACGTGCCCGATGCCGCACCGTCGATCGCCGGGCCGGCGGTGGCCAGGAGCTGGTAGTCGCGTCCGCTGAGGTCGATCGTCGGCGCGAGCTCGACCAGACCGCTTGGTCCCGTGCTGGCGCTGGTCACGCCGCCGATCTCCGCGCCGTCCGTCCCGGTCCCGGGCTTGATGGCCACGGTCACCGGGACCCCGGCCTGATCGGCCGGACCACCGTTGCCGTCGAGGAGCTGGACCTGGATCGCCGGTCCACCCGGATTGGCCGCCGCGCTCGTGATCGGCTGGCCGATGGCGGCGTTGGCCGGCTGGCGACCCTCGACGAAGGTCAGCCGGCAGGCGGTCGCGTGGGACGTCAGGACGCTCGTTGGATCCTGCTTGAGCACCTGGGCCTTGCTGCTGTTGTAGAGGTCGGTCTGGTGGGCAACGACCGTCCACGAACCATCGCCCGCGATCCCGCACGGGATCGTCACCTGGAGCGTGACCACCGCGGTCTGGCCGGGGTGGTGGAGGTCGATGTTCTCGACGGTCGCCGAGCCGCCGGCAACCGTGACCGGGAGGGCGGTCGAGCCCCTGACCGCGCTCGCCCCGGTCAGGACGAACCCGGCCGGCGGCGTGATCCGGGCCGAGCCGAGCTCCTTGCTGTGGTAGCCGTCGTCCTCCACGAGCTGGCTGAGCGTGATCGTCGGTGCTGGGTCGGTGCCGGCCGCGAGGCTTGTCGGAGCGGCAACCGCCTTGTAGGTGGGGCTCGTACTGCCGCCGTGCCCGAGGACCGGGGCAACGAGGCCGAGCGCAAGCACGACCCCGAGCAGCCCGGGGACGGCGAGATTCCACCCTGATCGCTGACGGGGTCGCGATCATCGGTCTTCCCTCCTCCTGGATCCGACCCTCGGGAGACGAGAGCCGACCGCGCTCAGAACCGCCCTCCGCCAGTGGGGCGTCCCACAGGGGCCACAAGGATACGCACTACGCTCGATGTCGTACGCCCGGCGGCGACAACCTGAGGGCTGGGACGCCCGAGCTGCCTATTTCGCCTCGCTGATCTCGATCAGGTGGCCGTCTGGATCGCGGAAGAAGGCCCGGATCTCCGAAGGCGACTCGCTCGGCGGCGCCAGGAAGATCGCCCCCCGGGCGGTCAGCGTCGCGTGGGCCGCCCGGCAGTCGGGGACGCGGATCGTCAGCTCGTGCGCGACGCGATCGGGATCAGCCGGCGGAGCGAAGGTGATCGTCGGCTTGTCATCCGTCGGCGGTCCGCCGGTGACGAGGAGCAGCCACGTTCCGAGGAACCGGAGGACGCACGACGTTCCGCCATAGTCTCGGAGGACCGTGGCGCCGAGGACATCCTGGTAGAAGTCCCGGGAGCGACCCAGGTCGGCGACGACCAGGAGCTGGGTCAGCTCCATCCCGTCGTCCGGGAACGGCGCGGTCATCCCGGCGCCGCCGGACGATCGAGGTTGGCGAGTCGAGCGAGGGTCTCGCGGAGGTCGGCGCTGAACCGGCGCCGGCCACCGAGCTGGACAGCCGCGCCGACGATCCGCCCCTTGACGGTCGTCGCGATCCGCTGGAAGTCGACGCTGACGTGACAGCCGCCGGCCCGGGGGCTCACCCGGTAGTCGATGACCGTGCCCGGGCGGAAGCTCGGCGACTCGATCAGGGTCAGCGTGACCCGGCCGGGCTGCGACCAGTCATAGCGCTCGCGCGCCCAGACCCCGCCAAGGACGGCCGACCCTTCCTGGACGTCGGCCCACGTGTCGCCGAGCTCGTGGACCTTGAAGAGCTCGGGCGAGAGGTTCGGCCAGAGCTCCGGCCGACGGGTCGAGAAGTCGGTCAAGGCGGCGAGGAAGCGATCGGCCGAGACGTCGCCGTCCGCCTCGTAGTGGATCTTGGCCATCCCGGGCCCCTTCCAAACGGATCGTCGGCACAGGGTACGTCGCATCCCGCTGGGCAGTTCGCGGACCGTCGATCGTCATCGTGTCTATGCACTAGATCGCGCCGTATGCAGCAAGGCTTGCAGTCCTCCCTCGACGATCTGCTATCGTCCGCGCCATGTCGCGCATCGCCAGCCTCGAGCTGAAGCAGAAGCTCTGGCGGCCCAGCCGGAAGGCCCGGGCCCTGGGGCTCTGATGCGCGCCTGACGAGCGCACCAGCCGGAGCCTCCAGGGAACGGAGGATCCGAGGGCCGCGGCACCGGACGGTGACGCGGCTTTTTCGTGTGCGGCGACCTCGACCTCCGTCCCACCGGGCTCCGCACTCTCGCGGAGGACGACAGCGATGGACAGCATCATCTTCGGCAACGGCAGCCTCGGCCGGGCGATCGGCGCGGCCCTGGTCGCCCGGGGAGATCCCGCCCCGATCGTGCTCGGGCGACCCGGGTCGCGGGGCCACGACTCGGCCAGCCTGCCCGCAGCGGACGTCGCGATCGAGGCCTCCCGCGGCGAGGCCGTCTACTCGAACCTGGCCGTCGCGCTCGACGCCGGCTGCCGCCGGTTCGTCATCGCCACGACCGGCTGGGACGACGAGGCGGCCGACGTTGCCACGCTCCTCGCCCGGCACCGTGGCGCCGCGGTCGTCGCCCCCAACCTGAGCCTCGGGGTCGCCCTGTTCGGGCGTCTCGTCGAGCAGGCAACCGCTCTGTTCGGACCGTTCGAGGACGTCGATCCGTACCTCCTCGAGTGGCATCGCCGCTCGAAGCTCGACCGCCCGTCGGGCACCGCCCGGGATCTCGCGCGCCGCATCATCGCGGCGCACCCCAGGAAGCGGCGGCTCGCCGAGCCCGGATCCACCGACCCGCCTGCTCCCGACGAGCTCGAGCTGGCGGTCATCCGGGCGGGCGCCTCGCCCGGGATGCATCTTGTTGGCTTCGACGCTCCGGGCGAGACGATCGAGCTGCGGCTGACTGCCCGCGACCGGACGGCCTACGCGGCGGGCGCCCTGGCCGCGTCCGATTGGCTGGTCGGCGCGTGGCGAGAGCCCGGGATCCACCCGTTCGACGAGGTCGTCGATGCCCGGCTCGCCGGGCTGGCCGGCACCGGGCCGGTTCGCCAGCCCGTGCTCGCCCGACCATGAACAGCGTCGATCGCCGTGGCCGCGACCCCGCCGGTCAACCCGTCCCGGACCCCACCGAACCGTCACGAAGCACCCCGAAGGAGATCACGATGACGACTCTCAACCGCTCAGCGCGGGCGCGTCGCCCGGTTCTCCACGGCGCCCTCACCGCTCTGGTCACGCCGTTCACCGTGGACGGCGTCGTCGACGAAGCAGCCTTCCGCCGGCTCGTCGCCTGGCAGATCCTGGCCGGGATCGACGGGCTCGTCCCGTGCGGCACGACCGGCGAGGCTCCCACCCTCACCACGACCGAGCGCGAACGGCTCATCGAGCTGACGGTTGAGATCGCGTCCGAGCGCCCGTCACGCGACCGGATCGCAGTCGTCGCCGGGACCGGCACGAACGACACCGACGCGACGATCGCGGCAACCCGCCGAGCGGCCGCGCTCGGCGCCGACGCGGCGCTCGTCGTGACGCCGTACTACAACCGGCCCGACGGGCGGATGCTCGAGGGCCACTTCCGGGCGGTCGCCGACGAGGGCGATCTGCCCATCGTCGTCTACAACGTGCCGTCCCGAACGGCGGCCAACGTCGACGCCGAGACGTTCCTCCGGCTGGCGGAGCATCCCCGGGTCATCGCGATCAAGGAAGCGTCCGGCAGCCTCGACCAGATCGCCCGGATCTGCCGCGACCGTCCGCGCGACGTCGCGGTCCTGGCCGGCGACGATGCCTGGACGCTGCCGATCCTGGCCCTCGGAGGCGACGGTGTCGTGTCGGTGGCCAGCAACGAGATCCCCGCCGAGATGGCCGCCCTGTGTGCCGCCGCGCGGGCCGGGGACTGGGACGCGGCGCGTCGAATCCACGAGCGCTGGCTGCCGCTCATGCAGGCGAACTTCCGGGGTGGACCCAACCCGGTGCCCGCCAAGGCGGCCCTCGCGCTGATGGGCCTGATCGGGTCGGATGCCACCCGGCGACCGCTCCTGCCGCTCGAGGGCGAGCCACGCGAGGCGATGGGCAGGCTGCTCCGATCGCTCGGGTTGGTCGCGCCGCCGTCGGGACGGTCGGCTCGGCCGCTGGTCAGCGAGGAGGCCGTGGCGTGACCGGGGTGACGGTGTCGGTCCTCGACGAGCTGGCCGCGGGCCGGATCCGGGCGGCGGTCCCGGATCCGGCCGTGCCGGACGGCTGGCGGGTCGATCCGCAGGCCAAGGCGGCGATCCTCGGCTGCTTCGCCGACCGGTCGACCCGGCTCTGGGAGATCGGACCGCTGGCCTTCCGGGACCGGGTCGGGGTGCCCCCGAAGCCACTCCTCGCCGACCCGGACGCCCTCGAGGCCGACGCCGCCGGCCGGCCGTGGCGAATCGTCCCGGGCGGGACGAGCATCCGGGCCGGCGCCCACCTCGAGCCGGGCGTCGTCGTCATGCCGCCGGCCTTCATCAACATCGGCGCCTGGATCGGCGAGGACGCGATGATCGACTCGCACGTGCTCGTCGGGTCGTGCGCCCAGATCGGAGCGCGGGTCCACCTCGCGGCAGCGGTCCAGGTCGGTGGCGTGCTCGAGCCGCCCGGCGCGCGGCCGGTGATCGTCGAGGACGATGCGTTCGTGGGAGCCGGCTCCCTGCTGCTCGACGGGATCCTCGTCCGGGCCGGCGCGGTGATCGCGGCGGGCGTCACCCTGACCGGGACGTCGACGATCTTCGACACGGTCCGCGAGACAACGATCGAAGGCACGGCCGATCGACCGGCCGTCGTACCGCCGGGAGCGGTGGTCGTCCCCGGGAGTCGACCGATCCAGGGCGAGTTCGGCGAGCGTCTCGGGCTGGGCCGGCTGGTCCCGCTCATCGTCAAGTACCGCGATACCCGAACCGACCGCCGCGTCGCCCTCGAGGAGGCACTCAGGTGACGACCGACGCCGCCCACGGAGCGCTCCGGGTAAGGGACCCGGCTTCGGCTGGCCTGCCTGCTGGGCGCAGCGCCCGAACGCCGAGCGCCGCCTAGACTGAACCCGGCGGACCACGGCCGGCTATCCATCGGTACCGACGTCACGTCCGACACGCACGGGAGGCGGCTCTGGTCCGATCGGTCGGGTTGTGGCGCGCCGTGGTCCACCGCAGTCGCGCCGACTGGCCCGTGGTTGCGGCCGCCTTCGCGCTCCTCGTCTGTGCGATCGGGTTGCTCGCGACCGGCGCCCTCTACGGCGACACGGTTGCGCGCGGCGGCCTCCGCCAGGCGATCCTGGCCGCACCCCCGGCCGAGCGGGTCGTCGTCGTCGGGACAGCCGGCGGGCAGGCCGACATCGACAGCCTGGACGACACCGTCCGGGGGCAGCTGGCCGACGCCCTGGCAGCGCCGGGTGGCGAGATCGCCCTGGTCGCGAACTCGGGATCGCTCGCGCCGACCGGGCTGGACACCGAGGCCGCCCGCCAGCGGTTGACGTCGATGGCCAGCTACGAGGGCCTCGACCGGCACGCCGACCTGACCGCCGGACGCTGGGCAGAGGCCGGTCGCCAACCGGTCGAGGCGACCCTGTCGGAGGGTGCCGCGGCGGCCCTCGGGCTCGGCCTGGGCGATCGGATCAGCCTGTCGCGGGGGCTCAGCTCGAGCGACGCCGTCGATCTCCAGGTCGTGGGACTGTGGCGACCTCACCCCGACGACGCGTACTTCCTCGGCGACCGGCTCGAGCTCGACGGCGTCCGTCAGGACGCCACGCTCACCACCCGCGGGCCGTTCGTCGTCGCCCGGAGCGATCTCGGCGCGGCAGCCGGCACTCGACAGCTCGACCTCGAGTGGCGTGGCCTGCCGGCGATCGACGGGCTCCGGGTCGACGAGGTCGACACCGTCCGGGCCGACGTCGAGGGTCTCCGAGCAGCGCTCCGGACGGCCCTCCCGCCGCCACGCCAGGTCACCATCGCGACGAACTTGCCCGCGATCCTGGCCGCCGCCTCAGGCTCGATCCTCGTGAGCCGGAGCGGGGTCACCCTGCTGACGATCCAGTTCGCCGTCCTCGCCGGCTACGCCGTCCTGCTCGTGGCCGGGCTGCTCATCGAGCGGCGACGGACCGAGACGGCGCTGCTCCGCTCGCGCGGAGCGACCGCTTTGCACCTCGTCGGGCTGGCGTTCGGCGAAGCCGTCCTGCTGGCGGTGCCCGCCGCCGCCGTTGCGCTGCTCATTGCCGTCGGCGTCGTGCGCCTGCTCGGGACGATCGGACCGCTCAGCGCCAGCGGCGTCGTGTCGAGCGTGACGCTGACCGAGGGGGCCGTGGTCGCGGCGGCGGTCGCGGCGATCGCCTGCATCGTGGTCCTGACCGTGCCGTCGCTCGTCAACGAGGCGAACCCGGCCGGGATCCGGGCCACGCTCGGGCGACAGGTCGGTCGGACCATGGCCCAGCGGCTCGGGATCGACCTCGCCCTCGTGGTCCTCGCGATCATCGCCCTGTGGCAGCTCCGCCTGTACGGTGCGCCATTGACCCGCAATGCCCGCGGTGCGCTCGGGGTGGACCCGCTGCTCGTGGCGGCGCCGGCGATCGGCCTCCTGGCCGGGGCCGTCCTCGCCACACGGCTCATTCCCCGCCTGGCCGAGATCGGCGAACGCGTGCTCGGCCGAGGTCGCGGGATCGTCCCGCCGCTCGGGGCGCGGCAGGTCGCCCGGAGGCCGTTGCGCTACACCCGCTCGGCGCTGCTGCTCGTCCTCGCGGCGGCCCTGGGAACGTTCGCGGCGGCCAGCGCGGCAACGTGGTCCCGCTCGCAGGTCGATCAGGCGGCCTATCGGGCCGCCGGCGATGTCCGGGTCGTCCTGTCCGACTATCCGAAGCTTCCGGCCTGGGCGCTCGGCGCGGCGTATCGGGCGCTGCCCGGCGTGACCGAGGCGACTCCGGTCTCGACCCAGTCGCTCGACATCGGCCGGACCGTCCGCGACGGTCGGCTGCTCGCCATCGACCCGAACGCGGTCGGCCGGATCGTGACGTTCCCGCCCGAGTCGGCCGCAACCCGCGATCTCCTGCCGCGGCTGACCGAGGGTCAGCCGGCGATCGGTGCCATCCCACTCGAGGGGTCGCCGAGGCGGCTCGCGGTGACGATCGATGCCGACCTGAAGGTCGACCCGGCCGCATCGGGCGACACCCCGGCGCCGGCCGGCTGGCAGGCGGTCGGCGTGGTCTACGCCCTGCGCGACGGCGACGGGCGGCTGCACCGTCTCGAGGGCTCGACGACAGGGCTCGAGACGACCTCCGAGCGGCTGGTCCTGCCGCTCGACGAGGTGGTCGGCGGTCTGCCGGTCGCGCTCAGCGGGCCGATCTCGCTCGAGTCGATCGAGCTGGTCGTCTCGCCGCCGCCGAACCAGGTGATCGCCGGGAGCGTCGAGCTCGGCGACGTGGCCATCAGCCCGAGCGCGACCGGCAACGACTGGACGAAGGTCGCGCTCGACCCGGCCGCGCCCGGCTGGGCGTGGACCCGCCACGATGCGGAGTCGTCGACGGCCTACCGGCCGCCGGCCGGATCGCCGGGCAGGATCGAGATCGGGCTCGGCGACGACGAATCGCCGCCGCTGTTCGGCCAGTTCGACCAGCCGGGCGCGACTTACCGGCTGGCACCGATCGCCATCGGCGAGAGCGTCATCCCGGCGATCGCCGGCGACCGGCTGCTGGCCCTGACCGGTGCCCACGTCGGGGACACGATCGCGGTGACCTCGGAGGCCCAGCCGCTGACGGTCAGGATCGTCGGCAGCGCGGCCAGCTTCCCGCCGCTCGACCCGAGCGGCGCCTTCCTCGTCGTCGACGGGACGACCCTCGACCGAGCCGCACTCTCGACGACTGGCTTCCCGGCCGCCCCCAGCGAGTGGTGGCTCAAGGCGGACGACGAGCATGCCGCGGCCATCGCCACGACCCTCGAGGCCGCGCCGTACTCCGCCGCCGAGGTCATCCGCCGGACCGAGCTCGCCAGCGCCCTGGCCGGGGACCCGATCTGGCTCGGGATCATCGGTGCGCTCGTGCTCGGCGCGCTCGCTGCCGTCGTGTTCGCCGCCATCGGGTTCCTGGTCGGGGCGACCGTGTCGACGAGCGAGCGGCTGGGCGAGCTCGCCCTCCTCCGGGCGCTCGGCCTGTCGGGCCGGCAGCTATCGAGCTGGCTCACCCTCGAGCAGCTCTTCCTGCTGGCGGTCGGGCTCATCGGCGGAGCCCTGCTCGGTGCGCTCCTGGCCTGGCTCGTGCTGCCCTACTCGACCCTCAGCGCGACCGGGGCCGCGGTCGTGCCGGCGCCGGTCATCGTCGTGCCCTGGGAGGCGATCGTGCCGGTCTACATCGTCATCGGCGTGATCCTCCTCGCGAGCGTCTCGATCCTCGCTCGCCAGGTCCCCGAGCGGCGGGTCAGCCGGGTCCTTCGGGCCGGGGACGTCTGAAGGTGGCCTGGCTCGCGGTCTCGCTTCGCCGGCTGCGCGACGACCCGGCGGCGACGCTCGGGCTGGCGGCCCTCGTCTTCGTCACGGCGTTCGTGTTCACGGCCGCGCCGCGGCTCCTGTCGCAGGTCTCCGACCGCGCCCTGCGCGACGAGGTCGCCTCCGCCTCGGCCGCGGTCCGCGACATCCAGCTCGTCCAGGAGCGTCGGATCGGGCCCAACGCCGGCGACCCGCTGGCCGGGGTGGACTCAGCCGGGGCGGAGCTCCAGGCGCAGGTCCCGCCGGCGGTCCGCGAGCTGTTCGTCGATCGGGTCTACAGCGTCGACACGCCGCGCTGGCGGGTCACCGCCGGGACGAAGACGCCGAGCCTGCTCACGCTCCGGGTCCAGCAGGCGGTGTCCGACAAGGTCCGCTGGGTCAGCGGCCGGCCACCGACCGGCCGGCTCCAGCCGGTCGTCCCGGGCGACGCCAGTCCGAGCCCGGTCGGCGCGGCGCTCGCCTACGAGGTCGGACTGTCGCGCGAGATGGCCGAAGCGATGGGCGTCGAGCTCGGCGACATCCTTCCGCTCGCGCTCGATTCGACCGACCCACTGGCGCGCGGTCACAACGACAAGGCCGCGGCCTCGGTCGTCGGGATCTACGAGGTCGTCGATCCGGCCGACCCGTACTGGTCCGAGGACACCACGCTCCAGCTGCCGACCCAGCGCGCCCTGAGCGCCGACAACGTCTTCGTCAACGCGATCGCGCTGCTCGCGCCGGAGTCGTACCCCGAGCTGATGTCCGCAACGGACGACGGCGGACTCCCGCTCCGCTACGCGTGGCGCTACCACGTCGATTCATCGCGGCTGGCCGCCGGCCGGGTCGACGACCTGCTCGTCGACCTGCGCCGCCTCGAGAGCGTCTTCCCAGTCGCCGCCGTCAGCGTCGGTGCGGTGAACGGGACGATCCTGCGGACCGGGCTGCTCCGGTTCGTCGAGGGCCAGCAAGCCCGCTGGCGATCCGCCCAGGCGGTCCTCACCGCGACTGCGATCGGGCCGGCCACGGTCGCCGGGGCGGCCCTCGGGCTGATCGTCCTGCTCGGCTCGGGACGGCGCCGGGCGGCGCTGGGCCTGGCCCGATCGCGTGGGGCATCGCCGGGGCAGATCGTCGGGGCAACCGTCGCCGAGGGCCTCGTGCTCACCGTGCCGGCGGCCCTCGTCGCGCTCGTGCTCGCGCTCGTCCTGATCCCGTCCGAGCTCGACCCGCCGAGCGTGGTCATCCCGGTCGTCGTCGCCGCCCTGACCGTCGGCCTGCTCGTGGCGGCGATCCTGCCAACCGCCCGGGGGGCGACCACGGCCGGGCGGGACCGCAGAGCGGAGGGTCGCCGGGGAGGCCCGCGCCGGCTCGTCATCGAGTTCCTGGTCATCGGGCTGGCGATCGGCGGCGCCATCCTCCTCCTGGATCGTGGGGTCCGGGGCGCCAGCAGCACGTCGGACCTGTCGGCCGCCGACCCGTTCATCGCCGCCGTCCCGGCCCTGGCCGGGCTCGCGGCGGCCATCGTGGCGGTCCGCCTGTTCTCGATCCCGCTCCGCGGATTCGCGGCGGTCGCCGGGCTCCGCCGCGACCTTGTCCCGGTCCTCGGGATGCGCCGGACGGCGCGATCCGGCAGCGCGACGCCGATCCTCCTCGTCCTGTTCGCGACGGCCTCGGTCGGAGCCTTCTCGCTGGCTGCCCTGGCCCACCTGGATCGGGCCGCCGAGGCGGTCGGCTGGCAGGAGGTCGGGGCGCCGTTCCGGCTCGTCGAGGGCGCCGGCCGGCTCCCGCACGACTTCGACCCGGGAGAGCTGCCGGGCGTCGCGGCCGTCGCCGCGGCCCACCAGGCACGCCTCACCGACGCCGGTTCGGGTGGCGTCGACCTGCTGGCGATCGACCTGGCCGACTACCGCGCCGTCGTCGCCGGTTCGGGCGGCGAGCGGGTCCTGCCCGGCTCCCTGCTGGTGGCAGCCGGCGACGCCGTTCCGGCGATCGTGTCACCGCGCGGGGTGGTCGACGGGATCAGGCCCGGCGATCGGTTCCAGCTGACGGTCGCCGGCAAGCCGACCACGTTCGAGGCCGCGGCCGTCGAGGAGGCCTTCCCGACGTTGCCGGTCGGCGGCCCGTTCGTGGTCGTCGACCGCCCGACGCTGGCCGCGCATCGTCCGGACGCGACCTTCCGAACGTCGACGGCCTTCCTGCGCGCCCCGGACGAGGCGGTCGGCGAGATCCGGCGGGCGATGGCCGTCGAGGTCGTCGGCACGAGCGTCGCGGCGCGGGCGGAGGTCTCGGCGGCGATTCGAACCGCTCCGGTGGTGATCGCGGTCACGATCGGGCTCCTCGCCGCGTTCGTGGTCGCCATCGCCTACGCGGCGCTGGCGCTGATCGCTGCCCTTGCCCTGACCGGAGCCGCCCGGGCGTCCGAGTCGGCCCACCTGCGGACGCTCGGGCTCGAACGCCGGCAGTCGATCTGGCTGACGATCGTCGAGCACGGTCCGACGGTCGTCCTGGCGATCATCCTCGGGATCGCCTTTGGATTGGGTATCTTCGTGGCGCTCCGGCCGGGGATCGGCCTCGGGGCGATCGTCGGCTCTACGCTCGACATTCCGCTGAGCGTCGGGCCCGGCCAGCTCGGACCGCTGATCGTCGCGCTCGTCGCGATCGTCAGCCTGACCCTCGGCCTCGGGGCGATCGCCCAGCGTGAGCCGACGACAAGCAGCGCCCTGCGACGAGGGATCGAATGACGCGAGCCCGCTACGGCGAAGGTGCCCTGATCGTGTGCGACAACCTGGTCCGGATCTTCAAGGTCGCGGATCTCGAGGTGGTCGCCCTCCAGGGTCTCGACCTGCTCGTCGAGAAGGGCGAGCTGATGGCCATCGTCGGCGCCTCGGGCAGTGGCAAGTCGACCCTGCTCAACATCCTCGGCGGGCTCGATGCGCCGTCGGCCGGCCGGGCGAGGGTCGCCGGGCACGACCTCGCCCAGATGGGTCGACGCGAGCGGACCGCATACCGCCGCCGGGTCGTCGGGATGATCTGGCAGCAGACGGCCCGCAACCTCCTGCCCTACCTGAGCGCGATCGAGAACGTCGAGCTGCCGATGATCCTCGACGGCCGGGCGGCGCGGCGGGCGCGGGCCCGCGAGCTCCTCGAGCTCGTCGGCCTGACCGATCGCGCCGACCATCGCCCGGACCGCCTGTCGGGCGGCGAGCAGCAGCGGGTGGCGATCGCCGTCGCGCTGGCCAACGAGCCGGCAGTCCTGCTCGCGGACGAGCCGACGGGGGAGCTCGACAGCGCGACGTCGGCCGAGGTCTTCGGCCTGCTCCGGCGGGTCAACACCGAGGCCGGCGCGACGATCGTCGTCGTCACCCACGACCCGCAGGTGTCCGAGCAGGTCGCCCGGACGGTCCGGATCCGCGACGGCCGGACGAGCACCGAGACGCGCCGGCGGACGGAGCAGGGCGACGACGGCGATCACCGGGTCGTGGCCGAGGAGTTCGCCCTGCTCGACCGGGTCGGGCGGCTGCAGCTGCCGAGGGCCCACATCGACGCCCTCGAGCTCTCCGAGCGGGTCCGCCTTCGGCTCGAGGACGACCACGTCGGCGTCTGGCCGGACCGGCCGGCCGACGACGAGGCGGACCGATGACCGGCTACATCCTGCCGGCATCCGGGCCGATGGTCGAGGCGATCGGGGTGGACCGTGACTTCGACGGCGGCGACAGCGTCGTCCACGCCCTGCGCGGGATCGACCTGGCGGTCGGCCGGGGCGAGCTCGTCGCCGTCCGGGGCCGGTCAGGGAGCGGGAAGACGACCCTGCTCAACGTCCTCGGCGGGCTGGATCGCCCAACGAGCGGCCGGGTCGTCATCGACGGGACCGACCTGTCGGGGATGAGCGAGAGGGACCTGGTCGACCTCCGCCGTCGAACGGTCGCCTTCATCTTCCAGGCGTTTGGGCTCGTCCCGATCCTGAGCGCGGCCGAGAACGTCGAGGTCCCGCTCCGGCTCGTCCGGGCCGAGGGTCGCGAGCGCGACCGACGGGTCTACGACCTGCTCGAGCTCGTCGGGCTCGCGGAGCGTGCCCGGCACCGGCCCCACGAGCTGTCCGGTGGCGAGCAGCAGCGGGTCGCGATTGCCCGCGCCCTCGCCAATCGACCGAAGCTCCTGCTGGCCGACGAGCCGACCGGGCAGCTCGACCTCGAGACCGGCCATACGATCATGACCCTGCTTCGATCGATCGTCCGGACCGAGGCGGTCACGGCCGTCGTCGCGACCCACGACCCGGCGATGCTCGACGTCGCCGATCGAATCGTCGAACTGCGCGACGGACGGCTGGCCGCCGCCGCTCGCTGATCGCCCGGTCGGGCGGCTATGGTTGGACGGTGGCCGACATCCTCGCCCTGATCCCGGCGTTCGAGGAAGGCCCGCGGGTCGCCGGCGTCGTCCTCGGGGCGACGGCCCACCTCCCGGTGCTCGTCGTCGACGACGGCTCGACCGACGACACGGCGGCGCGGGCCGAGGCAGCCGGCGCGACCGTCCTGGTCCAGCGCCCGAACCGGGGCAAGGGCGCCGCCCTCCGAGCCGGGTTCGGCTGGGCGCTGGAGCACGGGTTCGAGGCGGTCCTGACGCTCGACGCCGACGGCCAGCACGATCCGGCCGAGATCCCCTCGTTCGTGGATGTCTGCGAGCGGACCGGGGCCGACCTCATCATCGGTCAGCGCGACTTCAGCCAGATGCCGCCGATCCGCCGCCTGTCCAACCGGCTCGGCGGCGTGGCCCTGTCGTGGGCGGCGGGTCAGGACATCCCGGACAACCAGTCCGGCTATCGGCTGCTCAGCCGGCGACTCATCGAGGCGATCGCCGACAGTGCCGAGTCCGGCTTCGAGTACGAGATCGAGATGATCGCGACCTGCATCCGGGCCGGCTACCGGCTCGAGTGGGTCCCGATCCGGACGATCTATGCCGGCGAGCCCAGCCACATCCGGCCGTGGAGCCACTTCACGAGCTTCGTTCGGATGGTCCGGACGACCCGCCGGGCCGTGCGTGCGCCGCGCGCCTGAAGCGGCGATCGGTCAGCTCGAGGCCGCGTTCGCCGCCCTGGCCACGCCGGCCAGCTGGGCGATCCGATCCGGACCGACCCGGCAGCAGCCACCGATCAGGCGTGCCCCGGCCGGCGATCCAGCCGCGGGCCGCGTCAGCGTCGACGTCCGGCCCGGCGGCACCGGTCCAGCGCCGGTCGATCGGATCCCACGTCTCGCCGCTGTTCGGGTAGACGACGATCGGCTTCGACGTCACCCGACGGGCTCGGCGGACGAGCTCGGCCGCGTGCTCGGGCGCCGTGCAGTTCACGCCGACCGCGATGACCCGGTCGGTTGCCTCGGCGAGGGCGAAGGCCGCCTCGACCGGCTCGCCGCGCCGGGTCGTGGCGCCGTCGGCGCAGGTGAAGCTGAGCCAGGCCGGCGGGCCGTCTGATGCCCGCAGCAGGTCGACCAGGGCGCGGCCCTCGTCGATCGTCGGGATGGTCTCGATCGCGAGGACGTCGGCGCCGGCGTCGGCGAGCACGGCCAGCCGCGGCTCGTGCCAGCGTCGGAGCTCGGCCACGGACAGCCCGTAGTCGCCGCGGTACTCGGAGCCGTCGGCGAGGGTCGCGCCGTACGGGCCGACCGAGGCGGCCACGAGCAAGGGGCCGTCGGCCGGGTCGGGCCCGGCGGGGTCCTCGAGCCAGCGACGGCGCGCCTCCCGGGCCAGCTCGACGCTCCGGCGGAGGAGGCGGGCTGCCTCGTCCGGCCCGATTCCGCGTCGGGCGAAACCCTCGAAGCTGGCCTGGTAGCTCGCGGTCGTGGCCACCCCGGCGCCCGCCCGGAAGAAGGCGAGGTGGGTCTCGACGATCTCGTCCGGCGCCTCGATCAGGAGCCGGGCCGACCAGAGCGGATCGGTCAGGTCGTTGCCGCGTCGCTCGAGCTCGGTGGCGAGACCGCCGTCGAGCACCGTGACCGGGCCCGATGCGCCGAGCTGCGGCGGGCGATCGACCGACACCGGCCTATGGCCGAGGATCCGGCGCGCCGGCGGCGCGGGACGACGCCTGGACCCGCGGCGGAGGCAGGGTCAGACCGGGGTCGAGCTCGACCGGCCCCAGCGCGCGAGCTCCCGATCGAGGTCGAGCGGCAGGATCGCGCCGCGGTGCTCGTACTCGCCCCAGGCCTCGCGCGGGACGCGCCACATGATCTCGAACTCGTTGCCGTCCGGGTCGTGCCCGTAGAGCGACTTCGAGACGCCGTGATCGCTCGCCCCGGACAGGGCGCCGGCGGTCGACAGGACGTCGGCCGCGCTGGCCAGGTCGTCGATCGTGGGCACCTCCCAGGCGAGGTGATAGAGACCGACCGAGCCGCGCGGGGGGCTGGGCGCCGCGGGACCGACCGAGAACAGCCCGAGGTCGTGGTGGTTGTCGCCGCCGGCGGCCCGCATGAACACGGCCCGGCCGTCCATCTCGGTCCCGACGATCTCGAACCCGAACACCCTCGCGTAGAACTCGGCCGAGGCCGTCGCGTCGCGGACCCACAGGACGGCGTGGTTGAGGCGGGCGACCGGGATGCTCATCGTCAGGCTCCGGAGCTGGTGGCATGGCGGCGCGGGCCGACAGGCGCCGTGCGGCGTCGAGTCGAGGATACCGCCGGTCGCGGTCGTCGGCCGCGAACGGGCCCGGATCGACCGGGCATGACGAAGGGGGCGTGCCGTGAGGCACGCCCCCTCCGGGTCTCGGGGACCCTGGCTGAGGATCGAGTCGGGACTACTCCCGGCGGATCCGGCGGGCGGAGCGGCTGGACGCTCGGGCTGAGCAGCCCGATCGTCACGGCGATCCCGAGGAGTGCGACAAGGATGAGCGGCAGGGCCGAGCCACCACCGTCGCCCGAGCCGTCGACCGTCGCCGTCGGCGGCAGGGTCGTCTTGGGGGTCCCGGTCTCGCCCTCGACCTGACCGGTCGGGGCCTTGGTCCCGGTTGCGGTTGGGGTCGGCGTCGGCGTCGGCTCCGTCACGACCGTGTCGGTCGGCGTCGGCGTTGGCGTCGGGGTCGGCGTCGGCGTCGGCGTTGGCGTCGGGGTCGGGGTCGGCGTCGGGGTCGGGGTCGGCTGGACGCAGTCCTGCGGCGCGAAGACCGTTACCTGGCGGGAGTCGCCGGGAGCCGTCCCATTGGCCCAGTTCGCCTGGGCCTGGACCTTGACGATCACCGAGGTGGCGTTGCCCGCATCGTAGGTGTCGGTGAAGCTGAAGTCGTTGGCCAGGTTGAAGTGGTAGCTCGAGGAGGTGAGCTCGACGAAGCTGCCACCGTTCTTGGCCACCCAGACGCCGATGTCCGGGTTCGTCCTGGAGGCGTTGTCCGGGCCGTTCCACGCCGTCGCGGTGAAGGTCACGATGCCATCGCAATCGATGCTGGCCGTGACGTCGGCGTGGTGCGCGGAGACCACTCCAGGCAGCATGAGCAGCGTCGCAACCGCGACGGCCACCGCCCCCCGAACATGCCTGTTGCGGTGTCCGATTGATGCCGTCATTCGATCCCTTTCCTTCCTGCGCCGAAACCGGCGGACGAGTCCATGCGCCTGGACGGCCGGTCGTCGCGAACCCGAATCAGGTCGGAGGCGGCGCGGTCCCCGAGAAGGCGTCTGGGGGGACCCGAAAGGGTCATCCCTGGCTAGTACGTTAGTCAGGGGTGCTTAACAGCCGACATTACATTCGTGCTTGATTCGGGCCCTTCCGATGATGTTCCGTTGCGCCCGCGCGACGCTCGGTAGGGTCCGGTCGGGTGGGGTTCGAAGCTGGGTTCTGACGGCGGTTCTTGGGGGGAACGGGGGCGTTGAATCGGGTCCGGAGGCGTGCCGACCGGTTCATTGGTCGAGGAAATCCCGGAAGGCGAAGCCCGCCGGTGGGGATCCGGCGGGCTTCATGTCGGGCTGGAGCCGGGATTCGCGGTCCCGGCGGCGAGGGGCGATGGGCGAGCGGCTGCTGGTGGTCGGTCGAGCGTCAGGGGATGACGAGGTGGACCGGGTTGCCCCGGATGCTCACCCGCCAGGTCGTGGTGTCGTTGGCCTGGCCGACCTGGTACTCGATCTGCCACCAGCCCTGCTCGTCGGTGACGTCGCCGGGCGGGTTCAGGCCGTTTTGCCCGTAGTTCGGGGGCAGCGGGATCTCGATCGTGAGGACCGAGTTGTCGAACGAGCTGCCCGAGCCGTTCAGGAATGTCTGGACCTGCGTCCGTCCGTTCCCCGCGCAGCTGTCGCTGCGGCCGTTCACGCAGACCGAGTCGGCCGTGTAGTCGAAGGTGGCGTACGAGTAGACGTTGTTGTCCGGGCTGAGGACGCGGATCCAGGCGTTCTGGCCGACGTCGCCCGGGTCGAACAGCTCGATGACCATCGTCTTGCCGGCATGGACGGCCTCGACCTGGGCGAGGTAGAAGCGCTGGTAGCCACTGTTCGACGTGATGTTGTTGTAGGCGACCATCCGGCCGCCGCCGTAGACCCGGGCGCTGCCTGCCGCACCGCTGTCGCCGACGTAGATCGACCACATGTTCTCGGCGCCGGTGTTGACGTTGCCGGCCTGGCTCGTGTCGACGTTCAGCCGGTAGCGGCCGGCCGGGAGCGCGGCAGGACCGGCGGTGGTCCAGGCGTCCTGGCGAACCCACTGGTTGTGATGCGGATCGTTCGCGCAGTCGGGCAGGGCCGCCCGGCCGGCGTTCTGGCTGCCGACCCGGCCGCTCTGATCGGCCTGGCGCTGATTCCCCTCGACGAGCTGGGCGACCTGGAAGTCGTCACTCGGGTCGTACGGCGTGTTGTTCATGTTGAGCAGGGTGAACACGGTGGTCACCGGACCGCCCGGGTCGGGCGTGCTGTTCGAGGAGCTCTGGGTCGTCCAGTGATCGCCTGCGCCGTACCACGAGCCCGAGGCATTGGCGCCGGTGGCGCAGTAGACCGGGTCGAACAGGTTGACCCGGCCGCCGGCGGAGCCGAACTCGATCGTGTAGTCGTAGCCCTCGGGCGCGTACTCGGCATTGATGACGCCCGGGTCGAAGTGCTCGGGCGAGTAACGGTCTCCGTTCCGTCGGACGCCACCCCGGGTGAACACCGCGCCCCAGAAGCCCTGGGTCGTCGGGGCGAGCGCCTCGCCGGGCGGCGTCGGGAGGTTCGTCGCAGCCGACGTCCCTGGTCCGGTCGAGTAGACGGTGACGTCGAAGAAGTCGAGCGAGGTCGTCGCCCCGCTCCGGCAGTTGGCGGCCGGCGGCTCGACGGCACCGGCGTCGTCGCCCCGGACCCGGACCCGGAAGTTCGCGTTGCTGAAGTCGCCGGGCACCCAGGTGTGGCCGGCCCACAGGCTCGTCGGTCCTCCGACCGAGAGCCAGGGCGACGGCGGATCGTTGTTGGTCAGGACGACGAACCGCTCGGCCGACCAGCTCGTGCCGTTGTCCCAGGACAGGGACACCCCCAGCCGGCAGCCGGCCGAGTCGGACGACTTCGCGTCGACCCGGATCTCGATCCCGTTGACCGTGTCGCTGCCCGGGACATTCAGGCCGAAGTCGCGATAACCCTGCATCGAGCCGGTGTTGCCGTGGTCGCGTAGACGCCGTTGTTGGTCAGGCCCCTGCCGCCGTTCGTCCAGTTGTTCGGGGCCGGCCGTGTTGGTCGGGACCTGTGGGCCGCGGACATGCGGCGGGCCGGGACTGAACACCTCGTAGTTGCCCACCCCGTACCACTGCTCGGGGCTGCCCATCGGGACCGGCAGGATGAACTCGGCCTTCGAGGTCCGGACCGCCTGGATCGACCCGATCCCGAAGATCCGCATGAAGTACGTGCTCACCGGCGCGCTGATCGTGACGTCGAGCCGGCGGTCGTTGCCGGCGTCCTTGATCGGGAAGACGGTCACCCCTCCGGCACCGTCCTCGTAGCCGTTCCGGGTCGCCTCGAGGCGAGCCGTCGTGTAGGCGGTGCCCGGAGCGCCGGGCAGCCAGACCACGCCGGCCAGGGCGGCGGCGTCGGCCGCCCGCTGGACGCGCAGGGTGTTGGCCCAGTACCAGCTGATGTCGACGACGATCGCGGTGATCCCGGTCAGGACGAAGATCGACACGACGAACAGGACGAGCATCTGGCCGCGCGCGCGGACGCGCCGTCGGGTTCCCTGCGAGCCCTCCGGCTCGATCCGGCCCGGGAGTGGCGATCGGATCATCGCTCGTAGTCTGGAAATCCGGACCTTTCGCGGAAGTTTGCGATGGTGACTTTGCAGCACCGGCCAAGGGTCCTGAAATGACGAACCCGCCGGGCATTGCCGACGGGTTCGTCTGAGTCCGCATGGATAGAGGAGGGTCGCGTCCGCGGTCAGGGGACGATGAGGTGGACCGGGTTGCCCTTGATCTGGACCTTCCAGGTCGTGACGTCGTTCGAGGTGCCCGACCCGGTCATGTTGTACTTGATCTTCCACCAGCCGCTCTGCTGGGCGGTGTAGCCGGTCGGGATGACGGTGTCGATCGTCAGCCAGCAGCCGTTGAACGTGCCGGTGGTGGCGCCGACATTGGTCACGACCGAGTTGCCGCTGCCACTGAGCGTGTCGCAGCTCTGAGCGCCGCCGTTCGTCGTCCCGGTCGCGGCCGTCCAGGTGAAGTTCGTCGGCGACCAGCCTGTGGACGTCGGGATCTCGATCTGGAGATTGGCCGCGAGCGGGTTCGTGTCACCCGGGTCCCACAGCTTGAGCTCCATCGTCTTGCCGGCGTGGACGGCGTCGACCTGGGCCAGGTAGAACTCGGAGAAGGTCGAACCGCCGCTGGACGACAGCGGGGTGAACATCTGCATCGCGCCCATGCCGTAGATCCTCGGCGTGCCGCTGCTCGCGCTGGCGTACAGGGCGAACGTGCTCTCGCCGTTCGTGTTGCGCTGCTGGGCGGCGTTCGACGGGTCGGTCGAGGTCGTATGGAGGCGGTAGACGGTGCCGTTGGCGCCGCCGGTCAGCCCGGTGTAGAGCCGGTACCAGCGGTCGTGGTAGTCGCGACCGTCGCCGTACGTTCCGTTGGTCTGGTACTTGCACTCGGAGCCGCCACTGCCGCCCATCGACGTGTCAGACGCCGAGATTTGCTGGAACAGTCGTCCCGGACGTCGCGATCTGGGTGTCGTCGGTGATGTCGTAGAGCGTGTTCTGCGTGTTCCACAGCTGGTAGTACGAGCTGACCCCGTTGGTGCCGCCGAACCAGCGGTCGCCGGTGCCCTTGCCGACGTTCACGGCGCAGAACACTGGGTCGTAGACGTAGACCGCGCCACCGGTCGCTCCGGGCGGCATCTCGACGGCGTAGTTGTAGAAGTTGTCGGCGTCGTAGCAGGCGCGATCGCCGGTCGCGACGCTGCAGGCCGGGGCGACCGCGCTGGTGTTCGTGTCGTAGTACGGCTGGAAGGCGTCGCCGTTGACGTTCGCCGCGCCTTCCGTGTTCATCGTCGCCCAGAAGCCGCGCGGGTTGAGCGCCGCGCCATCGGCCTCATAGCAGCTCCCCACGCCGGTCGTGCAGGTGCTCCCTGGCCCCTTGAGGTTGACGTCGGCCAGGGTCGTGGTGACTCGGGACCGGCGTCGGGGTGACGGTCTTGATCGTGTAGGTGACGCGGACGTCGATCATGTCCAACCGGAGGAATGTCCCTGCGGCCGGGGCCGGTGCCGGCCTTGATCGCCGTGAGTCGAACCCGGAAGTTGGCGTTCGTGAGGTCGGCTGCGGACCAGTTGCGTGCCCGCCGTCCAGGCCGACATCGACGAGTTGCTGCCGAGGGTGTAGTCGGTCGTGTTGGTCGTGGTAAGCAGGCCCGTCTGGGTGGTCGTCGTCGTCCAGTTCGTGCCGCCATTCCAGGACAGCGCGGCCGCAATCCTGCTGTTCGCACAGCCCGAGGCGCTCATGAACGCGTCGCTGAGCCGGACCTCGATCCCGTCGATCGACGCGATCGACTGGCCGGAGCCGGAGGCTCGGCGGCAAGCCGAAGTTGCCGTATTGCTGGGTCGTGCCGTTCGTCTGCGGTCTGGGCCCAGATGTCGTTGTTGCTGTTGCTGACGGTGACGATCGTCCCGGTCGGCGCGTTGGAGGCGACCCATGGAGTCCCGCCCGGCGCGCTCGTCGCGACCTTGAACCCGGTGTTGCCCGACGTCCCGGGTGGGTAGTCGGAGATGTTCTGGATCGTGGTCGTCGTGGAGGTCAGACCGCGGGTCAGCCCGAACACGCCGTAGTAGTTCTCGGGGCTGCCCATCGGGACCGGCAGGACATACTCCGCCTTCGACATCCGCTGGGCGGTCAGCGACGAGATCCCGAAGATCTTCATGAAGAACGTGTTGACCGGGGCGGTGATCGTCACCCACAGGCGTCGGTTGTTGGCCGGGTCCTTGATCGGATAGACGGTGACTCCACCCGCGCCATCGGCGTAGCCGTTCTTCTCGGCCTCGTCCTGGGCGGTCGAGTAGGCGGTGCCCGGAGCGCCTGGCAGCCAGACCACGCCGGCCAGGGCGGCGGCGTCGGCCGCCCGCTGGACGCGCAGGGTGTTGGCCCAGTACCAGCTGATGTCGACGACGATCGCGGTGATCCCGGTCAGGACGAAGATCGACACGACGAACAGGACGAGCATCTGGCCGCGCGCGCGGACGCGCCGTCGGCCGGCGGTCGCCCGGGTGCGAGCGCGCTCGGCGCTCGCCTTGATCCTGCGGATTGCTCGGTCCAGGGGACCCATCTGTCGCATCTCCTAGCTCGGGTTGAGCGCCATCACGGTGCGGTCGGACATCTGGAACGCGGGAGTCCCGGCCATGCCGAGGAAGATCCCGAGTGGGCTGATCAGGCGGTAGCTGTAGACGACGCTGACCCCGAGCGAGTCGGGTGATGCGCCGTTGTCGCGGCTGCAGGCGTTCCAGCCCACGCTCGACTCGGTGAACTTGAGCAGGACGCCATCGACCGACTGGCCGGCGCCGGGGACCCAGACGTTGACCTTGCCGGGGTCCTCGTCGCCGCTGTTGTCGGTCTTGGCCCGGTAGATCCGGATCTGGCTGACCCGGGTGATGTCGATCGGGGAGCCGGGGCTGGTCAGGACGCGCTGGACACCGGCGATGATCTGGTCGTCGACCCCCGGGGTTCCGGGCGAGCCGATGACCCGGGCGCACGGCACGTTGGTCGTGCCGGGGCCAAGCGCGGCGCCGGTCCGGGCGCCCTCGCGAGTGGAGTACTCGAGGGTGAGGTTGTGGCTGAAGGCGAACCCGAACTCGAGCATCCCGAACAGGAGCATCACGAAGACGGGGACCGAGACGGAGAACTCGACCAGGCTCTGGCCGCGGCTCCGGCGGCGGCGGTCGGGCCGCTGGTGGGCGGTCACAGGACCGGCTCCATCCGCATCGCGTTCGACTCGACGAGGGTGAAGTTGCTGATGCCGAGCCCGATGAACGAGCCCATCGGGGTGATGAACGTGTAGGCGTAGGTGATCTTCACGCCGATCGTGTCGACGCCGCCCGAGCCACCGCATCCGCCCTGGACGTTGCAGCGGGTCGTGTCGGCGTAGCCGGCCGCCCCGGAAATGGTGTACGGAACGGTCAGCGTCACGGGCGGTGGTCCGGCCGACAGGGTGCAGGTCGTCGACCCGGTCCGGTTGTAGGTGTTGACGAAGGAGCCGATCTGAATACCGTTCTTGTCGGCCTTGTAGATCTCGACCTTGGTGACCCGGGACTTGGACGCGGGAGCGCCGATCGCGTTCTCGATCTTCTCGAGGATCACGCAATCGGACCCGACGGCGTTCCCGGCCTCGGCGGCGATCAGCGAGCCGTCGCGGCTCGCGAAGTTGATGCTCAGCAGGGCATTGAAGACGAGCCCGAATTCGATCATCCCCATCAGGAGGACGAAGAAGATCGGGAAGACGAGGGCGAACTCGACGAGGGTCTGGCCCTTGGCATCGGTTCGCCGTCGACGCGGCGCTCGGATCAGGTGCTTCACGGTTGGCATCACTCGGCAATCGGTTCGGGATCCAGTCAACGAGACCCGCTTCGGGTCCTTCCTGGATGCCTTCCTAGCCTAGGAGGCAGCACCTTTCGCGCCTCATTACGAAAGTGCGCAGCCGCACAGCCCCATGGTCCCGGTTGACCCCCGGACGATCGTCAGGCCGGCCGCTCGGAACGCTCGGCCGGGACGGTGAATCGGAAGCCCGCGCCGCCGTCCGGATTGGGCACGTAGCGGATCGATCCGCCCATCGCCCGGACGAGGCCGCGCGCGACGTCGAGACCGAGCCCGGTTCCCTCGAGACCCTCGCTGGTCGACCCGCGCTCGAACCGGCGGAACACCCGCGCCCGCTCCTCGGGCACGATCCCCGGCCCGGTGTCCCAGACCGTGATCGCAATCCGCTCGTCCCGGTCGGACGGCTCGAGGCTCACGCTGATCGGGCCGCTCGGGGCGTACTTCAGGGCGTTGTCGAGGAGCATCCAGGCGACCTGCTCGAGCGCCGCCCGGTCGGCGACCGCCAACATCCCGTCCGATCGGTCGTCGACGCGGAACGGCCGGGCGCGACCGGAGCGACCGCCAGACCCGCTCGATGATCGGCGCAGGAGCGACCGGCTCGGCTTCCACCCGGAGCGTCCCCGACTCGAGCCGCGACAGGGTCAGGAGCTGACCGACGAGCCGGGCCAGCCGGTCCGCCTCGGACCGGATGACGGCGACGCCCTCGCGCGCGTGCGCGTCCGTGTTGTCGGCGGTTGCGAGCTCGTCGGACACGACGACGATGTTCGTGAGCGGCGCCTGGAGGTTGTGGCTCACGCCGCGCAGGAAGTCGCCCTGGAGCCGAGCCAGCCTGCCGAGCCGATCGGCCCGGTCGAGCGCCCTGGCGTGGATCGCGGCGTCGTCGATCGCCGCTCGAAGCAGCCGGGCGTAGACGTCGAGCAGGGACTGCTCCGCCTCCGACCAGTCGCGGCCGGCCGGCAGGCGACCGGTCAGGCGCGCCTGGCGGGCCTCGACCGAGCCGTCCGCGGCGACCGGGCCGAGGTCGGCGAAGACCAGCCTTCCGATCGGTTCGGACGCCGAGAGCCGCGGGTCCGCCTCGGGCGGCGGCCCGGCCGCCAGGTCCAGGTCCTCGAGCCGGCAGTCGTCCAGGTCGAAGATCGTGGCCGCGGCCGCCAGGCCGTCGGTCTCGACCCGCTCGACTCCGAGGCCCGGCGTCAGCTCGCCGATCGCCACGATCGCCTGGCGCAGGATCCGGTCCCGCCGGGCGAGCGTCTCGGCCGTCCGGTCGAGGGCCGTCGCGAGGCGCCCGATCTCATCCCGGCTGTCGGCCGGCAGGCGGACGTCGAGGTCGCCGGCGGCCATGGCGCTGAGGCCCCCTTCGATCGCATCGATCCGACGACGGAGCCGTCGGCCCAGCAGGATCGCCAGGACGACCGATGCAGCGACGGCCAGCATCAACCCGACCCCGAGCAACGGGAGCAGCCGGCTGCCGATGGTCTGGACCCCGCCGGTGGGCATCGTCGCCACGAACCAGCCCGCCGGGCGGCCGTCGAGTCCGGGCAGGGCCATCGACCCGCCGACGAGACCGGCCCGCAGTGACATCGGCCGAGCGGCCGGGTCGGAGGTGGGATCCGGACTGAACGCCTCGGCGGCGACCTGATCGCTCGCGACCTTGAGCTGTCCGGACCGGTCGAACACGGCCCCGTCGAACCCGGTCACGTCGCGCGCGTCGACGACGAACGCCGGGTCCAGGCGGCGGGCGAACGCCAGCCCGACCGGTCCCCCGGCAACGATCCACGCCGGGGCCGGTCCGATCGCCGAGATCGACCGTCCGGAACGCGACGAGGTAGACACCGTCGCCGAGGTCGGCGTAGACCGGACCGCTCGCCGGACTTGCCGCCCGGGACAGGACGGTCCCGCTCAGCCTGGCGAGCTCGGTGGCCGCGGCGGGCGGGCCGCCGAGGATCTGGCGGTCGCCGGCGATCAGGACGATGACGTCGGCCTCGCCCCGGTCGAGCTGGAACTGGACGACATCCTGGCGAATGGCGTCGAGGTCGAGGGACGCGACCTCGTCCTGGAGGACCGGCCACGTCGCGTAGCTCTCGGTCGTCTCGTTGAGGTCGGCGGAGTCACGAGCGAGGACCGCCGACACGCCGCGGATCGCCGTCCGGCCCTGGCCGAGCGCCTCCTGCCCGACGACCTCCTCGACCGATCGGAACGCGGCGAACCCGAAGACGGCAAGCGGGATCACGGCGACCAGGAGGAGGACGAGGATGACCTCTCGTCGATAGGTGACGCCCCGGGCGCCCCAGCGCGGCCCCGTCGGCACGCGACCTCGGTCAGCCGGCGGCGACCAGCCGGTAGCCGCCGCTCCGGTCGGTCAGGATGTGCCTCGGCTCGTCCGGATCGACCTCGATCTTGCGCCGCAGCCGGCGGATCGCCACCCAGACGTAGGCCGGGTCGGCGCCGTCGGCGTCGCTCCACACCCGGGCGAGGAGCTGATCGGTCGTGATCGTCGTCCCGAGGTTCGCCGCGAGCGTCGCCAGGAGCCGGGTCTCGGTCGGCGACAGGCCGACCGCCCGGCCCGCCACGATCGCCTCCCGCCGTCGGAGCGCCAGCGACAGGTCGGGCCCGAGGTCGAGCAGCTCGCTCGGGATCCGCTCGTTGAGCCGGCGCAGGACGCGATGGATGCGAGCCACCAGCTCCGGATAGTCGAACGGCTTGGTGACGTAGTCCTCGGCGTAGTGCTCGATCAGCTCGGTCTTCGAGCGCGATGTCGCGACCGCCGACAGGACGACGATCGGGATGTCCGCCCGGCGCTTGATCCCGGCAGCAACCTCCTCGCCGGAGGTGCCCGGCATCATGAGGTCGAGCAGGACGAGGTCGGGCCAGGCTTCGTCGACCGAGGCGAGCGCGTCGGGCCCGGAGCCGGCAATCGAGACGTCGAACCCGTCGCGCCGGAGACGGGCGCCAAGGAACTGGGTCAGCTGCGCGTCGTCGTCGACGAGCAGGAGGCGGTGCCGCTGGGTCATGGTCGCGGGCGGCTCCCGCCGCTGCCGGAGCTGGTCCCCGTTCCCGTCCCGGTGCCCGTTCCGGTGCCGGAGCCGGTGCCGGTCGTCGTTCCGGTGCCGGTGCCGGTCGAGCCGCCGCTGCCGGCGACGGCGCCAGCGCCGCCAGAACCGTCCTGGTCTCCGGTGGCCGTCGCGCTCCCGGTGCCATGCGGCGGATCCGGCCGCCGGACCAGCGCCGGCTTCGAGGCCGGCTTCGGGCTGGCAGTGCCGGCTGTCCCGCCGGTGCCACCGGCGTCGTCGGTCGGGGCGGCGACCGCCGGACGTGGGTTGGGCCGAGCGAGATCCGTCGCGGCCGTGGCCTGGACCCGGACGAGCAGGCTGGTCGGCGGCCCGCCCGAGCCGACTCGGACCCACACGGTGAGGGTCGGCCCGACGAAGACCTGCCAGACCCCACTGGTCTCGGCCTCGCGATAGCCGGCCTTCAGGAGCTGGTTGGCGTAGGCGCCGATGGTCGCCGCGGGATCGAGATCGGAGTCGTAGCTGTAGAAGCTCCCGGTTCCGTCGAACCCGGGGCCGTCCTCGCCCAGGTCGATCGTGGCGCGATGCGGCTGGGGGATCGCGCCGAGATCGGTCGCCGGTTGCGCGCCGAACGGCGAGTCGGTCGGCGTGCCCTGCGGCGAGTTGCAGGCGGCGACGACCACCACCAGGGCGACGAGCGTGACGCTGGCCAGGGCGGTGAGGCGGCGATCGGGGCGCGAGGTGCTCAGGGCGGCGATCCTTCCGAGGTGCTGAATGTCGACGGCCTTTCCGTCAACCTGACAATCGTAACGCCCCCGGGGCCCGGGTCACATCCCCGAAAGTCGCCGGACGAGAAAGTCGTCGACTCAACGCAACAGGCGGTCGTCGTCCTCAGCCGAGCTTGAGTTCGGGCAGGACCTCGCGTCCGAAGACGTCGATGAACTCAGCTCTGATTACGACCGACGTTGTGGATGTGGATCTCGTCGAAGCCCATGTCGACATAGTGCTGGATGTTGGCGATGTGGGTGGCAAGGTCCGCCGAGATGTGGCAGCGATTGGCGAAAGTCCTGCGGGCGGACCAGCCGGGCGATCGCGGCGAAGTCCTCCGGGTTCTTGATGTCCTGCTTGGGGAACGGCATGCCCCCGTTCGGCCATTCACGGACGGCGCTGTCCATCGCCTGCTCGTCGGTCGGTGCCCAGCTGACATGGATCTGGAGGAGCTTGGGCAACGCCGCGGGATCCTTGCCTGCCTCCAGGGCGCCCTCGTCGCACCGTGCCCACAGCTGTCCGATCTTGTCGTCGGCCGCCCCGACCGTGATCATCCCGTCGGCCAGCCGGCCCGTCCGCTTCGCGTTGACCGGTCCGGCGGTCGCCACGTAGATCTTGACCCGCTCCTCGGGTCGGGTGTACAGGCGCGCGCTCTCGAGCCGGAAGTGTTCGCCGCGATGCCGCACGACTGCTCCGCTGAACAGCTTGTCGATGACCTCGATCGCCTCGAACAGCATCGAGCTGCGGACGCCGATCTCCGGCCACTCGCCGCCGACGACGTGTTCGTTGAGCGCCTCGCCGGCACCGAGCCCGAGCCAGAACCGGCCGGGATACATCGCGCCGAGGGTCGCGGCGGCATGGGCGATGACCGCCGGGTGGTAGCGGAAGCCGGGGCAGGTGACCGCGGTCCCGAACGGCAGCGACGTCCGCTGGCCGAGGGCCCCCATGAAGCTCCAGGCGAACGCGCTCTGACCCTGGTGCGGCGTCCACGGATGAAAGTGCTCGGACACCATGAACCCGGCGCTGAAGCCGGCGGTCTCGGCCGCGCTGCACAGGTCGAGCAGCTCCGTCGGGTGGAACTGCTCGAGCATTGCGGCGTAGCCGATCCTTGTCATCCGATCCATCGTAGCCGAGCGGCCGTCGGATCGGCGTTGCGACCGCCGCGCACGGATCTGGGCACCTGATCGCGACCGTCGGGCCCGCACGGTGGCCATCGCCCGCGGGTATCCTTGGCGGCGATATCCCGAACCCTTGATCCAAGGTGATGCCCATGAAGGTCGGTGTCGCCAGGGAGACCGCGGCCGGCGAACGGCGCGTCGCCCTGGTACCCGAAACGCTCTCCAAGCTGACCGGCGCCGGGCTCGAGGTCCTCGTCGAGAAGGACGCCGGCTCTGGTGCGGCCATTCCCGATTCGGCGTATGCCGAGGCCGGTGCGACGATCGTTCCGACCGCCGAGCTGTATGCGGGGGCCGACGTGATCCTCCGCGTCCAGAAGCCGTCGGACGCCGAGGTCGCCAGGCTCCGGTCGGGCCAGGCGGTGATCGGCTTCCTCGCGCCGCTGATCGATCCTCAGCTGGCCGCCAGCCTGGCGGCGAAGGGCGTGACGGCGATCAGCCTCGACGCCCTGCCGCGGACCCTCTCGCGCGCGCAGTCGATGGACGCCCTGAGCTCGCAGGCCAACGTCGGCGGCTACAAGGCGGTCCTGATCGCAGCGAACGCCTACGGTCGCTACCTCCCGCTCCTCACCACGGCCGCAGGCACGGCCAAGCCGGCCAACCTGCTGATCCTGGGGATCGGCGTGGCCGGCCTCCAGGCGATCGGGACGGCGCGGCGGCTCGGCGCGGTCGTCAGGGCCTACGACGTCCGGTCGGAGACGAAGGAGCAGGCCGAGTCGCTCGGAGCCACGTTCATCGTCCTGAAGTCGGTCGCCGACGCATCGGGCGAGGGCGGCTACGCCCGCCAGCTCACGCCGGAGGAGCAGGCCGCCCAGCAGGCCGAGCTCAACGGCCACATCGCGACGATGGACATCGTGATCACGACCGCCCAGGTCCCCGGACGCCGGCCGCCGCTGCTCGTCACGGCGGCCGCCGTGGCCGGCATGAAGTCCGGCTCGGTGATCGTCGACATGGCCGCCTCGGCGCTCGGCGGCAACGTGGAGCTGTCGAAGGCCGGCGAGACGGTCGTGACCGACAACGGCGTCACGATCATCGCCCCCGACAACCTGCCGGCGACGATGCCGGCCGGCGCGTCGGCGTTCTACGCGCGGAACATCTCCGCCCTCCTCCTCCATTTCGTCAAGGACGGTGCGATGAGCTACGACTTCGACGAGGAGATCACCGCCGGAACGGTCATCACCCACGGCGGCCAGGTCGTCCAGGCGGCGACGAAGAAGCTCCTCGAGCCGGCGGCGACCGCCGGTGGTGCCGGCGCATGAGCCCGGAGCTGCTCAACTCGCTGGCCATCTTCGTCCTCGCGATCCTCGTCGGGTTCGAGGTCATCAGCAAGGTCCCGGCGACGCTCCACACGCCGCTGATGTCGGGCGCCAACTCGATCCACGGGATCGTCCTCGTCGGGGCGATGTTCATCGCGTCCGAGGCGGACAACCCGGTCAGCTACCTGCTCGCGTTCGTGGCGATGGTCTTCGGCGCGATGAACGTCGTCGGCGGCTACGTCGTGACCGACCGGATGCTCCAGATGTTCCGGAAGAAGCCGGTGGCCCCGAAGCCGTCGGCCGATGGCGCCCCGGGCGCCTCCGGCAGCTAGTCGAGGACGATGGACGATGTCGCTCGACTGGATCTACACGTTCGTCTATCTCGCCTGGCTCGCGCGGCGCGGCCTGCTTCGTGCTCGGCCTGCACCAGATGAACTCGCCGGCGACCGCCCGGAACGGCAACCGGTTGAGCGCGGCCGGCATGACGGTCGCCGTCGCTGCGACGCTCGTCTGGCTCGTGGTCCGGCCGCATGGCCTGAGCGGGATCGCCTGGCTGATCGTCGTGGTCGGCTTCGTGATCGGCGGCGGGGCCGGCCTGTACATGGCCAGGACCGTGAAGATGACGGCGATGCCGCAGCTGGTGTCGCTGTTCAATGCGGTCGGCGGCGGCGCGGCGGCCCTCGTCGCGATCGACGACTTCGTCCGCCTGAACAGCGAGGGCACGGCCCCGGTCGACACCACGATCTTCGTCGTCCTCGGGGCGGTCATCGGCTCGGTCACGTTCACCGGCTCGCTGATCGCCGGCGGCAAGCTCCAGGGCCTGATCCCGGGCAAGCCGATCATGATCCCGGGCGGCCGGATCGTCACGGTCGTCCTGGCCGCAGTGGCCGTCATCGGGACGCTCGCGCTGATCCTCGGGGCGGCCGGCACGCTGACCCTGACGAGCGGAGCCACCCTGGCCATCCTGGCGGTCGTCGTCGCGTCCGGCCTGATCTTCGGGATCACGATGGTCCTGCCGATCGGCGGGGCCGACATGCCCGTCGTGATCTCCCTGCTGAACTCGTTCACCGGGACGGCGGCGGCGATGGCCGGCTTCGTCATCGGCAACCCGGTCCTGATCATCTCGGGCGCCCTCGTCGGAGCCTCGGGCGGGATCCTCACCAAGCTGATGGCCGATGCGATGAACCGGTCGGTGCTCAACATCATCGCGGGCGGCTTCGGCGGCGGCGAGGGGACGATGGCGGTCGTGGGCGCCGGCGGCGGGTCGGTCCGCGAGATCTCGGCCGATGACGCGGCGATCCAGCTGGCCTACGCCCAGCACGTGATCGTCGTGCCGGGCTACGGGCTGGCGGTCGCCCAGGCCCAGCACCAGGTCCGCGAGCTGGCCGAGCTGCTCGAGGCACGCGGCGTCGACGTGAAGTACGCGATCCACCCGGTCGCCGGACGGATGCCGGGCCACATGAACGTCCTGCTGGCCGAGGCGAACGTGCCCTACCCCCAGCTCAAGGAGATGGACGAGATCAACCCCGAGTTCGACCGGGCCGACGTGGCCCTTGTCGTCGGCGCCAACGACGTGACGAACCCGGCCGCGCGACGGCCCGGGTCACCGGTCTCCGGGATGCCGATCCTCGACGTGGACCACGCCAAGTCGATCATCGTCATCAAGCGCTCGATGGGTCGCGGCTATGCCGGCATCGACAACGAGCTCTACACGGACCCGAAGACCGGGATGCTGTTCGCCGACGCCAAGGACGGCCTCCAGGCTCTGACGGCCGCAGTCAAGGCGGTCTAGCGGTACGGTGGCCCCGGGCGCCCCCCGACTGGGCGACCGGGTCATGACTCGGGTGGAGCGATGACGGCCGACCTTGCGCTGATCCTCGCGATCGGCATGGCCCTGGCCTTCGCCGTCACGAACGGCTTTCATGACGCGGCCAACGCAATCGCCACACTCGTCGGCACGCGGACCGCCCGGCCACTCCCAGCCGTCGCGATGGCGTCGGTGTTCAACCTGCTCGGCCCGCTGATCGTCGGGGCCGCTGTCGCCAACACGATCGCCAGGATCGTGACGGTGCCGCCAGAGCAAGCCGTCGCCGTGATCGGTGCGGGCCTGACGGGCGCTGTCGTCTGGAACACGTTCACCTGGCGGCGCGGGCTCCCGTCGAGCTCGGGCCATGCCCTCGTCGGGGGCCTGGTCGGGTCGGCACTTGTCGATGACGGGCTCGGGGCGGTCAACTGGGGCCCGATCCAGGACGGCCAGCTCGCCGGCGTCCTCGGCGTCCTCATCGGCTTGTTCCTCGCATCCTGCCTCGGCTTCGTCGTGGCCCTGGCCCTCGAGCGGTTCGCGCTTCGGGCGATGGCCCGTGCGACCGTTCGGTTCCAGCGTCCCGTCCGCGGCGCCCAGTGGGTCGCGTCGGCGTGGCTGGCGTTCAGCCACGGATCGAACGACGCTCAGAAGGCGGTCGGGGTCATCGCCGCCCTGCTCGTCGCCAGCGGCCATGCGAGCAACCTCTCGACTCCGGTCGGGGTCACCCTGGCCTGTTCGCTGGCCCTGACGGTCGGGACGGCGCTCGGCGGCTGGTCGATCGTCCGGACGATCGGTCGACGGATCTTCCCGCTGCGCAGCCTCGACGGCGTTGTGAGCCAGACGGCCAGCGCCGGGGTCATCCTGGCGGCATCGATCGCCGGCGCGCCGGTGAGCACCACCCAGGTCGTCGCCACGTCGATCGTCGGGATCGGCGTCGGACGGCGGCGCTGGCGGCACGTCGGCTGGCGGATCGTCGGCGAGATCGGGGTCGCCTGGCTGACGACGATGCCCGCAGCAGGCATCATCGCGGCACTCGCCCTGCCGGCCTGGAAACTGCTACCTGGAGGCTGACCGTGGCTCGTCGGTTGAGTTGGTTCCTGCCGGAGAACCCCGACGTCCTCGGGATGCTCCGCAAGCAGGCCGAGATCACCGAGCGGGGGATGGATGCCCTGACGGCGTGGGCCGCCGGTGACGAAGAGGCCGCCCATCGACTCCGTGAGCTCGAGCACGAGGCAGACGGCCAGAAGCGGGCCCTCCGGATTGCCCTCAAGTCGGCCTTCATCACCCCGATCGGGGCCGAGGACATCTTCGTCATGTCGGGGCACCTCGACGACGTCCTGAATGGCGCCAAGGACGCAGTACGCGAATCGGAGATCATGGAGATGGCGCCCGACGAGGCGGTGGTAGCGATGGCCGGCTTCCTGACCGAGGGTGTCCATCACCTCGCGCAGGCGTTCGCCCACATCACCGGGGACGGCGACACCGGGGACGAAGTCGAGGCGACGGATGCCGCCGATGCGGCGGTCAAGGCGCAGCGCCAGGTCGAGCGGGTCTACCGGCGAGCGATGTCGGGGCTCCTCGCGGTCGAGGACCTCCGCGAGGTCATGGGCCGCCGCGAGCTGTACCGGCGGTTCTCCCGGATCAGCGACGACATCGCCGAGGTTGCCGAACGTGTGTGGTACGCGGCCGTGAAGGAAGCCTGAGCTCGCCCTCGATCAGTGCTTGGCGTGCTTCTTCTTGTGCTTCGAGCGCTTCCCATCCGGCTCGGGCTGGACGGCCGGTACGATCGAGACGATCTGGGGCGGGCTGGCCTCGAGCGGGACGACCGGCACCACGACGGACGGCGCCGACACGATCGGCGACGCCGTTACGATCGAGACAGCCGGGGCGATGGCGGTCGCGACGGCGGGGCCGGCCGCGTCGCCCAGCTGGTCGACCGGCGGCTGGTAGAGCGCCTCGGGCACGATCGGCGCCGGGGCGACGACCGGAGCCGGGGACTGCGGCGCCGACGAGACCTGGGGCGCCACGGTTGCCGGGGGCGGGACGGTGGACACCGCCGGGGTCGCCGCAGGCAGGTCCTTCTGGAGGAACGTCGCTGCCGGCGCGTACGACGGCGCCGGCACCGGATCGGACGGTGCGCCGGCCTCGGCCGGGCCACGTCCGTTGCCGTCGCCGCCGATGGCCATCGGCGTGGCCGGCGTGCCCGTCCCGTCGTCGTGCTTGATGATCAGGGGCGCGAGCGTGCCGAGCGACTCGGCCACGACCACCGCGTCGTCGCCGGGGGCGATCCGGAAGTCGGCCGGTGGGTTGACGAACGCCTTGCCGGCGCGGCTGATCGACAGGAGCGTGGCGTGGTGCTCGCTCCGCAGACGGGCGCTGACCTCGTCGACCGACAGTCCGAGATAGTCGTCCGGGATCGCGATCCGGTAGAGCTCCGAGCCTTCGCCGCCGGACACGATGTCGGCCACGAGCTCGGTCAGTCCCGGGTACAGGGCCGAGCGCGCCAGCAGCCGGGCGCCGACCTGCGAGGACACGAGCAGCTCGTCGACGTGGGCCCGCCGGAAGTGGTCGGCATGGCGCGGGTTGTTGACCTCGGCCACGGTCCGGACGTCGGGTGCCACGGACTCGATCGCCATGACCGTCAGGATCGAGCGCATGTCCGCATCGTTCGAGTCGTCGACCGGGAAGATGAGCGCCGCGGACGCCTGGGCGACGCCGGCCCGCTCGAGATCGGCGGGCTCGGTCGGGTCGCCGCGGACGAAGTACACGCCGTCGCCGGCCGGGTTCTTGTCGAGCGGCGCAATGACCACGACCTTGACCTGGTAGTCGTCGGTCCTGAGCTCCTTGATCAGGTCGCGAGCGGTGGTGTTCCAGCCGCACACGACGACGTGGCCTTCGTATCCGGAAGCGCCCATGCCCTGGCCCTCCTTGAGCAGGAAATCGATGACGATGGCGATGAGTGCGCCGGTGATCGTCCCGAACAGGGCGACCCCGAACAGGATGAGCAACCAGCTGATGAACCAGCCCGCCGGCGAGGTGATGTAGGACGGGTCACCCTGGCCGAGGACGGTCGTCAGGCCCCAGTAGAACGACGAGCCGAGCGAGGCCAGCGACCAGTCCTTCTCGAGCAGCGTGATCAGGACCGCCGCGATCGCGACGATGACCAGGATCCCCTCGACCAGGGTCACGAAGAACCGCCGGTCGAGCTGGCCGCCCGCGCGGTGCGCATAGAACCTGATCCGCCGGAACAGCGGCGAGTTGAACAGGCGCGCGAAGAGTCGACGGACCATCAGGACGCCGAGTCTAATCGCTCGTCGGCGAGACCTGAATTGTCCAGACCACCCTTATCCGACCTGTTTGGCCCGGACCGACCCTATCCGATCATGGCCGAAGGAGACGCCCGATCGACCGACGGGACCGGGCTCGGCGTTCATCACGCCAGCGGGTCGACGAGCTCCATCCGGATCCGCTTGTTGATCCGGCCCTTCGATTCGTAGCCGGTGACGCGGATCGTGCCGACCTCGCGGGTGTTCTCGACGTGGGTGCCTCCGTCGGCCTGGAGGTCGAGCCCGACGATCTCGATCGTCCGGACCTCCTCGATCCCGGGCGGCAGCAGGTTGACCTTGGTCCGGATCAGGTCCGGGATCGCGAACGCCTCGTCGCGCGGGAGGACGTTCACCCGCACGTCGCGGGCCGCCGCGAGCTCGGCATTGACCTTCGCCTCGATCTCGCCGACGAGCTCGCCGCCCATCCGCTCGAACTCGAAGTCCATCCGGCCCGAGCCAGGCTCCATGTTGCCGCCGGTGACCGAGGCGCCGTAGTCGCGCCAGACGACGCCGCACAGCGCGTGGAGGGCGGTGTGCGTCCGCATCAGGGCGTGCCGGCGCGCCCAGTCGAGGTCGACGGCGAGGCGGTCGCCGACTGCGGGCGGCTCCCGCGGGACGCCGACGTCCTCGCCGGCATCCGTCCCGGGGGCGAGCTCGTGGACGATGTCCGGGCCGCTCTTCCGCGCGCCGACGACCGTCCAGACCCGTCCGTCCCGCGTGCGCAGCAGCCGGCCACGGTCCGACGGCTGGCCGCCGCCGCCCGGGTAGAACACCGTCCGGTCGAGCACGACGAGGAGCGGACCATCCGAACCGGCCACGTCGACCGCCCGGACCGTCGCCTCGACCGAGCGGGCGTAGGCGTCGCGATAGCAGATCGCGTCGGTCATCGGCTGGCCCCGCCTACTGGACCGTCAGGTCCCCGACCATGTTCGGGTGCCACTTGCAGCTGAACTTGTAGGCGCCCGCGGCGAGCGCCGGGACGTTGTAGGTGATCTGCGCGGGCCCGTTGGCGGTGTCGCCCTCGAACACCATCTTGCCGCCGGAATCGGCGATCTGGATGTTGTGCGGGATCCCGGCATCCTGGTTGTCGAAGGCGATCTGGAACGGCTGGCTGGCCGCTGCCTGGAGCGTCGTCGTCTGGAAGTTGACCCCGCTGGCGACCTCGGTCAGGACCGCGCCGCCGGTCCCGCCCGACGCTCCGGCGGACGGCGCGACCGACCCGCCCGGAGCCGAGGCGAGCGGCGGTCGCGCTCGGCGCGGCGGACGGCGCGACCGTGGGCGATGGCGTCGGGGCGAAGGTCCAGCCGGCCTGGGCGCCGGCGGAGCAGGCCGCGAGGGCGACGGCGAGCAGGCCTCCGAGGGCAAGCACGGAGATGAATCGGGCCGGGTGCATGGTCGGGCAGGGTCCTCGCTGGCAGGGGCCGGGACGCCGCAGGCGTCGTGATGTGAACCCGAGTCTACCGCCGGGCCTCCGGTCCTGCCGCGCGGGCGGCCGGCTCTCCCGGCCGTCGTCCCGAATGGTACTTCTGGACCATGACCGGACGCACCGACCGGTACCTTCGTCGGGGTTATCGACTGGGCCGGATGGCGGGTAGCCTCTGGCTCCGATCGCCTGCCCGGCGCTCGATCGGTACCAATGTCCCGGCCGGGAACCAGGAGACCTGTCATGGCTCGGTTGAAGCAGCGAATGTGGCGGATCGGTGCGGTCCTCGCTCCGGTCATGGCCATCGCGCTCAGCCTCGAAGCCGGCCGCCGCTGGTTCTGACCCGGCTCCGACGGCTCGACCGTCGGCACCAGATCGACCCGCAGGCGCGCCCGGAGCCCATCCGAGCACGCCCGGCGGGCAACCCATAAGCACGAGACCCGGACCGACCCTCCTCCGTCCGGGTCTCATGCTGTTCGGCGGAACCGGCCCGGCCAGGCCTCTGCGGGCACCGTCCCTGCAACCGGTCGCAACCTGATCGCAACCTTGCGTCGGCACCTTCGTCCGTAGGCTTGTAAGGTGACGACGATGACAGGCCAGGTGCAGACCGACGACGGGCCGGCCGGCGGACGGCCGGCAGCCGAGCGCCAGCTCGACCAGCTGCGCTTCCTTCATCGCGTCGCCCGGCTCGCCACGACCGCCCGAACCTGGGACGAGCTGCTCGAGACGATCGTCGACGAGACCCGTGACGCGCTGCACGGGGACGTCTCGTCGCTCTATCTCCTCGACCGCGACGGCGCCCACCTGACCCTGGCCGCAACGAACGGACTCGACCGCTACCAGATCGGTCGCGCCCGGGTGCCGTTCGGCGAGGGGGTCACCGGGCGGGTCGCCGCCTCGCGCGAACCGATGCGGATCGCCGACGTCCGCCACGATCCACGCTTCCTGTGGGTCCGCGGGATCGACCAGCGCCGGTTCATCGCCTCGATGCTGTCGGTCCCGCTGTCGTGGCACGAGAGCGTGGTCGGGGTCCTCAACATCCAGACCGAGGAGACCCGCGAGTTCAGCGACTCGGACGTCGCCCAGCTCTCGGCGATCGCCGATCTCCTGGCCGGGATCGTCGAGAAGGGCCGGACCCAGCGCGAGGCCGAGGCGCAGGTGGAGGCGCTCAAGGCCCTCGACGAGGCGCGGACCGAGCTGATCGCGATGGTCACCCACGAGCTTCGGACCCCACTGGCCGTCGTCCGTGCCTACACCGACCTGCTGTCGGAGGAGCCACCGCTCGTCGGACGCGAGAGCCGGGACCTCCTGCGGCGCCGGACGCGCGACGAGTGGCACCTCCGGGCGATCGACCAGATCGAGCGTCTCGACCGGCTGGTGGACTCGATCCTGGCCTCGGTCCGACCGCTCGAGGACCTGCCGTCCGAGGTGATCCCGGTCGACGTCGCCGCCCTGCTCGACGAGGTCGTGAGCGGCCTCCGCCCGCTCCTGCGCAACCACTCCGTGGTCTTCGACGCGGGCGTTCGCCGGTTCGCCCTGGCCGACCCGCCACGGCTGCGGCAGGTCGTCGAGCACCTCGTCGAGAACGCGGTCAAGTACGCCCCGCCGGGCACGACGATCACGATCACGACCTCGCTCGTCGAGGGCATGGTCCGGATCGCCGTGTCGGACGAGGGCCCGGGCATCCCGCCCGAGTGGCGCCAGCGGATCTTCGAGCCGTACGCCCGCCGCGACACCCACACGGCGCGCGGGTCCGGGATCGGCCTGTTCGCCGCCAAGCGACTGTCCGAGTCGATGAACGCCCACCTGTGGTGCGAGCCGGCCGAGTCCGCCGGAGCCCGGTTCGTCATCGCCCTGCCGGCCGCGGTCGCGGTCTAGAGAGGAGCCGCCCGATGCCGACCACCCGCCCGTTGAGGATCCTCGTCGTCGACGACGACCCGGCGATGGTCGGGGCGATCACCGCCCTGGTCGGGACCGAGGGTCACCAGGTGATCACCGCGTACGACGGCCTGACCGCGGTCAAGCGCTTCCGCGACGACGCACCGGACCTCGTCCTGCTCGACCTGGCGATGCCCGGGCCCGACGGGTTCAACGTGACCGGCCAGATCCGGGCGGCCGGCAACGTCCCGATCCTCGTCGTGTCGGGTGAGAGCGGGGAGGGCGCCAAGGTCAAGGCGCTCGAGATCGGCGCCGACGACTACCTGACGAAGCCGTTCGGCAAGGCAGAGCTGCTCGCCCGGATCTCGGCGATCATGCGCCGCGCCGATGCGGCCTCGGTCGGAGCCGGTGCCGGTGGCGGCGGCCCGCTCGAGGCCGGCGCCTTGACGATCGACCCCGGTCGACACGAGGCGCGGATCGGCGCAGCGGTGCTCAACCTGACCGCGACCGAGTACCGCCTGCTCGAGGCGCTCGTCCGGGCCGGGGGCGACGTGGTCCCCCACCACCGGCTCGTCCGCGCCGGCTGGCCGGCCGAGTCGGACCCGGACCTGCTCTGGCTCAAGCCCCACATCGCGCGCCTCCGGGCCAAGGTCCACAAGGCCGGCGGACCGGCGATCGTGGCGGTTCGCTCGGTGGGGTACCGGATCGAGACCTGAGCCGTCGGGCTACCAGGCCGCCAGCGCCCAGATCCCGGGATCGGGCTCCGGGGCGCGCTCGCCGATCTCGGCGAACGAGGCCACGGCGCGCTTGAGATGGTCCATCGAGGCCTCGCTGCGTCCCGCCTCGTAGAGGAGGTCGGCGAGGTGGTTCTCGACCGCGGCTTCGAGATGGCGATCGCCGATGCGACGGCACCGTTCGATCGCGGCGGTCGCGGTCAGGATCGCCTCGTCGACAGAGCCATCAGCCGCCAGCGCGAGCGCCAGGGCCGTCTCGGCCGCGATGGCCGCGGTCGGATCCGGGTCGTCCGAGGCAAGGCTCAGACTCCGCTCGAGGGCGGTCCGCGCCACCGCGTGGTCGCCGCGAGCGTGAGCGACCATGCCGACGAGGCGCTCCGCGACGCCGAGGCCGTGACGGTCGCCGTCGGCCTCGGCAGCGGCCCGGGCAGACTCGGCCATGGCGGCGGCGGTCGTCAGATCGCCGGCCCGCAGCGCGACCATGCTTCGCTCGACGAGGGCCCGGATGCGGTTCGGAGGATCGAGCGTCGTCGCTGCCAGGGCGGCGTCGAGGTGGCTCGCGGCTGTCGTCAGATCGCCGCGACGTCGATGGATCCGGCCGAGCGAGATCTCGATACCGGGAAGCGCGGCCGGATCGGCCAATGCCGCGGCGGTCTCCAGCTCGGCGATCGCAGCCGGATACTCACCGAGCCGTCCAAGCAGCTCGCCGATCCGCGCATGGAGCTCGCCCGCGTCCGGCCGGTCGAGCGCGATCGCCGCCTGGAGATGATCGATCGCCTCCCGATTGGCGAAGACCGCCTCGGCTCGATCCGCTGCATCGCAGAACGCCTCGGCAGCCGGACCGGGTCGACCGGCTTCACGTTCGTGGATGGCGATGAGCGCGTATCGCGCCAGGTCGTCGCGACCCGTGTCGGCCAGATCGAGCCGAAGGGCGTCCGCCGTCCGGGCATGGAGTAACCGGCGACGGGCGAGGCTGGTCGCGCCGTACACGGCGTCGCGTAAGCCGACCGTGGCTGAAGTCGTAGCGCGGCGCGCCGCAGGCTCGTCCGGCACTTCGCGGACCAGGCCCCGTCGGATCAACTCCTCGAGCGCCTCGACGGTCTCCTCGTCCGACCGGCCGCTGGCGTAGCGGACGGTGGCGAGGTCGAACGACCGGCCGATGACCGAGGCGCTCGACAGCACCTGGGCCGCCATCTGACCGACCGACCCGATACGCTCGCGCAGGAGCGCGTCGACGCCGCCGCCGATCGGGACGTCGGACGGGTCGGACGCGGCGAGCGCCTCGACGAGATACAGGGGAAGCCCTTCGGACTCGTCGGCGACGAGATCGATGAACGCCTCGTCGGTCGGCTCCGCTCGTGCAGTCCGGACGATGGCGGCGATGGCCGGTCGATCGAGCCGATCGAGCGAGACGACGAGGACGTCCGGGGATCCGCTCGAGATCGACGGCCGAGACGAGCCCACCCGCACTGAGGTCCTCTCGCCGCCACGCCAGGGCGAGGACGAGCCGGCGCCCGGTCAGCCGATGCGCGAGGTAGACGACGGCCTCGCGGGTCGGTTCGTCGGCCAGGTGCAGGTCGTCGATCCAGACGAGACCCGGTGCCGGCCCTGCGCAGAGCACGACGAGCGAGTCGACGATGGCATCGAGGAGACGGACCCTGGCGCTCGCGGTCTCGGGTCCTGGTCGCCCGGGCACGCGAAGTGCCGCCGGAAGGTCGATCAGACGCGAGAGCTCCAGGCGGGCGGTCGCGTCGAGCGTGCGGAGGTGGTCGATCCCGTCGGCCCGAGCGAGTCCGGCGCGGATGAGCTCGACGATGGGTCCGTAGGCGATCCCCGCCTCCCCGGGGTATCCACGCGCCACGAGCACGACGCCACCGGCGGCCCGGACCGACTCCGCGAGCGCCTCGCCGAGACGGGTCTTGCCGATCCCGGCCTCGCCCTCGATGACCACCACCCGGCCGTTCGTCCCGGCCCGGTGCCACGCTTGCGACGAGAACCGCGAGCTCCCGGTCCCGGCCCACGATCGGCACCTGCCGCAGGCTCGTCGGCGCTGGCTCGGGCTCGCTGCGGACTGGTCGCGTGGTGTCCGCCGGTCGGTCCGATGAGGCGGCGATCGGTCCTCGGTCGTCGCGGATGGATTCGTAGAGTTCCGTCGTCTCTCGCAGCGGGGCCACGCCGAGCTCCCGGTCGAAGACCGCGACCAGCGACCGGTACTGGCGGATCGCGCCGTTGCGGTCGCCCGAACGAGCCAGGAGCTCGATGAGTCGACGCTGGCCGGGTTCGTCGAGCGGGTCCGCGTCGACCCTTCGACCCGCGGCAGCCACCGCGCCAGGCGTGTCGCCGGCGGCCAGCCGAGCGTCGGCCAACCGATCGAGGAGATCGGCCACCGTCCGCTCGACGCGGGCCGCCCGGGCCGCCTGCCAGTCGTCGAAGGCCGGGCTGTCCCGCAGGGAGAAGCCCGCCAGGAACGGGCCCCGGGCGAGGGCAGCGGCCCGTTCGAGATCCGCGAGTCGCGCCGACGCTCCCCAACCGTTCCACCTGGACGAGATCGACCATGGCCTGGTCCAGGTCCAGCGCGACGCGGGCTCGATCGATCAGCAGCCCGCTATCGCCGACCGCGCTTCCGCAGCGCCGACAAGGTGCGCCGGAGCGCGCCGCGGGCCGCCTCGTCGTCCGAGTCCGGCCAGAACATCGCCGCGAGTTCGTCCCGGGCGAACGGCCGACCTTCCGCGGCGACGAGCGCGACGATCGCCATCGCCTTGCGCGTATCGACGACGATCGGTCGGCCTGCGACGGCGACCTCGAGCGGACCGAGGAGTCCGATCGACAGCGACGGGGCGGTGCGACCCATGGCGTAACGGTACCGGACGCGGAACACATCCCGTAACGTTGTCCGAACGATGGGTGGTCAGGATGTTGGCATGAGCGGTCATTCGGACGCGGATCCTGTCGGGCACGGCACCAGCAGACCGGCGACCGAGCCCAGCCGGCTCGGTCGCGTCCCCACGGTCGGCCTCGTGGTCGTCCTCGTCGTGGGGTTCGTCATCGCCGCCTCCGACGGGTTCACGGCGCTCTACTTCGTGTTCTACGCCGGCGTCGGTGCGATCCTCGCGATCCGACGTCCGCGCAACCCGATCGGCTGGCTGCTCGTCGGGGTCGGGTTCGGGTTCATCGGGACGAGCACTCCCGCCGGCGCCGAACTCGCGGACGTCGCGGCCGGGACCGCAAGTACCAGCGTCCGGGTCGCAGTCTGGCTGGCGGGTTGGTCGGGCACCGCGTGGTACCTCGGACTCTTCGCGCTCATGGTCGTGTTCCCGAGCGGCCGCCTCCCAGAGGGTCGGTGGCGGCTTCCGAGCGGGCTCCTCCTGGCCCTCGGGGCCCTCATGGTCGTGCTCACCGCGATCTCGCCGACCTTCAGCATCAGCGTCGCGGATGGCGTGGAGACCATCACGGTCGCCAATCCGTTCGCGATCCTGCCGGATCTGCCCCTGTGGGACAGCCTGGCCTCGACGAGCGAACTGTGGAGCGTCGCGCTGGTCGCCCTGCTCATCGTCGGCGTGGCCTCGATCATCGCGCGCTACCGGCGGTCGACCGGGATCCTGCGGCTCCAGCTGCGCTGGTTGGTGGCCTCGTTGTCGTTCCTGGTGGTCGCGCTCCTCATCGGACTCGCGTCTGCCGCCCTCTTCGCCGATGTCGTCGGCGGGCTCGGCTGGACGGTCGCACTCGTAGCGTTCCCGACCGTGCCGATCGCGATCGTCGTCGCCGTCCTCCGCTATCACCTGCTCGAGATCGACCGGATCGTCAGTCGGACGGTCGGCTATGCGCTCGTGACCGGGATCCTGGCCGTCCTCTACGCGGGGTCGATCCTCCTGCTCCAGGGCGCACTGGTGGCCGTGACCCAGGCGCAGACGATCGCGGTGGCGGCGTCGACGCTGGCAGTCTTGGCCCTCTTCCAGCCGGTCCGGCGGCGGGTTCAGCGGACCGTCGACCGGCGGTTCGATCGCGCTCGCTACGACGCCGAACGGACGTCGCGTCGCAGTTCGCCGAACGACTGCGCCACGAGGTGGACATCCACGCGGTCGGCGCCGACCTGGAGGACACGGTGCGCGCCGCCATCCAGCCCGAGCGCCTCGGGCTGTGGCTGCGGCGTGGGGCCGGACGGGATGATCGGCGGAAGGCGTGCCGAAGTGAGCCGGACGCGCCTCGCCTGGGGTCTCGCGGTCGTCGACGTCGTGACGTTCATCGCCGCCAGCCTCGTCGATCCGAAGCCCGACTACGGGACCATCGTGCTCCATGCTGGTCGGGATCACGTCATTCGTGGCTGTCGGCGCCCTCCTGGTCGCTCGCGTCCCGGCGAACCCGATCGGCGTCCTGTTGCTCGCGGCCGGCACCGCCTCGGTCGCCTCCGCGGTGATCGGTGTCTACGCCAACCTCGGGGCGATCCGATGCCACCCTGGCCCGCGATCGAGCTGGCCAGGCGCATCGGCGATGCCAGCTTCATCTATCCCGATCGTGATTGCGCTCGATCGGCGTCCCACTCGTGTTCCCTGACGGACGGCTGCCGTCGCCGCGGTTCCGATGGGTGGTCGCGATCGCGATCGCCAACCAGGTCGCCTGGACCATGGGTGCGTTATCCGGCGACCAGAGCTCGGCCGACAACACGTTCGTCGGGATCATCGAGATCTTCGTGCTGGTCTCGATGCTCGTCGCCTTCGGCGGAGCCGCGACGGCGGTCGTGATCAGATACCGGCGCGGAGGCCTGGTGCAGCGAGAACAGATCAAGTGGCTGGCTGCGGTCGTCTGCCTCACTGCCGTGGTCATCCCGGTGGGGTTCCTCCTGAACGAGGCAGCTCCCGAGCTCGCGGCGATCCTGATCAACATCGGGATCGTCTCGCTCTTCGCTCTCCCGATCGTGATCGGGATCGCGATCCTGCGTTACCGGTTGTACGAGATCGACCGGATCATCAGCCGGACGGTCGGGTACAGCCTGGTCACCGGCATCCTGGCGACGATCTTCGTAGCGATCATCCTCGTCCTCCAGGACGGGCTCTCGTTGGTCACCCAGGGCGACACGATCGCGGTTGCCATGTCCACGCTCGCGGTATTTGCGCTCTTCCAGCCGGTTCGTCGTCGCGTCCAGCGCGCGGTCGATCGACGGTTCGATCGAGCCCGGTTCGACGCCGAGCGGACGTCGGCGGCCTTCGCGGAGCGTCTCCGCGGCGAGATGGACATCGACGCGGTCACGACCGACCTGCGCGACACGGTCCAGACCGCGATCAAGCCGGCCGACCTCGGGTTGTGGCTGCGGGAGACCGGGCGATGAGCCACGAGAAACCGCTCGGCCGGATCGCGATCGTCCTGCTCGGAGCCATCCTCCTGTGCGGGCCCATCCTCCCCCTGCTCAATCCGCTCAGCCTGTTCCTGTCCGTGAGCTACGCAGTCCCGGGAGCCTTGCTTGCCATCAGGCGCCCGCGAAACGTCATCGGCTGGCTGCTCGTGATGATCGGGGTCGGATATCTCTACACGTCGACCTCGCCGACGTTCGACCCGGTGACGCTGGCGTCGGGCCGCGCTGCACCGTATGACCTCGCGATCGCCTGGGTCAACGGATGGGCCGGCCCGATGGTCTTGAGCGCCCTCCTCGCGCTGATCATCGTGTTCCCGACGGGTCGATTGCCCACCGGTCGGTGGCACCGACCGGCCCTGGCCGCGATCGGGGCCGCGACGGCGGCCACCGTCCTCCCCGCAGTCGCACCGACGATCAAGGTCTGGGTGAGCGAGACCGAACAGGTCGCGATCCCGAACCCTGGGGCGATCCTTCCAGACGCCCCGATCTGGCCGGTCCTGCCAGTCGACTTCGGCATCCCGCTCGTCCTTGGCCTCCTGGTGGCCGCTGTGGTGAGCCTGGTGGTCCGATACCGGCACGCTACCGGGGTCGTCCGCCTCCAGCTGCGCTGGCTCGTCGCCGCAAGCGCGTTCCTGGTCCTGGCGGTCTGTGGGGCGCTGGCAGTGGCAGCGGCGGCCGGCCAGAGCGACCTTGCAACGGTCGCCTTCATCCCGGTGGAGCTCGCGCTACCTACGGTGCCCATCGCGGTCGTCGTGGCCGTGCTCCGCTACCGGCTGCTCGAGATCGATCGGATCATCAGCCGCACGATCGCCTACGTGGTGATCACGACAGCGCTCGTCGCCGCCTACGCCGGGCTGGTCATCGTCATCGGTGGCCCGCTGGCCGGCGTGACCGGCGGCGACACGATCTCGGTCGCGCTGTCCACCCTGGTCGTCGCCGCGCTCTTCCAGCCGCTGCGACAACGGGTCCAGACGATCGTCGACCGACGCTTCGATCGCGCCCGGTTCGATACCGATCGGACCACCGCGGCGTTCTCCGAGCGCCTCCGCTACGAGGTCGACATCGTGGCTGTCGGCGCCGACCTGCAAGAGACGGTCCGTGATGCCATCCAACCGGTGCGACTCGGACTGTGGCTGCGCCAGGCGGCGGACCGATGATGCGCCGCCTCGCCCGGCCGTACGCCAGCGCAGGGTTGGTGGCGGCCGTCCTCGGGGCGATCGGCGCGATCGCCCTCCGGATCGTCGACCAGTGCCGATGGCCGCGAACTCGTTCGGGTTCGGCGACGTGTCGCTCCTGGGCTTCGAGTTCTTCGGCATCACCTTCAGCGTCGTCGGCGCGTTGCTCGTGGTCCGCAGGCCGACCAATGCCGTCGGCTGGTGCATGGTCGTCATCGGAGCTGCACATGCGCTCGCGGGCTGCACGGCAGCCGTTACATCGTCGGCTCTGGCCGACGGGCCGGCGGCCCTCGGGATCGCCCAGGTGGCAGGCTGGCTGAGCGTCCTCTTCGTGATGACCGGCAGCTTCATGCTGATCGGCCTGGGACTGATCTTCCCGACCGGTCGGGGGCACACCGTGTTCTGGGATCGGCTCGTCCGGCTCGCCGCGATCGTCCTGCCGGTGCAGCGTGGTCGCTCCTGTTCCTCCTCCGGCCCGGACCGCTCCAACTCTTCGCGGCGATCGAGAATCCGATCGGGGTCGGTCCCGACCTCCGATCGATCCTCGGAGCGCAGTACGTCGGAGATCATCGCCGCATCCACCTTCCTGATCGTCCCGCTCCTTGCGACTATCGATCGCGTCGCGCTATCGGATGTCGGATCGCGTCGGACAGCAGCAGCTCAAGTGGTTCGTCCTCGCGCTCCTCGTCTCGGTCGTCGGGATCGCGGCGGCGGCTGTGGGCGCATTGCTAGGTCGGCAGGCCCCGGAAGCTGGTCTGGTGGTGTTCGGATTCGCCGGTGCGCTCATCCCGGTCGCGATCGGCATCGCCATCCTCCGCTACCGCCTGTACGACATCGATCGGATCATCAGTCGGTCAGTCAGCCTACGCCGTCGTCACCGGCGTGCTGGTCGTCATCTTCGCGGCGACGATCCTGCTCGTCGCTGAGCGACATCCTTCGCAGCTCGTCTCGTCGCAGGGCGAGTCGATCGCCGTCGCCGTCTCGACGCTCGTCGTGTTCGCGCTGTTCGGTCCGCTCCGCACGCGGGTCCAGATGGCCGTCGACCGACGGTTCGATCGGGCGCAGTACGACGCGTCGCAGACCATCGCTGCGTTCACGGGGCGTCTGCGGGACGACGTCGACCTCGAGTCGGTGAGGCCGAGGTCCTCGGCGTCGTCGGCCGGACGTTCCACCCGAGCTGCGAGCGGCGTCTGGCTTCGAGCCGCAGACGAAACGACCGACGCAGCGATACTCAGCGCCGTAACGATTCCCGGACGGCAGGCCCGCACGATGAGGTCGACATGAGCGAACTGACCCGCCCGATCCGTCGACTCCTCGGTCGCGGCGACGATCCGGTCGATGCCGCTCCCGGCCGCCTGCCACGGATCCGGTGGACGCTGCACCGAAGACGGCCAGTGACGCCGGTAGCGGCCACCGATCCGGCCATCCGGCGAACGCGGACGCCGCCACGGGTTCGATCGCGGTCGACATCCCCGAGTCTGACCCGCTCCTCGCCTATCTCCAGACGGCCCCGGGTCCGGTCGACCTCACCCGTCTCGAGCTCGACTCGCCGGCGGTCGGAGCCCTGCGCGAGGCCGGAGTCACGCTGGTCGTGCCGCTCGTCTCGCAGGGCGAGCTGATCGGCACGCTCAACCTCGGCCCGCGCCTGTCGGAACAGGACTACTCGACCGACGATCGCCGTCTCCTCACGACCCTTGCCGCCCAGGCGGCCCCGGCCATCCGCGTCGCCCAGCTCGTCCGCGAGCAGGCAACCGAGGCCGCCGAGCGCGAACGTCTCGACCAGGAGATGCGCGTTGCGACGCTCATCCAACAGCAGTTCCTGCCGCGCCAACTCCCGAGTCTGCCGCAATGGCAGATCGCGGCGTACTACAGCCCGGCGCGGGCGGTCGGTGGCGACTTCTACGACTTCATCGAGATGCCCGACGGGCGGATCGGCATCGCCGTCGGCGACGTGACCGACAAAGGGGTCCCTGCGGCACTGGTCATGGCTCGGACCCATTCGATCCTCCGGGCCGAAGCCAGCCGGAGCGATTCGCCGGGCGAGATCCTGGCCCGGGCGAATGCCCTGCTGGTTCCCGAGATGCCCGCCCGGATGTTCGTCACCTGTCTGTTCGCGATCCTGGAGCCCGAGACGGGCCGGATGGTGATGGCCAACGCCGGACACAACCTGCCCTATATCCGCACCGACGACGGGGTCGTGGAGCTGCGGGCCACCGGCATGCCTCTCGGTCTGATGCCCGACATCCGGTACGAGGAGACGACGGGGGTCATCGCCCCGGGCAGCAACGTGCTGCTCTACTCGGACGGACTGGTCGAGGCGCACGACCCGAACCAGGAGATGTACGGCTTCCCACGGCTGCGCGAGGAGATGACCGTCGATGACGCCGGGAGCGAGCTCCTCGATCGCCTGCTCGACACGCTCCACCGGTTCACCGGGCCGGACTGGGAGCAGGAGGACGACATCACGCTGGTCACGCTCCGACGGGCGTCGGGTGTCGCCGATGGGTCCGCCGGCGAGACCGCCGGCCCGACGCTCATCACCGCCTTCTCGATCCCCGGGGAGGAGGGCAACGAACGCCTGGCGATGGACCGCGTCGCGGCCTCCATCGCCGACCTCGGACTGCCGCCGGCGCGCCTCGAACGCCTGAAGACGGCGGTCAGCGAGGCGGCGATGAACGCCATCGAGTACGGCAGCCAGGGCGACCCGGACGTCCCGTCGACATCGTCGTCGAGACGACCGCCGACGCGATCGTCGTCCGGATCACGGATCGAGCGCTGTCCGGCGCCGTCCCGACCGACGCGGAGACTCCCGACATCGAACGCAAGCTCGCCGGCGACCAGAAGCCCCGCGGCTGGGGTCTCTTCCTGATCAGGAACATGGTGGATGCGATGGACGTGACCAGCGACGGGTCGACCCAGACGGTGACCCTGACGATGGCGCGCAAGGAGCCGAGCGATGGATGACAGACGCTTCGGCGCAGAGATCACGGAGGTCCCGGATGAGGTCAGGCTCCGCCTCAGTGGCGACCTGAACGCTCGCGCGGACGAGACGCTCGCCGACGCCTACGCGCGGGTCGCCGCCCTCGGCCCGCGGCGGGTCAGCCTCGACTTCGTGCACGTCGGCTACATCAACAGCACGGGCATCGCGCTCATCGTCCGGTTCCTGGCCGAGGCGCGCCGTGACGGCCGCACCGTGCGCGCAATCGGCCTCACCGAGCACTACCAGGAGATCTTCCGGATCACCCGCCTGTCGGACTTCATGGAGATCGTCGAAGGAGATGCCGCATGACTGACACCGTCATCGAGCTCGATCAGGAGGGGCCCAGCATCGATCCTGCGGATCGAGGGCGACGTCACCTCCGCGAGCGAAGCCGACCTCACCGCTGCCTACGGGCTCGCGGTCGCGAACGGGGCGAAGGTGGTCGTCCTGGATTTCAGCAAGCTCGAGTACATGAACAGCGGCGGGATCGGACTGCTCGTCACGCTCCTCGTCCGCGCCCGACGAGGCGGCGGTCGCCTCGTCGCGACCGGCCTGTCTGAGCACTATCGCCAGATCTTCTCGCTGACCCGCCTCGACGAGGCGATCGAGATCCATGACGACGAAGCCGCGGCGATGACCGCCGCCATGGCCTGACCCGGGCAGGTCTGGAGCTGCGCCCGGAGACCGAGGAGACTCCGATGACCGAGCCGAACGCCATTCCGCCCGTGACCGCGAGTGCGACGGCGACCGCCACGCCACCGACGAAGACCGCCACGACGCCCGCCAACCGCGACGCCGCGAACTGGGCCACCCCGGTCGACCGCCTGTCGGCGGTCGGCGTGGTCGGGGCGAAGGACGACGCCGTCAGCGGCAGACGCGTGTCCGGACCGCTCCAGGGGTTCGGTCAGCTCTGGCAGAAGTCGTTCTCGGTACGGCTCGTCGGCGCAGACATCTCGCCGACCGACCTCATCGCCCTCTGGAAGGAGCGCTTCCCGACGTTCTGGCCGAAGGGCCAGAGCTTCTACGCACCGCTGTCCGGGATCGCTCCTGGCGAGGTTGCGCTGCTCGAGATCGCGCCGGTTCCGGGGGCGCCGGTCAAGCTCTCGACCGGCGTCCTCGTCCTGTACGCCGACGACGAGTCGTTCACGTTCATGACGCCCGAAGGCCATACCCTGTCGGCATGGATCACCTTCTCGGCCCGTCGCGACGGCGAGGTCACGATCGCCCAGGCGGAGGCCCTCGAGCGGCCCTCCGACCCGTTCGACGAGCTGGCCTACATGCTCGGCGGCAACCGTCAGAACGACAAGTTCTGGCGGGCCACCCTGGTCAACCTGGCGATGGCCGTCGGGGTCGAGCTGCCGACGGTCGAGACGAAGACCGTCTGCATCGACAAGGATCGTCAGTGGCGCTACTGGCGGAACATCCGCAACAGCGCGACGATCCGGTCCGCTCGACGGACCCTGACCGCGCCCGTCCGGAAGCTGACCGGCCGGGGGTGAGGCCCGCGTCTCATGAGCGACCGAGTGGAGGCGGTCCGGTCGATGCGATCGTCGTCGGGGCCGGGCCGAACGGTCTGGCCGCAGCCATCACCCTGGCGAGGGCCGGTCGCTCGGTCCGCGTCTACGAGGCATCGGCGACGCCGGGCGGTGGCACCCGGACCGCCGAGCTGACGCTCCCCGGATACCGTCACGACGTCTGCTCGACGATCCTGCCGCTGACGATCGGCTCGCCCTTCTTCGCACTCGATCGATCTGGCCGCGCGCGGTGTCGAGCTCATCCAACCGGACGCCCCGTTCGCGCACCCATTCGACGATGGTCGGGCGGCCGTCCTCGAACGTTCGGTGCGCGCGACGGCGGACGGGCTCGGCGAGCGCCGACGGACGGGCCTGGCGGCGACTGTTCGGGCCGCTCGTCCGGGATGTCGCGCGGCTCGGCCCGGAGATCCTTCAGCCGGTCATCCACCTGCCCGCGTCACCCGCTGGCGCTCGCTCGGTTCGGCCTGCCCGCGCTCCGTTCGGCGGACGGGCTGGCCAGCGGTCGCTTCCGCGAGGCGCCGGCCCGGGCGATGTTCGCCGGGGTGGCCGCCCATTCGATGCTCCGGCTCGATCGCCCGTTGACCGCGTCATTCGGGCTCGTCCTCGCGACCTACGCCCATGCCGTCGGATGGCCGATGGTCCGCGGCGGGGCGGACGCGATCGCGACGGCCCTCGTGGCCGAGCTTGAGGCCGCGGGTGGGGAGCTCGTCACCGGCCACAGGGTCGGGTCGATCGCCGAGCTCCCGGCGGCGCGGGCGGTCCTGCTCGACGTCACGCCCCGGCAGCTGGTGGCCATCGCCGGCGATCGGCTGTCAGCCCGGTCCCGTCGTCGTGCCGAACGGTTCCGATACGGCTCGGGCGTCTTCAAGATCGACTGGGCGCTCGATGGCCCGGTGCCGTGGACGGCCGAGGGGCCGCGCCGCGCGGCGACGGTCCATCTCGGCGGGACGCTCGAGGAGATCGCCGCCGCGGAGGCGGAGGTGGCGGCCGGGCGACACGCGGACCGGCCGTTCGTCCTGTTCGTCCAGTACGCGCCGTGGGACACCTCGCGAGCGCCGGAGGGGAAGACGACGGCCTGGGCCTACTGCCACGTCCCGGCGGGCTCGGACGTCGACATGACCGACCGGATCGAGACCCAGGTCGAACGGTTCGCTCCGGGTTTCCGAGATCGGATCCTGGCTCGCTCGACGCTCGGACCGGCCGCGATGGAGACCTACGACGCCAACTACGTCGGTGGCGACATCAACGGCGGGATCCAGGACATCCGCCAGCTCGTGTTCCGACCCTGGCCGGCGCGCGATCCGCTATCGTGTGGGCGACGGGCTCTACCTCTGCTCGTCGTCGACCCCGCCGGGTGGAGGCGTCCATGGGATGGGTGGATACCTAGCGGCCCGGTCGGCGCTGCGCCACGAGCTCCGCTGAGGCGTCGGCTCGCCCGTGTCGCCGGAAGCCGCGTCCCCGAGGACATGAAGAAGGGGCGCCAGGAGGATGGCGCCCCTTCGTTCGCAGACGGTCGGATCCGCTGCCGGCGGGACCCGGTCGGCCCTGCGGCGTCGATCAGGCGGGCACACCCATGAGCGCGCGACCGGCTGCATCGTGAGGAAGGTCGACGCAGGCGACCCGACAGCCGCGGGCGTCGCGGCCGCCGAGCGGCGAGAAGTGCGTCCAGCCCGACGGGTCGGACGGGTCGTCCGTGGTCAGCCGGCAGCCGCACACCGCGCAGGTGACGGGGCCACCGGCGATCGACGACCCGACCCGCGGCCAGGTGGGCTGGGGCTCGGTCGGCTGGATCATCGTTGGCCTCTCGATCGGTTCGTCGGCTGGGGTGCCGAGGGATGGGCTCCGGGCAGCCTGACGATGATCGACGGCCAGGCGGTCAGCGTCGGCGCCGAGCCAGTCGCAATTCGGTTGCGAACCGGATGCACGACGAAGCGGGCGATCCGTTCGGACCGCCCGCTTCGTGCCTCCAGGAAGTGTCGATCAGGGTGTCGCCCAGACCGCTCCGAAGGTGCCGTGCGACTCGTCGTCCGGGCCGGCGGCGAAGTAGAGCGTGGTCAGCGGACCGGCGCCGGCGCCGTTCCCGAAGCCGATGCCCCACAGGCCGTCGATCGAGATGACCTTGTGATCGGCGGTCCGCAGCGTGGCGTCGAACTTCCAGTGGCCGTCGTGCCAGCGATAGGCGAGCAGCCGACCGTTGCCGAAGTTGCCGACGATGAGATCGCCGCTGAACCGTCCGAAGCCATCCGGCGCCCAGGCCAGGCCCCACGGCGCGTTGAGCGCGCCGCGTGAGGCGACCCGGCCGAGGAGCTTGCCGCGGGCGTTGAACACGTCGACGAAGCCCTTGCCGGCGCCGGCGATCTCGTCCTCGCGATCCTTGTCCTGGCGGGCGTAGGTCACGAAGATCAGCCCGTTGAGGGTCTGGATCCCGAACGGCGCGTAATGACTCGGCAGGTGCTTGTCGCGGAACGCGTGCTCCCAGTGCTGGCGGTTGAACGCGCTGTCGAAGACGTCGATCCGACCCCGATGGAAGTCGGTCGCGTAGAGGTAGTCGGCCCCGTTCCAGGTCGCGATCGCGAGACCCTTGTAGATCGCCCGGGCGTGGTCGGCGACGACGAACGCCTGGGTCGAGCTGACCGGCGGGTTGGAGGCCGGGACCGCGGGGTTCCAGCCGGAGATCGTGCCGTCCTCCGAGGCGAACAGGAAGCGGGCCGGCCCGGAGTCGGTCCCGTTCGTGACGACGAACCCCGTCCCGCCGTTGAAGACGGTCCCGGTCGGGGCGCCCGGCACGTTCACGGTCAACGGGATCTTCGCCCCGAGGCCGTTGTAGAGGGTGGACGTGGCGGTCCCATTGTTGGCGACCCACCACGGGCTGGTCGGACTGTGGACGATGCCCCAGCCGTTGACGAGGTTCGTGTCCTGGATGTCCCCGACCCCGAGCTGATCGGAGACGTAGACGTGGGTCTCGTAGGCGTTCGGCGGCCGATGGCCGGCTGCAGCGGCCGGCGTGACCGCCACCAGGAGGAGGACGAGCGCCCCCGCGGCGGCGATGGCTCGACGGTAGATCATCGGCGACCTCCTGATCCGGGCGGCCTCCGGCCCTGGCCGGGCCGATCCGCGAGGCCGCACCTCGCTCCAAGGGCTACGCCGGCGATGCCTGCCCGGTTTCAGCCGGCCGGCGGTCAGCCGGTATTGCGGAGTCCCGCCGCGATGCCGTTGATCGAGAGCTGGACGAGACGGAGCACCTCGGATCGGCTCGGATCGTCGGGCGGCAGCGCGCGGAGCCGGGCGAGCAACCGGACCTGGAGCTCGGACAGCGAGTCGACGTACGGGTTGCGGAGCTCGATCGAGCGTTGGAGGATCGGGAGCCCGTCGAGCAGGTGGTCCCGCCCGGTCACCCTGAGCAGGAGCCGGACGGTCCGCTCGTGCTCGGCCTCGATCCGCTCCCAGATCCGTCCGGCCGAGGGGCCCCTGGCCAGCGCGGCGTACGTCCGGGCGACGCCGATGTCCGCCTTGGCGAGGGTCATCTCGGCGTTGTCGAGGATCGCCTGGAACAGCAGCCACGACCGGTACAGCTCGGCGAGGGCGTCGAGCCCGTCGTCGCCATGGCTCGCCCGGTAGGCCTCGAGGGCGGACCCGAGACCGAACCAGCCGGGCAGGTTGAGCCGTGACTGCGACCAGGCGAAGCCCCACGGGATGGCCCGCAGCGAGACGAGCGACGGTGGTGGCTCGGCGACGGGAGCGGTCGTCCGGCCGCCGGCGCCACCGCTCGCCCGTCGACCACGGGCAGCCGGTCGCGAGCCGAGCCGGAGAGCCGACAGCTCGACGATCGGGGTGGCGTCCCGGAAGAAGGCCGCGAAGTCCGGGTCCTCCCAGACGAGCGCCCGGTAGGCCGCTTCCGAGACCCGGGCCAGCTCGTCGATCGCCGCCGAGCCCGCCTGCCCGGCCCCGGCCACTCGCGCGTCGTGCTCTGCGGTGGAGGCCAGCACGACGGCTGCGGTGAGCTGCTCGAGCTGGCGCCGGGCGATGGCCGGGTTGGCGTAGTTCGCGGCGATCACCTCGCCCTGCTCGGTCATCCGCAACCGGCCGTCGATCGAGCCCGGGGCCTGGGCCAGGATGGCCCGGTTGGTCGGGCCGCCGCCGCGGCCGATCGCGCCGCCCCGGCCGTGGAACAGGGTCAGCACCAGGCCATGGCGTCGGGCCGCTTCGACGAGCGCCTCCTGGGCGCGGTAGAGGAGCCGGTTCGCGGCCAGGAACCCGGACTCCTTGTTCGAATCGGAGTAGCCGAGCATCACCTCCTGGCGATCGCCCCGGGCGAGCAGATGGCCGCGGTAGAGCGGGTCGGCCACGAGCGCGTCGATGATCGCCGCGCAGTCCTCGAGGGCATCGGCCGACTCGAACAGGGGGACGACGTCGAGCACCGGGACCGCCGGCGCGAACCCGCCGGTGGCCGCCGCCGCGGGATCGGCCGAGCCGGCCAGGCCGGCCAGCTCGAGGACGGCCAGGACGTCGGCTGCGGACCGGGTGAAGCTGATGACGTAGCGTCCCGCTGCGGCCGGGCCGAACCGGGCCTGCGTGTCGGCGATCGCCCGGAACGTCGCGAGGACCTCGCCGGCGGTCACCCCGGGCGAGCCCGGCAGCTCCGAATCGAGATCGCCCCGGCGGATGGCCGCGAGCGCCGCCGCGTGCGCGTCGGCGTGCTGGCGGACCTCGAGCGCGGCGAGGTGGAAGCCGAACGTCTCGACCTGCCAGCGGAAATCCTGGACCTCGCCCCAGGCCACCCGGCCGAGGCGGTCCCTGACCAGCGCCGTGGCCACCTCGTCGAGCTCGGCGATGAGCTCGCTCGGGTCGGTGTAGCGGCCGCCGACCGGGACGCCGGCGGTCGCCGTCAGCGCCGCCCGGGTCCGTCGGAGCCGCTCGGCGATCGCCCCGAACCGCTGCCGGTAGGGCTCGTCGGGGAAGCGCCGGCGGAGCTGGCGCATCACCTCCGGCAGGGCGTCGTCATCGGCGACGAGGCGCCTGGCGAGCGGCGCCGCGGTGGTCGTCGGCGGAATGTGCGGGGCGATCGTCTGCATCAGCCGGGTGGCCACCGCCTCGTAGCCGTGGATCACGTGGTCGGCGTGGATCCGGGGGACGTGGCCGGTCGTTTCGGCCGTCACGGCCGGATTGCCGTCGCGGTCGCCGCCGATCCAGCTGCCCCAGCGCAGGAACGCCGGGACGAGCGGCGGCCGGGTTCCGGTCCGCCCCGCGTCGGGGGCCGTCGGATCGGTCGCGGCCAGCCGGCCGGCCCGGCCGAGGGCTCGTCGCCGCTCGGCCTCGATCAACGGATCGAGCGCCCCGTCGAGCGCGCGGTACAGGCGGGGGACGACCGTGAACAGCGTCTCGTCGAAGTAGGTCATCGCCGTCCGGACCTCGTCGAGCGGCGTCGGCGCCACCGACCGGAGATCGGCGGTCCGCCACAGCAGGCTGATCTCCTCGCGCAGGCGCCGCCGGATGTCGCGGTCCTCGTCGGGTGTCAGGCGAGGATCGTCGAGCCGCTCGACCAGGCGATGGCAGCGACGCAGGGCAATGAGCAGCGTCCGGCGGCGGGCCTCGGTCGGATGGGCGGTGAGGACCGGTGCGATCTCCAGCCGCCCGATGAGCTCCAGGATGTCGTCGACGCCGCGCCCGGTGTGCCAGATCCCGCGGACGGCCTCCGCCACGGAGTCGTCGAGGATGCCGCCGCGGGCAGCCCGCTCGCGGCGCCGGAGCGTCCGCACGCGGTGGTGCTCCTCGGCCAGGTTGACGAGCTGGAAGTAGAGCCCGAACGAGCGGATGAGCGCCTCGATGCGGGGCAGGTCGAGGCCATCGAGCTCGGCCGACAGCCTCGCCCGCTCGACCGGGTCGTCAGCCCGGCGCAGGGCGATCGTGCGCCGTCGGACACGCTCGACGAGCTCGAGCAGGTCGAGACCTTCCTGCTCGACGATGACCTGCCCGAGCAGCGAGCCGAGCAGCCTGACCTCGCGCGCCAGGTGGTCGCGGGCACCCGCCGTCCCGATGCCGCGCGGCTCGCCGCGGACGGCCGGGTTCGGTCGGGCGGTCATCGGCGCTTCCTCCGGAGCGTGCGGTCGGCGGCTCCGACCGCCGACCTCAGGAGAGTGTAGGGATCGCGACGCCCTCGGCCGAGCGGGCCGCAACCGGGATGCCGCCGGATCGTTCGATCGGGACCGCGATGGCCGGTGGCTCGGCCGTCGACCCGGCCCCGGCCACGGACGGGGCAGCGACCGGCTCGACGAGCCAGACATCCTCGGGACGCGGGCCGCCCGACAGCGCGAGGCGCTCGGCCAGCTCGGACCCCGCGGCGGCGTGCGCCTCGATCAGGCGGCCGAGCTCGGAGGCCCGCTCTCGACCGTCGGCCCGGTCGCGGACGACCGCCGACAGGCGAGTCGCGGCCACGCTCGTCCCGGCCAGCGCCGGAGCGGAGCGACCGGTCGGGTCGAGGAGGTAGGCCCGGCCGCCGGTCATCCCGGCGCCGAAGTTCGCTCCGACCGGTCCGAGGACGACCACGACGCCGCCGGTCATGTACTCGCAGCCATGGGCGCCGAGCCCCTCGACGACCGCCTCGGCGCCGCTGTTCCGGACGGCGAACCGCATCCCCGCCCGGCCGACGACGTGGAGCCGGCCGGCCGTCGCCCCGAACAGGCAGACGTTCCCGGCGAGCGTCGACGCGGCCGGATCGGCCACGACCTCCGGCTCCGGGCGGACCACCACGACCCCGCCGGACAGACCCTTGGCGACGTAGTCGTTGGCCTGGCCGACGAGGCTCAGCTCGACGCCGTCGGTCAGGAACGCGCCGAAGCTCTGCCCGGCCGCGCCGCTGAGCTCGAGCCGGATCGCGCCGCCGCTCGGCCGGCGGATGTCTCCGCGCTCGATCGCCCCGGACAGCTCTGCGCCGAACGACCGATCCGCCGTGGCGATCTGCGAGCCGCCCGGTCGGCACGACCCCGGTCTCGACCCAGCTCGTCACGAGCCCGTGCTCGACCGGCGACGCCGGCGCCCGGGCCAGCCCCTCGATGGACAGCTCGCCCGAGGCGCGCCGACGATCGTCGGCGGCCCAGCCCGCGGCGCCGACGAGGGCGCCGACGTCGGTCGGGCCCTCGGGGCCGGCCGCGCTCAGGTAGCGCCGGCTCTCGCCGACGATCTCGCCGACCGAGCGGGCGCCGATCGCGGCGAGCTCGCGGCGAAGGTCCTCGGCCACGGCCAGGGCGAATCGCTCGACCTGCTCGGGCGTCCCCGTGAACTTCGCCCGCAGGTCGGCCCGCTGGGTGGCGATCCCGGTCGGGCAGGTGTCGAGGTGGCACTGCCTGGCCATGTCGCAGCCGAGCGCGACGAGCGTCGCGGTCCCGAACCCGAACTCCTCGGCCCCGAGCAGGGCCGCGACCAGGACGTCGCGGCCGACCTGGAGCCCGCCGTCGGTCCGCAGGACGACCCGGTCGCGGAGGCCGTTGCGGAGGAGCGTCTGGTGGACCTCGGCGAGACCGAGCTCCCACGGTGCCCCGGCGTGCTTGATCGAGCTGAGCGGGCTGGCCCCGGTCCCACCGGCGTGGCCGGACAGGTGGACGTAGTCGGCCCCGGCCTTGACCACGCCCGCGGCGATCGTGCCGACTCCGCGGCTGGCGACGAGCTTGACCCCGATCCGGGCCCGTGGGTTGATCGCCCGGAGGTCGGCGATGAGCTGGGCGAGGTCCTCGATCGAGTAGATGTCGTGGTGGGGCGGCGGGCTGATGAGCGACTGGCCCGGCTGGGCGCGGCGGAGGGCCGCGATCTCGGCCGTCGCCTTCTTTGCCGGGAGCTGGCCGCCCTCACCGGGCTTCGACCCCTGGGCGATCTTGATCTCGAGCTGGTCGGCCCGGGCGAGGTACGTCGCGGTGACCCCGAAGCGGGCCGAGGCGACCTGCTTGATCCGGGCGTCGTGTCGCTCGCCGCTGGGGGTCGGCCGGTACCAGGCGGGATCCTCGCCGCCCTCGCCGGTGTTCGCGGCCCCGCCCGCCCGCTGCATCCCGATCGTCACGGCCTGGTGCGCCTCGGGGCTGAGCGCGCCGACGCTCATCGCCGAGGCAACGAACCGACGAGCGATCGAGCGCGCGGGCTCGACCTCGTCGAGCGGGACCGGCTTCGTGCCGCGCGGGCGACGGATCCGGAGCCCGTCGCGGACGACGGCCGCGTCCCGACCGGGCACGGTCCGGAGGTCCGACGAGCCGTCGGCCACGGCCTGGAGCGCCTTGACGACGACCGGCGCGTAGAGATGGAGCTCGCCGTCGGCCCGGAACCGGGCCAGGCCCGGGTCGGCCAGCCGAACGCCGTCCCCGCCGGCGGCGAGGGCCCGCGCGGCATCCAGCCGGCGCAGGCCGCGCTCGGCGAGTGCCTCGAACCCGATCCGGCCGGGCCAGGCCGCCGCCGACGGGAAGCAGCGCTCGACGACCTCCGGGGCGAGCTCGAGCGTCTCGAACAGCGCTCCGCCGACATACGAGGCGACGGCCGAGATGCCCATCCGGGCGAGCGTCTTGCGCAGCCCCGCCTCGAAGGCCTCGAGGAGGTGGCGGACCGCCTCGGCTGCGGTCAGCGTCTCGGCGCCGCGGCTCCCGGCCAGCTCGGCCGCCAGCTCGATCGCCAGGCGCGGCCGGACCGCGGTCGCGCCCGCCGCCACGGCCATCGCCAGGCCATGGACGTCGAGGATGTCGGCCGCGTCGACGACGAGGTCGGCCCGGCCGCGGAGACCCGCCGCCCCGAGCGCGGTGTGGACCGCGCCGACGGCGAGGACGCTCGGCAGCGGCGGGCGGTCGAGCGACATCGTGCGGTCGGAGATGACGAGGAGCTCGACCGAGCCCGTCTCGACGGCGAGCAGCGCGTCGGTCGCGAGGGCGTCGAGCGCGTGGGCGAGACCGGCCGGGCCGTCGGCCGCCCGCCAGGTCGCGTCGAGCCGGCGGACGCGGCGTCGCCCGATCCGCTCGATGATCCCGTCCAGGTCGGCCACGACCGGCCGGTCGAGCCGGATCGTGCGGGGGGCGGCCGGGATCCCTCCGAGCAGCGCCGGTCGCCGGCCGAGCTCGACTCGGAGGTCCATCACCGCCCGCTCGCGCTCGGGGTCGATCGGCGGGTTCGTGACCTGGGCGAACGCCTGGCGGAGATGATCCACGACCGGCCGATCGATCCGCGCCCGGGCCGGGGTCGGGGTGTCGTCGCCCATGCTCCAGAGCGGCTCCTTCGCCTCGAGGACCATCGTCCTGATGTCGAGCCGGGCGCGCTCGGCGTCGAGCCCGGCGAGCTGCCGGAGCGCCGGGGTGGTGGCCGCGACCACGCGGAGTGCCGGTCTCGGCGGAGTCGCCGGCCGCGAGCCGGTCGCCGGCGACGGGCCGGTCGACGAAGGCAGATCGCGGCGCATCCGGGCGCCACGATCGACGGAGGATCTCGGTCTTCGCCTCGATGTCCTCGAGGATCGCCCCGCGCCGGGGGTCGACGAGCAGCATCTCGCCCGGCCCGAGCCGCCCGAGCCGGACGGTCTCCGCGGCGGCGATCGGGATCGCCCCGGCCTCGGACGCGGCCGCCACGAGCTTGTCGCGGGTCACTGCGAACGCGAGCGGTCGGAGCCCGTTCCGATCGACCATCGCCCCGACCCGCCGCCCGTCGCCGAACACGAGCGCGGCCGGGCCGTCCCACGGCGCGAGGAACCCGGCGGTCCGGCGGGCGAACGCACCGGCCAGCGGGTGGCCGGCGGGCCGGAGCGCCGCCGCTTCCGGGATGAGCGCGAGGAGCGCCGTCTCGAGGCTCCAGCCGGTGACCGTGAGCAGCTCGAGCGCCTCGTCAAGCGACAGCGAGTCGGAGCCGTCGACGGAGACGAGCGGGCCGGACTCGACCAGCCGGCGGGCCGGCGACCCGGGGGCGCCGAGCGGATCGGCGGCGCGCCCGTGGACCTGGGCGCGGTTCGTCCGGACGGTGTTGATCTCGCCGTTGTGGGCGATCGCCCGGAACGGCTGGGCGAGCCGCCATTCGGGATGGGTGTTCGTCGCGTAGCGCTGGTGGAAGATCGCGTGGCTGACCGGCAGCCCCGCGGCGAGGTCCGGATACAGGTCCGCGAGGCGCCCGCCGGCGACCAGGCCCTTGTAGACGACCGATCGGCACGACGCCGACGGAACGGCGAACGCGGCGAGCGTCGAGCCGGCATTTCTGGCCGCGTCCTCCATCCGGCGCCGGGCGAGGACGAGGCGGAGCTCGAACCGGGCGTCGGACAGCCCGCTCGGCCGTTCGACGACGGCCTGGGCGAAGGCCGGCCGGGACGCGGCCGCTTCCCGGCCGAGCGCGCCGGGATCGGCCGGGACCGTCCGCCAGGTCGGGCTCGGCAGCCGCTCCGCGGCCAGGGCAGCCTCGACGATCCGACGCGCTGCCGCCGCGGCCGCGGCCTGCCGTGGGAGGAACAGCGAGACGATCCCCGGACGACCGCCGAGACCGGGCGCCAGATGGGCGACCACGCTCGGCTCGAGCGGGAGCAGCACCCCGGCCCCGTCGCTCGACGCGCCGTCGGCGGCGAATGCGCCCCGATGGCCGAGCGAGCCGAGACCGGCGAGGGCGAGCGGCAGAACCCGCTTCCGGGACCGGCCGCCCGCATCGGCCACGAACCCGACACCGCACGCATCGTGCTCGTAGCGTCGGTCGTACAGCGGGTTGGGCTGGCGGTCGGGCATGACGATGGCTGGTCCTCCGCGCGTGCGGATCGGAAGCCCACCGTAGGCCGGCCGACCGCTCGCGTCGGTCGCGGGTCGGGCACGAGACGGTGAGCGGTGGGTTGCGGCCCGGTGACCGTTTCGGTACGGGCCGGGGTGTTGACCGGGCATGGCAGCCGGCTTCACGATCGATCGATGGCGCAGCGCACGACGGATCGCGACGCGGGCCGGCTGGCCGAGCTGACCTTCCTCGAGGAGGTCGCCCGGCTGGCGACGTCAGCCCGGAACTGGGACGAGCTGATGCGGACGATCATCGACCGGGCGACCGCGGCGGCCGGCGCCGAGGTCTGCTCGGTCTACCTCGTCGACCGCGACGGGTCCGGGGTCACGCTCGCCGCCACGAACGGGCTCGACCGCGACCAGATCGGCGTGGCCCGCCTGCCGATGGGGACCGGGATCACCGGGCGAGCCGCCCAGACCCGCCGGCCGCAGGTCAGCCTCAACGTCCGGCGCGACCGGCGCTTCGCCTGGCTCCAGGGCCTCGACGAGCCGCGCCTGACCTCGATGTGCTCGGTCCCGCTGCTCTGGAACGACGCGGTCGTCGGCGTGCTCAACGTCCAGACGGTCCGGCGCCGGGTCTTCCGGCGGAGCGACGTGCGGTTCCTCGAGACGCTCGCCGCGCTCCTCGCCGGGATCGTCGAGAAGGGTCGCCTCCAGGCCGAGGCCGAGGCCCAGGTCGACAGCCTCCGGGCCATCGACGAGGCCCGGGCCAGCCTCGTCACGATCGTCACCCACGAGCTGCGGACGCCGCTCGCGGTCGTTCGCGCCAGCCTCGAGCTGATCGGCGCGGAGGTCCGCCAGGCGGGGCTCGGCCAGACGGGCCAGTGGGAGGAGGAGGCGCTCCGCCAGGTCGACCGGCTCGACTCGATGGTCGACTCGATCCTGGCCAGCCTGCGTGTCCTGCGCGAGGAGCCGCCCCGCCTCGAGCCGGTCGACGTGGCGCCGGTCGTCGAGGCGATCCTGACCTCGCTCGGGCCGATCCTCCGCCGCCACCAGCTCGAGGCCTCGTTCCACGATCGGCCGCTCGTCGCGGTCGGCTCGGCCGACCTCCTCGGCCGGCTGCTCGAGTACCTCCTCGAGAACGCCGCCAAGTACGCGCCGGCCGGCGGCCGGATCGAGGTGATCGGCTGGCGCGACGGCGGCCGGGTCCTGCTCGCCGTCACCGACGACGGGCCGGGCATCCCGGCCGAGTGGCGCGAGCGGATCTTCGAGCCGTTCGTGCGCCGGGACGACTCACCGCGAGGTGCCGGGATCGGGCTGTTCGCCGCCCGCCACCTGGCCCGCTCGATGAACGGCGAGCTGCGTCTCGAGGACCGGGTGCCACAAGGCAGCCAGTTCGTCCTCGAGCTGGCTGCCTCGCATGGCCCGGGCGGGTCGTCGGGCGGCGCCTGAAACCGCCCAACGACCCGGTGAGCGGTCTAGACCTGGTAGGCGGCCTCGCCGTGGACCGCGAGGTCCAGACCGGCCTCCTCCTGGACCTTCGGGACGCGGATCCCGAGGATCACGTCGACGACCTTGACGATGACGAACGTGCCGACGACGGCATAGGCGACCGTCGCCCCGACCGCGACGAGCTGGATCAGGACCTGCTGCGGGTTGCCATCGATGAGGCCCGAGTAGGCCTGCTGGACCGCGGCCGTGGCGAAGACGCCGGTCGCGACCGCGCCGAACATCCCGCCGACGCCGTGGACGGCGAACACGTCGAGCGCGTCGTCGACCTTGATCCGGACCTTGAGCAGCGTGGCGCTGTAGCACAGGCCGCCGGCCACGAGGCCGATGATCAGGGCGCCACCGACGGTCACGAAGCCGGATGCCGGGGTGATCGCGACCAGTCCCGCGACGGCGCCGCAGGCGGCGCCGGACACGCTGACCTTGCCCTTGTGGAGGTAGCTCGCGCCGACCCAGGTGATGGTCGCGGCGGCGGCGGCCGTGTTCGTGACGACGAACGCGCTCGCGGCGAGGCCGCCGGCGGTGAGCGCGGAGCCGGCGTTGAAGCCGAACCAGCCGAACCACAGGAGACCGGCTCCGAGGACGGTCATCGGCACGTCATGCGGCTCGAGGCTCTCGCCGTTGAGCACCCGCCGGCCGATCAGGACCGCGACGATCAGGGCCGACACGCCCGAGCTGATGTGGACCACCGTGCCACCGGCGAAGTCGAGCGCGCCGAGCTTGTACAGCCAGCCGTCGGTCGACCAGACCCAGTGGGCGATCGGCGAGTAGACGAGGACCGACCAGAGGATCGTGAACAGCACGAACGCGCCGAACCGCTTCCGCTCGGCGAACGCGCCGGTGATCAGCGCGGGTGTGATCGCCGCGAACATGAGCTGGAAGCCGGCGAACAGGAGGAATGGGATCGTGACGGCGTAGACCGCGCTCGGGGCCTGGCCGACGTTGTTGAAGAACGCGTAGTCGAGGTTGCCGATCAGCCCGAGACCGCCGACGTCCGGCCCGAACGCCAGGCTGAACCCGACGATCACCCAGACCACGCTCACGACCGCCAGCCCGAAGAAGCTGTGCATGATGGTCGACAGGACGTTCTTGCGCCGGACGAGGCCGCCGTAGAAGAGGGCCAGCCCGGGGAGCATGATCATCACCAGGGCGGTCGAGGCCAGCATCCAGGCGGTGTCGCCGGAGTTGATCTCGGTCCCGTCGGCGGCCGCAACCGTCCCGGGCAGGACGGCGAGCAACGCCGCGCCGATCCCGGCGGCCGCAAGCCCGTGTCGGATCCGTGTGCGCATCGGTCGACCCTCGCTCCAGTGGGCGCTGCTCGCGTCCGACGATCGTCAGGCTGGGGCGAGAGCGATCCCAGCCCGAGCCTAGGCCGATGCGAGGCCTGGATCGAGGCTGAGCCGGTGGCGGGTCGGCGGCGCGACGGTTACGGCTGGCTGCCGCTGAGTGACCACTCGGACTCGACGGTCGCAACCGTCTCGTCACCGACGGAATCGTCGAGCCGGTAGCCGACGCCGCGGATCGGCACCGGCACCGGAGCACCGACCGCGATCAGCTTCGAGCGCAGTCGGGCCATGTGCGGCTTGAGCCAGAGCGGGTCGGGGCGGTCGACACCGGGCCAGGCGAAGGCGAGGAGATCGCGCCGGTCGACGACCTCGCCGAGCCGGTCGACGAGCCTCGAAGCCAGCCGGAACTCGGTCACCGTCAGCCTGATCGGCTGGCCCTGCCAGCTGACCTCGTGCCGGGCCCGGTCCACGAGCCACCCATCCCGGGTCGGCGCCCGCCGGCGCCGTCGGACGACGGTCCGGGTCCGGGCCAGGAGCTCGGCCGCCCGGAACGGCTTGCGGACGTAGTCGTCGGCGCCCGCGTCGAGGAGCTCGACGGTCACGCCCAGGTCGCTCTCGCCGCTCACCACGATGATCGGGGTGTCGCCCGCCGCGCGGATCCGCCGGCAGACGTCGGCGCCATCGAGCCCGGGCATCGCCAGGTCGAGCAGGACGAGGTCGGGATGCTCGTCCTCGAACCGGCGGATCGCCTCGCGACCGTCGTAGGCCGCGATGATCCGGTGGCCGGCCCCGCCGAGGATCGCCCCGATCACGCCGACCATCGCCGGCTCGTCGTCGGCGACGAGGATCTTGAGGGGCTCGGCAGAGGCTGTGCCCGGGTCGCCGATCGAACCGTTGCCGGCGACGGGCGACCCGAACGAGCCGGTGGCTGCGCTGCTCACGACGACAAGGATGGCGGATTGCGCGTCGGCGCGTCGGCGGCGGGCGGGAACCCGCCCGGTTGCGGTTTCGATGCGCCATCGCCGACCGGTGACGCTTCCGGGCGGTGGGCTAGGCTTGGGCCGATGCCGACCGACAAGCGGGGCCGGACGAGCGCCGGGCTGCTCCTCTATCGCCGACCGACGGGCCGGCTGGAGGTCCTGCTCGCCCATCCCGGTGGCCCGTTCCACGAGCGCAAGGATGCCGACGCCTGGACGGTGCCGAAGGGTGAAGCGGAGCCCGGCGAGACGCTCCTCGACGTCGCCCGGCGCGAGTTCGCCGAGGAGACCGGCCACGACCCGCCCGCCGGCGAGCCGATCGATCTCGGCGAGATCTTCCAGAAGTCAGGCAAGCGCGTCGTCGCCTGGGCGCTCGAGGGGGACCTCGATCCCGCCGCTGGCGACGAGCAACACGTTCGAGCTGGAGTGGCCGCCCCGATCCGGCCGGCTCGTGACCTTCCCGGAGATCGATCGCGTCGCCTGGTTCGACCTGCCCGAGGCTCGCGGCAGGCTCAAGGCGGCGCAGCAGCCGTTCCTCGACCGGCTGGCCGAGGCGCTGGTCGCGATCGAGGCCGACCGCGCCGCCCGCTAGCCGAGCGCTCGTCCCCCTAGCCGAGCTCGCCGCCGCGATCCGGCTCGCGCCGCAGGACGAACCGGTCGAACTGCTCGGGGACCCACCACTGGAGCCCGTACAGCCGGCAGCCGAGGCAGAAGCCGGTCACGGCGAGCAGTGTCTGGAGCGCCACGACCGCGCCGATCGGCAGCCAGCCCAACGGGCGAAGCCCGACCGCGAGCAGGATGACGCCGAGGCCGACGAACGTCGTCCCGAGCGCCTGGGCGAAGCGCGGACCGACCTCCGGCTCGGGGGCGCTCGGCGGGCCGAGCTTGAGGGAGGTGCGGATCGCCGGCCATGGCCGGCCGAACACGAAGTAGCGGGTGCCGAGCGCCGAGCTGACGCCGAGCGCGACCGCGACGAGAGCGGCGACGATCGGCAGGTCGAGCGCGATCGCGGCGGCGAGGACGATGGCGGACAGGCCGGCGCCGAAGCGCTGGCCGCGTGGATCGATCAGGCGGATCGGGGAGCGGACGGGGATCGACACGGATGAGTCTCCTGCAGGGCGGTGCTTGGTCGCCGGCGGGCGCGACTGGAGGACGGCGCCACTCGGCGATGGACGGGTCTGCGAGCCTTCGGACCCTGAGTCCGGACCTGCGGTCCGACGTCAGCTGTCGATAGCTCGCCCCGGACAGGAGCACGGACCGCCATGGGTCGACATCCGTCGCCCGGGCCGGTCGGCCGGGTCCGGCCCGGCACCGCCCGCCATCGCCGGGAGCAGCAGGACCGTGTCCCGCTCGTCGACCGGCGTGTCGAGCGACTGGAGATGACGGACGTCGGTGTCGTTGAGGAAGACGTTGACGAATCGGTTCAGGCCGCCGTCGCCGGCGAGCAGCTGCGGTGCGAGGCCCGGGTACGCGGCCACCAATCCGCCAATCACCTCACGAACGGTACCACCCGGCACAACCACCTGCTTCTGGCCACCGGTCGAGGTCCGCAGGACCGGCGGGATCCGGACGACGCTCATCCCTCGAGCCACGCTTCGAAGGCGGCGTAGCGCGCCGGGATGACCGGAGCCAGCCCGGGCCGGCCGGGTTCGGCGATCGGTGGCTCGTCGCTCCCGGTCCCGAAGCGGATCGCATCAGGCGTCTTGAGGCCGTTGCCGGTCAGGAGCGCCACGACCTCGTCGCCCGGACGGATCACGCCGCGCCGGCGAGCGGCTTCGGCTGCGGCCAGGGTCACCCCGCCGGCGGTCTCCGGGTAGATCCCCTCGAGCGTCGCGACCCGCCGGATCGCCTCGGCGGTCGCGTCGTCGGAGATCGCCTCGACCGAGCCGCCGCTCGCCCGGGCAAGCTCGACCGAGTAGCGGCCGTCGGCCGGGTTGCCGATCGCCAGCGAGCGGACGATCGTGTCCGGGACCCGGACCGGCTCGATGACATCGGTCCCGGCGACGAACGCGCTCGCGACCGGGGCGCAGCCGGCCGCCTGGCCGCCGACGAAGCGGACCGGCGTCCGCTCGATCAGCCCGACCGCCGCCAGCTCGTCGAAGCCCTTGGCCAGCTTGGTGAACATCGCCCCGGAGGCGATCGGCGCGACGACGACGTCGGGAAGCCGCCAGCCGAGCGCCTCGGCGATCTCGAACGCGAGGGTCTTGCTGCCCTCGGCGTAGAACGGCCGGAGGTTGACGTTGACGAAGCCCCAGCCGAGCTCGTCGGCGACCTCGAGGCAGAGCCGGTTGACGTCGTCGTAGGTCCCGTCGATCGGCACGACCGTCGCGCCGTAGGCCAGCGCGTGGTCGATCTTGGCCGGCTCGAGATCGGCCGGGATGAACACGTAGGCCGGCAGCCCGATCGCCGCCGCAGCGGCGGCCGTCGCCCCGGCCAGGTTGCCGGTCGAGGCGCAGGCCAGCGCCTCGAGCCCGAACTCGGCCGCCGTCGTCGCCGCGATCGCGACCGCCCGGTCCTTGAACGACAGGGTCGGGTTGCGGGTGTCGTCCTTGATCAGGAGGCGGTCGATCCCGAGCGTCGGCCCGAGCCGGTCCGCCTCGATCAGCGGCGTCGAGCCGACCCGAAGCCCGCGGGCGGGCGGCGCGGCGACCGGGAGCAGCTCGAGGTAGCGCCAGATGCCGGGCGGGCGGGCGGCGATCGTCGCCCGGTCGATGAGCCGGCCGACGAGATCGAGGTCGTAGGCGATCTCGAGCGGCCCGAAGCAGGCGGCGCAGACGTAGCTCGGCCCGAGCGCCTCCGGACCGCGAACAGTTCCGACAGCGCAGGCCGAGGATCCGCTCGCCGGACATCGCCGGGCGCGGCTCGGCCTGGCGGGTCGGGGCTCCGGTCAGCAGCTCGGTCGTCATCGTCGGTCTCGGTCCTTCGGCTGGGGATCAGCGCTCGGGACCGGATACGAGAAGACCCTTCCTGTGAGGAAGGGTCTCGGGGAGCTCCCTTATCTCGCAGGCGGACCTGCCCGGATTTGGCACCTTGCCGGCTCGACGCCGGTAGGTTGTCGTGGCTTCATCGGGCCGGTCCCTCCGCCACTCTTGATAAGCGCTCTTCAGTTGTCCCGGGATGGTACGGGCGGATCGGCGCGATGGCGTCAACCGCTCCCCAGCCTCGCTATCGGCGGTCGGTGAGCCCCAGGCGAATCGCGACCGCGGCGGCCTCGACCCGGCCGGACACGCCGAGCTTCGACAGGATGTTGCCGACGTGGACGCCGACCGTCTTCTGGCTGATGAACAGGTGCTCGCCGATCTCGCGGTTCGTCCGGCCCTCGGACAGGAGCAGGAGGACCTCGCGCTCGCGCGGGCTGAGCCCGAACGCGGCGGCCTTCGGGCGGGCGGGGCCGACGAACTCCCGGGCCAGGCCGCGGGCCTCGGTTCCGTCGGTCGATCGGTCCCGTGACGAGCCACCGACACCGACCATCACCGCGACGCGACCGCCCGGCTCGAACGGCACCGGACCGGCCTCGTCGTCCGGTTCCGGGATCGGGATCCGGGCGCGGCCGGCGAGCTCCTCGAGCTCGCGCAGGAGCGGCCGCGCCCCGAGCTCACGGGCGATCCGGACCGCCTCGAGCAAGGGCCGTCGGGCGGAGGCGCGGCCGGGGCGTCCGTCGCCGGCCGACAGGGCGGCCTCGGCCTGGCGCCAGCGGGCCCGGGCGACGCCGTACGGGATCGCCAGCGACTCCCAGCGTCCGGCGAGGGCGTCCCACGAGGTCGACTCGTCCCGGCCGTCGAGCCGGGCGTAGAACGCCCGGGCCTGGGCGATGAACGCGTCGGCCTCGCGACGGGAGCCGATCGTCTTCGCCACCCCGGCCTTGGCGACGGCCTTCTCGGACGCCTTGAGGACCTCGGCCGCCCGCTGGCGGGCCCGGGCGAGCGAGGGCAGGTCGCGCCGCTCGCGGGCGTCCGCCACTGCCCAGGCGTCGATCTCGAGGACCGAGGCGGCCATCTTGGCGACGAGCACCCAGTCCTCGGTGTCGCGGACCCGGCCCCAGCCGAGCTCGACCGCGCGGAGGGCGTCGCCGAGGTCGCCCCGCCACAGCGCGAACGAGGCCGCGGCGCGATAGGCCGGGACGGATTCCTGGGCATCGGGCACGGTCTCGAGCTCGAGCAGCAGCCGGCCGAGCAGCCGGCCGGCCCGCTCGCCGGCGTGCGACTCGATCTCGACGATCGCCAGGTTCGCCACGGCGTTGACGAAGCTGATCCCGACCGGGCTCCACTCGAGGGCCGTTTCGCCGAGCCGGCGCGAGTCGTCCCAGCGCCCGAGCAGGAACAGCGAGTCGGAGCCGTTGCCGCGCAGGAAGTTGCCGTAGATCGCCTCCTGGCCGGCCGAGCGCGCCTCCTCGATCCCGGCCATCGCCACGTCGACCGCCTCGCGCCGACGGCCGAGCAGGTCGAGCGCCGTCGTGAGGTTGGCGGTGGCCCGGAAGATGTCGTCGAGCCGGCCGAGCTCCTCGGCGATCGTCCGCGCCTCGCGCAGGAGCGCGACGCCGGCCTCGGGATCCTCGCCCCACGCCTTCGAGATCCCGAGCGTGCACAGCGCGTGGCCTTCCTCGCCCCGGGCGGCCGGCCCGACGGCCCGGGCGACCTCGATCGCCTCGCGGCAGCCCGTGTCGGCCTCGCGGAAGAGGCCCTGGAGCATGCGGACCTGGGCGAGCGACCCGATAACGAGCGCGCGCTCGCGGGTCGGCTCGGGCGGGATCAGCTCGACGGCCCGGCGGTGGGCGACGATCGAGCCGTCCTGGTCGCCGGCGGCCCGTCGGTAGCGGCCGAGCCGCTCGTGGAGGAGCGCCAGGGTGACCCGGTCGGCCCGCTCGTCGAGACGGGCGATCGCCGACTCGGCGAACGCGGCGGCCCGCGTCGGGCGACCATCGGCGAACGCATCGTCGGCCGCCCGGGCGAGCAGCCGGGCCGGCGCGGCGGGATCGGCCGTACCGGCCTTCGGGACCGTCCGGTCGTCGAGCTCGAGCGCGAGCTCGATGTGGGCCAGGGCGTCGCCCGGCGCGTCGATCGCCTCGGCGACGGCCGCCGCCTCGATCGCCGCGACGCGGGCCGGACCGGGCTCGTGCGCGAGGAGGTGCTGGCGAGCGCGCGATCCGGGTCGCTGGGCGAGACCCGCGGCCAGCGCCGAGTGATGGCGCCGGCGCTGCGCCGGCAGGAGGTCCGCCTCCACCGCCCGGGCGATGAGCTCGTGGCGGAACTCGATCGTCGCCTCGGCTGGCAGCGCGGTCGCCGCGCCCGGCGTCAGCCCTTCCCCGGCCGAGATCGTCCGCATCGTTCGGGCAGCCGCTGGGCCGGACCCGCCGGACTCCTCGGTCAGGTGGATGAACCCGTGCTCCAGGCCCTCGACCAGCCCGACGACGAGGTCCGGCTCGAGGATCCCACCGCCCCGCCTCGGCGCGGCGCTGGATCGGGGGGCCGGTCGATCGGCCGTCCGCTCGAACGCCGCCGACGCCGCGGCGAGCTCGTCGAGTCGGAGCGGCTCCCCGGCCGGTGCCAGGAGCCGCAGGACCCGCCGGCACTCGGGGGTCCGCTGGGCGAGACGCGCCATCACGAGCTCTTCGAGCGAGCCGGTCAGCGACGCGCCGGCGAGCTCGCGCCGGGCGGCGAGGAGCTCCTCGGCCACGAGCGCATTGCCACCCGACCGTTCGGCGACGAGCAGCAGGACCGATGCCGACGGGCGCTCCCCCTCGATCCCCTCGATGAGCTCGGCGAGCTCGTCACGGTCGAACGGCGACAGGGCCAGCTCGGTCGGCGGCTGGGCCCCGTCGGCCATCGCGGCGAGCGCGGCCTGGAGCGGATGGCTGCGGGTCAGCTCGTCGGGGCGGTACGTCCCGAGGACGCACAGCCGGCCCGGTCGGGAGACCCGGGCGAGGAACGTCGCCAGCGCCCGGGTCCCGGCGTCGGCCGACTGGAGGTCCTCGAGCGCCAGCACGACCGGCGTCTGCTCCCCGATCCGGATGAGCAGCCCGAGGATCGACTCGAGCATCCGCGTCTGGCGCCGCTCGGGCTCGGTGACCGTGGGTCGAGGCGGCAACAGGTCGAGCTCGTCGAGCCGCCCGACGATCCCCGGGATGAGCTTGGCCAGCTCCTCGGCGCTCGTCCCGGTGACCCTGGCGAGCTCACGATCGTCGAGGCCGGCCAGGAGCCGCTCGAGCCCGGCGGCGATCGGGGCGTAGGCGTCGCCGGCTCGCCCCGGCCGTGACCGGCAGCGAACGACGACGAACGGCTCGGGCAGCGCCGCGATCCGGCGCTCGGTCTCGTCGAGCAGCCGGCTGGCGCCGAGGCCGCCACTGCCCGCCAGGAGGATCGTCGATGCGCGCCCGTCGACGGCCGCCTCGAGGGCGCCGGCCAATCGGGCGAGCTCGCGCTCCCGGCCGACGAACCGCGCGCTCGAGAACCTCGCAGGCATGACGGCATTCTAGGGGCCGTCCTGCGGGTCCCGATCATCCGGATCGGGCAGTGGTGCGTATGCCCACCAGAAGACGCCGCCGGGGCGTCCGGAGAGGGAGGCATCCACTCCGTCCCGGACCCCCGGGCCCCTCCCCGGGGGTCCGCTCCTGTCCGGGGTGCGCCCGAACCGGTACGCTGCCCCCATGGCCGACCCCGCCGCCGATCGATCGCTCGGGCCCGCTCCGGTCGCGACCGAGGAGCCGCCGGCCGCCCGTGGCGCGCCGCACCCGGCCAACGCGCTCAACGACCTGTCGGGCGAGGAGTGGCTCTACTTCACGAAGTCGGTCTGGTCGACGGCCTACCCGTCCGAGCTCGGTCACGCCCGGCGGAAGGCGCACGGGGCGAACAAGCCGCCGCGACTGATGTGCCGCCTGATCGAGTTCTTCACGAAGACCGGCGAGCTCGTGCTCGATCCGTTCGCCGGGGTCGGCGGCACGCTGCTCGGCGCGGCCATCGCCCAGGGCCCGCGACGTGCCCTGGGGTTCGAGCTCGAGCCACGCTGGGTGGACGTCTACCGCGAGGTCGTCGCCGAGCTGGCGGCCGAGCGCGGCGGTCGCGGTCCGCTCCTCGCCGACCTCGGCCCGAGCGATCCGGGCGGGATCCGTGACGTTCGATCCGGCGGGTCTCGAGCTGCGCCGCGCCGACGCCCTCCAGGCGCTGCCGGGTCTCGAGGATCGGTCGATCGACTTCGTCGCGACCGACCCGCCGTACAACGTCCAGCTCCCGCTGACGATGGCCGGCGGCCCGCTGGCCGAGGCGCACGCGAACCGGCGGACCGACTACGCGATGGTGACCGACGACCCGGCCGACCTGGCCAACAGCGCCGACTATCCGACCTTCCTCGACCGGATGGAGACCGTCCTCGGCGAGTGCCGCCGCGTCCTGCGGCCCGGTCGCTACGCCGCGGTCATCGTCCGCGACGCGTACCAGGGTGGCCGCTACCTGTTCACCGGCGCCGATCTTGCGGCGAGGGCGGAGCGGGTCGGACTCGTTCCGAAGGGCGACCTCGTCTGGTACCAGGCGGGGACGCGGCTCCGGCCGTACGGCTATCCGAACGCGTTCGTGCCGAACATCGCCCACCAGCACATCCTCGTCCTGCGCCGCGAGCGCTGAGGCCGAGGAGCCGGCGGATCCGGCCGATCAGGCCGATTGCTGGTGACGGGAGTTGAGGAAGGCGAGCAGGACGTCCTCGTCGATCCCGTCGGGAGCAAGCCCGTCGGCCTGATCCTCGACCAGCTCGCCGATGACCATCTTGTGCAGCCAGCCCTCCAGGCCGTCGGGACAGAGCACGAGCCGGTAGGCGCCGCTGGCTTCGAGGACCTGGACCTCATCACCCTCGTCGAGGACCGCGATCTCGTTGGCCCGTACCTCGTCCGGCACGTCCATCAGGCTCACCAGCCGGTAGCGGATCCGGTGTCGCTCGTAGCCGTCGTACGGCTCGACCGCGCCGTCGGCGAAGGTCATGTTCGTGAACTCGGTGGCCGTCCGCATCGGATCGGTCTTGCGGGCCAGGATCAGCGACGGGCGACGCCAGCGGGGCAGTCCCGCCTCGGATGGGTCGACGCCGGGTGGCAGGTCCGGCAGGCTGGCGGGCGACGGGACGAGCTCGGCGACCGGATAGGGCTCGCTGACGGCCGCGGCACGCGCGGCGAGAACGGGATCGGGCGCCGGGGGCTCGCCGTCACGACGGCGCTTGCCGAAGAACACGAAGGCCGCCCAGACGACGACGGTCCCGGTCGTCGTGACCATGACCGGGTACGCCTTCAGGACGCCGTCGAACGGGCCGTGGCCGGTGCCGGGGAGTCCGATCGCGGTCGCTGTCGAGCCGCCGGATCGACCCGACCCGCTGGAGCCCCTGCCCTGGGCGCCGCCGGAGCTGCCGGTGTCGACGGAGCCCGGCGCGGCGGGCGCCGGGGAAGCGGTCGTCTCGTCGTCACCGTTCGCAGGGCCGAGGTCGTCGGCCGCGTCGACCGCTCCGGCCGGCGCTCCCGGGGCCTCCGCCGCGGCGCCGGGTGGCAGCTCCGGGATCGTCTCCGCCGCCGTCGCCCGCGTCGGCCGGACCCGACCGCGATCGGTCGGTCGTCGAGACCGGGTCGTTGGACTCGTGGGTTCCGGTCGGGCCGGGATCCCCGGAGCCCGGGCTCGCGACCGGGCCGGCCGGACCGTCGCCGCCGGACGAGCCGGTCGACGCGCCGCCGCCGGACGAGCCTGTCGGACCGCGAGCCGCCGCCGGACGACCGGGCGACGACCCGGATCGCTCCGCCGAGAGCTCTCGCCGGCACGCCGTCGGTGCTCATCGCCTCGAACCGGACCCGATGCCGGCCGACCGGCAGCTTCGTCGCATACGCGTACCGGACGCCGCGCCGGTAGTGCTCCGAGGCGGTGGCCGCGGTCATCGCCCGGGGTCGACCGTCGATGAGGACCCGGACGTAGGTCGGCGCCGTCCCGGCTCCGTTGCGGTAGGTCACCCAGAAGCGGATCGTCGTGGACGGTCGGGCGGTCCGCTGCGAGACCCCGGGGTCGCGCAGCCGCGGTGTGCCGCTCGCCTCCGGCGACCGGATCGTCCGCTCCTCGGCGAGGGCGGGCCCGGCGAGGGCCGCGAGAACGAGCGCAACCGCGGCCATGGCCGACAGCCATGGCCGGGCGCGGCGCCACGTCGAGGCGCACTCCACGAACGGCACGGACAAGGACCTCCGCCCCGGACGCGGATAAGCGCGAATGATGAATGCGTCCGGTGCTGATCCGAGGATGCGCGGCCGCCGGCGGCGGGGCAATGGTACGGACTTCTGATCGGGGCTCGGCCGTCCGTCCGGGCGATTGGTGCGCGCTCACACCGAACCAGGTCGGTCCGGTGGACTGCGGTGGGCCGGCTGGTCCCGAAGGCGTAGCGTCGGTAGGTCGAAGTGGTGATGGTGCATCCGGCCGGCATCGCGGACTCTCATCGTCATGCAGGTCCTCCAGCCCCACCCGACCAGGGCCGGCTCCCGGCTGTCGGTCGTCGTCGGGCTCGCGATCGGGTTGCTCCTGATCGGAGTTGCGGTCGCCCTCGCCTACATCGCCCTGGCCACCCCGTTCAGCCAGCGGTTCATCGCCGAGCCCCGGGCGAGCGGGGTCCGGGTCGTGATCAGCGCGATCGGCTGGACGCTCCTGATGGCGGCGCCGGCGATCGCGGCCCTGGCCGGGGTCGCCTGGATCGTCGGGACGGCAGATCGCGCCGGCAGCCTCCGCCGGCGACCCCATCCCGTCAACAACCTGACCCGGGTCCTCGGCTCGGACTACGCGGCTGCCACGGGCGTTCGGCTGCCCGACGGACGGATCGTGTCCGAGGTCATCGTCGGGCCCCACGGGATCGCCGTCTTCGAGCCACTCCCGCCGGCCGCCCTCATCCGGACCAGTGCCGGCCGCTGGGAGCTCCGCGTCGGCAAGGATCGCTGGGTGCCGCTCGAGAACCCGCTCGAGCGAGCCGCCCGGTCGGCCGAGCGCGTCCGCCACTGGCTCGGCGGCGAGGAGCGCGGCTTCGTCGTCCGGGTCTACGCCGCGGTGATCGCCTCCGACGGCCGGCTGACCCGAACCCCGAACTGCGCGGTCGTCAGCCGCGACCAGATCCCGGCCTATCTCAACTCGCTGCCGATCCAGCGCGGCTTCACGGCGGAGCGACGCGCCCAGGTGATCGACGACCTGCGCGGGGCCGTCTAGAGCGGACCGCCCGGATCACTCGCCCCGGCGCAATCGCCAGATCGACTCGGCCGGCCAGCGGCGCGACCATTCCCGGTCCGCGTCGTCGCGGTACGTGCTCGTGGCGTCCGGCGCGGGTCGCGGCTCGATGAGGTCGAGGATCTCGAGGCCGTTCGCCCGGAACAGCCGGATCCACTCGCCGTAGCCGAGCTGGAACGAGATCTCGTCGCTGGACTCGAGCCGATGAAGCCCGAAGTAGTCGCGGACGAGCGTCTCGCCGGCCCGCTCGGCCTCGTCGGCCCAGACCAGGTCGAGGATCGTCGACCCGTGGCTGAACGCGAACAGGCCGCCCGGCCGCAGCAGCCGGGCGACCTCGGGGACCGTCAGGTACGGGTCGGCGAACGTCATCGCGCCGTGGTCGCAGAAGACGACGTCGAAGCTGCGGTCGGGGAGCGGCACGGCCTCGGCGCTGGCGTGGACAAGGGGGAAGTCGACGCCGGCGGCCGCCATGAGCTCCCGGGCGTGCGCGAGCTGACGGTCGGACAGGTCGAGCCCGACCGGTCGGGCGCCGGCCTGGGCGAGCGCGATCGACCACTGGGCGGCGCCACAGCCGAGCTCGAGGATGTCGCGGCCGTCGACGTCGCCGAGCACGTGGAGCTCTGTCTCCGGGATCTGCCAGACACCCCAGGCCATCCCGCCGGCAGCCGCCAGCTGGGGTCCGTGACGGGCCTGGTAGTCGTCCGAATCCGCGTTCCACGACGCCCGGTTGAAGGTCGCCTGGTCGGTCAGTCCGGCGATCGCCGGGTCGGTCGTCGGCGACGGGTCCGCGGCCGGCGTGGAGGGTGTCGGTCGGTCGCTCATCGCCCGCAGGATACTCGCCGGCGGGGCTACTCTTGGACCCAAGGGATCGGGAGGTGGCGGTGCGGACGATCTTCCTGTGGATGGCGCGCAATCGGTGGCTCAAGGAGCGGCTGCCGCGCCTGCGGTTCGTCCGCCGAGCCGTGCGCAGCTTCATGCCGGGCGAGGACCTGGCCTCTGGGCTGGCGGCTGCGGTCGACTGCCGGAAGGTCGGCGTCAAGGCGGCCTTCACCCGGCTCGGTGAGAACCTGACCGACCTGGCCGAGGCGGATGCCGTCGCCGACCACTACCGGACGGTGCTCGACGAGATCGCCTCGAGCGGGCTCGACGGCGAGGTCTCGATCAAGCTCACCCAGCTCGGCTACGACCTCGACGTGGAGACGGCGTTCCGCCATTTCGACTCGATCGCCCGACGAGCGGCCGAGGCCGGCACGTGGGCCTGGATCGACATGGAGGGGAGCGCCTACGCCGAAGGCACGATCGCGTTCTACGAGCGAACCCGGGCCGTCCACGACAACGTCGGCCTGTGCCTCCAGGCGTACCTCCACCGGACGCCGGCCGACGTGCAGCGGCTGCTCCCGCTCCGACCCGGGATCCGGCTCGTCAAGGGCGCCTACGACGAGCCGGCCACGATCGCCTACCACTCGCGCCGAGACGTCGACAGCGCCTTCCTGGCGATCGCCACGACGCTCGCGCCGGCCGTCCGCGACGGCGGCGCGCGGCTCGTGGCCGGGACCCACGACGTCGCGCTCATCGAGCAGATCGCCCGGTTCGGATCGGCGATCGGCCTCGAGCCGGCCCGGATCGAGGTCGAGATGCTCTACGGGATCCGGGCGGACGAGCAGCGCAAGCTCGCTGCCCGGGGCTTCGACGTCCGCTGCCTCATCGCCTACGGCGAGCACTGGTACCCGTGGTACATGCGCCGCCTCGCCGAGCGACCGGCCAACGTCGTGTTCGCGCTGCGCCAGATCCTGCCCTGGTAGGCCGGACCCAGGCTCGGCCGGGCTGGCCAGGCGACGAGCTCAGGCGGCGGCCGCCGCGGTGCCGGCCGCGGTCGGGGTGGGCCGGCCGGTCACCGAGATCCGGAGGGCCATGGCGGCCGCGATGAACCCGAGCAACCCGGCGCTCAGGAACATCGAGGTGTAGTCGCCGAGGACGTCGTGGACGGCGCCGCCGAGGTAGGCGGCCAGCGCGGCCCCGATCATGTGCGAGCAGAAGATCCAGCCATAGATCGTGCCCATGTGGGCCCGGCCGTAGATCCGGGCCGTGAGGTTGACCGTCGGCGGGACCGTCGCGATCCAGTCGAGGCCGTAGACGATCGCGAACAGGAACAGCTCCGGGACCGCCAGGATGACCGGCAGGAAGACGATCGACAGCGCCCGGAACGTGTAGTAGCCGGCGAGCAGCTTGCGGTTGTCGTAGCGATCGGTCAGCCAGCCGCTGGTCAGCGTCCCGACGACGTTCATCATCCCCATGAGGCCGACCGCGGCGGCGGCCGTGTCGACGCTGAAGCCGTGCTCGACGGCGTGCGGGATGAGGTGCGTCCCGATCAGCCCGTTCGAGGTATAGCCGCAGACGAAGAAGCTGCCGGCCAGCAGCCAGAAGTCGCGGGTCCGGGCGGCCTGGCGGAGCGTCGCACCCTCGGCGGCCTCGGTCAGCTCGGCGGCGGCGGCCGCCTCGCTGCCATCGTCCCCGTACGGCTGGAGCCCGACGTCGGCCGGTCGGTCGCGCATGAACAGGTAGGCCGGGATCGCGGCCAGCAGGACCGCCACCGCCATCCCGGCGACCGCCATCCGCCAGCCGGAGTTCACGATCACGGTCACCAGCGACGGCAGGAAGATCAGCTGGCCCATCGACGACGCAGCGGCAAACAACCCGATGACGACCCCCCGCCTGGCCCGGAACCAGCGAGTCGCGACGGTGGCGCCGAGGACGCCACCGACCGCGCCCGTCCCGACACCGACGATCAGGCCCCAGAACAGGAACAGCTGCCACTCCTGGGTCATCCAGATCATCGGCAGCAGCCCGGCCGCGATGAGGAAGCAACCCGAGACCGCCAGCCGGCGCGGCCCGAACCGATCGATCAGCCCGCCGGCCAGCGGGGCGCCGAAGCCATAGGCCAGGATGCTCACTGCGACGGCCAGCGAGATGCTCCCCCGGCTCCAGCCGAACTCGCCCTGGAGCGGGACGATCAGGGCCCCCGGCGCGGCGCGCACGCCGGCGGTCACGAGGATCACGCCGAAGGTCACCGCGGCCACGACGAAGGCGTAGTGCCAACGCGGTCGAGTCGTCGCCCGGATCACGGGCTCGTGGGTGGCCATCGAGCGATTCGTACCATGCCGCCAGGCCACCATGCCATGAGCATGAGCCGACGCCGGCGCTCGGCAGGCTGGTAGGGGAGCCTGGATTCGAACCAGGGACCGGCCGTGTATAAGACGGCTGCTCTCACCACTGAGCTACTCCCCCGCCGCGATGCTAGCACTCGATCCCGCCGGTCCGTCTCGCGCTCGTCAGGCCTCCGGTGGTGGCGGACCGAAGCGACCCGGCGGCGAGCACGAACACGAGCAGCGCGTCGGTCAGGTGATACCTCGAACGTCCATCACCCGGCCCCAGTGGAAGATCCGGACGGCGACGAGCACGCCGAACGCAGCGAGCACGAGGATCGCGGCGGCGGCGATCGATGCGTCGAGGTCGCCGCCCTGGAACTCGCTGTAGACGACGAGCGGCAGGGTCTGCGTCCGCCCTTCGATGTTCCCGGCGAACATGATCGTCGCCCCGAACTCGCCGAGCGAGCGCGCCCAGCTCATGACCAGCCCGGCCGCCAGCGCCGCGCCGGCGAGCGGCACCGTGATCGTCCGGAACAGGTGCCGTTCCGAGGCACCGTCGACCCGGGCGGCGTCCTCGAGGTCGCGATCGACACCGGCGATCCCGGTCCGGGCGGACCGGATGAAGAACGGGGCCGACACGAACGTCTGGGCCAGGATGACCGCGATCGTCGTGAACGGGACCGAGATGCCCAACAGCTCGAACGGCGCCGAGAGCAGGCCGCGTCGCCCGAAGACGAGGAGCAGGGCAAGGCCCGCGACCGAGGGCGGAAGGACGATCGGCAGGTCCACGATCGCCTCGAGCAAGCCCTTGGCGCGGAACCGGCGACGCGCGAGCACGAAGGCCAGTGGCAGCCCGAGCGCGACGGTGATCAGCAGGCTGATCGAGGTCGTGACGAGGCTCAGCCAGAGGGCGTCGAGCACGACCGGTGAGGTGAGCGCGACCGTGAGCGACCCGTCGAGGATTGCCCGCACCACGAGGGCGAGGACCGGCAGCCCAAGGAACAGGGCGAACAGGCCGGCGACGGCGGCGAGGGATCGTTCGCCCCAGCGACCCGTCGGCCGTCGCCGGTCCGTCGCGCTGCGAATGCACCGGGCGTCCCCCCTGAGCGCCCGGCCGCGTCTTCGATCACGACGGCGGGAGGAACCCGAAGCTGCTCAGGATCGCCTGGCCGCCAGGTCCGTCCAACCAGTCGAGGAAGGCCTTTGCGGCTGCGGCGTCCCGGGCCGCCCTTGACGACGACGCCGGCGTACGTGGCCGGCACGTTGGCGGAGTCGGGCACGTCGACCGTCTTGACCTTCGTCGAGGCCTTGGCGTCGGTGACGTAGACGATGCCCGCGTCGCCTTCGCCGAGCTCGACCTTGGCCACCACGGCCTTGACGTTGTCCTCCTTCGACACGGTGTTCGCGGCGTAGGCGGCAGCGAAGTCGGCCGGGTAGCCGGCCTCCTTGGCGAGGTTGGTGACGAGCTGCGTCGCGTACTTCGTGATGGGCACTTCGTCGCCGGCGGCGATCACCTTGACCCCGGTCCGGGCGAGATCTGCCGGCGTCTTGATCCCGGCCTTGTTGTCGGCCGGCACGACGATCGTCAGCTTGTTGCCCGCGAACGTCACCGGGTCACCGTCGGCCAGCCCCTTGTCGACGAGCTTCTTGGGGTTCGTCGTGTCGGCCGACAGGAACACGTCGGCCGGCGCGCCCTGCTCGATCTTCGTCTCGAGCGCGGACGACGAGTCCGTCGAGATCGTGAGCTTCGTGCCGGGGTTGGCGGCCTCGTAGGCGGTCTTGGCCGAGTCGAGCACGCCCTTGAGCGACGCCGCGCCGTAGATCGTGAGCTCGCCCCCGGCCCCGGCCGAAGGCGACGGCGCCGTGGACGGGGCCGTTGATGGCTGGCCCGCGGACGGTGACGCCCCGCCGCTCGAACAGGCGGCGACGACGACGGCCAGGACCGGGATGAGGACGATGAGCCGGGATCTCAGGAGCGACGCCTTCGCTGACGGGGTCACTGGGTTCTCCTCCTCGTCTGGTGTCCGGTGCCGGCGGCAGGTACGATCGGCCGGCCTAGCCGGCCGGGATCTCGACGATGACCTGGGTCGCCTTGACGACGCAGACCGCCTCCACGCCGACCGCCAGGCCGAGCTCGTCGACCGCTTCGGCGGTCATCAGGCTCACCAGGCGGTGCGGTCCGGCGAGGACCTCGACGACGGCCACGACCCCGTCACGGTCGACCCGGGTGACGACCCCGGCAAAGCGGTTGCGCGCGGACTGGGCGACGATCGGTCGATCGGTCGACGTCCGCCGCCGCTCGGCCAGCAGCCGGCTGACCTCGGCGAGCGGCACGAGCCGCTGGCCACCCTCGGTCCGGACGGTCTCGAGCCTGCCGTCGGACTCCCAGCGACGGACCGTGTCGACGCCGACGCCAAGCAGCTCGGCCGCCTCGCCGATCCGGAGGGTGCGCGTGTCCGTGGTCGTCATACCGCGTATTACGGCACAGCAGCCACACAGTTGTCTAGGTATGGGTCAGCAGTTGCCGAGGTTCAGTGGCGGGGCGGTCGGCGGGTCGGTGACGCGACCCGGGCGCCTGCGAGCTACGAGCTGCGGAACAGCTTGCCGGTCAGGCCGCGCAGCTTGAACGGCCGGGCCTGGAGCTGGCCGTGGGTCGAGTGCCCGTTCTGCGTGGTGGTGACGAGGACCGGCGCGAATGCGCTCCCGGCGATGCGCGAGGCGAATTCCTGTTCCTCGACGGTCCGCTCGATCTCGAGCGGCAGGTCGTCGGGGTCGACGGGACGCTCGATCTGCTCGATCGATCGCGGTGGCCGGGCATAGGCCGGCGCCCCGTACAGCTTTGGCAGCGCGACGTGGTTCTCTTCGGAGGACAACGCGCATCCCTCGGGCGACATCCCGGGACTCGTCGGAGTGTGACGATCCCGGGGAGATGATAGCGGTCGCACGATAGCGCGGAATGGTACGGAAGGGCCAGCCCTGGGCGGACCCCGTGCGGCGGAAGCGGTGCGCGGGGGCCACGTCCCCGAACGAACGTCCCGATCGGAGCGGGTGGCGACCGGAGGCAACGGCCGGGCTCAGACGAGCAGCGGACGCAGGATCTGGCCCTCGACGACGAGGATGAGATAGGCGATCGGCACCGCGGCGAACAGGCCCAGGGCGGCGCTCCACGGACTCCGGGTTCGGCGCTGACCCGAGCCGCTCGGCTGGGGGACGATCAGATAGGTGACCGCCGCTCCGACGACCAGGACGAGGGCGATGAAGCAGGCGACGGCGAGTACCCGCAGGTCGCCTCCGGGCAGGTCGGCCCCCCGCTCGAGCGCGACGTCGTAGGCGAGGTAGCCGAGTCCGAGGACGATCGCCACGACGAGCGGGCTGAGGACGGCCCGGACGATCGGCCGGGGCGCATTCCGGAACTGGCGCCAGCGGACCTCGAGCCAGCCCCGCCGGCGGACCTCGCCCGGGTGGCCCTGCCCACCGGTCATTCGCCCTGTCCGAGGATGGTCAGGGTCCGCCGTGGGGGCAAGGTCTCGGGCGTGTGGCTCGCGACGAGCTCGACCGTCGCGGCAAACTGCTCGAGCTCCTCCTCGCTGTTGTAGAAGCCGACGCTGATCCGGAGCCCATCGGGCGGGACGGTCCGGAAGATCGCGAACGACCGTCGCGAGATCTCCTCGAACGCGGCGTCGGACGGCCAGCCGGGGATCCGGAAGCGTCACGAGGGTGGCCATCCGATCCACCGGCGTGAGGAGCTCCACCCCGGGGATTGCGGCGAGCCGGGCAGCGGTCGAGCGGGCGAGGGCCGCCCCGCGCCGATGGACCCAGTCGAGCCCCACGTACATCGACAGCCAGGCGAGGCTCCGAGCCATCCCGACGACCGACGGCCGGTGGAAGCCCGCGGTCTCGAACCGGCGCGCGTCGGGCTGCAGGACGGCCGTGCCGGCCAGGTCGTGCGAGGCGTACGAGAAGTGGCCGGCGAACGTCTGGTGGGCCCGGTCCAGGCCGTCGCGGCGGACGTGGAGGGCGGCCATCCCCTCCGGACCGAGCAGCCACTTCTGGGCCGGGATCGCGTAGAAGTCGGCCCCGAGCTCGGCGACGTCGACCGGGATCGCCCCGATCGCCTGGGCGCCATCGACGGCGACCAGGGCCCCGCGCGCGTGGGCGAGCTCGACGATCCGGGCAATCGGCAGGAGGGCCCCGGTCGTCCAGGCCACATGGCTGATCGAGACGAGCCTCGTCCCGGGACGGATCGCGCTGTCGAGCGCAGCCAGGCTGCGGTCGTCGTCGCCGCCGTCGCCCAGGTCGGCCATGACGAGCTCGATCCCGAGCCGGTCGCGCAGCGTGTAGAGCGGGCCGAGACCGCCGGCATGCTCGAACCGGGTCGTCACGGCCCGATCGCCGGGTCGCCAGTCGACCGACCAGCTCGCGATGTTGAGCCCCTCGGTCGTGGAATGGGTCAGGGCGATCTCGCGCGGATCTGCCCGGGCAATCGCGGCGACCGACGCCCTGGCCTCGTCCATCCGCTGGAGGAGCTCCTCGAAGTCAGCCATGCTCGCCCGGCCGGTCGAGAGCTCGCGCTCGGCCTGGCCGAGCATCGCCCGGTGGGTCTCGGCCGGCAGCGGTCCGACCGAGCCCGCGTTCAGGTAGATCCCGGCGGACGTGGCGGGCAGCGCCTCGCGGACGGCCGCCAGCCGCTCGACCTCCGGGAGGAATGGGGTGACCACGGGTCCGTATCATACGAGCCGTGAGCGGCTATCCCCGGCCGGAGCTCCTGGCCTCGGTCGACTGGCTGGCCGAGAACCTCGGTCGTCCGGAGATCCGCGTCCTCGACACCCGCTGGCGACCGGACGGCACCGGCCGTGCGCTGCACGCGAACGGGCACATCCCGGGTGCCGGCTACCTCGACTGGACGGCCGACCTGGTCGATCCCGACGACGACGGACCGCTCCTCCTGCTGGCCGGCCCGGACCGCGTCGCGGCGGCGCTCGGGCGGCTCGGTGTCGGCGGGGGGACGACGGTCGTCCTGTACGACGACACCGCCAGCCTCTATGCCGCCCGATCCTGGTGGAGCCTGCGGGTCTACGGCCTCGAATCGTGCCGGGTCCTCGACGGTGGGCTGCGAGCCTGGACCGAGGCCGGTCACGAGCTGTCCCGGGCGACCCTGCCGCCGACCCCGGCCACGTTCATCCCGCGGGCGATGCCGCGGATGCGCCTCACGACGAGCGACGTGCGCAGCCTGATGGGCTCGCCCGACGTGACCCTGCTCGATGCCCGGGCGCCGGCCGAGTACCACGGGTTCGAGGGCAACACCCGTCGCCTCGGGCACATCCCCGGGGCGGTCAACGTGCCGGTGTCGACGATGACCGAGCCCGGCAGCGGCCGGTTCCTGCCGAGCGACGCCCTGCGCAGCCTCCTGCTGAAGGCGAACGTGACGCGGAGCCGGCGCTGCGTCTGCTACGACGCGTCGGGGATCGCCGCCGCCAAGCTGGCGTTCGTCCTGAGCCTGCTCGGCCACGACGACGTCGCGGTGTACGACGGCGGCTGGTCGGACTGGGGTGACCGGCTCGACCTGCCGGTCGATCGCTGACGGATCAGCCGAGGCTTTCCGAGCCCTCGCCGGTGCGCAGGTCGGCCCACGGGTCGACGACCCGGTGGGGAGCGAAGATCTGGGTCCGGGTGTGGTTGACCGCGACCATCGCGGCGACCTGGCGGGCCTCGGCGAGCGAGTCGGACCAGAACGCGGCGTCGGTGACCGGCACGAACCGGCCGATCAGCTCGCCCAGCGCGTCGACGAGGTTGCGCTCGGGCAGGAGGTGGATCCGGCCGGTGATCCGGAACGGCGGGATGATGATCATCGCCTCTTCCGGGACCTTCGGCATCCGGAGCTCGGGCGCCGGGCCGACGTAGTCGTTCGCGACGGCGAACAGGACGCTCGCCAGGTTGACCTGGGCGTACTCGGCCGTGGCCGCGACCGTCCGTGAGCCGTACTCGTCGAGGTGGGCCTCGCGCAGCACGAGGAAGTCGTGCTCGGCATGGTTGAGGATGTCGCTCACCCGACGCTCGCGGGTCTCGACCGTGCCGCGGATGATGAAGGCGTCGGTGTAGAGCGTGAGCTCCACCTGCTGGGCCGGGGCGAACATGGCGACAGGATACGCCGGCAATCCACCGCCGCCAGCCCCGAATCAGGCGCTGGCCGGACTCCCGGCGCGTGCGGTCACCAGGTGCTCGGCGCCGTGCTGCAGACCCCGCCAGATCGCCTCGACGCCGGCGACCGTGTCGATCTCGTCCACGCGTCTTGTCGGGACGCAGCGCGGCGATCCTCGGGAACCGCAGCGAGAAGCCCGATCGGTGGCGGCTCGACCGGACGATCACGTCGAAGGCGATCTCCACGATCACGGTCGGCTCGACGACCCGGTAGCGGCCGAAGCGCTCGAGGGTGTGCGCCTCGAACCAGGCCGTCATCTCGGCGATCTCGGCGTCGGTCAGCCCGCTATAGGCCTTGCCGATCGTGACCAGCGCGCCGGTCGCGTCGTCGCGGACGGCGAACGTGTAGTCGGACAGGACGCCGTGGCGCTTCCCGTGGCCGACCTCGACCCCGACCACGACGCAGTCGAGCGTGGCCAGGGCCTTCTTCATCTTCAGCCAGCCGAGGCCGCGCCGGCCGGGTGAGTAGGGGCTGGTCGGGTCCTTGACCATCAGCCCCTCGTTGTTCCGGCCCCGGGCGTCGGCGAAGGCCCGCTCGAGATCGTCGACCGAATCGACCGACTCGAGGTGGGACAGGGCGAACGCGCCGCCGTCGCCGACGAGCGGCAGGCCAAGCGCGTCGAGGCGCTGCCGGCGCTCGACGAGGGGCAGGTCGAGGAGCGGCTCGACGGGCGTGCCCGGCCGGCCGAGGGCGAGGACGTCGAAGGCCACGAAGATCGTCGGGACCTGGGCCCGGATCGCGGCCGATGGCGACTTCCGGCCGAGCCGCTTCTGGAGCGCGACGAACGGCATGACCGCGCCCTCGCGGTAGGCCAGCACCTCGCCGTCGAGGATCCCGTCCCAGGTCAGCCCGCTCGCGCCGGCGACGACCTCGGGGAACTGGCCGCTCACGTCGTGGAGGTCGCGGCTGTAGAGGCGGATGTCGTCGCCCGAGCGATGGAGCTGGGCGCGGATCCCGTCGTACTTGTCCTCGACCCAGGCGGTCGGTCCGAGGCGGGTGATGATCTCGCTGGCGTCCTCGGCCGGCGAGGCGAGCATGAACTTGAGCGGATGGAACAGGCGCAGGCTGGCCGAGCCGAGGGCGTCATCCCGGGCGAGGACGGCGGTCTGGCCGATGTCGCCGGTCAGCATCCCGGCTCGCTTGACGGCGTCCAGCGGCCGATCGAACGCGACCGCCAGAGCGGCCTCGAGCAACCCCTCACGGAGCCCGATCCGCAGGTCGCCGGACAGGATCTTCACCACGTACTTGGCGGTCAGCGGGTCGCACCGGGCGAGCAGCTCGGTGAAGATCGCGCCCTTCGCGGCCGGCCCGGAGGCGACCTCGATCTCGGCGAACGCGGCCGCCACGTCCTCGAGGCTGGGTGGATCGCTCGCCGTCGGGTGGCTGCCGTTCGCCCGGCCGAGCACGTCGGCGACGGCGATGCCGAGGTCGGACGATCGGTCGTAGGCCTCGCCGAGCGCGCCGGCGGGCACCCCGGCCAGCCCGGTCACGGCCGACGCCATCGTCGCCCAGCCGAGACCGGTCGAGCGGCTGTCGGCCTCGGCGAACGGTCGCCCGGCGAGGAACACGGCTGCGATCGGCAGCTCGTCCGCGGGCAGCGTCCTCAGCTCGTCGGCGAGGAGGCGGGTCTTCTCGGAGGTTCGCGTCGTGGCGGCGACCCGCTCGGCCACCTCGCTCCAGCGGCGCATGGCGGGGATGGTATACCTTCGTCGCCCATGCTCCATTCCGGCTGGTTTCCAGAGTCGATCGCGGGCGAGCGGATCGTCCTCCGGCGGCATGCCCCGGACAACCTCAGCGCGTTCCGGCGCTGGTACTCCGACCCCGAGGTCGCCCGGCTCACCCGCTACCAGGAAGGGCCGATGCCGACGGCCGAGATCGATCGGTTCTTCCACGCCCGCGTCGTCGGTCCGGATTCGCTGGCGCTCGCCATCCACCTGCGTGACGGCGACCGGCTGATCGGGACCTGCGCGTTCAGCCAGCTCGACGCCGACAACGGCTCGGCCCTCTACCACATCACGATCGGCGAGAAGGACGCCTGGGGGCTGGGCTACGGCAGCGAGGCGACCGAGCTGATGCTCGAGCACGCCTTCGAGCGACTCGGACTCCACCGGGTGGCGCTGTCCGTCTTCGCCTTCAACGAACGCGCGATCCGGGCCTATCGCAAGGCCGGCTTCGTCGTCGAGGGACGCGCCCGCCAGTCGATCTGGCGCGACGGGCGCTACTGGGACGAGCTCCAGATGAGCATGCTCGACGGCGATTGGACGGCCCGCCACCGGGACGACGCTGGACCGGTCGGCGCGCTCCTGGCAGCCAGCGAGGAGTCGTCGGTCGTGCGGGTCGAGCAGGGAGCCTGACGATGGCGAGCGCGGGGCCGGCGGCCGACGCCGCCAGGGCGGACGTCCGGGCGATCATCGACGACAAGGGCCACGCGGTCGACAACGCGCGCCGGGCAGTCGACCGGCTCGACCTCGCGTTCACCGCCGGCGACCTCAGCCGCACGCCCGCCCTCGACGCGATGCTCGCCGACCTGATGGTCGCGCTCGAGCAGGATGACGGGCAGAAGCTCGGCGGCAAGAGCGCGGAGGCCGCCCGGTTCATCCTCCGGGCCGTCTCCCGTGAGCTCGACAACGCCTGATCGCGGCACGGCCGACCGGCGGCTGAGCCTGGACCCTCGACCGACCCGAGACTCGACCATCCCCGACCTGGACGACACCGAAAGGAGCCCTTCATGAGCCGACCGCCGATGCCACCCGAGCTGGACCCGGCCACCCAGCGCGAGCTCGCGGCCGGCTTGTTCAACTACACCTGGACCCTGCTCGAGCGGGAGGATCGGAGCGCCGAGGACGTCGACCGGATGATCCACGCCGCCCACGCCTCACGCTTCCATTGGGACGCGATCGGGCTGCCGGCCAACCGCTCGCGGGGCGAGTGGCTGTGCTCTCGGGTCTACGCCGTGCTCGGCCGGGGCGAGCCCGCCCTGTGGCACGCCCGACGGGCGCTGGCCATCGTCGAGGCCGGCGGCGAGGGCATCGAGGACTGGGACCTGCCGTCGGTCTACGAGGCACTCGCCCGGGCTCATGCCGTCGCCGGCGATCCGGACGAGGCCGAGGCCTGGCGCTCGCGCTCGCGGGCGGCCCTGGCCACGGTGGCCGACGCCGAGGACCGCGAGCTCATCGAGGGCGACCTCGCGACCCTGCCGCTCGGCTGACAGGTCAGCCGCTCGGGACGGCGGTCACGGCCTCAGGCGGCGCGTGGCGGGTAGCAAGACGCTCGTCGAACGCGGCGAGCGTGGCGGTCGCTCCAAGCGCGCCGAGTACGGAGCGCGCCTCGTCGGCGGCGTCGGAGGCACCTTCGAGCCCGTACGTCAGCACGGCACGGTGCATCAGCGCGAACGCCAGATCGATCGGCAACCGGAGGTCTCGGAACGATCCGATCGCGGCATCGAAGCCCGCACGCGCCTCGTCGGGGCGGCCCCCGATCGCGTCGATGCCGGCCCGCAGCACGTCGCGGACCGCATCGATGCGAGGCCCGTGGACCTGGCGTCCGGCCATGATCCCGAGGACAGAGCGGACGCCGTCGACGTCGCCGAGCGCGAGCGCGGCTTCCCCCGCGAGGATCATCGTCCACCAGAGGAAGGCGACCGGCATCGCTTCGTAGGCAGCCAGAGCGTGACGTTGGGCGGCGGCGAAATCCCCGACCATGAGCTCGATGTAGGCCGTGCTCATCTCCAGGCCGGCCTTGTCCTGAGCGTTCGTGGATCCCTGGAAGGCCCGCTCGAACTCCGCGAGCACCGGCCGCACCGCCTCGATGTCGCCGCGGGCCGCGGCGATCATGCAACGAGCGAAGACCCGATTCAGTCTCGTGGTTGGCGTCTCGTCGTCCCGCTCGAACCTGTCTGCGAGCTCGAGGGCCAGATCCCATTCGCCGGTCAGAAACGCCGCATCGTTGAGGTTACCGAGGAAGTAGCTCGGATCCACGCCCAGACGGGTCAGCTCATCGAGACTGGCTCGTCCGAGCGTCAGGCTATCTTGCGGGTCGACGAGGTCCAGAAACGCCATGAGGTTGGTCCGGATCTCGAGCGCGCGCGTCGGCAGATCCCAGGATTCGGCGAGAGCGAGCGCCCCGCGCAGGATCGCGTGCGCCTCCCACGGCCTGAGCCCGAGGTCCTCGACGAGCCAGGCTCGCGAGATCAGGAGCGACACCATCAGGTCGCGTCGATCAAATCGCTGGGCGGCCGCGAAGGCCGGGTCAATGAGCGGTGCCGCGCTCGAGAGGTCCGGCAGGAGAAGGTAGGCCAGTGCGAGCTCGGCGGCACACTCGGCACCGAGTTCATCCGCGGCCAGGTCTGGGCTCGCGTCGACCACCGGCCGCAGGGTCGCGATCGCCTCAGAGATCATCGACCGTCGAATGAACGCACGACCCAGGCTCAGAGTCGCGCGCCCGACGACCGTCTGATCGCCAAGGCGATGGCCCTCCTCGATCGCTCCCCGGAGGCGCGAGTCGGCCTGCTCGTAGCGAGCCGCGAGGACGGCCAGCTCGCCACAACGCAATCGCGACCAGGCGAGCTCCGCCGGGTCGGAGGTGATCGCGATCGCCGACTCGTACAGGTCCGCGGCCTGGGTGTTCGACCAGAGTGCCGCGGCCCGCTCAGCGGCGGCCCACAGGCTGGTCCGGGCCTGGACCGCGAGCCTATCCGCATCGGGTCCGGGCGGTGTGGCGCGAAGGGCCTCGAGCTCGTGGGTGGCACGGACCACGGCCGTCTCGTCGCTGGGTCGCGCCGCGTAGAACGCCGCGGCGGCGAGGTGTTTCGCTCGCCGGTCGCGCTTCGAGAGCGTCGTGTAGGCCACCTCGCGAACGGGCGCCTGAAGGAACCGATACTGCCCGCGCTCGGGCGACGCCGGATCCGACTCGAGACGCAGGATCTCGTGGTCGACCAGCGACCGCAGCCGCCCGGTCAGCTCCGCCGCCGGCACGCCAGCCAGCGCGGCCAATGCGTCGACCTGGACCGCCAGGCCCAGGACGGAGGCGTCGCCGACCAGCTCGCGATCCCGCTTGGGCAGGCCATCGAGACGGGTCGAGATCAGGCCGTGGAGCGTCTCGGGGACCTCCAGGCGGTCAAGTCTCCCGCTGACCGTGAACCGGCCGTCGTCGGCCACGAGCCGGCCCTGGCCGATGAGCATCCGGACCGTCTCGACGGCGTACAGGGGCACGCCGGCCGCACGCTCGACGATCGCGCTGACCGCCGACCGCGGGAGTCCAGGCACGAGGCCCTCGAGGAGGTCGACCATCGCGTCGTCGGGGAGTGGCTCGAGGTCGATCGAGACGAAGTTCCGCCGCCCGGCGCCCCAGCCCGGTCGCCGTTCGCGCAGCTCGGGCCGGCTGAGGGTCATGATCAGGATCCGGGAGTCGCGCGACCGATCGTGGAGCTCCTCGACGAAGTCGACAAGACCGTCGTCCGCCCACTGGAGGTCCTCGAACACGAGCACGAGCGGGGCGACCCGCGAGATCCGCTCGAATGCCTGCCGCCACGCCGCCAAGAGCTCCTCTCGCTCGCCACTGGCCCCGGCGTCATGACCGAGCAGGAGTCCGACCCATGCCCGTTCGTCGTCGCTCAGGTCGAGGCGGTCCTGGGCCTCGGACAACCGTCGCTCGCTCGTGGCGACGTCGTCAGACTCGGCGATCCCGGCCGCCTGCCGGAACATTTCGGCGAGCGCCCAGAGGGTGACCCCATCGCCATACGCCGGAGACCGTCCCTGCAACCAGATCGCCGGCTCCGCCAGGCCGGTTACCGACTTCTCGAGCTCCCAGGCGAGGCGACTCTTGCCGATACCGGCATGACCCACGATCGACACGAGCTGGATCCGACCGTCCGCGGCCGTCGCGTCATAGAGCTCCTTGAGCAGCCGAAGCTCCCGCTCGCGCCCGACGAACGGCGCCTCGAGGCCGGTCTCGCGACCGGCTCCGCCGGGGCGAGCCACGACCCGAACTGCCCGCCAGGCGGCGACCGGACGGTCCTTGCCCTTCAGCACGTGGTCGTCGTCCCGCGCGAAGGCGATCGCCGCGCCCGCGGCGCGCTGCGTTGCCTCGCCGACCAGGACGCCACCCGGGTCGGCGGCCGACTGCAGACGCGCGGCGGTGTTGACGAGATCGCCGGTGACCAACCCCTGGCCGGCCGCCCCGATTGCGACCGCGGCCTCGCCGGTCATCACGGCTGCCCGAGCCTGGAGCGGCAGGTCGTCGTCGCTCGCCAGCCGGCCGACCGCCTCGACCAGGTCCAGAGCGGCCCGGACGGCCCGCTCGGCGTCGTCTTCGTGGGCTCTGGGCGCGCCCCAGACCGCCATGACCGCGTCGCCGATGTACTTCTCGAGCGTGCCGCCGTAGCGCTCGACGATCCGCCGAGAGATCGCGAAGTACCGGTCCTGGAGGTCGCGGGTGTCCTCCTGGTCGCGATGCTCACTCGCAGCGGTAAAGCCGACCAGGTCGGCAAACATGACCGACACGATGCGTCGTTCGGCGCTGCCGGTGTGGTCGGGTCCCTCGGCGATCGGCTCGACGCCGGCGGGTGCTCCGGAGGGGGCTTCGCCGAGTGCGGTCCCGCAATCGCCGCAGAACTTCGCCCCGGCCGGATTGTTCGCACCGCATGACGGACAGCCGGCCGCCAGCCGCGAGCCGCATTCGATGCAGAACCGGCGACCCGCGTCATTCGCAGACCCGCACGTCGCGCAGACCATGGACGTACCCCGCTTCCGCGGCCTCCGGTCGCGTGGCCATCGGCACGCCCGGTCGCCGAAATGTACTCGACGGTCGTCCGGGCGTGAAGGCGAGCGAACGCCGATCCGTCCTGCGCCTCGTGCCCACGGTGGCGTACCGTTGGACCTGCCCGCCCGAACCCCATCCAGCCTTCGGAGGAGACCCCGTGCCCGACCGCGACCTCAAGCTCGGAATCCTCCTCTGGAGCCAGGCGGCCGGCTGGCCGGAGCTGCTCGACGCGGCGAAGCGAGTCGACCGGCTCGGCTACGACCACCTCTGGACCTGGGACCACCTCTACGCGATCTTCGGCGATCCGTACCAGCCGATCGTCGAGGGCTGGACCACGCTCGCGGCGTGGGCGATGGCCACCGAGCGGACCCGGCTGGGCCTGCTCGTCGGCGCCAACACGTTCCGCAACCCGGGGCTCGTGGCGAAGACCGCCGCGACCCTCGACCAGATCAGCGGCGGCCGCTCGATCCTCGGCATCGGCGGTGCCTGGATGGAGCTCGAGCACCAGGCTCACGGGATCGACTTCGGGTCCGGCTTCGGCCAGCGGCTCGACTGGCTCGAGGAGTCGGTCGCGGCGATCGAGGACGTCCTCGCCGGCAAGTCCGTCAGCTCAGCGCCCGGCGGGCGCTACGCCTTCGACGACCTGCGCCACAGCCCGCTCCCGGTCCAGCGCCGTCTCCCGATCATGATCGGCGGCAGCGGCGAGAAGAAGACCCTGCGGACCGTGGCTCGCCACGCCGACATGTGGAACGCGATGGGATCGCTCGAGCTCATGAGCCACAAGGTCGATGTCCTTCGCGAGCACTGCGCCGCGGTCGGGCGGGACATCGCCGAGATCGAGTTCACGCTCGGCGTGAAGCTCACGATCCGTGACAGCAAGACCGAGGCGGAGCGGGTCTGGCACGAAGCGATGGCCCACAACCGCACGCCGCTGTCGGATCTCGAGGACGACGACACGTTCTGGAACGGCAGCTCCGAGGAGATCGCCGACCGGCTGCGGCCGTACGTCGCGCTCGGCTTCCGGACGGTCATCTCCGAGCAGCCGGCCCCGTACGACGTCGAGACGTTCGAGCGGTTCATCGGCGAGGTGAAGCCGCTCGTCGACGCTGGCTGACGGCCGGGCCTCGTACCGCCCTCGCAGCGCTCGAGTTCTGGACGTTGCGTTCTCGGGTAATGTCGGGCGACCAGCCTCCGAGGTAGACCCGTCGCGATGCCCCCCACGCAGGCCGCCACCGTCGAGTTCGAGCACGTCACGAAGGTCTACGGCCGGACCGAGACCGGCACGCCCGGGGCCGTCAACGACCTGTCACTGGCCGTGCCCGCCGGTCGGATCTGCGTCCTCGTAGGGCCGTCCGGCTGCGGCAAGACGACGTCGCTCAAGATGGTCAATCGGCTGATCGAGCCGACCTCCGGGCGGATCCTCATCGACGGGATCGATGCGGCGACCAGGCGATGTCACCGAGCTCCGTCGCGGGATCGGCTACGTCATCCAGTCGACCGGCCTCTTCCCGCACCAGACGATCGGCGACCAACGTCGCAGTCGTCCCTCGCCTGCTTGGCTGGGATGCGGCGCGCCAGCGCGAGCGGACGGACGAGCTCCTCGGCCTCGTTGGCCTCGATCCGGTCCGCTATCGCGACCGCTTCCCGAGCCAGCTCTCGGGCGGCGAGCGACAACGGGTCGGGGTCGCTCGGGCGCTCGCCGCCGACCCGCCGGTGATGCTCATGGACGAGCCGTTCGGTGCGGTCGACCCGATCGTCCGCGATCGGCTCCAGAACGAGTTCCTGCGCCTCCAGGACGGGCTGGCCAAGACGATCCTGTTCGTCACCCACGACATCGACGAGGCGATCAAGATGGGCGACCTCGTCGCGGTCATGGAGGCCGGCGGGAAGCTCGCCCAGTTCGGTCCGCCGGCGGACATCCTGGCCAACCCTGCGTCGGACTTCGTCGCCCGCTTCGTCGGCGCCGACCGCGGCCTCAAGCGACTGTCGCTGGTCCGCGTCGGCGACCTCGGCCCCGTCCCGGCATCCCCGCCCGTCCGGGCGACGGATGCCGCGGAAGCCCAGCGTCGCCTGGCCGACGACGCGATCGCCGTACCTGCTCCTCGTCGACGAGGACGGATCGGCCGATCGGCTGGGTCGACCCGGACGACCTGCCCGCGATCGGTCCCGTTGCCGACGACCTGGCCAATCCCGATGTCACCCCTGCTCGAGCCGGAGACGACCCTGAAGGACGCCCTGTCGATGCTGCTCGAGGCCGACGTGCAGGCCGGGATCGTCGTCGATCCAGCCGGACGGGTCGTCGGCCTGATCACGGTCGACGCGATCGTCGGCTGAGCTTCGGGTGCCGCGTCGGGCCGCGGCAATGGCACCGTCGCGGCGGGGCGTCCGCCCCATGATCGGCCGGACTGGATCGCCGACAACCTCGGGGTCGATCGCCGACGCCGATCGACCATCTCATCCTGACCGTCGGTCGCCGTCTGGGTCGGCCTGGCGATCCGCCTCGGCTCCGCCCTCCTCTCCGCCGGCTCGAGTTCCGCGCGGACCGATGACCGCGACGTTCGGGATCCTCTACACGATCCCGAGTCTGGCCCTCTTCGCCTTCCTGGTCCCGTTCACCGGGCTGACCCTCGTGACCGCCGAAATCGGCCTGATCAGCTATACCCTGCTCATCCTCACCCGCAACATCCTGACCGGGCTCGACGGGATCGCGGCCGACGTCCGCGAGGCGGCCGTCGGCATGGGCTTACCTCCCGCACAGCGACTGTTCCGCCGTCGAGCTGCCGCTGGCCGTCCCGGTGATCATGGCCGGGGTGCGGATCGCGACCGTGACGACGGTCGGCCTCGTAACGGTCACGGCGATCATCGGCGAGGGCGGCCTCGGCCAACTGATGCTGCGTCGGGCTTCAGCCGCATTCCCGACCATGATCTACGTCGGCGTCATCGGCCGATCATCCTGGCCGCTCGCCTCGACCTCGGTCCTCGGGGCCGTCCAGCGTCGCCTGACGCCGTGGGACCGGGCGGAAGCTCGCTGAGCCATGAACAGCATCAGGGCGCACTCGGCTGGCTGTCGGATCCGGCCCACTGGGAGGGCCGCGACGGAGTCCCGACCCGATTCCTCGAGCACGTCGAGCTGGCGGTCGCTGCCGATCGGCGTGGCCTCCTCATCGGGCTCCCGATGGGACTCGCCACGGGCACACCGGTCGGGGCGGCATCGTGACTCGCCCTCGATCGCCGGCTCGGTCGGGCGATCCCGTCGTACGCCCTGATCCTGGTGTTCTTCCCGATCCTCGGGTTCGGGCTGCCGACGACCCTCCTCGCGCTCGTGCTGCTGTCGATCCCGCCGATCGTGACCAACGCCTATGCGGGCTGCGCGGAAATCGATCGGGAGATGGTCGAGGCCGCGCGAGGGTCGGGATGCGCGAGCTCGCAGGTCCTCGGCAGGTCGAGTTCCCGGCGGCGCTGCCGATCATCCTCGCGGGGATCCGGACGTCGGCGGTCGCGGTCGTGGCGACCGCGACGCTCGGAGCGCTCATCGCCGGCGGCGGGTCTCGGTCGCTACATCGTCGACGGCTTCGCGGTTGGCGACAAGCCCCGATCGTCGCGCGGGGCGATCCTGGTCGCTGGCCTGGCGTCGTCACCGAGCGGAGCTTCGCCTTCGCCGAGCGTCGACTGATCGCGCCCGGCATCCGGCGGCTCACCCGGATCCGTCCGAGGGTCGATCGCGGGCACGACGAGCCAACGGACGCGGGCTGCCCTAGCCGGTCCGCCAGCGGCAGCGTAACCAGGTCGTCGACAGATGTCGACGGAGGGGCTGATCGGCGCCCGCGGCTATAGTCGGTCGGCTCGCCGCGTCCCCAAGCGCGCGGACCAGCAGGAAGGAGGACCCATGCGGCGACTCCGCATGGCTGCTCTCGGGGCGTCGACGCTCGTGCTCATCCTCAGCGCGTGCACGACGGGTGGGAGCAGTCCAGCACCAACCACGGCGCCAACGTCGTCGGCTCCGTCGATCGCCGCCGTCCAGACCGCAGCGGCCGCGCCGCCTCGATGCCTCCCAGCTCGTCCTGGGCGGCCCACCCGAGTGCCCGCAGCGACCGACTTCTGCCGACCGGCCTGAAGAAGACGTACGGGCTCGACTTCAAGGCGTTCCTGCCGCTCGACGCAGGTGGTCCGCTCTCCGATCGCCGCCCTCGACAGTGGCCTCGTCGACGTGGGCTCCTGTTCACGGCTGATCCGTCGATCGACCGCCAAGGGCTACGTGCCTGCTCGAGGACGACAAGGACCTCCAGATGGTCCGACAACATCGCTCCCGGTCGTGCGCAACGACCGTGCTCGCAAGGCCCCGGATCTGACCACCTGAACACCGATCAGTACCAAGCTGACCCAGGAGCACCCTGCTCGACCTGAACAAGGCGGTCGACCGTCGACGAGCAAGGATCCCGCCGACGTGGCCGGACGGCTGAGCCTCGCAGGGGATCGGCCTGGTGCCGGCGCGGACTCGGGCAAGGGATCACCGTCAAGTCGTGGCTCGACAACTTCCCGAGCAGTCCACCACGCTCGGCGAGATCTTCGCCCAGGTCCTCGAGGCGAACGGGTTCGACGTCGAGAACGCAAGCTCAACTCGGCAATCGCGAGGTCGTCTTCCCAGCCCTCCAGAAGCGGCGACATCGACATCCTGCGCCGAGTACGCCGCGACTGCGCTCGAGTACGGCAACAAGGCCGCCGGCGAGCCTCGCCGACCCGGCGACCACGGCGGTGGCCAAGCTCCAGGAGCGGCTACGCGCCGCACGGCTGACCGCCTCCGCGCTGCCCCGGCGACGGACCAGAACGGGTTCGTCGTGACCAAGGCGACGGCCGACAAGTACAAGCTCCAGAAGATCAGCGACCTGGCCAACCCCGCTCCCTAGGCGAGGCCGGCCGACACCGAGAGACCCCGGCCGCGACGCCGGGGTCTTCCAATTCCCGGGGCCCGCCCGCGTCAGCCGCAGATGGGTCAGTGCCCCGGTCCGTCCGCCGCGATGGCGCCGGCCCGACCGGCGCTCGCCGTCGATGAGATCCTCCCCCTCGACCACGCCGCGAGCCACCTCGCCGACCTCGTGGGCGCTCCGCTGCCAACCGAGCCGGAGGAACGCGATCGCCCCGCCGATCGAGGTCAGGAGGAGGATCTCGACGTGGACGATGAAGCCGAGGGCGAAGGCCTCGTCGGTCGGCAGGCCGAGCGCCTTGGCGATCGTCGTGAACGCCAGCTCGAACGTCCCGAGGTAACCCGGCGCCGACGGGATCGCGGTGGCGAGGGCGACCCCCGACGCGAGCAGGGCAGCCTCGCCGATCGTCAGCTCCAGCCCGATCGACTGGCCGGCCGCCGCGACGGCGAGCAGGCTCGCACCCCACGCCCCGAGGCTGAGGCCGATCGTCGCCCCGAGGGTCCGCGGGTGACGGGCGACGGCGAGCCCTTCCTGCAGTCGCCGACCGAGCTCGGCGACCCGCGGTCGGCGCTCGGCGAACGCGATGACCCGGTCGGCGCCGGGCAGGCGGTGGGCGACGACGCCGACGGCGAGTCCGACGATCAGCAGGCCGCTCACCGCCAGTCCGACGAGGACGGCACTGGCCACGACGCCGCGGACATGCAGGACGAAGATCGCCAGCGCCCCGATCGTGACCACGACCGCCGTGTCGACGACGCGCTCGACGACGACCGTGCCCAGGGCCGACGCCCGGCTGATGCCCTCGCGATCCCCGAGGTAGTGGCTTCGGACGAGCTCGCCGAGCCTGGCCGGCAGGATGTTGTTGGCGAGGTAGCCGACGAGCAGGTAGGCCAGCATCGGCCGGAACCGGACCCACTTGATCGGGGCGACCAGCTGCTGCCAGCGGGCCGCCCGGAGCAGGACGTCGACGCCCTGCAGGCCGACCGACACGACGAGCCAGGCGGGGATCGCCGTGCGGACGATGTCGGCGGTCTTCGACAGGTCGACGCCACCCAGGACGTAGGCGAGCGAGGCGATCGAGATGACGATCCCGATGACCGCGCGAAGGAGGCCGCCGAGGTCCCGCCGCACGATCCGGCCCTAGGCCGCCGGGCGCCGCGAGGTCAGCTTCGGCGAGCGCCGGAGACGGCTCCGGTGGAGCACGAACCTCGCGACGACGCGCAGCGTGGCGAGGCCATACACGACGCTCCGCCGGAAGCCGACCGAGCTGGCCTCCTCGAAGTAGCGGGTAGGGACGGCGATCTCGCCGATCGGCAGCCCACCGGCGGCCACGACCTGGGCGATCAGCTCCTGGTCGAACACGAAGTCGTCGCTGTTGAGGTGGTACGGGATCGTCTCCAGGAGGCGCCTGCTGTAGGCCCGCAGCCCGGTGTGGTACTCGCTCAGGCGGAGCCCGAACGCGACGTTCTCGACCGTCGTCAGGAACCGGTTGCTGAGGTACTTCCAGCGGGGCATGCCACCCGCGATCGGGTCGCCCAGGAACCGGCTCCCGAGCATCAGGTCCCGCTCGCCGTGCGCGATCGGCGCGATGAGCTCGGGGATCCTGGTGGCGTCGTACTGGTAGTCGGGGTGGAGCATCACGACGACGTCGGCCCCGGCCGCCAGGGCGGCGTCGTAGCACGTCTTCTGGTTGCCGCCGTAGCCGCGGTTCTGGCGATGGATGATCACGTCGAGGCCGAGCTGGCGGGCGACCTCGACGGTCTCGTCGCGTGACACGTCGTCGACGAGGATGATCCGGTCGACGATGGCATGCGGGATGTCGGCGTACGTCCGCTCGAGGGTCTTGGCGGCGTTGTAGGCGGGCATCACGATGACGACCCGGGGTGCGGCCGGGTCCGCTCCGGACGGCTCGCCTTCAGGGGTGCTGCCGGGCGGGCTCATCCGTGGGTCGACGCCGGACGCAACATGGGTGAAGGGTAGCGCCTGCGCGGCCCGCCCATCGCCCGCGCGGTCCGGCCGGTCGTGATCGCGCGGGTATGGGACCATGCGGCTGGAACCTGCGCCACGGAGACCACGATGCTCGACCGCCTGCTCGGGAAGCCGACCGACCCGGCCATCGCCGAACGCATCCCGCCCGGCCAGTACAGGACCGACAAGTTCCCGGTCCTCCACTACGGATCGATCCCGAACACCGACCTGGCGGCCTGGGACTTCCGGGTCTTCGGGGTGATCGACAACCCGTTCACCCTGACCTGGGACGAGTTCAAGGCCCTGCCGCGCAAGCAGGTCACGACCGACATCCACTGCGTCACCCGCTGGACGAAGCTCGACACCGCCTGGGAGGGCGTGCCGATCCAGGAGATCCTGACGCCGAGCCCAGCTGCGACCCGAGGCGACCCACGTCCTGGCCCACTCGGAACAGGGCTACACCGCGAACCTCCCCTTGTCGGTCCTCGACGACGACGACGTGCTGCTGGCCGACACGTACGACGGGCGGCCGCTCGACCCCGAGCACGGCTGGCCGCTCCGCCTGTTCGTCCCGAAGCGCTACTTCTGGAAGAGCGCCAAGTGGGTTCGTGGCCTCGAGTTCCTCGACCACGACATCCTGGGATTCTGGGAGCGCTACGGCTACAACAACGACGCCGACCCGTGGAAGGAAGAGCGCTTCAGCGACTCCTGACGGCGGCGCAGCGATGGCCACCGCACCACGCGCATTCGTCCTGCGCCACACCGCCATCCGACCGGTCCCCGGGACTCGAGGAGATCCGCCTCCACCAGGCCGATGACGTGCTGGCGCTGTGGCGCGCGGTCCAGCTCGAGACGGGCGACCCGGACGCCGCCCTGCCCTACTGGGCGTTCGCCTGGTCGGGTGGGCTCGCGCTCGGGCGGTACCTGCGGGAGCGACCCGACGTCGTGACCGGCCGACGGGTGTTCGACCTCGCCTCCGGCTCCGGGCTGTGTGCGATTGCCGCGATGCGGGCCGGCGCCACCGAGGCGATCGGAGCGGACATCGACGTGTTCGCAACAGCGGCGATCGGGCTCAACGCGCGAGTCAACGGCCGGCGCGTCTCGGTCGTGCGCCGGGACGTGCTCGACGACGACCCGCCCGAGGTCGACCTGATCCTGGCCGGCGACTGCTGGTACGACGCCCGGCTCGCCGAGCGCGTCCTGCCCTGGCTCCGCCGGGCCAGCGCCCACGGGATCGACGTCCTCGTCGGCGACCCCGGCCGACGCTACCTCCCGACCGACGAGCTGGTCGAGCTCGCCACCTACGACGTCCGGACGACGACCGAGCTCGAGGACATGGCGAACCAGCAGGCCAAGGTCTACGCCGTCCGGCCCGCCGACGAACCCACGGCGGCGGCCAGCCGCTGGGTGACCCGTCCGAGCCCGTAGCGGAACGGCCGGAGCACTCGCTCGTGGGCGCCGGCCAGCTCGATCCAGCGGGCGCCGAACGACTCCTTGAAGGTCAGCATGCCGTAGGCGGGTTCGTCCGGAACCGGCCGCCGGCGCGCCCCGGGGACGTCGACCCCGCCGAGGTCCATCTCCGCGCGACCCTCGTCAAGGGCGCCCTTCATCGCCTCCCAGACGACCAGCCGGACGGCGCCCGGATAGGGCTTCCTGAAGCGCGGGTCGTCGGCGGCACTGGCGTAGGTCCAGCGCCGGCCGTGGCGATAGAACGTCGCGCCGGCGACGAGCCCGCCGCCCGGCTCATGGGCACCGACGTAGACGAGCTGGCCGGCGGCGAACGCCCGCCGCGACCAGTCGCCGAACCGCTCCGCCGAGGCCAGCCCGAAGCCGCGCCGCTCGGCGGTCGCCCGCATCTGGACGTAGAGCACCCCGAGCTCGGCGTCGAGCTCGCGCGGCCGAGCGCTCGGCCGCCTCGGGATCAGCGTGGCGATCGACCGGGCCGAGCTGGACGATCGTCAGGTCGCTCCGCTCGGCGGCCCGGACCATGTTCCGGGTGGTCGCGCTGAACCCCGCCAGGAGGTCGGCGGCGTCGCGGGCGGTGGTCAGGTCGACGCCGAGCCGATGGCGCGACGGCTGGATCTCGTCGATCGGGCGGAAGCCGGCCGCGGCCAGGAGCTCCCCGTAGCCGGAGTCGGCAGGGACCTCGGCGTCCGATGCCACGACCGACGCGCCCTGCTCGGCGAGCCAGCCGGTCACGGCCGTGAGACGCGAGGCCGTGACCCTCGGGTCCGCTTCGGGGAGTGGCCCGCGCGAGATGTAGACGCCGTCGCTCCCGATCAACGGCCACGGTCGAGCGAGCGCGAGCACGCGACCGCCGTCGTCGCTGACCAGGAAGCGCGGCCGCCAGCCGAAGCCGGCCCGGTAGGCCGCCCACGCCCGCGACTGGTGGACCGTGCCGTTCTCGGTGGCGACGGTCCGGTCGTCCCAGTCCTCGAGCTCTGCCTCGCCGGCCTCGCGAACGCCGAGCCCCATCAGTTGCGGCGGAGCGCGGTCGCCCGCGGGTCGACGGTGAAGTTGCGCAGCCGGCGCTCGAGCAGGACGACCTCCCGGTCGATCAGCCGGACGAGCTCGCGCAGACGGGCTTCGGTCGTCGGCGCCTCGAGCAGCTCCTGCCGCTTTGGCTGGTCGACCTGGATGATGCCCGAGAGGAGGTACGACAGGATCGTCGGGTCGTCCGGGATCGCGGCCCGGCGGGCTGCTCGGTCGAGCTCGTCGCCGTCATCGTCGGGATCCGGCCGGTCGTCGAGCGGGATCTCGCCCGCCGCGCTGAGCGACACCTCCGGATCGTCCTCGAGCTCGACCTCGACCCGGACGTCGATCTCTTCGGCGTCCTCGCCCTCGACCGGCTGGAGCAGGCTGAGATAGCGGACGAAGCGCTGGGTCACCCGCTCGGTCAGCGCCCGGGCGGTCGCCGGGTCACCGACGAGCTCGGCGATCTCCTCGACGTCGCCGACCAGGTACGGCTCGCGGCCGACCGTCACCGACTCGATCCGGAACCGGCGGGCGCCGACGACCAGCAGCTCGTAGCGCCCGTCGCTGAACTTGCCCGCCTCGCGGATCTCGGCGATCGTGCCCACGGTGGCGATGCTCGTCGGCCCGCCGCCGACCTCCCGCCCGTCGCGGATGAGCACGACGCCGAACGCGCTTTCCTCCTCGAGGCAGCGACCGATCATCGCCCGGTAGCGCGGCTCGAAGATGTGGAGCGGCAGGGCGACGCCGGGGCAGAGCACCGTGTGAAGGGGGAAGAGCGGGATCTCCATCGACCCAATCTTCGCCGATCGGCCCGGGAATCGAGAAGCCGCCGGACTGGCCGGCGGCTCCGTCGAACGGAGGAGCGGAGTCGGGCCTAGTGCGAGCAGCTCCGCGGGCTGCCCGAGTCCTCGGCGGTCCGGAAGCTCGAGCCGCAGCCACAGGCGCTGACCGCATTCGGGTTGTTGACCGTGAAGCCGGCCCCCATCAGCGTGTCGATGTAGTCGATCTCGGCGCCCTGGAGCAGGTCGACGCTCTTGCCGTCGACGTAGACGGTGACGCCGTTCGCCTGGAGGACGCGGTCCTCCTCGGTCGGGGCATCCTCGATCATCATCCCGTACTTGAAGCCCGAGCAGCCGCCGCTGTAGACGTAAACGCGCAAGCCGACGTTCGGGTTCGTTTCCTCGGCCGTGATCTCCCGAAGCTTGCCGGCAGCAGCATCGGTCAGGTTGAGGAATGTCGGCTGGGTCTCGAGCATGCGCTGCATCCTCCGGGCGGGGTCCTGGGTGGAGGCTCTGGTCGCACTCATCGTACGCACCGGCCTGAGTTTCGGCAAGCATCACGTCGAAATGACCTGTCGGCCGTGGCCCGAAGGTCCCATCGCCAGAACCATCAACCCATCTTGACCAGGCTGCTAGTCTGTTGAAACCGGTCTCATGAAACCGGTTTCAACCAGAGGCCTGAGTGACGAAGAAAGCTGTCACCATCCGCGACGTTGCGCGTCGGGCCGGAGTGAGCGTTGCGACCGCCTCGCGAGCCCTCAACGGCAGCCAGGTCGTCAACCCGCAGACGCGCGACCGGATCCTGACGGTCATGGAGGAGCTGGGGTTCACGCCCAGCCCGGCCGCCCGACGCCTCAGCCTCGGTCGGACGCTGACGATCGGCGTGGTGGTCTCGTTCCTGACTCGACCGCAGGCCGCCGAACGACTTCGCGGTGTCGACGCCGTGCTGACCGACAGCGAGTTCGACCTCGTCATCTACAACGTCGAGTCGGTCCAGAAACGAGACCACTATCTTGGGACGCTCGTCCACTCGCAGCGGACGGACGGCCTGCTCGTGATGTCCCTCCCGCCGCCGGGGGACACCGCTTCCGGGCTCAGTCGCGGCCCGGTGCCCGTCGTGTTTATCGACGTCCACTCGGCGGCCATCGCGACCATGCCGCGCGTGGTCGGTGACGACGTGGCCGGCGGCGCGCTCGCCGCGAGCCACCTTCTCGCGCTCGGGCATCGCGAGATCGCCTTCATCGGCGACGCTGCGGCGGATCCATTCGGGTTTACCTCGAGCCGGGATCGCGAGCACGGCCTGGTCGACAGGTTGGCCAGGACGGGCGTCGATGTCCTACCGGAATGGATCGGCCGCGGCGCACACGGCCGGTATGAAGCGCGTGCGCTCGCACGCCGGATGCTGACAGCCGAACGACGCCCGACCGCGATCTTCGCCGCGAGCGACACCCAGGCTCTCGGCGTCATCGCCGCGGCGAGCGAGGCCGGCCTCCACGTCCCCGACGATCTGTCGGTCATCGGCTACGACGACATCGAGGCGGCCGATTACGTCGGCCTCACAACGATCCGCCAGCAACTATTCGAGTCAGGGCGCCGCGGCGCGGAGATCCTGCTGTCCGAGATCGACCAGCGATCCGACGAGCCGCCAGTTGCGCTCCTGGCGCCCGAGCTCGTGGTCCGTGGGACCACGGCGCCCCCGAAGGAGGGCCGTGCATGAGGACGCCGCGAACGCCTTGACCCAATCCCAAGGGAGGCACACAGGAGGAGGAGCCTCATGGTCAGGAACCGATCGCACGGAGGCGTGATCGCCTCGGTGCCGGCCGCTCGCCTCGTGGTCGCAGCGTTCGCGACCCTCATGGTCGCGGCATGTGCAGCACCAGGAACGGTGTCGTCACCCTCGTCGGCGGCGACCACCACTCCGGCAACCCCCGCGGCGAGCGCCGCCGCGCCGTCCCCCAGCGCCGCCGCCGCCGGCCCGACCTGCGGGACGGATCCGGTCGAGCTGAATGCGGTCTTCGAGTCGGGGTTTCCGACGGTGCCTGCGCTCGCCGACGAGTTCCACAAGCAGTTCCCGAATGTCACGTTCAAGGTCAGCCAGGACCAGTTCGCGAACCTGATGACCTCTACGCCGCGCCTGTTGTCGAGCGACAACCCGCCGGACCTGATCCGGCTGCCGACATTGATCTCGCTCGTCAAGGACGACCTGCTCAAGAACCTCGACGACTATGCAACGGCCTTCGGCTGGGACAAGTGGCCGGCGGCCCAGCTTGTCCAGAATCGGGTCAGCACAGACGGCACCCGCGGTTCCGGGTCGCTGTACGCGATGGGCCTCAACAATAGCCTGACGGGTGTCTTCTACAACAAGAAGCTCGCCCAGCAGATCGGGATGACCGAGCCACCCAAGACGGTCGCCGATTTCGAGGCCCTGCTGGCCAAGGCCAAGTCGGCCGGCCTCCTGCCGATCATGGTCTGGAACTCGGCCAAGAGTGGCGGCGGACTCGCCTTCCCGCTGCAGCAACTGATGGCGGCGTACGGGCCGACCCAGCCGATCAACGAGTGGATCTTCCAGAACAAGGGTGCAACGATCGACACGCCGAGCAACCTCACAGCGGCGCAGCACCTCGAGCAGTGGATCAAGAGCGGCTACTTCCCGAAGGACGCCAACGCGATCGAGTACACCGACGCGAACGCCCGCTTCGGCAAGGGCGAGGGCGTGTTCATGTTCAACGGCGACTGGCAGAACGGTGGCTACGACAAGGACCAGCCCGGGAGTGTGGGCTTCTTCGTATTCCCGGCGGCCGACGCGGGCGGGTCCCTGGGTGCAATGTCGGCACCGCTCACGTTCGGCATCGCCAAGACCGCGAAGCATGCCGACTGCGCGGCCTTCTTCTTCAACTGGGTCGCCACGAACGACAAGGCACGCAATATCAACGTGACGGGCTTTGGCTCGAACCCCGGCGGTCCGGCGGATCTGGCGATCCCGCCGGTCGCAGCGGGATCGGTCACCAACGACACGCTCGCCGCGGGCGCGGAGGTCGCCAAGGCCAATGGCGCGATGGATTTCATCGCCAACGCGACCGGATCGATCTTCGCCCAGGGCTGGACACCGGAGCTCCAGAAGATGGTCGGCGGCAAGCAGGACGCGGCCGGCTTGCTCAAGGCCGTTCAGGCAGAGTACGAGAAGGAGCTCGCAGCAGGCTCCTGAGTCTCGATAGGGCACGTTTCATGAGCGACGCGTGACACCGGGGGATCGGACACTCGCGCTTCGGACACCCCGGCGGATCTCCCTGCTGAGGGGGGTCCGCCGGGAGGCGTTCGTCGGCTGGTTGTTCGTGCTTCCGGCCCTGTCGATGTACGCGCTGTTCGTGCTCCAACCACTGGTCCTGACGGTCCAGTACTCGTTCTATCGCTGGGATGGGATCGGTCCCGCGACGTGGATCGGCCTGTCAAACTACGCGACCGTCCTGAGCGACCCCGACATGCGCGAGACGATCCTCAACGCCCTCCGCCTGGTGGTGTTCTTCAGCTTCATCCCAGTGACGCTCGGGCTCATCGTGGCCAGCGTGATCCATCGGGTGGCGACCGGGCGACTCGGGGCGGCCGCCCGGACCGTCCTGTTCCTCCCGCAGGTGATGCCGCTGGTCGCGGCCGGCATCATCTGGGGTTGGCTGCTGGCCTTGCCTGGGCTCGTCAACCAGTTCCTCACCGCAATCGGCCTGGGCGACATGACCCGCGCCTGGCTGGGCGACTTCGACACCGCGCTGCCAGCGGTCGGCATCATCGGGATCTGGGTTCTTCTCGGGTTCTGCATCGTCCTGCTGCTGACCGGCATGACGAAGGTCGACGCCGCGCTGTATGAATCGGCGCGGATCGACGGCGCGAGCTGGCTCCAGGAGTTCACATCCATCACGATCCCGAGTCTTCGGTACGAGATCGGCGTCTGCCTCACCGTCACGATCATCGCCGCCCTCGCGGCGTTCGACATCGTCTATGTCGCGACGGCCGGCGGACCCGGCAAGTCGACCACGGTGCCCGGCATCCAGATCTACTACACGGCCTTCCTCGAGCGCCAGGTCGGCCTCGCCTCCGCCCTGGCCGTCGCGCTGATGGTGCTAGTCCTGGCGATCATCCTCCCCCTCCAGCGCCTGACCAGAGGGGGCGACCGGTGAGGATCGCTCGAGGCGAGCTTTACGCGGGTCGGGCGCTGCTGCTGGCCCTCATGGCGATCACGATCCTGCCATTTCTGAGCGTGTTCACGACCGCGCTCCATCCGTCCGGCACGCTTCCGAGCGGGCTCGAGTGGCCGGCCGATCCGCAGTGGGGGAACTTCATCGAGGCGTTCAGGGTCGCAAACATGACGGCGCTGCTCGCGTCGAGCGTGTTCATCGTGCTCGCGGTCGTGCCGGTGTCCCTGGTCATCTCGACCATGGCGGGGTTCGCGATCGGGCTCCTCCGCATCCCCGGGGCGCGTCTCCTGCTGCTCCTGTTCGTATTCGGCCTGACGCTGCCGTTCGAGGGGATCATCACGCCGCTCTATTACCTGGCCCGCGGGATGGGCATCCTCAACACGCGCGTCGCGATCGTGCTGCCGCTGATAGGCCTGTTCATGCCGTTCGCGGTGTTCTGGATGCGTGCCCACTTCGTGAACTTGCCCGGCGAGCTCTCGGAGGCGGCCAGGGTCGACGGGGCAAGCACGTGGGACCTGTTCTGGCGGATCCACGTCCCGCTGGCGCGGGCGCCGATCGTCTCGCTCGGGATCCTGATGTCGATCTGGGCGTGGAACCAGTTCCTGCTCGCGCTCGTCCTCGTGGAGGATCCGACGCAGCGGACGATGGCCGGCGCACTCGGCGCATTCCAGGGCCACTACGCGACCGACATTCCGCTGCTATGCGCCGGCACGATCCTGATCCTCGTACCCACGCTCGTGCTCTTCGTCGTGTTCCAACGCCACATCATCACCGCGCTGCTGGAAGGATCGGTGAAGGGATGACGACCCGGTTCACGTTGGTCGTCCGATGGCTGCCGGTCGTTGCCGCCGACATCGATCGCCGCGTCTGAGTCGAGCGCGAGAGCCGCCACCATGCACCCCATGCGCGTTGCGCCTCGCCCGCAGCTGGTGACCTATCCGGACTCCCTGGGTGGCGACCTGCACGCCCTCGGCGCATTGCTCGATGGGCCGCTGGACGGCCTCTTCCGCGGCGTGCACATCCTGCCGCCCTTCCCGTCGTCCGGTGACCGCGGCTTCGCGCCGCTGACGTATCGGGACGTCGATCCCCGGTTCGGGACATGGGCGGATGTCGGACACATCGCGCGCCGCCATGACGTGTTGCTCGACGTGATGACCAATCACATCTCCCGGCAGAGTCGGGAGTTCCAGGACTTCCAGCGTCATGGTCGGCGTTCGCGCTACGCCGACCTGTTCGTGACCCTCGACAAGGTGTGGCCTGCCGGCGAGCCGCCCCCCGACGATGTCGCGCTGATCTTCCTCCGCAAGCCAGAGCGCCCGTTCTCGACCGTCACCATCGAGGACACCGGGCAACAGGAGAACCTCTGGACTTCGTTCGGGTCGGCCGACTGGTCGGAGCAGATCGACCTCGATGTCACCAGCCAGGCGACGCGCTCCCTGATCACCGGTTGGTTGCGATCGTTCGCCGATCATGGCGTCCGCATGGTTCGGCTCGACGCCGTCGGGTACGTCATCAAGAAGCCCGGCACGACCTGCTTCATGGTCGAGCCGGAGATCTACGAGTTCCTGGACTGGATCGCCGGGGTGGCTGATTCGTTCGGGCTGGTCGTGCTTCCGGAGGTCCACGACCGCTATGCAACCCACGAACGGCTGACCCGCCACGGGTACTGGACGTACGACTTCGTGCTGCCGGGCCTGCTGCTGCACGCCTTCGAAACGGGCGAGGCGGATCGCCTGGCAGCGCACCTGGCCCGCTCTCCCGACCGGCAGTTCACCGGCCTGGACTGCCACGACGGGATACCCGTTCGTCCGGACCTCGACGGCATCCTCGAGCCGGCGGAGATGCTCGACCTGGCCGATCGGGTCAGACGGCGAGGCGGAAACGTCAACCGGATCCTGTCAGGCACGGACCCGGCCGAGGTCGATGTCCACCAGCTGAACTGCACCTACTTCTCGGCATTGGAAGCGGACGACGACCGATACCTCGCTGCGCGGGCGATCCAGCTCTTCGCCAGGGGCGTCCCGCAGATCTACTACGTCGGCCTGCTCGCAGGCACGAACGACACGGCCGCGGTCGAGCGCACGGGCGAGGGTCGCGCCATCAATCGCCACGACTACCGGGCCGACGAGATCGAGGCGGCGCTCAAACGCCCGGTGGTCGGCCGCCTGCTGGAGCTCATCCGCCTTCGGAATACACACCCCGCGTTCGACGGCACCCTGCGGGTCGAGGTCGCCGCCGGCCGATCCCTTTGCCTGCGATGGGAGGGTTCCGAGGCGTCGTGCGCGCTCGAGGTCGAGTTGTCGACAGGTCGCGCGACGGTCGACGACGGCGGCCGTCGCAGCACGGTCCTCGGGTAGTCCAGGATCGCTGGCCGTCCTCTCTCGCCGGCCGAGGCGCTCTCCGAAGGCTAGTCGCTCCGATCCCACTGAGCTACCGGCGGATTGCCCACACCCCTCTAGGACCGGATCAGTTGGCCCGGCGCGCTGGATGCGGGCTGGCGGCTAGCCCTCGATCCGCTCGACGACCGTGGCAATCCCCTGGCCGACGCCGATGCACATCGTCGCCAGGCCGTAGCGGCCACCGGTCCGGACGAGCTCGTGGACGAGCATCGTCACCAATCGTCCGCCGCTCATCCCGAGCGGGTGGCCGAGCGCGATCGCCCCGCCATTGACGTTGACCCGGGCCGGATCGAGCCCGAGCTCGTCGATGCACACGACCGACTGGCTGGCGAACGCCTCGTTGAGCTCGACGAGGTCGAGATCGCCGACCTCGATCCCCGCCCGCTCGAGCGCCTTGCGCGTGGCCGGGATCGGCCCGATGCCCATGATCGCCGGGTCGACGCCGGCCACGGCCGTCGACACGATCCGGGCCAGCGGCTTGAGGCCGAGCCGCTTCGCCCGATCGGCTTCGACGAGCAGGACCGCCGACGCACCGTCGTTGATCCCCGACGAGTTCCCGGCCGTCACGGTGCCGCCGTCGCGGAACGCCGGCCGGAGCCGGGCCAGGGCCTCGGCGCTGGTGTCGGCCCGCGGGTGCTCGTCGCGTGCGACGACGATCGGCTCGCCCTTCTTCTGGGGAACGGCGATCGGAACGAGCTGCGAGTCGAACCGACCGGATTCGATCGCGGCGACGGCCTTGCGCTGCGAGTCGAGGGCGAACGCGTCCTGGCGCTCGCGATCGACCGACCAGCGCTCGGCGACGTTCTCGGCGGTCTCGCCCATCGAGTACGGATAGTGCCGCTCGGCCAGCCTCGGGTTCACGAACCGCCAGCCGAGCGTCGTGTCCTGGAGCTCGCGCGGGCCGCGCTCCCAGGCCGCCTCGGGCTTGGCCATGACATACGGCGCGCGGGTCATCGACTCCACGCCCCCGCCGATGAACACCTCGCCGTCGCCGACCTGGATCGCATGCGCGGCGGAGTTGATCGCCTGGAGCCCGCTGCCGCACAGCCGGTTGACGGTCAGGCCACCGACCTCGACCGGGAACCCGGCCAGGAGCAGGGCCATCCGGGCCACGTCCCGGTTGTCCTCGCCGGCCTGGTTGGCGCAGCCGAGGATGACGTCCTCGACGAGCGCCGGGTCGAGACCGGCCCGGTCGACGACCGCCTGGAGCACGGTCGCCGCGAGATCGTCGGGCCGGACGCTCGCGAGCGCTCCGCCGTAGCGGCCGACCGGCGTCCGGACGGCGGCGATCAGCCACGGGTCGCGCAGCGGCCGGTCGAGGCTTCGTGCCATCGTCAGGGCAGCTGCTTGACCGCGTCCTCGGTGAGCGCCGGGTCGGACGACTGGACGAGATAGAGCGTGTCGCCGGTGATGTAGGCGACGACCGGGCCGGTGTGGGAGCCCGGGAAGGTCGCGGTCGTGACCTGCTTCCCGCCGACCGTCGAGCTGGCCAGGGTGACGTTGGGATCGACCTGCTTGGCAACGGCCTCGACCTGGGCCTGGATCGCGCTCGACGCCACCCCGTTGAACTGGCCGGCGACGATCTGGATCTTGCCGCCCGGGTCGGCGGCGGCGGCGGCCCCGACCTGGGCCGGCGACACGCCGAGGCCGGTCACCATCAGGGTCAGGAAGTTGGCCGTCTGGTTGCCGCTCGAGTACAGCTGGAGGACGTTGAGCGAGCCGGTCGTCAGGGTGACGCCGCCGACCGACGTCGGCAGGGTTGCCTCGAGCTGCTTGCTCGTCGCGAAGCCGCTGTTGTCCCCGCTCGGAGCGGCGACCGACGGCAGCGCCGGAGCGCCGGTCGACGCCGACGAGCCGCCGCAGCCCGCCACGGTCGCCGCGAAGGCGAGAACGACGCCGGCAGCGGCAAGTCGTCGAGCGGTCATGACATCTCCTTGGGCACCGCAGGCCGGGACGAATTCCCCCGGCCGGCGGGTCTGGGCATCGTACGCCGGTCGGAGGGGTCCGTCAGGGCTTGGGCAGCCCGGCGAGCGCCGCCGAGACGATAGCCGGATCGTCGGCCCCGACCAGGAAGATCGTGTCGCCGACGACGAACGCACGGGTGGTCGCGCCCACCTCCCGCGTGCCGTCGACCATCTTCGTCAGCGCCCGCCCGTCGACGGTCTCGTTCGACACCACGAGCTGGCGGTTCGCCGCCTGGTTCGAGGCGACCCAGCCGGAGAGCAGCTCGCTCGACTTGGCACCGGCGACCCGGAACGCGCCGATCTCGAGCACCGTCAACTGGCTCGGGTCGTAGGCGTCGGCCACGTCGAGATCGTCGATCGTCTTGCCGATCGAGGCGAGCATCGCATCGAGCTGCTGCTGGGTCTGCGAGGTGCCGAGCTTGTAGAAGTCCTTGCCGGTCAGGCTGCGCACCTCGAGCGCGACGTCGCCGACCTTCAGCGGCATGAGCTTCTCGAGGTCCGGTGCACCGTGCGCGTCGACGGATGGCTCGGGCGTCCCGGGGACCGCCGACCCTGACGGCGTCGCCGCGCTCGCTGGTGCGGCCGAGCTCGACGGCGCGGCGCTCACGACCGGCGGCGCCGCGCTGGGCGACGGCGTGACCGCTGCGGCGCCGCAGGCGACGACGAGTGTCGCCGACGCGACGACGAGGCCGAGACGGCCCAGCTGGTGGGCTGAGGGGCGCACCCGTCGACCGGATGCCGGGAGTTCGAGGATCACGAGATCTCCAGCAGAGCCCCGCCGACAGGGTTGGGCCTTGCGGGTCCGCTGCATGATGCGTCAGGTCGCCCGAATGCGCTGGCGGGAGCCGGTCAGTCGCTCGCGGCCGCGGCCGTGACGAGCGCCGGCGCCGGCTCGAACCGCGGTCCGGCCGACTGCCAGCGGCCGAGCCGGGCGAGCACGGCGGCCGGTCCGCCGAGGGTGGCTGCTCCGCTCGAACGGGCCGCTCGGGTGGCCGGCCCCGAGGCGCAGCGCGAGGTCGATGTCGCCGGCGCCGGCGACCTCGTCCCCGAGCGCCCGGTAGGCCTCGTTCACGATCGCCAGGACGATCGGCTCGACAACCGGTCCAAGGCGGTCGAGCGCCTCGGCTCCAGGCTCGCCGCTCGGACAGCGGCGACCAGGCCGGGTCCCGGGCGGCGAGCGGCTCGGGGTCGGTCGCGAATGCCCCGGCCGGCCCGAGCCGGCGTCCCCTCTCGCCGTACCAGTAGAAGCCCTCACCCGACTTCCGCCCGAACCGGCCCGGCCTCGACCAGCCGCTCCTGGATCTCCGACGGGCGAAAGCGAGGCTCGTACCGGGACGCCTCGAAGATGCCCCGGGCTGCCGCCAGGTTGACGTCGACGCCGATCAGGTCCATCAGCTCGAACGGGCCCATCGGGAACCCGTCGGCCCGCATCGCCTCGTCGATCGACTCGACGGTGCCGGTGCCGACTTCCAGCAGTCGCAGCGCCTCGAGGGTGAACGGGCGGTTGACCCGGTTGACGATGAAGCCGGGCGAATCGCCGGTACGGACCGGGGTCTTGCCCCAGCGCCGGACGAGCGCCGTCGCCGCGTCGGCCAGCCGCCGGCTCGACCCCGTGCGGGACGACGACCTCGACGAGCGGCATCAGGGGTGCGGGGTTGAAGAAGTGGAGCCCGACGACCCGTTCCGGGTGGCGGGTGGCCGCCGCGATCTGGCCGACCGACAGCGCGCTCGTGTTCGTCGCGAGGATGGCCTCGGCGCCGGCCGCGGCATCGATCCGGGCGAACAGCCCCTGCTTGACGAGGAGGTCCTCGAGAGCGGCCTCGACGACGACATCGGCCGCCCGAGCCAGCGTCTCGAGATCCGGCGCGTCCGCCAGCCTCCGGAGTGCCTCGCCGGGGCCGACCGCCGCCGAACCCGACGGGTCGCCGATCCGGTGCCGCAGTCGTCGGGCGAGCCCATCGGCGATCCGCTCGCGCGCCCGCGCGAGCGCGCCGGGATCCTCGTCGTAGAGAAGCACCCGGTCGCCCGCCTCGAGTGCGACCTGGGCGATCCCGGCGCCCATCGTCCCGGCCCCGACGACACCGACGACGGTCGAGGTCTGGTCGGGGTCGGCCGGCAGCGCACTGCGATCGTCCATCGTCAGACCCAGCCTACCCGGTCGGCCGGGCCACGAGTCTTGTCGTCGGTCGGTTCGGGCCGCAGACTTCGCCGATGAGGTCGACCCTTCCGGCGGCACGGTTCGACAGACCGGGGCGCTGATCGTGGACATTCCCGACACCCAGTACGTCGTGACCGAGGACGGCCTCCACATCGGCTACCAGGTCTTCGGTGCCGGGCCGTATGACCTCGTGTTCAACGACGTGCTCTCGAACGTCGACGCCAACTGGGATGTCCCGAGCTGGGCCGCCACCCTTCGGGCATTCGGCCGTCGAGCGAGGGTGATCACCTTCGATCGTCGAGGCTTCGGCGTCTCCGACCGTCCGGCATCGCCCAATTCGCTGTCGCTCGAGCTGGGCGTCGACGATCTTCGCGCGGTCATGGACGCCGTGGGCGCGACCCGGCCGCTGATGATGGGCTTCGAGTGGGGCTGTGCCCTGAGCCTCCTGTTCGCGGCGTCGTACCCGGAGCGGACGGCCGGATTGGTGCTTCTCTCGCCGGTGGTCTACTACTGGCACACCCTCGAGCACCCGTGGGGCTGGTCGGTCGAGGAGGCTGATCGGGCTGCGCAGGGGGACCTCGACTGGGGTTCCACCGAGGTCTGGCGGGCGTCGCTGCGCGAGATGGGCGTCGTCGACCCCGAGGACGCCGAAGCCAGGGCCTGGGCGAAGTGGGCGCGCCTGGTCGCCAGCCCACTGGCTCGCCGGGCGATCCGCCGCGTCGAGCAGCAGACCGATGTCCGTTCGCTGCTCCCGGGCATCCAGGTCCCGACACTCGTCCTCCAGAAGGCGGGCGAGTACGATCGAACCGGGGGCGGCGCCGCGCAGTGGGTCGCGTCGCAGATCCCGGGGGCCCGGTTCCTGATCGTCCCGGGGCCCGAGGACTGGCCGACCGCCCGGGACACGGAGCTGTTCGATGCCATCGACGGTTTCGCCGGCGAGATCCGCGACCGCGAGGCGGAGTTCGACCGGGTCCTCGCGACTGTCCTGTTCACCGACATCGTGGGTTCGACCGCCCGGGCGGCGCAGGCCGGAGACCGAGCCTGGAGCGAGCTGGTGGAGCGCCATCACGCCATCGTTCGAACCTTGCTCGGACGGTACCGGGGAGTCGAGGTCGACACCGCCGGCGACGGGTTCTTCGCGACGTTCGACGGGCCGGCGCGGGCGGTCCGTTGTGCCGAGGCGATCCGGGACGCGGTCCGGCCCCTCGGGATCGAGGTCCGGGCCGGCTGTCACACGGGCGAGGTCGAGACGATCGACGGCAAGGTCGGCGGGCTGGCGGTCAATCGATCGGCGCCCGTGTGGCGGGACTCGCCGGTCCGTCCGAGATCCTGGTCAGCTCCACGGTGAAGGACCTCGTCGCCGGCTCTGGCCTGACCTTCGAGGACGCCGGCGAGCACGAGCTCAAAGGTGTCCCGGATCGCTGGAGCCTCTACCGAGTCGTGCCGGGATGATCGAGATCCCCGGCGGCCGTGACGCGAAACGACGACTTCTCAGACCGTCTTGATCGCCTCGAACGGCTGGCGGCAGTCGGGGCACCAGCGGATCGACCGGCACAGGGTCGGGCCGAACAGGTTGTCGAGTCGCGTCCGTGCCGAGCCGCAGAACGGGCACGGGACGGCGGCGTCGAGGCTGACGAGCTCGGTGGGGCCGCCGGGCAGCGGTGGCGCGATCCCGGCGGCCGCCAGCTTCGCCCGTCCGGCCGGGCTGATTCGCTCGCTCGTCCAGGGCGGATCGAAGACGAACGCCACCTCGGCCACGGATCCCGGCGCGAGCTCTGCCAGCCGATCTGCGACGGCCACCCGGATGAGCTCGGTCGCGGGGCAGGCCACGAACGTCGGATGGAGCTCGACCCGCAGCCGATCCGGTCCCGCCTCGATCTGCCCCAGGATCCCCAGCTCGGCGATCGACACCACCGGCAGCTCCGGATCGGGGATGTCGGCCAGGCCCGCGCGCAGCGCAGCAGCGTCGATGGCAGAGGACATGACGGTCACCAGGTCGCCGCGGGGTCGATCCGGCGCACGGAGGTGAACTCGTCGTGGAGCCGCCGGAACGCCTCGGAGTGCCCGGTCCGGGCGTTGTCCGGGTCGCGGATCGCGGGCGGCGGCGGCAGGCGCAACCGCTCGAACGTCGGACCGATCGTCGCCCGCCAGCGCGTCTCCAGCTCGGCCGCCGGGGCGGCCATGATGTCGGCCATCACGAGCGCCATCTCGGTCGGCAGCGGGGCGAGGGTCGTCCCGGCATCTGCCCCGATCCGCTCCAACGCCTCGATCAGCCGCTCCCTCGGCTCGCCCCGGGCCAGCGCCAGTCGCTCGAGCCAGGTCGCCATGTGCATGAGGTGGTAACGCTCCTCGCGCCGGACCTTTGTCGCGAGCGCCGCGAGCGGCGCGTAGGACGAGGACTCGAGCGCCGCCATCCGCACGTCCTCGGCGGTGTCGAACAGGTACCGCCGGGCGATCGTCTGGGCCCAGTCGCCGCGCGGGTGATCGAGCAGCCGGGCGTGGTAGTACCCCTCGGGCGGCCGGTCGAAGGCGATCGCGTCGGCGTCCCGCCCATCATCGACCAGCTCGGCGAGGAGCCGGTAGAACGCCTGGGCGTGCCCGAGCTCGTCCTGGGCGAGCGAGCTCATCGCGACGTCCTCCTCGAGGATCGGGGCGATCCCGGTCCACTCGGAGTCGCTGAAGCCGATGACGAATTCGTCGTCGGCGATCGCGAGGAGGAGGACCGCCAGGGCGTTCCGGGTCGCCGGCAGGAGGCCGGCACCGGAGGCAGCCGGGGTCATCGCTCCTTCGCCCGTGGCTTCCGGGTGCCCGCCTGGCGCCGGGCCGCCTCGAGCTTGTCGCGCATCACGTAGCCACCCGGCTTCTTGAACGACCGGTCGAGCGGCGGCTGGAGGAGATCGGCATCGTCGAGGTCGTGGATGTCGGCCCGGCGGACGACCCACAATCGGACCGACTCCTGCCGGCGGCCGTAGAGCTCGCGCGCGTAGTGGACGGCCAGGGTCGGGTCGGGCGCGAGCACGCTCCCGCCATGGCGCATCGGGTCGCCGTCCTTCTCCTGGCGGAAGACCTCGTACGGTTCGAGGACGCCCGGCGCCCCGGCGCGGTTCGGCTCCGGTGTCGGATCCTGGCGCGGGCTTGGTGGCCGACATCGCGTCAGGCGGCGACCCGCGGGTCGCCCAGGATCGTCTCGCGCACCCAGCGCGTCTCCTCCCGGTTCAGCCGCCGGAAGGCGAGCCGGGCCTCGGACATCGGGCCGTGGTTCGTCACGACCGTTCGAAGCTCGTCCCAGTCGGGCTCGCGGTAGCGCCACTCGCCCGCGACCTCGTCGAAGCGCAGCTCGGGATCGGGGATCGACAGACCGAGCTCGAGGATCCGCGGCACGTAGATCCCGAGGAACTCCTGGCGGAGCTCCTCGCTCGTCTTCGCCTTGATCCGCCAGGCCAGGTCGCGGTCCTTCTCGCGAGGCGTCCGCGGGCCGTGCATCTGCATCAACGGGCCCCACCAGCGATCGAGCGCCTCCTGGACCATCGCCCGCTGGGCTGGCGTCCCGGTGACGAGGGTCACGACGACGTCGCGGCCGTGCATGATGTGGACCGACTCCTCCCAGCAGATCTTGCGCATCGTCCGGGCGTACGGCGCATAGCTGCTGTCGCGCAGCGCCTGCTGGGCGACGATCGCGGCGGCGTCGACGAGCCAGGCGATGACCCCGACGTCGCCCCAGCTCCGGGTCGGGTAGTGGAAGACGTTGTGGAACTTCGTCTTCCCCGCCAGCAGGTCGTCGAACATCGCCTCGCGCGGCTTGCCGAGGTCCTCGGCGACCCGGTACAGCAGCTGGGCATGGCCGACCTCGTCCTGGACCTTGGCCGTGAGCGCCAGCTTGCGGCGCAGGGTGGGCGCCCGCATGAGCCACTCGCGTTCGGGGAGGACGCCCATCAGCTCACTGTTGGCGTGCATCTCGACGAAGCGCAGGACGCCGATCCGGTAGTCGTCGGGCATCCAGTCCCATGCCTCGACCTTGCCCCCGGCGGCGACGTGCTCCTCGAAGATCCGGTAGCGCTCGTCGTGGGGGACGTCGTCGGCAAAGGTCAGGCGGCTGCGCTCTCGTTCCGGCAGGACCGGGTCGAGGGCGAGCGGATCGGTCATCGCGGTCGTGCCTCCGTCGGACGAACGGGTGGCGTGGCTCTCGATGGTACGCCGGCCCTCTTCGGGGCGCAGCGGTACGGGGCCCGACCGGGACCATCAGATGGGCGAGGACCGGTAATCCCGATGCTCGTCTCGCGTTCTGTGGTCAGAGGTCTCGGCGCCTGCCGAACGGCAGGGCCGGACGACCATGGAACCTGGGGAGTGGACTCATGGGTGGGGATCGGTACGACGACTGGGATGACGGCCAGACGGCGCCCGTCGGCATTGACGACGCGACCATGGACGACCGTGCGGCCGGCAAGCCGAGCCGCCCGCCCCGGCGGACCGGCCGAGGACTGCCGACGTCGCTCGCGGCCCTGCTGATCGTCGGCGCGGTCGCCCTCGGCGCGACGACCGTCCCGATCGTCCTGACCGCGGCGACCGCCCCGGCGAGCTGCCAGGACGAGCAGGGCAACCCGATCGATTGTCCGACCGACCCGCCCGGCCAGGGCACCACGCCGACCCCGACCCCCACTCCGACCGATGGCGCGGGCGGCGGCACGGGCGGTGGTGGCGGATCGACCGGCGGCGGCGACACCGACAAGCCGAAGGACCCGCCCCCGACCGACAACCCCGACCCGAAGCCGACCCATCACCGGCCCGACCCGCTCGGACTGCGACTGTCGAACGTCGATGGCGGCGTCAAGGTCGACTGGACGGCCTGCGCAGCCAACCGCTTCGACCTCTACAAGGTCGTCCGCTCGACGGACCCGCGGGTCCGCTGGCCGCTCGGCGCGCACGATCGCCTGGTCGGCGTCGTCCGCGAGCGCGGCACCACGATGCTCATCGACCGCGGCGCCCCGGCCGGCAAGAAGGTCTGGTACCGGGTCTTCTGCATCGACAAGACGGCCCATGGCTACCGGGTCCTGAACAGCACGCCGGCCAGGGCGATCCGGACCCACGCCGAGAAGCCTGCTCCGACGCCGGGCACGCTCGGCCTCGAGGCCAGGCTGACGGACGGCGGCGTGGTCCTCGACTGGACGGCCTGCCAGGCGGACGCGTTCCACTGGTACAAGGTCGTCCGGTCGCACGGCGAGAACCCGTCCTATGTCCCGTGGACCGACGGCAGCAAGCTGATCGGCATCATCGAGAACCGCTCGACGACCGAGTTCACCGACACCCACGTCGAGAGCGGCCAGACCTGGTTCTACCGGGTCCAGTGCGTCGGATTCAAGAACGGCAACAAGGTCGTCCTCGGCCAGACCGCGGCGATCAAGGTGACGATCCCATAGCCGGGAGCCACTCCCACCGATGACCCATTGAGCGGACCGTGGTCCCCTCGCCGGCAGTACCGCCGTGCGATGGCGGCCCGGTCCGCTCAACCCCATCGTCCTGGTTGCGATGGGTCGTGACGATGCCACCAGCCGGATGGATCCCGAGCGCGAACGGACGTTGGTCGTCCAGGCGCGCTCGGATGGCGCCGCGTTTGGCGAGCTGTACGACTACTACCTGCCTCGCATTCACGGCTTCGTGACCCGCCGGGTCGGCGATCGGGCGACAGCCGAGGACATTGCCGCAATGACCTTCGAGCGTGCCCTCGGGGCGCTCCGCTCCGGCTCCTTCCGGAACGACTCGTTCGGCGGCTGGCTCTACCGGGTGGCGGCCAACGCGATCGTCGACCACGCTCGGCACGACCGGCGGCTCGTGTCGTTCGGGATCCGGGCCGGCGACGCGAGCGGGCCAGACGACGGGGCGGATCGGGAACGCGACCGCACGCCATCGGCCGACACGATCGCCACCGACGATTTCGCCGCTGCGCTCGACCGGGACCAGCTGCGCCGGGCGCTGCTGAGCTTGCCCGAGGCCCAGCGGCGCGTGCTCGTCCTCAAGTTCTACGACGACCTCACGACCGACGAGCTGTGCGCCGCGCTCGGCTGCTCGGCCTCGACCCTGGCGGTCAAGGTCCACCGCGCGCTGCGGGCGCTGCGGCTGGCCCTCGCGCGGGAGGCCACCGATGCGGCCTGACGAGCGACGCCGGCGACGGCCACCGATCCTCCGCCCGGCCGACCAGCCCGTCCCGTTCGACGCCGCGTCCGATCCGGATGCCGACGAGCTGGCCGAGCTCGAGCGCGAGCTGGCTGCGGCCGGTGCGCACGTCCGGACCGAACGGCTGGCGTCGGGGCGCGATCGTCTCGATCCGTCGTTCGCGACCGCCCTGCGGACGCAGCTGATGGCCGGCTACGCAGGCGCGACGGAGTCCGGAGACCAGGCGGGATCGCCGGCCGCGCCAGCGCGATCGACCGCTACCCGCCCGTCGCGGGCGGTTCCCGGACGGGGCTGGCGCCGGCCGACGGAGTTCGTCGCCGGCCGGCGCTGGGCGGTCCTCGCGGTTGCGGCCGTGCTCGTCGTGGCCGTCCTCGGGTCGATCTCGGGACAATTCCTGCCGGCCTCCTTCGACGCCAGGGCGACGGAGGCCGTGGGCGCCACCCTCGTCCGCGATGGGATGACGACGGCCCTCGGCGGTGGGACGACGCTGCTCGCCAACGATGAGATCCGGGTCGGAGCGAGTGGCCGGGCGACGCTGGTGCTGGGGGCGAGCCTCACCCGTCTCGACGCTGGCACCGACGTCCGCCTGATCGACCTGGCCACGAGCGGGACCCGGATCGAGCTCCTCGCCGGGCGGTCCTACCAGCGAGTCGCCCTGCCGGACGGCGGCACCTTCGTCGTCGTCACCGGCCCGGTCGCCTGGGAGGCGCTCGGGACGGCCTTCGACCTTGACCGCGGCCCGACCGCGGACGGCCGCGACCGGGTCCGCCTGCTCGGGCTCGAGCACGCGATCGGTCTGGTCGGGCCCGAGCTTCGGACGACCGTCGGGGAGGGCCGGGCGGCGACCCTCGTCGTCGACGGCGGGGCCGCCTCGGACCTTGCCGTCGGCCCGATCGACCCCGCCGAGCTCGCCGATCCGTGGCTCGTCGACAACGCCCGCCGCGACCGGGCGCTCGGGTTCCAGCTCGGAGTGCTCGACCGGATCGACCTCGGACCGACCCCGACGCCGGCCGAGGCGGTCCAGTCGGCCGGCCCCGTGGAGACGCCCGCGGGACCGACCGCCGCGCCGGCGGCGACCCCGGGCTCCGCCCCGACCGCAACGCCCGACTCGACCCCGCGGACGATCACCAGCCCCGAGCGGACGCCGGACGCCCCGTCGACGCCGGCACCGGCTCGGCTGCCCGGGCTGCGCCTCACCGTGACCCCGTGCGACGGCGGCGTCGTGATCGACTGGAGCCGGTACAAGGGCTCCGGGTTCAGTCGCTACGCCACCCTCCGGAACACGACGGCGTCGATCCCGGCCAGCTATCCACCGCACGGCGGACCGAGGGCCCTGGACGGCGCCTCCACGACGGTCCGCTGGCGGACGAGCGCCTTCGACACGCGCGTCGAACCCGGACGGACGTACTCCTACCGGACCATGGCCCTCAACGCCGCTGGCAAGCCGATCGCGGCGAGCCCGGTCCGGTCGGTCAGGGCCAGGAAGATCCGGGAGCTCGGCGGTCTCGCCGTCGGGCCCGGGGACGGGACCAGGACGGCATTCAGCTGGAACCCCTACGAGGGTCCGGCCGCCTGCTTCAGCTGGTACAAGATCGTCTATTCGAAGGATGACCCGACGCCGAGCGTCCTCCAGGGTGCGAATGTCGCGGTCGCGGTCGGCAACCGGGGCGCATCCGAGGCGCTGGCCCGGCTCGAGCCCGGCACGTACCACTTCCGGCTCGAGGTCCTGCGCTCACACCGAGCTGGGCTCACCGGCGAAGTTCGTCGTGGCCCACTCCGACGTGGTGACCTACACCGTCCCGTAGGCGCGCGGCCACGGACCGCCGGTCGACCGGCGGAGGACCGTGGCAACCGAGGCCACGACGACGAGGACGATCGACAGCCACCAGCCGAGACCCGGGGCGACGCTCGTGATCCCCAGCGCCAGCCACAGGGCGACCGGGTTGAGCTCGAGGAACGCCGGCAGCGCCACGACGAAGCCGTGGGCGAACAGCGACGGCGATCCGACGACTGTCGCGACGCCGAAGCGGGCCAGACCGTCGAGTCCGCGCCCGAGCCAGGCCCAGCCGATCGCCGCGAGCGCGGCGACGAGCGGCAGCCAGCCGGGAAGGTAGGCTCCCAGGCTGAGCCCGAGCAGGGCCGGGACCTGCGGCTGGGACAGCGCGTAGAACCGCAGGCCCTCGAGCCAGTCACGCCACGAGTCGACGCCGACGAGCGGCAGGGTCACGAGCGCCAGGCCGGCCAGGATCGCGCCGCCGCGGACGATCTGGCCGAAGCGTCGTTCGCGGACGAGCCACAGAGCGGCGATGGCGCTGTACGGCTTGAACGCGGCGGCCAGGACGAGCCCGGCCCCGAACCAGGGGGCCGCGGCGAACAGGGCGAACGCGGGAACGACGACGTTGCCGACGTACAGGCCCTGGAAGAACGGCGGCCAGAGCAGGGCGGCGATCGCCCACCGGGTCGGCAGCCCGACCCGCCGCAACCCCCAGACCGCGACCAGGATCGAGCCGACGACCCAGCCGGCTTCGACGAGCGTCCGGGGGAGCGCCGCCAGCACGGCCAGGATCGGCAGCGTCGGCGGCGGGTACAGGTAGGGGTAGGTGGTCTTGTCGACCGGTGCCTCGCTGAGGACGGTCGACAGGTAGACCGGCGCCTGGGCGGCGAACTGGGCGCCCGCCCGGAGGTAGATCCCGAGGTCACGGAGCAGCTGGCCGTTGAACTGGACGAGGTCCGTCAGCAGGGCGGCGACCGACGTGCAGGCGGCGAGGGCGGCGACCGGCTCCCAGCGGCCGCGGACCAGCCGGAGCGCCACGACGACGACGACGCTGCCCGCCACCCAGACCGGCCCGAACGACGTCCCGTCGCGGCCCGGCAGGCGCCAGTCGTAGACCGCGACCAGGATGTAGACGACGAGGAGGAGGACCGCCGACCAGTCGCGCCAGTCGCGTCGGGCCGCCCGGGCCGGCAACCGGAACCGGGTCACTCCCCGCGGAACCGGGGCGCCCGCTTCTCGACGAAGGCGGCGAGCCCCTCGGCATGATCGGCCGAGCGTCCGGCGATGCCCTGGAGCGACGCCTCGTGATCGAGCGCCTCGACGAGCCCGACCTCGAGCGAGCGGTCGAGCGCCCGCTTGGTCAGGGCGATCGCGCTCGGCGAGCCCTGGGCCAGCTTCGCCGCCAGCGTCCGGGCGTGATCGAGCAGCGCCTCGGACGCGACGACCTGCGAGACGAGACCGATCCGGAGCGCCTCCTCGGCGGGCATCGGGTCGGCCAGGTAGAGCAGCTCGGCGGCGTGGGCCGCTCCGACGAGTCGCGGCAGGAACCAGCTGGCGCCGCTGTCGGGCGCGAGCCCGATCCGGCCGAACGCGAGGACGAAGCTCGACCCGTCGGCCGCGATCCGGAAGTCCGCCGCGAACGCGAGCGCGGCACCGGCTCCGGCGGCCACCCCGTTCACGGCCGCGATGATCGGCTTCGGCAGCCGACGCATCGCCAGGACGATCGGGTTGTACCGCTCGCGAACCTCGACGTCGAGCGGCGTCGGATCGGCGACGAGCCGCTCCTTGAGGTCCTGGCCGGCGCAGAACGCGCGACCGGCGCCGGTCAGGATCACGACCCGAACCGCGCCGTCCCGAGCGGCCTCACGGAGGGCGCCGAGGAGCTCGCGCTTGAGCGTCGCGTCGAGGCTGTTCAGGGCGTCCGGCCGGTCGAGCGTGATCGTCCCGACGCCGTCGGCCACCTCCCAGCGGAGGGCGGTGAAGGACGCCTCCGGCATCAGCCCGCGAACTCGACCAGGTCGGTCCCGCGCAGCTCGAAGATCCGCCGGTCGATCGGCTCGTCGGCTTCGGCGTTGTGCTCCACGACGTAGTCGCGGACGAGCGCGGCGAAGTCGTCGTCGCCCGGTCGGAGTGCCCCCGCCAGGAGCACGTGGCGGTCGGGCAACCCGACGAGCACCCGGCCGGCCGCGGCGAGCTCGCGGTCCAGGTGCTCGCGGACCTCGGGCAGCAGGATCCGGACGGCATCGAGCCCGGAACCCGTGTCGGAGCTCAGCAGGCGCCGGTCGCCGGACGACTCGTCGCTCCAGTCCGCGCCCGCCGACCACGCGGCCAGGTTGGCCATCGCCGCCTCGTGGACGACCGACGGCTCCACGTTCCAGGCGAGGAGGTGCTCGCCGTTGACGATCACGTCGAAGCCGCTCGCCGGCAGGACGTAGGCGACGACGAGGTCGCACGGACCGTCGCTCAGGAGCGGCAGCGTGTGGGCCTTGTTGGCGTTGGCGATGAGCATCTCCCGGTCGACCTCGCCGATCCGGAGGCCGGTCGTGCCGACCGGCCGGAGGACCGGGACGACGAGGGCCCGGGCCGCATCCCAGTTCTGCTCGGGCGTGAGCGACGCGGCGGCGCTCGACGCCGCCAACGGGACGTGGCCGCTCACCGGGGCCGACGCGTCGATCGTCCCGAGGATGTCGGGCGGGGCGTCGCGGTAGGCGGGGGCCGGCTCGTCTCCGAAGTCGCGACCGTAGTCCGTCCCGTGGTCGGTTCCGCCCGGGCGTGCCGGCGGCCTCAGCTCTGGATCGTAGTCGTCGGTCATCCCAATCCTCCCTGGCGTCCCGTCCAACGGGGCGGCCGTTTCTCGGCGAAGGCGGCCATCCCCTCCTTCTGGTCGGCGGTTGCGAACAGGGCGAAGAACGCCTGGCGTTCGAGCTCCAGGCCCTCGCTGAGCGGCAGCTCGTCGGCCGCCCGGACGGCCGCCTTGGCGGCACGGACGGCGAGCGATGGCAGCGCTGCGATCCGCTCCGCGAGCTCGAGGGCCCGGTCCAGGGTCTCCTCGGGCGGGACCGCGAGGCTGATCAGCCCGAGTCGCTCCGCCTCCCGGGCGTCGATCGTGTCCCCGGTCAGGATCAGGCGCATCGCCCGGGCCTTGCCGATCGCCCGCGTCAACCGCTGGGTCCCACCCGCGCCGGGCATCACCCCGAGCCTGATCTCGGGCTGGCCGAAGATCGCATCGTCGGCGGCGACGATCACGTCGCACTGGAGGGCGAGCTCGCACCCTCCGCCGAGGGCGAAGCCGCGGACGGCCGCCACGACCGGCACCCCGACCGCCGCCAATGTCGCCCAGTGGTCGAAGCCCCCGATCGCAGCGATCGTGTCCGGGGTGGCTGCGGCCATCGCCTTGATGTCGGCCCCGGCGGCGAACGCCCGGCTGCCGCTGCCGGTCAGGACGATCGCCCGGCAGGCAGGATCGGCGTCGAGCCGCCGGAAGGCGGCTGCGAGACTGCCCAGGACCGCGGCGTCGAGCGCGTTGAGGACGTCCGGCCGGTCGATCGTGACGAGTGCGACGCCCGAGCCGGGCTGGCCGCGCCCGAACGCCCGTGGGGCGGGCAGGGCGACCCGGACCAGCGGGTCCGGCCCACCCGGCTCCGGCGGTGACGGACGCTTCGCTGTCCCGCGCGGGCGCGTTGTCGGTCACGCGGCTCCCTTGGTGCGTGCCGCCAGTATCCACGGCCGCGAAAGGCGCGTACGACCTCCGGCGTTCAGTCCTCCCGGCCGAGCTCCTCGCGCAGCCGGGCCCGGCCCCGCGACAGCCAGCTGGCGATCGTGCCCTCGGGGACCGCCAGCATGGCCCCGATCTCGCGCTGGGTGTAGCCGTCGACGACGTTCAGGAGCAGCGCGGCTCGGGTCCGGACGTCGAGGGCGCGCAGGGCGGCCCACAGGTCGGGGTCGGACGGATCGGTCCACGACCGAGGCTCGAGCCGCTGGATCGCGGCGAGCCAGCGCCGGTGGCGGCGGAGCTGGTTGAACGCGAGCCGGAGACCGATCGTGTAGAGCCAGGCCCGGACATCCGTCCCGTCGAACCGGTCCCACGACCGGAACGCCCGAAGGTAGGCCTCCTGGGCCACGTCCTCGGCATCCTGCTCGCTGCCGAGGACGAGAACCAGTCGCCGCACGAGGCCGGCGTAATGCGGCCGGACCGCGACCTCGAACGCGCCGGGGTCGTCGCGCGCTGCCGCGACCTGCCGGGGGCCGACCGCCGCCGACGCGGCCGACGCGGTCGATCCGCCCAGCTTGTCGGACGGGCTCACGGCATCGGCATCCCGAAGCAGGCGCCGCTGCCGGTGGCGCCGGTCCGCTGATCGACGACCATGTACAGCTTCCCGTCGATGATCGATCCGGGGATCACGTAGCCGTGCTCGGGCGGGGCGGACTGCTGCCCGGACCGCGAGCTCGACTTCGACCCCGCGTCGCCCGACTCGACCTGCCAGACGACATCGTCGAAGCCACGGCTCGCGAGGAACGCTGCCGCCTCGGGCGGGGTCATGCACTCCAGCTGGGCGCCCGCCAGCGGCTGGCCGGGGTTCTCGACGCCGGGAGCGCCGTGCGCCTGGTTGGCGACGATGACCGTCCCGGCGACCGCGGTCGCGACCAGCGCCAGGACGAGCGCCGGCGCCATGGCCACCGGGAGCGCGAAGCGCCCACGCCGCGGTCGTCGGCTGAGCGGCGGCGGATCGTCGCGCCCGGGTGCTCGCGCCTCGAGCGCAGCCAGTCGAGCTTCGAGATCGTGATCGGCGTCGGCCTGGTTCATCGGTCCACCCTCGAGATCGTCATCGGCGGGTCGGCTGACCCTCGTTCGACCTCTACAACACCGGTGCGGGCCGGATCCTTGCATCGACCTCGTGCGGTCAGCGCCAGCCGTCGGGGAGCAGCTCCTCGGCCGTCTCGAGGACGAGCAGCGTGGCGAGCCCCGGGCCGATCTCGCGCAGGTTCCGGCCGGCCGCGCGCATCGCATCCGAGCTGAGTCCGGCGTCGAGCGCCGCCCGATCGTCGAAGCCCATCGACGTCACGAGGACGAGCTCGGTCGGGGCGCCCAGACCCTCGACGACCCGGTCGCAGCGGATCGACCGCAGGCCCGGGGTCCCGGCGACGAGCGGCAGGTGGCTGGCGGCGTAGGCCCGTTCGAAGGCCAGCCGTGCGTCGTCGCCGCCCTCGGGTCGGCGGTAGAGTGCGAGCAGCGTCGTCACAGCGATCCTCCTTCGGTCTCGGCCGACCGGTCGGCCGGTGGCCAGCTCCCCGACCTGCGCCCGACGATCGTCTCGGTCGATCGGTAGAACTCGGCACAGGCCTCGTTGAACAGGGCGGGCCGGCGAGCCACGATCTCGTGCGGGCAGTCGGGCGCCACGAGCAGCCGCGCGTCCGGCAGCTGGCGAGCGAGGCCCCAGGCGTGGTCGACGGGCACGAACACGTCCCGGTCGCCGACCGCGATCATCGCCGGAAGCTCGATCCGGCGGAGGTCGCGCGGGCCGAGCAGCGGCTGGACGGCGATGTCGTGGGCGATCGCGGGCAGCAACCGGCGCCAGGCGCCGACGCCCTGGACCGGGTCGTGCCGCCGACCCAGGGCCGCCGCCCGCGCCGGCTCGTTCCGGTCGATCCAGGCCGGGTCCATGAGCCGCCGGGCGACGCTCGTCCGCGGCTCGCGCTGGGTGGTGATGCCGGCCACGATGAGCGTCCTCAGCCGCTCCGGCCAGCGAACGGCGAACTGGAGCGCGGTCATCGCCCCCATCGAGAAGCCGAGCAGGTGGAACGTCTCCAATCCGATCGCGTCGGCGAAGGCGGCAACGTCGTCGACGAGCTCGGCGAGCGTCCAGCCGTTGGCCGCGTCCCAGCGGGTGGTGGCATGGCCACGGGCATCGGGCAGGAAGACCCGGAAGGCCTTCGAGAACAGCGGCACCTGCGCCGCGAAGTCCTCGCGCCCGGACGAGGTTGCGCCGTGGAGGAGGACGAGCGGCGGGCCGGCGCCGTGGACCTCGTAGCCGATGTCGAGGCCGTTGGCACGCACCGACGGCACCCGTCAGCCCTCCTGCCGACCCTCGACCGGGAGCGTCGCCGCCCGATCGATCCGCAGGTAGCGCCGCCGGTAGTAGAGCAGCGGCTGCGGATGGTGCTCTTCGTTGGCGACGGCGACGACCTGCCCGATGAACAGGTCATGGTCGCCGACCTGGTAGGTCTCGACGAGGGTGCACTCGAGCGACGCGATCGCGCCGTCGAGGATCGGCAGGCCGGTCACCCCAGCGGGACCACGCCGCTCCGCAGAACTCGTCGCGCCCCGGAGTCACCTCGGCACCGGCGAAGCAGTCGGACAGGGCCTGCTGCTCCTCGTTCAGGATGCTCACCGCGAAGCGTCGCGCGGCGTGGACGATGGGCGTGATGAACCGACGCCGGTCGAGGGCGACGACCACGAGCGGCGGATCGAGCGAGACGGAGCTCAGGGCGTTGACCGTGATCCCGGCCGGTCGGCCATCGGCCTCGAACGTCGTCACGACCGTGACCCCGGTGACGAAATGACCCATCACCTTGCGGAACAGCTCCGGTCCGACGTCCATGCTCCGGAGTCTAGGGGCTCGGGTCGGGGCGGGGCGTCGGCGGACCGGCTCAGCCGGGCTTGGTCGCCAGGAGCGAGAACGACAGGGGCAGCTCGCCCTGGCGTGCCCGGCGGCAGCCGCCACGTGCCGTCCGGCGCTTCGACGAGGAAGTCGAGCTTCCAGTTGAGGAACGGGTGCTCGCGCAGCCAGGTCAGCTGGAGCCCGGCGTCGATCAGGGCACTGACGATCTCACCCAGCGAGTGGTCCCAGCCATACTCGGTCCGATCCCCGACGTCGGCGGTCGGGTCGGCGTAGGAACCCTGGACCGGGAACGCCAGTGGCTCCGGGTGCTCCCAGTACGGGAAGGCCAGCCGGAGCTCGCCCGGCCCGACTCCCTCGGGCTCGAACGCCTGCATGACCGGGTGGATCTCGTTGACGTAGAAGCGACCGCCGGGCCGCACGAAGTGCGCGACGACGGTTGCCCAGCGCCGGATGTCGGGCAGCCAGCCGAGCACGCCATTTGACGTGTAGACGACGTCGAACTCCGCGTCGAGGACGTCCGGCAGGTCGTACAGGTCCGATCGCACGAAGCGTGCGTCCGGAAAGCCGACCTCGTTCGCGACGGTCCGGGCCAGGTCGATCGCCGCCTGGCTGAAGTCGGCCCCCGTCACCCGGGCCCCGAGCCGGGCCCACGACAGGGTGTCGATCCCGAAGTGGCACTGGAGATGGAGCAGGTCGAGGCCCGCGACGTCGCCGACCTCGGCGACCTGGTAGGCCCCGAGCCGGACCCCGCCGCGCTTGAACCCGTCAAGGTCGTAGAACGCCGAGCGCTCGTGGATCGCGGTCCAGTCGTCCCACAGGGCGTTGTTCGCGCGGATCGGGTCGACCGGACCGGCGCTCACCGGACGATGTCAGCCGTCGAGGGGATGGGTCATCGCCGCGGGATCGAGCCAGGCGTCGAACTCCTCGGGCGTGACGTGCCCGAGCTCCAGGGCGGCGGCCCGGAGCGAGGACCCGGTCCGATGGGCGTGGAGCGCGATCTCGGCCGACTTCTCGTAGCCGATGTGCGGGTTGAGCGCGGTCACCAGCATCAGCGAATCCTCGAGGTGCTCGCGGATCCGGGGCAGGTTCGGCTCGATCCCGACCGCGCAGTTCCGATCGAATGACAGGATCGCCTCGGCCAGCAGGGTCGCGGCCGTGAGCACGTTGTCGAGCATGACCGGCTTGTAGACGTTGAGCTGGAAGTTGCCCTGCGAGCCGGCGAAGGCGACCGCGGCGTCGCAGCCGAAGACCTGGACGACCACCTGGCTGAGCGCCTCGCTCTGGGTCGGGTTGATCTTGCCCGGCATGATCGACGAGCCAGGCTCGTTCTCCGGGATCAGGAGCTCGCCGATCCCGGCCCGCGGCCCCGAGGCGTACCAGCGCACGTCGTTGGCGATCTTCATCGAGGCCACGGCGAGCGTGCGCAGCGCGGCGGACGCGGCGACGATCGCGTCGTGGGCCGAGAGCGCCGCGAACTTGTCGGGCGCCGCCCGGAACGGACGGCCGGTCTCCTCGGCGAGCTCCATGGCGGCGAGATCGCCGAAGCGCGGGTCGGCGTTCAGCCCGGTCCCGACCGCGGTGCCGCCGAGCGCGAGCTCGTACAGGGCCGGCAGCGCCGCGCGGATCCCGTCGAGCGCACCGTCGAGCTGCGCCGCCCAGCCACCGATGACCTGGCCGAGCGTGACCGGGGTCGCATCCTGGAGATGGGTCCGCCCGAGCATGACGACGTCGGCATACGCGGCGGACTTGGCCCGGAGCGTGTCGCGGAGACCCTCGACCGCGGGGATGACCTTGCCCTCGAGCTCCTCGACGGTCGCCAGGTGCATGACCGTCGGGAAGGCGTCGTTGGACGACTGCGAGAGATTGACGTCGTCGTTCGGGTGGATCGGCGACTTGCCGCCCCGGCCGCTCCCGGCGAGCTCGTTCGCCCGGCCCGCGATGACCTCGTTGGCGTTCATGTTGGTCTGGGTGCCCGAGCCGGTCTGGAACACGACGAGCGGGAACTCGTCGTCGAGCCGGCCGTCGATCACCTCGCGCGCGGCGGCCTCGATCAGGGCCGCCTTGTCCGGCGCCAGCTGGCCGAGCTCGACGTTCGCCCTGGCCGCGCAGAGCTTGAGGATGCCCAGCGCGCGGATGACCGGTCGTCCCCAGGTGAACCGCCCCACCCCGATCCGGAAGTTCTCGACCGACCGCTGGGTCTGGGCGCCCCAGTAGCGATCCGCCGCGACGGCGACCTCGCCGAGGGCGTCCTTCTCGATCCGCACCCCGGCAGGTCGCACCGCGGGAGGTCGCAGCGTTGTCGGTGGCCGTCATGCGCCGAGTGTACGTCGGCAGCGGCGCCCGGCGGTCAGGTCAGGCGGAGCGGCCCCACCTGCGGCGACCGGCCGAACAGCTCGAGCACGCCGATCCCGATCCAGATCGCTCCGAAGGCGAGCCAGGCGGCCGGTGACGGGACGACCCACGGTGGCACGACGAGCAGGATCGGGGCAACGATGACCAGACCGGCGATCGGCCAGTCGCCGGCAGCGGCGAGCGACAGCCCGACGAGGACCGTGCCCAGCCCGGCGACCGTCGAGACGATCGCCACGGGTGCGCCGTAGCCGACCCCGGCCAGCGTCCCGACGAGCGCACCGGCCCAGGCGATGTGGCCGACGATCGCAAGCGCAATCCCGGCCCGTCCGAACCGGCGGCCGGCCGCTCCCCCGCGACCGTCGCCGCGCAGCCACGTGCCGCCGATCGCGATCGTCAGGATGGCGACCGCGACGATCGCCACGGGCAGGCTGTCGAGGAAGTAGCCCGGCCAGTCGGGCGGCGTCGGCAGCGCGGCGATCGGGACCGCGCCGAGGATCCACAGGCCGCCGCCGAGGACGGCTGCCAGGCCTGGCACGAGCGACGGCTCGGCCGGGTGGAGATGGGCGTCGAGGGCACCGCGCACGATGTCGACCCTCGCCATCCGATCGAGTGACGCGGCCTCCAGCACCGCCAGGAACTCGTCCTCGTAGCGAGCCCGCCAGGCGCGCGGGTAGAGCCGAACATACCGGGTCGGGCTCACTGGCAGCCGTTCGCCACCTTCGGCGGGATGACGCCGGGCTGGCCGAGGGCGATCGGCAGCGGCCCGAGAACGAGGCGTGTGCGATCGACCGTGAGCACGCCGTGATCGTCGACGCTGATGGCGAACCGGTCCAGACCGTGGGGCGCCGGCCCATACGCAGTGCCGGCCGGCTTGATCCCGAGCCGGTCGTAGCGGGATTGATGGCACGGGCAATGGAACCAGAAGTCCTCGATGCACGGGTTCGGCCGGCAGCCGAGGTGCGGGCAGACCTGGTAGAGGGCCCGGACGTTGAGCAGGGTCCCGTCCCCGGTCAGGTCCTCGCCGGGGAGGAACTCGTGGCGGGTCGGGTCGACGACGACGACGAACGCCCGGGCGTCGGGCACGTAGGCCGGGAACCCCTTGTCGATCGGGAGGCCGGGGTTGGCGATCATCAGCTCCTTGAGGGTCCCGACCCGGACCTTGGCCAGGGCCAGCGTGCCGCTCGGCCACAGGAAGGCGAGGAAGCCTGCGCCGACCTCGGCCAGCCACAAGCCGATCGCAGCACCGATCGATGCGCGCAGGAGCTGCCGCCGCGAGAGCCCATGGGCCGCCGGTCGAGTCACGACGGGTGGTCGAGTCACGACGGGCCCGTCAGCTCCGCTCATCCAGCCGGGCGAGGCCGGTCCGGACGAACCCGTCGAGGCTCGCCAGCTGTGCCTCGAGCGTCGTCGCGCCGAGCGCGGTCAGCCGGTAGGGCCGGCGCCGGTCGACGGGTTCGAGCGCCTCGATGAGCCCGCGACGCTCGAGCCGGGCGAGCGCTCCGTACAGCGTGCCGGGTCCCATCGGCAGGCCGGAGATGGCCTGGACGTCGGTCATGATCGCGTAGCCATGCTTGTGGGCCGCCGCTGAGCGAGACGAGGATGTACAGAGACGGTTCCGCGAACCGGCCGAGATCGGTGATGCCGGATCCCACAAATAGCTCCTCGGGCGATATATCGCATCACGATATATAGACCCAGGGCGACCGCCTGTCAAGGCGCCTCGCGCGACCCACCGCGACCGGCTGTCGTCGCGATCACGCGGCACGATCGCGAGACGACACCACCTCCAGCCCCGCTACAATCCGGCCGATGTCCGAGACACGCCTGTGGGATCGCGCCGCCAGCCTGCCGGTCGCGGTCGAGGGCGAGGTCCGTCCCGAGATCGTCAGCCTGCCGGCGGGCCTGCCGAGCGTCGACGAGCTGTTCACCTTCGCCCGGGACGCCGAGCTTCGCTTCGAGACGCTCCGGACGCGGATCGAGGAACGGACCGCAACGGCCGTCGGTGACCACCTCACGGTCATCGACCTGACCGTCCGCCACCCCGGCCAGGCCCGGGTGACGACGACCGAGCCGAACCGCGGGACGGCCGGCAACTACGAGGTCTGGCTGACCGACGGCGAGATCGTCCGAACGTACTCGGCGCCGCACAGGCTCGGCACCCAGCGACCGGTCCGGCGCTCGGTTGTCGGGCTCGACGACCCGGACCTGCCCGGCCGGTCGACCGTCTACCGATCGCTCACCGCGCTCCCCGCCGAGACGCTCCCCGAGACCTTCGTCCATCCGGCCGGGTTCTGCCAGAACGTCCTCGCTACGGGCCGCTGCTGGGTCTCGGGTACGGCCGAGATCGCCGGCCGAGAGGCGATCCTGCTCGACTGCGACCACCCGCGGGCAATCGAGCTGTGGGCGGATCGTCCGGATCACCACCTCCAGGTCGGCTTCGACCGCGAGACCGGCCTGATCAGCCGGCTGATCGAGACGTTCGGCGCGGTGACGACCCGGACCGCGACCGTCGTCGACCTTGCGCCGGACGTGCCCGTGCCGCCGTCGGCGTTCGTCTTCAGCTTCCCGGCCGGGACGACCCTGATCTACTGACCGGCGGCTGCCGCCAGCGGTCCCGCCGGCCGGCGCACGACCCGGACCAGGATCGTCGACCCGGCGATCGAGATCGCGACCGCGGCAAGGATCGCCGCGAAGACGTCCTGGCCGATCACGCCGCGGGCGAGCGCCACCGAGGCAAGGACGAAGCTGAACTCGCCGATCTGGCCGAGACCGACCGCCACCTGGACGGGGCTGTCCGACAGCCGGGTCAGCCGGGTCAGCCCATAGGCGAGCGCGGACTTGGCGACGACCACGAGGACGAGCGCGAGTCCGAGCCACGGGAGGCCGCGACCCACCGCGGCCGGGTCGATCAGCGTCCCGATCGCGACGAAGAAGAAGACGGCGAACACGTCGCGGAAGGGCAGCAGCCGGCGACGAGCCTCGCCCGCCTCGGCGCTGTCGGCGACGGCCAGGCCGGCGATGAACGCCGCCAACGCGATCGGAATGCCGGCCAGGACCGCCCCGGCGCCGGCCAGGGCGAGCCCGGTCGAGACCGAGACGAGCAGGAACAGGTCGTGCTCGGACCGCAGCCGGACGAGGGCGAGCGGCAGGACCCGGGCGGCGGCGACCGCGAGGATGCCGAAGCCGGCCAGACCCACGACCGACTCGAGGACCGGCCGCCCCGAGCCGAGGATCGCCAGGAGAACGATCGCGATCGACACGCCGGTCACGTCCTGGAGGACGCCCCAGCCGACGAGCACCCGCTCGGTGTGCGGGTCGGTCGTCCTGCGTCGGCTCCGGGTGATGTTCACGATGACCACGCTCGAGGACAGCGCGATCGACAGACCGAGCAGCGCCGCGGCGGCCGGTTCGAGACCGGCGACAAGGAACGCCGCACCGGAGATCGCGGCGGTGGCGACCGTCTGGACCGGTGCCGCCCAGAGCAACGCCCCCTGGTCCGTGCGCAGGCGACCGAGGTCGACCTCGATCCCGACCTCGAACAGCAGGAGGACGACGCCGACGTCGGCGAACAGGACGAGCTGGTCGTGCTCGGCGACGTAGCCCGGCGTGAACGGCGAGACGACCAGCCCGACGGCCAGGTAGCCGACCACGGCCGGCAGGCCCAGCCGGCGCGCCAGCCAGCCGGCGCCGGCGGCCGCCAGCAGGAGCGCCCCGACCTCGAGGATCGGCCGTGCCGTCTCGTCCACGGAGCGATCCTACGGTGCCCGGGCCGTCCCGGTCACCGGTCCACTGCGCACGACCCCTTTCGCACGGTCGAGTCGAGGAGTATCGTGCCCGCCACCGCTCGCCCCGGGGACGACCTGGACGCTCTCGGCGGACGGTCGAACGGAGGGACCCGCGACCGACCACGACTGAGCGCCGGCGTGCGAAGACCGTTCCGCCGGCGGCGACCGCCATCCCCGCGTACTGCGCGTCATCCGCGACTGGCCGACCCAAACGGCCACGATCGCGTTCCGATCCCAACCGGACCCTGAGGGAGGGGCTCCGGCCCCGGCTGCGTCGACCTTGTGTCCGCCCGGGTGTCCAACGGTCGAGGGAGGCATCGATGACCCAAGCACGATCTCGGGACGATCAGATCGCCCAGGACGTCAAGGATCTCCACGGGCTGGGATACGCCCAGGAGCTCCTGCGCACGATGGGCGGGTTCAGCAACTTCGCGATCAGCTTCTCGATCATCTCGATCCTGACCGGCGCGGTCATCCTCTACGACTACGGCCTCGCCTGGGCGGGCACCGCCGCAGTCCTCATCGGCTGGCCGCTCGTCACGGCCTTCGTCCTGCTCATCGCCGCCTCGATGGCCGAGATCGCGTCGGCCTACCCGACCGCCGGCGGGCTCTACTACTGGGCCAGCAAGATGAAGAACAAGAACTGGGGCTGGTGGACGGCGTGGCTCAATCTCATCGGCCAGTTCGCGATCGTCGCCGGGATCAACTTCGCGGCCGCGGCGTTCCTCAACGGGACGATCATCACGCCGCTGCTGAAGAACGCCGGGATCGACTACCAGAACACCACCCTGGTGCTCGGACAGACCTGGCTGACCGGCCAGCTCCTGACGATGGGCGTGCTCATGCTCGTCGAGCTCGTGCTCAACATCGCCGGCATCAACCTCGTCGCGTTCCTCAACCAGGTCAGCGTCTGGTGGCACATCGCGATCGTCGCCCTGGTCGTGATCCTCATCTTCGCCGTCGGCAAGCCCGACATCAGCGGCCTGACCCTGTTCTCGATCCAGCCGCAGGACGTGGCCGGCAGCTGGGAGAACAGCAACCCGCTGTTCAAGCTGAGCTACGGGCCGGCGATCACCTATCCGCTCGTCCTGGCCTTCCTCTTCTCGCTGCTGCTGGCGAACTGGACGTACACCGGCTATGACGCCTCGGCGCACGTCGCCGAGGAAACCGTCGGGGCGAGGATGTCGAGCGCATGGGGCGTGTTCCTGTCGGTCGCCGTCTCGGCGGTCGTCGGGTTCATCTTCCTGTTCGCCCTGACGACCCACCTGCCAGACCTCAAGGCGCTCTTCCCGGCGACGCTCGAGACGCCGGTCCAGGCCGCGGCCAGCCAGTACTACTTCGGCGGCGGCGTGGCCGTGATCTCGATCCTCGAGTACAACCTCAACAGCATCGTCCTCGTCGGCGTCGGTGCCGGGGACCTGCTCGCTGCCGGAATCGCGATCGCGATGTCGTTCTGCGGCCTCGCCTCGGTGGCTGCCGCCGGACGGATGCTCTTTGCGTTCGCCCGGGATGACGGAGTCCCGGCGTCGGGCTGGCTGAAGAAGGTCTCGCACCGCTTCCGGACGCCGGCCAACGCGCTGACCGGGATCGTCGTCGTCGCCTGGGTGTTCACCCTGCTGGCGGGGGTCGTCGGCGGCGGCACCGCGATCGTCATCGTGACCGCGATCAGCACGATCTTCCTCTACGCGGCCTATGGCGTCGTCATCTACCTCGGAGCGACGACGACCGACTGGCTCAAGCTCCGGGTCTGGAGCCTCGGCCGCCTCTCCAAGCCGGTCGCCTGGCTGGCCGTCTTCTGGGTGATCGTCCTGATGATCCTGTTCAGCTTCCCGACCTCGGGCAACATCTCGTGGCCATTCATGGCCGGCACCGTGATCCTCCTCCTCGTCTACTACTTCGGCTGGGCGAGAAGCCGGTTCCAGGGCCCGCGCATCCAGGGCGCCGAGGCGGAGCTGACCGAGCTCGAGCGCGAGTTCGAACAGGCTGCCGAGCACCTCGGCGGGACCAGCCCGGCATAGTCATGGCTCACGCGTCGCCGCCTCGCGCGGTGGCGTCGAGACCCGTAGCATCGGAGGGTCGGCCGGTCCCCGGTCGGCCCTTCCCTTTGGACACCCGACGACCCGAGCGAGGAGCCGACGATGAGCAGCGACAGTCACGACCACGGCAGGCACGCTCGGCTCGAGGAGCTCGAGGGGATGGTCCGTGACGGGCGGATCGACACGCTCGTCGTCGCCCTGACCGACATGCAGGGTCGGCTGATGGGCAAGCGCGTCCAGGCCCAGGCGTTCCTCGAGGGGGTGATCGACCACGGCGCCCACTTCTGCACGTACCTCCTCGGGCACGGACATGGAGATGAGCACGCCGGAGGGGTTCCGGCTGATGAACTGGGAGACCGGCTACGGCGACTGGCTCGCCGCGCCGGTCTGGGACACGCTGCGGGTCCTGCCCTGGCTCGAGAAGACGGCGATCGTCCTGTCGGACACGATCGTCGAGGAGACCCAGGAGGAGATCCCGATCTCGCCGCGGACGATCCTCAAGCGCCAGGTCGCGGCTGCCGCCCGACAGGGCTTCGTGATCAAGGCCGGCTCGGAGTTCGAGTACTACGTCCTGCGCGACAGCTGGGACGACATGGCCCGCAAGGGGTTCGTCCCGCCGGAGCGGTTCGGGTCCTACAACGAGGACTACCACCTGCTCCAGGCCACCAAGGCCGAGCCGCTCCATCGCCTCCTGCGCAACCAGATGACGGAGGCCCGGATCCCGATCGAGTTCAGCAAGGGCGAGGCGGCACCCGGCCAGCACGAGGTCAACATCCGCTACGACGAGGTCCTCGAGTCGGCCGACCGGAGCGTGCTCTTCAAGCACGGCGCGAAGGAGATCGCCTACCTCAACGGCTGGGGGATCACGTTCATGGCCAAGCCGGATCACACCTGGACCGGCTCGTCGGGACATCTCCACATGAGCGTCTGGAACGCCGACGGATCGACCTCGCTGATGCACGACCCGAAGTCGAAGGCGGCCTACGGGATGTCGACGACGATGCGCCACTTCATGGGCGGGATGATGAAGCTCGCCCGCGAGCTGGCGGTCTTCTTCGCCCCGAACGTCAACTCCTACAAGCGCTTCGCGGTCGCCTCGTGGGCACCGGTCAACGTGGTCTGGGGTCGCGACAACCGAACGACCGGCTTCCGGGTGGTCGGCAACGGGCAGGGGCTCCACGTCGAGTGCCGGTTCCCGGGCGGCGACATGAACGCCTACCTCACCTACGCCGCCTTCGTCGGCGCCGGCCTGTACGGGATCCGGCACAAGGTCGAGCCGCCCGACGAGTACAAGGGCAACGGCTACCTCGCGACCGGTTGCGACCGGATGCCCAGGGCGCTGTGGGAGGCGATCCCGGCCCTCGAGGGGTCGAAGGCCGCCCGCGAGATCTTCGGCGAGGACGTCGTGGCCCACTACCTGAACGCGGCCCGCGTGGAGCAGCAGACCTACGACGCGATCGTCCATCCGTGGGATCGCGAGCGGTACCTCGAGCGTTCATGACCCGCGGCTGGGATGACCCACGGCCGGTCCTCGTCGGGGTCGGCGGGCTGCTCCTGATCGCGGCGGGCGTCGTCCAGGCCTTCGTCGTCACCCTGATCGTCGCCGTCTACGGTGCGCCGGCCATGGTGCTCGGGGTCCCGGTCGGGCTGCTCGCGGCCGCCGACATCGTGCTCGGCTGGCGGATCCGGTCCGGGCGCAACCGGCGACCGGCCCTGGCCGCCGCGTTCCTCACCCTGCTCACGGTGCCGTTCACCCTCGACGCCGGACTGCTCACCCTGACCGGGATCGTGTCGGCGATGGTGGCGATCGTGGCCCTCACCCGCTACCGCGCCTGGTTCGAACCGCCGCCCGACGAGGAGCCGGCGACGGACGGGCTCGAGCCGGACGTCGACGATCAGGGTCGAGCGTCGGGCGAAGGGTCGAGTCCGGGGCGGCCCTGAGCGGTACGATGAGGTATCGGGCGGGCGGTCGACGTCCTACCCTGACTGGGCACGAGAGCGGAGGGACCTGGGCCAGGATGCGACTGCACGACAAGGTGGCGATCATCACCGGGGCCGGCGGCGGGATGGGCCGGACGGCCTCGCTCATGTTCGCCGCCGAGGGAGCCCGGGTCGTCGTCGCCGAGTTCGCCGAAGCAGCCGGCGCCGAGACGGTGCGCCAGGTCGAGGCGGCCGGTGGACGGGCCAGCTTCGTCCGGGTCGACGTGTCGAACGAGGCCGACGCGCAGGGCATGGTCGATCACGCGCTCTCGACGTTCGGTCGGGTCGACGTCCTCTACAACAACGCCGGGATCATGCCCGAGGCCGACCACTCGGTGACCGACACCGAGGTCGCCGTCTGGGACCAGGTGATGGCGGTCAACGTCCGGGGCGTGTTCCTCGGCTGCAAGTACGCGATCCCGAGGATGGTCGAGGTCGGCGGCGGCTCGATCATCAACATCGCCAGCTTCGTTGCGCTGGTCGGCTGCTCGGTGCCCCAGGACGCCTACACCGCCTCCAAGGGCGCCCTCCTGTCGCTGACCCGCAGCCTCGCGGTGCAGTTCGGACCGAACGGCGTGCGGACGAACGCGATCTGCCCGGGTCCGGTCGAGACCCCGCTGCTGATGGACTGGCTCGTGAAGGACGAGCAGGCGAAGCGGATCCGCCTCGCGCGCAACCCGACCGGCCGCTTCGGCAAGCCCGAGGAGATCGTCAACATGGCGATCTACCTCGCCTCCGACGAGTCGCGCTGGACGAACGGAGCCCAGCTCGTCGTCGACGGCGGCATCACCGTCAACTACTTCTAGGACGGGGGCCGTGACCGAGATCGCGATCGGGATCGACATCGGGGGCAGCGGGATCAAGGCCGGTGCGGTCGATCTCGCAGCCGGGACGCTCCACGGGGAACGGGTTCGGATTGCCACCCCGAGCCCATCGACGCCCGACTCGGTCGTCGCGGCGACGGCTCGCCTCGTGACCCGGATCGGCCGGGCGGTCCCGGCGGTGGCCCGGGCAACGGGCGCGCCGGTGGGCATCGGGATCCCGTCGGTCGTGATCGACGGCCAGACCCGGTCGGCCGCGAACATCGACCCGGGCTGGATCGACTACCCGGCCGCCATCGAATTCCGCCGGGCGCTGCTCCGGGACGTCGTGATCGTCAACGACGCCGACGCCGCCGGCCTGGCCGAGATGCGCTTCGGCGCGGGTCGCGGTCGGCTGGGAACGGTCTTCGTCCTGACCCTGGGCACCGGTGTTGGGTCGGCCCTGTTCGTCGACGGCGTCCTCGTCCCGAACACCGAGCTCGGGCACATGGAGATCCGGGGACGCGATGCAGAGCGTCGTTCCGCGGCCAACGCCCGGATCCGGCGCGGCCTGTCGTGGAAGGCCTGGGCGGCCGACCTCGACGAGCACCTCATCGCGATCGACCGCCTGTTCAGCCCGAACCTGTTCATCCTCGGCGGCGGCGTGAGCAAGAACCCGGACAAGTTCGTGCCGTTCCTGACCGTCCGGGTTCCGGTCGTCCCGGCCCAGCTCCGGAACGACGCCGGGATCGTCGGTGCCGCGCTGTTCGCGGCGGAGCGGCTGGGAGCGGCTCCGGCGGTGCCCGCCGAAGCGGCCACCACGCGCCGCTCGCGGGCCCGACGGACGGCGCCCGCCGAACCCGCAGCGGTGGCGACTGCGGCCGAGGCCGAGGTCGCCGCCGGACCGGCCGACACGGCGTGACCGAGCCGTCCCGGGACCGGAGCCAGACCGTCGAGCTGGCGGCGACGCCCGAGGCGATCTGGGGGATCCTCGACGATCCCGCAGCGCTCGGCCGGATCCTTCCGGGCTGCGAGTCGATCCTGCGGGTGAGCCCCGACCAGTTCAACGCGGTGGTCGCCTCGAAGGTCCGGTTCATGACGGTCCGCTCCGATGTCGTCGCGACGCTGCTCGAGGCGGACCGGCCGCGCCACGTCCGGCTCGTCCTCGAAGGACGGCCACGGGGGCTCGGTGGTTCGTTCCGGCTCGATGTCCCGTTCGACATCGTGGCGCTCGGACCCGACCGGTCGAGCGTCGGCTACTCGGTCGGGCTCGAGCTCGGCGGCAGCCTCAAGGGGTTCGGCGGACCGACCCTGACCGACGCCCTCACCAGCCAGATCGGCGAGCTCGTCCGGAACATCGAGCGTGAGCTCGGGGACCGGCCCGCGACACCGCCCGGCGGCGCGGCGGACGGCTGACCGCCTAGAGCCGCTCGCGGAGCCGGCGCAACGTCTCGGCCGAGCCGGAAACGATCAGCGTCTCGCCGACCGCAACGACCCGCTCGTCGGGCGGGTTCGGGTCGTAGGCCCCGGGTCCGCGGACCACGGCCAGGGTGAAGATCCCGTCGGTCCGAAGAGCGCCGATCGTCCGGCCGTCGAGCGGCCCGCTCGCTCCGACCTCGATCTCCTCCATCGAGAAGGCGAGCTCGCCCTGCGACAGGGCGGCGTCGATGAACTCGATGACCCGGGGCCGAAGCGCCAGCTCGGCGATCCGGCGCCCGGCCATCGTGTACGGCGAGACCACCCGGTTGGCGCCCGCCTGGAGGACCTTTGCTTCGGCCCCCACGGCGCTCGCCCGCCCGACGATGAACAGGCCCGGGTTGAGCGCCCGGGCCGACAGCGTGACGTACACGTTGTTCGCGTCCGAGTCGATCGCCGTAACCAGGCCACGCGCCCGCGCGACGCCGGCCTCGGTCAGGACCGAGTCCGACGTGCCGTCGCCTGCCACGACGAGCAGGCCGTCGGCCCGCGCGTTGTCGAGGGACTCCGGTCGGATGTCGACGATCACGACCCGCTGGCCGCCCTCGACCAGCTCGCGGGCGACCATGGAACCGACCCGCCCGTAGCCGCAGATGATGAAATGGTCGCGGAGCTCCGCGACCGCGCGCTCCATCCGCTTCGCCTCCCTCCGTCCGCTCGCGACCTCGGCCAGGACGCCCTCGGCAACGAGACCGACCGTACCGAAGATGATCCCGACCGCGGCGATCGACAGCAGCATGGTCCAGATCCGGCCGATCTCGTCCAGCCGGCCGACCTCGCGGTAGCCTTCGGTCGTCAGCGTGATGACCGTCATGTACAGCGCGTCGCTGAGGCTCCAGCCCTCGAGCACGACGTAGCCCGCGGTCCCGATCGCCGCGATCGCGAGCACTGCCAGGACCCAGAGCCTGACGTGGTGCGCGGTGATCGCGGTGAGCCCGGCGCGGCGCGGCCCGGCCCGATCCCTCGCCAGCGGCGATGTCGTCACCGCGCGAGTGTATGGGTACGGATGAGCCCCGTGCCCGTCCTCCGTTCAGCCTGCCGGCCGGGCGTATCATCGAGGTCTATCGCCTGCCGCGCCGGCGCGCCCGTCCGAACCTCGTCCGCCGGCCGAAGACCCGAGGACCGACCGATGACCACCGAGCCGCAGACCGCCCCAGCGCCGCTCGCCGCGAAGATGGTCGTCGGGGGGCAACCGGTCGACTCGCTCGACGGCCAGACATTCGAGGTGCTCGACCCGTCGACCGGGCGCGTGATGGCCACCGCGCCGCTCGGCGGCAAGGCCGATGTCGACCGGGCCGTCGAAGCCGCCCGACAGGCCTTCGACGACCCAAAGGGCTGGTCGACCTGGTCGGCCAGCAAGCGCGGCCGGACCCTGGCCAAGCTGTCGGCCCTGGTCAAGGCGAACCTCGAGGAGCTGGCCCGGCTCGAGAGCCGGAACGTCGGCAAGCCGATCACGGGTGCCCGTGGTGAGGCGCTCGGGGCGAGCCTCGTGTTCGAGTACTACGCCGGGGCCGCCAACAAGGTCTTCGGCGAGACGATCCCGGTCAGCAAGCCCGGGCTCGACTTCACGCTGCGCGAGCCGATCGGAGTGGTCGGGCTGATCGTGCCCTGGAACTTCCCGATCCTGATGGCCAGCTGGAAGCTCGGGCCGGCACTCGCGGCCGGCAACACCTGCATCCTCAAGCCGGCCAGCTGGACGCCGCTGAGCGCGATCCGCCTCGGTGAGCTCGCCCTCGAGGCCGGCTTCCCGCCAGGTGTCCTCAACGTCGTCACCGGGCCCGGAGGGACCGCCGGAGCGGCGATCGCCGGCCACCCCGGGATCGGCAAGGTGGCCTTCACCGGGGAGACGACCACGGGCCAGGAGATCATGCGGCTGGCCGCCACGAACGTGAAGAAGATCAGCCTCGAGCTCGGCGGCAAGAGTCCCAACATCGTCTACGCCGACGCCGACCTGGAGAAGTTCGCCCGCGAGTCCCCGTATGCCGTGTTCGACAACTGCGGCCAGGACTGCTGCGCCCGGAGTCGGATCCTCGTCGAGCGGCCCGCCTACGACCGGGTCGTCGAGCTGTTCGTGGCGGCCACGAGGAAGGTCAAGGTCGGCGATCCGGCCGACGACGCGACCGAGGTCGGCCCGATGGTCCACCCGCGCCAGCGCGAGCGCGTCCTCGACTACATCGGGATCGGCCAGGCGGAGGGGGCCGAGCTGCTCGCCGGCGGGACGGCCCCGGACGATCCGGCGCTGGCCGACGGCAGCTACGTCCTGCCGACCGTGTTCGGGAGCGTCTCGAACGACATGCGCATCGCCCGCGAGGAGATCTTCGGGCCGGTCGTGTCGATCATCCCGTTCGACACCGAGGAGGAGGCCATCCGGCTGGCCAACGCCACCCCGTATGGCCTCTCGGGCTCGATCTGGAGCCGCGACATCGGCCGGGCGCTGCGGACCGCCAAGGGAGTCCAGGCCGGCGTGCTCAGCGTCAACTCGAACAGCTCGGTCCACACCGAGGCCCCGTTCGGCGGCTACAAGATGTCGGGGATCGGCCGCGAGCTCGGGATGCACGCGGTCGAGCTGTACACCGAAACGAAGAACGTGTTCGTCGACCTGGGCTGACCAAAGGGCCGTCCGGGGCAGGACCGGAGTGGGATCGACGGGAGCTCCCGGGCAGCCCCAGACTGTCGTCCCATGAGCGACCAGACGAGCGACGAGCTCGAGCCTGCGACCGCGCCCGAGCAGGGTGGTGCCATCGAGCCGGGAGCCGCGGACGCGGACCCGCCGAAGCCGCCGCCCGTCCGACGACGGCCCGGACGGCCGCTCTCGATCAGCGCCATCTCGCTGATCCTCCTGATCGTCGGCGGGGCGATCGAGGGCTACGCCGTGGCCCTGTCCGCGGGTGATTCGATCGAACGCCAGTACTCGCTGGCCTGGGCATTCCTCGGAGCGACGCTCGTCATCACGGCCTGGGCGCTGCGCGGGCGGCGCTGGTGGGGAGCCGCGGCGGCGATCGCCGTGTCGGTCGTCGGGCTGTTCGCCGGGATGGCCGGCGTGTACGGCGTGCTCGTCATCGCCAGCAGCACCACCGACAACGGGGTCAGCTGGCAGGCGACGCTCGGCTTGATCGGGGTCGGGGCCGCCTCGATCGCGATCATCGGGCTCCTGTCGAGCGCCTGGCCCTGGCTGACTGCCTCGAGCCCGCGCAGGGCAGCGACGCCGCCGTCCGTCGCGGCCTGACCCTCCGGCGCGCTCAGCCTTCCCAGCGGCGCCAGGTCGGGGCCGGTCCCGGCGCGAGGTCTGGGTGTCGCTTCGCGAGCCAATCGACGAGGGCGAAGTAGGTCGTCTTGAAGCCGATCCCGGCCCACGGGATCGCCTCGGGCGCGAACGCCTGGATCTCGGTCGCTTCCGGCGACAGGCGCGGCTCGCCGCCCACGATCCGGGCCTCGAACACGGCGACGACGACGATCGCCTCGAGCCGCGAGTACAACCCGATGATCTCCTCCGGCTCGACGAGCAGCCCGGTCTCCTCGAGGGTCTCACGGATCGCCCCCTCGTGGACCGTCTCGTCGACCTCGAGGAAGCCGCCCGGCTGCGCCCACGCCCCGATCGCGGGCTCGATCCCGCGCCGGATGAGGACGATCTCACCGGCTTCGGTCAGCGGCACGGTGGTCACGACGAGACGCGGGTTGACGTAGGCGATGTGGCCGCAGCTCGGACAGGCGAGGCGGTGCCGGTGCTCGCCCTCGAGCGGCCCGTAGACGAGCTCGGACCCGCAGCGCGAGCAATGGTTGAGCGTCGCCGCAACCCAGGCCGGGACCCCTTCGCCCGACGCGATGTCGGTCGACCGACCGTCCGGGCCACGGTCACCCTCGCTCATGCCGTGAGGACCAGCCAGGTCACGACGGCAAGGACGCCGAGCAGCACGACCGTCAGCCCGAACCAGGCCAGCCGGAAGACTCCGCGCCCGGGGTTGACCGGCATCCAGGCCCAGGCGGAGCGCCAGATCCTGAGCGCCGCGTCGCCCGTGGTCAGGAACAGGAGCGGGGCCCCGATCAGCACGCACAGCTTGACCAGCGGGCTCCCGAGCGGCACGCCGAGCTCGAGCGCGGTGATGGCGATGGCGCCGCAGACCAGGGCGACGACCGACAGCGAGATGAAGTGGCGCTGGAGCGGCGTCGGCCGCAGCTCCGGCACCGATCGCGGCGGGAGACCCTGGAGGCTCGGCGGGAGGCTCGGCTCGCGGACCGCCTGGCGGTCGAGCACGGGCATCCCGGGCTCGTACCTGGGATCGTCCATCGGCTCATCGTAGCCCGGACGTCGGCTGCCATCGATTCGACGGTGCATCGGGCCGTCCGTGTCACGATGTCGACGGTGCCGTCGTCCCACGGGAGCGCGCGTCCAACGAGTCGGAGGCTGTCATGAACGGGGGAACCACGAACCGACCTCGGTCGCCCATCGGCGCGCTCGTCGCCTCGGTCGTCGCGCTGGCGATCGTGGCCGCCTGCACGGGATCCAGCGCGAGTCCCGCAGCGGCCACCGTGTCGGGTCCGGCGTCGCCGAGCGTCGAGTCATCGCCGAGCCTGGCCGTGTCGTCAGCGTCGACCATGCCGAGTCCGACGCCCAGCCCGACGGCGTCGCCCAGCCGGGCGGCGTCGCCGACCGCCGAGCCCTCGGTGGCCACCAGCGGTGGCTGCCCGGTCCCGCCGGTCGATCTCGCGGCGGTCAGGCAGACCGCCCGCGCGGGACGGGCCGTCACGTGCTTCGACTCGACGCCGCTCACCTTCCGTGCCTACGTCCCGACGACCACCGACCTCGGCGGCGTGAGCGGCTCGAAGATGACGCCGGCCTGGATCGCCGACAACTGGACCGGGGTGATCCTCCAGCCGGAGCCGCTCGCCGAGCAGGACCAGGACGCCTGGCTGGTCGTCCGCGTCGCGCCGGCCCTCGGCCGTTGCTCGATCACCGATGCCGCGGCGAAGGACTGTCCGTTCGGCTCGCATCTCGACGGATACGTGACCGTCACCGGCCACTTCAACGATCCGGCGGCGACGACCTGCAAGTCGGTGGCCTTCTCGCCCGGGCTCGATCCCGGGCCGTCGAAGTCGCAGATGGTCGCCCGCTGCCGGGCGCAGTTCGTCGTGACGAAGATCGCGCCCGGCTGACGGCTGGGTCAGGCCCGGTTCGACTCGTCGTCGAGGACCGCCTGGGCCTGGGCGGCCCGGTGGGCGGCGACCCGCTCGGCGAGCGCCGGGTCGGACAGCGCCAGGATCTCGGCCGCGAGCAGGGCGGCGTTCTCGGCGTTGCCGATCGCCACCGTCGCGACGGGCACCCCGCGGGGCATCTGGACGATCGACAGGAGCGAGTCGAGGCCGCCGAGGTGCTGGGTCGGGATCGGCACCCCGATGACCGGCAGGATGGTCTTGGCCGCGAGCATCCCCGGCAGATGGGCGGCACCCCCTGCCCCGGCAACGATGACCCGGATCCCACGGCCGGCCGCCTCCTCGGCGTACCGATAGAGGAGGTCTGGGGTTCGATGGGCCGACACCACCCGGAGCTCGTTCGGGATCCCCAGCTCGGTCAGGAGCGCGGCCGCCTTCTCGAGGATCGGGAAGTCCGAGCGGCTGCCGCCGACGACCCCCACCCGCACCCCCGACGGCGTCGTCACGCTACTCCCCCTGGGCCTTCGTGAACGCCTCGACCCCGTCGAACAGGTGGAGCTTCTCGACATGGGTCCAACCCGGATGGCGAGCGGCCACCCGGGCCTGGAGCTCGAGCAGCTCGGCGTCGACGGCGTCGCCCCCGTCGGCGGTCACGAACCGGGCGCGCAGCAGTCCGACGCTCTCGGCGGCCAGCCCGACCGACGGGTAGACCTTCGTGCCACGGCTCTCGACGAAGTCCAGCCGGTAGACGGAGCCGGCCAGCCCTTCGAGCTCCGGGCCGAGCACGTCGGGCGGGATGTCGGTCGCGATGAAGATGTCGAGCCCGACCGTCCGTTGATCGATCCGCGCGTAGCGTTCGGGGCCGTACGACCAGGCGGGCATCGGTGTCGGCGGCGGCCCGCCCGGGGCGGTCGCGCGATGTGCCGGGAGGTGCTGCGGGCGATTGCCCAGGTTGGCGATCACTGCGTCGGTGAAGCCGGTCGTCGACGTCGCGGTGTCGATGTCGCCGCCCGCCTGCCGGACGAGGTCCTGGGTCATCGCCTCGCCCTCCTCGAGCGTCCGCAGGACGGCGTCCTCGATCCGCTGGGCCGCCGCAGGCTCACCGATGTGGCGGAGCATGAGCACCGAGCTGAGGATCAGCGCGGTCGGGTTGATCACGTCCCTGCCGGCGTACTTCGGCGCCGAGCCGTGGACCGCCTCGAAGATCGCCACCCGGTCGCCGTAGTTCCCCGACGAGGCGAACCCGAGCCCACCGACGAGGCCCGAGGCCAGGTCGCTGATGATGTCGCCGTTGAGATTCGTCGTCACGACGATGTCGAACTGGGCGGGATCCTTGGCGAGCTGGTGGGCGACGTTGTCGATGATCAGGTGGTCCGCAGCGATCTCGGGGTATTCGGCGCTCAGCTCCTCGAAGACCGCCTTGAACAGGCCCTCGGTGAGCTTCATGATGTTGGCCTTGGTCGCGCAGGTGACCTTGCGCCGACCCTCCCGACGGGCCAGCTCGAAGGCGTACCGGATCACCTTCTCCGAGCCCTTCCGGCTGATCACCTTCAGGCACTGCCCGACGTCGGGCGTGAGCATGTGCTCGATCCCGGCGTAGAGGTCCTCGACGTTCTCGCGGACCACGATCAGGTCGATCCCCTCGCCGGCGTAGCGGGTCGGGACACCGGGGAGCTCGCGGGCGGGACGGACGTTGGCGTAGGTCTCGAACAGCTTGCGCAGGGTCACGTTCGCGCTCTTCTCGCCGAACCCGACCGGGGTCTCGAGCGGGCCCTTCAGGACGACCCCGGTCCGCTCGATCGAGTCGCGGGTCGCCGTCGGCACCCCGCTCGTATCGCCCCGCTTGAAGACCTCGGCCCCGGCCTCGGCCTCCTCCCAGTCGATCGCCACGCCCTGCGCCGCGATGATCCTGACCGCCGACCGGACGACCTCGGGTCCGACGCCGTCGCCGGGGATCACGGTCACGCGATGGGGCTGGGCGGTCGGCATCGTGGCTCTGCTCCTGGTCGGCGTGGCGCGGGCTGACCGCCGGATTCTAGTGCCTGTTGCCCCGCGGCCCGCACCGCCGGCACCGGCGCCGGCGCCGGTCCGTCCGCCGTCGTCGATGCGCTCAGCCCGTCGAGTCCGTCGGGCGGACCTCGACCGCGTTGCCGACGGTCCCCAGGGCCGGCCATTCCGCCGCCATCGCGACTGCCGCGTCGAGCGAGTCGGCCTCGACCACGATGAACCCACCGAGCAGCTCCTTGGTCTCGATGAACGGGCCGTCGGTCGTGGTGCGGCCGTGCCGGAGCCGGCGGATCGTTCTCGACTCGGTCGATGCCGCGAGCTCTTCGCCCCCGGCGATCCGCGATCGATGGCGGCGGAACCAGTCCCGGTGGAGCTCGACGTAGGCCTCGCGGTCGTTCGGCGTCATCGCGTTCCATTCGGCCAGACCCGTCTCGCCGACCCAGGTGAACATCACGTAGCGCATTCCCGAGCACCTCCTTCAAGAGGACGACGAATGCAACCTGGCCGACTCGACTAGCGCGGGACCGCCTCGTCGCACATGGCCAGCAGCGTCCGGACCGTGGCCAGGTTGCGAGCCGTGGCCCGCACCCCGAGCCGGCGTTCGAGCTGGGGAGCCAGGACGCTCCGGACCCCGACGTTGACCCCGCGGAGGAGCGCCACGAAGGCGGCCCGGGCGCCCATCCCTGGGGTCAGCCCCAGGTCAGGCGGCCCGCCGACGACCGGGCGCGCTGGAGCGCCTCGTCGGCCGTCCCGGCCATGACCGTCAGGTGGCCCATCTTCCGCCGCTCGAAGACCTGGCGCTTGTCATAGACGTGGAGATGTGCGAGCGGATCGGCCAGCGCAGCCTCGACGCCGACGAGATGGGCGTCGCGCGCCGGACCGGTGCCCAGGATGTTGACCATCGCCGTCGGGCCGTGCGGGTCGGGCGATCCGAGCGGCAGGCCGCAGATTGCCCGGATGTGCTGCTCGAACTGGCTGGTCGAGGCGCCCTCGATCGTCCAGTGTCCGCTGTTGTGGACGCGCGGAGCGAGCTCGTTGACGACGATCGAGCCGTCCCGCAGGAGGAACAGCTCGACGGCCAGCGTGCCGACGAGGTCGAGCTCCATCGCAATGCGGACAGCGAGCTCGGTCGCTTCGTCGGCCACGGCCCCGGTAACCGGCGGCGGCGCAGGTGCGACCGTCTCGACGAGGATCCCCAGCTCGTGACGGTTGGCGGCCGGGGGGAACGGTGCGGCTCGACCGGCCAGGTCGCGACCGACGACGACCGACAGCTCGAGGGCGAAGTCGAGCTCCGGCTCGAGCAGCAGGCCCGCCCGCTCGGCGATCGGGCCGAGCGTCGCCCAGGCCGATTCGATCCCGGCCGGGCCGTCGTCCTCCGCGATCCGGACCTGGCTCCGGCCGTCGTAGCCACCGATCGCCGCCTTGAGCCTGAGCGGGTAGCCGAAGGCTCGGGCGCCGGCCTCGAGCTCGGCCGGCGTCCGGACCTCGCGCCAGGGCGCGGTCGGTGCATTGATCGACTCGAGGAACCGACGCTCGGCCAGGCGATGCTGGGTGGTCTTCAGGGCGAACGATCCGGGCCGGACCGGGAGCCGTTCCTCGAGGGCGTCGACGAGCGCGGCCGACACGTGCTCGAGCTCGTAGGTGATGACGGCGCAGTCGTCGGCGAGCTCGAGCGCCGCCGTCGTGTCGTCATAGGCGGCCACGACCTGCCGATCGGCGATCGCCGCGGCCGGGCAGTTTGGGTCGGGGTCGAGGATCGCGACTCGATAGCCGAGCGCGCGGGCCGCGGTCCCGAGCATCCGGCCGAGCTGGCCGCCACCGAGGATCCCGATCGTGGATCCGATCGGGATCGGGGCTTCGGCAGCGCCCACGTCGGCGAGGACGCGGCGGATGAAGGCGGTCTTGGCCATCGAGTAGCGCAGGCCGCTCGTGATCCCGGTCTCGACGATCTCGCGCTTCAGCTCGGTGTATTCGGCGACGAGCCCGGGATCGCGACGAAGGGCGTCGCGAAAGGCGATCTGGCGGCTCCACTCCGCCTCGTCGGGGATGACATGGAGGTGGATCTGGCGGGGCTGCTCGTCGCCGTTGCCCGGCCTCATCCCGCCGAGGACGAGCGGACGGGTCGCCGGGAAGGCGTTCGCCGTGTCCTGGCGCTGGAAGCCAAGGTCGAGGAGGAGCTCGGTGATCGCCGGGACGCGCGACGGGTCGACCGGGTGGATCCCGAGGTCGACGACGCCCTTGCCGGGGAGCCCCGGAACCGCCGTGCTGCCGAGGTGCTCGACCGCCAGCTCGGGCCGACGGGCGGCGACGAGCTCGGCCACCCGATGGGCCACGACGGTCGCGCCCGGGTCCGGAGGACGGACCATGAGCGGGAGTCGCGGATACGGGCCGATCGGCGCGTCGGTCACCGACCGAGTGTATCCTCGGCCGACCATGCGCAGACTGATCGGCCGACACGTCCTCGAGGTGGACGTCGGCTAACTGACCGACCTGTTCGCCCGCTCGGAGCGGGTCCATATCGACGTCGGCACGGGCGATGGCCGGGCGGTCCTGGCCGCCGCTGCGCGCGCGCCGGCCAGCCTCGTGATCGGACTCGATGCGGTGGCCGAGCCGATGGCCGAAGCGTCGCGCCGGGCAGCTCGAGCGACGGCGCGCGGCGGGCTCCAGAACGCGCTGTTCGTCGTGGCCGGGGTCGAGTCCCCGCCGCCCGAGCTCGCCGGGCGGGGCGATCTCGTGACGGTCCAGCTCCCGTGGGGTTCGCTCCTGCGCGGAGTGCTCGCCCTCGATCCTCGTCGCGACGGCCGGTCTCGCCTCGCTCGTGGCACCGCTCGGTAGGCTCGACGCACTCCTCTCGATCGAGCCGCGGGACCGGCTGGCCGGCCTGCCCGCGACGGCCGTCGATCGGCATCGCCTGGCCGACGGGTGGCGAGCCGCCGGGCTCGAGCTCGAGGAGCTCCGGCCCGCCCATCCCGGCGAGGTCGCCGCCGCCGGCTCGTCGTGGGCCAGGCGACTCGGCGCGACGGCCGGCGACGGTCGACGGGTGACGCGCCTTCGCCTGTCTCGACTCCCGTAGGATGGCCCGGTGACCGGTCACCCGCTCTGGCTCCGGCTCTCGTGGCGGCTCCATCGCCTGCTCGACCGCCTGTCCGGCGGGCGCCTGGGGACGAGCACGGCGCGCCCGGACCGGTCGTGATCCTCGAGCCGCGGGCGGCCGGGTAGCGCTCGGATGGCACCAGGGTTGCCCCTTCCGGATCGGCCGCCGTTCACGCTCAGGGCGAGGATCCTCACGCCACGCGCCGGCGGTGGCACGGACTACTGGCCCGACGGTGCGCTCGTGGTCGACGCGACCGGCCGCCTCGGCGCGGTCTCGGATTGGGCGGAATGGTTCCGCACGGCGGCGGCAGCCGTGCCTGACACCGATCTGACCGCGATCCTCGACGCGGTCATCGACCTCCGGCCACTCGTCGTGCTGCCGGGGATGGTCGACCTCCACGTCCACCTGCCGCAGCTGCCGAATGCCGGTGTCGGGGCGGGCCTGGACCTGCTCGCCTGGCTCGAGCGCTACATCTTCCCGCTCGAGCGAGAGTTCGACGAGCCGACCGCCGAGCGCGTCGTTCCGGCCGCGCTCCGGGCGATGGCCGCCGCCGGGACGACGACCGCGCTCATGTACGGCGCGGTGTTCGAGCCGAGCCTCGATGCCGCCTTCCGGGCGGCCGAAGCCCACGGCATCCGGGCGATCATCGGCAAGGTCATGATGGATCGGCTGACCTACGACGACCGGCTGCCGGCCGACCGCATCCTCGAGGTCAGCCTGCGCCAGTCGGCCGACCTGTGCGCGCGCTGGCACGGCCGCGACGACGGTCGCCTCCAGTACGCGTTCACGCCGCGGTTCGCGGTCTCGTGCAGCGCCGACATGCTGCGCGAGTCGGCGACCCTCGCGCGCCAGACCGGGGCGTACTGGCAGACGCACCTGTCCGAGGACGCCGGCGAGCTGCGCGAGGTGGCGCGGCTGTTCCCCGAGGCGACCGACTACGTCGACGTGTACGACCGGGCCGGCGGCCTCGGACCGCGGACCGTGCTCGCCCACGCCATCCACCTGTCCGAGCGCGAGGTCGCCCGGATCGCCGCGACCGACACCGCCGTGGCCCACTGCCCGGCCTCGAACTTCTTCCTCGCCTCGGGGGCCATGCCGCTCGCCCGCTACCGGGCGGCCGGGATCCGGGTGGGCCTCGGCTCCGACGTCGCCGCGGGACCGGAGCTGTCGATCTTCGCCAACATGCGCGCCGGGGCGTACATCATGAACGGCCTGCGAGTGCTGGCCGGAGCCGACGCGCCGCCGCCGCTCGGCCCGCTCGACTGGCTCCGGCTCGGCACCTACGAAGGGGCACGCGCCCTCGGGCTGGCCGACCGGATCGGGTCGCTCGAGACCGGCAAGGAGGCCGATCTCATCGCGATCGATCCGCGAACCGTCGCCCCGATCCCGGGGATCGACTCCGACGACCCGGCCGAGATCGTCTCGCGGCTCGCCTTCCGACCGCACCCCTCGATGGTCCGCGCCGCGTGGGTCCGCGGCCGCCTGCTGGATGGCCCGCCGGGCCTGGCGGAGGCAGGGACGTGAGCGAGGTCGAGACCCGTGAGCAGGGTCAGAGGATGACGATGCCGTTGGCGGCCGGCTGTCGTCCCTCGGCGAGGGCTGCCATGACCTCCCTCGTGTCGAGCGGATAGTCGTGTCGGAGAGCCTCGCGCCCGATCGCCAGCGCACGGCGGTTCGCCGCGCTTCCAGACACCACGATGATGACCCGTGCCATCCCGCCATCCCGCTGCTTGCGATTGATCCTCCGCTCCATCGCCTGGAGGTCCGCCAGGCGTGTCTCCGCCTCGACGGCGGTCGGAGCGCTCGCAGGCCCGATGACAGCGTCCCATGCTCGGAGGTCGCCGGGGATCGGGAGAGGCACCTCGCTGCTCCAGCGCGAGGACGACGGGAGTCGAAGACGAAGGCGTTCCAGGAGAGCGATCTGGGCAGCGTCTCGCACTGGGTCCGCGTTTGGGTAGGCCCGGATCACCAGATCAAGCCCGACGACAGCGCAGATTCTGCCCAGAACGTGGATCGAAACGCCTGGCGTGCTCGCGCGTTCGATCCGACCGACGGTGGTGTGGCAGACCCCTGCGGCCCTGGCGACCCCCACCTGGCTCAGTCCGGCCCCGATCCGAGCTCGGCGCATCTCATCGCCGACGGCCACGAGGGAACGGGCCGCCAGTCTGGATCCACGGTCAGTGGGTCGCTCTCGGGTTGCCATCGGAGCGACATCTTCGTCCTTGTCGATCAACGGGCGATCTACTCAGCGGGTCCGGCTCTCGACGACCGAGAGGCGATCGACCCTCTGCCTGAGCCCGATTGCGTCGATGTGCGCCTCAGGCTCGAACCGGGGATCGAACCGCCGGCCAAGACGATTGACTGCTCGGATTCGAGCTCGGGACGCTCAGGTCTGAGATCCAGCGTGCCTGGCTGGAGCGCGTCAGGCTCAAGGCGGCGACAGCCACCAGCCCGATCGCTGGTTCGAGCGCTCCGCGCACAGCCGGGCGGGCCTCTGTGTGATGACCGAGCCATCGACGGGACCGAGGCGACCACGTGACCGAGCCGTACGACATCCTGATCGAGGGCGGCACGATCGTCGACGGGACGGGGCGACCCTGGCTTCGCCGGGGCCGTCGCGGTCACCGGCGACCGCCTTCGCGTGCTCCGCGGCCCCGGGGCCGGCTGAGGACGGCGCGGCCGGCCTCGATGCCCGGCGCCGGATCGATGCGCGCGGCCATGTCGTCGCGCCGGGCTTCATCGACATGCACAGCCACAGCGGCCTCGTGATCCTGGCCGAGCCGCGTCACGAGCCGAAGGTCCGCCAGGGGGTCACGACGGAGGTCATCGGGGTCGACGGCAACGCCTACGCACCCGTTCCGGACCCAGCCCGACCTCGATGACTTCCTGACCCTCAACGCCGGCCTGGACGGTCGTCCCGAGGGCCTCGCCTGCGACTGGCGGACGGTCGCCGAGTACCTGGCCCGGTTCGACCGCCGGGTCGCGGTGAACATCGCCTACCTCGTCGGCAACTCGGCGCTCCGGATCGCGGCGATCGGCTGGGACGAGGTCGAGGCCACGCCGGCCCAGATGGCGGACCAGCGGGCGCTCCTTCGGGAAGGCCTCGAGGAGGGCGCTTTCGGCCTGTCGAGCGGGCTCGACTACCCGCCGGGCGCCTACGCCTCGACCGACGAGCTGGCCGCGCTCCTGGCCGAGGCCTCGAGGCTCGGCGGGTTCTACCACACCCACGTCCGCTACCCGCTCGGCGACGGCTTCCTGGATCCCTTCCGCGAAGCGATCGAGATCGGCCGGCGGTCGGGTGGCGGGCCGGTCCACATCACCCACTTCTACCATCGCGCGACGTTCCCCGGCACGCCCGGCGACATGCTCGGCCTGGTCGACGACGCCCGCACCGAGGGCCTCGACGTCAGCTTCGATCTCTACCCCTACGAGTGGGCGAGCACGCGCCTGCTGATCATGCTCCCGACGTGGATCCAGGCCGGCGGTGTGGCCCCGCTCAGGGAGCGCCTCGCCGACCGGGCCGTGCGGGAGCGGATCCGCGACGAGCTGGCGGCGCGCGGTCGACTGTTCGCCGGCGCCGGTGGCTGGGACGACCTGCGGCTCGGCTACTTCGCCCGACCCGAGCACGAGCAGTGGGAGGGCCGGACGCTCGGGGCCTACCTGGCCGACACCGGGCTCGACCCCGTCGACGGCATCTGCGAGCTGCTCCTGTCCGAGGATCTCCGGGTCAACGAGGTCGCGCCCGGACCGCACACCGCGGGGATCCCGCCGTTCCTCGTCCACGACCAGTCGATGATCGGAACCGACAGCGTGCTGATCGGCGCCAAGCCATCGCCCCGGACGTACGGGTCGTTCCCGCGGATCCTCGGCGAGTTCGTCCGCGAGCAGCGGCTGCTCAGCCTCGAGGCGGCCGTTCGGAAGATGACCGGGACGCCGGCCGCCCGGCTCGGGCTGGCCGATCGCGGGCGCCTCGCCGACGGACTGAAGGCCGACGTCGTCGTCTTCGACCCGGCGACGGTCCGGTCGCTCGCCACGTACGACGACCCGCGCCGGTTCCCGGCCGGGATCCCGTACGTCCTGGTCAACGGTGAGCTCGTGATCGACGGCGGCGAGCACACCGGTGCCCTCCCTGGTCGAGCGCTCAGGCGCGGGCGTCCGGACTGATGGAGCGACCGGTCCTGCCCCGAGTCGAGCGACCCGTCTCCAGGATCGTCCTGGGTCAGTCGGCCCAGCCCGAGGACCTGCCGGCGCTCTACGACCGGTTCGTCGAGCTCGGCGGCAACGCGTTCGAGACGGCGCGCTGGTACCCGACCGAGCCGGCGCTGGGTCGCTGGCTCGCCGGCCGGGCCGACCGGGCCGAGCTGTTCGTGATCACGAAGGGCTGCCATCCGGCGATCCAGGACGGTCCGCCCCGAGTCAACCCCGGCGCCATCGAGACCGACCTCGCCGAGAGCCTCGAGCGCCTGGGCCTCGACCGGGTCGACCTGTTCCTCCTCCACCGCGACGACGAAGCGGTCCCGGTGAGCGAGATCATGACCGCCCTCGCCGAGCATCGGGCAGCCGGCCGGATCGGGGCGGCCGGCGGCTCCAACTGGACGACGGCCAGGCTCGCCGAGGCAAACGCCTGGGCGATCGCCCACGGCGTCCCGCCGTTCGAGGTGGCCAGCCCCAACCTCGCCCTGGCCCACGCCACCCGGCCGCCCTGGGCCGGCTGCGTCGTGGCCGGCGACGCCGCGTCCCTTGCCTGGTACACCGCCAGCCAGCTGCCGCTCCTCGCCTGGTCGGCGCTGGCCCGGGCGTACTTCGTCGAAGGCTCGGCCGGTACGGCCCAGGCCACGGCCTTCGGAACCGACGCTCGCGCAGTCGACGTCGCCGCCACGGCGGCGTTCGATTCGTCGGCGAATCGCGAGCGGCGCGAGCGCGCCCGGCTCCTCGGACGTGAGCTCGGGCTGACGGCCAACCAGGTCGCCCTGGCCTGGGTCCTCAACCAGCCCTTCCCGACCCGGGCGGTCATCGGCGTCCGGACGATCCCGGAGCTCGAGGAAGCAGCGGCCGGCGCCGACGTCCGGCTGACCCTCGAGCAGGTCCGCTGGCTGGCCGACGGAGATGCGCCCTAGCCGGCGTTCGTCGCCGAGGCCCTGGCTTCGCCAACCGTGACTTGACAGCGCGCGATCGCCGAAGCAACCCTTCGGCAACGTCGCAGGAGCCTGACTGTCGATGACCATCGAGACCCGCCCCGGCCGTTCGCCGAGCCCCCCGCAGACGGGCGCACCCGCCCCCGTCGTAGTGCCACCGGCCTCGCCGACCCGGGGCCGCGCGACGACCGCGCCGCTTCGGCGCGAGGGCCCGGCCAAGCTGACCGGGACGGCGCTCTATGCCGACGACCTGGTCTTCCCGGGCGCCTGGTACGGCGCGACCATCCGTTCGACCGAGCCCCATGCGCATCTCCTCGGGATCGAGCTCGATCCGGGCTTCGACTGGTCGAAGGTGGCGGTCGTGACCGCCGCCGACATCCCAGGCGACAACGTCGTGGCCAGCATCGCCGAGGACCAGCCGATCCTCGTTCCGGTCGGCGGCGAGATCCGCCACCAGGCGGAGCCGGTCGCTCTGCTGGCGGCCGCCGACCGCGAGATGCTCCGGGCGGCCCGCCGTCGGGTCCGCCTCCGGACCGAGCCGCTCCCGCCGGTCTTCGACCCGCTCGCGTCGACGACCATCCTGGCCCACTACGACCTGGCGAAGGGCGACGTCGAGTCGGGCCTGGCGATGGCCGACCTGATCGTCGAGGGCACCTACCGGGTCGGGCACCAGGAGCAGCTCTACATCGAGAACAACGCGATGATCGCGGTGCCTCGCGAGGACGGCGGGGTGGCCGTCCACGGCAGCCTCCAGTGTCCGTACTACGTTCACGAGGCGCTCAAGCGGGGGATGGCGCTCAGCTCGGACCAGGCGCGCGTCGTCCAGGCGGAGACCGGCGGTGGCTTCGGCGGCAAGGAAGAGTACCCGTCGATGATCGGGCTCCATGCCGCGCTCCTCGCCCGGCGGACCGGCCGGCCCGTCCGGATGATCTACGACCGCCACGAGGACCTCGCGGCGACCACGAAGCGCCACCCGGCGATCGTGACTCACCGGACCGGCGTCATGCGCGACGGGCGGCTCGTCGCCCAGGACATCGAGCTCGTCCTCGACGGCGGCGCCTACACGACCCTCACCCCGGTCGTCCTGTCCCGGGCGACGATCCACGCCGGCGGTCCGTACGACGTCCCGAACGTCCGGATCCGGAGCCGGGCGGTCGCCACGAACACGCCGCCCAACGGCGCCTTCCGCGGCTTCGGGGCGCCCCAGTCGGAATTCGCTGCCGAGACCCAGCTCAACCGGATCGCCGAGGCGGTCGGCCTGTCGCCGCTCGAGGTTCGCCGGCGGAACGTCTACCGGCTCGGGGGGATCACCCCGACGATGCAGGTCCTCCGAGGTGGCGTCGCCGGGGAGGAGGTCCTCGACCGGGCGGCGGAGGCGGCCGAGTTCGACCGCGGCCGGGCGCGGACGGCAGCGGCTCGCGCCGGCCGGACCGGACGGGACCGGACCGCGCGGGGTATCGGCCTCGCGCTCGCCTGGCACGGGGCCGGCTTCACCGGCTCGGGCGAGGCCAGGCTCGGCTCGGTGATCGGCCTCGAGCTGACGGCCGAGGGCGTCGTCCGGATCCTGACCGGATCGACCGAGATGGGCCAGGGAACGAAGACGATCTTCCCCCAGCTCGTCGCCGCGGAGCTTGGCGTGCCGATCGAGGACGTGGACATCGCGCCGCAGGACACGGCCGTCGTGCCCGACTCCGGACCGACGGTCGCCTCGCGCACGGCGATGGTGGTCGGCGGCATGGCGATCCAGGCCGCCCGGCGGCTGCGATCCGAGGTCGAGGCGCGCACCGGCCGGTCGTTCGCCGAGAGCTATCGCGACGACGCGGCCGCCCACGGCAGGACCTCGGTCGTGGAAGCGTTCGAGCCGTATCCCGGGGTCGGCTTCGACGACGCGACCTACACCGGCGACGCCTATCCGGCGTTCGGCTGGGCGGCCGCAGTCGCCGAGGTCGAGGTCGATCTCGACACCTTCGAGGTCGCCGTCCTGTCGGTCGTCGCGGTCGACGACGTCGGCCGGGTGATCCACCCGGTCCTGTGCGAGGGGCAGGTGGAGGGCGGCACGCTCCAGGCGGTCGGCTATGCCACGATCGAGGAGATCAAGCTGCGCGACGGCCGCTATCTCAACGATCGGCTCCAGACCTACATCATCCCGACCGCCCTCGACGCGCCGCGGATCGAGACGATCCTCGTCGAGGCTCCGTTCGCGGATGCGCCTCACGGCGCGAAGGGCGTCGGCGAGCTGCCGATGGACGTCGGGGCGCCGGCCGTCGTGGCGGCGATCCACGACGCGACCGGCGCCTGGATCCATGACCTGCCGGCGAGCCCGGAGCGGATCATGGCCGCCCTGGCCGGGATCGAGCCGCCCGAGCCGCCCGGCATCTCGCGATGACCTGGCGGCTCACCGTCAACGACGTCCCGACCGAGGTGGCTGCGCCCGGGATGCGCCGGCTGCTCGACGTTCTCCGCGAGGACCTCGGGCTGACCGGCACGAAGGAGGGCTGCGGCGAGGGCGAGTGCGGCGCGTGCACCGTCCTGATCGACGGAGCGGTCGCGGTCAGCTGCCTCGTCCCGGTCTGCCAGGTCGACGGGCAATCGATCCGGACCGTCGAGGGGCTCGGCCCGGGCCCGGCCGCCGGCGGGCTGCCGAGGCTCGGGTCGCTCCAGCGCGCGTTCCTCGAGACCGGCGGCGCCCAGTGCGGGATCTGCACCCCGGGGATGCTGATGGCCGGCGACGCCTTCCTGGCATCCGGTGCGCCGCCGACCGACGAAGCCATCCGGGAGGCCATCGCGGGGAACCTCTGCCGCTGCACCGGGTACACGAAGATCGTCGAGGCGATCGCCCTGGCCGCGAGCCGGCGGTCGGCGGGCGAGGCTTCGGTGCCCCCACCGGTCACGGAGTAGGCGCGTGCCCGCCGAGCCGCCGGTCGTCTCGCCCGCGTCGCTGACCGAGGCCTATGCCCTGCTGGCCGGCTCGGTCCACCGCCCGCTCGCCGGTGGGACCGACCTCCTCGTCCAGATCACCGGCGAGATCGGCGAGCCGCCGGGGAGCGTCCTCGACCTGTGGCGACTCGCCGAGCTGCGCGGGATCGCACTGCGCGACGGAACGCTCGAGCTCGGGGCCCTGACGACGTACACGGACATCCGGCGTTCGCCGCTGTGCGCCGAGCACGTCCCGGCCCTGGTCGAGGCGGCGTCGACGATCGGGGCGGCCCAGATCCAGAACCGCGGCACGATCGGCGGCAACGTGATGAACGCATCGCCGGCCGGCGACACGTTGCCGGTCCTGCTGGCCCTCGACGCCGAGCTCGTGGCGGGCGGCGCGGCCGGCGAACGGACGATCGCGGCGACCGACTTCTGGCCGGCCTATCGGACGACCGCCGTCCGCCCCGACGAGCTCCTCGTCCGCGTCCGGATCCCGATCGCGGCGGGCCGCCGGCAGCGGTTCCGGAAGGTCGGGACCCGCCGCGCCCAGGCCATCTCGAAGGTCGTCGTCGCGCTCGGCTGGACCGAGCGGCCCGGATCCCCAGCCTGGCACGACGTCCGGCTCGGGCTCGGCTCGGTGGCGCCAACGCCGATCCGCGCGACGGCGACCGAGGCCGCGCTCGAGGGCGCGGCGCCGACTCCCGACACCGCGGAGCGCGCGGTGAGCGCCCTGACGGACGAGCTGCGGCCGATCGACGACGTCCGGTCGACGGCAGCCTATCGACGGGCGGTCGCCGGTCGCGTGCTCCACCGGCTCGTCCGCGACGTCGGCGGCTGGTAGGGTCAGCGCAGGCAGCGATGCCAACCCGGTTCAGCCACCTGTTCGTCCACGTCGCCGACCTCGAGCGGTTGAGACGGTTCTACGTCGATCTGCTCGGGCTCGAGGCGCCGATGGAAGGCGGCGGCTGCCTTCGGGTTGGCGGTGGGGATGGGTTCCACATCGGGCTGGAGGAACGACCCGTGGTCAGCATGACCCCCGACATCGAGCTCGTCGGCGCGAGGGGGACGCGCTCGTGATCGAGCTCGGCCCGAACCGCTACGGGAAGTCCGCGATCCGGCTGGTCAAGGTCAGCCGTGATGACGATCGCCGCCGGCTGCGCGACCTGACCGTGGCGATCGCGCTCGAGGGCGACTTCGGCGCGGCCCACACCGGTGGCGACAACGCGAACGTCGTCGCGACCGACACGATGAAGAACAGCGTCTATGCCCTGGCCCCGGAGCACCTGACCGGGGCGATCGAGGGGTTCGGACGGGTCGTCGCCGAGCACTTCCTGGCGTCTCCCCAGGTTGCCAGCTCGACCGTCACGATCCGGGAGCATCGCTGGCTGCCGATGCCGACCGATGGCGGCCCGTCGCGCGACGCGTTCATCCGGGCCGGCGACTTCACCCGAACGGCGATCGTCACGGCCGGCCGGGACGCGCCGACGCACGTCTCGGCGGGGATCGAGGACCTCACGGTGATGAAGACGGCCAGATCGGCGTTCAGCGGCTTCCCGCGCGACGCCTACACCACCCTCGCCGAGACCGACGATCGGATCATGGCCACCCGGGTCAGGGCGACCTGGCGCTACGCTGGGACCGAGCTCGATTGGGACGCGCTGTTCGACGGCGTCCAGGGCACGCTCCTCGACGTCTTCGCCGAGCACGCCAGCCCGTCCGTCCAGGCGTCGATCTGGATCGTCGGTCGGGCGATCCTCGACCGGCACGCTGCGCTCGAGGAGATCACGATGGTGCTGCCGAACCTCCACCACTGGACGGTCGACCTGACCCCGTTCGGGCTCGAGAACCGGGGCGAGATCTTCGTCGCCACGACCGAGCCCTACGGGCTGATCGAGGCGACCGTCCGCCGATCGGCACGCTGATGGCCGGCCTCCTGCCGATGGGCGTCGAGATCGTGGGTCCGGCCGTGCCCGGCGCCGAGGCGATCCTGACCCCCGAGGCGCTCGCCGTCGTCGCCGGCCTCCAGCGCCGGTTCGGCCCGACCCGCCAGGCGATCCTCGAGGCCCGGGCGGCCCGCTATCGCGAGCTGGCCGCGGGTCGCTCGCCGGACTTCCTGGGCGCAACGGCCGACGTGCGGGCCACCGACTGGCGGGTCGCACCGACGCCGCCCGACCTGGACGACCGCCGGGTCGAGATCACCGGACCGGCCGAACCGAAGATGATGATCAATGCCCTGAACTCGGGCGCCCGGGTGTTCATGGCCGATCTCGAGGATGCGCTGAGCCCGACCTGGGCGAACATCGTCGGTGGCCAGGCGGCGCTGCGCGAGGCGGTCCGCGGAACGCTCGAGCTGACGACCCCGGACAAGACCTACCGGCTCGGCGAGCAGGTCGCGACCCTCGTCGTCCGGCCACGGGGCTGGCATCTCGAGGAGCGGCACGTGACCGTCGACGGGCGGCCGGTCTCGGCCAGCCTGTTCGACTTCGGCCTGTTCCTGGCCCACAACGGCGCGGCCTCGCTCGAGCGCGGCAGCGGCCCCTATGTCTACCTCGCCAAGCTCGAGGGCCATCTCGAGGCCCGGCTCTGGAACGACGTGTTCCACGCCGCCCAGGAGGTCGTCGGCATCCCGGCCGGCTCGGTCCGGGCAACCGTCCTGATCGAGACGATCCTGGCGGCGTTCGAGATGGACGAGATCCTGTACGAGCTGCGCGAGCACGCTGCCGGCCTGAACGCCGGCCGTTGGGACTACATCTTCAGCATCATCAAGAAGTTCCGCGACCGGCCGGAGTTCGTCCTGCCGGATCGGGCCCAGGTGACGATGGCCGTGCCGTTCATGCGGGCCTACACCCAGCTCCTCGTCCGGACCTGCCATCGACGCGGGGCCCACGCGATCGGCGGGATGTCGGCGTTCATCCCGAACCGACGCGAGCCGGAGGTCACGGCCAACGCCCTGGTCCGGGTCCGCGAGGACAAGGAGCGTGAGGCTGGTGACGGCTTCGACGGGACGTGGGTCGCCCATCCCGACCTGGTGCCCGTCGCGGCCGAGGTGTTCGACCGGGTCCTGGGCTCCCAACCGAACCAGAAGGAGCGCCTGCGCGAGGACGTGATCGCGTCCCAGGCGGAGCTCCTCGACATGTCCATCCCGGATGGCCGGGTCACCGAGGCCGGGCTGCGCCAGAACGTCAGCGTCGGGCTCCGCTATCTCGACGCCTGGTTGCAGGGCAACGGCGCGGCCGCGATCGACAACCTGATGGAGGACGCGGCGACGGCCGAGATCAGCCGCTCGCAGCTCTGGCAGTGGCGCCGCCACCGGACCCGGCTGGACGACGGCCGGGTCGTCGACGACCAGCTCTATCGGTCGATCCACGACGAGGAGCTGGCACGCCACGGTGGGCCGAGCTCCGGCCGCCTCGGCGATGCCGCCGAGCTCCTCGACCGGCTGGTCCTGGCCGACGAGTTCGAGGAGTTCCTGACCCTCGGCGCCTACCAGCTCCTGGAGCCATGACCGAGGGCGCTCCGAGCCGTCCGACCGGCGGACCGAGCCCGATCGCCGCGACGGCGGCGACGTCGGCGACGCCCACCCACCACTGGCGACCGACGCTGGCGGCCGCCGGCTGGACCGCGGCGGTCGTGATCTGCATCGTCGGGTTCCTGCTCTGGGTGCGATCCGGCTACGCCCCCCTCCCGCAGGGGTTCATGAGCCCGATCGGGTTCATCGCCCTCATCTGCCTCGTCGTCACCCAGGCGACCGCCGGCTTGATCCTCGTCGTGCGGCGGCCGGACAACCCGATCGGACTGATCATCCTCGCCTTCGCCCTGGCCGTGTCGCTGGCATCGTTCGCGAACGGCTACCTGGCGCTGGCCGAGACGGGTGTCGCGCTGCCCGTCGATCCGGCCTGGCTGGCCGCGGTCACGTCGGCCTTCGCCTTCTCGGTCGGGACGCTCGTCGCGGTGATCCTCGGAATGGTCTTCCCGGATGGGCGGCTCCTGTCGCCGGCCTGGCGGCTCGTCGTGGCGACGACGGTCATCGGTGCCGCCGCGATGGCTGTCGGCCTCGTCATCACGCCGGGGCCGCTGCTCCTCCTGCCGGCGATCGATGCCCCGATCGAGGCGGGCCAGGTCCCGTCCTGGATCGGCGCCACCCGCAACCTCATCGGTCCGCTGCTCCTGACCCTTGGCTCGATCGCATCCGGCACCGCCCTCGTGATCCGCTATCGACAGACGGACGCGCTGGGGCGGCTCCAGCTCCGCTGGTACCTGTGGTCCGGGGTCCTCCTCGCGATCGGCTTCGTGGCGTACATCGTGGCGATCTACCTGCCGGCCGAGGAGCAGGTGGGCAGGGTCGTCCTGACCCTCTTCTACGTCACGGCGTCGATCCCGCCGATCGCGATCGTCTTCGCGATCCTCCGCTACAACCTGTACGGGATCGACACGATCCTCGGCCGGACGTTCGTCTACGGCGCGCTCACGGCGATCCTGGCCGGCCTCTACACCGCCTCGGTTCGCCTGTTCAATGCCCTGTTCGTCGGCGTCGCCGGGCAGTCGTCCGAGCTCGTGCTGGTGCTCACCACGCTGATCCTCGCGACGACCTTCACCCCGATCAAGCGGCGGCTCGAGGCGGTCGTCGATCGGCGGATGTCTCCGGCCCGTGCCGAGCGCGACGACCTCCCCGAGGCAGGGAGCCCAGCGACGCTGTTCGAGGACCCGGCGTTCGTGACGGCGCTCCGGGCGCAGATCAGGGCCGTGATCGCCGAACAGGACGCGGCGCCCGAGAGCCGGACCGATCGCCGGGAGGACGGGCGATAGCCGGCGGGTCCGACCGGCCAGCGTGAGGCCGGCGACGGCGCGGCCGTCGGACAGGCGACCGGGATCGCAGCCACCGGCCGACGAAGGATCAGCGCCACGAACGACCGGGATGAGGACGGCGGGCTGATCCCGAACCGAGCGCTCGCGCGCCCACAGTGCGACCCACCAATCATCCGGTCGCACGAGGACAGCAGGCATGAAGCGGGGGAAGGCGACGTTCCGCAAGCTGGTCGCGGCTGGCCTTGCGGTGGCCGCCCTCCTGCTCGCTGGCGTCGCGGCCAACGCCGCCGCGGCGGGACCCCGTCTGCCGGCCGACACGACCGTCAGCCCGGGACGCCCGGCCGGGCCCGGACCCGGACGAGCCCGGCAGTGGCTCCGCTCCCGCGGGACCGGCGGCTTCTTCCTCGCCCGCCCCGGCCGGCGACACGACCGGCAGCGATCCGGGGCCGGACGTGGACCCAACGCCCGGCCTGCCGGCGTGTACCTACGGCGACACCATGACCACGTATCGCTCGGTGGCGACCGATGACCGATCCCTCGTCGACACCGAGTGGCGCCTGCCGTCGACGTACGTCCCGGGCGACCTGGTCGCGGTCTCGCGGGCCGGCCTGACCGGTGGCGGCAGGGTCCGGAGCCTCCTGGTCGACGACCTGGCCGCCATGGCACGGAGTGCGCGAGCCGCCGGAGCCAGGCTTGCGGTCCAGTCGGCCTACCGCAGCTATGCGACCCAGGTCGCCACCTTCAATCGCTGGGTCGCAGTAGACGGCTACGCGCGCGCCCGACTGGCCTCCGCCCGACCCGGCCACTCCGAGCACCAGCTCGGCACGACGATCGACTTCAAGAGCTACGGCGGGACGGCGCCCTGGTCCCACGCCGACTGGGGAACGACGAGAGCCGGTGCGTGGTTGCGGCTGAACGCCTGGGAGTACGGCTTCGTCATGAGCTACCCGAAGGGCAAGCGATCCTTGACCTGCTACACCTACGAGCCGTGGCACTACCGCTATGTCGGCCGAGCCGCGGCGCAAGCGATCCACGACTCGGGCTTGACGTTACGTGAGTGGCTCTGGAGCCACGGAGCCATCTCGGGCTGGACCGGAGCTCCCTAGGCCGGTCGCTCGAGCTCCCGCTCGACGAAGCGGCCATGTCCGCGCCGCCCGACGAAGACGCCATCCCGGACGACGAACGAGCCGCGGACGATCGTCGAGCGAACGCTCCCGTTCACGGCGATGCCCTCGTACGGCGTGTAGTCGCTCGTGTGGTGGAGGTCGGTGGCCCGGATCGTCCGGCTGGCGGCTGGATCGAACAGGACGAGGTCGGCGTCGCGGCCGACCTCGATGGCGCCCTTCGAGCGGAGCCCGAACAGCCGAGCCGGGGTCGTCGCCAGCAGGTCGACCATTCGTTCGAGGCCGATCCTGCCCCTGGCGACGCCCTCCGAGTAGACGAGGGCCAGGAGCGTCTCGATGCCCGGCCCGCCGTTCGAGATCCGGTCGAATGACTCGCGCCACGTCTGCTTCTCGACGGCGAGCCGATCCGGGACGTGGTCGGTGGCCACGAGCGCCAGATCGCCGGTCGCCAGGCCGGCCCACAGCGCGTCCGGCTGGCCGGCGGCCCGCAGTGGCGGCGAGATCACGTAGCGGGCGGCCTCCTCCGCCGGCGCGTCGTAGCGCTCGTCGGTCAGGGTCAGGTAGTGCGGGCAGGTCTCGGCGAAGACGCGCTCGCCCCGGGACCGGGCGGCTCGCACCTGATCGAGCGCCTCGGCGCACGACAGGTGGACGACGTAGAGCGGCGCGTCGGCCGCCCGGGCCAGGGCGATCGCCCGGCCCGTTGCCTCGGCCTCGACGTACGGCGGCCGGGAGCTGGCGTGGAAGCGCGGCGCTCGCTCGCCGGCGGCCAGCTGGCGGGCGGTGAGTGCGGCGAGGATCGTGGCGTTCTCGCAGTGGACCTGGACCAGCCCGCCATTGGCAGCGGCGATCGACAGGGCAGCCAGCAGCGTCGCGTCGTCGACGCCGAAGTCGTAGACCATGAACGCCTTGAACGTCGGCACGCCGGCCTCGATCGCGGCCGGGAGCTCGGCGAGCGGGTCGTCCTGGGCGGCGGTGAGGACGAGGCTCAGCCCGACGTCGACTGCGCTGTCGGATTCCGTGGCAGCGCGCCATTCGCGGAGACCGGTCAGCAGGCTCCGCCCGGCAGCCGCGCTCGAACCGGTGCCGGGGTTGTTGAACGCGAGGAACGTCGTCGTCCCGCCGAACGCGGCCGCGACCGAGTCCTGGAAGAACCGGTCCGGCTCCGCGTCCGAGGCGATCCGGGTGTGGGTGTGGACGTCGATCGCGCCGGGCAGGACGAGGAGCCCGGTCGCGTCGACGACCTCACGGGTCGCCGCCGCCAGCCCGTCGAGACCGGGTTCGACGGCAACGATCCGCCCGCCGTCGACCGCCACGTCGGCCCGTCGCGAGCCCGCCGTCGTCACGACGGTACCCCCGAGGATGAGCATGTCGGTCATGAGTGGTCTCGAGCGGCTTCCTCGCCGATCGGGCGAGTGCAGCCGTAGGCGCCCGCGAGCAAGGGAGCGAGCGCACTCGAACGTGCGTGAGCGACCGGCGGAGCGGGCAACGCCCGGATGCGCCGTCCGTTCGGCGACCTACGAATTGATCTCAAGAATCTCGATGGACTGCGCGCCCTCCCACAGGGCGCGCCGCCCGACCTCGCGGAGCCGTTCCTCCCAGCCGTCGTCGGGCAGGATCGTCGCGAAGTGGTTCGCCGCGAGCTGGCCGACCTTCGAGCTCGTGGTGCAGGCACCGTAGGGGAAGAAGATCTCGCACTCGCTGATCCCGCCCGGGTAGATCGCCAGCTGGCCGGGCGCCGGGTGCGACGTGTGGTTCTCGTAGTCGATCCCGGGCCGGAAGTCGCCGAGCGGGATCCAGGTCGACTCGCCGCTCCAGCGGCAGTGGATGATCCGGCTCGCCAGCGGGAGCATCCGCCGGATCGCCTCGATCGTCGCCGGCGCATCGGGCTCCCAGCGGGCGCTAAAGTGCAGGTCAGCGCCGACGCGGATCGACAGGTCGCTCATCGCCGGAGGATAGCGTGACCGAGGACCGGCCGACCATCTCCACCCACGTCCTCGACACCGGCAGCGGGTCGCCCGCGGCCGGCGTCCCGGTGATCCTGTGGCGATCGCAACCCGACGGCTCGGAGACCGTCGTCGGCGAGGCGATCTCCGACGCCGACGGCCGGATCCGCGACCTGCTCGGCGGAGCGCCACTGCTCGCCGGAGCCTACCGCCTCGAGTTCGGGCTGGACGACGGCGGCTTCTTCACCGGGCTGTCGGTCGACATCCGGATCGAGGATCCGTCGCGGAGCTACCACGTCCCGCTGCTCCGGGCGCCGTTCGGCCTGTCGACGTACCGCGGGTCGTAGGGACCCGTGACGGGGAGGCCGGCCGGCACGGTCCCGTCGATCGTCGCGCTCGACGCGCTCCCGCCCGAGGCCTGCGTCGCGGCCCTGGCGCCACTGTTCGAGGGTGCGCCCCGGTTCCTGGCCCGGCTGTGCGCCGCCCGCCCGTTCGGGGACGAGATCGGGCTGTTCGCGGCCGCGCGCCGGATCGCCCGGTCGATGCCCGAAGCCGACCAGCTCGAGCTCATCGACGCGCATCCGCGGCTCGGCGCACCGCCGGCAACGGTGTCGGCCCTCTCGTTCGTCGAGCAGGGGTACGACCTCGAGGCGGCGGACCGTGCCGCTGCCGAGGCCGAGACGGATCGACGCCGGGTCGGGGCCGAGCTCGACGGGCTGAACGAGGCATACGAGACCCGCTTCGGGTTCCGCTACTGCGTGTTCGTCGCCGGTCGCCCGCGAGCCGACCTGCTGCCGGGTCTCGAAGCGGCGCTGACCGCCGATCGCGCCTCGGAGCTTGCCCGCGCGCTCGACGCGGTCGTCGACATCGCGGCCGACCGCTGGACGAAGCTCGGCCGCGCGTAGCCCGCGCCCTCGGCTAGCATCAAGCCGATGTCCCAGCCCATCCCGATCCTCATCGACTGCGACACCGGGATCGACGACAGCCTTGCCCTCCTGTATGCGGTGGCCTCGCCCGAGGCCGAGATCGTCGCCGTCACCTGCTGCAGCGGCAACGTCGAGGCCCACCAGGTCGCCCGGAACACGCTCGCCGTGCTCGAGCTCGCAGGGCGGAGCGACATCGAGGTGGCGCTCGGCCGGACCGTCCCGCTCGTGCGACCGCTCGACGTCGCACCGGAGACGCACGGACCGCAGGGCCTCGGGCATGCCGAGCTGCCGCCGCCCGGCCGGCCGCTGAGCACGCGGCACGCGTCCGACCTGATCGTCGAGGAGGCCCGGCTCCGGCCGGGCGAGCTGACCCTGATCACGCTCGGCCCGATGACGAACCTCGCGGTGGCGCTGGAGCGCGACGCCGGATCTGCCGAGGCTCCTCCGGCGGCTCGTGTTCATGGGCGGCGCCTTCCGGGTGCCGGGCAACACGACGCCGACCACCGAGTGGAACATCCACTGCGACCCGGAGGCCGCCCAGCGCGTGTTCGAGGCGTTCGGGACGGCCGACCGCCGGCCGCTCGGTCTGGGGCTCGACGTGACCGAGCAGGCCCGGGTCCTGCCCGACCACGTGGTCCAGCTCGCTCGTCGCGCCGGCAGCAGGCCCGACGATTCGATCGCCCTGGCCCACGACGAGCACCCGCTCGAGACGAGCCGGAGCGTCGCCGCCAACCCGGTCGTCCGGTACATCGCCGACGCGCTCCGGTTCTACATGGAGTTCCATGCCCGCTACGACGGCTTCTACGGCGCGTTCATCCACGACCCGCTGGCCGTGGCGGCCGCCCTCGATCCGAGCCTCGTCACTGCCCAGCCCGTCCACGTCGACGTCGACACCGCCGGCGGCCTGGCCGACGGTCAGACGATCGCCGACTGGCGGGGCCTGACCGGCAAGCCGGCCAACGTCGACGTGGCCGTTGCGGCCGACGCCGCGGAGTTCCTGCGCCGGTTCATCGAGCGGGTCGGGGGGCTGGCGGAGCGCCGGTCGGACGTGGCACTCTGACCGGCGTGGGAGCTGCCACCGGGACCGCCCAGGGTCATGGCCGGCGTGCAGGCGCGAGGAGGGTCCAGTGAGCTTCAGTTGGCTGACGATCTGCGCCGAGGGACAGACGGCGGACTGCGTCCAACCCGTCCAGCTCGCCTATCTCGCCGGTCTCGTCGTCGCGGTGATCCTGCTGGCGATCATCGCCGTCCGCTCACGCGACTTCTCGACGGCGACGATCGCGCTCATCCCCGTCGCGATCGCGATCAACCTCGCGGTCGGCGCACTCATCGTCGCGTTGCGGCTGCCGATCTACCTCGACTCGATCGGGACGGTCCTCGTCGGGGCCCTCGCCGGGCCGTGGGCGGGCGCGCTGACCGGGATCCTGGCCAACCTCATCTGGTCGATCCTGCCCGTGCCGGGCGGAGCAGGCCCGATTGCCGCGTTCTTCGCGCCGGTGGCCGGGGTCATCGGCCTGATGGCCGGGTTCTGGGCGGCTCGAGGGCGTGTTCCGGCTGCGGACCGACGATTCGCGGGTCGGCCAGTTCCTGGCGCTTGCCGCCGGCGTGGCCGCTGCCGGGCTCGCCCTGCTCGTCGTCCAGAACACGATCGGGCTTCCCGAGCTCTTCCCGGCCGACGAGGCGACGGCGCTGGCGAACCAGGGCCGGTTCGTGCTCATTGGCAGCGGGATCGCGCTGATCGGCGTGGTCGTCGCCTGGCTGTCCAACCGGACCGTCTTCCACTTCGAGCCGCGAGGACCCGCGGATCCGGTCGTACCTGAGCGGTGCGACCGCGATTGCCGCCTTCGTCCTGCTGTTCGCGATCCTTCGGCTCCTGTTCGGCCCCACGGGCTACTTCTCGACGGTGACCGGGGTCAAGGCCGACGGGACGCCGGACGACTTCCTGTTCGGGGCGAACCTGACGAGCCTGGCGATCGGCGATCCGGCCGGGCTGATCGGAGCACTGGTGCTCGCCCTGCTCGTCGGGGCCGGTGCCTACGCCTGGGCCCGGAGCGGCGACAACGCCCGCTTCTTCCCGGTCTGGATCGGCGGCCTGACGACCGGTCTGGTCGCGGCCGTGATCTCCGCACCGATCGCCGCGGGTGTCTTCGGCGGCGTGACCGGCGGCGGCACCGACGCGCTCGTCGCGCTGTTCCGGACCCTTGGTCTGAGTGTCTTCCAGTCGGCGTTCGCCCAGGGCCTGACGAGCGACCCGCTCGACAAGACGATCTCGTACACGGTCGTCTTCCTGATCCTCGGCGCGCTTCCGCTGACGGTCCGGACCATGTTCAGCCGGGGCGAGACGACGGTCGCCGAGTGACCCGGCTCGCCTGACGAGCCCCGATGTCCACCGCGACCGGCTACTACCGGATCGGAGCGAGCTGGCTCCATCGGCGGAACCCGATCACGAAGCTGCTCGCCGTGGCCCTCATCCTGCTGGCGACGTTCCTGCTGCCGCCGATCGTGCTGCCCGTCCTCGGAGCGGGCGTCCTGGTGGCGGCCTGGTCGACCGGTCTGGGTCTGGAGATCCTCCGGGCACTCCGGATCCCGGCGGTCCTGCTCGGGTCGATCGTCGTGGTCAACGCGCTGTTCTTCCCGGGGGCGACGGATCGCCTGGTGAGCCTCGGTCCGTTCGCGATCACGCGCGAGGGCCTCAGCTTCGGGCTGATCTCGGCCGGACGGCTGATCGTCGCGTTCCTGGCCCTGGTCACGTTCCTGTTCACGACGCTGGCCGATGACCTGCTCGAATCGCTCGTGAGCCGCGGGGTTGGCAATCGGATCGCGTTCGTCGTCCTGTCGGCCGTCCAGATGGTTCCCCGGATGCAGGCCCGAGCGGGCGCGATCCTCGACTCCCAGCAGGCTCGCGGGCTGGCGGTGAGCGGATCGCTTCGGCAGCGGGTCCGGGCGCTCGTGCCGCTCATCGGACCGGTCCTGCTCGGCTCGCTGATCGACGTCCGCGAGCGGACGTTCGCGCTCGAGGCCCGCGGCTTCGGCGCGCGCCCCGGCCGGACGGCGTACCGGATCGTGGCCGACCCGCCGGTCGATCGCTGGATCCGACTGGGCCTCCTGCTCGGGATCGTCGGCATCGTCGCACTCGCCTTCAGCGGCGCCCTCAACCGGTGACCGTGCCCGTCGCCCCTGGCACCGCCGATCTCGTCCTCGAGGGCGTCACCGTCAGCTACGTCGGCCGGCGCGAGCCAGCCCTGGCCGAGCTCGACCTGGCGGTCCGCCCCGGGCAGCTCGTCGGGGTCGCCGGCCGGACCGGTGCCGGCAAATCGACCGTTGCCCTCGTGGCGGCCGGGTTCATCCCGCGCGTCGTCCGGGCGCGCCTGTCGGGACGGGCGACGCTCGGGACGCAGGCCCTCGACACGGCCGACGGCGGTGCGCTCCTCGGCCGGGTGGGGATCGTCTTCTCGACCCCGGCCAATCAGCTGTCGGCGTCGAAGCTGACCGTACGCGAGGAGCTCGCGTTCGGGCTCGAGAACCTCGGGCTGCCGCGCGCCGAGATGGACCCGCGGATCGATGCCGTGCTGACCCGGCTCGGGATCGGCCACCTCGCCGACCGCGAGCCGTTCGCCCTGTCCGGGGGCGAGCAGCAGCGGGTCGCGATCGCCAGCATCGTCACGATGGGCACCGGCCTCCTCGTGCTCGACGAGCCGACCGCCCAGCTCGATCCGGCCGGCACCGCGGCCGTGGGCGGCCTGCTCGTCGACCTGGCCCGCGATGGGAGCGCGGTCGTCTGCACGGAGCACAGTCCGGTGATCCTCGGTCGAGTCGATCGCTGTCTCGTCCTCGAGGGAGGACGGTCGGTGACGTTCGACGTCCCGGGGCGCGCGCTCGGGAGCGCCCGCCTCGAGCCGATCGGGCTGACCGCGCCCACGTTGGTCCGGCTGGCCGAGTCGGCCGGCCTCGATCCGGAGGCTGCGTTCGATCCCGCGGCCGTCGCCCGGGCGCTCGCCGGGACGGGGGCGCCGCTCAAGCCCACGCCGGACGAGGCCACCACGGTGACTCTCGACTGGCGTCCCGCCGGGGATCGACCCGGGGTCGGCCTGGCGGTCGAGGAGCTCGTCCACCGCTATCCGACCGGGGTCGAAGCGCTCCACGGCGTGTCCCTGACCTTCCAGCCAGGGGAGACGGTCGCGCTCGTCGGCCAGAACGGGTCGGGCAAGACCACGCTCGCCAAGCACCTCAACGGGCTCCTTCGGCCGACCGTCGGACGAGTCACCCTCGACGGCGCCGACATCGCCGGATCGGCCGTCCACGAGCTGGCCGCCACGATCGGCTTCGTCTTCCAGAACCCGGACGACCAGCTCTTCGACCGGTCGGTCGAGCGCGAGGTCGCATTCGGGCCGCGCAACCTCGGCCGTCCCCGGGACGCGATCGAGCAGGCCGTGGCAGCCGCGCTCGGGGCGGTCGGCCTCGGCGCCGCCCGCCAGACGAACCCCTACGACCTGGACCTGACCCAGCGGAAGCTGGTCGCCCTGGCGAGCGTCCTGGCGATGGACCCCGTGGTCCTCGTCCTCGACGAGCCGACGACCGGCCAGGACGACCCGGGCGTCCGCCGGATCGGCGCGATCGTCGACGCGCTCGCGGAAGCCGGGCGAACCGTGATCGCGATCACCCACGACATGGAGTTCGCGGCGAGCCACTTCAGCCGGATCGTGGTCATGCGCGAGGGCGTCGTCATCGCGGACGGCCCGCCGGCGTCGGTGTTCGCAACGGGTCGCGCGGAGCTGCTCGCCTCGGCCGGGCTCGAGTTGCCGCCGGCGGCCCAGATCGGCGCAGCCCTCGGCCTCGGTTCGACCCCGACCCTTGGGGTCCTCCTGGCGGCCCTCGCCGAGCGTCGCTGAGCGTCGCCGCCTGGCCGGCGGAGGCCTCAGCCTCTCAGGGCGACGCTACCCCCGCAGGCCTCAGCCTCTCACGGCGACGCTACGTATCGCGACGGAGCCCGACCTCGCTGACCTCGCCGGCGACGATCCGCCAGGCGCGGACGTCCGGCTCGCCGGTGATGGGATCGGCCTCGCCCTCCGCCAGCGACACGAGGACGTAGAGGGCGTCCGGGTAGAAGGCGAGCCCGATGTCGGTCGGGGACGGCCGCGCCGGCGACCGGACGTGGGAGTGGACGATCGCCCAGAACGCCTCGTCGGCTTCGTCCGCGGCGAGCGTCAACCGGAGCAGGTCGGCCGAGTCGATCTCGTAGCGGTACGGCGACCCAGCCGCGTTGCGGGTCGGCTCGAACCGGAGCGCCAGGCCGCCGTCGGCAGCGGGCGCCGATCCGATGACGATGCCACAGGCCTCGTTCGGGTAGTCGTGCCGGGCGTGGGCCACGATCGCGGCCCGGATGTCGTCGGGCAGGGCGACCGACACCGGTCCCGGCCGGGGCTCGGTCACCACCAGCTGACCCCGCCCTCGAGGTCCGCCTCCATCTCGTCGAGATCGCGCGAGAACGCGCCCACCGACAGGTACTTCCAGCCGCCGTCGGGCAGGAGCGCCACGATCGTGCCGGACTCCATCGACGCGGCGACCCGGGCCGCCGCGACGAGGACGGCCCCGCACGACGGACCGGCGAAGATCCCTTCCCGGGCCACGAGCTCGCGAAGAGCGACGACCGCGTCCCGGTTCGAGACGAGGAACTTGCCGGCGAGCAGGGTCGGGTCGAGGATCTCCGGGACGAACCCCTCGTCAAGCGAGCGCAGGCCCTGGACGTTCTCCCCGGGCAGGGGTTCGGCGGCGAACACCCGGACCGACGGCTTGGCCCTCAGGAAGAAGCGGGCCACGCCCATCAGGGTCCCGCCCGTGCCCAACCCGGCCACGAACGCATCGATCTCCGGGCAGTCGGCCAGGATCTCGGGTCCGGTCGTCTCCTCGTGCGCGCGGGGGTTCGCCTCGTTGCCGTACTGGTAGGGCATGACGTAGCGCGGCTCGGCGGCGACGAGCTCCTTGGCCAGCGCGATCGCCCCGTTCGAGCCGAGCGCGCCCGGCGACTCGATCACCTCGGCGCCGTACAGCTCGACCAGCTGGCGGCGCTCGGCGGTGACGTTGTCGGGCATGACCAGGGTCACCCGATAGCCCTTCCGACGACCGATCATGGCCAGGGCGATCCCGGTGTTGCCCGACGTCGGCTCGAGGATGATCGAGTCGGGCCGGAGCCGGCCGGATGCCTCGAGGTCCTCGATCAGCGCCCTGGCCACCCGGTCCTTGACCGAGCCGGTCGGATTCGCCATCTCGAGCTTGGCGAACAGGCGGACCGACGGCTTGGGCGACATCCGGGCGATCTCGACGAGCGGCGTGTGCCCGATCGCCGCGACGATGTCGGGAAAGGCGCTCACGCGCCCGGCGCTCACGCGCCCCCGGCCATCGCCGGCAGGATGACCATCTCGTCGTGGGCGCCGACCGGCGTCGCCGTCCCGCCGAGGTAGCGAACGTCCTGGCCGTCGAGGTACACGTTGACGAAGCGGTTGAGCTCGCCGTCCGGGGTGAACAGCTGGTCGCGCAGGCCGGGATGGGCGGCCACGAGGCCGTCGAGCAGCTCACCGACCGTCGACCCGGGCACGTCGACCTGCTTGGCGCCGCCGACCGCCGCCCTGAGGACCGGCGGGATCCGGATCGCGCTCACCCGATGGTCCCGCCGGAACCGTCGATCGCAGTCCCGAGCCCCGGGCCGTCGAGCGTGAACGGCAGGCCGTCGCCGACACCGGACACGGCCAGCGGCCGGCCGGCCTTCCTCGCCTCGACGGCCGCGTCGGAGCAGACCGGGCAGTCGGGATCGCGCCGGAGCCTGAGCTCGCTGAACGAGGCGTCGAGCGCGTCGAACAGGAGCAGCCGGCCGGCGAGCGTCTCGCCGATCCCGAGCAGGAGCTTGATCGTCTCGTTCGCCTGGAGCAGGCCCATGATCCCGGGGACCACGCCGAGGACGCCGGCCACCGAGCAGCCCGGCGCGAGCTCGGGCGGCGGCGGGGTCGGGTAGAGGCACCGGTAGCACGGCCCGTCGTACGGCTTGAACACCGTCAGCTGGCCCTCGAACCGGAAGACGCTGGCGTGGACGACCGGGATCCCGGCAGCCACGGCGGCGTCGTTGAGCAGGTAGCGCGTCTCGAACGTGTCGGTCCCGTCGACGATGACGTCGTACCCGGCGATGATCCGCTCGACGTTGTCGGCAACGAGCATCTCCTCGCTCGGCACCACCCGGACGTCGGGGTTGAGCGCCTGGATCGTGCGCCGGGCCGAGTCGACCTTCTTCTCGCCGATCCGGTCGTTGCTGTGGATCACCTGGCGCTGGAGGTTCGACAGGTCGACGACGTCGAAGTCGACGATCCCGATCGTGCCCACCCCGGCCGCCGCGAGGTAGAGCATGGCCGGCGCGCCGAGCCCGCCGGCCCCGATGAACAGGACCTTCGAGTCGAGCAGCCTGGCCTGACCCTCGATCCCGACCTCGGGGATGAGCAGATGCCGGCTGTAGCGCTGCTTCTGCTCGGCGCTCAGGATCGGCGGCACCGACCACGGCAGGCCGTGCGTCTTCCAGGCCTGGAACCCACCGGCCAGCGAGGCCACGTCGGTGTAGCCCATCTGGAGGAGCGTCTGGGCGGCGAACAGCGAGCGGACCCCACCGGCGCAGTACAGGACGATCGGCTGGTCCCGGTCCGGGATCTGGTTCTCGACCTGCTGCTCGAGATAGCTCTTGCTCAGGTGGATGGCCCCGGGCACGTGGCCCTGGTCCCATTCGCTCGTCTCGCGGACGTCGACGATCGTGGCTTCGCCGCGCTCGCGGAGCGGTTCGACCTCCATCGGGCTCACCTCGCGGATCTGCGAGCGAGCCTCACGGAGGAGGTCGGCGTATGACTTTGGCATGTGGTGCAGGGCTCCGAGTGGTCGAGGGTGCCGCCGGGCGGCGTGGACGGTGGTCGAGGGTCGCGGGTGCTGCCGGCGTCAGGCCGGCTCAGTACACGCGCAGTCGTGCCACTGGAGGCGGTGGCTCATGCCGGCTCCTCCGCCGGAGAACCCGTCGGCGACAGGGCCCCATCGACGTCCGCGAGGGCCGCATCGAGCGTCTCGAGGCTGAGCATGGCGCACTTCAGGCGGGCCGGGCTGATCTCGATCCCGAGCAGCTCGAGCAGGTCGTCGGCGCGATAGGCCGAGGCGGCGTCGACGGCCATCCCCTTGATCTCGTCGGTCAGCAGGCTGGCGCTGGCCTGGCTGATCGCACAGCCGCGCCCGGTGAAGGCGATCTCGGCGACCTTCCCGTCTCGGATCCCGACCTGCATCGTGATCCGGTCGCCGCACAGCGGGTTGGCTCCCTCGTGGCTGGCGGACGGGGTCTCGAGCACGCCGAAGTTGTGCGGGCGCCGCGAGTGCTCGAGGATGTAGTCGCGGTAGAGGTCGTCCATCGTCAGTCTCGGAAGATCTTCTCGACCTCGACGAGGCCTGCCGCCAGGGCGTCGATGTCGGACCGGGTGGAGAACACGCTGAAGCTCGCCCGGGCCGTCGCGGCCAGGTCGAGCCGCTCGTGGAGCGGCATCGTGCAGTGGTGGCCGGCCCGCACCGCGATCCCGAACCGGTCGAGGACCTGGGCCACGTCGTGCGGATGGATGCCCGGCAGGTTGAACGGGATGACCCCGCCACGAAGGTCCGGGTCGAGCGGCCCGTACAGCTCGATCGACGGGACGGCGCGGGGGAGGGCAGCCAGCGCGTAGACGACGAGCTCGCGCTCGTGGGCGCGGACGGCATCCATCCCGATGGCCGTCAGGTAGTCCGCCGCGACGCCGAGGCCGATCGCGTCGCCGACGGCCGGGGTCCCGGCCTCGAACTTCCAGGGCAGGTCGTTCCAGTCGCTCCGCCGGAGGTGGACCTCGCGGATCATCTCGCCGCCGGACAGGAAGGGCGGCATCGCCTCGAGCAGCTCGCGCCGGCCCCACAGCGCGCCAGAGCCCATCGGTCCGAGCATCTTGTGACCGCTGAACGCGTAGAAGTCGACCCCGAGCGCCTCGACGTCGACCGGGACGTGGGGCACCGCCTGGGCGCCGTCGACGAGGACGAGCGCTCCGGCCGCGTGGGCCATGTCGACGATCTCGCGGACCGGGTTGATCGTGCCCAGCGTGTTCGAGACGTGGGTGAACGCGACGAGCTTCGGCTTGAGCCTGAGCAGCACCTCGAGCACGTCGAGCCGGAGCCGGCCGTCGTCGGTGATCGGGATGAACTCGAGGTCGCCGTCCTTCTCCTGGACGAGGAGCTGCCACGGGACGAGGTTGGCGTGATGCTCCATCTCGGTCAGGACGATCGCGTCGCCGCGGTCGATGTTCCGCCGGCCCCAGCTGTAGGCCACGAGGTTGATCGCCTCGGTCGCGTTGCGGGTGAAGATGACCTGGTGCGGATCGGACGCCCCGATGAACCGGGCGACCTTGGCCCGGGCCCCCTCGTAGGCGGCCGTGGCGCGCTCGCCGATCTCGTAGATCCCGCGATGGACGTTGGCGTTGTACTCGCGGTAATACGTATCGAGCGCCTCGATCACGACGTCGGGCTTCTGGCTGCTCGACGCCGAGTCGAGGTAGACGAGGGGGCGACCGGAGTGGGTCGGCCTGGCCAGGATCGGGAAGTCGGCCCGGAGCACGTCTGGATCCAGGCTGGCCGATGGCAGCTCGACGGGTCGGCGGTCGGACGTCAGGGCCATGGTCAGCTGGCGATCTCGGCCGGCTCCGCCGGCAGGTGCAGGGCCTCGTCGGGGACGTCCGTCTCGTAGCCCTCTTCGCGCAGGATCGGCCCGTAGCCCTCGTCCTCGAGCCGCAGGGCGAGGTCCTTGCCACCGGTCTTGATGATCCGGCCGAGGGCCAGGACGTGGACGACGTCCGGGGTGATGTAGTTGAGCAGGCGCTGATAGTGGGTGATCAGGAGCACGCCCATGTCCGGGTTGAGCATCGCGTTGACGCCCTCGGCCACGATCCGCAGGGCGTCGATGTCGAGGCCGGAGTCGGTCTCGTCGAGGATCGCCATGCGCGGCTCGAGGACCGCCATCTGGAGCATCTCGAGACGCTTCTTCTCGCCGCCCGAGAAGCCGTCGTTGACGTAGCGCGTCGCGAATGCCTCATCGACCTTGAGCAGGCCCATCTTCTCGCGCATGAGCCGCCGGAACTGGCCCATGTTCAGGCCGCCCTTGATCGCGTCGGTCGGGTCGACGTTGGGATCCTTGTCGATCCCCTGGAGCTTGGCGTTGAGCGCCGAGCGGATGAAGCTCGCGACGCTCAGGCCGGGGATCGCCGTCGGGTACTGGAAGGCCAGGAACAGGCCGAGCCGGGCCCGCTTGTCGGGCGACAGCGCCAGGATGTTGCGACCCTGCCAGCTCACGGTTCCGCCCGTGACCACGTAGGCCGGGTGGCCCATCAGGGCATAGGCCAGGGTGGTCTTGCCCGAGCCGTTCGGACCCATGATCGCGTGGACCTCGCCCGGGCTGACCGTCAGGTCGATCCCGTTCAGGATCTCGTGCTCGCGATCGGCGATCGGGGCGACGTGGAGGTCGCGGATGACGAGGTCGTTGTCGGTGGTCACGGGTGGCAGGGCTCCTGGGTCGATCGGTTCGGCGCGGGTCAGACGCCGAGGGGTTCCGGGGTGGAGGTGGGCTGGGTCGGCTGCGGATCGGCCAGCGCGATCCGCTGCGGAACGAGGTCGGCCAGGGTCATCCCCTCGAGCGTGCCGCTGATCGCGTCGCGGATCCGGACCCAGAGCAGGTTGACCGAGCAGCGCGCCGTCCGGTCGCAGGCCAGCTCGTGGCCGGCGTGATCGTCCTCGGTGGCGCAGATCATCGGGGCGATCGGGCCCTCGAGCGCGCGCAGGACGTCCGCCATCCGGATCTCGTCGGGCGGGCGAGCGAGCTCGTAGCCGCCGTGCGCACCACGGGTCGATACGACGAGCCCGGCGTCGCGCAGGCTCATCACGAGCTGCTCGAGGTACGGCCGCGGCAGCTCCTCCTCGGTGGCGATCTCGGCCAGGCTGGCCGGCCCGGCACCGTAGTGGCGACCGAGCTGGACCATCAACCGGACGCCGTACTCACCCTTCGTCGAGAAGGAGACGGCGCCGCTGCCATGGAACTGGGTGCGATTGCTCAGGGCAAGGATCCTCGAATTCCGACCGTTTCTGTCGGGATTGAGTCTACTCGTGAGCGCGACGGGGGTCAACGAGGCTCGGCGGTGGCTCAGCGCACGCTGACCGCCGAGTAGATCGAGCCGAGGAAGCGGCTCGGAACGGAGACGAGCCGGCGAGTGTCGCGAAAGCCGGCATCCGCGGCCACCGTTCGCCAGGTCTCGAACGACAGCGGGTACGGGACCCATGGGTTGCCCCGGTCGGCGTCGTACTCGACGAGGACGAGCCGTCCGCCGACGCGAAGGTAGCCTCGCACGAGCCCGAGCACGATCGCCCGCTCCCGGACGAAGTGGAGCGAGTTGGCCATCACGACGCCGTCGAGGACCGGCAGATCGAGCGGCCGGCCGAAGTCGCCCACGATCGGCTCGACGGACACGTCCGGGTAGCGCTCCCGGAGCAGTGTCGCCTGGCTGCGCAGCGCTCCCTCGTCGCGGTCGACCGACACGATCCGGCCGGCCGGACCGAGCAGGTCGGCCAGGGCGAGGGTGAACGCCCCGCCACCGGAGCCCAGGTCCGCCCAGGTCGATCCGGCGCCCTCGACGCCCTCGCGGATGAGCCGGACGTGATCGGCGTGGTCCATCGGTCGACCCATGGTAGCGATCCGCGCAGAACGCCCCGCCGGGCCCATCCGGTCCGACATGGCAGACTGCGCGTACACCTGTCATGAGCTCCCCCGCCGTCGCGTCGTCCACGTCGTTGCCGTCTCCGCACCGTTGGCCGTACTTCGTCGCCGGGGCGGTCGCCGTGGCCGTGGCCATCGCCGTCGGCGAGATCCTCGCCGGCCTCGTCGGCGGGGCGCCGTCCCTCGTGATCGCCGTCGGCAGCCTCGTCATCGACCTGCAGCCGCCGGGCGCCAAGGACCTCGTCGTTTCGCTGTTCGGCACGAACGACAAGCTGGCCCTCAACATCCTCATCCTGGTCGCGGCGCTGGTGGTCGGCGGGTTGCTCGGGCTGGTCGCCCGGACGAGCTTCACAAGGGCCGCCGTCGCGTTCGCGGCGTTCGGTGTCGTCGCCCTGTACGCCTCGCTCCGGCTCGGGCTGAGCACGGTCCCGCTGTCGATCCTGACCGTCGGGCTGGCGGTCGGGGCCTCGATCTGGACGCTGAGGACGCTCATCGACGCGGCCGGCCGGCCGGTGACCACTGCGCGACCCGCGGCAGAGATGCCCGACTGGGACCGGCGTCGGTTCCTCGTCCTGTCGGGCTCGCTGGCGGTCGCCGCCGTTGCGGTCGGGTGGGTCGGCCGGGCGCTCCTGCAGGGCTCCCGCTCGGCGTCGCCCGACGTGGCGACGCTGCCACCGTCGGGGCTGTCGCCGGCTCCGCTGACCCCCGACACGTCGCTGCCGGTCGACGGGATCACCCCCATCGTCGTCCCGAACGATCGCTTCTACCGGATCGACACCGCGTTGATCGTGCCGCGGGTCAACGTCGCGACGTGGTCGCTGACGGTGCGCGGGATGGTCGATCGCGAGGTGAACCTGACGCTGGGCCAGCTCGCTGCGATGCCCATCTTCGAACAGTACGTGACGATCGCCTGCGTCTCGAACGAGGTCGGTGGCGACCTCGTCGGCAACGCCCTGTGGCGGGGCGTCCACCTTCGCGAGGTGCTGGCCTTGGCCGGCGTTCACGCCACCGCGAGCCAGATCGTCGGCCGGTCCGTCGATGGCTTCACGGTCGGCTTCCCGACGGCCTGGGCGATGGACCCCGCCCGCGACCCGATGATCGCCCTCGGCATGAACGGCGAGCCCCTGCCGATCGAGCACGGCTATCCCGCCCGCCTGATCGTGCCGGGCCTCTACGGCTACGTGTCGGCCACGAAGTGGCTGGCCGAGCTCGAGCTGACCACGCTTGATGCGTTCGACGCCTACTGGATCCCCCGCGGCTGGGCGAAGGAGGCCCCGATCCTGACCCAGTCGCGGATCGACGTCCCGAGGAACGGCGCCGCCGTCGCGGTCGGCCCGGTGGCGATCGCCGGGGTCGCCTGGGCGCCCGATCGAGGCGTGTCGAAGGTCGAGGTCCAGGTCGATGGCGGCGAGTGGCTGCCGGCAACGATGTCGACCGAGATCTCGAATGCGACCTGGGTCCAGTGGCGACGGGGCTGGGATGCGACGCCCGGCGACCACACGATCTCGGTGCGGGCCACCGACGGTCATGGCGAGGTCCAGACCGAGCTCCAGACGCCGCCTGCACCCGACGGCGCCCGCGGCCACCACACGATCCGGGTCCGGGCGAACTGACCGTTCCCGCCTGCCGCCCGCGGCGCAGCCGCTGACCGAGCCTTCGAACCGTCTCCGAACGGCGTCGAGCGACTGGGACTGTCGGGCCATCGCGGGTCGGGTCGGGCCCCGATACGGTGCCCTGACGGGGCGTCGGCATTCGTCGCCCCGCGCGCGGCCGTCCCGCGCGTATCGATCATGGAGGTTGGCTCGAGCAGGTGGCCGTCACGTATCGGCGCGATCGGGATCGGGGGACCCGGGGACGCCGACGGAAGAAGGCAGCCCAGGAGGCCGAGCGAGGCGCGGCTCGCGTCGACGTCACGCGCGACGACGCCCTTCGCCGGATCGCCGCCGCCGTCTCCGGTCGAACCGACCTGGCGACCCTGTTCGACGACGTCATCGACTACACGATCTCGCTGTTCTCGGTCGAACGGGCGGCGCTCTGGCTCGTCGACGACTCGCTCGCCCACCCGTTCCAGCTGGTCGCCCAGCGCGGGCTCAGCCCGGCGATCAGGGAGGCGGTGGCGAACCTGACCATGGAGTCGGAGGCAACCGGCGTCCAGGTGACCCGGGACCGGACGCTCCGTGTGCTCCAGGACGCCGGCCGGACGGCGACGGCGCCCGAGATGCGGGCCGCCTACGCTGCCGAGGGAATCCAGACGGTCTGCTTCGTGCCCGTCGTGTTCCGCGACCGGATGCTCGGGTTGCTGGTCCTCTACCACGAGACGCCGCGTGACTGGCCGGCCGAGGAGCTCGAGCTGGCCGCCACGTTCGCCGACCAGATGGCGTCCGCGATCGAGAACGCGCGCCTCCACGAGGCCACGCTCGACCTCGCGGCCCGGCTCCGGGCGATCCAGGACCTGAGCGCCCGCCTCAACCGGATCCAGGACGTGCGCGGCATCGCCGAGGCCATCGTCGCCGAGGCGCGCAGCCTCATCGACCATGACAACATCCGGGTCTACCGGGTCGACCACGCGACGGCCATGTGCGAGCCGATCGCGTTCCAGGGAACGTTCATGGGCGTCGACACGCCTGACATGGAGCTCCTGCGCTGCCGGGTCGGCGAGGGGCTCACCGGCTGGGTCGCCGAGACCAACCAGACCCTGCGCGTCGGCGACGTCGACGAGGACCATCGACGCCTCCTCGTCCGGGCGAGCGCCGGCCCGGAGTCGATGCTGGTCGTCCCGATGGCCTACGACGACCGGGTCGAGGGCGTGATCGTGCTGGCCAAGCTCGGCCGGGATCGGTTCACGGCCGAGGATGAGCTGACCCTGTCGATCTTCGCGGGTCATGCCGCCCAGGCCTTCGTCAACGCCGACAACGCCGAGCGGGTGCGACGCCAGCAGCTCGAGCTCGAGCATCAGCTGGCCAGCCAGCGCCGGCTGCTCGAGGTCAACGAGACGCTGCTCTCGACGCTCGACCCGCACGCCGTCCTCGAGATGATCGCGGACACGCTGAAGGCGGTGGTGGCCTACGACTCGCTGACGATCTACCGGGTCGACCGGGCAGCCGGTGTCCGGAGACCGGTCGTCGCCCGCGATCGGTTCGCCGACGTGATCATGGAATACGTCGGCCAGCTGGGGATCGGGATCACCGGCTGGGTGATCGAGCGCAACGAGGCGGTCCTGTCGAATGACGCTCACCTGGACCCGCGCTCGATCCAGATCCCGGGGACGCCGGAGGAGCCGGAGTCGATGATCGTCGTCCCGCTGGCGATCGGCGGCGACGTCATCGGGACGCTCAACATCGGCCGGATGGGCGGGCCCGAGTCGCATTTCGCGCCGAACGAGTTCGAGCTCACCAAGCTGTTCGCCGGCCAGGCCTCGATCGCCCTCCAGAACGCCGAGATCCACAAGGCCGTCGAGGTCCGGGCCGCGCTCGACGCCCTGACCGGCCTGCGCAACCACGGTGCCTTCCAGCGCGAGCTGAGCGAGTCGATCGCCGGCGGCGACGGGTCGGGGCTGGCCCTGCTGATGATGGACCTCGACTCGTTCAAGGCGTTCAACGACTCGCATGGCCACCCGGCCGGCGATGCGCTCCTCCGGACGGTCGCGGCCGCGATCCTCGCCTCACTCCGCGACGGCGATCGCGCCTATCGCTATGGCGGCGACGAGTTCGCGGTCCTCCTGCCGGGGCTCGGCCGGGTCGAAGCCGGAGCCATCGCCGAGCGGATCCGATCGTCGGTCGCAGCGGCCGCCGCGGCCGAGGTCGGCGAGGACGGGCCGGTCGTGACGATCAGCATCGGGATCGCGGCATTCCCGGCCGACGGACGGACGAAGGACGGGCTGGTCAAGGCCGCCGACGTCGCCCTCTACCTCGCGAAGCCGTCGCGGGGCCTCGATGACGGTGCGGGTGCGGTCCTCGCCGACGCCTACCTGGCGACGCTCAACGAGACCGCGGCGGCGCTGATGGACCGGCAGGACCCGACCGAGCTCCTCGGCACGATCGTCCAGCGGGCCGGCGACCTCGTCGGGACCGGTCACGGCTACGTCTACCTCGTCGATCCTGATGCCGGCGACCTCGTCATGCACCTCGGAACCGGCCTCTATGCGGACTACGTCGGGCATCGCCTGGCTCGCGGTCTCGGCGTGTCGGGCGCGGTCTGGGAGTCCGGCCGACCGCTGGTCGTCGCGAACTACGACCAGATGACCACCCGCGACCCTGGCATGCCGACCGGCCGGCTGGGGTCCGTCGTCGGGATCCCGCTCGCCTCCGGCGGCGAGGTGATGGGCGTTCTCGGCCTGGCCACCGGCGAGCGCGCGATGACCTTCGGCGAGCGCGAGGTCGACGTCCTCGAGCGCTTCGCGGAGCTCGCCTCGCTCGCCCTCGACAATGCCCACCTGCTCGCGAGCGCCCGCCATGAGGTCGTCGAGCGAGCCCGGGCCGAGGAGGCGCTGCGCGCGTCGGAGGATCGTTACCGGCGGCTGTCGGACGCCACGTCCGAGGCCCTCGCGATCCACCGCGACGGCGTGATCCTCGAGGTCAACGCGGCGTTCTCGCGGCTGCTGGGCTACGACGCCGCTGCCTGCATCGGGCGAACGGTCCTCGACTTCGCCGCGCCCGAGACGGCCGCGGCGGTCCGCAGCGGCGAGTACAGCGCCGAGTCGCAGGTCCCGCTCGAGGTGCTCGCCCGCCACAGCGACGGGACGACGTTCCCGGTCGAGGTCAGCTGGCGCCGGATCCCGTACCCGGACGGCGAGCCGGCCGACGTCGTGTCCGTCCGCGACCTGCGCGAACGGCATCGCCTCGAGGCGGAGCTCAGCCGGTCCGCGTTCTACGACCGGATCACGGGCCTGCCGAACCGGGCGCTGCTGCTCGACCGGATCGGCCATTCGCTGTCCTGGACCCGACCGAACGACGACGACCCGGTCGCGATCCTGCTCCTCGACCTCGACCGGTTCAAGGTCATCAACGAGAGCCTGGGTCACGCCGCGGGCGACCGGCTGCTCGAGGGGGTCGCCCGGCGGCTCGAGGCCTGCGTCCGGCCGGGCGACACGGTCGCCCGGTTCGGCGGCGACGAGTTCGCGGTCCTTCTCGACGGGATCGCCGAGGCGGCCGAGGCGCGCCGGATCGCCGAACGGATCGAGATCGCCCTGCGCGAGCCGTTCGACCTCGATGGCCGCGAATGGTTCGTCACGGCGAGCATGGGCATCGCAACCGGGATCGTCGGCCGGACCGACCCCGGCCAGCTGCTCCGCGACGTCGAGGTCGCGCTCCACCGAGCGCAGTCCCCTGGCTCGGCCCGCCACGCCGTGTACGAGCCGGGCATGGTCGCCGCCACGCCCGAGCGGCTCGACCTCGAGACGGATCTCCGGCGGGCCGTCGAACGCGACGAGCTGCGACTCCACTACCAGCCGCTGATCGATCTGCGAACCGACCGGATCGTCGGGTTCGAGGCCCTCGTCCGCTGGCAGCATCCGACCCGCGGCCTGGTGGCACCACTCTCGTTCATCCCGCTTGCGGAGGAGACCGGGCTGATCCTGCCGATCGGACGGTGGGTCCTCGAGTCGGCCTGCCGCGAGGCACGGGCCTGGCAGGACCAGGCGCCGGACGGCGCGCCGATCATGATCAGCGTCAACCTGTCGGCGCGCCAGTTCGCCCAGTTCGACCTCGCCGACCAGGTCGCGACGATCCTCACCGAGACCGGTCTCGATCCGACCTGCCTCGAGCTCGAGATCACCGAGTCGGTGCTGATGGACGAATCGGACACCGGCGTCCGGTCGCTCGGCGTCCTGCGCGCGCTCGGGGTGAAGCTCGTCCTCGACGACTTCGGAACCGGCTACTCCTCGTTGTCCTACCTCAAGCACCTGCCCCTCGACACGATCAAGATCGACCGCTCGTTCCTGACCGAGCTGACCGAGGGCGACGCGAACCTGCCGATCATCGAGGCCGTGATCGCCCTGGCCCATGGGCTCGGCATCGGCGTGGTCGGCGAGGGCATCGAGACCGAGAACCAGCTCCTTCGCCTGCGCGCGCTCGGGTGCGATCGCGGGCAGGGCTTCTACTTCGCCCGGCCGCTCACGCCGGATGCGGCGACGGCCTTCCTCCGGTCAGGCCTGCCGGGGTCGGTCAGGCCATGAGCGGATTGGCGGCCGTCCAGCCGGAGACGACCCGATCGAGCCGCTCGAAGACGACGCCGTCGAGCTCCCGCGCGGTCGCGATGAACCGCTCGAGCATGAGGAGACGATGGCCGCGCCCGATCGCCTCGGGGTGCATCGTGATCGTCAGCACGCCACCCTGGTTCACGCTCCCAGGCGTAGCGCAGCTCACCGACCCAGATCTCCTCGACCTTCGACGCCGCGCTCATCGGGCCGACCCCCTTGGCTCCGGGCTCGAAGTGCGGCCAGTCGTCGAGCGCCCAGCTCACCGGCACCTCGACGAGCGGGCCGATCGAGCCGAAGCGCGACCCCGCCCGGGCATCGTGCACGTCGCCCCGGCGGACCCGGTACAGGTGGACGTCGTCCGCCATCATGCTCGAGTCGTAGGCGAGGCCCAGCTCCGTCGCCAGGTCGAGGGTTCGCTCCGAGAGCGACCAGTACGGAGCACGGAAGCCGAGCGGCGAGCTGCCGGACGCCCGGGCGACCGCCTCGACGCTCCGCTCCATGACGCTCCGCTCGGACTCGGGGTCGAGCGCTGCCAGGTCCTCGTGGGCCCAGCCATGGCAGCCGATCTCGTGACCGCCGGCCACGATCGCCCGAACGCTGTCGGGGAACGTCGCGATCGTGTGGCCGGGCACGAACCAGGTGCTCGGGATCGACTCACGCTCGAGCAGGGCGAGGATCCGCGGCGCACCGACCCGCGGCCCGAACTCGCCCCGCGAGCGGAGGACCGGCCCGTCGCCGCGGTCGACCTCGGACGAGATCGCGTCGTGGTCGAAGGTCAGCGCGACGGTCAGCCGCGGACCGGGGTCGGTCATCGCCGGCTAGCGCCGGCCGCCGAAGATCCGCAGCAGGAACAGGAAGATGTTGATGAAGTCGAGGTAGAGCGACAGGGCCCCGAGCACGGCGCCCTTCTCCATCGAGCCGGTGTAGGCGGCCAGGTCGCCCTTGGCGATCCGCTGGACGTGGAACGCGGTCAGGCCCACGAACAGGATCACGCCGACGACCGACAGGGCCAGGCTGAAGCCGGAGCTCTTGAACAGGAACAGGTTCACGAAGGACGCGATGATCAGGCCGATCAGCCCCATGAACAGGTAGCCGCCGATCGACGCCAGTGAGCGCTTCGTGATCGCCCCGTAGGCGGCTGCCGCCCCGAACATCCCGGCGGCGCTCACGAAGGCGCCGACGATCGAGGGGAGCTCGTAGGCGATGAAGATGAACGACAGGGTCACGCCCATCAGGGCGGCGTAGACGAGGAACAGGCCGAGCGCGGCCGTTGCGCTGAGCCGCTTGATCGCGCCGCTGATCGCGACGACCAGGATGACCTGGGCGATCAGGACCGGGAGGTACCACTGGGCCGCGGCGTTGATGAGCGTCGGACTGCCCTGGACGAACCAGGCGACGACTGCGGTCAGCAGCAGACCCACGAACATCCAGGCAAACGACTGGCTGAGGAACCCGGCCGACAGCGCGGTCGCCGGGCGGACGCCGAGCTGCGACGGGCTCGCGTAGGGGGGCTGGTTCTGGATCATCGGATGCGCTCCTCGCTGGGTGCCGGGTTCAGGTTCGCGGTGGGCGGTGGTTCGAACGTTCAGGTGGTGTCGCCGGCGGCTTCGCGGCGGCCGGTCGGGTGCGGCGCCGGCCTCCGCTCCGGGCGGGGGTGCTGGTCCGTGCCTCAGCCTGCTCGGCCGCCCTGGCCAGGACCCAGACCAGGTCCGCCAGACGGTTCAAATACGGTAGCAGGTGCGGTCCCGGGAGCAAGTCCGAGTGCCCAAGAGCGACCGCCCGGCGCTCGGCCCGGCGCAGGATCGTCCGGGCCAGCTCGAGGGCGGCGCTCGTCCTGGTCTCGCCCGGGACGACGAACTCGCGGGGCATCTCGATCCGCCGCTCGAGGTCCTCGAGCAGGGTCGTCAGTCCGTCGACCATGTCGGCCGAGACCCTGGTCCGGCCGTCTTCCAGCCGGTCCCACGCGTCGGGCGTCGTGGCGAGCTCGGCGCCGACGACGAACAGCTCGCGCTGGAGCCGGAGGATGATCTCGACGAGGCTGGCGAGTGGCGGATTGAGCACGCCGTACTGGGCCTTCGTCCCGAGCTCCGCCCGCGCGAGGCCGAGGGCGGCGACGGCCTCGTCGACGGTCCCGTAGGCCTCGGTCCGCGGGTCGTCCTTGTGGACGCGTGGCCCACCGAACAGCAGGCCGGTCGTGCCGTCGTCGCCGCGGCCGGTCGCGACGAGCGAGTCGATCGGGCCTGGATTCGCGTCGCTGGTGGCCTGGTCCGGGGTCATCGACGTCGGGGGAGCCCGCTCACCACATGAGGCCGGCGTCGCGCGGGTCCCAGCGCTCGGCCAGCAGGGTCACCTTCACGTCGTGCTCGACGACCGTCTCGACCTGCTCCTTGACCTGCGCGATCATCGAGCCGGCGTACGGGCAGAACGGCGTGGTCAGGATCATCTTGATCTCGGTCTCGTCCTGGCCGAGGATGATCTGCTTGATCAGGGCGAGCTCGACGACGTTCATCCCGATCTCGGGGTCGACGACCGCCCGGAGCGCGTCGAGGATCGCCAGCTCGGTTGCCCGGCGCTCGGGATCGAACGGCAGGCGCGGCGTCGGCGGTCGGCGGCGGGTGCGGCGGCGATCGTGGTCGTCTCGTCAGTCACGATGAAATCCTACCACCCAGGTCGGAAATGACCCAGGCCGACGCCAGACGCAGTCACGGACGATCAGGTTGGGACCGCGTCCCGGTCGACGACGACCCCGGGGATCCGCAGGTGCTCCGGCAGGGTCGCCGCCTCGTCCGCGCGGAAGCCCGGCCCGATGAGCGATCCGTCGGCGGACAGGAACTCGGCGTAGCGATCGGGATGGCCCGCGGCGTATGCCCAGGCGGACGCGACGCCGAGTCGCTTGAGCTCGGGATGGTCGGCCAGGATCCGGGTCAGGTCGTAGCCGTGGCTGCGTTCCTCGAGGAGCTGGCGGACCGTCATCCGACTGCCGTAGCAGAACGGCTCGCCGTTCATCACCAACGGATCCGACTTGACCCACTTGATCGTCACGTCAGGCGCCCTTGTACAGGAACTGCAGCAGCCGGTTCCGCTTCCTGGCGTCGCCGCCGATCCGGCGGAAGCGACGGAACGAGCCGATGGCCTCGTCGAGCGCCGACTCGACCGGCCCGCGCTCACCCGGAGCAAGGACGTTCCTCGTCGCGAGCCGGAGGCCCTCCGAGATCCGCACCATGTCGTCCATCGCCACGCGCCGGCGGCGGTAGAGCGGCGCGGCCTGATCGGCCCACAGCCGGGCGAAGCTCGGGTCGTCGCTGGCGAGGGACTTCGCCAGGCGGTCGATGTAGACCTCGGTATCGCGGAGGAGGTGGCGAAGGCCGATCTCGTCGTACCGGTCGCGGAACGTCGGATCGTCGGCGATGGCAATCTCGAGGGCCCGTGCGCCGACCCGCTCCCGGGCCGCGATCAGCCGCTCCGCGGCGGCGGGGAACCCCGCGGTCAGGTCGGGCGGCGGCAGGCCCAGCGAAGGGTGGCTCACGATCGGAGAGTCTAGCGCAGACGACCACGCCCGAACCCGAGGCCGTCCCGTCCGCCGGGTACGATGGCGGCGATGACTGGGCCGACCGAATCCAGCCCGACACCCGGATCCACCGTCGCCGCCCCGCAGTCCGACGGCGAGCCGCCGCGCCGCCGACTCGACCGCGCGCCGGGCGAGCGGCTGTCCGGAGCGCAACCACCGGCCGGCCCGACGGGCGGCACGGCGACCGCGGGTCGAGGCCGGGCCGTGGGGCTGGGGTTCCTCGGGGCGGGGATCGGCATCGTGATCTACCTCGTGCTCGCGATCGGCTTCTCGTTCACGGCGGGCCTCGTGGTCGTCGCGATCTTCATGGGCCGGTTCATCGGCCTGTTCGTCCGGGCCGGTTCGGAGGGGACGATGTCGTCCGCCGCCCGGACGCTGGCGGCGATCGGCATCTTCCTCGGCGCGCTGCTCGCGGCGGTCGTCGTGACCTGGCTGTGGTCGCACGTCGAGGGCGGCGACCTGTCGCTCGGCGAGTTCCTCGACCAGGTCTATGGGGCACCGCTCGTCGCCCTCGAGTTCATGCTCGGCACGCTCGTCGCCTGGTGGTCGGCGCGATGACCGAACAACCAGGCCGCTCCGCGATCAAGGAGCTGCCTGAGGTTCGCCTGCGCCGGCCGGTCGAGGCCGACCATCCGCGGGTCGTCGCCGTCGTCGACGACTGGTGGGGGGGCCGGCGCGTCCACCAGCTGCTCCCCCGCCTGTGGTTCCAGCACTTCAGCGGCACGTCCTGGATCGCCGAGACCGGCGACGGCCGGCTGGCCGGATTCCTGGTCGGCTTCGTCAGCCCGGACGAGCCGCGAACCGGCTATGTCCACATGATCGGGGCCAACCCGAACCTCCGTCACGCCGGGCTCGGCCGGATGCTCTACGACGCGTTCATTGCGGATGTCGTCCCGCTCGGGGTGGAGCGGATCAAGGCCGTCACCTGGCCCGGCAACCGGGTCTCGGTCGGGTTCCACACCGCGATCGGCTTCCGCGTCGACGACGGGCCGGGGAGCCAACGCCTGTACGGGACGCCCGCCTACCCGGACTACGACGGCCAGAACGAGGATCGGGTCGTGTTCGTGCGTGAGGTCGGGCCGAGCGTGGGCGCCGGTCGCGACGAGCGCTGATCGACCGCGTCAGCCGGCGGCCAGCTCGGCGGCGATCCCGGACGGGGTGACCGGCTCGACGAGCAGCCGGCGGAAGCGCGCCGGCCGATCGCCCGGTGGGACGGACGCCAGCCAGCGCTCAAGGAGCTCGGCCCCCTCGCTGTACACGAAGACATAGGTCCGCCACAGGGGATGCTCCAGGAATTGGAGCAGATGGGCCGCCCGCTCCGGCGTCATCAGGGCGACCGTCTGGAGCCAGCGAGCGACCGTCGTCCGGTCGGCCCCGTCGACGTGGAGCATCAGCGCCGCATTCACCGCCGCTCCCCGCAACTCCGCCCGGGTCGCTCCGATCGCGACCGCCAGCTCGGCCATCGAGCGTCGCCCGGTCGCGTCGTCATCGGCTGCCGCGAGGCCGGCCCGGTCGAGGAGCTCCTCGAACAGCTCCACCTCCGACTCGGCGGGGACCACGAACTGCCGGCCAGCCTCGGCCAGGCCCTCGCTGATGAAGCACTCGGGGGCGTTGATCAGGAGGATGCTCGCCTCGAGCTGATGACGCTCGTCGACGAGGATCGTCTCGCGCCAGGCATGCTCGAGGTGGTGCCCCGGATAGGCCTCGTGGGCGACGAGGTCGACGAGCTCCGGAGCCCGCACGGGCAGGTCCGTGTTGACGTCGATCCGCGAACGGAGCCCACCGTCGTACCAGTTGTAGCCGCTCCACGGCTGGCCGGTCACGAGGGACACCCGGAGCGTCTCACCGTCGGGCAGCCCGAACAGATCGGCGGCCCGGGCTCGAGTGACGTCCAGCAGCCAGTCGATCAGGCCCGGCAGCCGCTCGCGCGGGACGTTCATCCGGTTGTCCCAGGCTGCGATCCGCTCGGGCAGCGGCCGCCGAGCCGGGGACGAGACCGTCCAGCCGCGCGGCCGCGGCCCGGAAGACGGCCTCGTCGCGTCGGACGGGTGCCGCGTCGAAGCAGCGCGTGACGTGCTCGACATACGGGAGGGCGGTCCCGGCGAGCGCGCCCGCATGGGTCGCGAGCGCCTCCAGCTGGACGCGCAGCCAGGCCCGCCGGACGGGATCGGCCACCTCCTCCTCGAGCCGCCCGGTCAGGTCGGCCGCGTCGGCCACGAGCCGGTCCGCTCCACGAAGCTGCTCGGTGTCGACCTGGGCCTTGAGGTCGGCCGGCCCGTAGTAGCCGTCGACCAGTCCCGGGATCCGCTGGTCGAGCCGCAGCGCCAGGAGGAGGTAGTCGCGGGCGATCGGGTCCGGCTCCGGGACGTCGCGCTCGCCGCCGACCGCCCGGACCCGCGGCCAGTCGGTCATCCGCGACGGGTCCGGGGCGGCTCCACCGGCGCGGGAGCAACGACCGGACGGGTGCCGGCACCACTCTCCTCGCCGACGAACGGCATGCCCTGGCGCTCGACGGCGTCGAGGCTCATCCGGAGGGCGGCGGTCTTCTGCTCGGCGACCTCGCGAACGTAGCCGGCCTCCTCCTCGGGTGTCATCGGACGGCCACGGACGATCGTCTTCGGCTTGCCGACCATCAGCCAGGCCAGGTGGTAGCGGTCCATCGTGCCCCACGCGGCGCTGAGCAGCTCATCGGACAGCTGGAGCCAGACCTGGAGACCGCGGAGCGACGGGTTCGCGACGAGCCGGTCGCCCTCGTCGATCAGCTGGCGGGTCCGGCCGATGAGCTCGGCCCTGGTCATCGGCGGCCGTCCAGGCTCGCCGCATCGATCCAGTCCTCGCGGGCCCGGCGCACCGTCGCCGACCAGTGGCCGGGGGTTCCGTTGCCGATCGGCCGGCCGTCGTACGCCGTGAGCGGCACGATCCCGGCGACGCTCGACGAGAGGAATGCCTCGTCGGCCGCGAGCAGCTCCTCGGGCCGGATCGACGCCTCGCTGGCATGGAGCCCGATCGCCGCCGCGTGCGCCAGGAGCCACGTGCGGGTGGTTCCGGGGAGGACCGCCGACGATCGCGCCGGGGTCGCCAGCGTTCGACCCGTGACGAGCCAGACGTTCGCGCTCGTCGCCTCGCTCAGCGCGCCGTCGGTCGTCAGGAACAGGGCGTCGTCGGCGCCCTGCCGGGTGGCCTCGAGCTTCGCGTAGACGTAGTCGGCGCGCGATGTCGACTTGATGCCGGCGAGCGGGGATTGGGGATCGCGCCGAACGGCGCTCGGGATCGCCCGCACGCCACGCTCCATGATCTCGAGCGATGGTGGAGCGTATGGCCAGGCCTGGATCGCGATCGTCGGGGGGACCTCGCCGAAGCCGGCGGGCAGCAACCCGCGACGCTCCAGCGGTCCACGGCTGATCGTGATCCGGATTGCGGCATCCCCGGGCGGGTCGCGATCCGAGCCAGGCTCGGCCAGTCCTTCGGCGGCCAGCAGGTCGCCGATGCCGCGGAGCAGCGTGGCATCGTCCGGGCCGAGCACGAAGGCCAGGGCCGCGGCGCTCTCGCGCAGCCGGGCGAGGTGCTCGTCGCCCTCGATCACGACGCCTCGCCGGGCCCGGGCGGTCTCGAAGATGCCGTCCCCGAGCTGGAAGCCGCGATCCGACACCGTCAGGTGCGGGACGCCGGCGTCCACCAGGCGCCCGTCGAGCCAGGCCCAGGTGGTCACGGGCGCTCCGCCTCGCGCCCGCCGATCGCCCGCAACGGGCCGAATGCCTTGGCCACCGTCTCGTCCCACTCGGCGGCCGGGTCGCTCCGCCAGGTGATCCCGCCGCCGACGTGGAGCGACAGGCGCTCGCCGTCGGCCACGAACGTCCGGATGAGGATCGACGACCCCAGCCCGCCGTCCGGTCCGAGCCACATCGCGGTGCCCGTGTACGGGCCACGTCGAACGGGCTCGAGCTCCTCGAGGATCTCCATCGCCCGGATCTTCGGCGCCCCCGTGATGCTGCCGCCGGGGAAGCTCGCCGCGAGCAGGTCGAATGCGTCGCGGCCGGTCGCGAGCCGGCCGGTCACGGTCGACACGAGGTGCTGGACGGCAGCGGTCCGCTCGAGCCGGCACAGGCGCGGGACGCGGACGGTCCCGGGCCGGCAGACCCGGCCGAGATCGTTCCGGAGGACGTCGACGATCATGACGTTCTCCGCCCGATCCTTGGCGCTCGACAGGAGCTCGGCGGCGAGCGCCCGATCCGCCTCCGGGGTGCGTCCACGCCGGCGGGTACCCTTGATCGGGTCCGCCTCGACCCGGCCGGCCGGATCGACCGCCAGGAACGGCTCGGGCGACGCCGACACGATCGCCCGGGGTCGAGCGTCGCCGGCACCCGTCGGGTGCCCGGGGCCGAGGTCAAGGTAGCCCGCGAACAGCGCCGGGTCGCCGGTCCGGAGCGCTCGATAGAGCGGCCACGGATCGGCCCGGAACGGCGTCTCGAGGCGGCGGCTCAGGTTGGCCTGGTAGATGTCGCCCCTGGCGATCGCGGTCCGCACGCGCTCCACGCCGGCCTCGTAGCCGGCCCGGTCCAGGCTCGATCGGAAGACGAAGCCATCGGCCGGGAGCGCCGACGGCGTCGCGTTCGCCCGACCGGCGGCGAGCCGAGCCCGGACGTCGTCGAGCCGCCGGGCGAGCCCGGCTCCGTCGCCATCGACCGCCCGGCCAGCCAGCCAGGTCGTGCCACTGCCGACGGTCCCAGGCGAGGACCCAATCGTGCAGTGCCAGGCGGATGAGCGGGAGACCCTGGTCATCGGCAGCCAGCATCGGAAGTCGTTCGAGCACGTGGCCGAAGTCGTAGCCGAGGTATCCGACGAGCCCGCCCATGAACGGCGGACGGCTGCCCGGCGACGAGTCGCCGGGTCCGGCGGGGTCGAGCCGGTCGACCAGCCGGCGTGCTTCGGCGAACGGGTTCGGGCCCCGGGCCGCGGTTTCGATGACGGCCCGCGGGTCCGCGGTCAGGAACGACCAGCCCGCCTTCCGGCCGGGTCGAGCGCTCTCGAGCAGGGCGAGCCCCGGCAGGTCCCGGAACGCCTCGGCGGCGTCCATCGGGGCGATCGCGTCGAGCTCGGGTCGTCGCTCGAGCCGGACGGTGGCCGCGGTCGCCCGATCGGGATACCCGGTTCGGTGCCGAGGGACGGAGGGCAGCGTTGCGGTCACCCGGCGATGATAGGCGAGCGTCGGGACGAGGCCTTCGGGCACCGGTCGGGCCGCTACCCTGCGGCCATGGGAGCGTCGGGACCAGGAACGCCTCCAGGGGAGCCGGTGATCGTCCGGACGGCAGACGCCGGGGATCTGCCGGAGATCGCTCGCATCTCGGAGGCGAACGACGAGCCCGTTGGAGATCAGGATCGGCTCGGCTCGCGCTACCTCGAGCACCTCCTCCGGCACGCCCGGCTGCTCGTCGCCGAGGCCGACGCCGGCATCGTTGGATTCGCCGGCACGATCGACATCCCGGCCGGCCGGTTCCTGACCGACCTCTTCGTGGACCCGCCCGGCCACGGTCGGGGCATCGGCCGGGCGCTGCTGGCCGCCGCCCTGCCGGCGGACGGCCCACGGCTGACGTTCAGCTCGTCGGATCCGAGGGCCCTGCCGATCTACGTCCGGGCCGGCCTGTCGCCGTGGTGGCCGCTCCTCTACCTGGAGGCGCCACCGGGCGGAACGCAGCGGGATCCGGGCTGGCCGACGGTCGAGCCGGTCGAGGTTGCCGAGGCCGCGGCCCTCGAGCTGGCGCTGATCGGCTCGGACCGGTCGCGCGACTGGACGTTCTGGGCGGCTGCTCCCGGCCATGTCCCGTTCCGGGTGGTCGACGGCGGTCGTCCGCTGGCCGTGGGGTTCTCCTCCCCGCCGCGACTCGGCCGGCTGGCCATCGGCCGCGATGGCGATCCGGTCGGCGTGCTGCTGGCGAGCGTCGCCTCCGGGCCAGGCGGACCGCTGACCGGCATCGCCATCCCGGGGCCGCATCCGGCCACCCGGGCCCTGCTCGAGCTGGGCTGGCGGATCGTCGGTCACGACGTCTACATGGCAAGCGGGCCGGATCTGCTCGATCCGACCCGCCTGCTCCCGGACGAGAGCCTGGCCTGACGCCAGGCCGATCTGCTAGCCGGCGGCGACCGCGACCGGCTTCTCGATCGGGACGCCGATCAAGCTCCCCCACTCGGTCCACGATCCGTCGTAGTTGCGGACGCGGGCATAGCCGAGGAGCTCGTGGAGGACGAACCAGGAATGGCTCGATCGCTCGCCGATCCGGCAATAGGCGATGACGTCCTTGTCGGGCGTCACGCCCTTCGCCTCGTACAGCGCGCGGAGCTCGTCGGGGCTCTTGAACGTGCCGTCCTCGCGGACCGTCTGGGCCCACGGGATGGACGCGGCGCCCGGAATCCGGCCGGCCCGCTGGGCAGTCTCGCTCATGCCGGGCGGGGCGATGATCTCGCCGTTGTACTCCGCCGGCGAGCGGACGTCGACGAGCGCGAGGCCCGGATCGCCGAGCCGCGGCAGGATGTCGTCGCGGTAGGCGCGGAGGGCGTCGTCCCGCTCGGGCAGGTCGTAGCCGGTTGGCGCATGACTCGGTTCGTCGAGGGTGATCGGGAGTCCGTTGTCGAGCCAGTACTTGCGGCCGCCGTTGAGGATCCGGACGTCGTCGTGCCCGAACAGCTTGAGCTGCCAGTAGGCGAACGCCGCGAACCAGTTGTTGTTGTCGCCGTAGAGGACGATCGTCGTGGTGGGTGAGATCCCGCTCTGGGACAGCAGCTTCGAGAAGTCCTCGCGGCTGGCGAGATCGCGCCGGACCCCGTCGGAGAGCTGGCTCGTCCAGTCCCAGCCCACGGCGCCGGGGAGATGCCCCTGGCTGTAGGCGGTCGTGTCGACGTCGACCTCGACGAACCGGACGTTGGGGTCGTTGAGATGGGCCTTGGCCCAATCCGCGTCGACGAGGACGCGGTCGCTGGCGTAGCCGGTGACGGTCATCTGGGTGCTCCTGCGTGATGGCGATGCGTTACACGATGCGCGGCGGCGATCGGCGGGTGACCGACGGTCAGGGTCGGGCCCGCCCGCGACACATGCATCGGCCCACCACCTCGATCGTCCCAGCCCGGGGCTGGTCAGTCATCGAAACCCCCTCCACTGCGGCGGCTGAACTCGGTCAGGGCAGCTCGGCAGGCGGCGACCTCGCGCTCGACCTGGCGAACGATCCAGGGGTCGACCCGACTCGAATCCTCGATCGTCAGCGTCGCTCCGTACGGGCTGTCCCCGACCGCGATCCCCGACCCGTTCCGGTAGTCGGCCATCCAGTTCGCCTGGAGCTGGATCACCACGTCGGCGACGACGGCCGGGCTGAACACCCAGTCCAGGTGCCGGGCGTTGAGCGCCGCGGCGATGTCGTCGACGAGGACCGGACGGCCACGTTCGACGACGGCGACCAGGGCGAGGACCCGGGCCGCCGTGAACGGGTCGCGGGCCGTCGCCACGGTCGGTGGCTGCAGCTCGACCGACGGCAGGCCGGCGGGGCTGTCGCGCAGCGCGAGCGACCCGGGAGCGGCAGTCGGGACGGCGGTCACGGTCGAGGGCACCTGCAGCGTGAATTCCGACGAGCGAGGTAGGGATTGAGCCGGACAATAGCACGGCTGGCGGGTCATCGGCCAGAGATCGCGCCAGGTCCCTGCGCCGATATCACGCACGACCTGCCCGGTTTGGTTGCGCCGACTTCATCGATCCGCTACGCGGTCTGAGCGCTTGTGCTCCACACTGGTCGACAGCATCCCCACCCGCACAGGCGAACGATGACCACCGAACGACCCTCCTCGGACGTACCGAACACGAGCTCGCCAGCCGCCGACGCCGGTTCGCAGCCCGCCGACCCGCCCGCGTTCCAGACGGACGTCGCGCCGCTCGCCACAGCGGGTATCAGCGCCGGAGCCGCCGACGGGCCGCTGTGGCCGCCGTCGACGCCGGCCGCGAGCCCGCCGTCCGACCGGCCGGCCTGGGCGCCGCCGCGCGAAGACCGGTCGCGACGGAGCCTGCCATCGGCCCTGAAGGCCGTTGGCGCGATCCTCGTCCTGGTGGTGGTCTTCGCGGCCGGTATCGGCGTCGGCCAGACCGACCATGCCGCGGCCGGCGTCTCGGCCGGTGGCTCGGCCGACGGTCCCGGCCTCGCTGCCGCCCCAGTTCGCGACCTACATGGAGGCCTGGCAGATCCTCCATGACAGCTACGTCGACCCGTCGGCACTCGACCCCCAGAAGCTGACCTACGGCTCGATCGACGGCCTGGTCCAGGCGGTCGGCGACACCGGCCACACGAGGTTCCTGACACCCGACGAGGTCAAGGACCAGCACACCTCGCTGAGCGGGTCGATCGTCGGCATCGGAGCCCTCATGAACACCGACCAGGGCCAACCGATCATCCAGTCGGTCATCCCCGGCGGCCCCGCGGAGAAGGCCGGGCTGCGGTCCGGCGACCGCGTCCTGACCGTCGACGGCAAGTCGGTCGATGGGCTCGAGATCGATGAGGTCGTGAAGCTCATCCGGGGCGACGCGGGAACCACGGTCAAGCTGTCGATCCTCCATGACGGCGAGTCGGCCCCGGTCGACTACAGCATCGTCCGCCAGCAGGTCACCGTCCCGGCCGTGTCGTGGAGCCTCATCCCCGGCACGACCCTGGCCGATCTCAGGCTCGAGGAGTTCTCGGCCGGGTCCGCCAAGGAGGTCGAGAACGCGATCCTGGCGGCCAAGGAGGCGGGGGCCACCGGGATCGTCCTGGACCTGCGCGGCAACCCGGGCGGCTACGTCGGCGAGGCGGTCGACATCGCCAGCCAGTTCCTCAAGGACGGGATCGTCTACCAGCAGCGGGACAAGAGCGGCAAGGTCGACAAGCAGGCGGTCAAGCCCGGCGGCGAGGCGACCGACATGCCGCTCGAGGTCCTCGTCGACCTCGGCACCGCCAGCTCCGCCGAGATCGTGGCAGGGGCGATCCAGGACGCCGGGCGCGGACAGCTCATCGGCGCCAAGACGTTCGGGACCGGGACCGTCCTCAACGAGTACACGCTCAAGGACGGGTCCGCCCTCCTGGTCGGCACCGTCGAATGGTTGACCCGCGACGGTCGGCAGATCTGGAAGCAGGGCATCCAGCCCGACATCGCGCTCGAGTCGACCCCGGCCGGCAAGATCGTGCCGCCGAGCGAGCTGTCGAAGCTCGGGGCCGACGGGCTCGTGAAGTCCGGTGACGCGCCGCTGCTCAAGGCCATCGAGCTGCTCAAGGGCCGCTGACGAGGCGGCCGGGCGGCGGGCGGACCGGGCCTCGGGCTAGAGCAGCTCGCCGTGGGCCGAGGCGGTCGGCTCGCCCTCGCGCGGTCGTGGCTCCTCGCCGGGACCGTACTCGGGCTTCGAGCCGCCGTTGCCGCTCGTCGCGGCCGGGCCCGGCTCGAGGACGGTCAGCGGCTGGCTCGCCTGGCCCTCGATCGCGCCGACCCCGAACGGGACCCACTTGCCGGGGTCCTGGAGGCGATGCTGCTCGAGGTTGCCGCGCTGGTGGATCTCCTCGAAGCCCTTCGGCTCGATCCACATCCGCTCGCCCTCGAGCAGGCCGAGGACGCCCGACTGGCCGGGCTCGGGCCGCCCCTGCTGGCAGTAGGCGCAGGCGGCGCTGTCGTGGCGCTCGTAGGTCGGTGGCTCCTCGTAGGTCGTGATGTAGCCCTCGTAGTTGCGGAGGACGACCTTGTGATCCGAGTAGCTGATCAGGTAGTTGGGCATGACCGGGATCTTGCCGCCCCCACCGGGCGCATCGATCACGAAGGTCGGGACCGCGTAGCCGCTGGTGTGGCCGCGGAGGCCCTCCATGATCTCGAGACCCTTGCCGACCGGCGTCCGGAAGTGACCGGAGCCCTCGACCAGGTCGCACTGATAGAGGTAGTACGGCCGGATCCGGTTCTCGACCAGCCGGTGGACGAGTGCCCGCTGGATGTGGACGCAGTCGTTGACCCCGGCCAGCAGGACGGACTGGTTGCCGACCGGCAGGCCGGCCTTCGTCAGCTTGTCGACCGCCCGGCTCACCTCGGGCGTGATCTCGTTCGGGTGGTTGAAGTGGAGGTTGATCCAGAGCGGGTGGTACTTCTCGAGCATGGCGCACAGCTCGTCGTCGATCCGCTGCGGCAGGAAGACCGGCACCCGCGAGCCGATCCGGATGATCTCGATGTGGGGGATCTCGCGCAGCCCGCGGAGGATCGACTCGAACAGCTTCGGGGCGAGGGTGAGCCCGTCACCGCCCGAGATCAGGACGTCCCGGACCTGCGGCGTCCGGCGCAGGTAGTCGAGCTGGGCCTCGTGATCCTTCCGGTTGAAGTTCTGGGTCGGGTCGCCGACGATCCGGGAGCGGGTGCAGTACCGGCAGTAGCTCGCGCACTGGGTGGTGACGAGCATCAGCACCCGGTCCGGGTAACGGTGGACGAGGCCCGGCACGGGCGAATGGCGGTCCTCGGCCAGCGAGTCCTCCATCATCGCGGTGAAGGCCTGCTGCTCGCGGCCGAGCGGGATGACCTGGCGACGGATCGGATCGTTCGGGTCCTTCGGGTCGATGAGGCTGATGAAGTACGGCGTGATGTCGACCCGGAACTTGTCCGGGGCGCTCAGGCCGGCTCGCTCCTCGTCGGTCAGCTCGAGGACCCGCTCGATCTCCTCGAGGTCGTTGACCCGATGGCTGAGCTGCCAGCGCCAGTCGTTCCACTGCGCGTCGGGAACGTCGGCCCAGAGCGGGGCGCGCCGGCTCACCGCGGGTTGGCCGTCGGGTCCGAGCGCCTGCGCCGGATCGCGGCGGTTCACGAACGGTGGCTCGTCGGCCGCCTTGAGCGCCGCCTGGTGGGCGACCGCCGCCTGGATCTCCTGGGCGTCCAACGCGCTTGGGCCTCCTTGGGTGGGACGCATAAAGTCTATGCAGACTGGATGCTGATCCGATCATAGGCCAGCCCGAGCGGCGGGTCCAGTAGACGATCGGAAGGGGGTGGCCGGGACCGCTGGATCGTCGGACGGGCCGGCGTCGTCAGCCGGGTACGGTCAGTCGCCGATGACCGCCCACAGGAAGCCCATCATGACGAAGAAGCCGCTGAACATGAAGATCAGGGCAAGGCCGCCGTAGGGCGAGCTCGCCCCTTCGTGCGGGACGACGAGCATCGTGGCTCCGAACGCGATGGCCCAGCCGATGAAGAGCAGGCCGAACAGGATCTTGGAGTTCGGGCGGCGCATCGCCGAGCGGAGCGCCGACGGACGGCCCTCGGCCGTCGACGCCGCGCGGAGGAAGATGTAGACCATCAGGGCCGCGAGCCCGATCGAGATCGCGAAGGCGACGAACGATTGCGGGAAGTTGGCGAACGGGGCCAGGAGCAGCTGCAACGCGAAGGGCCTCCGGCGTTCTGCCGACGCTGACGGCCGAATGCTAGCAGACGGGACTCCGGCCGCGATGGCGCTCCGGACGGCTCCCGAATCGGAGCCTTTGCTGGACCACGGCTACGATGAGCCCATGTCCCATCCGCCCCGGTCCGAGTCGCCCCGCGTCGCGCGCCGGAACGGTCGCCGGGCCGGCTCGTGAGCTCGTTCGAGCGACTCGGCAGCGTCGTCTACCGCCGGCGGCGCTGGGTGATCGCCGCCTGGGCGGTCCTGCTGCTGGTGGCGCTGCCGCTGGCACCCCGGGCGGCGTCTGCCCTGCGCGCCGGAGGCTTCACCCTCGACAGCCTCGAGTCGGCCCGTGCCCGGGCCCTGCTCCAGCGAGAGCTCGACCTGCCGTCGTCCGCGCTCGTGCTCGTCTACACGAGCTCATCGGTCCAGCCCGGCTCGGCGACCTTCGAGTCGGCCGCGGCGGCCGCGGCGAATGCCGTCGCTCGCGCCCCGCACGTGACCGACATCCTGTCTCACGCGCTCGCCCCCGACCAGGTCTCGGCCGATCGAACGACGGCCTACGACGTGGTCATGCTCGACCTTCCACCGGACGAGTCGCCCGACGCCCTGCCCGGCATCCGCCAGCAGCTCGCGGCGCTCGTGCCGGGTCCGGTCGAGGTGGCCCTGGCCGGTGGCCCGGCGTTCTACGGGGACATCCAGTCGGTGTCGGAGGCCGACCTCCGGCGGAGCGAGGTCGTATCGCTCCCGCTGGCCGCGCTCGCCTTGCTCGTGGTGTTCGGGGCCGTCGTGGCGGCCGGCCTGCCGCTTGCCGTCGGCGGCGGGGCTGTCGTCGTCGCGCTCGCGATCATCTGGGCCGTGGCGAGCGTCACCCAGATGAGCATCTTCGTGCTCAACCTCGCGACCCTGCTTGGGCTCGGGCTTGGCGTCGACTACTCGCTGCTGATGACCAGCCGGTTCCGCGAGGAGCTTCGTCGGGGGATGGCCGAGCCCGGCGGGACCCTGGACGTCGGCGTCGGGAAGGGCCGAGCCCCAGGTCCGGAAGCCGTGGCGCGCGCGGTCCGGATCAGCGTCGCCACCGCCGGACGGGCCGTCTTCTTCTCCGGGTTGACCGTCCTGCTCGGCCTGACCGGGCTGATCCTGTTCGAGTTCCCGATCCTGCGCTCGGTCGGGATCGCGGGCGCCATCGTCGTCGGCCTCGCCGTGGCGGCGGCGCTGACCCTGCTGCCGGCGATCCTCGGGGTGGTCGGCACACGGCTGGACGCGCTGCGCGTCCGGCGGGTCAATGACGTCGAGGACCCGGATGGCCCGTGGGCCCGGCTGGCCCGCCGGGTCATGCGCCACCCGGTGGCGGTCTTCGTCCCGACCCTCGGCTTCCTGCTCCTGCTCGGGTTCCCGTTCCTGCATGTCCGGCTCAACGCGCCGGATGCCACGATCCTGCCGCCGTCCGTCCCGTCGCGGGCGGCGTTCGAGCTGCTCGACGAGAAGTTCGGCGCGGGCCGTTTCGCGCCGCTGTCGATCGCGATCCGGACGACCGGCCCGGCGACCGCGGGGGCGAACGTGGCGGCGCTCTACGACTACTCGCGCCGCCTCGCCGCCGACGGACGGATCACGCGAGTCGACAGCCTGGTCGACGTGGACCCGCGGCTGACGAAGGATCAGTACGTCCTGTTGTACGGCTCGCCGACGGGACCGCCGGACCGGTTCGTGGCCGTGACCCTGGCAGCGACCACCAGGGACGACCTGACCCTGTTCAACGTGACCACGCCGTACGGCCCGAATGCGGACGGGGCGCGCCGGCTGGTGGCCGACCTGCGCTCCGCGAGCGGCCCGCTGGCGCCGCCCGCGGGGATGACGGTCCTCGTCGGTGGAGGCGCGGCAGACGTCGTCGACGTCGTCGACGGGATCGCGGCCGGCTTCCCGCGAACCGCCCTGTTCATCTTCGTCTCGACGTACCTCGTCCTGTTCATGCTCCTGCGATCCGTCGTCCTGCCGGCGAAGGCCCTGGTCATGAACACCCTGTCGATCGTCGCCGCCTTTGGGGCGCTCGTCTGGATCTTCCAGGACGGCAACCTGTCGGCACTGCTCGGGTTCCAGCCGCTCGGCTACGTCGAGACCACCCAGCCGGTGATCCTGTTCTGCGTCCTGTTCGGCCTGTCCATGGACTACGAGGTGTTCCTGCTGTCGCGGATGAAGGAGGTCTGGGATCGCACCGGCGACAACACCGAGGCGGTCGCTCGCGGTCTCGAGCGGAGCGGCCGGATCGTGACCTCGGCGGCGCTCATCGTCGTGGTCGTCGCCGGCTCCTTCGCGTTCGCCGACATCGTCCTCATCAAGGCGATCGGGCTCGGGGTGGCGATCTCGGTCGCGCTCGATGCGACGGTCGTCCGGGCGCTCCTCGTCCCGGCGACGATGCGCCTCCTCGGCGACTGGAACTGGTGGCTGCCGCGACGCCTCGAGCGATGGATCGCCGGCCGTCTGCCGGCAGGCGAGGCCGAGACCGAGGCGGCGATCCGGTGAGTCCGCTCGACGAGTCCCCGCGCCGGAGCTCGACCGATCACCCTGCTCGTGCTGACCGCGGCCCTCGCGCTGATCGGCGCCGGCTGTCTGGGCCCGGTGCTCGCCAACCCGGCGGCGAGTCGCGGACCCGGGCCGGAGCCGTCGCCGACCCGCCCGGCGGCCGTCGACCCGCAGCCGATCACGCTGCCGGCGGACGACGCACCCCACGACCGGCTGACCGAGTGGTGGTACTACACGGGCCATCTGAGCGACGAATCGGGGCGGCGCTACGGTTTCGAGTTCGTGATCTTCCGCGCCGAGCGCGGCTCGTTCCCGGTCAGCTGGGCGTCGCACCTCGCGATCACCGACGAGCAGGGGCTGGCGTTCCACTACGCCCAGCGGAGCGAGGTCGGCCCAGGGGTCGACCTGGGCCGGACGGCGCCCGCCCAGCCGGGCTTCGACCTGCAGCTCGATGGCGCGGCCGCGACGATCCAGGGGCCGATGGCCTCGGGCGCGCCCACGCTCCATGCTCCGTGGTCGATGCGGGGCGGCGACGGCCGCGATCGGCTGCTGGCGACGACGACCCCCGACGAGGCGGCCGCGGCTGGATCGCCCGGAGGCCTCGGGCTGGACCTGGCGCTGGTGACGCGCAAGCCGGCGGTGCTCCACGACGACGACGGCTGGATCGACTTCGGCCCGGCCGGAGGCTCCTACTACTACTCGCGGACGGCGATGGCGGCGAGCGGCAGCCTGACCGTCGGCGGGCGGACGTTCGACGTGAGCGGCTCGGCCTGGTTCGACCACCAGTGGGGCGACTTCATCTCGGTCGGGGGCGGCGGCTGGGACTGGTTCGCGATCAACCTGACCGACGGGACCGATCTCACCCTGTCATTCGTGCGAGCCGCCGACGGCTCGGTCCCGCTGGCCTACGGCACGATCGTCGACGCCACCGGGCGGTCTCGACATCTCGCGGCAGCGGAGTTCTCGGTGACCCCGACCGGTCGCTGGCGCTCGCCGGCCACGGGGATCGACTACCCGTCGGGCTGGATCGTCGACCTGCCGGGCGACAGCCTCCGGATCGAGCTCGAGCCGTCGGTCGCGGACCAGGAGCTCGACACCCGGGCGACCACGGCGGTCGTCTACTGGGAGGGCTCGCAGGTGGTCCGGGCGACGCGGGCCGGGACGGACCTCGGCGGGGAGGCGTACGTGGAGCTGACCGGCTACCGACCCTAGGGGATGTTCGGGGGCGGGGGCGGGATCGAGATCCGATTGGCCCCGGCGAGCGCCACGAGCGCGTCGCGCGTGGTCTGGACCGAGCCGAGGAGCTTGATCATCCGCTTGGCGTGGGTCTTGTACTTCGCCGTGTCCTTGATCGACACCGAGAGCGCGTCCCGGGCCTCGGTCCGCAGGCTCTCGTAGAAGGCGTCGAGCTGGGCGCGGAGTGGTGCCGCAGCCGCCCATCCGGACAGCCGATCGACGTTGTCGCTGCCGAACGCCGCATCGGCCGCGATCGCCCGGATCGTCGTCGCCGCGGTCGGTGCGCTGAAGTGCTTCGCCTTGACCTGCTTCTTGAGCGACGCGTTTGAGGCCGCCAGACGGTCCTCGATCGTCACGCTCAGGCGGAGGGCCGTCGCGGCGGTCGCCGGGACGGGTCCGCTCACGAGGCCTGGATCGAACGACGAGCTGGCTCCGCCGGCCGGGGCAGCACTGGCGCCCGGCACGTCGGCGACCGCCTGGGCCGGGCGACCGACGAGGGCGAGGACGAGGGCGAACGAGATCCCGACGATGACGCCGGCGGCGCAGCCGGTGACGATGAGCAGAGCGCCGCGCTTGATCGGCACGCCGGCCAGGACCCGCAGCCCGCAGCTCGGGCACTGGAACTCGGTGAGCGAGAGCGGACGGCCACAGGTGGCGCAGGCGACGCGCGGGCCCCGGTGCCCTTCGCCGGACGTGACCGCCCGGGGCATGTCGTCGACGAACTCCTCGGGCTCGGCCGTGGGGCCGGCGACTCGGTTGCGAAGCCCCCGCAGGACGTTGATCGCCATTGGGTTTGCGGTCTCCGATGCGCTCGCAGCCGGACGATGGGCGACACCGTTCGCCGAGCGCCTCGAATGTAGACCCGGATCGGGGCCGTGGCGACCCGACGAAGGTCCCGCCACCACCGGTACTCGTTCAGCCGGCGCGCACGGTAGCGGCCGCCGGCCCGGCGCCCGAGGCCCCGAGAATCAGGCCAAATGGCACATGGCGTGAGGTCGTCGCGGTCGCCAATCTATCAGTAACTTACTTACCGTTTGGAAGGAGCCGCGCCATGGCTTCCGGTGCACGCGATCGAGTCGCCCGATCGGGTCTCGTCGCCCTTCTCGCGATCGCCCTCGGGGGGTGCGCCTCGAGTGGCGCGCCAGGTTGGACCTACGTCCCCGCAGCGAGCAGCTCGGCCGTCCCGGCTGCATCGCTCGCTGGTCCTGGATCCCCGGCGACCAGTCCGGGCGCCGTCGTGCCGGTCTCGAGCAGCGGCCCGGCCGCCGCGACGGGGACCGTCGAGATCGAGGCGTTCGACCTCGGCTTCAAGCCGAGCGAGGTGTCGGTCGCGGCCGCCGGGACCTACGCCGTCAGCTTCAAGAACACGGGCTCGATCGCCCACGACCTCACGTTCGCCGACGGGACGAAGATCGCCGCCGAGGCGGGCCAGACCGCCACCGGCTCGATCGCCGTTCCTGCCGGCGGGATCAGCTTCCTGTGCTCGATCCCGGGGCATGCCGACGCCGGCATGAAGGGGATGGTCATGGTCGCCGGTGCGCCGGCGGCGAGCGCGAGCACGGGCGGGGCCGACGACCACGGCGGAGCGGCCCCGGTGACGAACGTCGCGGCCGATCCGAATGCTCCCAAGTACACGCTCTATGACGCGACCGCGCCGAAGGTCCTCGACGGCACCGTCCACGACGTCGATCTCGTCGTGGAGGAGAAGACGATGACCGTCGCGGACGGGTTCGTGCAGGCCGTCTGGACGTTCAACGGCACGGTTCCCGGACCGGTCATCCGCGTCCATCTCGGCGACACGGTCCGGGTCCATCTCAAGAACCCGGCCACGAACAAGCTGGCCCACAGCGTCGACTTCCACGCCAGCCAGGTCGCCTGGAACGACGAGATGACCTCGATCAAGCCCGGCGAGGAGAAGCTCTACGAGTGGCGGGCCGACTACGCCGGCGTCTGGATGTACCACTGCGGGACCGCCCCGGCGCTCCATCACATCGCCAATGGCATGTACGGGATGGTCATCGTCGAGCCGAAGGGTGGCTTCAAGCCGGTCGACAAGGAGTTCGCCCTGGTCCAGAGCGAGTGGTACCTCGGACCCCAGGGCCAGCCGGTCGACCTGACCAAGGCCTCGACCGGCAACCCCGCTCCCGACTACGTCGTCTTCAACGGGGTCGCCAACCAGTACAAGGACAACCCGCTGGCGGTGCCGACCGGCGGACGCGTCCGGATCTTCATCCTCGACGCCGGCCCGAACATCGACAGCTCGTTCCACATCGTCGGGACCATCTTCGACACCGTGACCAAGGAAGGCATCCAGCTGGTCGCGGGGAACCCGGGTCACTGGGGCTCCCAGGCAGTCGATCTCGCCCCGGCCCAGGGCGCGATCGTGGAGCTGACGACCGCGGAGGACGGGCTCTACCCGATCGTGACCCACGCCTTCAACTTCGTCGGGCGCGGGGCGCTGGGCCTGCTCCAGGCCGGCGATGGCGATCCGCTCAAGTGAGCCGGAGCGAGCCATGAAGGCGGACCTGACGAAGCGGGCCGACTACGCGATCCGGGCGATGATCGCCCTCGCCCGATCGACCGAAGCCGGGCCGCACAGCGCTCGGCGGATCGCCGCCGAGATGGGCATCCCGCCCCGCTTCCTGCCCCAGGTCATGGCCGACCTGGCCCGGGCCGGACTCGTTCGGGCCGAGCCCGGCCGCAATGGCGGCCACCGGCTCGCACGGCCCGCCGTCGACATCGACCTCCTCGAGATCATCGAGGCGGTCGAAGGCGACAGTCGGCGACGCTCGTGCGTCCTGCGCGGCGGACCGTGCAACGCCAGCGGGACGTGCGACGTTCACGATGTGTTCAGCGCGGCCCACGATGCGCTCGTGCGCGTGCTGAAGGAGGCGGACCTGGCCTCGGTGGCCGGGTCCCGCCCTCGAATGGGAGCCGCCGGGATCGCCGGAGTCGCGGCTCGACCGACTCAGGTCGACTGACCGGTGGCGCGGACGGCGCCCGCCGCGACCAGCCAGCCGACGACGACGGTCAGCGCGTAGCCGACGCACCAGGCGCAGACGGCGTGGATGACGAACAGCTCGAGATAGGTCAGGTAGATCACGAACAGGATCCCGAACAGGCCGAGCCCGTAGGCGACCAGGAGGGCGCGGCGATCGCCCCGCCTCCACCAGATCAGCCCGAGCGCGACCATGAACGCCGAGAAGGCCGCGCCGAGCGCCGCCGTTGGGATCCCCAGGATCGAGCTGTAGTCGCTGAGTGCGACCTCCTCGCAGCCGTGGACGGGACCGCACACCGGCAGGCCGCCGGAGAGCTTCGTGACGGTCAGGTAGAGCGCGATCGCGAACCCGATCGCGCCGAGCGCGGCGATCGCGAGCCCGGCGCGGCGGACCGTCACGGCGCCGCGGAGGCCGGGGTCGTCGATGGCGCGGCCGATCCCTGGCGGCGACTGGCCGGCCGCCGCAACCGCCGCGTCGATCGCCTTGAGCAGGTCGTCCCAGGAGCTGAAGGACGCCAGCGGAACCGTCTGCCCGTCGAGGACGAGGGTCGGTGTCGAGGCGACCCCGGCTGCCCGACCGGCCGCGGTCGACGCGGTCACGGAAGCGGCCGCCGCGGGACCGTCATAGCAGGCGTCCCAGGCGGCGCGGTCCAGGCCGACCCTGTCCGCGATCGCGGTGAGCCGGTCACGCGTGAACTGGCCCTGGTTCTCGCCGTTCTGGTTGGCGAAGACCCAGCTGTGGTACTCCCAGAACTTGCCCTGCTCGCCGGCACAGCTCGCCGCCGTCGCCGCGGCCGCGGACTCGGGCCCGAGGAAGGCGAAGTCGTGGAAGACCAGCCGGACCTTGCCCGGGACCACGTAGCGCTCGATGATCGTCGGCTCGATCGTGCGGGTGTACGCGCCGCAGGCCGGGCACTGGTAGTCCTCCCAGGTCTCGAGGACGACCTTGGCCGTCGGCGAGCCGAGCGTCTGGCCGTCGCGGGCGACGGTCGCCGGGATCGTCGTCGACGGAGCCGTCAGCTCGACCGCCGCCGAGCCCGACCCAGGGACGGTCGACCCGGCCCCCGCTGACGAGCCCGGAGCAGGGCTGCCGAGGTTCCCGGTCCCGGCTCCATTCGAGGCTGGACGGGCGGAAGTTGAGCGCCGCGATGACGACGATCGCGATCGCGATGGCCGCGACGGTGATCAGGACCGTCGGCGACCGCCAGGCTGGCGCGCGGGCCGGCCCGCGGGCCGCCTCGGCGCGCTCGCGTCGCAGCGCTTCGCGTCGTTGACGCCGGGTCAGGGGTTGGGCGGGCGTCTTGTTGCGCCCGGAGCTGTTCGCGGACAGGGTTGGACTCCTTCGGTTGTCGTTGGGCGCGCCCGTAGCCTACCGCAGGATCGGGAAGTGCCCAGCGGGCCGAGGGTCACGTTCGGAGGTGCCATCCGGCACACGGCCGACGCGGGGCTCGACGAAGGTCGACACAGCTACTGATACTCGGTATCATCAGGCCATGACCGGACAGGGCCCGCTCCTCGCCGCGCTGGACAACGCCGGCTTTCGGATCACGACGCCACGACGAACGATCGCCGAGCTCATCGACGGGCGGTCCGGCCACTTCACGGCCGCCGATCTCGTCTCGGACATCAACCGGCGCCGGCTCGGCATCGGCCGGGCGACCGTCTTCCGGGCGCTCGACCTGTTCGAGGAGCTCAACGTCGTCGAGCGCCTCGACCTCCCCTCCGGCGAGCACGCCTACGTCCCGTGCGAGCCGGCCCATCACCACCACGTCATCTGCTCGACCTGCGGCCGGACCGAGGACGTCGACGACGCCGGCCTCCAGGCGGTGACCGCCGAGATCGGAAGGCGGACCGGGTTCCAGATCGATACCCACCGACTCGAGCTGTTCGGCCTCTGCCCGGACTGCGCCCGGACGAGCGACGCCTGAACCGGGCGCACGACAGCCCGACGACCCAAGGGAGACCGGCCATGGGGCTTCACCGACCCGAACCGCGAACAGCGCTCGCCCGCCGGGCGGCCGGTGGTCTCGGGCTGGCGGTCCTGCTCGTGGCCGCCTGCTCGACCGGGGCCTCGACGCCGTCGGTCGCGACCGGTGCGGCGATCGACGTCGTCACCACGACGACGGTGTTCGCCGACATGGTCCAGCAGGTCGGCGGTGCCCACGTGAAGGCCACGAGCGTCGTGCCGAAGGGCGGTGACGTCCACACGTTCGAGCCGAAACCGTCCGACGTCCAGAGGATCGCGGCGGCGAAGCTCCTCGTCATGAACGGCCTCGGGCTCGACGACTGGCTCGAGAAGACGATCACGACCGCCAGCGCCAGCGGAACGCCGCTCCTCAAGCTCGGGCCGGCGCTGACCGACGTCGAGCTCCTGCCGGGCGAGGACCCCGGGACCCAGAACCCGCACCTGTGGATGGACGTCGCCTACGCTGAGCGGTACGTGGATGAGATCGCGACGAGCCTGGCCCGGGCCGATCCCGTGAACGCTGCCGACTACGCAGCCCGGGCGGCGGCGTACAAGACCCGCCTCGCGGCGCTCGATGCGTCGATCCGCCAGAAGGTCGACACGATCCCGGCCGCGAACCGCAAGCTCGTGTCGTTCCACGACGCGTTCCCCTACTACGCTCGGGCCTACGGGATCGAGATCGTCGGAACGGCCGTCGCGGCGCCCGGCCAGGACCCGACGGCGGCCTACACCGCCCAGCTGATCGACACGATCAAGGCCTCCGGCGTCAAGGCGATCTTCTCGGAGCACCAGTTCCCGACCAAGCTCGTCGACCAGCTCGCCGCCGAGACCGGGGCGAAGGTGGTCGCCGACCTGTACGACGACTCGGTCGGTGACACGCCGGTCAATTCGTACGAGGGGATCATGACCTGGGACACCGATCAGCTCGTGGCAGCGCTCAGGTAGCCGGCGTGCGACCGACCCGCCCGCCGATCGCGCCTGCCCTACCCTTTCCACGATGAGCGTCCTGGAGCCGACTGCCGCACCGTCCGGGGTTGCCGACGGGCCGCCCGCCACGAGCGTCAGCCTCGACCGGGTGACGGCCGGCTATGACGATCGACCGGCGATCAGCGACGTCAGCGTCGAATTCCGGGCCGGCCGGCTGACCGCCGTGTTCGGCCCGAACGGAGGCGGCAAGAGCACGCTCCTCAAGGTGGTCGCCGGGCTGCTCCGGCCGTGGTCGGGACACGTCGCGGTGCTCGGCGATGCGCCCGGCGAGCACGCCCGGCGGGTCGCCTACGTGCCCCAGGCGGAAACCGTCGACTGGGGGTTCCCGGTCAGTGCCTGGGACGTCGCGATGATGGGCCGGTACCCGGCGCTCGGACCCTTCCGTCGGCCGAGCCGGCTCGATCACGACGCGGTCGCGGCCGCCCTCGAGCAGGTCGGCATGATCGATCACGCCCGGACCCAGATCGGGTCCCTGTCGGGTGGCCAGCGGCGACGCGTGTTCCTGGCCCGGGCCCTGGCCGCGGCGCCCGAGCTGTACCTGCTCGACGAGCCGGTCACCGGCGTCGATGCGACGACCCAGGAGGACCTCCTCGATCTGCTCGAGGCCGAGGCCGGTCGCGGGCGGACGGTCATCGCCACGACCCACGACCTCGCCTGCGCGGCGTCGCGGTTCCAGGATGTCGTGGCCATGAACCGGACGGTCGTCGCCGATGGGCCCTCCTCGCTGGTCCTCGACGAGGATGTGCTTCGGCGGACCTATGGCGGGCATCTGCTCGTCGTCGGCGAGCACTCGGTCCTCCTCGACGACGCCCACCACCACGACGAGGCCCCGGGTTCCGAGCGCCATCACCACGATGACGAGCGGCGCTGATGTTCGAACCGTTGACCGATCCGCTGGCCTATGCGTTCTTCCAGCGCGCCCTCGTGGCGGCGGCGATCGTGGGCGTCGTGTGCTCGGTCGTGGGCTGCTACATGGTCCTTCGCGGGCTGGCGTTCATGGGCGACGCGATCAGCCACAGCGCCTTTCCCGGCGTCGTCGCGGCCTACCTGCTCAAGGTCCCGTTCTACCTCGGAGCGGTGGTGGCCGCGGTCGGGACGGCCCTGCTCATCGGCCGGATCAGCCGACGGGGGAACCTCAGGGGCGACACCGTCATCGGCGTGCTCTTCGCGGGCATGTTCGCCCTCGGCGTGTTCCTGTTCAGCACGATCCCGAACTACGTCGGTGACCTGTTCGGATTCCTGTTCGGCGAGATCCTGGCGATCTCACCGGTCGACCTGGTCGCGCTCTCGATCCTGGCCGCGATCGTCCTGGTGATCGTGGCGCTGCTCTGGAAGGAGCTCCTGTACGCCACCTTCGATCCGCTCGGGGCCGCCGCGTCCGGGTTGCGGGTCGGGCTGCTCGACGACCTGTTCCTGGCGCTGATCGCCGTGACCATCGTGGTCAGCCTCCAGGCGGTCGGGATCATCCTCGTCGTCGCGATGCTCGTGACCCCGGCCGCCACCGCCCAGCTCCTGACCCAGCGGTTCGGGCGGCTGATCGCGATCGCCGTGGCGATCGGCGTCGTGGCCCCGGTCGTCGGGCTCTATCTCAGCTTCTGGCTCAACACGGCGAGCGGCGCGACGATCGTCCTCGTCGAGACCGTGTTCTTCCTGGTCGTCCTCGTCGCGGGGCCGCGGACCGGCTGGCTTCGGCGGCGCCCGGCAACCGGCTGACCTCGGACCCATCGGCCGGCGGGTCGAAGGTACCGCGGGCGGCATGGGACGGATAGCCCACGCCCGGCGCGAAACCTTCTCGCTGCCCGGTGTCTCGGACCAGGTGAAGGCACCTGCCCTCCTCGCGTGCAGCTGGGAGCTCCATGACCGTCACCGCTCGGCCGGCCGCGGGCTCGTCGGCCTCGGACCGATGCGCCTGACCGCGCCGCGCTTCGCAATCCTGCTCGGCCTGCTCGGGCTCGGGATCGTGATCGCGACCGACCAGATCGTCCCGGCGACGACCGCCTACCAGGCCCAGATGCGACTCTGGCTCGCCGCCCGTGCATCGGGGATCGTCGTCTACCTGCTGCTGACCGCCCAGATCGTCTTCGGGCTGATCCTGAGCCATCCCACGAACCAGACGACCTGGAAGCTCTCGAAGCGGCTGTTCCCGTGGCACGAGAACCTGTGGGTGTTCGTGCTGGCCTTCCTGGTGGCGCACGTCGTCAGCCTGCTCCTCGACCCGTACGCCGGGGTCGGCGTGGCGGGGACGCTCATCCCGGGCCTGTCGACCTACCGGAGCTCACCCGTGGCCCTCGGCACGCTGGCGATGTATGCGCTGATCGTGACCGGCCTCACCGCCCGCTATACGAAGGTCCTGCCGCCCGGGTTCTGGCTCAAGCTCCACCGGTTCAGCATCGTCGTGTTCATCCTCGCCTGGCTTCACGGGATCCTGGCCGGGACCGACGCGGCCGCACTCCGCTCGCTCTACATCTGGACCGGGCTGATCGTCCTCGGCGCGACCGCCTATCGCTACTGGGTGAGCCGCAGGGCGAGACCGACCTTCTCGACATCACTGCCCGAGGTCCAGCCCACGGAGGTGACGACACGATGATCTCCCACCCGACGATGACGACGCGCACCCTGCTCAGGCGTCTCGCCGTGATCAGCGCGGTCGTGGTCAGCCTGGCGGTCGCCGGTCTTGCGGTTCGGGCAGCGGCCGCCTGGACGGCGTCGTCGGCGCCGCTGACCGTCGCTCCCTTGTCGGCGGCGGCACTGACCGGCCGGCTCGCCGACGAGCAGGCTCGGTCAGCCGCCCTCGAGGAGCAGCTCACGGCCTTGTCGGGTCAGACGGTCGAGCTGACCGATGCGCTCAAGACCGCGACCGATCGAATCGCGGCCGACGCGAAGAACGCGAAGGCGCTCCGGTCCAAGCTGGCGACGGCCCAGCGCAAGCTCGCGGCTCTCAATCGCGCCGCCCGGCGACCGGTGGCCCGAGCTCCGGCTCCCGCGTCGTCATCCAGTGGATCGGCAGCCGGCGGTGGCGACGACGGCGGCGACGACGGTGAGAACGACGGTGGCTGAGGCGTATCCACGCCCGCGTCTCGTCGAGCTGCCCGGGATCGATCGCTCGTCCGGCTCGGCCCGAGCGACACCGAGGGCAGCCAGCCGAGTCGCCGAGGCGCGCCGGCCCGTCCACCTCGCCGTGGTGGTCGGATTGTCGGCGAGCGCCTACGCCGTCTCGCTGGCTGGGGTGACGTCGCTCCAGGCGACCAGCGATCGAGAGCTCGCAGCGGCCAACGCCCCGGCGATCGACGCCCTTGCCACGCTGACCGTCGAGCACGACCGGCTCGAAGCACGGCTCACCTCCGCCGGAGCGACGTACGGTACGACCGCGGCCGCATACTCGGACATCACCGACCGGCTCGCCCAGTTGGAGGACCGGCTCGGGAAGCTTGCCGGCCAGGTCTCGAAGGTCGAGGGGAGTGCCTCGTGGGTCGCACCATCGGTTCGCATGCCGAGCGTGTCGCGCAGCGCCCCGCGTGCCTCCAAGCCGGCCTCCAACGGCTCGACCGGAGCATCCGGCCACTGATCGTCTGGCCACGACCCCGGCCCGCGGGCGGCTCAGTCGATGGCGGGCGCGGTGACCGGCAGCCTTGACCGGCTCGTTCGACGCCGGCGAACGCTTCGAGCGCCGGGCGATGGGCTCGCCGCTCCGGCTGACGATCGTCGGCGCCCTCGCGGGAGCCGCTACCGACGCGTGGCGCGAGGTCTCGGACGAGTTCGAGCTCGCCGAGCAGGCGATGTCGCGGTTCCGGGAGTCGAGCGACCTCACGACGGTCAACCGCGCGGCCGGCGACGGGCGCTGGGTCCGGGTCGATCGGCGGTTGACGCAGGCCCTGGTCGCGGCGGACCGGGCCGGCCGGATCACGGATGGGCTGTTCGACGCCAGAGTCGTGGCGGATCTCGAGCGGCTCGGCTACGGAGGCGTCGGGCTCGAGCCAGAGTTCGACGCTGGACCTGAGGACCTGGCCGTCGATCTGCCCCAGGTAGCTGGCGCGCGACCCGGCTGGGAGCGACGCTGGCTGGCGGTCGCTCCGCGGTCAACGGCCGTTGCGCTCGCCCAGCCAGTCGATCTCGGTGGAATCGGCAAGGGCCTCGCGCTGCGCTGGGCCTGGCGACGCCTCGAGCGAGCCGGCGTCGTCAACGGTGAGGGTGGGGCGCTGCTCGAGGCGGGCGGGGACCTGATGGCGGGCGGCCTCGCGCCCCAGGGTGGGCCGTGGATCATCGCGATCGAGGATCCGGATGGCGGCCTCGAGCCGGTCGCTACCATTGCCGTCCCGGGCGGCGCGGTGGCGACCTCGTCGATCCTGGTCCATCGCTGGACCGGCCCCGACGGTCGGGCGGTCCACCACCTCCTCGATCCTCGAACCGGCGAGCCCGGCGGGGCAGGCCTGCTGGCGGTGTCGGTCGCCGGCCCGGATCCGGCCTGGGCCGAGGTCTGGTCGAAGAGCTTGTTCCTGCGCGGGGCAACGGGCATCGCGGAGGCGGCCCGGGCGCGCGGCCTCGCGGCGTGGTGGGTCCTCGACGACGGCCGGGTCGAGATGACCGCGGCCGCCCGGGCGCGGACGACCTGGCTGGCGGCCGAAGCCTGACCGCCGACCGGCAAGCCGGTTCGGTCGTCAGCGGGCGAGCGCGGCCTCGAGCTCGAGCGTCGTCGGAAGGCCCTCGCGGGCTCCGACCCTCGTCGTGGCGAGGGCACCGGCAACCACCGCCCGACGGACGGCTTCGTCGAGCTCGCGTCCCTCGGCCAGTCCCGCGGCCAGGGCACCGTTGAAGGCGTCGCCGGCGCCGGTGCTGTCGACCGCCTCGACCCGGAACGACGGCACGTCGACGGTCGCGCCGGGCGTGACCAGGAGGGCGCCAGCCGGTCCGAGCGTGACGGCCACCGCCTCTCGAACGCCGGGTCCGGCGGCCGACGGCTCGAGGAGCGAAGCGGCTGCCCGGGCGACGTCCGCGGCCGCGGCAGGGCCCGCGCCCGAGGACCGACCCGAGCGCCGCGCGTCGGTGGCGGCGAGCGTCAGCAGCTCGCCCTGGTTGGGGCTGATCACGTCGGCGGAGGCCAGCACGGTCCGATCGAGGCCGTCCGCAGGAGCCGGGTTCAGCACGGTCCGCGCGCCGCCCGTCCGCCCCGCGCGAAGGGCTGCACCGACCGTCGCCGTCGGCAGCTCGTGACAGACGAGGAGGACGTCGCCGGCTCGGATGCCGATCCGCTCGAGCGACGACCCGACCCAGGCCGGCTCGACCCCGGCGTTGGCACCGGGCGCGACCGAGATGAGGTTCTCGCCACGTCGGTCGACGAGGATGAGGGCCACCCCGGTCGAGGTCCCCTCGAGCGTCGCGAGGAACGAGACGTCGATGCCCTCGGTGACGAGCGCGGTTCGCGCCTCGGCCCCGAAGTCATCGTGGCCGACCGCCCCGACGAACAGGACCGGACGACCGAGCCGGGCGGCAGCGACCGCCTGGTTGCCGCCCTTGCCGCCGTGGTGCTGCTCGAATGCGTCGCCGGTGACCGTCTCGCCGGGGGACGGGAGTCGCTCGCCGCGGATGACCAGGTCGACGTTGACCGAGCCGACGACGACGACGCGGCCGCCGCTCACCGGGCGGTCACGAGCCGGTGATGAACTCGCCGCCGTCGACCCCGATGGTCTCGCCGTTGATGAAGTCGACGCCCTCGCCGCTCAGCGCCACGATCGTGGCTGCGACGTCCTGGGGGGTGGTCATCCGCCCGGTCGGGTTGCGCTTCTTCGTGATCTCGATCATCTGCTCGTGCTCCGGGATCTTGAGCAGCGCCGGGGTCACGGTCACGCCGGCCCGGATCGTGTTGGCCGTGATCCCCTTGCCGGTTCGGGCCAGCTCCATCGCCAGCTGGCGGGTGTGGGACTCGAGCGCCGCCTTGGCCGACGACACGACGCCGTACGAGGGAACGACCCGGCTCGAGCCCTCGGACGTCATCGAGAAGATCTTCGAGCCCTGCTCGAGGAACCCGCCCCGGTAGAGGTCCTGGACCCAGTAGACGAGGCTGTTGGCCATGACGTCCTGGGTCATCTCCATCTTCTTGCGATCGACCGCGCCCTTCGGGTCGTCGGCGATGAACGGGACGAGCGAGCCGAACGCGAGCGAGTGCATCACGACCCGCACGTACGGGTGGCGGCCCTCGGCCGTCGACCGATCGAACCGCGCCCGGAGGGTGGCCAGGGCGCTCGCCCGCTTCTCGTCGTCGGCCGCGTTCATGTTGATGTACAGCGCCTCGGAGCCGGCAGCCTCGATCGCCGCCTTGACCTCGTCGACGTGGGCGAGACCGGCCCGGAAGTCGAGGTGGACGCCGAAGATCCGATAGCCCGCCCCGGCCAGCGCCCTGGCGGTCGCCTCGCCCATCCCGGACGAGGCGCCGAGGATGACGGCCCAGCGCTCGCGATCGTCGGTCATCGCCGTTCGTGCCTCCATCGAGGGCCGGCGCGGCGGCCACGGGGATCTCGTCGATCGAGTCTACAGCGGTCGGCCGGCCCCGACCCCGCAGTCCGTGCATCGGTGCACGGATCTGGCGGGCCAACCGGGACTGTCGCCGCCCGGAGAGAATCGCTTGACGGTGGATCATGCCAGGCGCTAATTTGTCGTTTGCCGAATTAGGTGACCGACGAAACCATGAACAAGGTCTATCGGGCGCTGTCCGATCCGACCCGCCGGCGCGTCCTGGCCCTCCTTCGGGAGCGCGACATGACAGCGGGGGAGCTCGCCGCCGAGTTCGAGCTGGCCGCGCCGACGATGTCCGGTCACTTCGCGGTCCTCAAGGAGGCCGGCCTCGTCCAGGCCGACCGGCACGGCTCGACGATCACCTACCGACTCAACGTATCCGTCCTCGAGGAAGCGATGATGGCGCTGATGGATGCGTTCAAGCTCGATCCGGGGAGGTCCGATCGGTGAACCTTCGTCCAGTGGCGGTCGCGAGCGTCGTCGCGGTCGGGGCGATGCTCGGCCTGGCGGCCTGGGCCTGGACGCAGATCCCGCCCGGGGCCCAGGTCCCGATCCACTGGGGGATCGACGGGCGACCGAACGGCTTCGCCTCGAAGGAGCTGGCCCTGCTCCTGACCCCCGTCCTGACCGTCTTCCTTGGCGCCCTGCTGTACTTCCTGCCGCGCTTCGAGCCCCGGGCCCAGAACCTCGCCCAGTCCGGCCCGGCCTACGTCCAGGTCTGCGTCGCGCTGCTCGTCCTGATGGTCGCGGTCCAGCTGATGGTGGTCCTGGCCGCGGTCGGCTCGCCGCTCGACATCAACCTCGTCCTGACCGTGGCGACCGGGCTGCTGCTGATCGTCATCGGCAACGTCCTGGGCAAGGTCCGGAGCAACTTCATGTTCGGCGTCCGGACCCCGTGGACGCTTGTCGAGCGATCTCTCGTGGAACAAGACCCATCGCCTCGTCGGCCGCCTGTTCGTGCTGCTCGGACTGGCCACGATCGTCGCCGGCGTGGTCGGCGGGACGACCGCATTCGTCGCCGTGCTCATCGGCGGGATCGTCGTCGTGCTCGTCGTCGCCTTCGTCTACTCCTACCAGGTCTGGAAGGCCGATCCGGCCAAGCTCAAGATCGGCGAACGGACATGACCGGGCTCGATCCGGGGCTGATCGCCCTGCTGGCGCCGCTCGTCGTCCTCGAGATCGGCCTCGCGATCTGGGCGCTGTGGGACCTGACCCGGCCGGGCCGACGGGTGCGCGGTGAGAGCCGACTGATGTGGGGCCTGATCATCCTGCTCGTCTCGCTCCTCGGACCGATCCTGTACCTCGTCGTCGGTCGCCAGGAGGGCGACGCCGAGTCGGAACCGCGGAGCTGGCCCACGGCCGCGCCGGCGGGCACGGAGCCCACGGCGACGTCCGCGGTCGCTGGACCCACGGCTCCGGTGACCCCGCCGGCGGTGATCGCTCCACCGGTCGGGGCGGATCCCGCCGGGGCGACCATCCCGGCGCCGCTCGGCGTCCCGCCCCTCGGCATCCCGGCGCTCGGCGTACCGCCGCTCACGGCCGCTGCGGCGCTCCCGGTGACCCGCGAGCCGGGACCGCTTGCGATCGCCTGCCACGGGCTGACCAAGCGCTACCCGGGCGGCGTCCTGGCCCTCGACCGGCTCGACCTCGAGGTGCCGCAGGGCTCCGTCTTCGGACTGCTCGGGCCCAACGGTGCGGGCAAGACCACGACGCTGCGCCTTCTCGTCGGCCTCGCCCGGCCGACGGCCGGCTCGGCCAGCGTCGCCGGGATCGCGCTCGGCGGCGCCGAGCTGACCCGCCGGATCGGGTTCCTCGACCAGGACCCGCGCTACTACGGCTGGTCGACCGGCCGCGAGCTGGTCGGGCTCGTCGGCGAGCTCCACGGCCTGACCGGATCGACCCTCGCCGAACGCGTGGACGAGGTCCTCCGCCAGGTCCACCTGGCCGCGGCGGCGGATCGGCGGATCGGCACCTACTCGGGTGGGATGCGCCAGCGGCTCGGGATCGCCCAGGCGCTCGTCCACCGACCGCCGGTCCTCATCCTCGACGAGCCGGTCAGCTCCCTCGACCCGGAGGGACGGCGCGACCTGCTGGCCCTCATCTCCGAGCTGCGCGGCACGGCGACCGTCCTGTTCTCGACCCACGTCCTGGCCGACGTCGAGCGGATCTGCGACCGGATCGCGATCCTCGACCACGGCCGGCTCGTCACCGAGGGCCCGCTCGCCGAGCTGCTCGATCGGTACGCCCTGCCGATCTACCGGGTCGAGCCCGAGCCCGGCCAGACCGAGGCCGTCGAGCGACTCGTCGCCGCCGTCAGGGCGACGAGCTGGGCCACCGACGTGAGCGTCGAGCTGGGGCTGATCCGGGTGACGGTCAACGACCCGCGACGGGCGGCAAGCGAGCTGCTGCCGGCGATCGTCGCGGCCGGCCTGGCCGTGGCCGGCGTGGAGCGGGTCCGGCCCACGCTCGAGGACGTCTTCCTCCAGCTGACCGGCGCACGACCGGATGAGACCGCCGCATGAGCGGGTTCTCGATCCTCGTTCGCAAGGAGCTCCGCGAGGCGTGGCGGTCGCGCCGCCTGCCGGCCGTCCTCGTCATGTTCGCCGTGATCGGAATCCTGTCGCCGCTCACGGCCCGCTACGCCCCCGAGATCCTCAAGGCCGCGCTCGGCGACCAGCTGACCGTGCCGATCCCGACTCCGACGCCGGCCGATGCCGTGCTCCAGCTCCAGAAGAACCTCGGCCAGCTCGGGGCCTTCGCGGCGATCGTCCTGGCGATGGGCGCGGTATCGAGCGAGAAGGAGCGAGGGACGGCCGGCTTCATCCTGACCAACCCGGTCGGCCGCGGAGCCTTCCTCGGCGCCAAGCTCCTCAGCCTCGGGTTCGTCCTCGCGCTGGCCACGCTGGTCGCGGTCGTCGTGGGCTGGATCTACACGACGATCCTGTTCGAGCCTGGGCCGATCGGCGGCTGGGCCGGCCTCGCCGTCCTCGTCTGGCTCGGGCTGGCCAGCTGGGCGGCGATCACGTTCCTCGCCTCGACCGTCCTCGGCTCGCCTGCGGCCGCCGCGGTGATCGGCGTGACGGCGCTCATCGGCCTGTCGGTGATCTCGGCGATCCCGGTCGTCGGCCGGTTCCTGCCACCGGGGCTCGACGGCCCGGCGCTCGCCCTGGCGACGGGCCGGATCGAGGGCCTGGCCAGCGGCGAGCTGGCCACCGCGATCGCCGGGAGCATCGCTCTCATCGCGCTCGCCGGGCTGGGCTCCTGGCTGTCGTTCCGTCACCAGGAGCTGTGACCGGCCACCCGGATCAGATGACCCCCGCCGCTCGCAGGCGGGCGACCTCGTCCGGGTCGTAGCCGAGCTCGGCGAGGACTTCGTCGGTCTGCTCGCCGAGCAGCGGCGGCGCGGATCGGATCGTGGCCGGGGTGGCGGCGAGCTTGGCCGGCACGCCGACCTGGCGGATCGGCCCGAGCGCCGGATGGTCGACGTCGACGACCATGTTGCGGGCCAGGGACTGGGGGCTCGTCAGCGCCGCGAGCACGTCGTTGATCGGCGCGCACGGGACCTCGGCGGCCTCCAGCTTGCGGAGCCAGGCCGAGGACGACTCGACCGACAGGCGCTCACCGAGCAGCGAGCGCAGGACCTCGCGATTGGCGACTCGCCCGGCATTCGACGCGAAGCGCGGATCGGTCGCCAGCGACTCCAGCCCGAGCGCCGTGCAGAACCGCGACCACTGGCGCTCCGAGCCGACGGCGACCGCGATCTGGCCGTCCGCCGTCGCAAAGGTCTCGTACGGGACGATGTTCGGATGGGCGTTCCCGCGCCGGGTCGGCGCGACGCCGGTGGCGAACGCGTTCTGGGCCTGGTTCACGAGAACGGCCAGGGTCGACTCGAGGATCGAGACGTCGATCCGCTGTCCGCGACCCGCGCCCGGCGCACCGGCTCGGTCCCGGCCGGACAGCGCGGCAAGGACCGCGACGGCCCCGTGGAGCCCGGTGACGACATCGGCGATCGCGACGCCGACCTTGGTCGGCTCGCCGCCGGCTTCGTCCGGCGCGCCGGTGATCGACATCAGACCGGCGGCCGCCTGGATCACGAAGTCGTAGCCGGGCTTGGCGGCCTCGGGACCGGTCGGTCCGTAACCACTGATCGCGAGGTGGACGAGTCGCGGATTGATGGTCTCGAGGATGTCGTCGCCGAAGCCGAGCCCGGAGAAGCCGCCGACCCGGAAGTTCTCGACGAGGACGTCCGCCCGGGCGAGCAGACGGCGCAGGATGGCCCGCCCGGGCTCGGTCTTGAGGTCGAGGCGGATCGAGCGCTTGTTCCGGTTGACCGCGAGGTAGTAGGCGGCCACGCCCGGATCGTCGGGGCCCAGCCGCCCCGCTCCGACCCACGGCGGCCCCCAGGCCCTCGTCCCGTCGCCGTCGGGCGGCTCGACCTTGACGACATCCGCCCCGAGGTCGGCGAGGAGCATCGTGCAGTACGGGCCGGCCAGCACGGTCGAGCAGTCGGCGACGACGATCCCCGCGAGGGGACCGGGTGGCCGGCTGGCGTCGCGGCGTGAGCACGCCGCCGATGGTAGCCGCGCCAGCCCGGTCGGACGAGCCCGGGTACGATGCCGCCATGGCTGACCCACGACCCGCGACCCTGATGACCGTCCACGCCCACCCCGACGACGAGGCGATCGGCACCGGCGGGACGATGGCCAGGGCCGTCGCCGAAGGCCACCGGGTCGTCCTCGTGACCTGCACCCGCGGCGAGCTCGGCGAGATCGTCGTGCCGGACCTCGACACGCCCGACAACCACCGCCGGCTGGGCGAGATCCGGGCCGGCGAGCTCGAGCGGGCGATGGCCCACCTCGGGGTGACCGAGTGGGAGAACCTCGGCTACCGCGACTCGGGGATGATGGGGACCGCCGGCAACCTCGACCCTCGGGCCTTCTGGCAGGCCGACCTCGACGAGGCGATCGGCCGGCTCGTCTGGCTCATCCGGCGTCATCGCCCGGACGTCGTGACCACCTACAACGCGTTCGGTGGCTACGGTCACCCCGACCACATCCGGACCCACCTCGTGGCCGTCGGGGCGTACGAGCGAGCAGGCGACCCGGCCCGCTACCCCGGGCAGCTCGCCCCCGAGCACGGTGGGACGGGGCCGGCCGAGGCCGACGGCGGTCTCGCCCCATGGGCCCCGTCGAAGCTCTACGAGCAGGCCTTTCCGGCGTCCGTCCGGCGCGCGATGAACGAGGCCATGGAGGCACTCGGCCAGCGCTCGTTCTGGATGCCGCCCGAGGACGCCACGCCCGACCAGCTCGCCGAGCACGAGGCGTTCATGGCGAAGCTGCTCGTGCCGGACGACGCGATCACGACCCGGGTCGACGTGGAGCCCTACATCGATGCCAAGTGGGCCGCCATGCGCGAGCACGTGACCCAGATCAGCGATGAGTCGCCGTTCATCCTGTTCGGGCTCGACGGCTGGCGCCGCTGGTGGTCGACCGAGACCTTCATCCTGCGCGAGAGCCGGATCGAGCCGGCCCTCCCCGAGACGAGCCTGTTCGCCGGGCTCGGCTGACCGACGCCGTGGCTACCAGGGCAGGAGCCGCTTCGAGGCGTCGTAGAGCTGGCCCATCACGACCCGGCCGGTGCCGGCCGGGTCCATGAAGTTCGGCTGGGACTTGTCGAGGATCACGTGCGGCCGCATCCGGGCCTGGACGAGATCGGCGCCGCGGAACGTCAGCTCGAGCGTGATCCCCTCCATCGTCGGCTCGGACCAGTCCTGGTCGAACACGAAGTTGCCGAGCGCGTACCAGATCGGGCGGCCCTTGTAGACCTCCATCGCCCCGACCCAGTGGGCGTGGTTGCCGATCACCATGTCGGCGCCGGCATCGATGATCGCCCGGGCCAACGCCTGCTGGGCGGCGAACGGCCTCGGTGAGTACTCGGTGCCCCAGTGCGGGTAGACGATGACGACGTCGGCGCCGGCGGCCCGGGCCTTCTTGATGTCCGCCCGCACGACCGACCTTGACAGCTGGGCGCTGCCGGCGGTCGACGGCCCCGCGGCGTAGTACTTGGCGATCGTGTCGTAGCCGAGGATCGCGACCTTCTGGCCATGGGTCTCGACGACCGCCGGCTTCCGGGCGGCGGCCAGGTTGGCGCCGGCACCAGTCGACTTGATCCCGTACTTCTTGAGGTTCTTGATCGTGTCGAGAATCCCCTTGGCGCCGGCGTCCCGGATGTGGTTGTTGCCGATCGAGACGACATCGAAGCCGGCCTTCTTGAGACCGGCGATGAGCTTGGGATCGGCCGAGAAGACCGTGCCCTGGGTGTGGTACCGGAAGGCATCGGGAGCCGGGTTCTCGAAGTTCGCCACGGTCAGGTCGGCCGACGTCAGCAGGTCGCGCACCGCGCCGGCTCGGCCGGTTCGGCGGGTCACCGGGACCGGGTTGTCGAGAGCGGAGCAGCAGGTCCTGCCGGTGATCGTCGCCGAGCCGCCGCTGAACGGGAAGTCGGAGCCCTTGCCCTGGAGCTTGACGACCTTGGCCACGCCGCGGTCGAGCATGATGTCGCCGGCGGCCACGATCGTCCAGGTGGCGGCCGGATCGAAGGCCGCGGCACCGTCGGAGCTCGGTCAGCGCGGCCGTGAGCGGCCAGTCGGACGCCTTGGTCACGCGATCGACGCCGAACAGGCTGCTGGCGCCCCAGGCGAGGGCCCGGACGGCCGGGGTCACCTGGTCGGCTCGAAGGAACGCGAGCCGGTTCCGGTGCTTGGCCAGGTCCTTGGCCAGCGTCGGCGCGTCCTTGGCCAGGATCAAACGGCTGGCCGTCGCCGGCCGCGAGGCGCCGAGTGCGGCGAGGATCCCATCGGCGTCGTCGGCGACGAGCTCGAGAGCTTCGTATCGACCCGAGCCCGTGCCGAGCGTCGCGGTCACGTCGGCCGCCTTGACCGACCCTTCGGTCGACCGGAAGTCGACGACCGGGACGATCGGGACGGCGGCGGCCCCGCCTGACGGGCCGGCCGAGGGGCTGGCGACCGGCGAACCGGCCGGCGCCACCGACGGAGCAGGCGATCCGACCGCCACCTGCGAAGCCGCGGCGACCGAGCCGCTCGGCTGCGGCGAGGCGCTCGGCGCCGAGCTCGGGCCCGCCAGCAGGATGACGGCGACGGCGAGGACCGCGACGACTCCCACGGCGATCGCGACCGGGCCGACCGTCGGGCGCCGCGCGCCCTCGTCGAGGCGATGAGCGTGCGTGCGCGGCCGGCGGCGTGGCGGGGTCACTGGGGGAGTCTGCCAGAAGGACGGGTTCTGGTCGGCCCGACCATGAAGAACGCCCCGTCCGGGCGGGGGACGGGGCGTTGGGTAGATGCGTCGATGGCGGACCCGACCGGATTCGAACCGGCGATCTCCAGCGTGACAGGCTGGCATGTTGGGCCGCTACACCACGGGTCCAGTGCGGCGAATGCGGAGGATAGCAGGTGGCACCCCGGTTGTCCTTGGTCGACCGGCCGGCGACCTATACTCGGTCCCCCATGGACCGGATCGATCTGCGCTCGGACACCGTCACCAAGCCGACCGACGAGATGCGTCGGGCGATGGCCGCAGCCGAGGTCGGCGACGACGTGTTCGGCGACGATCCCACGGTCAACGCGCTCGAGGAGCGGGCGGCCGAGCTGCTCGGCAAGGAAGCCGGGCTGTTCGTGACGAGCGGGACCCAGGGCAACCTCGTCGCCCAGCTGGCCCACCTCGCCCGGGGCCAGGAGACGATCGCGGCCGCCAGCAGCCACGTCGTGCTCGACGAGGCGGCCGGGCACGCGGTCATCGTCGGGACGAGCGTCCGGACCCTCCGCGAGCGGCCGGACGGGACGATCGACCCGGCCGAGATCGACGACGCCTTCCGCGACCCGGGCGACCCGCACGAGCCGATCAGCGGCCTGGTCGCGATCGAGAACACCCACGCCCATTCGATGGGCCAGCCGCTGTCGGTCGGGTACACCGCCGAGGTCGCCGGGGTGGCCCACCGCCACGCCGTTCCGCTCCACGTCGACGGTGCCCGGTTCTTCAACGCCGTCGTCGCGCTCGGGGTCACGCCGACCGAGCTGGCCGCCCCGGCCGACACGGTCACGTTCTGCCTGAGCAAGGGCCTCGCCTGCCCGGTCGGCTCGGTCGTCGTCGGCAGCCGCGACGTCATCTGGCGCGCGCGCCGCGGCCGCAAGCTCGTCGGCGGCGGGATGCGCCAGGCCGGGGTCCTCGCCGCACCGGGGCTGCTCGCCCTGCGACCCGGCCCGGCCGGGATGATCGAGCGCCTCGCCGAGGATCATGCCAACGCCCGCCGGCTGGCCGACGGCCTGGCCGGGCTCGACGGGATCCTGTCGGCCGGCGGCATCACCCAGCCCGACCCGGGCCCCCTCGATCCGGCTCGCGTCCGGACGAACTTCGTGGTCTTCCGGGTCGCCCGCGACCGGGCCGCGTTCCTCGAGGCGCTCCGTGCGCGGAACGTCCTGATGGTGGAATATCCTCACGGTCAGGTCCGCGCGGTGACCCACCACGGGATCGACGCGACCGACATCGAGACGACCCTGGCCGCCGTGGCCGCCGTCCTGCGCGAGACGGCACCGGCCGCCGCCGGGGCACAGTGACGTTCGGTTGCCGGACCGGCCGTCGGGGAGGACCGACGTGACCCGCCAGACGCTCGACGAGATCGCGCTCACCAGGCCCGGACCGGCTCCCGACCGGGGCCCGCTCGACGACCGGTTCTACGGTCTCGTCGAGGAGCGCTTCCGGCGGATCGTCCGCGATCACCCGGACTTCGCCACGTTCGTGGGGATCCACTCCGAGGACCACCGGCTGGCCAACGGCGAGCGCGACGCCGTGCTCGGCGAGGTCGCCGCCGACCGCGCCCATCTCGCCCGCGTCGAGGCGCTCGATCCGGCCGGGCTGTCGGCCGAGGCCCGGTTCGAGCGCGATCTCGAGATCCACAACGTCCGCCGGGACATCTTCGACACCGATGTCGTCCGGATCTGGGAGCGCCGGTCGACCGCGCTCGACGGCGTCGGAGATCCGTTGTTCGCGCTGTTCGCCCGAGACTTCGCCCCGCTCGACGAGCGGCTCGACGCGATCGCCAGCCGGCTCGAGGCGACCCCGGCCTTCCTCGACGCCTCGCGCAGCCGGGCGATCGTCCCCCAGGTCCGCCTCTGGCAGGCCATCGAGATCGAGACCGCCGGCGAGATCCCGACCCTGTTCGACGAGGTCGTCGCGGCCGGTGAGCGCATCCTCGGGCCGGCTGACCTGCGCCGGCTGCGCGCCGCCGCCGACGGGGCGCGGGCCGCGGTCATCGACTACCGGACCTGGCTCGAGAGCACGCTGGCCGGGGGGACCGACGATTGGGCGCTCGGTCGCGAGCGCTACGACGAGCTCGTCGGCCTGCGCGCGTTCGACGGCCTCGACGCGGACGACATCCTCGAGGTCGGTCTCGAGCAGCTCGAGCTGAACCGGGCGGCCCGGGTCGCGGCGGCCCGGGAGATCGATCCAACCGTCGACGAGCCGACCGTCGTGGGCCGGATCAAGAGCGATCATCCGGCGACCTTCGCGGCCGCGCTCGACGCCTATCGGGACGTCATGTTCCGGGCCCGGCAGCACCTCATCGATCGCGACATCGTGACCGTCCCCGACGACGAGCGGATCGAGGTCATCCCGACCCCCGAGTACATCCGCAACGTCATCCCGTTCGCGGCCTACTTCGACCCGCCCAAGTTCGACACGAACCCGAGCGGGATCTACATCGTCACGCCGTCGGTCGGTGACGACCCGAACGCGATGCGCGAGCACAACTACAGCTCGATCAGCAACACGAGCATCCACGAGGCGTATCCCGGCCACCACCTCCAGCTGTCGGTCGCCGGGAAGCACCCCAGCCTGACCCGGGCGCTCACGAACGCGCCCGAGTTCGTCGAGGGCTGGGGCATGTACTCCGAGCAGATGATGCGCGAGCAGGGCTTCGACGACGCCCCGAACTTCCGCCTGAACATGTACACCGACGCGATCTGGCGGGCGTGCCGGATCATCCTCGACGTGCGGATGCACCGGGGCGAGATCGGCGTCGAGGACGCGATCCGGTTCATGGTCGACCAGACGAGCTTCGAGGAGTCGAACGCCCGGGCCGAGATCCTCCGTTACACCTACACGCCCACGTACCAGCTGAGCTACCTGCTCGGGAAGGTGCTCCTGCTCCAGCTCCGGGCCGACGAATCGGCCCGGCTCGGCGCCGGGTTCTCGCTCCGCCGGTTCCACGATGCGCTCCTCCGCAACGGCAGCCTGCCGATCAGCTTCCAGCGCCGGCTCCTGGCCGGCGAAGGCGGCGCGGCGCAGCTGAGTGGCGGATCGGGCGCCGATCGCGCTGCCGCGCGCTGACCGGCGCTGGTGCAGATCATCCCGGCGATCGACCTCGAGAGCGGGCGTTCGCGAGTCGTCTCGTGGCCGGGTGCCTCGGCCGGCGTCGGCACGCCGACCGACCGGCCGGAGCGGATCGCGGCACGGTTCGTCGAGCAGGGCGCCCGGACCATTCACCTGGTCGACTTCGATGGAGCCCGGGCCGGTGAGCCGGTGAACCTCGAGGCCATCGGCTCGGTCGCGGCCAGGGTGGCCGTGCCGCTCCAGGTCGCCGGGGGGCTGGAGAGCGCCGACGGGATCCGGCTCGCCTTCGCCGCCGGCGCGACCCGGGCCGTCCTGGCGATGTCGATCGTCGAGGACCCGGACCGCCTGCGGGCCTGTCTCGAGGTCGCCGGGGACTGGCTGGCGGTGGGCCTCGATCCGCGCCCCGATCGGCTGACGGCCTTCCCCTGGAAGCGGTCCACACCGCCGACGCTCGAGACGCTCGTCACCGAGCTCGTCGGGCACGGCGTCCGGCGCCTCGTCCTCGGCCACGGCCGGGCCGGTCCGGACCTCGATCTGCTGGCTCGGCTCGTTCGGTCGTACGATGCCGAGATCCTCGTCGCCGGCGGAGCCAGCGACCCGGCCACGATCTCGCGCATCCGCGATGCGGGCGTGGCCGGCCTCATCCTCGGAGAATCGCTCCTGACCGGAGCGATCGACTTCCCCGCCGCCCTGGAGGCCGCTGCATGACCCGTCCGTCCCTGCGTCTCGTCCGCCTGCCGCTCGGCACGCTTGCCGCCGTGGTCCTGCTCGTCGCCGGGTGCACCGGCGCGGGCGCCGGCACGACCATTCCGTCGTCCGCCCCGTCCCCGCCGTCGAGCTCCCCGGCACCCGGCTCGGCCGCACCCGGCGCCTCAGTCGACCTGTCCGACTGCCCGACGAGCCAGCCCCCGCCGCTCCCGGCCGGCCAGAAGCGGACCGTCACGATCGACACGGCCAAGGGCCCGATCGTCATCGAGATCGACGGGGCGCTGTCGCCGATCGCCGCCGGCAACATCGTCGCGCTCGCCGAGTGTGGCTGGTACGACGGTGTCGTCTTCCACCGGCTCGTCCCTGGCTTCGTGATCCAGGGCGGGGACGGTGAGTTCGGCCGGGTCGGCGCCGACGGCAAGCTGGCCGACCCTGCGAAGGCCGGTCAGGGCGGCCCCGGCTACACCATCAAGGACGAGGAGGTCACCGCCAAGTACGGCCGAGGCGTGGTGGCGATGGCCCGGTCGGACGCCCCGGACTCGGTCGGGTCGCAGTTCTTCATCGTGCTCGACGACAAGGCCGGTGACATCCTGGCCTCGTACAACACCTACCAGATCGTCGGCAAGGTGACCGAGGGAATGGATGTCGTGGACGCGATCGCGGCCATGCCGAACGCCGGCGAGGCCGCGGGCAACGCCGCGATCGACCCGGTCCCGATGACCAAGGTCACCGTCAGCCAGTAGCGGGCCACGCCGGCCCAGCCCAAGAGAGGAGCACCCGTGACCCACGCGATCATCTCGACCGAGCTCGGCGACATCGAGGTCGACCTGTTCACCGACAGCGCCCCGAAGGCCGCCCAGAACTTCGTCGATCTCGCCCAGAAGGGCTTCTACGACGACGTGATCTTCCACCGGGTGATCCCGGGGTTCGTCATCCAGGGCGGCGACGGGGAGCACGGCAAGAAGTCGTCGCTCAACGCCGGTCGGGTCGGGACCGGCGGGCCGGGCTACAAGTTCGAGGACGAACCGGTCAAGGGCGACTACGTCCGCGGAGCGCTGGCGATGGCCAACTCGGGCCCGAACACGAACGGCAGCCAGTTCTTCGTGTGCACCGACGACCTGACCGGGAGGCTGCCCAAGAACTACACCCTGTTCGGGCAGGTGACCAAGGGCATGGATGTCGTCGACAAGATCGTGTCCGCGCCGCGCAACTCGCGGGACCTGCCCGACCAGCCGGTCGCGATCACCGGCGTGACGATCACGGAGGACTGATCCCGCTCGCGCGGACGACCGGCTGTGACGCCGGTTAGGTTAAGGAATTTTCACCGCAGAACCTGACAAAACCCTTGGATTCGGGCTCCCGGATCGGTAAAGTAAGGGTGCTGCTTGTGCAGCCTGCTGCCCCAGCTTCAAGGTCATGGGTAGGTAGGGTCAGGGTAGTCGGTGCAGCCGACGTGATAGATGCCTTTGTGGCGTGGCAGAAGAGTCCGTTTCGGCGGACACCTTCACCGGGACAGCATCGGAGCGGTTTCCCTCGGGAGACCGCTCCGAACCTTTTCCGGCCGTGGCGGACGGGCGGGTTGCCCGCTACCGGTCACCTCCCGACCGTCGGTCGTGCCACCATCGGGAGGTGACGATCGCCGATCCGTCCGCCAGCGTCCTGACCGTGCGCGCGCTCAACCGAGCCCTGCTCGAGCGGCAGCTCCTGTCCTGGCGCCGGGAGCTGGGAGCCCTCGAGGCCGTCGAGCACCTCGTCGGGATGCAGGCCCAGGTGCCCCAGGCGCCGTACGTCGGGCTGTGGTCACGCCTCGTCGACTTCCGCCCCGCCGAGCTGTCGGAGGCCATTGCGGGCCGGCGCGCCGTGCGAATGGGCCTGATGCGGGCGACCCTCCACCTGGTCAGTGCGCGCGACAGCCTCGCCCTTCGGCCGGTCATGCAGGCGGCGATGGAGCGCGGCTTCTCCACCGGCAGCCCGTTCGCCCGACCGGTTGCCGGGATGGACCTCGAGCTCCTGCTGGCCGCCGGCCGGGAGATCCTCGCCGACCGGCCGCGCACCCGTGCCGAGCTCGCTCGCCTGCTCGCTGAGCGCTGGCCGGATCGGGATCCGGGATCGATGGCCTACACGATCAGCTACCTCGTCCCACTCGTCCAGGTACCCCCGCGTGGCCTGTGGGCAGAGTCGGGGCCGGCGGCGCTGACGCCGCTCGAGTCATGGCTCGGTCGGGCGCTCGACTCCGACCCGTCGCCGGGTCGGGCGATCGAACGCTACCTGGCGGCGTTCGGCCCCGCCTCGGTCGCGGACATCCGCGCGTGGTCGGGGCTCAACGGGGTGCGCGACATGGTCGAACGCCTGCGGCCGCGCCTGCGAACGTTCCGCGACGAGCGCGGTCGGGAGCTGCTCGACGTCCCGGACGGACCGCTGCCAGACCCCGACGTAGCGGTCCCGGTCCGGTTCCTGCCCGAGTACGACAACGTCCTCGTGGCCTACTCGGACCGCTCGCGGATCATCCCGGACGAGCACCGCAACCTCGTCGTCACGAGCCTTGGCCGGCCGACGATCCTCGTCGACGGGTTCGTCCGCGGGTTCTGGCGGATCGTCCGGGACAAGGGCTCGGCGACGCTCGAGATCGAGCCGCTCGATCCGCTGTCGGATCGCGACCGTGCCGCCGCTTCCGAGGAGGGCCAGCAGCTGCTCGCCTTCGCCGCGGCCGACCGGGCGACGCGCGAGGTCCGTCTCGTGCCGTCAGACTGACCGACCGATGACCCCGATCCCGCGAGACCCGAGGAGCGGCACGATGCGTTTCCGCACGACCATCCAGCAGAGCGACGGCACGGCCACCGGGATCCGGGTGCCCGACGAGATCGTCGAGGGGCTCGGGGCTGGCAAGCGGCCGCCGGTCCGGGTGACGATCAAGGGCTACACCTACCGCAACACGATCGCGGTCATGGGCGGCGAGTTCTGGGTCGGCGTCAGCGCCCAGCACCGGGCCGGCGCAGGCGTCGCCGGCGGCGACGAGGTCGACGTCGACATCGAGCTCGACACCGCCCCGCGCGAGGTGACCGTGCCGCCTGACTTCGCGGCCGCGCTCGACGCCGAGGCGGACGCTCGACGGACGTTCGACGGCCTGTCGTACAGCAACAAGCAGTGGCACGTCCTCCAGGTCGACGGCGCCAGGACCGACGAGACGCGCCAGCGACGGATCGCCAAGTCGGTCGACATGCTGCGCCAGGGTCGCGCTCGCTGACGTGCGCCTCTGACCGATCGCGCCGAGCCTAGAATGCGGCATGAGCTACCTGCGCACGACGCGTGCGACCTGGGATGTCGACCTGGACAGCGACGCGGGCCGTGACCTCGTGGAGCTCATCGCGCGGGACGGCAGCACGGTGTTCCGAGCTCAACCCGGGTTCGTCCGCTATCGGCTGATGCGCGCGGGCCCGCGAACGACAATCGCCGTCGCCGAATGGGAATTGGCCGACCAGGGCACGCCGGGGGCGGAGCGGTTCCGCGACTGGCTCGCGGCTGCAGGCGTTCGTCAGCACATCGAGATGGAGACCGACGCTGGGCCCATCCTCGTGTCGGTCGATGGGTAGCCAGGTGGACACCACGGCGCTCAGCCCGCTGGCCCGAACGGTCGCCGAGACCGCCACGGACATCTGGAACGATTCGTGCGCCGTCGACGAGCTCGAGTACGCGATCGCGAACGGTGCGGTCGGCGCGACGGCCAACCCGACGATCGTCCACGACGTCTGGAAGGCGGATCCGGCGTACTGGCGGGCCGTGACCGCGGGCCTCGCCGCGGAACATCCCGGGTGGACCGAGGTCGATCTGGCCTGGGCGATCGTGGAAGCGATGTCGGTCCGGGCCGCTCCGCTCCTGCTCCCTGCATTCGACCGGTTCGAGGGGCGCCAGGGTCGACTGTCGGTCCAGACGAACCCGACCTTCTGGCGTACTCCCGACCAGATGCTCGCCCAGGGCGTCCGGTTCGACGGGCTCGCTCCGAACATCGTCGTGAAGTTTCCGGCGACGTCGGTCGGGATCGCGGTCATGGAGGAGGCGACCTATCGCGGGGTGAGCGTCAACTGCACCGTGAGCTTCAGCGTCAGCCAGGCCGTCGCAGCGGCCGAGGCCGTCGAGCGTGGCCTCCAGCGGCGCGAGACCGAGGGCCTGCAGGTAGACCGGATGGGTCCGGTCATCACGATCATGATGGGCCGAATCGAGGACTGGCTCCGGGTCCAGACCGAGCGCGACGGGATCGTTGTCGATCCGGTGGCCCTGCCCTGGTCGGGGGTCGCCGTGTTCAAGCGGGCGTACGGCATCTTCCGGACGCGCGGCCTCCGGGCGCGGCTGCTCGGCGCTGCGATCCGCCACCACTACCACTGGAGCGAGCTCATCGGCGGCGACGTCATCATTACCCTGCCGTGTGCCTGGCAACGCCGTTTCAACGCCTCGGACGTGGAGGTTCGCCCGCGGATGGACGAACCGGTCGACCCGGCGATCGTCGGCGAGCTGGCCCACCACTTTCCGGACTTCGTGCGGGCCTACGAACCGGATGGACTGACCGTCGCCGAGTTCGACGGATTCCCGCCGACTGTCCGCACGCTCCGAGCCTTCATCGCCTCGTACCACGAGCTGCTCCACCAGGTCGGCGACGCCGTCCTGCCCAACCCGGACCTCCGGTCCTGATGCCCGAGCGCTGCCCCGGCTGAGCGGGCCGCGCGTCGAGCTCCATGCCGCTAGCGGGCTACAACTGGTCGCTCAGGGCCAGGGCCGCTCAGCCTCCCGGAGCCGCGTCGACGGCCCGCGAGAGCAGCCGCGCGAGCTCGCGTCGTTCGGCGGCCGTGAGCGCATCGAGGACCGGGACCTCGTCCCACAGCTCATCCGCGAGCTTCTCCCGCAGCCGGCGGCCCTCCGGCGTCAGGGCCAGGCTCTTGATCCGCCGGTCGGTCGGATACGGCTGGCGCTCGATGAGCCCGCGCTCCTCGAGCTGGTCGGCGATCGTCGTCACGTACGAAGCGTCGATCCCGAGCCGCTCCGCGAGCGCGCTCATCGACATCGGCTCGTCGAGGGCATGGAGTGCCCAGTTGTGCTTCAGGCTCAGTGAATAGGGCGCGAGGCGCTCCTCGGCATGGTCCCAGGTCCGCCGCATGACCAGCCACATCAGGTCGACGAGGGCGGCCGTCTCGCGAGACGTTGGTGTGTCACTCATGGAGCGCATGGTACCCGGATGCAAGGCTCGCTCATTCATCCTGATCCACAATAGTTGGCGCTTGCAATCATTGACTAGTCCGACGTATGCTCCGAGCCATGGCCGCTCCGATGACGCTGGGAACGAGCGATCTCCGGGTTCCGCGCCTGGGCGTTGGCGCCATGACCTGGGGCGACCCGTCGGGCCGCGCCCGCTGGACGCCGGCCAAGCTTGCCTACGGTGGCGGCCCCGCGAACCGTGACGAGGAGCAACGTGCCTTCGACGCCAGCGTGGCCGCGGGCGCGACCCTCTTCGACACCGCGGAGATGTACGGCGCCGGCGCCTCCGAGCGTCGGCTCGGTGAGCTGGCTCACGGGCGGGACGTCCTGATCGCCACGAAGTTCCCGCCGAACGTGATGTCTCGGGCCGACACGATGCCGAGGGCACTCGAGCGGAGCCTCGAGCTCCTCCAGCGGACGACCGTCGACCTGTACATGCACCACTACCCGTCCCGCTGGGTCTCGATCCCGAACCTCCTGGCCCTGATGGCCGACGCGGTCGAGCAGGGCAAGGTCCGGGCGGTCGGCGTCAGCAACTACTCGGCCGCGCAGATGCGCGTCGCCCACGCGGTGCTGGCCGCGCGCGGCATCCCACTCGCCTCGAACCAGGTCGAGTACTCACTGCTCCACCGCCAGCCGGAGACCGACGGCGTCCTCGACGCCTGCCGCGAGCTGGGGGTCACGCTCATTGCCAACCAGCCGCTGGCCAACGGCGCCCTCACCGGCAAGTTCGTGGCCGGGGCGAGGGCCTCCGGCTTCCGCCGCTTCATGCCCCGCTTCAGAGGCAAGGAACGCGAGGCCGTCGCGCCGGTCGTCGCCCTGCTCCGCGAGATCGGCGACGCCCACGGCCGCAGCCCGGCCCAGGTCGCCTTGCGCTGGCTCATCGAGAACGAGCTCGTCCTGCCGATCCCGGGCGCCAAGAACGGCCGCCAGGCAGCCGACAACGCCGGCGCCCTCGACTTGTCACTCACTCCCGCCGAGATCGAGGCCCTCGATCGGGCCACCGCCGCCTGGCGCGGCGACGCCAAAGGAGCCACTCCATGAAGCTCGGACTCCAGATCTACTCGTTCACCTGGCCCGGCGGACCGGAGGCGATCGGACCGACCCTCGCCCGCGCCGTCAGGACGGCAGACGAGGTCGGGTTCGACTCCATCTGGGTGATGGACCACTTCTGGCAGATCGGCGGGCCAGGCTCCGAGCTCCAGCCGATGCTCGAGGGCTGGACGACCCTCGGCTACATGGCCGCCCACAGCCAGCGCGCGCGCCTGGGGTTGATGGTCGGCGGGGTCCACTACCGGAACCCCGGCCTGTGGGTCAAGGCGGCGACGACGCTCGACGTGCTCTCCGGTGGCCGGGCCTGGCTCGGGCATCGGCGCCGCCTGGAACCAGGCCGAGTCGGAGGGTCTCGGCTTCCCCTGGCCGAGCCAGCACGACCGGTTCGAGATGCTCGAGGACACCCTCCAGATCGCTTACGGCATGTGGCAGGGTGAGCGCGGCTCGGAGGAGGACTTCCAGGGCCGCCAGTTCCACGCGACCCGGCTCCTCAACGTCCCCCAGTCGATCTCGCGGCCGCGGGTGCCGATCCTGATCGGCGGGGGCGGCGAGAAGAAGACCCTTCGCCTCGTCGCCCAGTACGCCGATGCCTCGAACCTGTTCGGCGCACCGGACCAGCTCCTGCCGAAGTACGCGATCCTGGCCGAGCATTGCGCGGCCGTCGGCCGCGACTTCGCCGAGATCGAGCGGACGAACATGCAGGGCGTCGGTCTCGGCAGCGCCGGTTCCTGGAGCCGGGCGCCCGAGTCGCCGGACGCGATCGTCGAGCGGTTCGGCCGCCTGGCCGAGGCCGGCGTCCAGCACGTCATCGTCAGCTTCGCCGAGGCGAACGACCCGGCGCTGATCGAACTGCTGGGCAGCCGCGTCCTGCCCCAGCTCCGCGACGTCGAGGCGGCCGACCCGCGGGGCATCGTCGCCATCGCCTGAGGACGGATCCGCCGATGAGCTGGCAGACCCTCGCCGACGCGGCACCTGAGCTGGCGGCGTTCGGAGCCGAGCGGCTCCATGATCAGGTCGCCTACCTGGCCACCGTCAAGGCCGACGGGTCACCGCGTCTGCATCCCGTCCGGCCCGTGGTCAGCGTCATGCGCCTGTTCGTATTCATGGAGGCGACCTCGCCGAAGGTGCGCGATCTCGAGCGAGACCCGCGCTACGCGCTGCACGCCACGGCGACCAGCGACCAGCCATGGGACCTGCGAGAGTTCGGCGTGGAGGGCACGGCTCGGCGTGTCGACGATCGGGACGGCCGCTCCACGGCCAATGCCGGTTCGGCCTTCCCGCGCGACGAGCGGTTCCTGCTGTATGAGCTCAGCATCGGGTCGGCGTTCTCCACCACGTACGGCGCCGACGGGCGGCCTCAGCGGCGGCGCTGGCCCGCGACCTGACCTGGCCAATCGATCGTGCGGGCGAGACCTCGAATCAGACCTTCGAACCAGAACCCGGAGCTCTACTCGAGCATGAGCCGGTATCATCGAGGCCACGCGCCTGTAGCTCAGTGGATAGAGCGTCGGCCTCCGGAGCCGAAGGTCGCAGGTTCGAATCCTGTCGGGCGCGCCAGAACGCATGTTCTATTTGTGCGGGACCTTGCGTACCGACCGTCCCGAAGTACGGCGCGTAGAGGAATTTCCAGACCACGAGGACGGCGACCGGAGCGAGGAAGAACGGCGCCAGGAATTCGAAGGTCGGATCAGACCCCGGAACGCATCGATCGCAGGTAGGTGAGCACGGCGGAGACGCGGCGATGAACGTCCGTCGAGCTCTCCAGCCCGAGCTTCTGGAAGATCTGGGTCGTATGGGATTCGACCGTCCGTTCGGCGATGAACAAGGTGGCTGCGATGGCCGCGTTCGAGCGACCTTCGGCCAACTGGGCGAGCACCTCTCGCTCTCGGTCGGTCAGCACGTCAAGAGGGTCGGGATCCCGCTTCGGGTGCATGAATTGGGCAACGATCGTCGGGTCGATGACGCACTCGCCGTCCACGAGTCGTCGGAGTGCATCCAACAGGACCGCAGCGTCAAGGACGCGCTCCTTCAGCAGGTATCCGAGTCCACCCGGATACGTCTCGATGAGCCGCATCGCATATGCCGGCTCGACGTATTGCGACAGGACGAGGACCGCCGTCTCGGGGACGCCCGCCTGGATCTCGTGAGCGGCGGCCAGGCCCTCGTCCGTGAAGGTCGGTGGCATCCGGATGTCGAGAACGGCCACGTCTGGCCGAAGACCGCGAACGGCGGCAAGCGCCTCAACCCCGTCACGTGCCTCGGCGACGATGTCGCAACCGACCTCGCGAAGGACGGACACGATCCCGGCACGCGTGAGCAGTGAGTCATCGGCGACGACTACGCGCATGGCAGGACGAGCTCCAATCCGTGCTCGCCTGGGCCGCTCGAGCCGCCGGCCGCGTCGAGACGGTCAAGAACGTGCTCCGGCGCCCCGTCCATGCCATCGACGAACACGCGCACCGCGTCCCTATCCGACCCGATCGAGACCGACGCTCCCGGTGCGGCCTTGATGAGCCCAGTCACGATGGCGTACACAGCCGATTCGGTGTTCTCGGGTAGACGATCATCGGAGAGGTCGAAGGTCAACTGCGGAGATGGCGAGACGGTCGCCGCGTAGCTGATCAAAGCCTCCTCGAGGCCCGCGCCGGTCAGGATACCGGGATGGATCCCGTGCGCGAGGATGCGCAGTTCGTCAAGGATCATGCTCGCGGTAGAGCGCGCTCCGGAGAAGAGCGCGCTCGATGCCATGTCCCCGGAGCTCGCTGCCGCCCGCTCGCCGCGACGCAGCTCGAAGGAGAGGGCGAGAAGGAGCTGTTGTGCCCCGTCGTGGAGGTCCCGCTCGAGGCTGCGTCGTTCGGCATCGGCGACGTCGACGATGCGTCGGCGCGACGCGCGCAGCTCCTCGACCCGGCGCCGGAGCTGGAATTGGAGGCTCTCGTTCTGGATCGCGAGCCGAGCCTGCGGCCCGAAGTGCTCGACAAGGAGGTCGGCTGGCAATGAATCGTTGTCGTGGATCAAGATCGCGACAGGACGACCTCGACTAGTCAGCTCCGTCCGCTGGCGTCCGGTGTCCGTGTCCCCTATCGGCAGCCCAGAAGAGTCGACGTACCCGATCTCGTCCGTCCAATACCCGACTCGGAGATCTGGATCCCCGACCGTCCCGCCCAGGATCGCCTCGACCGTGAGTGGATCGTCCTGGGCGCCGAGGAGCCGGGCCACCTCGGCCAGGTTTCGTCGAACCGCAAGTCGATCGAATGTGACGAGGAGGGCTGCGGTGGCGACCGCCACACAGGCTGCCGATTGGAGGGCCAGCACGACAGCGATGTCAAACGACCTCGAAGCGCCTCCGCGGGTGAGGCTCACGATGGCAGCGCTTGTCAGAGCGACCATCGCAGCGATGATGAGTATGGCGGCCGCGTTTGTGCGCGATCCCGCCAGAGTCCGTCGAAGGAGTCCGACCAGGACACCGAGACCGACCGACGCGCACACGACGATAGCCGTCCACATCGCCGCGGCTTCGAGAAATGCAGCCAGCCCCATCTGCGACGTCAAGAGCACCGGACTGTGCCCGCAGAACGGGCCGCATTCCAGGTCGAGCAGCGGCTGATAGACCAGGGCACGGATCACTCCCCCAAGCCCGATGCCGACAAAGGCCACGGCCACGAGAGAAGCGGCATGACCGGGACGCCAACGCGTCGGTAGCTCGGCTATCTGCAACAGGAGCCACGGAACGAGAAACGGAGCCACCAGGAACCCGACGCCGACGAGCGTGTCTGACCTGTTGACGCTTGCCACCCCCCACGTCACACCCGCCCACGAGAGCGCGGCGAAGGTGGCTGAAACGCTTCCGACCGTTCGCCCGGTGAGACCCTGTGCGACCCCGGCGGCGAGCAATGTCAAAGGAGCGACGCGTCCGACGACGACCAGCCAGGCGGGCTCCGTCCCGACCGGCCGAAGACTCAGGGCGACCAGGGCGACAACGACCGAGGTGATGAGGACCGCTGGACCGCGTCGACGCGCAAGAGAGACCGCGTGATCCATCAGGGCACGAATGCCATCGGGAGGTCGGCGGTGATCCTCGTTCCCCCTCCTCGCGGGCTCGCGATGGCAAGCTTTCCACCGAGAGCAGACGTCCGATCGACGAGGCCTTGCAATCCCGAACCCCCCTCGAGGACCGCGCCACCGCGTCCGTCGTCCACGATCTCAACCCCCAATCGATGCCCCTCCTCGCGAATGTGGACGTCGATCGTCGACGCCGACGCGTGCTTGAGGGCGTTGGCGATCGCTTCCGCGCAGATGAAGTACGCGGCAGACGACAATCGATCTGGCAGGGCGCCCGAATCGACGTCGATCCGGAGCTCGAATCTCGGGTCGTCAGCGAGTTGTGATAGGGCTTCGGCCAGGCCGGCGCTCCTCAACGCGGGAGGCCCCAGACCCGCCGAAAGCGACCGAAGTCCAGCGTCCAGGCCTGCTATCCGAGTGCGACTCCGCTGGACGGCGGCTTCGACCGCGGGATCGGATCCGGAGGGGATCCGATCAAGAATTGCTCGAAGCTCCGCGAGTGAAGCGCCTGCCCCTCGATCCAGCTGGTCGGCGAGGGCGATCCTCTCATCGTCGGCGGCGGAAAGAAGCCGGAGCCTGGACGCCTCGAGCGCCGCGGCCTCGGCGCGGAGCCCCGCTCGAAGTTGGGCGTTCCTGGCCGCCAGACGTGCCGCGACCTCGATCGACGGCATCAGGCCTGGTTCATCGATCACGACCGACTCGCAGGCAAGCTGGGCCACGGTATGTCCGTCCACGAGGATCGGCACGACAGCTCGCGATCCGGTCGCCCGAAGTGGTTCGATCCGGCGCCCCAACTCGTCTACCCAGATCGCGAAACCGCCGTCATCGATGGCGAAGGACACCTCGGCGCTCGGGTCGCCAAGCGCATTCGCCAGGAGCTCGCGAACGTACCCGGCGGGGCCAAGCATGAGCTCGACCGCAGCATCGGTCATCCGATCAAGACGAGCTCGATGATCGACGACGTTGAAAAGAAGAGCGAACCCGACAGCCACGAGACCAGCTTCATAGGCATGGATCGTCGCCGGAGGCGGCGGCGCATTGCCGAAGATGATCAGCAGAACGCCGGTCCCGCCGACGACCACTGAGAGCAGCGCCATCGTTGGAAGCATACGGACACCCGCGTCGCGAGCCGGCCCCGACCGTAGCAGGACGATCGCGGTGAAGGCAACCATCGCGAACGTGGCCCAGGCAATCTCTCCGATTTCGACCCTGGAGATATCGCTCAGTGACAAGCCGTAGGCGAGCGTGACCACGACGCCCTCGAGCGGTCGGACCAACCGGCCCATGGGATAGGCCACGATCGCGTGGAAGAGGATCGCCCGGTGCAGAACGATCGTATGGACTGAAAGCCAAGCAATCGCCGGTCCTCCGAGGCCGATCAGATCGGGGAGGAACCACGCAGCCCCGGCGAGGACGACGAGGTCACCGACACGGGACTTGCGGTCCACGATCGTCATGGCGGCGCCGGCCACGGCCAGCCCGATGCCGACTGCCAGATCGGTGATCCATGCGTCGCCCCGAAAATGCCAGCGCTGCCATTCGACCACGATCCCGATCGCGGCCACAGAGCCGACCGTCAGAAACGGACGCCGGTATCTAGACCATCGCCGCCAGCGCGTCGCCACTTAGCTCCCACTTCGAAATGAACCCGCGAACGGGCGCCTTCGTGAGCTCAGAACCATATGCCGCCTGATCGCGACTCGAGATGAGGATCACGATCGGTCGCGGGTCGAGCTCGGCGAGCTGCCTGGCGAGCTCGAAGCCGTTCAGGACCGGCAATTGGACATCGAGGAGAACGACAGTCGGCTGCAGGATCCTGACCTCCGCGACCGCGCGCGACGCGTCAGAGACGCAGCCGACCACCTTGAATCCTTCCTCATTGAGCATCGCCTCAGCGGATGCGAGGAATTCCACGCTGTCGTCGACGATCACGAGGGTTGGCAATGGACTCACATCATTCCGCTGGGACGACGAGGCTGCAACAGTGCCAGCCACGTCTGGACGCCTATTCCGGGGATCCCCTACTTCAAGGCGCCGACTCGAATGAGTGGTAGACCGAACGTCCAACCCGCCACCCCACCGGGCCCCGGGGCGAACGTGAGGTCACCGTTCTTGGCAACTGCCCACGTGAGGCGCTCGACCGGCTGCCCGGGTTCACCTGCCCACAGCCAATCGAGATCGTGGCCCTTGACCTGATAGGTCCCCTCGTCGTGGTCTGTGATGTCGTCGGCGACCTGATCGATCGTCCAGTGGCCGTCCTTAAGCCGGTACGTCCAGATACCGTGCTGATAGTTGATGTCGGTCACGCCCCAGCTCCGGAGGTAGGCGTCCGTGTACTCGATGCGATAGATCCCGTTCGGCATGTCGCCAGGCTCGGGAACGACGGTCGACGCGTCGATCGGAGGCGTGCACGCCTTGACGGGTGCCGCCATCGAGCCGGTGGCGCGGGCCATGATGGCGTCGATCGCCCGTTTCGTCGCCGGGTCGGCCCCGAGAGCGGCGTAGATGGGAGCCTCGGCGGCACGGAAGGCAGCGATGCCGGGCGCATCGGCCAGGACGACGGTGCCGCCGGCGGCGCAGAACTTGGCGGCGGCGTCAGTGTCCTTCGTCTGGTTGGCGATGGCCCATGCCCGAGTGGCATCGGATGCCTTCGTGATGATCGCCCGTTGGCTGTCGTCGAGGCTGGTCCACAGGGCCGTGTTGACGACGAGGGTCATGACCTTGGCATACAAGGAGACGTTGCCAGTGGCCGTCGACGTGGCACTCGGTTTGCCTCCGGTGGCGAGCGTGAAGCCGCTGTCGGTGCCCTGGATCGTCCCTTCGTCGACGCCTTTCGGGTAGGCGTCGCCGACCGGGTCGACGGCGGTGCCGCCGAGGGCTTCGATCAATGCCGTGGTCTCCGGCGACGAGATGGCTCGGATGTTCCGTCCCTTGACGTCCGCGGGGGCCAGCATCGGCTTGCCGAAGCTGAACAGGTGGCGGAGGGATTCGGGGAACAGGGTCAGGCCGGTTACCCCGCTGCCCTCGAAGCCGCTGAACAGCTCCTTGGTGATCGCAGCGTCGTTGACGACCGCGGCGACGTGCTCGTCGGTTTCGAACAGGAAGGGCGCCTGGAGTGCCTTGAGACTCGTCACTCCGGCATCGGACCAGGCCCGGCCGGGGACGACCGCCATCTGGAATGCCCCGCTCCTGACCTTGTCGATGACCGGCCGATCGGCGCTGGGCGGATCAGCGTCGAGGCTCGCGTCGGTGAGGATCGTCACCGTGATCGATCCGCCGGACAGCGTCTCCACCTGACGCTTGAACTCGGCCAGCGGCAGGTTGCTCGGCTTGCCGTGCGGCTGTGAGTCAGCGATCGTGATCGCGACCGGCCCGGCCTTTCCGCCGGCCTTGACGCCAGGGTCTGGCGATGTCACCGGCGCGGTGGTGGTGCCGCAGCCGCCGATCGTCGCCGCTACGACTGTGATTGCAAGGATCCACCGCGTTCGTGCTCTCATCGTGTCTCCCCTGAGTGCTGATGAGGCGATCCTCGGGCACGACCCCAGTCACGGCGACGAGGCGGGCCACAGAACTGACACCCACCGTACCGTGGCTGTCCACGATGGCGCGCTGGCAATTCCTGAGGCCAGCCCCGTTTCCTTGCCGGAGGCCTCTCCCTAGGGTCGATGTCGTGATCGGTCGCGACCGAGGTACTCGTGCCCAATGGAGAGGAGTCAGCCATGCGCCGGATGATCGCCATCGCCTTGACCTTGATGCTCATGGGAGCGATGGGCGCGGCAAGCGTTCAAGCGAGCTCGCCACAGCCGCCCGTCGACCAGAGCACACTGCAGCCGCCCCTCAACCCGCAGTTCACCTACACGTGCGTGCGCGAGCACGGCGGCATCGTCTGCCGAGGCACGTACGACCCCACCTACGAGAACGAGCCGATCGGCCTGTTCTGCGACGGCCGTGAGATCTACGACACGGGCGGTGGCCATGAGCGTCTCACCCGCTGGCACCTCGCCGACGGCCGTGCGACTCGGACGTTGGTCACCCTCGACTACGAGGACCACTACACCCTGTCGCCGACGGGTGACGGCCGGACCGCGAATGGCGTCGGCCATTGGATCCGCGCCTACACCTATCCGAATCCGGGTGACAAGGCCACCCGCGTCTTCACCGAGCTCGGGCTCATGCAGAAGATCCGCGACGACCAGAAGCATGTCTTCTGGCTCGATGAAGGCGTGATCCGATACGTGCCAGGCCATGAATTCGAGACGCCGGCGTGGACGATCGGCAGGATCGACAGCTGGAACGACTCGGCGGGGGCCGAAGCTCGCCTCTGCGCGGCGTTGACCTGACGCCGGGCCTGCCGGAGCGGGCCGCCGAGACGGCCCGCTTTCGACAGACATCACGTATGGCGTGGGACGAGCTTCGATGCTCGTCCCTCACCACAGGAGGATTGACATGGTTTCGAAGAGGCGCCGTCGGCCGTTGGCCGTCGGCACGGCTCTTGCGCTGATGGCAGCGCTCGGTGTCGTCTCGACGACGATGGCGACGTTCCCAGGCCGCAACGGCCGGATCACCTTCATGCGCGACGATCCCAACGGCTTCGCGCAGGTGTGGGTCGCCGACGCGGATCTGAGCCACGCTAAACAGCTCACGGACTATCCGGCGACCAGCGGATGGTCAGCCTGGTCGCCGGATGGGTCTCGCATCCTTTTCGACAGCGACGTTACCGACCCCGACCACAACGACGACCCGTTCATCGACGACATCTTCACGATGAAGCCGGACGGCACAGACCTCGTCAAGCTGACCGACTCGATCGGCTACGCGGGCGGCTCCGCGGCGTATTCACCGGACGGTCGCCTCATCGTCTTCGAGGCCGACCGCGGCGACTATCCGGCCAAGGCCGGGATCTACGTCATGAATTCCAAGGACGGCAGCCATGTACGACGGATCACGAGTCTGCCCGAACATGTCAGTTGGGACGGATCGCCACGCTTCTCGCCCGATGGCCGGCGACTCGTATTCACTCGCTTCCGCGATGGCTACACGAAGCCAAATGGCCAGGTCGTCGAGCCAGGATCGGCGGTATTCACGGTCAAGCTCGACGGCTCCGACCTCGATCGACTCACGCCGTGGCAGCTCAATGCGGGCGACGCAGACTGGTCACCGGACGGAAGTCGTCTTGTGTTCGAGGCCTACCCGCCCGAATTCCCGCGCGGCAGCGCGTGGGTCGTGGGAGCCAACGGCCGCGGGCTGAAGAACCTCACTCCGCAGCCGACCATTACGGGCGTCCTGGACGGGTACTCCGATCCCGTCTACTCACCGGATGGAACCAAGATCCTGCTCGTCCACGGTCTCTTCTTCGATGACGGCGCCTTCAACGTCGGTCTCGCCACGATGCGTCCGGACGGCACGCACCTCAAGTACGTCACGGACGGCCAGGGCTTCGAGCACCAGCCGGATTGGGGCAGGGCTCCGCGCCACTAGACCGCATCGCCTCAATGGGAACGGGTCGTCTCCGGCGGCCCGTTCCATCGCATGCGGCCGTCCACCTCGGACCCTTTGCGTTGGCGTAGATTTCCAAATCCGGAGCTTCCGAGTCAGGGAACCGCTCGTGGCAACCTGACCACGTTTACGGCAGGTCAGACTCGGTAGAATCGCGGGCAGAAATCGTGGGTCTCGTGCTCACGACGGGAAAATCGGTCACCTGACTCTGGATCAGGCGGTACTCGGACGCCGACTACCGCTGCTCATCGTCGCAGCCTCCCAATCGTCCGCTCCCTCGATCGGAATCACCCCGATTCCCGAGCGGGTACGCGCGCGTCCGACTCCTGTCGGGCGCGCTAGTACAAATGTTCTATTTGTCACGCCCCGAGCCGGCCCGCTCGGCCGACGGCTCCCGACCCTCTACGAACGAACATGCAGCCGCCGCAGGAACCAGCCTCGATGCCGCGGTGAGCTCAGGCTGTCGCGGTCGCCCGCAAGCTGCTCAATCCCTCCCGGACGACGATGACGCTCACGACCAACGCGGCGACCGCGTCGGCCCACCACAACCCGAGCGCATCGGAGGCGGCCAGGCTGACGAGACTGATCAGCGCCAGCAGGGCGGCCACCGCGGTGAGGAGGCTATCGGCCCGCAAGGCACCACTCTGGAGGCGCGCCGCAACACGGTTCTTGGCGAGCGCGAGCGGGGGCAAAACCACCACAGATGCGATCAGTAGCACCAAGGCAATCGTCGAGGTCTCGGGATGCCCGCCGACGACCAGCACGCGCAGAGCGCCGAGCGCGAGGTACACGGCCAAGGCGATCAGCGCCAGGCCGACCGCCCGCTCGGCCGCCTGCTCGACCCGGTCAGCTCGATGCGGCTGCCGCGTCTCCACCATGAACCGCCAGACCAGGACGACCGAGGCGACCGCGTATATGACGGCGTCGGCACCGAATCCCAGGAGGGACATGCTCCCACTTGCGAGGGCGACGTAGACCGCGATCGAGCCGACGACCCCGCTCCAGATGATGCTGAGCGCAGACAGCCACAGTGCGCGGCGCAGGTCTGAAGCTCGGTCGTGCCTATCCACCCGGGCCGTCGCTGGCCGCCACCACCAGCGACGTGCGCCCGAGGCCCACGTTCATCGTCTCGCGTAGATCCATGACCTGCTCAGAATACGATCCCGTAGGGGCCTCGAGGATCCCGCCCGAGGCTGCAGCTGGACGGCGACTACCCCGTCTGGTCCGCCCGCTGCCACCACAGCAGCGTCGCCACGAGACCGATCCACGCGGTGACCACCACGATCGCGACGCCGCCGGCAGAGACGGCCTCGGCGTCGGGCCCGGCTACGCCCGTGACGAGGGCCGGGACGGACCACGGGAACCAGGCCCCCCAGCCAAGGGCCGCGAGGACCTGGGCGAGAAAGATCGCCAAAACGGCCCACGCGAGCCCGGCGAGATAGCCGCGACCGACGCCTGCGAAGAACGCCGTGAAGGTCTGCAGGCCGATCGTCATGACCGCCGCCGCGGCAGCGCCGGCAAAGCCGCGCAGGACAACCTCAGCCGACCATCCAGGCAGCCCCACGAGCCGGTCGATCGCGAGCCCGATCGCGAGCGCGAGCACGAGCACCCAACCGATGATCGTCAGGGACCACACCGATCCAACGGCGACCTTGGCGATGACGATCGCCGAGCGTGACGTGGGACAGGCGACGAGATCGCGAACGGTCCGGTCCGCGAACTCCCGGCCGAAGAGCCAGGCGAAGAGAAACGCGAGCAGCATCGCGCCACCGATCACGACGGCCTGCGAGATCAGGGCCACGAATGTCGGCCAGTCGGCCGTCCCCGCCGTCAGCTGCGCCTTCGCGCCCAGCAATCCGAGCTGGCGCGCACGCTCCGGGTCCTTGAGGATGAGCATGAAGAGGCCGCCGACGATCGGGAACAGCGAGAAGCCGGCCGCGACCGCCCAGGGAACCCTCGATCGACGAGCCTTGAGCAGTTCCACGGAGAAGGCGGCCGCAAGCCCGTTCATGCCGCCACCTCTGCTGGCCCTGTTGGCGCGGGCGACTCCGTCGCGACATCGGGCTGGGCGGTGAGCCGCATGAAGTGGTCCTCGAGGGTCTCGCGGGCGAGCGCGAGGTGCGTCGGCGGCGAACCCGCTTCGACGAGGATCCGGGCGATCTCGTCGGGCGCAGCGATGGCTCGTGGCTCACGAAGCTCGAGGAACGCGCCCTGGGCATCCCGTCGACCGGGGATGAAGCCCGCCTGCCGCAGTGCGGCTTCGGCGGCCGCTGGCTCCCGGGCGCCGACCTCCAGCCGCACGTCGCGATGCCGTTCGAGCGCTTCGTTGTCGAGTTCCTCGATCAGCCGCCCGCGATGGATGATGCCGATGCGCGTGGCCAGGCGGTCGACCTCGGCGAGGATGTGGCTCGAGATGAACACGGTCGCGCCGCGCCGTTGCGCGAGCTCGCGGAGGAGCTCGCGGACCTCGATGACGCCAGCCGGATCGAGCCCGTTCGCGGGCTCGTCGAGGATGAGCAGCTCGGGCTCGTGGAGGAGCGCGCGGGCAAGGGCGAGCCGCTGCAGGTTGCCGAGCGACAGCGTCCCGGCTCGGCGGTCGGCGTACTCGCCGAGACGGAGCTGCTCGATCAGTCGTTCGGTCGACGCCCGATCACCCACGCCCTGGAGGCGCCGGGCGACTTCGAGGTTCTCGCGGACGGTCAGCTCTGGGTACGCGGTCGCGCTCTCGACAAGGTGGCCGACGCGCCGCCAAACGGCGGGCGCCTCGGCGCGCACCCGTTCCCCGAACAGCTCGGCGTGCCCGGCCGTCGGTGTGATCATCCCAAGAAGCATCCGGATCGTGGTCGACTTGCCTGCGCCGTTCGGGCCGAGGAACCCGTAGATCTCGCCTCGCGCGACGCGGAGGTCCACGCGGTCGACGGCCAGGACATCGCCGCGATAGCGCTTCGTGACCCCGAACGTCGCGACCGCAAACTCGCTCATCGACCTTCATCCCCCCTGTAGCCGAGCCCGCGGAGGATGAACGCGTTGAGCTCGGAGGCGACCTGCTCGACGCCGGCCTCATCGCCGACGAGGTCGTGGAGCGACGTGAACGTCGCGAGGACGAAGCCCGCAGCCAAATGTGGATCCTGGTCTTCGAACTGCCCCTCGGCGATGCCGTCGGCGACGATCGACTCGACCGTGGCGATGAGGCGGGCGACGATCCCCTCCATAAGCCGGTCGTGAATGGCGCGGTTCTCCGGCCGGTGGAAGATGTCGATGAGCTCGCGCTCGTTCGGCTCGGCGCCGACCTGGCCGACTGATCCCCCGAGACTGAGTAGGCGGTCGACCGGGGAGAGACCTGGCGTTGCCGCGGCCGCCTCGACGGCTCCCCCGACGCTATCGACGACCCGCTCGGCGACGGCGTTGATTGCGTCGTCCTTCGTCTGGAAGTACAGATAGAAGGTGCCCTTCGCGACGCCCGCGGCCTCGACGATATCGTCCACCGACGAGGCGGCGACACCCTTCTCCATGAAGACGCCGAAGGCCGCGTCGACGAGCGCTCCTCGGCGAGACTCGCGGCGCTCAGCAGACCTTTCTGCCGTCGTAGCCACCCGGTCTCCCAATACCTGACTGACTGTCAGTCATGTTAACAGAGATCAGGTCGAGGTCGCGACGCCGAGGGTGGTGGCAGGGAGCAGATGCCAGGCGCGCTTCGGATATCTGGAGAGTTCATAAGGCCCTGCTCGGAGTGTTCGCCCTGACACTCCCCAAATCAAACGGCGTACACCGTTGGTCTGAGCACAGACATTGGCTCGCGGGGACGAATCGGAACGTCTATCTCTAGATCAGGCGGACTTGAGAGCCCTATGCGCTGTCCCGATCGGCGACGCGCCACTCCTGGGCTCCCTCGATCGGAATCAACTTGAATCCCGAGTGGGTACCCGCACGTCCGACTCCTGTCGGGCGCGCCACGAACGCTTGTTCTATTCATCTCGTAGTACCAAGCCTTCGCCCCGAAGGCAGCCGCAGTCCGTGAGGAAGGCCATCAGCGTCTCGTGACTGCCGGTCGACATATGGGCGTCCCCTTCATGGGTGCTAGCGCGATGTGACCACGCGGCTCTGCCGCACGGAGGTCGCGTCCGATGACGAACAGTCGGCCTTTCGTTTCGTCCGTCGTCGTCTTCAGGATCATGAGGTCGCCAAAGGCCCACAGCCGACGTCCCTCACCCGCACGGAGCCGATATGGCCGTCGCTCGGGCTCGTCGCTCATCGTCGTCCCGTCCTCCAAGGCAATGGGTATCGAGACTGGCTCCTCGAGGCTCGGTCAAGGGTGGCAGCTTTGGGGGCGCTCAGTCCTGAGGACCACCAGCTCATCACGGCCATCGCGGTGCAGCTCGATGGGGTCTCCGCGGTAGAAGTGCCAGATCTCGTCGGTCGGCAGGCGATGCATGTCCGAGAATGTCGAAGGGTCGTCCGTGACCAACGGGACGATCGCCGAACACAGCGGCTTGCCATCGGTGGCTTGGGAGCACACGGAGGTTCTCCATGCAGACCCGCTCGTTCCCCTCCACCCCGGATGGCCGCTCCCCCGCCGGGGCCGAGATCCGGTACCTGATCGAAGGCGAGACCGGCAACATGATCCACTCCACCGTCCCGCCAGGTCAGGTGAATCGGGCGACCGTCCACGCCACCGTGAGCGAGTTCTGGCACATTCTCTCGGGCGAGGGGAAGATCTGGCGACGAGACGGTACCGGTGAGGAGACGACCGATCTGGGGAGCGGCGTTTCCATCGACATCCCCGTCGGGACGGCATTCCAGTATCGCTGCAACGGGGTCGACCCGCTCCAGTTCCTCTGCATCTCAATGCCGCGCTGGCCCGGCGACAAGGAAGCGACGGTCATCGAGGGGCCGTGGAGACCGACTGCTCCCGAAGGTTGACGTCAGCGTCACCACGTGTGGATCGTCCCCCTCAGTCAGCGCCGCGGAATGTCGCTCGTGAGCGCGAGCATTTCAGGCGGGTCGGTCATCGCGGCAGTGGATTCGGGCCGGTCGCCGTCACGAGTCGCTGGGGCACCCAGTCGTCGACATGGTGGAACCCGTCGTCGAATTGGCCTTCAAAGAGCTCGACGGAGGCCCGCAGCGAGAGTCGATAGAACTTCACGTGGGTGAAGTCCTCGAACAGAATGTAGACGGGGTCGGGAATGCTATTCGGGCCCTGGAATTGCTGTCCCGTCAGGACGGGCTTGTGGGCTTCGATGAACGCGTCGAATGTGTCCCCGACCACGACACCCAGGTGCTCCAGGCCCATCTTGTAGACGCGCTGGTGGACGGGAGGAATCAGCTCGATCAACGGGACCGGCTTGCCGTCGAGGACCTCGAGCGGCTTTGCGGGAACGATCAAAGAGATCGGCCGGCCGTTCCAGACGTTCTCGCGAGTAGCAACCGCGTGGCGCTCGAGCTGGGTCCGCACGTTGACGTACTGGTCCCACTCCGGCACGCGATATGCGAGGTGGCTGAGCTCGTACGGGGCGATGTCGATGTCGCGCGTCAGCAGGCGGTCGCGCTGCTGTGCTGCGAACGCCCAGTAGTCGCCGATGATTTCCGCGATCGGGTCCGTCACGTTGCTCTCATCTCGCTGAGCGTTCGCCGATTTCACGAGGTCGAGTCATCGGAAGTGCGCGAGCACCCGGTAGAGGTCGGCGCTCTCGAGCGCGAGGAACCCTGGACGTGGGGCATTGCGGGTGAGCTGGAGAGCGGCTCGCGCTGCTTCCTCACTTTCGAAGACCAGTACGTTCAGGGTCGCGCCCTCCCCGTCCGACATGAAGGAGGCCGAGACGACCCCCGGCGCCTCACGCACACGGGGCAACAGGTTCGCCGCGAGAAGCTCCCCGCTGCCCTCGATCGCCTCACGTTGGCCGGTCTCTCGAACCACGACGGCGTTCATAGCGGCTCCCTTCACCCCATCGAGTCGTATCCAGCTCCTTGGCACGTCGCGCTGCGCATAGTTTGCATACGTCGCTCGGATCGGCGAGTGCGATGTCAAGTGGTCGCATAAGCCACAGAACCACGAAGAGGAGCGCCCATGCGGCGATGAGGGCCACGAGAAGCCCACAATCCGGATATTTCGGCAACCGCGCGCTCAAGTCCTGTCGGCGCGCCAGCAGTCGGCGCGCCAGCACAAATGTTCTATTTGTTGCGAGGAACTCGGCTCGAAAATTAGCGCGCGGAACGCTGGCTTAAGAGGTCTTCGTTCCCTGGCGCTTGTCATCCAGGCTTGAGCGTCGACGCAGCCTTGGTGATCCGGTCGCGCAGATCGACTTTGTCCGACTCGTCGAGCCAGCACGCCTCGACACTGTCGAGAGCGACCTCGATCATCTCCGGCCAGCCCCAACCGAAGGCGGTGGCGACCGCCGCATATTCCGCGCCGAGGTCGAGGTCGATGAAGGCGGGATCGTCGGTGTTCACCGTCGCGAGAAGCCCGGCCGCACGCATCTGCGGGTAGATGTGATCCTCGAGCCGGTTGAATGAGTTGGAGATGAGGACATTCGACGTCGGGCAGACCGTGATGGGAATGTGCTCGGCAGCCATCCTCTCCGTGAGCTCCCCGTCGTCGAGGACGGGCAGGCCGTGGTCGATGCGTTCGACACCGAGTACATCGAGGGCAGCGGCGATCGCCGCTGCTGGCGAGTTCTCGCCCTGGTGCGCGGTGAGCCGGAGGCCGGCCGACCGCGCACGGTCGTAGGCCGGCTGGAAGGTGACCGGGTCGATGCCGAGCTCCGTCGAGTCCATGCCGACGCCGATGACTCGTTCCATCCCGCGGGCGCCCGCGCGCCTAAGCTCAACGAGTCGATCGATGAACTCCAGACCGGCAGCCGGGCCGAACGCACGGTCCATGTCGGCGATGAGCTGGTACCGGGCTCCAGTTTCGGCCTCGCCCGCGGTGAGACCCTCGTCGAGGCCGGCGACGACATCCGAGAGGTCCTGCCCCGCGACGAGATGCCGTGCCGGCGTGAAGAACGACTCGCGGTACACGACGCCGTGGGCTGCACCATCGATGACGCTTTCGTAGGCGAGACGAGCCCAGTCGTCGCGGGAAGAGAGCGTCGACTGTCCCAGCCAGAAGATGCGCAGGAAGCCGTCCAGGAAATCGTAGCGATAGAGCTCAGCGAGGTCGCTGGTCGGCAGGGCGATCCCTTGTTGTCGGGCGAGCTCGATGAGCGTCGCCGGTCGCAGTGTCCCCTCGATGTGGCAGTGGAGCTCGACTTTCGGAATGGCGTCCAACGCCGTCTCGAGAGTGCCCGACCTCGTCACGGTCGGATCGTCTCATAGCGTCGGCCCGCTCCGCTGGGACGGACCGAACCTGCGTCTAGGGGGTAACCGCGATCCCGCTGACACGTTGTCGCGCTGCCGCGAGCACTACTCGACAAACTCGCTCGCGTGGACCGCAGAGCCCTCGACGCGCTCGAATCAAAGACCCTGCTAGCGAAGCGGCTACGCTCAGGGTTCCACACTCAGCCACAAAGCCGAGGCGGGATTTCCTTCGCAACTGGTAGGTCTTCAAGACCGCCTCAGGCTGTCGCCTCGGCCGTCTTCTCTACCCCTTCGATGGGGATTCGGATGTTTATGGCATCCGCGCGGTTGAATCCTGTCGGGCGCGCCAGTACAAATGTTCTATTTCACGCGGGCTATCGGCCCGCGTCGGGATTGGCCACGGCCATTGGCCTTCGGCTCTTTCGTGGTCTCTTCGGGTGCAACCCGCCAGACCGGGCGCTGACACACCTGGCGGCCTCCTATGCCGGATTGTCGGGCAGGAGCTCACGCGTCAGGGCGGCGGTAAGCCACGCCTGATAGTGCTCGGAGGTCCACCCGCGTTCCACGACGAAGAGATCGTGCACGGCCAGCGAACAAAGGGTCCAAAGGACGTCGCGAGCGTCGTCGACGGAGAGGCCCGGCCGAAGTCGACCTCGTCTCGCGAGCATCTCCACGAAGCGGCCTTGGCCTTCCAGGCGCCAGGCCTCCATCTCGTCCCAGAGAGCTCGTAGCTCCGGGTCACTGGCGACCCCGCCTTGGAGCGCCCGGAGCAGCGGGCCGGCCCGCCGATGGATGCCCGGTTGGGTAGCGGCATACAGCTCGATTTGGCGACGCGGATCCGGGTCGTCGATGACCGCGCGGATCGCCGGTCGCTCCCCGACCGGGACGTCGGCACGGCTCGCTCCGCCGGCGAGGACCGCCTCCATCACTGACCGGAAGAGGCCTGCCTTGCTGCCGAAGATCCGATAGATCGTCTCGACGACAACGCCGGCCTCGGCGGCGATCCGGGGCATCGAGGTGGCGCCGTACCCCTGTTCCCGGAAGAGGCCGCCCGCGGCGGACAGGATGTCCTGCCGCGTCCTGGCAGCCTGAGCCTGGCGGCGACCCGAGACATATCGCCGCCGGGTCTTGACATCCTCATTCATTCGGTAGAGTATCCATGACACCAAATAAGATGCGTTCCACCGAAATCATATCAGACGGAGACGACATGGACGACGAGCTCAAGGCCAAGGCCCGACGGATCTGGGAGGAGATCTTTCCCGCTGGCGATGTGGCCGCCCTGGCCGACCTCATCGCGGTCGATGGGATCGATCACGCCGCCGCGCCGAGCGAGGCGCAGGGCCTCGAAGGCGCACGACGGGCAATGCTCTGGTTGGGGCGCGCCTTTTCGGACCAGCGCTGGCAGATCAATAACGTGATCGGCGAGGGCGACACGGTGGTGCTGATGTGCACCCACCACGCCCGGCATACCGGCGACCTGATGGGGATCTCGCCGACCGGCCGCGAGGTCCACTACGACTACATCCATGTCGTCCGGTTCCAGGATGGCAAGGTGGTCGAGCACTGGGGTGTCCGCGACGATCTCACCCTGATGCGACAGCTCGGGGTGCTGCCAGAGCGGCCGGCTCCCCTGGGCGCAGCGGGCTGAGCGGGCCCGCTGAAGATGGCGGACACGACGCCGGTCCTGGGGAATCCGCGACCGTCCACCTCGGAGGCGCTCGCTCGGGAACTCGTCATTTGGCTGAGCTCGATCCGCAATGTCGAAGGCCCTCATATCGTCCCGACTGGGTCCCGCCGGTCGTCCGCACCGCGACGAGGGGCGTTGACCCGCGCCGCACACCGTGACCGGCCCGCAAGATGACTGACTTGGGTATCCACGGCATCGGCACCATGCCCCCTGGGATGGACCGCGTCACGTACTGGCACGCGGTCTTTGACGAGTTCTCGGACGTCTTCTCGACTGCCTGGATCTCGGATCACCTGCAACACGAGGGCGAACCCATGCCAGAGGCATGGACAGTCATGACCTGGCTGGCGGCGACCTTCCCGCGGCTCCGAATCGGAAGCATGGTGCTCAGCCAGAGCTACCGGAACCCCGGTCTCCTGGGGGTGATGGCCCAGACATTCCATGAGCTCTCGAGCGGCAGGCTCATCTTGGGTCTCGGGGCGGGTTGGCTCGAGGACGAGTACCGAGCCTTCAACTACGAATTCCCCCGAGCTGGCATTCGCGTCGCACAGCTGGCCGAGTCGATCGAGCTCCTCAAGACTCTCTGGTCCCAGTGGCCGGCGAGCTATCAGGGACAGTCGTATCGACTCGACGGCGCACTCTGCGCGCAGCCGGACCCGCCGATCCCCATCCTCGTCGGCACGAACGGGCCCCGGGCCTTGAAGGTCGTCGCCCGACTCGCAGACTGGTGGGTTTGGGATGGCCCGTGGGAGAAAGCTTATCGCGCGCCCTTTGAGCGACTTCGGGCGGAGTGCGAAGCGATTGGCCGTCCGTTCGAGGACATCACTCTGGCGTGCGAGCTCAGCGTTTCGCTGCCCGACGATCCCGCGACGTTCGTGGCGTCATTCGAGCATTCGTTCTATCCAGGACAGGTCTTCGGGATCGCCGGGCCGACTCCGGCCGACGTGATTCGGGAGATCGAACAGCTCATCGAGGTCGGGGTGAAGCACATCGCGCTCAACTTCGATGATTTCAGTGGGATCCGCCGCTTCGTCGATGAGGTCGTCCCGAACATCCGACTCGATGCGCGACCGGTCTAGCAAGGCCTCAGGAGCGTGCGAGGGCCGTCGGCAAGGTCATGAACTGCAAGCCGAAGGTCGATCCGTGCTCGGCCGGTATCGGTCTGCGTGATCGCCAACAGGGTCGCGCTGGACGGCAGAAGCATCGAATTCATGACGCGCCGTCCGGTCAGGCGATCAACGCCTGTTCGGCTCCTTGGATCGGGATCCGGATCCTTATGGCATCCGCGCGGTTGAATCCTGTCGGGCGCGCCAGTTCAACCCTTTCGGGCAGAGCCAGCGCCAATCCGTGCGCGTAGGCCGCCTGGGTCAGCCGGACACCGACGATCTCGGGGCCCGCGACCATGATCCGTTCGCAGATGGCGTGGCTCAGATCTGCATTCTCCTTCTGTACCTCTGCGATCCGTACTGACTCGCTGAGGGTGCGCAGCCACTCGACCGCACGATGATCAGGGACTCCGGTTGCCGACTTGAGAGAACTCGCGTCCGGCCAAGCTGCGCCTGAATGCATTTCGAGAAGTCGATCGAGACAGACGCATCGCAGGAGCGCGTCTGGGACGTGCTCAGCGAGCTCGAAGCCTGGCCGCAGCGCATCGAGACGGTCGACACCGTCGAGCTGCTAACGCCTGCACCTGTTACCAAAGGCAGCCGCGTGCGCCTCAAGCAACTGAAGCTGTCAGAGGGTACCTGGGACATCACCGTCTGGGACGCGCCCTCCTACTTCGAATGGATGCAGAAGACGGGCGGCATCACCAGCGTGGCGGGCCATCGGGTCGAAGCGTTGGGTGAGGGCCGCGCACGTCTCACGCTGACGCTCGACATGCGCGGTTTCCTCAGCCCAGTCATCGCCCTGTTCTACAGAGGGCTGACGAACCGCTACATGAACCTCGAAGCCGAGGGCATGAAGCGGGCCGCAGAAACGGCCTAGCGCCGCGCTGTGGCGCCATCACCCGGGCGATGAACTCGCCCGCCGCCTGCGACGGCCCGTGAGGCTCTCCGCCGTTGTAAAGATGTATGCGCATCCAAGCGAACCGTTGACGATCACTCGATTCAGGCGACGCGTGAATGGCTCAGGCCTCCAAGATTTGACAACGACGGCAGGCCTTCGCGACTGAAGGCCATCCCACCTTCGTGGGTCTTGTTGCAATCGCCGACTTGTTGACGCATACTGAACCTTGTGGTTCAGTATCCGATCGGCCGACTCGATGCCTCCTTCGCCGCGCTCTCAGACGCCACCCGACGTGGCGTTCTGGAGCAGCTCGGACGTGCCGACGCTTCGATCACGGATCTGGCCCAAACGTTCCACATGACCCTCACGGGCATGAGGAAGCACGTCGGCGTCCTGGAGCAGGCCGAGCTCGTCACCACGGAGAAGGTCGGGCGCGTGCGGACGTGCCGGCTCGGCCCGCGCCGACTCGAAGACGCGACGGCATGGATCGAGCGGTACCGCCAACTCTGGGACTCACGCTTCGACGAGTTGGACAAGGTTGTCGAGGAACTGAAACGGAAGGAGAAGGTCGATGGACGCAACGAGAGAGAGTGAGCCCACCCTCATGGGGAACAACGCGACGGTGGAACGGAAGTCCGAGCGTGAGCTCGTTGTCACCCGAACCGTCAACGGCCCGGCGCCCATTGTGTTCGAGGCGTGGACCAAGCCCGAGCTGCTCGAGCGGTGGTGGGCGCCGAAGTCGTTTCCCATCTCGCTGCTTTCCTGCGAGACGGATGCTCGTGTCGGGGGCAGGTACCGTTTGGTGTTCGGTTACGAGGGCTCGACCATGGAGTTCTTCGGTCGGTACCTCGAAGTGACACCGCACTCGCGCCTGGTCTGGACCAACGACGAAGGGGATGACGGTGGGTCGGTCACCACGGTGACTTTCGAGGATACGGGCGGCAAGACGCTGTTGGTCGTGCACGATCTCTATCCCTCGAAGGAAGCTCTCGACGGTGCGATCGCATCCGGGTCGACGTCCGGGATGCCCGAGGCGCTCGAGCAACTGGACGAGCTTCTCGTTACCCTGGGCGCGAGCGAGGGACGAGCTGCACCGTCGTCGCCGCCCCCACCTTCGACCGCGCGTTAGCGAGTCGGCGTCGTCGCGGCCGTCCAGGTCGCCGGGTCGGAGAAGGCCGCCACCCACGCGGTCGGTGGAACGCCCGGCGGCCACCCGATCAACCGGAGTCCGTGCCCTCACGCGCGCCGCCTCGCCGCGGCCAGCCACTCATCCCGGCCCCCGATCGGAATCGTGTAGGTCGTTATCGCGTGCCGACACCTGTCGGGCGCCTCATCAAACCTTCACCGGCAGCGCGAGGGCCAAATCCGTCCGGCCCAGGCCGCCGCAGTGATGCGGACGTCGACGATCTCGGGCCCAGCGAGCGTGATCCGCTCGATGACCAGGGATCCCGTTGCCGTCCGCTCGGTGATCGCGTCTCGTGCCTCGCGGAGCGCCTTCAGCCGCGTCAGGTACATCCCCCGCCGCTAGGGTAAGTTCAGCCGGTCAGGAGGGTCAGATGGCCAGAGTTCTCGGGATAGGCGGCGTGTTCTTCAAGTCGAAGGACCCGGGCGCGCTCACCAGCTGGTACCGCGACGTGATCGGCCTCGAAGTGCAGGACTGGGGCGGCGTCGTCTTCAGGCCGGAGGCGATGGCTGCCCATCCGGGCGCCGGCACCGTGTTCAGCCCGTTCGAGGCCGACACCACCTACTTCGCGCCATCGACCAAGGACTTCATGATCAATCTCGCGGTCGACGATCTCGACGGCATCCTGGCGAGCTGCGCGAAGCACGGCGTGGAGGCGAACGTTCTCCCCGACGAGCCCAATGGCCGCTTCGCTCACATCCTCGACCCGGAAGGGACGAAGATCGAGCTGTGGCAGCCGAAGCCGATGCCGGCCTGACGGCCCTGGTCTCCAAGCGGCGCGGCCTGAAGAGCCTCTCGGGTTGCGGCGGACCTGCTCTACGCGCTCGGCTGGGCGCTCTGGACCGGTGTCGTCGTCGTCGTGTTCGTCGAGATCATTCCCAAGGCCGAGCGGCGGCAGTCAAACGGGCGATCGACGCCTACGAGGCGCTCGTCGCGCAGTCCCCTGCCGGACAAGGCCACAACAAGAGCGCCTGAACCTCGTTCGGTCCGTGTCGTGGTTGGGCGGGTCGCCGGCCCGCACAGCCGCTACTTCACAGGAACGTCACTGGTGTGCCTCGTCGCGGCGGTGTACCCCTCCGTCACCTCTCCCTTGTGGGCCGCGAACGCCTCGAGCACCTCATCCTTCTCGTGCTGGGGCACCTTGACGAAGTCAAGCGTTCGGCCGAGCTCAGCGGCAACCTCATCGAACTCCTCGGGCGAGATCCGAAGCTCGCGATGAGCTGCCTCCAGACCGAGGGCCGTGCTCCCTGGGCGTGTGGCCGTGAACTCGAAGGGTCCGCCGGCAACGTCGCAGACCCAGAGGGTGCGCATGAACTTCAGGCCCGGCAGCCGGCCGAGATTGTTGGTGTGCCATTCGCGAAGGGCCGGATTGTCCGAGCGTTGACCGACGATCGGATTCTCGACGACCGCATCGCTGAAATGGTCGATCACGGCTGCGATGGCAAACACGCCACCGAGGCGTTCATAGAGAGTTGCATCAGACATCGTTCAGCACCTGGCTATGTTTCTGGAGAGGCGCCCGGCCGCCGCCGGATCGATGGGACCAGTGATCGATCGACCCCTCCTTCCTCCTCGGCCGGGTCTTCTGCGGCTGCCTGGGTCGGTCCGCCGTCAAATGGATCACGCACCACGTGGTGCGTGATACTCCGCCGGATGGTCGCCACGATCCTTGTCGCTGGTCCGCGCGATCATCGCGAGCGTGGCTTCGATCGTCATCGCGTTCGCATCGGCCGCAGCCTTCACGTCCTCATAGGTGATGTTGACCCCCGGCTTGCCCATGTCGTCGTGGGCCCGCATGCAGCCGCAGTTCAGGCACATCTCGTTCCGACTCCTCTCGGGATCGCGGCTCGCTACCACCCAGTCGCTGGCGGTTCGGCTCTTCGAGGAGGGCAACGGCCTGGATCGGATCGCCGGCCAGTGGCTACTTCAGCAAACCCGAATCTAACAGAAACCGTCATTATTACAAGACCTGACCAGAGACCGTCGGCGCGGCTAGGCGTCGCCAGGGGCAGATAATGTGGCGCGGTTCACGCGATGACCGTCGCGAGAGCGCCGCGACGCTCCGCGCACGTCATCTACCGATCGGAGGCTACCGTGGCAGACCGGCCGAGCGGCCCGCGATCCGACACTGAACCGGCTCTTCGATCCGTGGTCGTCGCCTACGTCACCGGCGACGATGCGCATGTCGACGTCCGTCGGGCCGGACAGGAGCATGCCCTGGCCCACGGCTGCACGCTCATCCTGTACGTCGCCGATGCCGCATCGTGGTGGTCGGAACCGATGCCGAACCAATGGGGCTCCGAGGGGGAGGGCGATCGATTCGGCTCTCGTCTCGGGCCGGACGACCTGGAGGCTCTCGGCCGTTCGGACGTCCGGGCACAGGTCATGGAGAGTCGAGCATCGCAGGTGCCGGCCTTCGCCTGGCTTCCCAAGGATCACGGACCCGGCGCATTGGCTCGATATGCGAGCGAGCAGGGCGCCCACCTCATCTTCGTCCCAGGCGAACTCGAGAGTATCGATGAGCTGAGCTCTCTGGTGGCGGGCGCGACCACGAGCGAGGAACTCGGGAGCCTCGGGATCGAGGTGCGCGCCATCGGATCGAAGTCCGGGTCGGTCGACCACGGGGCCTGACGTCAGGTAAGGAGCTGGCTGGCGGACCAGTCCGGAGGAAGCCTCTCCCCAGCAGACCGCCAGCGGGGGCGGGTCAGGCTGTGATCACGACCTTCAGCGCCTTCGTCTCGGCGGCGCGCCCAAAGGTGTCGTAGGCCTCCACGAACGAGTCGAACGTGAACCGGTGCGTCGCGAACAACTCGGCCGCCAGCTTCTTCTGCGCGACGAGCTTGAGCAGCATCGGCGTGGTCGAGGCGCTCACCAGGCCCATCGTGATCGCGATGTCAGAGATCCACAGGTCCTGGAGGGGCAGCTCCACGGGCTTGCCGTGGACGCCGACGTTGGCAATCGTCCCGCCCGGCCGGACGATCCTGACGCAGGTGTCGAAGGTGGCCGGGATCCCCACGGCCTCGATCGCGACGTCGACGCCGAGGCCGTCGGTCGTGCGCTTGATCTCGTCGATGAAGCCGACCGTGCCGCTGTTCACGGTGTCGGTCGCACCAAAGGTCCGGGACACCTCCAGGCGGTTCTCGTCGAGGTCGATGGCGACGATCCGGGCGGCGCCGTACAGGCCGGCCGTCATGATCGACGCCAGGCCGACCGGACCCGAGCCGACCACCGCGACCACGTCACCAGGCTTGACCCGGCCGTAGCGGACGCCGATCTCGAAACCCGTGGGCAGGATGTCGGAGAGCATCACCCCCGCCGCGTCCGAGACGCCGGCCGGCAGCTTGTACAGGGAGTTGTCGGCGAACGGGACGCGGGTGTACTCGGCCTGGGTGCCGTCAATCAGGTGGCCGAGGATCCAGCCGATTCCGCTTGCGCCCTCGTCGGCAAGACAGTGGGCGTACAGACCCTGGTGGCAGTACGAGCAGGCGCCACACGCGCTGATGCAGGAGATGATCACCCGGTCGCCCACCGCCAGGGTCGAGACGGCCGATCCGATCTCGGTGATCGTGCCGACACCCTCGTGGCCGAGGATCCGGCCGTCGGTCACGGCGGGCACGTCGCCCTTGAGGATGTGCAGGTCCGTGCCGCAGATCGTCGTGGTATCGATCTTCACGATGGCGTCGGTCGGATGAATGATCTTGCGGTCCGGGACGTCTTCCCAGGTCTTCTTGCCTGGTCCGTGGTAGACGATTGCCTTCATGGGGCACTCCTGTCGTCACTCGTCGAAGCCCTTCGGCCGGTGGCCGGGCGCGGACGTCGATCGAATGGTTTGAATGGTCCGGGAACTGGCGCTAGCCGGGATCGACATGGCCCTGTCGAGGCCGTCGAGGATCAGATCCAGGCCGAACTCGAACTCGTCGCCGTCGTCATGGCCCGGCTTCAGGGCGTGCTCGATCAGTGCAACGAGGTTCGGGTACTCGTCGACGGCCAACGGCTGCAGCCTGCCCTGCGCCACGTCGGCGACCTCGCCGGGGTCCCGAACGGCAGGTTCAACTTCGTCAGCGCGAAGCCGTAGATGTAGCCGTCCAGGACCGAGTACGCATGGGCAGCCTGGTCGATGTCGAGTCCGCCCGCCCGGAGGCTGCCGATCACGGCGTCGTGATGGCGCAGGCTCGCCGGACCAGGTGTTCGGCGGGACTCCATCAGTCCGATCGCCCATCCATGACGCAGGAGTGCGTCGTGCAGCGAGATCGCGCGCTCCCGCATCTCCGCCTTCCAGTCGCCTCCGCCCGAAGGCAGCTCGATCTCGCTGAACACGAGATCGATGAGGCCGTCCACGACCTCGGCCTTGTTGGCGAAGTGGTAGTAGAGGGCCATCGGCCCGACTCCGAGTCGCTGACCGAGCTTGCGCATGCTCAGTGACCCGAGCCCGTCCTGATCGGCGAGCTCCACGGCGACCTGCAGGACACGCTCTCGGGTCAGCAGGACACGCGGCTCCCCGGTCCTCCTGGTCCATGTCCTCAATTGGCAACCTCTTCGTGCCCCAAGGGCAGCCGTTGCAGCGGGCGGTTCGCTTGCCATCCGTACATCGTACAGTTACTGTACGCCGTACGAGCGCGCGTACGACCTGAGGAGTCGTCCCATGAAGGCCACCGGCAGCCGAGTGTGAACAGGAGCGACATGATCAACCCAGCTCAAACCACCGCCGCGCAGGGGGACTCGCCCTCACCGAGAACGGTGGCGCTCGTCGCGGGCGTGCTCTTCATCATCACCTTCGTCACGTCGATCGCGGCGGCCCTTCTGTACGGCCCGGCACTCGACAATCCCGGCTCACTCGCCGGCGCAGGTGCCGACATGCCCGTGCGCCTGGGGGTGCTGCTCGAGGTGCTCCTCGTCATCGCCAACATCGGCTGCGCCATCGTGCTGTTCCCGATCCTCAGGCGGACGAACGAAGCCGTCGCCCTCGGCTACGTCGCAGCTCGGATCATGGAGTGCACCCTGATCGTCATCGGCTTCCTGGCCCTGCTCGCGGTCATGACGTTGCGGCTGGCGGATGCGGGTCCGGTCGGCACGTCGCTGGTGGCGATCCACAACTGGACGTTCCTGCTCGGGCCAGGCTTCGTCGACGGCTTCGGGACCGGGCTGCTGCTGGGCTACCTGATGTACCGGTCCGGCCTGGTGCCCCGACGCATGGCCCTGTTCGGCCTCATCGGAGGTCCGCTGCTCATGCTCTCGGGGATCGCCGTGCTGCTGGGTGTGATCCCGCAGTTCTCCCCGGTGCAGGGCATCCTGACCATCCCGGAGATCATCTGGGAGGCGTTCCTGGGCCTGTACCTCACCTTCCACGGGTTCAAGGCCAGCCCGCTCTCTGCGCCCACCCTGCCGACCGGCGCGCCGAGTCCGGGGTACGCCGCAGCGTGATGGCAGGCGCGCCCGCCGCAGACGTCGCGGGCGTGCGCGCCGCCTTCGCTGGGTAGCAAGCACGCCGCGGCGCCCGGGGCGCACGGATCTCGAGTGACCTCCCGCTCGTCGACGTCCAGGGTCGATCGGCAGGAGGTCACCGTGATTCCTAGTCGGTGGCGATCGGCAGCGCCCGCGGGATGAGCTCCGGGATCTGCTCGAGGAGCCCCCACAGGGTGTCCAGGAAGGGCGACGTCGGGCGCGAGCCCAGCCGCTCGACCGCCACGATCCTCCGCCGGATCGTCGCCGCACCGGCGAGCTCGATCTCCCGGAGCGAGCCGGCCGAGAGCGCATCGGCGACCGCCGTCCCGGGCAGCAGCGCGACGCCGAGCCCGCGCTCGACCATCCGTTTCGCGGCCTCGATGTTGTCGACCTCCGTGACGCCGCGGGGGATCACGCCCGCCACCCGGAACAGGGCGTTCGTCACGTCGTAGTAGCTCGACGTCCGGTCGAACAGGATCAGCTGGGCACGGCTGATCTCCGACACGTCGACCTTGGCAGCCACGGCGAAGGGATGGTCCGGCCGGGCGACGAGGACGAGCTCGTCCTCGTAGAGCGGACGGCTTCGGACCCGCGCGTCGCGCAGCTGTCTGACGATCCCGAGCTCGACCTGGCCGCGCGCCACGAGGTCCACGATCTCCTCCGAATGCCCCGTCCGGACGAGGAGGCGAACGTCCGGGTGGCGCTCCGTGAAGCGGACGAGGAGCTCCGGCAGGACATACGCGCTGACCGCGGGAGCGACGGCGAGGGCGAGCTCGCCGGTGACGCCGTGCTCCAGCTCGCGGACGAGCGAGGAGCCACTCCTGATCGCCTCGATCGCCCGATCGGCATGCGGGAGGAAGGCGCGCCCGGCCGGGGTCAGGACCATGCCCGAGTGCGTTCGCCGGAAGAGCGTCGCGGCGAGCTCCTCCTCGAGGGCCTGGAGCCGGGCGGTGAGGGCCGGCTGACTGATCGACAGGGCGTAGGCCGCCCGTCGCATGTTGCCCTGCCGGGCGATCTCCACGAACCCTTCGATCTGGGCAAGAAGCATCGTAACTGGCTCCGCGTTCGGTGATCGATGAGACTGATCGCTTAGAACAGAAGATTCGATTGGACGGATGATACGGGAGATCGTATGGTCGTGTCCCAGCCACCGCCAGAGAGGTGTCCCATGGAACTCCGCTTCGACCAGGGGCGACCGGGCCAGAAGACCGTCACCTCGCTGGAGTCGTCGCACCTGTGGGTCCTCGGTCTGGCCGTCGACGATGACGGCTCGCTCGTTGGACCGGGCCGGCGTCAGAACAGCAGCTGGACCGAATGTGAGTGCCCCGACGACTGCCTCCGGGACCACGAGAACGAGTGACGACCGCCGAACGCCCGATCAGCGCGCCGCCCTTGCCCGGGATGAGCCCGTTCGAGACCCAGGTCGCGGCCGCCCGCGAGTGGTTCTCACGACCCCGGTTCGACGGGATCGTGCGTCTCCATACGGCACGTGAGGTCGCCGCCCAGCAGGGCACGATCGAGGCGGACTACAGCGTGGCCAGCATGGCTGCCGAAGGGTTCTACGCTCACCTCAGGGAGCTGTTCGCCGAAGGCGGGCAGGTCACGACCTTCGGCCCGTATTCGCCCGGTCAGGCGGTCGTCATGAAGCGGATGGGGATCGAGGCCATCTACCTGGGAGGTTGGGCCACCTCGGCGAAAGGGTCGCCGTCGGAAGACCCGGGTCCGGACCTCGCCAGCTACCCCCTGAGCCAGGTCCCCGACGAAGCCGCGGGACTGGTCCGGGCACTCCTCACGGCCGACCGGAACCAGCACTATCTGCGAGCGCAGATGGATGACGAGCAACGAACCGCAACTCCGGAGGTCGACTTCCGGCCCTTCATCATCGCCGACGCGGACACCGGCCACGGTGGCGACGCACATGTTCGGAATCTCGTCCGTCGCTTCGTCGAAGCTGGCGTGCCGGGCTACCACATCGAGGACCAGAAGCCAGGCGCCAAGAAATGCGGTCACCAGGCCGGCAAGGTCCTCGTCGGCCAGGACGAGCAGAACAAGCGGCTCAACGCGGCGCGCTTCCAGCTCGACATCATGCGGGTGCCGGGCATCATCGTCGCTCGAACCGACGCCGAGGCCGCGACGTTCCTCGACAACCGCAGCGACGAGCGAGACCAGCCGTTCATCCTCGGTGCGACGAATCTCGACCTGCCGAGCTATCGCGTCGGCTTCCTGGCGATCCTGAAGGCCCTGAACGACCTGGGGCTCGAGGAGATCCGGGGCCACCTGCTGTTCGCCCTGCCGGGTCCGGAGCTGCTGAGGGCTCGGGCCTGGCTGGACCAAGTCGGGCTCATGGCGCTCATCGAGCGCACCGTCGAGACCGCTCGCGATGCCGGGGTCGGCAGCCCGATCGACCGGCTGCTCGATGCGATCGACACGCGGTACGCCGAGATCTGGCAGGAGGAAGCGGGTCTCAAGACCTACGGCGAAGCGGTTGCCGACGTCCTCGAGCTCCGGATCGGTGAAGGCCAGCCGTTCGACCTGTCACTCGAGGAGTGGCGGAGCTTCGCGAGCCGGGCCTCCTTCTCCGAGATCCGGGACAAGGCCGACTCGCTCGGGATCCAGGTAGCCTGGGATCCCGAGCTGCCCAAGACCCCGGACGGCTACTACCAGGTCCAGGGTGGGATCGATTACGCGATCGCCAAGTCACTCGCAGCCGCGCCGTTCGCCGACCTGCTCTGGATGGAGACGAAGACAGCCGACCTCGAGGACGCCCGTCGGTTCGCGCTCGCGATCCATGCCGAGTACCCCGACAAGATGCTGGCCTACAACCTCTCGCCGTCGTTCAACTGGGATACCACGGGGCTGAGCGACGACGAGATGCGGAACTTCCCCGAGGAGCTCGGGAAGCTGGGCTTCGTGTTCAACTTCATCACCTATGGGGGCCATCAGATCGATGGTCTGGCGGCCGAGGAGTTCGCCACGGCGCTGCGCGAGGACGGGATGCTCGCGCTCGCCCGACTCCAGCGCAAGTTCAGGCTGCTCGAATCCCCGTACCGCACCCCACAGTCGCTCGTCGGCGGCGACCGGCTCGACGCCGCCCTGATGGCTGCCTCCGGGCGGACCGCCGCAACGAAGGCGATGGGCAAGGGGTCGACCCAACATCAGCATCTCGTCCAGACCGAGGTGCCGACCCGGCTGCTCGAAGACTGGCTGGCCACGTGGTCGGGCCACTGGGATCGCCCGGGCAGGATCCGGGTCGAGCTGCGGCCGCACACCGCGGGCTCCGAGCTGCTCGAGCTCCGAGTGCTGGACGAATCCGGCGAGACGCTGGCCAATGTGATCTTCGCCAGCATCCTCGATCGCCGTGGCCGGAGCATCCTCTCGATCCGCGACCAGAACAGCGCGCCGTCGATCCGCCGACGGCGGCTGATGACGCTCGTCCAGCTCTTCCTGATCCATCGCTACCGGGCCGGTTCGCTGCACTACCTCACGCCGACCGCGGACAACCAGTCCCAGACGCAGCGGATGCACGACCTCGGCATCTTCACGATCGTGAGGACAGAGATCGGCCACATCATCGTCGCGGACGTCGACCGGGAGCGGGTCGGCGAGCTCATGGCGCCGGACGGGGAGAAGCTCTCAGAGCTGATCCGGAAGCCGATCCCGCAGCTCGCCTAGCGCCGGCCGTCGGCGGCCAGGCGGCCGCTTCACCGGTCGTGGCGCGTTCAGGCGCCGCCGGACCGCCGGCGTCGGCTCTCGAGGTACGCCGCGCGCAGGGCGGTGGAGCCGGGTCTGGCGGATAATGCCACTCCCGGCTCCCGCGCGACACCGGGCCCCGCCCACGCACGCGCCACCAAGTCGATCCTCGAAGGGAGGCCGGGCACGTGGACCAGCGCTACGAATGTCTGGACGGCAACGAGGCGGCCGCCCGGGTTGCCTACGCCGTGAGCGAGGTCATCTCGATCTACCCGATCACCCCCGCCTCCCCGATGGCGGAGCACTGCGACGACTGGGCCGCGGCCGGCCGGCCGAACATCTGGGGGAAGGTCCCCGATGTCGTCGAGATGCAGTCAGAAGCGGGAGCGGCCGGTGCGCTGCATGGCGCGCTCCAGAAGGGGGCCCTCGGGACGACCTTCACGGCCTCCCAGGGACTCCTCCTGATGGTCCCCAACATGTTCAAGATCGCGGGCGAGCTCACCCCGACGGTGATCCATGTCGCGGCCCGAACGGTGGCGACCCATGCCCTGTCGATCTTCGGTGACCACAGCGACGTGATGCACGCGCGGACGACCGGGTGGGCGATGCTCGCGGCGGGCTCGGTCCAGGAAGCGCACGACTTCGCGCTCGTGGCGCATGCCGCGACGCTGCGGTCCCGGGTGCCGTTCCTCCACTTCTTCGACGGCTTCCGAACGTCGCACGAGATCAACAAGATCGGGCTGCTGGACGAGGACGACATCCGGGCGCTGGTCCGCGACGACGACGTTCTCGCCTTCCGCGGCCGGGGCATGACCCCCGACGCGCCCGTCGTGCGCGGGACCGCCCAGAACCCCGACGTCTTCTTCCAGGCGCGTGAGGCGTCGAACCCGTTCCACCGCGCAGTGCCTGGGATCGTCCAGGAGGTCATGGACGAGCTCGCCGCTCGGACCGGCCGCCGGTATGGGCTCGTGGACTACCACGGTGCCCCGGACGCGGACCGGGTGGTGATCGTGATGGGCTCGGCCAACGGCTCGGTCGAGGAGAGCGTTGACACCCTCGTCGCGGCCGGCGAGCGGGTCGGGATGCTCCGGATCCGCCTGTTCCAGCCGTTCCCGGCGGAGCAGATCGTGGCCGCGCTGCCATCGACGGTGCGGGCGATCGCGGTCCTCGACCGGACGAAGGAGCCCGGCGCGGTCGGCGAGCCGCTCTACCTGGAGGTCGTCGCGGCGATCGCCGAGGCGATGGACACGGACGAGCCGCCGTTCGAGATCGCGCCGCGGGTCATCGGCGGTCGCTACGGGCTGTCGTCGAAGGAGATGACGCCGTCGATGGTCAAGCCGATCTTCGACGAGCTCCGCGCGACGCGGCCGAAACGGCACTTCACGGTCGGCATCTACGACGACGTGACCCACCTCAGCCTGCCCATCGACACGGGCTTCCAGCACCCGCGTCCCGCCGGCGAGGTGCAGGCGATGTTCTTCGGGCTCGGCTCGGATGGCACGGTCGGCGCGAACAAGGCATCGATCAAGATCATCGGCGAGAGCACCGACATGTTCGCCCAGGGTTACTTCGTCTACGACTCGAAGAAGTCGGGTTCGGTGACCGTCTCCCACCTGCGGTTCGGGCCGGAGCCCATCCGGTCGACCTACCTGGTCGAGGACGCCGACTTCGTCGCCTGCCACCAGTTCGGGCTCCTCGGCAAGTCGAAGGTCCTCGAGCACGCCAAGCACGGTGCGACGTTCCTGCTCAACGCGCCATACGGGCCCGACGAGGTCTGGGATCAGCTGCCCGGCGGGGTGCAGCGCCTGCTCCTCGACAAGGCGATCGACTTCTGGGTCATCGACGCAGTCGCCGTCGCCAACGAGGCCGGCATGGGCAGCCGGATCAACACGGTCATGCAGCCGTGCTTCTTCAAGCTCGCCGGCATCCTGCCCGCGGACGAGGCGATCACCCGGATCAAGGGCTTCGTCGAGAAGACGTACGCGAAGCGCGGCCAGGCGGTCGTCGCTCGCAACTTCGAGGCGATCGACCGCTCGTTGGAACGCCTCGCCCACGTCCCGGTGGGCAGTGTCACGAACGACCGGGCGACGACCCCGCCGGTGCCGAGCGACGTGCCCGACTTCGTCGCCCGGATCACGTCGCGGCTGATGGCCGGCGACGGTGACCTGCTGCCGGTGAGCGCGCTCCCGGTCGACGGCACGTTCCCGACCGGTACGACCAAGTACGAGAAGCGGGCGATCGCCCAGATGATCCCCGTCTGGGATCCCGAGATCTGCATCGACTGCGGCAAGTGCGCGATGGTCTGCCCGCACGCCACGATCCGGATGAAGGTCTTCCCGACCTCCGCCCTCGAGGCGGCGCCGGCCGACTTCCTCCACAAGGAGTTCCGCTCCCGGGAGCTGACCGAGCATCGGCTGACGATCCAGGTCGCCCCCGACGACTGCACCGGCTGCGGCGTCTGCGTCGACGTCTGTCCGGCGAAGAGCAAGACCGACACCAGCCACAAGGCGATCAACATGGCGCCGATCGCCGACCACCGCGACGTCGAGCGAGGTCGCTGGGACTTCTTCCAATCGATCGCGCGACTCGACCGCAGCTTGATCACCCACGATACGGTCAAGGGCAGCCAGGTCCTGGAGCCCCTGTTCGAGTTCTCGGGCGCCTGCGGCGGCTGTGGCGAGACGCCGTACATCCGCCTCGTCAGTCAGCTGTTCGGCGACCGGATGATCGTGGCCAACGCGACCGGTTGCTCCTCGATCTACGGGGCCAACCTGCCGACGACCCCGTGGACGGTCGATGCGGCCGGGCGAGGTCCGGCCTGGAACAACTCACTCTTCGAGGACAACGCCGAGTTCGGGCTCGGGATGCGACTGGCGCTCGACGCGCAGACGGATCACGCTCGCCGGCTCCTCGAGCGCCTGGCCCCGGAGCTCGGCGCGGACCTCGTCGCTGAGCTCCTTGGAGCCGTCCAGGACACCGAGGAGGAGATCGTTCTCCAGCGCGAGCGGGTGGGCCGCCTGCGGGAGGCGCTGACCGGGATCGAGGGCCCGCTCGGTTCCGATGCCCGACACCTGCTCGCCCTCGCATCCGATCTCGTCCGCCAGGGGGTATGGATCATCGGCGGCGACGGATGGGCCTACGACATCGGGTTCGGTGGGGTCGACCAGGTGCTCTCGTCGGGCCGCAACGTCAACATCCTGGTTCTCGACACCGAGGTCTACTCGAACACCGGCGGTCAGGCGTCCAAGGCGACCCCTCGGGGCGCCGTGGCGAAGTTCGCGGCCGCCGGCAAGGGGACCGCCAAGAAGGACCTGGGAGCGATCGCCCGCTCGTACGGCAACGTCTACGTCGCCCAGGTCTCGATGGGTGCGAACGACCTCCAGACGACGAAGGCGCTGCTCGAGGCCGATGCCTGGCCAGGTCCGTCGCTGGTCATCGCCTACAGCACCTGCATCGCCCACGGGATCGACATGAGCAAGTCGATGACCCACCAGAAGGACGCCGTCAAGAGCGGCTACTGGCCGCTCTATCGCTTCCACCCCTCCGAGATCGAGGGTGGCAAGCCATTCAAGCTCGACTCGTCCACCCCATCGATCCCGATCGCCGACTTCGTGGCGACCGAGACTCGCTTCGCCGTTCTCCAGCGGACGCAGCCGGAACGGGCCGCCGAGCTCGCGGCCCTGGCCCAGGCGGACGCCGACGAGCGCTGGCGCTACTACGAGCAGCTCAGTGGCGTCGAGCGCACGGTGCCCCACGTCCATCGACCCGACCCCGGCATCGTGCCCGACGTCGAGAGCGATGCCGGCTACCGGTATGACAACGAAGGTGACGAGGCATGACAGCCGCCCTGCGCACCCGCTACCTCGGCCTCGACCTCCGCTCGCCGATCGTCGCCTCGGCCGCGCCCCAGAACGGGGAGCCGGCCATGGCCCGTCGCCTGGAGGCCGCCGGTGCGGGTGCGATCGTCCTTCCGTCGCTGTTCGAGGAGGAGATCCTGACCGAGGAGCTCGAGCTCAACGACTCACTCGAGCAGGGCACCGAGCACTTCGCCGAAGCGCTCGACTACTTCCCCGCGATCAACGGCTTCGTTGGAGCGGCCGACCGCTACCTGGCATCGCTCGAGCGGGTCAAGGCCCAGACCAGCGTGCCGATCATCGCCAGCCTCAACGCGAGCAGCGCCGGGGGCTGGGTTCGCTATGCGCGGTCCATCCAGGATGCCGGGGCCGACGCACTCGAGCTGAACCTGTACCGGGTCGCGGCCGACCCGCACCGGACGGCCGCCGATATCGAGGCGGCCGACATCGAGCTGGTCGCCGCCGTCCGCTCCTCGGTCACGATCCCGCTGGCCGTCAAGCTGAGCCCCTACTACTCCGCCCTTGCCCACCTGGCCGCCGCGGTCGTCGAACAGGGCGCGGATGGACTCGTGCTGTTCAATCGCTTCTACCAGCCGGATCTCGACCTCGAAGCCCTCGAGGTCGTGCCGCGGCTGGAGCTGAGCCAGCCCTGGGAGGCGCGCCTGCCGATCCGCTGGATCGCGATCCTGCGACCCCAGCTCGGCCCTGTGGTGTCGCTCGCGGCAAGCTCCGGGATCCAGTCCGGGACCGATGTGGTCAAGGGCCTCATGGTCGGCGCCGACGTGGTGATGATGACCTCGGCCCTGCTGCGCCACGGCCCCGAGCACATCGTCACGGTCGAGGCCGAGCTGCGGGCCTGGATGGTCGATCACGAGTACGAGTCGGTCGAGCAGCTCCGGGGCAGCGCGAGCGCGGCAACGGCCGAGAACCCGTCCGCGTTCGAACGCGCCAACTACATGCAGACGCTCCGGTCATGGGTGGCGCCGAGAGAGCTGACCCCGACCGCGCCGAGTCGCCCGGCCGACCGCTCCCCGGCGAACTGAGCGCGACCGCACCGGATCGCCCGGCCTCGCGCGTCAGCCGATGCCGACGTAGGCCGCGAGGTGCTCGCCGGTGAGGGTGGAGCGGGCGGCGACGAGGTCGGCCGGCGTGCCTTCGAACACGATCCGCCCGCCGTCGCGGCCGGCGCCGGGGCCGAGGTCGATGATCCAGTCGGCGTGCGCCATCACGGCCTGGTGGTGCTCGATCACGATGACCGACTTGCCGCCGTCGACGAGTCGGTCGAGCAGCGCGAGCAGCTGCCGGACGTCGGCGAGGTGGAGACCGCTCGTCGGCTCGTCGAGGACGTAGACGCCACCCTGCTCGGCCATGTGGGTGGCCAGCTTGAGGCGCTGCCGCTCTCCGCCCGACAGCGTGGGGAGCGGCTGGCCGAGCCGCAGGTAGCCGAGCCCGACGTCGACGAAGCGCTGCAGGATCGCGTGCGCGGCCGGCGTGCGCGCCTCGCCGCTGCCGAGGAACGCCTCGGCCTCGCTCACGGACATCGCGAGCACCTCGCTGATATCGCGTCCGCCGAGGTGGTAGTCCAGCACCGCCGCCTGGTAGCGCTTGCCCTCGCAGTCCTCGCAGGTGGTGGCGACCGTGTCCATGAACCCGAGCTCGGTGTAGATGACGCCGGCGCCGTTGCAGGTCGGACAGGCGCCCTCGGAATTGGCGCTGAACAGCGCCGGCTTCACCCCGTTGGCCTTCGCGAACGCCGCGCGGATCGGGTCGAGCAGCCCGGTGTAGGTCGCCGGGTTGCTGCGTCGCGAACCCTTGATCCCGCCCTGGTCGATCGACACCACGCCGTCCCGGTCCGCGACGGAGCCGTCGATGAGCGAGCTCTTGCCCGACCCGGCGACGCCGGTCAGCACCACCAGCACGCCGAGCGGGATGTCGACATCGACGTCCTGGAGGTTGTTGGTGGTCGCGCCGCGCACCTCGAGCCGGCCCGCGGGCGTCCGCACCGATGGCTTGACCGACGCGCGGTCGTCCAAGTGGCGCCCGGTCAGCGTGGGACTGGCGCGCAGCCCCTCGACGGTGCCCTCGAAGACCACCTCGCCGCCCGCGTTCCCGGCGCCCGGGCCCAGGTCGATGACATGGTCGGCGATGGCGATGACCTCGGGCTTGTGCTCGACAACGAGCACGGTGTTGCCCTTGTCGCGAAGCCGCAGCAGCAGGCCGTTCATCCGGGCGATGTCGTGCGGATGGAGCCCGATGGTGGGCTCGTCGAAGACGTAGGTGACGTCCGTCAGCGACGAGCCGAGGTGGCGGATCATCCTGGTCCGCTGCGACTCGCCGCCCGACAGCGTGCCCGACGGTCGGTCGAGCGACAGATAGCCCAGCCCGATCTCGACGAACGAGTCGAACGTGTGCTGGAGGCCGGCGAGCAGCGGCGCCACCGACGGCTCGTCCAGGCCGCGCAGCCATTCGGCGAGGTCGTCGATCTGCATCGCGCAGGCGTCGGCGATGTTGATCCCGGCGATCTTCGACGAGCGCGCCGGCCCGTTGAGCCGTGTGCCGCCGCAGTCGGGACACGCCGTGAACGTCACCGCCCGCTCGACGAACGCGCGGACGTGCGGCTGGAGCGTGTCGATGTCCTTCGACAGCATCGACCGCTGCATCCGCGGGATCAGCCCCTCATACGTCAGGTTGATCCCCTCGACCTTGATCCTGGTCGCCTCCCGGTGCAGCAGGTCGTCGAGCTCCTGCGTCGTGAAGTCCCGGATCGGCTTGTCCATGTCGAAGAAGCCGCTGCCGGCGAAGATGCGGCCGTACCAGCCGTCCATGCTGTAGCCGGGGACCTTGAGCGCACCCCCGCTGAGCGACTTCGTGTCGTCGTACAGCTGGGTCAGGTCCATGTCGGTGATCGAGCCCATGCCCTCGCAGCGCGGGCACATGCCGCCGTAGTAGATGGCGTCGCGCACGACGATCCGCTCGCCCTTGCCGCGGTCGACGGTCATCGCCCCGCTGGCCTTGCGCTGCGGGATGTTGAACGAGTACGCCGTGGGCGGACCGACATGGGGCGTCCCGAGGCGGCTGAACAGCAGGCGCAGCAGGGCGTTCGCGTCGGTCGCGGTGCCGACGGTGGAGCGGGCGTTGGCGCCCATCCGCTCCTGGTCGACGATGATCGCCGTCGTCAGCCCATCGAGGACGTCGACATCCGGCCGCGCCAGCGTTGGCATGAAGCCCTGCACGAACGCGCTGTAGGTCTCGTTGATCAGGCGCTGCGACTCGGCGGCGATCGTGCCGAACACCAGCGAGCTCTTGCCCGAGCCGGAGATGCCGGTAAAGACCGTCAGCCGCCGCTTCGGGATCTCGATGCTGACGTCCTTGAGGTTGTTCACGCGCGCGCCGTGCACACGGATCAGATCGTGGCGGTCGGCAGGGTGCAGCGCAGGCGACTCGGGGTCCGTCCTCGTGGTCACCGACCTAGGCTACACGTCCTAGTCGTGGGCGCTGAGCCAGTCACCGAGCTTGGGCCACAGGTTCTGGCTCGCGGTTCGGCCGACGACGATCCCGACGTGACCGCCCTCGATGACGATCTCTGACGCGTCCTGGCTGCCGACGCGGTGGGTGACGACGCTCGTCGTTGGGCGCGGCGCGATCAGATCCCGAGTGGCGGCAATGTTGAGCACCGGACACTGGATGTCGGCGAGGCGAACCGGTCGGCCGTCCATGTCCAGCATGTCCCGGGCCAGCCGGTTCTCCTGGTAGAACTCGGCGATCCACTGGCGGAACGCGGCCCCGGCGAACGGGACGCTGTCATTCACCCAGCGGTACATCGCCTGCCAACCTTTGACGTCGAAGTTGGGATCGCCAAGCTTCTCCCACAGCGAGCGATAGGTCCCGATGTAGTTGGCTGTCGGGTTGAGCATCTTCGAGCCGATATCCGGCATCTGGCCGGGCACCGTCGGAAATGTGTCGATCAGGCGTTCCAGCGGAAAGACGCCGCGCGCCGTCATCTGTCCGAACTTGCCCGCGTCCGAGAAGTCGAGGGGAGCCGTCAGGAGCACGAGATTGCGAGCGACCTCGGGATGAAGGGCAGTGAAACAGGTCGCCAGCGCGCCGCCGATGCAGTAGCCGAGGACCGTCATCCGGTCCGTGCCGGTTGCCCGCTGGATCGCTTTCGCGGCCCGCGGCAGGTAGCGGGTCACGAGGGTCGTGACGTCCAGCGCCCGATCCTCGTCCCCCGGCGTGCCCCAGTCGATGAGGAAGACGTCGAAGCCCTGGCTCAGCAGGAATTCGACGAAGCTCGCCCCGGGCCGCAGATCGAGGATGTACGCCCGGTTGATCAGCGGCAGGACGAGGAAGATCGGCGTCCGGCGGGTGGCCGGCTCAGAGCGGACGTAGCGGTACAGGCGGGCCTTGTTCTTGCGCCAGATCAACTCCTTCGGGCTGAGACCGACGGGAGCGTCCATCGAACCGAGGACGGCTCGCGCCATCTCGAGGGCGCGATCGTTCGACCAGCCAAAGCTCTCGGCGCTCGGCCACATGGGCCACGGTGACGTCATCATTTCGTGCCCTTGGCCGGCCTGGCCGGCCTGCCCTGCTTGGCGGACGGCGTGGGCTTGGCTCGAGTTGTAGGCCTGGTGCGTCCCGCGGTCCGGGCCGGCCCGGACGCAACCGCCGGTCCTGCCGGTCCTGCCGGTCCTGCGGGTCCTGCCGGTCCGGCGGATCCGTGCCGGTCCGGCTGGTCCAGCGCGGTCCTGCCGGTCCGGTGGATCCAGTGCTGCCTGCCGGTCCGGTGGCTCCTGCCGGTCCGGTGGCTCCTGCCCGGTCCTGCCGGTCCGGGGGACCCCTTGGGGCCGGCCGGTCCGGTGGCTCCGGCCGGTCCTGCCGGTCCGGTGGATCCAGCGGCTCCTTCGGGTCCTGCCGGTCCGGCTGGTCCTTCGGGTCCGGCCGGTACGGCGCGGACCGCCGCTTCGATGTCGTCGAGCCGATCGACCGCCTGGTCGACCTTCTCCTCGAGCCCGATGATGAGCTCGCCAAGCCGGGCGATGTCCTCACGGGTCGGGACGTTCATCGTCTCGAGATAGGTTCGCATGTTGTCGCGGATCGACTTCTGGGCGGCGAGCATCGTCTCGAGCATCCTCGCGCTCGATTCGCCGAACTCAGGGCTGTCCATCGCCTGCTCGAGGGCCGCGCTCCAGGCCCGCTCGTTGGCGTCGTACTGCTGGCGCCAGATCTCGAACGGATCGCTGGTTTGGCCCGCCTGGTCGGTCTTCGTCATCCCTTCGTCTCCTTCTTCTCCGACGGCTCGCCCGACTGGTGGCGTGTCCCGCCCGGTCCAGCTCCGTACAGGCCGAAGAAGCGGTCGATCGTCTCGCGATACGCACTGAGCATCGCCGCCGAGGACTCCAACCAGGCATTGCCTGCGTCGGTGATCGTGTACACCCGCCGGGCGGGACCGGTCGGCCCCGGCTCCCAGGTCGACTCGAGGAAGCCGTCCCGCTCCATCTGGCGGAGCGTCCGGTACAGGGTGCTCATCGTGATCCCGAACAGGCCGAGCGCTCGCAGGTAGTCCTCGATCACATAGCCGTGCGCCCGCTCGAGCGAGACGGCCAGCAGGACGAACGGCGCCAGGATGTCGCGCGGCGGCCAACCGGGAAGCTCGCGCTCCTCGATCGGCTCGGCCTGGCCGTCGGCGCCGGAGCTCCGACGGCCTGACGAGGTGGGCCTCGGCGCGGGGCCCGGTCCGGTGCGCCGGGATCTGGCCCGCCCGGCGTCGGCGGACAGGTCTGGCGCAGAGCCCATGGCGGAGGTGGTTTCGCGGTCAGGCATGGCTGTTTGGGATTCTCGCTCCGAATGGCGGCGGTGCCTTGACAATGATAGCAGCTATATGCATACTGCACTTAGAGTTGTCGCGCAAGTAGAGGCAGCCCGATCATAGGCGAAGGAGTCCTCGATGTCCACCACCACCACCGAGATGCCCGAGTCGGCAGCCGCTGCCGTCACGGAGGCCACCCGGATCGCCGCTCAGGCGGCCCGCAACGGCACCGAGACCGCCAAGGCTTCGATCGAGGCCGCGCGATCCTATGCTGACGACACCAATGCGCTCAGCCGGGACCTGCTCGGCACCTGGTCCGTCCAGAGCGAGGCGGCTCTCAAGACGGGGTTCGAGGCACAGAATGCCGCGATGGACGCCGGCCTGAGCCTGTTCGACCTTGGCGTGAAGGGCAACCGGCAGGCAGTCGAGCAGTTCTCCGAGATCGTCAAGCGAACCCAGAAGGCGACCCTCGAGAGCTGGCAGGCCACCGTCAAGATGGCCATGAAGGCGACCGAAGCCACACGGCGCTGACAAGCGGCTCACGATCCACTGAGGTGGCCGGCGATCTGCCGGCCACCTCGACGTGTCTCGGGCCGAGTGAGGAAGGTATCTGCAATGGCTGAACTGACGTTGACTGAACTGACGACGCCTGACCTGACGACGGCTGAGCTCACCGGGAAGGCCTGCCTCGTCACCGGCGGATCGCGCGGAATCGGTCGGGCGATTGCCCTCGAGCTCGGACGTCGGGGTGCGTCGGTGGCGGTTGGCTATGCCCACAACGAGGCGGCGGCAGAAGAGGTCGCCGCCGAGATCGCCAAGTCCGGGGGCGAGTCGTTCGCGTTCCGCTGCGACGTCCAGGATCCCGATCTCGTCGGGCCGGCGGTTGCCAAGGTCGTCGACAGCTTCGGGAAGATCGACGTGCTCGTGAACAATGCCGGGATCACCCGGGATCGCTCGCTGGCCAAGATGTCGCACGAAGAGTGGGATGACGTCCTCCAGACGAATCTGACCAGCGTCTTCAACCTGACCGCCCGGGTGCTGCCCCACATGGTCCAGGCCGGTTACGGCCGGATCGTCAACATCAGCTCCGTGATCGGCCTTCACGGCAACTTCGGCCAGGCCAACTACGCGGCCGCGAAGGCGGGGATCATCGGCTTCACGAAGGCCGCGGCGCTCGAGGTCGCTCGCAAGGGCGTCACGGTCAATGCGATCGCGCCCGGCTTCATCGAGACCGAGATGATCGCGGCCATGCCGGACGAGGTTCGCGCACGGATCCTCGAGAAGATCCCGATGGGCCGGTTCGGACGCCCGGAGGAGATCGCCCAGGTGGTCGCCTTCCTCGTCTCGCATGGCGACTACATCACCGGCCAGGTGATCGCCATCGACGGCGGGCTCTACACGTAATCCCGGCCCGGCCGGCCCTGTTCGCCCGGATCCGGAACCTCCGGATCCGGAACCTGAAGCACTCGAGGGGTGAGGTGAGCCACGATGGCTGAAACGACTCAGGCTGGCCGCAATGGCGGCGTCTACATCGTCAGCGCCGCGCGGACGCCGATCGGCAAGTTCGCTGGCGCACTTGCCGATGTACCGGCCGTCGAGCTCGGCGGCGTCGCCATTCGGGCGGCGGTCGAGCGGAGCGGCCTGCCGGCCGACGTCCCCGTCGACGAAGTGCTCATGGGCCAGGTGCTCCAGGCCGGGGCCGGGCAGGCGCCGGCGCGTCAAGCGGCGCTCCGTGGCGGGCTGCCGGTGACGACGAGCGCGACGACGATCAACCGGGTCTGCGGCTCGGGCCTGAAAGCGATCATGCTCGGCGCTGCCGAGATCCGCGTCGGTGACGCCGAGGTGGTCGTCGCCGGCGGGATGGAGAGCATGAACAGCGCGCCGTACTACCTTCCGCGGGCCCGCTTCGGCTACCGACTCGGCGACGGAACGTTCGTCGACGCGACGGTCCATGACGGGCTGTGGTGCGCCGTCGAGTCATGCCACATGGGCACCCATGCTGAGCGTGTCGCCATCGCCAGCAAGATCAGTCGAGAGGACCAGGACGAGTTCGCGCTGCACAGTCACCAGCGTGCGGTCGCGGCCATCGACGAGGGCCGCTTCGAGGCCGAGATCGCCCCGGTCACCGTCCGCGACGCAAAGGGGCGCGAGACGATCGTCAGCGTCGACGAGGGGCCCCGGCGCGACTCGACGATCGAGGCGTTGGCCCGGCTCAAGCCGGCCTTCGACCTGCCCGAGGGCGAGGATCGCGGCGAGGCGACCAGCGGCACCGTGACTGCCGGCAATGCGCCCGGCATCACCGACGGCGCTGCGGCGACGGTCGTCGCCAGCGAGCGGACCGTCGAGCGATACGGCCTCAAGCCGCTCGCCCGGATCGTCGGCTATGCCCAGGCCGAGGTGGAGCCCAAGTGGCTGTTCCTCGCCCCGGTCGAGGGCGTCCGCCGACTGCTGGCCCGGATCGACATGCCGATCGAAGCATTCGATCTCATCGAGATCAACGAGGCGTTCGCGGCCCAGACGCTCGCCGACGGCCGCGAGCTCGGCTTCGACTGGAACAAGGTCAACGTGAACGGCGGTGCGATCGCGCTCGGCCACCCGATCGGCGCGTCCGGCGCCCGGATCGTCGCCACCCTCCTGTACGAGCTCGGGCGGCGGCAGGGCCGTTACGGCCTGGCTACCCTCTGCCTGGGCGGCGGCGGCTCGGTCGCGATGGCCTTCGAGCGGGTCTGAACGACCCCGCGAGGCAGGGCGCGACGGGGGCAGCCTCTCGCGCTCCGCTGGGACCGTCGTGCGCATACCACGTCCGGACCCCGTTCACGATCGTGACGACGACGCTCGGATGCGTCGCGAATCCGGCGATGGAGCGCCGTTTGTCGCTCAGGCAAGAACGCGATAGGCGATCGCCGGATCAGTCGCCCGGCTCGAACGACACGTAGTCGGGCCACCACATCGCGCGATCGACCGCCGCCTCGATTGCCTCGTCCGACTGGTCCCGCCCCTGGCCGCCATCTCGAGCCTGGCGAGCGACGGCGATTCCGATCGCCCGGGCCGCGCCCCGCAGGTCCGCGATGGGCGGGTAGAGCGCACCGGTCCGCCGCCGATCGGCGGACACGAGGCTGGCCAGCTCGTGGGCGGCCACGAGGAACATGTCGTCGGTCACCTCGCGCGTCTCGGCCACGATCGCGCCGAGGCCCATTCCCGGGAAGATGAAGACGTTGTTCGCCTGGCCGATCACGCGCGTCCCGGCTGGGCCGTTCACGTCGCGGCCGGGGCCGCCCGCGGCGACGAGCGCCCGACCGTCGGTCCAGGCGAGGATGTCCTCCGGCTGCGCCTCGGCGCAGGCGCCCGGATTCGACAGTGGCAGCACGATCGGCGCCTCGTCGTGGAGCCCCACCTGGCGGACGAGGGCCTCCGAGAACGAGCCGGCGCAGGCCGTTGCGCCGATGAGGACGGTCGCCCTGGTGGCGCTCGCAACGGCAACCGGGTCGGCCAGCTGGGACGGCTCGAGTCCCGCCTGGAGCAGATCGGCGGGGTCAGTGGCAAACGGACGCTGGTCGTCGGGCAGAGCCGGCCGAGCGGTATGGACCAGACCGTGGGTGTCGAGCATGGCGATGGCCGAGGCCGCGGCGCGAGGGTCCATGCCCTCCGCCACGAGCTCGCGCCGGACGGTCGTGGCGATGCCGATGGCCGCCGCACCCGCTCCGACGAACAGGAAACGGTCCGAGGTCAAGCCCCCACGCTCCCGGCGCGCAGCGAGCAGGCCCGCCAGGACGACGGCCCCCGTCCCCTGGATGTCGTCGTTGAAGCTCGGCAGCCGGTGCCGGTAGCGCTCGAGGACGCGAACGGCATTGTGCTGCTTGAAGTCCTCCCATTGGACGACAGCTGCCGGGAAGACCCGCGCCACTGCTTCGACGAACGCCTCGACGACCGCATCGTAGGCGGGGCCACGCAATCGGGGAGCCCGGTGTCCGACGTAGAAGGGGTCCTCCAGGAGCTCCAGCCGGTCGGTCCCGACATCGAGCGAGACCGGCAGGGTCCGCGCCGGATAGATCCCGGCGGCGGCGGTGTAGAGGGCCAGCTTGCCCACCGGGATCGCCATCCCGCCCGCGCCCTGATCGCCCAGGCCCAGGATGCGCTCGTTGTCGGTGACGACGATGAGGCGGATGTCGTCGCCGGCCGAGCGAAGGATGAGGTCGATCCGGCCAACGTCGGCTGGGGTGATCCAGACCCCGCGCGGACGCCTGAGGATGTGGCTGAACCGCTGGCAGGCAAGGCCGACCGTCGGCGTGTAGACGATGGGCAGGAACTCCTCGAGGTTCTCGACGAGGAGCCGGTAGAACAGGGTCTCGTTGCGGTCCTGGAGAGCCGCCAGCCCGATGTAGCGCTCGAGATCGTCGGGCTTGCGCCGGACATGCTCGAGCTCGAGGGCGACCTGCTCCTCGATCGTCGCGACACCCGAGGGCAGGAGGCCGTGGAGGCCGAGCGCATCGCGCTCGCGGATCGAAAAGGCCGCGTCCTTGTTCAGGAGCGGCTGCGCCATCAGCTCGTGCCCGCGGCGGTGGAACGCGAACTGCGGCGACGCGCCGTCATCAATCGGGGCTCGAGCCGGCTCCACGACCCTGGTCACCGCCGCCTCCTGGTCGCACGCGCCGCGACGTCGGTCACGAACCAACTGACCCTGCCGTCTCGCACGTCAGACCGCATCAGTGAGTGAGCGCGTCATCGAGACCGTCGCCGCCTGCGCTCTCCTGTGCTCGCCGACGTGCCGCCGGTACGGCCTCGCTCGGTGCGGGTCCCTGGACGGCGAATCGGTACGCGGCGAGGTGGGCGTGACTGATGACCCCCACCAGGATGCCGCCGTCATCGACGACCGGGATGCCGGTGATGAAGGTCGAACGGAGCAGGTGGTCGGCTTCCTCGACCGACGCATCCATCGTGACGAAGATCGGATCGTACGTCATCACGTCCGCGACCAACAGCTGCCTATTGCCCATGTCCATCTCCTCAAGGGCTAACCGCCATCATCCGCCACGACCGCGAACGGCGACAGGGCCAAGTGGACCCAACGGGGAGCCAAACGGGGCATGCGGATCGAGGACCTTCGTCCGGAGCTAGCCTCCACTCCCGGCTGCCGGTGGTGCGCCCTGGCTCCGGCCGCCGTCGCCGACCTGGGTCCGCGACAGGTAGTCCTCGGCCAGCAGGATGTTCGTCGCCGCGGCCCGCTCGACCGTCTTGAGCAGGTCCGCCATGCTCGCCATCTCCTCGCGCTGCTCGCGCAGGAACCAGGCCAGGAACTGCTCGCCGACGAGGTCGCCTTCATCGCGTGCGAGCTTGGCCAGCGCCTCGATCTGGTCGGTCACGTGGCGCTCCTGGTCGAGGGCGACGCGAACCGGCTCGGTCGGCTCGCCGAACTCGGTCCTCGGCGCAGGCACGCCGGGGATGTGGACCGAACCCTGGGCATCGAGGACGTACTGGACGATGATCATGGCGTGGGTCCGCTCCTCGTCCGCCTGGCGGTAGAAGTGACGGGCGAGGAGGGGCAGCGTCTGGCTGTCGTACCAGACCGCGATCGCCACGTACTGCTGGGCAGCACTGAACTCCTCGACGAGCTGGGCGTTGAGGGCATCGATGAACCGTGGCATCGGGCTGACTCCTCGGACGGAGGTGACGGGGCCGATCGATCGGCAGCGCGATGGTAGTCGCCCGGCAGCGTCGAGGAGCGCAACCCCCGCTGCGTGCGGCAGGTGGCGCCCCTCGGGGCGACCGTTTTGGCTCGTGCGAACGGTCGCGGCTCGTGCGACTGGTCGCGATCTAGAAGAAGCCGAGCGGCTTCGGGCTGTAGCTCACGAGCAGGTTCTTGGTCTGGGTGTAGTGGTCGAGCATCATCTTGTGGGTCTCACGCCCGACGCCCGAGGCCTTGTAGCCTCCGAAGGCGGCGCCGGCCGGATAGAGGTGATAGCAGTTCGTCCAGACGCGACCGGCCTTGATGCCGCGGCCCATCCGGAAGGCGCGCGCGCCGTCCCGGGTCCAGACCCCGGCACCGAGGCCGTACATCGTGTCGTTGGCGATCTCGAGCGCCTCGGCCTCGTCCTTGAAGGTCGTGACCGATAGCACAGGTCCGAAGATCTCCTCCTGGAAGATCCGCATCTTGTTGTGGCCCTTGAACACGGTCGGCTCGAAGTAGTAGCCGCCGGCGAGCTCGCCCGGCAGGATCTTCCGCTTGCCGCCGATCAGCAGCTCGGCGCCCTCCGACAGCCCGATCTTCACGTAGTTCGTGATCTTCTCGAGCTGGGCCGTGGAGACCTGGGCACCGATCTGGGTGGTGATGTCGAGTGGATGACCCTGGCGGATCGCCGCGACCCGCTCGAGCGAGCGCTCGATGAACTTGTCGTAGATCGACTCCTGGATCAAGGCTCGTGACGGACAGGTGCAGACCTCGCCCTTGTTGAAGGCATAGAGCACCAGGCCTTCGATCGCCTTGTCGAGGAAGTCATCGTCGGCGGCAAGGACATCCTCGAAGAAGATGTTCGGAGACTTGCCGCCGAGCTCGGTCGTCGACGGGATGATGTTCTCGGCAGCGTCATGCATGATCATCCGGCCGGTCGTCGTCTCGCCGGTAAAGGCGACCTTGGCGATCCGCTTGCTCGTCGCGAGGGCCGTCCCGACTTCGGCTCCTGGCCCGTTGACGATGTTGATCACGCCGGGCGGCACGATCCCCTCGAGGACCTCGGCCAGCTTGAGGATCGACCAGGGCGTCGGGCTGGCCGGCTTGACGACCGCGACATTGCCGCCGGCGAGCGCCGGGGCAAGCTTCCAGGCCGCCATGAGCAGCGGGAAGTTGAACGGGATGATCTGGGCGACCACGCCGAGCGGCTCCCGGAAGTGATAGGCCATCGTGTCCTTGTCGAGCTCGGTGATCGAGCCCTCCTCGGCCCGGATGACGCCGGCGAAGTAGCGGAAATGATCGGCCGCCAGCGGGATGTCGGCGGCCAGCGTCTCGCGGACCGGCTTGCCGTTGTCCCAGCTCTCCGCGACGGCGAGCATCTCCTGGTTGGCCTCGATCGCGTCGGCGATCGCGTTCAGGACTCGGGCCCGCTCCGTGGGCGACGTCTCGCCCCAGGCCGTCTTGGCGGCGTGAGCCGCATCGAGCGCGAGCTCGACGTCCTCGGGCGTGGAGCGCGGCACCTCGGTGAACGGCTGGCCGGTTGCGGGCGTCAGGTCGACCGCGTACTGGCCCTTGACGGGGGCGACCCATCGGCCGCCGATGAAGTTGTCGTAGCGCTCGCGGAGCGGTACCGGGCTTCCGGCCGCACCGGGCGGGGCGTAGGTGAACTCCCTGGCTGCAACCGTCATGGCGCCTTGCCTCCTTCGTCCCGAGGCGGGACCCTTCTGCCAGCGCCCGCAACGCGGACGGCTGGTCACGATCGAACGGCTATTCAGGTCGTCCTCACCAGCGACGCGGGAACCGGGCCGGACCGATGCTCATGACACGGGCACTCCAGGTGGGAGCCACCTGGTGATGCGGACCGGAGGGTCGGCGCAGCCGACGACCTTGCTCCCGGAGGCGGAGGAAGGTCGAGACGATGCGCTCGAGCGGCTTGGTCGCGGAGGTCACGTGGACCTGGCATTCGTGAACGACAACTATGCTTCGCGATCGTCGGCCCCCCGCTCGCGACCGACAAGTGCCAGAGGTCACGGCGAGCGACGCGCGGCGCGGGTCGCCTCGTCGTCCGGGCGGCCCTGGCCCCGCCCACGGCCCATAATCGGCCGGACGGTCCAGGGCCCGGGAGGAGTCGGATGTTCCGCGAAAGCCATGCGTTCTCGGGATTCTCGACGGACGACCTCGCGAAGGCGCGCGAGTTCTACGGCCGGACCCTTGGGCTGGAGGTCAGCGAGGAGAACGGTGTCCTCACCCTCCAGCTCGGCGGCGGTGGCACCGTCGTCGTCTACCCGAAGCCGAACCACGAGCCGGCGACGTTCACGGTGCTCAACTTCCGGGTCGAGGACATCGATGCGGCCGTCGATCGGCTCGTCGCCGCCGGGATCCGCTTCGAGCGCTACGAAGGGCTCGACCAGGACGAGCGCGGGATCGCGCGCGCCTACCCACCGCCGATCGCGTGGTTCAAGGACCCGGCCGGCAACATCCTGTCGGTCATCCAGACGTAGGAGAGGGACGCCGTGAGCGAACGACTCGCGATCCTCGGCGGCACGCCCGTCCGGCCGGGAGGCTACCCCGCCTGGCCGGAGGTCGACGAGGCGGACGTCGACGCCGTGAGCGCGGTCGTCCGGTCAGGCCGGTGGGGCGGTCACCCGGTCCCGGGTCCGCTGGCGGAGGCGTTCGGCCAGCAGTTCGCCGCACTCCAGGGCGCCCGCCGTGGGATCCTCATGATGAACGGCACGGTGACGATGGAAGTCGCCCTGCGGGCGCTCGACATCGGCTGGGGGGACGAGGTCATCGTCCCGGCGCTCACGTTCGCCGCGACCGCGTGCGCGCCGATCGCGGCCGGCGCCCTGCCGGTGATCGTCGACGTCCTGCCCGCCACCTGGGCGATCGATCCGGATGCCGTCGAGGCCGCCATCACGCCGCGCACCCGGGCGATCATCCCGGTTCACCTCGGCCAGAGCATGGCCGACCTGGACCGGATCATGGCCATCGCCGCCCGACACGGGCTGGCGGTCATCGAGGACAGCGCCCACAGCCATGGCAAGGCCTGGAACGGGCGCGGAGCGGGCAGCATCGGGACCTTCGGCTCGTTCAGCCACCAGAGCTCGAAGATCCTGACCGCCGGCGAGGGCGGGACGCTGCTGACCAACGACGACGACCTCGCCGAACGGGTCAGCTCGATCATCGACTGCGGCCGGGCCAAGGATCCAGGCGAGCGGAACTACACGTTCGGCGGGAACTACCGCCTGAGCGAGCTCCATGCCGCCCTCCTCCTGAGCCAGCTGGCGAAGTTCGAGCGGCAGGCCGCCGAGCGCGCGGCGAACCTGCTGGTGTTCGAGCGGCTCATGGTCGAGGCGGGCGTGCCCGGCGTCCGCCTGCTGGAGATCGACCCGCGGAACACGAGCCGGAGCTTCTGGAAGTACATGATCGCGATCGATCCGGACGCCTTCGGAGGAGCCGACCACGAGCTCGTCTGCGAGGCGCTCGTCGCCGAGGGCGTCGGCTGCGAGGTCGGCTACCCGAGCCTCAGCCGCGACCCGCTCTTCCAGCCGTCCCTCTCCCGGCTCCCCGTCCCGATGCAGTACCCGGAGCGGCTGGACGTCGCCGAGATGGCGTTCCCGGTCGCCGACCGGGCCGGATCGCTCGAGTCGATCTACCTCGACGAGAACGTCTTCCGGGCCGGGGCCGACGGCGTGGGGGACGCGGTCGAGGCGATCGCCAAGGTCCAGCGCCTGATGCCGGACGCCCGGCGCTCGATCCCGGCGGACAGGGTGTCAGCGGCCCGATCGTGAACGGGTCCGTTACGACGGACCGCTGCTCCCGTCGGGCGACCCGCCAGGTTCGGCGATCGCGGATCCGGACCCGGTCGGTGCCGCGATGAGCGTGAGGTGGTCGAACGCCAGCCGGACCCGGCCCTCGCGCTGGACGAGCGCCATCCGCTGGCCGCCGCTGATGTCCGCCCGGACCTCCCGGCCGCCGACGTCGACCCGCAGCTGGGCGGTCGCGCCCTCGAAGATCACTCGATCGATGACCCCCTCGAAGACGTTGTCATGGCCGGGCAGCTCGCCCTCGTCGAGCACCGCGACGTCCTCCGGACGGACGTAGGCGAGCACCGCTGCCCCGACTCCGAACGGCAGGTGCGAGCGGCAGTGCAGCGTGATGTCGCCCGCGGCCACGGTCAGGATGGCTTCGTCGCCCTCGCCACGGATCCCGGTGACCGTGCCCCGCAGGCTGTTGTTGGCGCCGATGAACTCGGCGACGAACGGGGTCTCCGGGTGGAGGTAGATGTCGCTCTGGGTCCCGATCTGCTCGGCCCGGCCCTGGTTCATGACGACGATCCGGTCGGAGATCGCGAAGGCCTCGGATTGGTCGTGGGTCACGTAGATGGCCGTCTTCCGTGTCCGCCGCTGGAGGTCGAGGATCGAGTACTTGAGCGAATCGCGCAGGTTCTTGTCGAGCGCCGACAGCGGCTCGTCGAACAGGAGCACGCGCGGGTCGGTGGCCAGCACCCGCGCCAGCGCGACCCGTTGCTGCTGACCACCCGACAGCTGGGCGGGCAGGCGCTTGCCGTAGCCGGCCAGCTCGACGAGGCCGAGCATCTCGTCGACCCGAGCCGCGATCGCCGGCTTCTTCTGACCCTTGACCGACAGCCCGAACCCGACGTTGTCGGCGACCGACAGGTGCGGGAACAGGGCCGGGTTCTGGAACACGAAGCCGATGTTCCGGGCGCGTGGCGCGAGGTAGGTCACGTCCTGGTCGTCGAACAGGATCTGGCCGCTCGTCGGCTCGACCAGCCCGGCCAGCATCCGGAGCGTCGTGGTCTTGCCGCAGCCGGACGGTCCGAGCAGGGTGACGAACTCGCCGTCGGCGACGTCCAGGTCGAACGACTCCACGGCCACGGTCTGGCCGTAGTGCTTGGTCACCGAGGCGAGAACGACGGTGGTCATCAGAGGATGTAGGTGCCCTTGAAGTGGCGGGTCCCGAAGATCCGGAAGAAGGCGATGACCGCCAGGAATGAGATCGCCTGCATCGTCACCGCCAGGGCCGCCGTCGACGGCGCGAGGCCGTTGGTCCGCACCAGATTGAAGACCCGGAGCGGCGCCGTCTCCAGGTCCGGCGGATGGACGAACAGGGTCACCAGGTACTCGTTGAAGACGATGATGAACACGAGCAGGAGGCCGGCCGAGACGCCCGGGCCGATGAGCGGGAAGACGATCCGACGGTAGGCCTGCCACTTGGTCGCCCCGAGGCACTCGGCCGCTTCCTCGAAGACCAGCGGCAGGTCCTTCATGGCGACGACGATCGGGGTCAGCATCAGGGGGAACGATCCGACCGCCATCGCGAGCACCAGTCCCCACATCGACTCGATCCGATAGACGAACGTGTAGGTCAAGAGCAGCGACAGGCCGATGACGGCACCCGGAACGTAGAGCGGGAGCTGGAGCAGCGAGAAGATCACGCGCTTGCCCCGGACCGGGTAGCGAACGAGGGCATAGGCCGCCGGCAGGCAGACCGCGAGATCGATGAGCAGGGTCAGGCTCGTGATCTTGAAGCTCCAGACGAGGTTGTCGCCGAAGCTGTCGAAGGCGTCTGCGTAGTTCGCCAGACCGGACGTCCCGCCCCGATCCCCGAGCGACTGGATGAGCAGCGCGAAGAACGGCAGGACGAACACGATCAGGCACAGCCAGATGTAGCCGTGGCTGGCGATGGCGCTCAGCCGGCGCGCGGTCAGCAGCGGTCGCCGCGGCGCGGTCCCGGTCGTCACTCGACGAGCGCTCCGCGCGAGTAGCGGAGCGAGAAGTAGGTCACCACGAAGGCGAGACCCATGAGCACGACGCCCATCGTCGCGCCCAGGCCGTAGTTGTTCTCGACGACGGCCGCGCTGGTACAGGGCGAGGGCCAGCGACCGTTGCTCGTTGACCGAGCCGAGCAGGAGCGGCTCCGCGAACGCCCCGATGCTCCAGCCGAAGACCATCAGGGCACCCGCCACGACCCCGGCCCGGGTCAGCGGCAGCACGACCCGCCAGAACGTCTGCCAGGGCCGCGCCCCGAGACAGGCCGCCGCCTCCTCGAGCGTCGGGTCGACGTTGCTCAACGCCGTTCCGATGCTCATGACCATGAACGGGAACGTGAAGATGGCCATCGCGAACACGACGGCCGGCAGGCTGAACAGGAGGGCCGTGCTCGAGATGCCGAGCAGGTTGAACAGCGGGTCGAGCGGCCCGCCGGGGAGCAGGATGAAGCTCATCCCGAACGCGACGTAGAGCGCCCCGAACATCGGGAAGACCATGATCGCCCGGACGAGATCCCGGTAGCGCACCCGGCGGACGAGGATGTAGGCGAACGGGAAGCCGAACACCAGGTCGACCAGCATCGCCAGCGTGGCCAGCTGGATCGTGATGAAGAGGTTCGGCAGGTAGCGCGTCATCATCTCGGCGTAGTTCGCGAGCGAGTACACCGGGCCGGCGGGTGACAGGAACGAGCCGCCTTCGGTGAAGCTCAGGTTGACGATGAACGCGAGCGGGGCGTAGAGCAGCAGGGCGGCCAGCACGGCGGCCGGCGCCAGGAGCACGGCAGTCCGAAGGCGAGCGACGCGCTCCCTCCGCCTCAGCTGCGGTGAGAGCGCGGGCAGGGTTGTGGCCAGCTCGCCGGTAGAGCTGAGCTGGCCGGATTCAGCGGCCATGATCGGATCGTCTCACGTCGCGCGCGGCGCCTCCCCGTCGAGCGGTCTGGCCGTCGATCGGGGAGGCCGCGGACGCCTCGATCCTACTGTCCGATCTTCTGCTTGTAGTACTCCTGGAACACCTTCGCGCTCGCGTTGTAGGCCTTCCAGTCGATCGGCTTGAACGACGACTTGATCTGGTCGAGGGTCGGGTAGTAGGTGAAGTAGTCGGCCTTGAACCAGTCGGGCACGAGAGCCTCGTAGTCGGGGCCGAGGAACCCTTCGCTGAGCTCGCTCCACTGGCCATGGTCGATCGGCCAGGCGTTCGGGAACTGGACCTCGGGGCTGAGGCGCCAGTTGATGAAGATCTGGGCGAGCACCGGGTGGGGTGCCTTCTTCGGGATCCAGAGATAGCCATTGGCCGGATAGATCGTCGGCGGGACGAGCAGCGCGGCGTCCGGATGGCCGCCGAGGTACTCGAGGCGGGCGAGGCTGTTCCAGAAGCCGACCGCGTCGACGGCCCCGGACTCGAGCAGCTTCTGGAGCGTCGGCTGGTCCGTCGTGTACTTGACGACGTTCGGGCCGATGTTGGTGACCACCCAGTCGACGACTTCCTTCATCTGGGCCGGATCCTTGTAGTCCTTGCCCAGCTCGGCGGCGACGCCGAGCAGGAACCCGCCGGCCGTGATGTCGCCCGGCGCGGGCAGGGTGACCTTGCCCTTGAGGCGCGGGTCGGCGAGATCCTTGAGCGTCTTGAGGAACGGCGCGGTCTTCTTGTTGTAGACGACGCCCGGATAGGCCGTCGACTGGAACGCGATCGATGTCGGGACGTGCTGGAACGAGTCGAGGACGAGCTTCTGGTTCGGGATCAGGCCGGACGGCAGGTAGTCGTCCGGGAGTCCGAGCTCGGTCGCGTCGTACCAGTAGTTCTCCTCGACCGCCACGACGTCGTAGGGGGCCGGGTTCCCGGCCTTGCTGGCAGCCGACAGCTTGGTGATGTACTCACTCGGCGCCTGGGTGCCGGCGTAGGTCAGCTTGATGTCGACCCCGTAGGTGTCCTTCACGTACTTCTGGAACTGGGTGACGATCTCCTTCGTGGCCGCGTACGTCCAGTTGCCGACCACGACGCCGCCCTCGGCCTGGATCGCCGCCTTGATGTCGTCGGGCGTCATGTCCTTGTTGACGATCGGGACGTGGACCGTGCCGGCCGCGGCGCTGGCAGGCGCACTGGCCGCGGTGCTCGCCGCCGGGGTGCTCGTGGCGCCTCCGGAGCTGGGTGCCGTCGTGGTGCCGCTGCCGCTGCAGGCTGCGGCGACCAGTCCGACGATGGCGATCGGGACCGCGAGTCTCGACCACCGGAGCTTGCTGGATCGATTCACCGGGTCGTCCTCCTCCTCCGCGATGTGGACCTCGCGACGGGTCCTAGTATGCCCCCGTGATCCGGCCGGCTACAGCCGGCCGAACCGGGCGAGACGCGACCGTCAACGCCCTTTCGGCAGGGCTTAACGTTTACGCTTGACGATGCCACCAAGCCCGCAGGATACTCTGCGGGCAGCCCCAGTCAAGGGGGTTCCGCCAGTCGAAGGGGCCTGGGTCATTCCTGACGCCATCCTCCGCGAAGCCGGGCGAGTGTCCCGATGAGCACGCGGGCGACGTACACGTCGGTGACCCTGCGCGATGTCGCGGGACGCTCCGGGGTGTCGATCACGACCGTGTCGCGCATCCTCAACGGCCGGGAATTGGGCGTCCCGATCCGCGACGAGACGAGACAGCGGGTGCTGGCCGTTGCAGCCGAACTAGGCTACAAGCCAAACCTCCTCGCCCGGGGCCTGCGCGGGAGCCGAAGCTCGCTCATCGGGGTGATCGCCCGGGACATCTCGGATCCGTTCCACATCCAGGTCCTGCAGGGGGTCAACGAAGTCACCCGGTCCCGCGACTATCGCCTCTTCCTCGGGCACGTGGACTACCGGCCCGACGTGGCCCTGACCTACGGATCGATGTTCGAGCGATCGCACGCCGACGGCATCCTGATCCTCGGCGATCTGGCCGGGGGCGACGAGGAGCTGGCGCACCTCACCTCCCAGCATCGCTTCGTCATCGGCGTCTCCGATCGGATCAAGCGGCTGTCCTTCCCGGGCGTCTACGGCGACAGCGCCAAGGGCACGATGCTCGCGCTCAGCCATCTCTGGGGGCTGGGTCACCGGCGGATCGTCTGCGTCTTCGATCCCGGCACGGCGGACCAGCGCCAGCGGGCCGAGCTCTACGAGTGGTTCATGGCGGATCGCGGCCAGGCCGCGGCGATCGGCTCGTACCAGACGACCCAACCGGACCCGGGACCCAGCTTCCGGCTCGGCACCGAGCTGTTCGCCGAGGCGGACCGGGCCGAGGCCCCTTCGGCCGTCTTCGCGACCTCCGACACGATCGCGATCGGCCTGCTCCAGGCGGCCTACCAGGCCCGCCTCGTCATCCCGGACCGGCTGTCGATCGTCGGGTTCGACAACATCGACATCGCCGCGTTCACGATCCCGCCGCTCACCACCGTCAGCCAATCGGGGGTCGAGATGGGACGGACAGCGGCGACGCTGCTGCTCGACATGATCGAGCACGACCGGGCGGCCGACGAGATCGAGGACATCGTCGTCGAGCCGGCGCTCGTGGTCCGCGAGTCAACCGCCGCGCCCGGTCCGGGTCTAGGCTAGCGGCATGGACGGGTCCACCGGGCGGGAGTTCACGACGGTGTTCGGGCGGGGCCTCGTGGGCGAGCTCCCGAAGTTCGTGCCGCGGCCGTATCTGATCGTGACGATGGACGATCTGTGGCCGATCTTCGAGCACCACTTCGACGACGGCCTGGCCGGGGTCCATCGGGTCCGAACGCTGGACCTCGACGAGCTGCGACTCGCGGTCGGCCAGCTGCCGGCCTGCCGGAGCGTCATCGGTCTCGGTGGCGGCCAGGCGATCGATGTCGCCAAGTTCTTCGCCTGGTCGCTCGGCCTGCCGATCTTCCAGGTCCCGACCGCGATGACGGTCAACGCTCCGTTCGGCCATCGGGCCGGGATCCGGACCGGGGGCACCGTTCGCTACCTGGGCTGGGCCGTGCCGGAGGCGGTCTATATCGACTTCGACGTGATTGCGTCGGCCCCGCCCCTGCTCAACCGGAGCGGGATCGGCGACATCCTGTGCTACCACACCGCGCACTACGACTGGCGACTCGCCCGCGACCTCGGACGCGAGGAGGCGCAGTGGCCGTACGACGAGTCGCTGGTCGCAGCGGCGCGCGCCCGGCTCGACAGCGTCCTCGACCACCTCGACGACATCCGGGTCGTCAACGAGGTCGGGATCCGGACCCTCATGACGGCCCACCGCTGGGGCGGCGCGACGTTCCACGACTCGGGCTGGAACCCACGCCACATCGAGGGCGTCGACCACTTCTTCTTCTACAACCTCGAGCGGCTCACCGGCCGCCACTTCATCCACGGCCAGCCGGTCGGCCTCGGGATCGTCATCGGATCGACGCTCCAGGACAACGAGCCCGAGCGGATGCTCGCCGCGATCCAGCGGGCCGGCGTGGACATCCGGCCCGAGGCGATGGGGGTCACCTGGGATGACGTCGGTGAGTCGATGCGGACCCTGGCCGGCTACGTCCGGTCGGCCGGTCTCTGGTTCTCCGTCGCCGACGCGGTGCCGATCGACGAGGCGTTCATCGACGGGATCCGGGAGCGGGTGAGCGCGGCGTACGAAGGCTGGGATCCGGAGCGCGTGGCCACATGAAGCTCGGGATCAGCCTGGCCCAGGGCTGCGACCGCGAATACGTGGGCCTCGACCCGCGGACCGCCTGGGACCGGACGGTCGAATCCGCCCGGACGGCCGAGGCGCTCGGCTTCGAGTCGATCTGGATCAACGACCATTTCCAGGTCGATCCACCGCTGATCGAGGCGCCGATCTTCGAGCCGTTCGTCGAGCTCACGGGTCTGGCGATCGCCACCCGGCGGGTGCGGCTCGGACATCTCGTCCTCGCCGCCGCGTACCGCAACGCCGCGCTCACGGCCAAGATGATCTCGACCCTCGACGTCGTCAGCGGCGGTCGGGTGGAGCTCGGGATCGGCGCCGGCTGGAAGGAGGACGAGTGGCTCGCCTACGGGTATGGGTTCCCGGACGCGCCCGAGCGACTGGCGATCCTGGCCGACCATCTCGAGATCATCACCCGGATGCTGGCCCCTGGGCGAGCGACCTACGAGGGTCGCCATGCCAGCGTTCACGATGCCATCCATGAGCCCAAGGGCGTCCAGGTCCCGCGGATCCCGATCGTCGTCGGCGGCAACGGCCCCAGGGTCACCTGGCGCCTCGCGGCCCGGTTCGCCGACGAACTCAATCTCGACGCGCTGATGCCCGACGAGGTCGCCCGGGCCCTGCCCGTCATCGCCGAACGCTGCACCGAGATCGGCCGCGACCCCGCGTCGCTCCGCGTGTCGGTCTACGTCTGGGGCCGGCCCGCCCAGGTGTCGCCCGGCCGGGAACGACGCGATCGAATCAGGGAGTTCGAGAGCCTCGGGATCGACCGGCTCATCCTCCAGGGCTTTGCCGAGGTCGCCCAGCCGGGCGTGCTCGAGTCGATCGCCGGGGATGCCGCGGCCCTGGGCTTGCTGGGAGACGGCCCGCCGCCGGCGCCCGGACCCGGGGCCTGAGCGACCGTTACCTGGCGGTCCAGCCGCCGTCGACCAGGAGCGTCGTCCCGGTCACGAGCGCCGCGGCGGGCGAGGCGAGATAGACCACCGCGCCGGCGACGTCCATCGGCTCGCCGATCCGGTGCAGCCCGGCGATGCGTTCCTCGACCTCGGCCCGGAAGGCGGGATCCGCCAGGTCGGCCTCGGTCCCGGGCGTCCGGATGAAGGTCGGCGCCACGGCGTTGACCGTGATCCCATGGCGACCCCACTCCACCGCCAGGCATTTCGTGAGGTGAGCGACCGCGGCCTTCGTCAGGCAGTAGACGGACTCGGTCGGCAGCGCGACGAAGCCGGCCTGCGAGCTGAGGTTGATGATCCGCCCCGACCCCTGCCCGATCATCACCCGGCCGGCGGCCTGGCTGGCGAAGAACAGGCCCTTGACGTTCACGTCGACCGTGAGGTCGAAGTTCGCCTCGGTCACGGCTTCGGCCGGCGCGCTCGGTCCGAGGCCGGCGTTGTTGACGAGCAGGTCGAGTCGTCCGTAGTGGGCCACGGTCGAGTCGACGGCGGCGCGGACCTGGTCGAGGCGACGGACGTCCATCGGCAGGGCGAGGGCCCGGCGACCCATCGCCCGGATCTCCTCGACGAGGTCGGCGCCCGTCGCCGGGTCGCGCAGCCCCAGGGCGAGGTCGGCGCCGGCGTTGGCCAGGGCAAGTGAGATCGCCCGGCCGATGCCCCGGGCGGCTCCCGTGACGAGCGCCACCTGGCCGGTCAGCTCGAAGCTCGGATAGCCGCCCACGAGGGTCTCCCGATCGCGGGCTTATCGATAACGCTTATCGCTACCATTCGCCCCCGCGAGTCCGCGGAGGATAGTCGCGCCGAACGGCGAGCGTCAAGCCTCGAAGTGCGTTCGAATGGGCGCTACGATGACCGTGCTCGCTTGGAGGGATCACGATGAACCCGCCGGGACCGGACACGGTCGGCGACCGGGGCGCGGCCGATCCGCACTACCCCTACCTGGCCGAGATCGAAGCGGAACGAGTCGCCTGGTACGAGCTGACCGACCTCGTCCGCTCACTGACCCCGGAGGAGTGTCTCGTCCCGGGCTACTACCGCGATCCGGACTGGTCGGTCCGCGACGTGGCGTCCCACCTCGGGACCTGGCTCGCCGAAGCCGAGGTCCAGTTCGAGCGGATCCATGCCGACACCTACGAAGGTCACGACGTCGACATCGACGCCCTGAACGCGTCGTTCCTGGCGGCGATGCGCGACCAGCCCTGGGAGGTCGCCTGGATCCAGGCCAACGCCGGGCGGACCAGGATGCTCCAGGCCTGGATGGAGCTCAGCGGGCCGAACGACGAGGCGGCCTGGTGGATCCGGAAGTCGGCGGTCGAGCATTACTCCGAGCATCTCGATCGGCTCCGGGAGTGGGTCGCCGAGCTGATCGGGCGGCGCGCCAGCGCCACCCCGGAGTAGCGGCCTGCCGGCTGGTCGCTGGGTCGCCTTCGTCGATCAGGCGCGGCGACGAGGCCGCCGGGCGGCCCCGGACGAAGAGCGGGAGGCCGGGCCCGAGGGAGGCGCCTCGGCCGCGTCCGATGGCATCCCGCCGGGCTCCCCGAGGCGACGGACCCAGGCGGGCGCTCCCGCGTCGGCCGGCGCCGTCGCTCGCACCGTCCTGACGCCCGCCGACTGGGCGTCGGTCCCGCGATGGACCGACCCGTCGCCGGCGAGGATCCGGCCGTACCGCTCGGAGGCGTCGCGCAGGCGCTGCTCGGGCAGGCGAGGGTCCGGGACGGGCGGCCCAACGGGGTCCCGGGAACCCGCCCGAGGAGCGCGACGGAACATCCGGGCGAGCACAGCGGGCAGCAGCGGGCGAAGCGGGTCGCGGGCCATCCTCGTCAGCCGCTCGTCCCGGTCGGAGCGTCGAAGCCACCGCCGTTGATCGTGACTTCGGTGCCTGCGGCCGGGACGGCCAGCCGACGGCGATCGTGGAGGTCGTCGTGGATCTGGGCGTGCGAACGTTCGTCGCCCGGATGCGGATGGGCATGAGCAAAGGCGTGTCCGTCGGGCCTCCAGGGCACGCCGTCGGCGAACAGGATGCTGAACAGTCGGACGATCTCCGGGTCGAACTGGATGCCGGCGTGACGACGGAGCTCGGCGATGGCCTGCTCGTGGTTCACGGCCCGGCGATACGGCCGGCCGGCGACCATCGCCTCGTAGGCGTCGGCGATCGCGACGATCCGGGCGCCGACCGGGATCTCCTGGCCGCTCAGGCCATGCGGGTAGCCCCGGCCGTCATACCACTCGTGATGATGGAGGACGATCGTCGCCGCGTCGCGCAAGGCGCCCGCCTGCTCGAGGACGACGTGACCGATCTTCGGATGCTCCGAGACGACCCGCCACTCGGGATCGGTCAGCTCGCCGGGATTGGTCAGGATCTCGTCCGGGATCGCGAGCTTGCCCAGGTCGTGGAGCAGGCTGGCCGTCCGGACTCGCTCGACCTCGCCGTTGGGCAGGTCGAGCGCCCTGGCCAGGCTGACCGCCATCTCGGCGATCATCGTCGATGGCTTGCCCGCCCACGCGGGACGGGCCTCGAGGGCGTCCTGGAGACTCGCCGTCGCGGCACCCATCGCGGCCCGACCGACCTCGACCGCGCGCTCGCGGGCCTGCGGTCCGATCGCGGCCCGACGAACCAGGCTGCCCTCTTCGATCTCGTGGAAGACGTAGACCTGATCGCGGCCCAGCGACTTGGCCGAGTACAGGGCGGCGTCCGCGTCACGGACCAGGGCGTCGAGCTGGAGGAACTGGCCGGGCCCCCCGGCGACGCCGGCGCTCAAGGTCACGGTCAGGACGTGACCGTCGTCGAGGCGGACCTGGCGCGAGCCGACGAGACGGCGGAGCTTCTCGGCGCTCGCGGCCGCCGCATCGGCATCGGTCTCGGGCATGACGATCATGAACTCCTCGCCGCCATAGCGACCGACGAGGTCGACGCCCCGGACGTTGCTGGTCAGCACCTCCGCGACCTCGCGCAGCACGAGGTCGCCGGCCATGTGACCGTGGGTGTCGTTGACCCGCTTGAAATGGTCGAGATCGACCAGCACGATCGAGCACGGCCGCTGGTAGCGGGCGGCTCGCTCGAGCTCGTCTTCGAGCCTGGCCAGCAGCGCCTGCCTGTTGAGCGCACCGGTCAGCAGGTCGACCGTCGCCAGGGTCCAGGCCTGGCCCATCCGCTCGGCGAGGCGACCGAAGCCGGCTCGCAGCCGGGCGTCGTCGACCTTGCCGGTGTCGACCTTGGCGGTCAGGTCCGTGGCGGTGGCGAGCCGGTCGGTCAGCTCGAGGATCCGGCGCATCTGGCGGCGACCGATCGTGGCAGCGTAGCCGGCCGTTCCGACCAGAGCCCCGATCAGGGCGACGGCCAGGATCGCGAGGGCGAGTCCGGTATCTTCGGTGATCGTCACCTGGCGCTGAACTCCCACAAGGTGCACGAAACTAGACGCGACCCGCTGACGAGGCGCGGATTGATCGGACTCGCGGCAATCGTCGGGGCGCGCCGCAGGACCAGCCATAGCGAGATGGTCCCCGGCCTGCGGGGTGACCGACCGTGCGGACCGCCGTCCGGGGCGGTGCGTCGCTGCACGTCCCAGGCGGGGGGAGGACGGAAGTCCCATCCGCGTGCGAGAGGCGTGGAGTCCGCTGGGGTGCGGCGATGACAGCTGGCACCGGCCCGTCCGGGGCCGACGCCGGGACCCGAGCCCCGGCCGGTGCGCTCAGGCCTCCAGCCTGGCCCCCAGATATGGCAGGCCGCTTCCGGCATCGACGATCCGACACGACCAGCCGTTCGCGGACGGCCAGGCGATCGCCCGGACCCGCACCCGCGGGGCCGCCGCGCCGAGGTACTCGAACCGCCAGCGGCGGGGGACGGTGTCGACGATCTCGCGGCCGTCAGAGCCGGCGGCCGCGGCCACGGCCTCCTCCGCCCAGTCGACGTAAACGGCGTTGTTGACGTGGCCCATCGGGTCGAGCTCGTGCGGCCGGACCTCGAGCTCGAGACCGGCCAAGGGTGGCCCGTCGGGCGGGACCTCGCGAACCCGGATCGGGCTGAACGACCCCTCCGGCATAGTGAACACCGTGGCGAAGACCGGCGGGATCCTGGTCGGTGTCCCGTCGAGGGTCGTCAGCGCCCAGTCGACGGTCAGGGCGGCAACCGGCTCGCCGGCTTCCATCCGGAACTCGGTCCGGCGTCGGGCGATCACCTTGCGGGCGGCGACGGCCTCGGTCGTGCCAACGAGCTCCTGACCGTAGGCCACCCGGCCCAGGACCTCGAGATCCACGCCCCGGACCAGCCACGCCAGACCTCGCTCCTGGTACCACACCCGGCCGAATCCGCGCTGGTCCGAGTGGAACGCGGCGAGGTCGGCGGCGTAGCGGAGGAGGACCGAGGTGCGGATGACGCCGGCCGGGGTGGCCTCGTCGAACCGGACCCGGAACGGGAGGCTCGCCCGTCGTTCGGGCTCGGTCGGAGGACCGGCCATCAGGCTCGGGCTCCGCCGATCGTGGCGAGGTCGTCGAGGGTCTCGATCCCGATCAGCCGGGTGGCGTGGTGCGGCGCGGTCTGACGTTCGAGGCGGACCCGGCACGAGCGCTCGGCGTCGAGGACGACCAGCCCGACCAGCAGCCGCTCGTCTTCGTCGGCGGCGTGGGCCCGCGCGTCATCGAGCTGGTGGAGCACATCCGGGCCGATCCCGCGTGCCCCCCACTTGCAGTCCCACGCCTCTGCCCGCCCATCGAGCTCCACCGTCACGTCGTACGGATGGATCTCGGCCGCGACGCCGTCGAACAGGATCCGCCGCTCCCGCCGGACGGCAGCGGCGACGGCCGGACCGCGCCGGGCAAGGAGCGCGGCTGCGAGCGCTTCGACGATGGCTCCCCGGACCTGGCTGCGGACCTGCTCACCACGATCGGCGACCTCGAGCGACAGGCCGAGGATCGCCTCAGCCCGGCCCCGGCGAGCCTCCGGGATGTGCGAACCGAAGAGGCTCGGGAACATCGTCCGCCAGGCCGCGGGATCGGTTCGCTGGCCGTTCATCACCGCCCGGGCAAGCAGCCGCTCGGATCGGTCGGCGTCGGCAAGGGCCGTGGCCGCGCGGGCAACGAGGGGGTCGGCCTGGATCGATGCATAGACCACCGCCCGTCCGTCTCGGGCGGCGTCCTGGAAGCGCATGCCGGGTCAGCCCGGCTCGTCGAGTGCGAGCAGGACGACCTGGGGGAACGTCGACAGCCAGTCGATCGCGCGATGCGGGTCGACGATCGACTCGGTCTCGGCAATCGCCTCGTCGAGCGCCGCGGCGACACTCGCTGCGACCGGCTCCGCGGCGCGGGCCGCTCCGACCTCGGCTAATCGGGTCGCCCACGTCGCGTCGAGGTCGTTGACGTAGGACCATTCGTCTTCGATCGCTTCGCCGAGGTCGGCCAGCGCCCGCTCCGCCGCGATGGCACGGTCGATGAGATCGCGGACGAGGAGGACCGGCGGCGCCATGTGCGCCAGCCTAGCCGAAGCCCGCTTCCGGCGGTCGCCCGGTCCGCCGGCTTCGGTCGGTCAGCCGACGGCGGCGGCGAACCCGGGCAATGGCAGCGGCGGCGGCGTCCGGCCGGCCGCCAGGTGGGCGCTCACGATCGTCTCCTCGAGCGAGCGCCGGCAACGATCGTCCCAGGACCGGCTATAGGCTCGGCCGGCGGCGATCCGGAGACGGGCGGCCCGGGTCCGTCCACCCTGCCGCGCCAGCTCGTCGATCGCATCGAGCGCCACGCGGTACAGGACCGGCAGGTACTCGGCGAGCACGGGGTCCGTTGCCATCGCCTCAACCTTGCGCGTGGTCGGGTCGGCTGGGCATGACCGACTCGTCCCGATGTCCGTCTGACGTTCGGGTTACCGTCACGACGGCAGGTCCGCCCGCCGGTCCGGCCGTGGCACCATTGCCAAACGATGACGATCACGCCCGAGAGCCCCGCTCGAGGCAGTCCGGGGCTGCGCGGCACCTGGTACATCCTGCCTACGCCATTTGAGGCGGGCGGCGGCCTCGACATCCGCTCCCTGGCCCGGCTCACGAACGCCGCGATCGACTGGGGGGTCGACGGCCTGACCGCGATGGGCGTCATGGCCGAACCCGGCAGCCTGTCGCCGGACGAGCGTGAGATCGCCCTTGGAGCGATCTTCGAGGCCGCCGCCGGCCGGGTCCCGATCGCCGTCGGGTGCTCGGGGCCGACCGTCGCCCGGGTGACCGCCCTGGCCGACCAGGCCCGGCGCCTCGGTGCGGTCGCGGCCATGGTCGCCCCGCCGACGCTCGTCCGGAACGCGGATCTGCTGCCCGACTTCTACCGCGCGGTCGGGCGCGCGGCCGGGCTCACCCTGATCGTCCAGGACGAGCCGGCCGCCACCGGGGTGGACCTCCCGGTCAGCATCCTCGGAGCCTGCCTCGCCGCCTCGGGAGCGCGGACCGTCAAGCTCGAGGACCCACCGACGCCGGCGAAGATCGCCCGCCTCCTGGCGCTCGATCCCGGCCTGGCCGTGTTCGGTGGGCTGGGAGGGGCGGCCGCGTTGTGGGAGCTCGAGCGCGGCGCGTGCGGGACGATGACCGGGTTTGCCTACCCGGAGGTCCTCCGGGCGATCCGGCTGGCGCACGAGGCGGGCGATCAGACCGGCGCCGGTCGACTGTTCGATCGGTACCTGCCGCTGCTCGCCTACGAGGCGCAACCGATCGTCGGGCTGGCCATCCGCAAGGAATCACTGCGCCGGCGAGGTGCGATCGACCATGGCGCGACGCGCGGCCTCGGCGCTCCGCTCGACGGCCCGACGATCGCTGGCCTCGAGGCCGTGCTCGCCCGGCTCGGGATCGTCCCATCCATCGAGCCGTACCGGGCGACGGCGTGAAGGGCGACGGAGGGTTGCGATGGACTACGGGCTGACCGGACGAACCGCGCTCGTGGGCGGAGCATCGTCGGGGCTCGGCCGCGCGTCGGCGGCGGCGCTCGCGGCCGAAGGCTGCCGCCTGGCGATCTGGTCCCGGGAACGGGCCGGGCTCGAGGCCGTGGCCGTCGAGCTCCGCGAACGGCACGGGACCGACATCGTCATCCTCGAAGGCGACGCCGGGCAGCCGGGCACCGGGGCCCGGATCGGGGCCGAGGCACTCGCCGCGCTCGGCACGATCGACATCCTCGTCCTCAATGCCGGTGGGCCGCCGACGGTCGACCCGACCGCGACCGATCCAGCCGCCTGGCAGCACGCCTTCCAGCTCCTGTCGATCACCCCGATCGAGCTGGCAACCGCGCTCCTGCCCGGGATGCGCGCGCGGGGCTGGGGCCGGATCGTCGGAATCCTGTCGTCAGGCGTCCGTCAGCCGATCCCCGACCTCGTCTACTCGAACGCCGCCCGAGGCGCCCTGATGGCCTGGCTCAAGACGACCGCCCGGGCCGTCGCAGCCGACGGGGTGACGGTCAACGGCGTGCTGCCCGGTCGCCTCCAGACGCCCCGGGTCGACAGCCTCGACCGCGGCCGGTCGGAGCGGACCGGGGAATCACTGGAGGCCGTCCGGGCCGCCCACCTGGCGTCGATCCCCGCCGGCCGCTACGGGCGTCCGGAGGAGCTCGCCGCCTGCGTCGCCTATCTGTGCTCGGACGGGGCCGGCTACCAGACCGGGACGTTCACTGCGGTCGACGGAGGCCTGGTGTCCGGGCTTCCCTGACCCGGGTCAGCCGGCCGCTCAGGCCGCGGTCCCGGACGGATCAGCTCGGGTCGACCTCGATCGGATCGCCGATCCGGAGCTCACCGCCGTCGAGGAGCCGGGCGCGCAATCCGGCTCGGTGGACGAGCGGACGAAGCACCGGCTGTCCGACGAGCTCCTGCATGTGAGCGCACGGCTCGCACAGCTCGACCCCCTGGATCCGGACGGATCCGACCCGGAACGTTCGGCCGACGAGGTCGTTGAGTCGGACGCCCCTCGTCGTCAGGTTCCGCCTCGTCGCGCCGGGCGAGAGCCGGATCCCGGTCTCCGCGGCGAGCCACTCGATCTGCTCTGCCTCCACGAGGGTGACGTCGCGGACCTCGTCGTCCGTCGGGTCCTGTTCGTCGAGCGGGATCGCGTACCGATCGCCGGTCAGCCCGACTCCCGCGATCGCCTCGACCGAGTCGACCGCGCGCATCGGCCCACCCTCGCGGTCCGCGAGGTGGATCGCCTCGAGCCTGCCCCGATCAGTCGCCTCCATGCCACCCGGACCGTATCGCGAATCGGTCGAAGCCGTCGAGCGGCGCGGACCAGGCCACCTCGAGTCGATCGACGACCGCCCCAGGCGGGCCGATCTCGAGGTCACGGACGAACGTTTCGAGGGCCGCCCGGGAGCCTTCGGCGACGCAGCGCACCGCGCCATCGGGCTCGTTGGCCACCCAGCCGGTGATGCCGTGACCGGCAGCCACCCGCGCGGCGAACATCCGGTAGCCAACGCCCTGGACCCGGCCGTGGACGACGCACTCCAGCCGCGCGGCGTCGCGAGAGCCGGCGGCAGGCCCGGTCATGCCGGCCGGACGGCAGCCCGAGGCCAGGCCAGGATCGCGACATCCACCGCCAGCTCCGGGTTGACGTTGCCGGCGATACCTTCTGAGATGTGATCGAGGCGCGCGAGGAACGCGACGACCGAATCCGGCTGGACCTCGTTCGAGGCGGCCGCCAGCTCCTCGAGGAGCGCCACGTCGCGGATCGAGCGCGCGCCGACCAGGCCGGCCACCGCGAGATCGCGGGCCACCTCGCGCCAGACGGACAGCAGCAGGCGGGCCGCGCGACGCCGGACGGCCGGGGCAAGCCTGGCCGGACCCGCCTCGTCGTCGACCTCGGCGGGCCCCGGGTCGGTCGTTCCGCTGGCGACGACCGACGGGGCACCGTCGAGCATGTCGCCGAGATCCCGGGCTCGGCCGAGCAGCTCCCGCCCAGCCGTCAGCCGGCGGGCTCGCCCGGCAGCCAGGAGGTCGAGCAGCGTTCGGGCGATCTCATCGCGGATCGCAATCGCCTCGGGGGCTCGGGCATAGGCGACCGCCGCCCCGGGGCGTCCGCCCGCGAGGTGCGCGAGCCGTCCGGCGGTCGGCGCGTCAGCCAGCCCCAGCTCGCCGAGAAGCGCCTCGATCTCGCGCGGCCCGGTCGGCCCGAGCCGGATCCTGGCACAGCGCGATCGGACCGTCGGCAGGAGCAGCTCTTCGCGGTCCGCGCAGAGGACGATCGTGACTCCGGCCGGCGGCTCCTCGAGCGTCTTGAGCAGGGCGTTCTGGGCGTCCTCGTTCATGTCCGCGGCGCTCTCGACGATCGCGACCCGGGCGCCTCCCTCGACCGGCAGGAGGGCGAGATCGCGGAGCAGGTCACGGACGCCACGAGGGGCACGGACGTCGCGCGAATCACCGATCACGACCTGACCGCCCGGTCCCGCCGCGGCCAGTCGGTGGAGGTCGGGGTGGTTGCCGCTCGCGACCAGGCGGCAACCACGACACTCGCGGCAGGGACGCCGGTCCGGGTCGGCCGTGCACAGCAGGGCGGCCGCGAGGTCTTCGGCCAGGGTCGCCTTGCCGATCGCCGGTGGCCCGACGAGCAGGACTGCATGCGGGGCAGGACCCGCAGCCATGCGGGCCACGGCAGCGAGCGCGGCCGGCTGGCCTCGGGTCGCCCAGCGCGCGCCGGGGCCGGAGACGGCGCTCGACGCCCTCACGCCGGATCCACGATCAGGGCCGCGCGGCCGGCTAGGCCTCGGTTGGCTCAGCCTTCTTGCGGGTCGAGGTGCGTCGCTTCGGCGGGGCGGTCTCGGCTCCTTCGGCCGGCGAGTCGGAGGCAGCCGCCGCCTTCGTCGCCGGCTTGCGGGTCGACGTGCGTCGCTTCGGCGCCGGCGACTCGGTGCCCTCGCCCGGCGAGGCAGCGGCCGGATCGGCCTCCACCCCGGCCGTGGCAGCTGGCTTGCGGGTGGCGGGACGCCGCTTCGGCGGGGTCGTCTTCGCCCCGCTGTCGGCCCTGGCCGGGCGGCGCGAGGCCGTCCGGGTGGCTGGAGCGCTCGATCCGCCCTCGTCGAGCGGCGACTCGGCTGCAGCCGAACTGGTCGGAGCGGCGGGTTCGGCCGGACGTGCGTCGGTCCGCGTGGCGAGCTGAGCGCGGAGCATCGCCTCGAGCTCGGGCGGCACTTCGCTCCAGGGCTCATCCGATCGACCGGCAGCCGGCCGCTCTCGCTCCGGGCGGCCTCCCGCCGGCGGCCGGTCGTCGCGTCGAGCATCACGCCCGCCGCGACTGCCGCCTCCGCCACTCCGGCCCGATACGTCCGGATAGCGATTGATCCCACCGCCTCCGCCGCCGCGGCCGTAGCGCTCGCGATCGACGGCCGTCGTGTAGCCGCCACCTCGCCCGCCACGACCGCCCTGGCGGCCGCCGCCGGTTCGCGGTCCCGAGCTGCCCCGGCGCTGCTCGGCGATGAGGTACTCCGGGATCGCCGGTTCGTCCTCATCGTCGATGTCGAACGGTGTCGACTCGACCGACGGCGTTCGGGTCTGGCCGATCTGCGAATCCCAGACCGACCCGAAGGCGCCCGGTCGAGGACCCTGCGGGTGGGTGACCACGATCTCGTCCGCTTCCACCCGACGGTCCCCGCCGGTCCCCGCGTCGACGATCGGCGCGACGTCGCCCGTCGGCGCCACGTCGAGCTCGCCGCCCTCGGGGCGCCCACGGCCGCGACCCCGTCCACGGCCGCCGCGTCGGCGCCGACGGCGGGGTCCGTCGCCGTCCTGCTCGGTTCGTTCGTCTGATGGTTCGCCGGCGTCGCCGAGCTCCTCGACGTCAACGGCAATCGGGGCGGCCGGGCCGGCTGCCTCGAGCCGGGCCAGGGCCGCCTTCGACAGCTTCTCGCCGGGGAGCGCGATCAGCCCGACGCCTGCGCCGGTCGCTGCGACGACCTCCACCTCGGGCTCGGCCCGCCGGGTGCGGGTCCCGCCCCGCGTCGTCCGGGCGGCGGACGCCGCCACCGGCTCGCGCTCGGCGTCGCCCGTCCGGCCCCGGCCGCGACCGGTTCCGCGCCCGCGGCCGCGTCCGGTGCCCTCGGTCAGCTTGTCCGGGACCTCGGTCATCGACAGGTCCTCGCCGTCGTCGGCGACCCGACGGCCGCTCCGCGACGAGCCCTTCTCGACCCGGGCGATCTGGATGATGTCCGTGAACAGGTCGGCGACATCGATCAGGTCCGACGAGGTGTTGCCCCGGAAGCTGATCACCTCGACCCGGACGCCCATCTCCTGGACGGCCCGGATCGCCGGCGCGAAGTCCCCATCGCCCGACACCACGATCGCCACGTCGAGGTTGCGAGCGGTCTTGAGCATGTCGACGACGAGCTCGATGTCGAGGTTCGCCTTGACCTTGCCGTCGCCGTACTTGCGAATGTCCTTGCTCACGACCTTGTAGCCGTGGCGGGACAGGAAGTTATGGAAGTTCCGCTGGTTCTCGTTGTCGGGATCGAGTCCGGTGTACGCGTAGGCGCGCACGAAGTCCCGACCTGCGATGGCCGACTTGAGGAGCGTGACGTAATCGATGTCCACGCCGGCCGCCTTGGCCGCGTAGAAGATGTTCGCCACGTCCACGAAGACGGCTACGTTCTTGCCCACAATGACTCCTTGAGCTGGTGATCGACCGATCGGCGCACCGCGGCGCGGCTCGATGGTCGTGATGACGATGTCGTGTCTGATCGGGTCATGGTCGCCGGGCCGCCATGGCGACCGGATGTTCGAGGAGCGTGCCCGCCTCGTGGAACCCGCGCCGGTCCCAGCGCGCCCGCTCGGCGGGATCGGCCGGCCGGGCAACCTCGACGAGCGCACAACCCTTGTTCCGGGCCGAGCGGAGCATCTCCTCGATGAGCGCGTCGGCGACCGCGTCGACGTCATGGCGCGGATCCGTGACCAGGATGTCGACCGTGCCGACGAAGCCGCCGGCCCGCACGGACGGCCGCAGCGCGAGGACCGCCGCACCGATCACCGATCGTCGCAGCTCCGCGACGAGCACGCTCGCCTGCGGGAGGTAGACGAGCTGGCGGAGAAGATCGGGGGCGACGAGCGGCCCATCGTCGGCGGCCATCGAGGCCGTCCCCGCGCACAGCGCGACGAGCCGATCGATGTCCGTGATCCGAGCCGCTCGAACCTGGTAATCCACGCTGACGGGTGCGACCTCGCGAGGGTGGCGTCATCGTTGCGAACGCTGAGACCGGATCGTCCGGGATGATCGCGAGCGCGCCTCCAGGGGCGAGCGGCGAACCGCTCGGCAGCCTCCTGCGGGCGCTCGTCGACCGGATGTTTGCAATCGACGCGCCGATGGCTAATATACGGCATCGCTTCGGCGGCCACCTGCGCGCCGCCCGAGGCTTGGCCGTTCGCGTCGTCGCCGCACCGCACCGACGTCCCCAGCGCGTGTCCTGAACCGCCGGTCCCTGGAGAGAAGGGTTCGCTGGCAGGCCGCATCGGGGCGACTGGGCGCCGGGGACTGGCCGACAGCCGGGCAGCGGTCCGTCCGTGCAGGGGTTTCGACCGAGAACGCCCCGCCGGGTTCGGCGGGACGGCACGATGAGGAGGAGCTGTACATGAAGGTCACCAAGCTCGGCGCGATTGTCGCCAGCGCGGTGTTCGTCTTCGCTGCGTGCTCGACGAGCGGTTCGACCACCGCCCCGTCGTCCGGCGCCAGCGCTGGCGCGGGCACCCAGCCCGAAGTCTGCAAGAACAAGAAGGGCACGAGCTCGAGCGAGATCCACGTCTACTCGAGCCTTCCCCGCCAGGGCACCAACACCGAGCAGACCAATACGCTCGTCGAGCAGATCAAGAACACGCTCGACGGCCAGAAGGTCGGCAACTTCACGATCAAGTACTTCGACCTCGACGACTCGTCGGCCGCCAACAACGGCGACTGGGACGGCGCGGTTGAGCAGCAGAACGCCAACCGGGCCGCTGCCGACCCGGATGCGATGGTCTACATCGGCACCTACAACTCGGGTGCCGCCAAGCTGTCGATCCCGATCCTCAACCAGGCCTGCCTGGTCATGGTCAGCCCCGCCAACAGCTACCCCGGCCTGACCAAGGCCGTCGAGGGTGTCACCCAGCCGGGTGAGCCGCAGACCTACTATCCGGCCGGCTACCGCAGCTACGTCCGGGTCATCGCCACCGACGACGTCCAGGGTGCAGCGGGCGCCGAGTGGGCGAAGTCGCAGGGCAAGAAGAAGGCGTACGTCCTGGACGACACCCAGGTCTACGGCGCCGGGCTGGCCAAGGCCTGGGCGCTCCACGCCAACAAGATCGGCCTCCAGGTGCTCAGCCCGAACAAGACCTCCGAGGGCTTCGACGCCAAGGCGACCGACTACAGCGCCCTGGCCCAGAAGATCAAGGCGACCGGTGCGGACATCATCTACGTCGGCTCGATCACCGGCCAGAACACGGGCAAGCTCTGGAAGGACCTCCGGGCCGCGATGCCCGATGTCACGATCATGTCCGGTGACGGCGTGTTCGAGGAGTCCTGGTACAAGGGCACCGGCGCGGCCGGCAACGGCACGTTCCTGACCTTCGGCGGCGTCGGTCCGGATCAGCTGACCGGGGCCGGCAAGGAGTGGTTCGACAAGTACAAGGCGGATCACGCGGGCAAGCAGCCGGCGACGTACACGGCCTATGGCAACGCCTCCGCGGCGGTCGCCCTGGCCGCCCTCCAGAAGGCCGCGAGCAACGACCGGTACGAGGTCCTCAAGGCCGTCATGGCCACCAAGGACCTGCCGACCGTCCTCGGCACGACGACGTTCGACGAGAACGGCGACGCAGTCGGTGGCTCGATCAGCGGCTACAAGGTCGAGACCTCGTGGCCGCCGACCTTCCAGCTCATCCTGTCGGTCAAGGAGTAGCGCTCCCGACTGTAGGTTGGAATCGCATGCAGGGCGGGCCTTCTGGCCCGCCCTGCTCGTTACCCGGTTTCCGAAACCCTGGTAGCCGGAGGTAGGGACAGACCGTGTCGCGCGGGGCCCTGACAGGCATCGCCCTGTTCGCGCTGTTCCAGGTCGTCGGAGTCCTGCTGTCGGGGCCCGAGGAGTTCTTCCAGACCGAGATCATCGGGGTGTCGAACGGCCTGATCTTCGCCCTCGTGGCGCTCGGCTACACCCTCGTCTACGGGATCATCGAGCTCATCAACTTCGCTCATGGCGACGTGTTCATGCTCGGTTCGATGCTCGCCTTCTTCCTGATCTCCGTCTTCTTCGGGCTGACCGCCGACACCGCGGTCGTGCTCAAGATCGGGATCATCCTGGTCGTCCTCGCGGTGACGATGCTGGCGACGTCGGTCCTCAACGTGTCGATCGAACGAGTCGCCTACAAGCCGCTCCGCAACGCGCCGAAGCTGGCGCCCCTCATCTCGGCGATCGGCATGAGCTTCGTGCTCCAGAATGTCGCCCTGCTCGTGGCCGGACCGGCCAACAAGAGCATCGACAACGTCTTCGGGACCTGGAACTTCCTGTCGATCTTCGGGGTCGAGGGGATCACGATCAACATCCAGCAGATCTTCGTGGCCATCGTGACGATCCCGCTGCTGCTCATCCTGACCTGGTTCGTCCGGACGACGAGGCAGGGTCGGGCGATGCGGGCGACGGCCCAGGATCCCGACACCGCCGGGCTGATGGGGGTCAACGTCGACCGGACGATCGCGATCACCTTCCTGATCGCGGGAGCGCTGGCCGGGGCCGCCGGCGTGGTCCAGATCCTGTACAACAACACGACCGTCTGGAGCCTCGGCTTCCGGTTCGGCCTGAACTCCTTCACGGCGGCCGTCCTCGGAGGGATCGGCAACCTCCAGGGCGCCGTGCTCGGGGCGCTCGTGCTCGGCTTCATCAACGCGTTCAGTGACCGCTACTTCTCGGCCAACTGGACGAACGCGATCGTGTTCGGCGTCCTGATCGCGATCCTCGTCTTCAAGCCGACCGGCCTCCTCGGCCAGCAGCTGGCGGACCGGGCATGAGCACGACGAGCCGACCCGTCGCCGGCGGTCTCGGCGGCTGGCTCGGCCATGTCGCCGACGTCGCCGCAGGCGCACCGGGCATCTACGGCCGGGCGTTCGCGGCGAACCGCCGCCGGACGATCGTGCTGACGGTGCTGACGGTCGTCGCGCTCCTCTATCCGCTGATCCACACGTTCTTCCTGGCGGGGTTCAGCCGGAACGTGTTCTCGCTCCCGCTGCCCGACGACACGGTCATCACGTTCATGATGATCTTCGGGATCATGGCCATCGGCCTGAACATCGTGGCCGGGTTCGCGGGCCTGCTCGACCTGGGCTATGTGGCGTTCTACGCGCTCGGTGCGTACACCGCCGCGTTCTTCGCGTCGCCCCACTTCGGCAGCGTCAGCTGGGTCCTGTTCTCGAACGTCGCCGCCGGCTTCCCCGGGATCCACATGCCGTTCTGGATCATCCTGCCGCTGGCCGTGCTCGTTGCGGCCACCTTCGGTGCGCTGCTCGGCGCGCCGACCCTGCGTCTGCGCGGCGATTACCTGGCGATCGTGACCCTCGGTTTCGGGGAGATCGTCCCGATCTTCTTCAAGAACCTGGCGGCGATCACCTTCTCGCTCACGATCGGCGGGCTGACCCTGATCAAGCTCGAGAACGTCAACCTGACCGGTGGGCCGCTCGGGATCAACCCGATCGATCCGTTCGTGATCTTCGGCATCTCGTTCGGGGCGACCTCGGGCGTGGCCGCGGCGTACCTCGGGATGGTCCTCGTGGTCATCGCGATCGTGGTCGCCCGCAACCTCGAGCGATCGAGGATGGGTCGCGCCTGGGGTGCCATCCGCGAGGACGAGACGGCGGCCGAGATGATGGGCGTCAACACCGTCCGGACGAAGCTCCTGGCGTTCGCCCTGGGTGCGAGCTTCGCCGGCGCTGCCGGCGCCCTCCAGGCGTCCTACCTCGGCGCCTCGACCTCGGACTTCTTCACGTTCACGACGTCGATCCTGGTCCTGATCATGGTCATCCTCGGCGGGATCGGGAACATCTGGGGCGTCCTGGCCGGGGCGATCGCGCTGACCTACATCGACAAGACCCTGCTGCCCTGGATCGGCACCCGGGTCCAGGCGGTCGCCCCCGACTTCCCGAACCCGACCCAGTTCAACTTCCTGATCTTCGGGATCCTGCTCGTCACGATGATGCGGTTCCGGCCCGAGGGCTTCCTGCCCAGCCGCCAGCGCGCCGCCGAGCTCAGCGTCCACGGTCTCCAGGAGGCCGAGGCCGAGATGGGCGTCGAGGTCGAGACGGACAACGTCGAGATCGCCCCGCACGGCCAGTCGGAGACCGGCCCCGACTCGCGCGCCGCCGAGGTCCCGTCCGAGACTCGCGACGAATGACGGCCGAGACGATGGCCGTCGGGCTGACCGGCCAGATCCCCGACGACGACCTGCTGGTCAAGGCCCGCGAGGTGACCAAGCGCTTCGGCGGCCTGACCGCCGTGAACGCCGTCGACTTCGACATCCCGCGCGGGGCAATCGTGTCCCTGATCGGCCCGAACGGGGCGGGCAAGACCACGTTCTTCAACATGATCACCGGCTACTACGTCCCGACCGGCGGGGAGATCTGGTTCGACGGCCAGCCGATCGTCGAGAAGAAGGGCAACAAGCTCCGCTCGCGCAAGCCGCACGACGTGACCAAGATGGGGATCGGGCGCACGTTCCAGAACATCCGCCTGTTCGGGACGATGTCGGCCATGGACAACGTCCGGACCGGCATCCACGTCCATCTCAAGAGCCGCTGGTGGGATGCCGTGCTGCGCACGCCGCGGATGCTCAACGAGGAGTCGGCCTCGATCGACGAGGGGATGCGCCTCCTCGAGCTCGTCGGGCTCGAGGACCGGGCCGATACGTGGGCCCGGAACCTGCCCTACGGGGACCAGCGCCGGCTCGAGATCGCCCGCGCCCTGGCCACCCGACCGAAGCTGCTCCTGCTCGACGAGCCGACGGCCGGGATGAACAGCAGCGAGACCCGCGAGATGACCGACTTCATCCGGCGCCTCCGGGCCGAGCTCGGGCTGACCGTCCTGCTCATCGAGCACGACATGCGGGTCGTCATGGGGATCAGCGACCGGGTGACCGTCCTCGACTACGGCCAGGTCATCGCCGAGGGAACGCCGACCGAGGTTCGGGCCAACCCGCGGGTGATCGAGGCCTACCTCGGGCGCGGCGCGGCGGACGCCTGACGATGGCCCTCCTCGAGCTCCAGGACGTCCACACCTTCTACGGGGCGATCCACGCCCTGCGCGGGGTGACGATGACGGTCGAGGAGGGTGAGATCGTCACGCTCATCGGCTCGAATGGCGCGGGCAAGTCGACGACGCTCCGGACGATCTCGGGCCTGCTCAAGCCGCGCCAGGGTGAGATCCGTCTCCGCGGCGAGCGCATCGACCACCACCCTCCCCACGAGATCGTCGAGCTGGGCGTCTGCCAGGCGCCCGAGGGACGACGCGTGTTCAACCGGATGTCGGTCCACGAGAACCTCGAGATGGGTGCCTTCTCGCGGCGCGACAAGGCGGGTGTCACGAGCGACTTCGAGCGGGTCTACGGCTTGTTCCCCCGGCTCCGTGAACGGACCGCGCAGAAGGCCGGCACGCTGTCCGGCGGCGAGCAGCAGATGGTGGCGATCGGCCGGGCGCTGATGGCGGCGCCCAGGGTGCTCCTCCTCGACGAGCCGTCGATGGGGCTCGCGCCGATCCTCGTCGAGCAGATCTTCGAGATCATCCGGACGATCAACCAGCAGGGCACCACCGTCCTGCTGGTCGAGCAGAACGCCCTGATGGCGCTGGGGATCGCCAACCGCGGGTATATCCTCCAGACGGGTGAGATCGTGCTCAGCGACGCCGCCGCTGCCCTCGCCCAGAACCCCGCTGTCCGGTCGGCCTACCTCGGCGGGGACTGAGCCCGGGAGACCATCCTTGGCCGACCTGCAACCGGTCCGAAAGCCGCGGTCGTTCCTCGAGGGTCACGGAGCGCTGGCCGCGACCATCGTCGTGGTCGCGATCTTCGTCGCGATGGTCAAGCCGTGGGGCGGGGCGGGCGGCGGCCCGCTGGCGACCCTCGGTCCGAGCCCCGCGCCAACTGATCCGCCCGCCGCGGACGCCCTGGAGCAACTGGCGGCCCCGATGCCGTCCGGCTTCGACCTCCGCTATCGGCCGGAGCTGTTCGGGGGGCCGGAGCCGTTGCCGGGCTGGGGCCTGTGGCCCGCCGGCTACCTCGTGACCTTCGGCTTCGCCGCGCCGGTGCCGCCGGTCGGCTCGCCCGACCCGAGCCCGACCGCCGCTCCGAGCCGGCCGACGCGCTCGTCGTCGCCGTCGTCGAGCCCGGTTGGATCCGCTCAGTCGTCCGCTCCCCCGTTCCTGTCGTGGCCCGTCCGGCTCGACATGCCCGCCGGCAGCCATCTCCTCGTGCTTGGGATCAACACCCCGCTGGGCTACGACGTCAGCCAGATCGACCTGCAGCAGTACACGGCCACCGGCACCCTTGAGCCCGTCCGGATCGAGCGGCTCCCGTCGCCGTGGCCCGATCACTTCAGCGTCATCGGCATCCGCAGCCGGGCGACCGACGGTCATCTCGTGGTCTGGCCGCCCGGCCGCTATCGGCTCGCCTGGACGACCGATCCGGGAGCGTTCGGCCAGTCGATCGAGATCCGGGTCCTGCCGGTGCCGGTCGACATCACCGGCCCCTGATCCGGGTTCCGGTCAGTACCGACGCTCCGCCGAGATCTCGTAGACGGCCCGGGTCAGGACGATCAGGCCGATCGCCACGATCCAGATCCCGGGAGCGAGGTCGGGCCTCAGGCCCATCGGGTCGATCAGCACGAACTCGAGGACCCGCCAGGCGAAGGCACCGATCGCGACCGCCAGGACGATCCCGTACGACATCGTCCGGTCGAGGGCGACCGGCTTGTCGCCGGCGGCATACGGCAGGCTGACCAGGGCGAGGATGAGCAACGCGCAGATGAACACGACGATGCCCTTGTCGGCGAACGCGTTCGTCGTGATCGGCGTGATCCCGGTCTCGCCGCCGCCCCGCGCGAACCAGGGCAGGACGCAGCCGATGAGCATGAGCACGGCGCCGATCGCGGCAAGCAGCCGGCCCCGGCCGAGCGGTCGTCGATGCACCGAGCTCCTCAGCTCCCGCCGGAATAGACCTCGGGGCGGAGGACGCCCACGAAGCGCAGATTGCGGTACAGCTCCCCGTAGTCGAGCCCGTAGCCGACCACGAACCGATCCTCGATCGTGAACCCGGTGTAGTCGACCGGGATCTCGACCAGGCGCCGCGCCGGCTTGTCGAGCAGCGTGCAGATCCGGAGGGTCGCCGGATTCTTGCCGCGCAGGTAGCGGAGGAGGTAGTTCAACGTGAGCCCGGTGTCGATGATGTCCTCGACCAGGAGGACGTCCTCGCCGGCGATGCTCGCCGACAGGTCCTTGAGGATCCGGACGAGACCGGACGACTCGGTCGCCGTGCCGCCGTACGAGGAGACCTCCATGAGGTCGATCCGGACCGGGACGTCGATCGCCCGCATCAGGTCGGCCATGAACGGAAGCGAGCCCTTGAGCACGCTGACGAGGGTCAGGTTGTGGCCCCGGTAGTCGTCGCTGATCCGCTGGCCGAGCTCGCGCACCCGGGCCTGGATGGCGTCCTCCGACACGAGGACCTCGGCGACGTCGGCGTGGAGATCGACCGGCGCGCTCATCGGTCGGTCGCAGCCGCCTCAACGACGGCCGTGCTCGGGGCCCCGGTCGAGCGTCTTCGGCGGCGACGGCGAGCCGGGACGACCGGCGAACCGTCGACCGCGGCCAGCTCGGCCGGGAGCGGGAGCGGCTCGACGCCCGGCCCCTCCGGCACGGTCTCGACGCGGCCCGCCAGGAGCTCCTCGTAGGTTCGTCCGGGGGTGACCTGGCCGGGCGTCCCGGACAGCTCCTCGGCCAGGGCGAGCCGGCCGTACTTGAGCATGAGCGCCCGGAAGTCCCGGGCGTAGAACAGCTTGATCCGGATCCCCGGGTAGAGCTCGCGCAGCCGGCGCAGCTTGCGGTTCTTCTTGCGCACGAGCTTCTGGCGGAGCGTGGTCATCTCGACGTAGAGGTCGAGGTCCGGCAGGTAGAAGTCGGGAGCGAAGCTCTCGAGCACGTCGCCGTCGGTGTTCCACAGGATCGGGAAGACGTGCGGCTCGTACTCCCAGCGGACGGCGTAGAAGTCGAGGATCCGGGACAGCTCGGCCTCGCTGGCATGGGCGAAGGCGGGAGCCGTGTCGGGGCTGTCCGGGATGTCCGGGGTCGACTGCGGGTCGACGCCCTGGCCGGTCGACCGTGAGTCGCTCACCTGCCCGCCCCGGTGGCGGCGGTCGCGGGCGGGCGATCGCGGGGATCCATCGAAGCGCAGTCTAGCCGACCGTCGGGGACTGGGTCAGGCCGGCTGCCGGGGTCCACCGGCCGATACCCCTCCCTCGATGGCGAATACTGATGGGGAGTATGATCCCGAGAGCGGGCGAGGAGCGCTCGCGACGCATCGCACGACGGGACCACGATGACGACCGCCACCAGCCGACCCGGCCGCCCGACGCCGGCGCCCGAGGCGCCCGATGACTTCCGGCACAGCTACTCGAAGGACAAGGCGACCCTCGTTCGCCGGTTGAGCCGGATCGAGGGACAGGTCCGCGGGATCGCCCGGATGATCGAGCGCGACGAGTACTGCGTCGACATCCTCCAGCAGACGGCCGCGCTCCGCGCCGCGGTCGACGCGGTCTCGATCATGATCCTCGAGGACCACGTCCGCGGCTGCGTCCGGACGGCCGCCGAGCGCGGCGAGGCCGATGCGTACGTGGACGAGGTCATCGACGTCGTCCGGCGCACGATCGGCCGCCCGGTCCGACCCGCGCGAGGCGCCTGAACCGTCGCCGACGGGCTCGTCGGCCCTGCGCCGAGGCCAACCGCCGACGGTACTTCCGGGCCGGCCGCCTCGGCGGACGGGGGATTTCCCGGATGCACCGGCCGCAGGACGATGCCCCGGATGGCCGATCGCTATCCACCGCTCGTCCGCGTGCCCGCTCGGACGCCAACCGTCGGAGCGCCGGGTCCGTACGTCGAACGCCGGCAGCGGTCCCGCCGGCGGGAAGACCGCCTCGCCCACGAGGAGGCGGCGATGCTCGCGCGCGCCCTCGACGTCCTCGTCGCCGACGCGCCCGCCCAGACCCGCCTGGCCGGCCTGCTCGAGCTCCTGGCCCGAACCGTCGGCGCTCGACGAGCGGCCGTCCTGTCGATCACGTCCGAGCGGCGGGTGGCCGTCTCGGTCGCCGCTGGCGAGGACGAGGCCGATGCCCGACGCCTGGCCGCCTGGCTCGATGCCGAGGCTCCACGGTCCCGGGCGGAGCGAGCGGCTTCCGGGCGAGCGCCGATCACGGTCGCCCGCCAGGTCGAGCCGGCGATGGCGGGAACCGACGTGGCGGCCGGCGACACGGACGGGACGAACGGTGACGACCGCGCGATCGAGACCGCCCGCCGACGACGAGCCGGTGTCAGGGCCGCCGCGAGCGTCGATCCACCGGTTGCCACCCGAGGCACGGTTTGCGCTGATCGAGATCCCGAGCGCCGGCCGGGTCATCCTCGGGTTCGAGATGACCGACGAGGACGGGGTCCTGGGCCTGGCCGACCGGCTCCCGCCGACGCTTGCCCGGCATGCCGCGGTTGCCCTTGCCCTGGTCACCGCCCAGGTGACCCAGGCCGCCGAGCTCGACGCCCTGCTGGCACGGGAGGCCGAGCGGGAGCGGTTCGTCGCGACCGTGGCCCACGATCTTCGGACGCCGCTGACCGGTCTGAGCGGCTACCTGGACCTGATCGCCGAGGGACGGGTCGAGGACCCGGCGGTCGAGCGCGAGTTCATCGAACGCAGCCGGCAGATCGTCGACTCGATGGGCGATCTCGTCGGCGATCTCCTCGAGATCTCCCGGCTGGACGCGGGCAACCTCCGGCTCGACATCCGGCCCTTCTCGGTGGCCGAGATCGGCGGCCGCGTCCTGGGTGCCCTGGCGCCGCTCGCCCTCGAGCGCGGGATCGCGCTCGGGTCGGACCTCCCGCCCCGGATGCGATCGGCCAGCGGCGATCGGCGCGAGGTCCAGCGGATCCTCACGAACCTGATCGGCAATGCCCTGAAGTTCACCAGGGACGGAGGCCACGTCGAGCTCGCCGGCTGGTTCGATGGGCCCGTGGCGGTCATCGCCGTCCGCGACGACGGCCCGGGGATCGCGGCCGAGGACCGGTTCCGGATCTTCGAGCGCTTCTTCCGGGTCGACGCCCATGGCTCGGTGAGCGGCACCGGGCTCGGTCTCGCCATCGCCCGTGACCTGGCCAGGGCGATGGACGGTGACCTGGCCGTCGCCTCGGTCCAGGAGTCCGGGTCGAGCTTCGTCCTCGTCCTGCCCGGACCGGCCGAGGCAGGCACCGGGTCGATCGAGGACGCGCTCGAGCGCGCCCTGGCCGACGAGGAAGTCCTCCTCGAGGAGGCCGCCGTGCTGCGGGCGATCCGCTCGGGAGGACGGCCGGTCGCCCTGGAGACGCCAGCCCACGATCCGGATCAGGAGGCGACGCCGGCGGCGACCGCCCCCGCCGTGCGCCCGGTCCGGCTGCGGGCGATCGACGGAGCCCTCTCCCGGAGCGACCCACCAAACCCGGCCTGACCGTCCGCGCGGCGCCGGTCGGCGGACCGTCCGCATGGCCTCGGTCGGCGGCCGGCGTTGTGGTCGAAGGGCCGACTTATCCACGAACGTGGACCGTCGATCGCGGTTCGTGGATAACCGCGTTGACTTCACGTCGGCCGTCCCGTAGCGTCCGGCATCCGCACGTCATGGCGGCACCGCAGGGTAACGTGGCTCGCGAGGGGCGCCGGGAGACCGGAGCCGGAACCGGATGAGCCGCGGAAGACCGACCGGTCCTCCGTGTCGAGCGCCATATCGTCGACGCCGGGAGCGGCTCGCGGTCGGTCCAAGCCCCCATCACCCAGGAGGCCAGTGGACCGCCCTCGCGAACCGCTCCCGTCGCGCGTCGACGGCCTGCCCGCCATTCCGTCCGAGTCGCGTGCTGCCCTCGAGGAGGGCCTCGAGACGCTCGGTCTGGCCGACCTCCCGGCGGACGCGCGACGGGCGATCGAGGACCATCTCCGCCTGCTCCTCGCCTGGAACGCCGCGATCAACCTGACGGCGATCCGCGATCCCTCGGCGGCCATCCGGCGCCACGTGCTCGACAGCCTGACCGCGGTCGCGGTCCTCCGCCGCCACGCCGTCGATGCCTTCGTCGACGTCGGCAGCGGTGGCGGCTATCCGGGCCTGCCCCTGGCCGTCGCGGTGCCGGTCCGCCGGGCCCTGCTCGTGGACAGCATCGGCAAGAAGGCGCGCTTCCTCGACGCGCTCGGTTCGGTCGTCAGCCCGGCCGGGACGGTCGAGGCGTTCGCCGGCCGAGCCGAGGCACTGGCTGCCGACCGCCGCCACCGGGAGCGTTGGCCGGCGGTCGTCGCCCGGGCCGTCGGCAGCCTGGCCGAGGTGGCCGAGCTCGGACTGCCACTCGTCGCCCGGGGCGGGCTCCTCGTCGCCTGGAAGCGCGCCGAGCTCGGCCCGGAGCTGGCGGCGGCCGCCCGGACGATCGAGCTCCTCGGAGGAGACCCGCCGACCATCGTGCCGGTCGATCCGGGGCTCGGCCTCGATCGGCACGTGCTGGTCACCGTGGTCAAGGCCCGACCGACGCCGGCTGGGTTCCCCCGCGATCCGGCGGTCCGCCGCCGGGCCGGCCCGGCGCGCTGATCCGTGCCGACCGACTCGGTCCGCTCCGCGACCCGGCCAAACGCAGGACGACCCGCCCACCGGCCGCCGAACTATCGGAAACTCTGACCGTGCGGATCGCGGTCCTGTCGGACATCCATGCCAACCTCGTCGCCCTGGACGCCGTCCTCGCCGCCGTCGGCGCGGTGGACGGCATCTGGCAGCTCGGCGACGTCGTCGGCTATGGACCCGAGCCTGATGCCGTCGTGGCCAGGCTCGCCGAGCTGAACGCGATCGGGGTCCGCGGCAACCACGACGCGGCGGCCGTGGGCGGCCTCGAGATCGACTACTTCAATCACGATGCCCGGCGAGCCATGGAGTGGACCCGCACGGCGATCGCCCGCCCGACGCGGGACTGGCTCTCGGCGCTGCCAGAGCGTCATACCGAGGGCGAGTTCGCGCTCGTCCATGGCAGCCTGCGCGACCCGACCTGGGAGTACATCACGACCGCCCCCGTCGCCCGGCTCAACCTGGCCCTGCTCGAGGTCCCGTACGGGCTGCACGGCCACACGCACCTGCCGTCGGTCTTCCGCGACGAGGACGGCCTCGTCGAGATGCTCAGCCCGTCCGATCGCTCGGCGCTCGACCTCGGCTCCAGGCGCATGCTGGCCAACCCAGGCAGTGTCGGCCAGCCTCGCGACGGCGACCCCAGGGCCAGCGCGCTGGTCCTCGATCTCGAGCGGCGGACCCTGACCTGGCATCGGGTCGAGTACGACATCGCCGCCACCCAGCGAGCCATGCGCCGGCTCAAGCTGCCCGACCGGCTCGTCGATCGGCTCGACCATGGCCTCTGAAGCCCGATGGTAGCCTGTCGCGCTGACGGGATCGGAGGGATCGTGAGCTCCAGCGGGAAGCAGCGGCGATGATCGGCGGTCGTCGCCCGCTCCACGGGCGCAAACCGGCCGACCGCCGGGTCAGGGTGGCCCGACCGCACTCACCCTACTTCCGGTACACGGGCCCCGGCCAGATGGTGGCGAAGGAGGCCGCCAGCCGTCCCCTGACGCCGGCCGGCCGGGCCATCGCGCGGGCCCGCGCGATCGTCTTCGGTCGCGTGCTGGCCAACGAGGAGGAGCTCGGCGAGCGCCTGGCGAAGAAGAAGGCGCTGGCGATCTTCAGCTCGGACGCGATCTCGTCGTCGGCCTACGCGACCGAGGAGATCCTCAAGGTCCTGATCATCGCCGCCGGGGCGGGTGCGCTGGCCTATTCGGTCGGCGTGTCGGTCGCGATCGCCGTCCTGCTGGCGGTCGTATCGGTGTCCTACCGCCAGGTCTGTCGGGCCTACCCGAGCGGCGGTGGGGCCTACGTCGTCGCCCGCGAGAACCTGTCGCAGCTGTTCGGGCTCATCGCGGCTGCCGCCCTGCTGATCGACTACGTCATGACGGTGGCCGTCTCGACCGCCTCGGCGATCGAGCAGATCCAGTCCGTCATCCCCCAGATCTACGACGTCCGGATCGAGGTCGCCTTCGTCTCGATCTCGCTGATCACGATCGGCAACCTCCGCGGCCTGCGCGAGTCCGGCAACATCTTCGCGATCCCGACCTACCTGTTCGTGTTCCTGGCCCTGCTGATGATCGGCGTCGGAGCCTTCCACATCGTCACCGGCACGGTGGTGCCGATCGAGCAGACCGACGTGTTCAACCCGCCTGCGATCGAGACCCTCAGCGTGTTCCTCCTGCTCCGAGCGTTCGCCGGCGGCTCCGTCGCGCTGACCGGCGTCGAGGCCATCGCGAACGGGGTGCCGGCGTTCAAGCCGCCCGAGGCGAAGAACGCCGCGAACACCCTCACCGTGATGGCGATCCTGCTCGGGATCCTGTTCGTCGGGATCACGGTCGTGGCCCGGGCGTACGACGTGCTCCCGACCCAACCGGGCGGACCGTCGGTCGTGGCGCTCGTGGCGACCTCGGTGTTCGGCGCGGGCTCGCTGTTCGTGCCGGCCTTCGCCGCTGCAACCGCCCTGATCCTGTTCCTGGCGGCCAACACCAGCTTCAACGCCTTCCCGCGGCTGGCGGCGATCCTCGCCGAGGACGGCTTCATGCCCCGCCAGTTCTCGTTCCGCGGCGATCGGCTGGCCTACTCGTGGGGGATCGTGGTCCTGGCGGCGGTGGCGTTCGGACTCCTGTGGATCTTCGGTGGCGACACCCACGCCCTGATCCCGCTCTACTCGGTCGGCGTGTTCGTCTGCTTCACCCTCTCCCAGATCGGGATGGTCAAGCACTGGATCGGCGTCCACGGGCCGGGCTGGCACTGGCGGGCGGCGGTCAACGCGTTCGGCGCCGCGCTGACCGCCGTCGTCTTCGTGGTCGTCGTGTCGGTGAAGTTCGTCGACGGGGCCTACCTCGTGGTGATCCTCATCCCGATCCTGGTCGGGATGATGCTGTTCATCAGCCGCCAGTACAGCGCGTCGGCCACCCAGCTCGCGGTCCGACCCGACTTCGTCGGCGGCGAGCCCCGGCGCGAGGAGCGGGTCGTCGTGCCGGTCCCGTCGCTCAACCGGGCGGTCGTCCAGGCCGTCAACGTCGGCCGCTCGATCAGCGACGACGTCCGGGCCGTCTACATCTCGGACGACCCGGACCAGTCGGCCGCGATGCGCGACCAGTGGGAGCGGCAGATGCCGGGCGTGCCGCTCGTCCTGGTCGAGTCCCCGTACCGGGCGCTCGTCGGCCCGCTCCTCGCCTACCTCGACGTGCTCGACCGGGCGTGGCCGCCGGACAAGGACGCTCCGGTCACCTTCGTGGTCATCCCCGAGTACGTCGCTCGCCACTGGTGGGAGCGAATCCTGTACAACCAGTCGGCCAAGCGGCTCCGCTCGGCGCTGATCGGCCGGCCGCACACGGTCGTGGTCAACGCGCCGTACCGGCGCGAGGGTCCGTCCGGCCACGACCAGGAGCCGGACGATGCGCCACCTGGCGGGCAATCCGCCCGCCAACCCCGCGTCGGGCGCACCGTCCGGACCGTCGCGTCGCGGCACCGGAGCCTGATCGCCCGCCAAGACCCGCACGGACGCCGGTGGTATCGTGACCGCCGTGCCGGAACCCAGTCCAGGCGCGATCCGTCGCGTCGTCATCGCCGTCAATGGCGGACCGAGCGACGAGCGGATCGTTCGGATCGCGTGCGAGCTCGCCCGACCGACGAAGGCGGAGGTGATGGCGATCCACATCGTCGAGATCGGTTGGAGCCTGCCGCTCGATGCCGACGTGGCCTCCCGGTCCGAGGAGGCCCAGCGGGTGCTCGACGTGGTCGAAGGAGTCGCCGACTCGATGAAGATGCCGATCGAGACCGTCCTGCTCCAGGCCCGTGACGTCGGTGCCGCGATCGTCGACGAGGCGAGTGCCGTCGGCGCCGACCTGCTGATCCTCGGCCTGCCCTACCGGACCAGGTTCGGCGGGGACTTCGCGATCGGTCGGACGGTCCCCTACACCCTCAAGAACGCGCCCTGTGCGGTGATCGTCATCCGCGAGCCGATGGGCCAGGAGTCACCGTCATGAACGTCGTCGTCGTCGGCTGCGGCCGGGTCGGAGCGAGCATCGCCGCCGACCTCGACGCCAAAGGTCATCAGGTCACGATCGTCGACCTGTCGACCGGCGCGTTCGACCGGCTGCCGCCCTCGTTCGGGGGCAACGCCGTCCGCGGCGACGGCACCGACGAGGACACCCTGCGCCGGGCCGGAGCCGAGGGTGCCGACGTCTTCTTCGCCCTGACCGAGGGCGACAACCGGAACGTCATGGCCGCCCAGCTCGCCGCCGAGGCGCTGAACATCCGTCAGATCGTGGCCAAGATCAACGATCCGGTCCGGGCCAGGGCGTATGCCGAGCTCGGCATCGCGACGATCTGCCGGACGGACCTCATGACCCACGCCCTGCTCACCCACATCGGGCTCACGATGGGCCCGGCGCCGAGCGTCCGAGCCGCCGCGCCGCACGAGCATCCGGGGAGTCCACCGGCCGCGGCCGGCGCTGCGGTCGGCGCGCTGCCGGCCGGGGAGGCCTGAGCATGTTCGTCCTCGTCGTCGGTGGTGGCAAGGTCGGCTACTACCTGGCCAAGGAGCTCATCGACTCCGGCCACGAAGTCGTGCTCATGGAGAAGGATCCACAGCGGGCGGCGCAGATCGCCGACGACATCGGCTCGATCGTCATCGGCCGCGACGGCTGCGAGGGCAATCACCTCGCCGAGGCCGGCTGCGATCGGGCGGACGTCGTGGCCGCGGTCACCGGTGACGACGAGGACAACCTCGTGATCTGCCAGATGGCCAAGCACCATTTCGACGTCCCGAGGACGATCGCCCGGGTCAACAACCCGAAGAACGAGGCGCTGTTCCGTCACCTCGGCGTCGACGAGCTGATCAGCCCGACCCGGATGGTCCTCGGCTCGATCGAGCAGGACATCCCGGTCCACGAGCTGCTCCACCTGGCCGGCCTGGGCGGTGGCGAGCTCGAGATCATCGAGGCCCAGCTGCGCGACGGCTCGCCGGCGATCGGCCGTGCCGCCCGCGACGTGCCGATGCCCGAGGGTTGTGCGATCTTCGCCGTCGTTCGTGACGAGGTCGCCATCCCGATCCGCCCGGACACCGTCCTCGCGCTCGGTGACAAGGTCATCGCGATCGGCCGGCCGGAGTGCGAGGCTGCCCTCCACGGAGAGCTGATCGGCGACGAGGACACGCTCGAGCCGCACCGAGGTCGCGGAGACCGGCCCGCAGCTGATGCTCGGCGCGCCCTACACTCCGCGGGTGGTCCGCTGCCCTTCGTGTGGCGAAGAGAACCCGGTGCGCTTCCGGCACTGTGGGTATTGCGGCGCGGCGCTCGCGCCGTCTTCCCCGGCGCGCGAGACCCGTAAGACGGTGACGATCCTGTTCACGGACGTGACCGGCTCGACGGCGCTCGGTGAACGGCTCGACCCGGAATCGCTGCGCGACGTCATGGGCCGCTACTTCGCGAGCATGCGCGAGGTCATCGAGCGCCACGGCGGAACGGTCGAGAAGTACATCGGCGACGCCGTGATGGCCGTGTTCGGGGTTCCGGTGATCCACGAAGAGGATGCCCTTCGGGCCGTGCGAGCCGCGGCGGAGATGCGCGAGGCGCTCGATCGGCTGAACGTCGGCCTGCGCCGGGAGCGCGGCGTCACCCTGGAGGCGAGAACGGGTATCAACACCGGCGCGGTCGTCGTCGGCACCGGCGGGCCCGGTGAGGCGATCGTCGTCGGCGACGCCGTCAACGTCGCCGCCAGGCTCCAGACGGCCGCCGGGCCAGGTGAGATCGTCATCGGCAGCGCGACTCACGAACTCGTGCGCGACGCGGTGGAGGTGGGTCCGGCTGAGTCGATCGAGCTCAAGGGCAAGACGGAGCCCGTCCTCGCCTACCGGCTGCACCAGGTCGCCGCCGGCGCCGAGGGGCATCGTCGTCGGCTCGATGCGCCGATGGTCGGACGTGAACGCGAGCTTGATGCGCTCCGGCAAGCCTTCGAACGCGCCGTCTCGGATGGGTCGTGCCAGATGTTCACGATCCTTGGTACGGCCGGCGTCGGCAAGAGCCGGCTCGTCGCCGAGTTCCTCGGAGCCATCCGCGACCGGGCCCTGATTGTCCGCGGCCGTTGCCTCCCGTACGGGGAGGGCATTACCTACTGGCCCGTTGCCGAGATCGTCCGGCAGGCGGCCGGGATCGACGACGGTGACGACGCCGAAACGGCGCGCGAGCGGATCCAGACCTTCGTCTCCGGACTCCCCGAGTCCGCGGCGATCGCACGCGGCCTCGTCAGTCTGATCGGTCTCGAGGCGTCCGCAGCCCAGGAAGAGCTCGTCTGGGCGTTCCGCCGCGCACTCGAGCACCTCACCGACGAGCGTCCGCTGATCGTCCTCGTCGACGACATCCATTGGGCCGAGCCGACCTTGCTCGACCTCATCGAGTCGGTCTCAGACCTTGCCCGGGACGCACCGATCCTCGTCGTCTGCCCGGCGCGACCGGAGTTCCTCGACGACCGCCCGACCTGGGGCGGCGGCAAGCTCAACGCCACGACGATCCTGCTCGAGCCGCTGACCGAGGGGCCTGCCCTGGAGTTGATCGACGCGCTCGTCCCGGGAGTACTCCCGACGTCGGTGCGAGCGAGGATCGCGAATGCGGTCGAGGGCAATCCCCTCTACCTCGAGGAGTTCGTCGGGATGCTCATCGACGACGGCGCACTGGTGCCCGGCGTCGACGGATGGACCGCTACGCGGGATCTCGAATCGATCTCCGTGCCGCCGACGATCCAGGCCTTGCTCGCGGCGCGCCTCGACCGGCTGGCTCCCCGATGAGCGAGCGGTCGCCGAACGCGCATCGGTCGTAGGTCGCGTCTTCGACCAGCCCGCCGTCGTCGCCCTGTCGCCGACCGAGGGCCGTTCCGAGGTCCCTCGGCAATCTGGTTGCCCTCGTTCGCAAGGAGCTGATCCGCCCCGACCGTTCCGGACTCGCCCAGGGCGAGGCGTTCCGGTTCCGGCACATGCTCATCCGTGACGCAGCCTACGAGCGGCTGCCGAAGTCGGAGCGTGCCGAGCTCCACGAGCTGTTCGCCGGCTGGCTGGACCGCACGGCGGGTGACCGCCGGAGCGAGGTCGAGGAGATGGTCGGGTATCACCTCGAGCAGGCGTTCCGATATCGCGAGGAGCTGGCGCCGGTCGATGACCGAGCGCGCGAGCTGGCCCGTCGGGCCGCGCTGCGGCTCATCGCCGCCGGCAGCCGGGCGCTGGAGAGGTCCGACATCGCCGCGACCGTGAACCTGTATGGCCGGGCGGCGGCGTTGCTGGACCCGGACGACCCGGCCCGCCTCGCGATCCTGCCCGACCTTGGTCGCGCTCTTGACTCGAATGGACGCTTCGACGACGCGAAAGCCTGCTTCGCGGAGGCGATCGAGCGGTCGGAGGCGAGCAGGCGACGAGCAAGCCGTTGCCTACGCCCGCGTCGTGCGCTACCTCATCATCGATTCCGACCTCACGCCGAGTGAGTTGCAACGGATCGCGGACGAGTGCTTTGCGACGTTCGAGCGCCTCGGTGACGACCGAGGGATGGCGCTGGCCTGGAGGCTTCGCGGTTTCGCCTCATGGAAGACCGGGAGCGCGGCCGGCGACGAACTCGCCCTGGCCCGAGCACTCGAACACGCCCGCCGCGCCGGGTCCCGCTGGGAAGAGACCTCGATCGTCCTGGAGATGAGCGTCGACCTCTACTGGGGACCGAGGCCAGTGTCGGAGGCGATCGCGTGGTGCAACGGCATCCAGGCTGGCGCACCCGATGATCGGGCGATCGAGATGGGGATCGCCCACGCCCTCGCTCACCTGCACGCCCGTCTCGGCGACTTCGAGCTGGCCCGCTCGCTGGCGGCCCGCTGCATCGAGATCGCAGCCGAGAGCGGGCAACGCAGTGACGCGGCCGTCCTCGCCGAGGTCGCGGCCGACGTCGAAACCCTCGCAGGCGACCATGCCGCGGCCGAACGGATCCTCGCCGAAGGATGCGCCTGGTTCATCGCGAACGGCGGACCGCACGCGATCCTCGAAGCCCTTCACGGGCTGACCCAGGTCGCCGCCGGCCAGCCGGTCGACGTCGAGCGCCTGGCCGGTATCGCAGCCGCCAAGCGCGGAGCGACGCGGGCCCTCCTGGAGGCGGCCACGGCAGGTGCCCATCTCAATGCCGGGAGCCTCGACGACGCCGAGCGAGATGCCCGGAGCGCCGTCGACTACTTCGCGACCACCGACTTCATCACGTTCCACGCGAACAGTGCGCTCATCCTCGGGGACGTCCTGCGGGCGGCCGGTCGTCGTGCGGAGGCCGATGAGGCGTTCCAACGGGCCCTCGAGCTGTACACACAAAAGGGCAGCCTGGTGAGCGTGGAGCTCGCGGCCGCTCGGCTCGGGGCCTGACGCCGGAGCCGCACTCGACACCCCATAACCAAGTGTGTCCCATGTCTTGACAACGATATTGTCAAGGTTCTATCCTCCCAATGTGTCCGGTCGAGGGACCGGTGACGATCACATCTGGAGGTGCCGATCATGTCGATGCTCGTGCGCCGTCCGTCGCCGTACGACGAGTTGTTCTCGCTCCGCCAGGCGGTGGACCGGCTCTTTGACAACGACTTCACCCGCCCGTTCGTCCGGTTCGCCGGCAACGGCTCGACGCTTGGTTACATGCCGCTCGATGTCCGGACGGACGCCGAGTCGCTGACGATCGAGGCGTCGTTGCCCGGAATCCGCCCCGAGGACCTCGACATCACGGTCGAGGGCGGGACGGTGACCCTGGCCACGTCCGCTCGCGAGGAGCTGACCGAGGAGGAGGGCTCGTACCTCGTCCGGGAGATCCGCCGTGGCGCGGTGACCCGGTCGATCGCGCTGCCCGAGGGTCTCGAACCCGACAAGGCCAGTGCGACCTTCGAGAACGGCTTGCTGACCCTGCGCATCCCGCGCGCGGAGCAGGTCAAGCCCCATCGGATCAAGATCAGCCCGACCACGGAGGGTCAGCCGCTCCCGGCGGTCGACGCCCCGGCCGACCCGAGCGTCCAGGCCTGACACGTGTCCACCGGCGGGCATGAGCGGGATCCCTCCCGCCCGGTCTTCGTGATCAGCGTCGCGGCCGGCCTCGTCCGGGTCCATCCGCGAACGCTCCGGATCTACGAGGACGAGGGCCTGCTCTGCCCTGCCCGGACCCCAACCAACATTCGCCTCTACAGCGAGGACGACATCCGGCGGATCCTGTGGATCAGGCACCTGACCCAGGAACGCGGCGTCAACCTCGCCGGGATCCGGATCCTGTTCGAGCTCGAGGAGCGACTCGGGACCAGGATCCTGGAAACCCTCTTCGATGAAGCCCAGGCCAGCGCGTCGGACGACAGTGGTCGGACCGAGTACCGTGAGCACCGCGGCAGGGATGCCGCACGACAGGAGACCCGTTGATGTCTGACCGACCGTCCAATCCGAGCAAGCCGAAGGGCTCCGGAACGACCCCGCGCACGCTGCCCCTGGTGGCCCTGCGCGAGACGGTGATCTTCCCCGAGATGATCGTCCCGCTCCAGGTCGGACGCGAGAAGAGCGTGAACGCCCTCAACGCGGCCGTCGAGAGCGGCGGCCCGATCGCGCTGGTGACCCAGCGCCGGCCCGAGCAGGAGGACATCGAGGATCCGGCCGAGCTCTACTCGATCGGAACGCTGGCCAAGATCGCCCAGGTCGTCCAGCTCCAGGACGGCACCGTGCGGGCGATCGTCCAGGGCCAGGGCCGGCTCCGGGTCAAGAGCTTCAGCCAGACCGCCCCCTACATCGTGGCCGTCATCGAGGAGATCAGCGACGCGTCGCCCGCTGACGTCGAGGTCCAGGCCCTGATGCGGACCGTCCAGGCCGGCATCGAGCAGTACGTCGCCAACGGCGCCCCGGTCCCACCCGAGGCCGCCGTTGCCGCCCGCAACATCACCGAGCCCGGCCTCCTCGCCGACATGGTCGCCTACAGCCCCGACATGACGACCGAGCAGCGCCAGGAGCTGCTCGAGACGATCGACGTCGTCGAGCGGCTGAAGCTCGTCCAGGCGTTCCTCGCCCGACAGGTCGAGATCCTCGAGCTCAAGGGCCGGATCCAGTCCGAGGTCAAGTCCGAGATGGACAAGACCCAGCGCGAGTACATCCTCCGCGAGCAGCTCAAGGCGATCCAGCGCGAGCTCGGCGAGGACGATCCGCAGCAGGCCGAGATCAACGAGCTTCGCGAGAAGGTCGAGAGCGCTGGCATGCCCGACGAGATCAAGGCCCGGGCGATCAAGGAGATCGACCGGATGAGCCGGATCCCGTCCGCCTCGCCCGAGGTCGGGGTCATCCGGACCTACGTCGACTGGCTGGTCGGCCTGCCCTGGAACAGCTCGACCGACGATCGGCTCGACATCAAGGAGGCCGCCAAGATCCTCGACGAGGACCACTATGGCCTCGAGAAGATCAAGGACCGGATCCTCGAGTACCTCGCGGTGCGCGCGCTGGCCGACACGATCCGCAGCCCGATCCTCGCCCTCGTCGGACCCCCCGGCGTCGGCAAGACCTCGCTCGGCAAGAGCGTCGCCCGGGCGATGGGCCGCAAGTTCGTCCGGATGAGCCTCGGCGGGATCCACGACGAGGCTGAGATCCGCGGCCACCGCCGGACGTACATCGGCGCCCTGCCCGGTCGGGTCATCCAGAACATCAAGACGGCCGGGACGAACAACCCGGTGTTCATGCTCGACGAGATCGACAAGATCGGGATGGACTTCCGGGGAGACCCGAGCTCCGCCCTGCTCGAAGTCCTCGACCCCGAGCAGAACAACACGTTCCAGGACAACTATCTCGAGGTCCCGTTCGACCTCAGCAAGGTCCTGTTCATCGCCACCGGTAACCTGATCGACCCCATCCCCGCCGCCCTGCGCGACCGGATGGAGATCATCCAGCTGCCGGGCTATACCCAGCAGGAGAAGGCCGAGATCGGCCGCCGGTTCCTCATCCCCAAGCAGATGGAGAACCACGGCCTCAAGCCGAAGCACATCGAGATCACCGACGAGGCGATGACCGAGCTCGTCCAGGCGTACACCCACGAGGCGGGCGTCCGGAACCTCGAGCGCGAGATCGCCAACATCATGCGCAAGGTCGCCCGCGCGGTGGCCGAAGGCCGCAAGCGCAAGACGATCGTCGACGTCAAGCGACTCGACGAGTACCTCGGACCGCCCCGGTTCGAGTATGGCGAGCTCGAGACCGAGGACCAGACGGGCGCCGCGACCGGTCTGGTGGTGACCGAGGTCGGCGGCGACATCGTCGCCGTCGAAGTGACCAAGATGGAGGGCAAGGAGGACTTCATCCTCACCGGCCAGCTTGGCGAGGTCATGCGCGAGTCGGCCAGGGCGGCGCTGTCCTGGATCCGGGCGAACGCCGACCGGCTCGGGGTCGAGCGCGAGATCTTCGAGAAGAACACCCTCCACATCCACGTCCCGGCCGGGGGCATCCCCAAGGACGGCCCGTCGGCCGGGGTCACGATGGCGACCGCCATGGTCAGCGCGTTCACCGGCATCCCGGTCCGCAAGGACGTCGCGATGACCGGCGAGATCACCCTGCGCGGTCGGGTCCTCCCGATCGGCGGACTGAAGAGCAAGATCCTGGCGGCCCACCTGTCCGGGGCGAAGATCGTCATCCTTCCGCGGAAGAACGAGAAGGACCTGCGCGACGTCCCCGAGGAGATCCGCAAGCAGACCAAGCTCGTGCTGGTCGACTCGATGGACCAGGTCCTCGACGCGGCGCTGCGCCGGCGGCCAAAGCCGCTGGCGCCGCGCACGGCCGGACCGGCCCGCGGCGGCAACGCCGAGCCTCGGCCCGATCCTTCGGTCCGCCCGCAGTTCCCACCGGCCGATCAGCAGCCGGTCGTCGTCCAGCGCGCCGACGAGGCGCACTGAGCGGGGAGCCGTGGCGGTCGACTACCGCGACTACTACCAGGATCTGGGAGTCGCGCGCGACGCCTCCCAGGCGGACATCAAGCGCGCCTACCGCAAGCTCGCCCGGCAGCATCACCCCGATGTCAAGCCGGGCGACAAGACGTCCGAGCGCCGGTTCAAGGAGATCAACGAGGCCAACGAGGTCCTGTCCGACCCCGAGAAGCGCAAGCGCTACGACCAGCTCGGGGCGAACTGGGACGCGTACAGGTCGGCCGCCGGGTTCGGTGGCGCAGCCGGCGGGTTCCGGTGGCCCGGCCGGCGGGAACGTCCGCTATGAGTACCGCACGTCCGACGACGGCGACTTCAGCGACTTCTTCCAGACGTTCTTCAGCGGGGCCGCGGCCGGCGCCGGGGCGACCCGCGGGCGAGCTCGCACCAGCGCTGGATCCGCCCGGCGGTGCCTCGTTCGAGGACATCCTGGCCGGGATGGGCCTGGCCGGCGCCGGGTCCGGTCCGGCCGGCAGGTTCTCCTCCGGCTCGCCCGGTCGGACGCGATCGGCGCCCCGGACCCCGAGCGTCGAAGCCGACGTCGAGCTGACCCTGGAGGAGGCCTTCCACGGCACCAGCCGGCTCGTCCAGGTCGACGGCAAGCGTCTCGAGGTGAAGGTTCCGCGTGGCGTCGAGACCGGCAGCCGGATCCGGCTGAAGGGTCGTGGCGGCGGTGATCCGGACCATCCAGCCGACCTCTACCTCGTCACCCGGGTCAAGCCGCACCCCGTCTACACCCGGATCGGGGCCGATCTGACCCGCGAGGTCCCGATCACCCTCGGTGAGGCCCTGCTCGGTGCTGAGGTCACGGTCCGGACCCTGAAGGGCCGGGTTCGCCTGACGATCCCGGCCGGAACCCAGCCCGGCCGGACCTTCCGGCTCAAGGGCCAGGGGATGCCCCGGCTGAAGCCGAAGGCGGGCGAAGCGGCGACCGGCGACCTGCTCGTCAAGGTGAGAGTCATCCTCCCGACCGACCTGTCCGACGAGGCCAAGGAAGCGGCCCGGCGACTCGTCGAGCTCGTCAAGCAGCCGGATCCTCGCCAGGGCCTCGACTGAGTAACCAATATTGATAAGAACCTTGTCAACATGAGTGACAAGACTGTACAATTCCGGAGCCTGCGGCGGATCTCCGCCAGGCTGACCGACCCCTTGAGAACGACCGATGCAGCTGGATCGATTCACCCAGAAGGCCCAGGAGACCGTCCTCGCCGCCCAGAAGCTCGCGGAGACGCTCCATAGCCCCATCCTCGACGCGGAGCACCTGCTGTCCGCGCTTGTCGAGCCGGACGACGGCGTCCCGGCCGAGACGCTCAGGCGGCTCGGCGTCGATCTCCCGGCCTTCCGCGCGGAGCTTGCCGCGATCCTCGGCCGCCGAGCGCGGATCGAGGGTGGCTCGCTGAGCCTCGACCCGCGAGCGAAGCGGGTCATCGAGCGGGCCGAGGAGGAGGCGCGCCGCCTGGGCGATGAGTACGTCTCGACCGAGCACCTCCTGCTCGGGGCGGCCGAGGTCGGCGGCGAAGGCCAGTCGTTGCTCGAGCGTCACGGGGCCGGACGGGAAGCGATCCTCAACGCGCTCCAGGGCGTCCGCGGGGGCCAGCGGGTCACCTCGCCGAACCCCGAGGGCACGTACCAGGCGCTCGAGAAGTACGGCCGGGATCTGACCGCGGAGGCTCGGGCCGGCAAGCTCGACCCGGTGATCGGCCGCGACGATGAGGTCCGGCGGGTCATCCAGGTCCTCTCGCGCCGGACGAAGAACAACCCGGTGCTGATCGGCGAGCCGGGGGTCGGCAAGACCGCCATCGTCGAGGGCCTTGCCCAGCGGATCGTCCGGGGCGACGTGCCCGAGGGCCTCAAGGACAAGCGGGTGATCTCGCTCGATCTCGGCGCGCTCATCGCCGGGGCCAAGTTCCGGGGTGAGTTCGAGGAGCGGCTCAAGGCCGTCCTCAAGGAGATCAAGGACAGCGAGGGCCAGATCATCCTGTTCATCGACGAGCTCCACACCGTCGTCGGCGCGGGCGCTGCCGAGGGCGCGATGGATGCCTCGAACCTGCTCAAGCCGATGCTCGCCCGGGGCGAGCTGCACACGATCGGCGCGACCACCCTCGACGAGTACCGCAAGCACATCGAGAAGGACGCCGCCCTCGAGCGGCGCTTCCAGCCGGTGATGGTCGAGCCGCCGACGGTCGAGCAGACGATCTCGATCCTGCGCGGCCTGCGCGAGCGATACGAGAACCACCACGGCGTCCGGATCACCGATTCGGCGCTCGTTGCGGCCGCGACGCTGTCCGACCGCTACATCACCGAACGGTTCCTGCCCGACAAGGGGATCGACCTCGTCGACGAGGCGGCCAGCCGGCTCCGGATGGAGCTCGATTCGATGCCCACCGAGCTCGACGAGCTCGAGCGGCGCCGGATCCAGCTCGAGATCGAGCGCGAGGCTCTCAAGAAGGAGAAGGACGACGCCGCCAAGGCACGTCTCGAGGCGCTCGAGCGCGAGCTGGCCGAGATCAACGAGGAGTCCGGCGCGCTCAAGCAGCGCTGGGAGGCCGAGAAGGCCGCCATCACCGCGATCCGGGCCACGAAGTCCGAGCTGGAGGCGATCCAGACGAGGATCGAGCAGGCCGAGCGCGAGGCCGACCTGGCCCGGGCCGCCGAGCTCAAGTACGGTCGCCTGCCGGAGCTCCAGGCCCAGCTCAAGGAGCAGGAAGCCGCGCTGGCCGCGCTCCAGGGTCCGGGTGCCCTGCTCAAGGAAGAGGTGACGGCGGACGACATCGCCGGAATCGTCGCGTCGTGGACCGGAGTCCCCGTGACCAAGCTCCTCGAGGGCGAGACCCACAAGCTCGTCCACATGGAGGAGCGCCTCCACGAGCGGGTCGTCGGCCAGGACGAGGCCATCCAGGCCGTGTCGGACGCCGTTCGCCGGGCGCGCGCGGGGCTGCGCGATCCGCGCCGGCCGATCGGCTCGTTCCTGTTCGTCGGTCCGACCGGAGTCGGCAAGACCGAGCTCGCCCGAGCCCTCGCCGAGTTCATGTTCGACGACGATGGCGCGCTGGTCCGGATCGACATGAGCGAGTACATGGAGAAGTACTCGGTGTCGCGCCTGGTCGGCGCACCGCCCGGCTATGTCGGGTACGACGAGGGCGGGCAGCTGACCGAGGCCGTCCGCCGCCGGCCGTACCAGGTCGTCCTCCTCGACGAGATCGAGAAGGCCCATCCGGACGTCTTCAACATCCTGCTCCAGGTCCTCGACGACGGCCGGCTGACCGACGGCCATGGGCGGACGGTGAACTTCAAGAACACCGTCGTGATCATGACCAGCAACATCGGCAGCGCCGCGATCGCGAGCGCCTCCGAGCTCGCCGGCGTCGATCGCGATTCGGCCTACGAGGCGATGAAGGCCCAGCTGAGCGAGGCGCTGCGTCTCCAGTTCCGGCCCGAGTTCCTCAACCGGATCGACGAGATCATCGTCTTCCATGCCCTGACCGACGCCGAGCTGTCGGCGATCGTCGACCTGCTCCTGGCCGACCTGTCGCGACGGCTGGCCTCGCAGGACCTGACGCTCGAGCTGACGCCGGCCGCCCGGGCGCTGATCGCGCGCGAAGGCCACGATCCGAGCTTCGGCGCGCGACCGCTCAAGCGGACGATCCAGCGGTTGGTCGAGAACCCGCTGGCGCGAGCGATCCTGCAGGGCGAATTCAAGCCGGGTGACCGGATCGTCGCCGACGCCGACCCGGTCGGCGGGACGATCGTGTTCTCCGCCGGCGACGTCGCGGTCACCGATCGAGGCGTCCGACCGGCGCGACGCACGGGCCGGGGCGACCGCCGGATCCGGCGGATCGAAGCGACGGAGCACGGTCCTCGACCTGCCCGACACGGACGAGCAACCGAAGCGCCAGGGCGGCGAGCTGGTCAACTGAGGCCGGCTGCAGACGATCGACCGATGAGGATCGAGGATGCCGTCGAGCGCCTGGCCAGCCTGCCCGACCGACTGCCGGCCGGGCCGCCGGAGCTCATGCCGGTCCTCACCGATGGGCGGGCTCGCCCGTCGTTCTCCCGGGTTGCGGCGGAGGATCGACCGGCGGGCGTCCTCGTCCTGGTCGTTCCGGGTGCCGACGGGTCGGCGCGGGTCGTCCTGACCGAACGGCCGACCTACGACGGGCTCCATTCGGGCGAGGTGAGCTTCCCCGGCGGGAAGGTCGAGCCGGACGATGCCGACATCGTGTCGACCGCGCTGCGGGAGGCGGCCGAGGAGGTCGGGCTCGACGCGACCGCCGCCGGCGTCCGCATCCTGGGTCTCCTCGACGAGGTCTGGATCCCGGTCAGCCGGTTCGCCCTGATGCCCGTCCTCGCCGTCGCCGAGCGCCGGCCCGTCCTCGCCGCGTCCCCGGCTGAGGTCGCCCGGATCCTCGAGCCGCGGCTGGCAGCGTTCCTGCCCGGCGCGCCGCTCCGGATCGTCGAGCGGACGATCCGCGACTGGCCGCTCCGGTACGGCGCCTACCCGATCGAGGCCGACGACGGGACCGAGCTCCTCGTGTGGGGCGCGACGGCCCGGATCCTCGGCCAGCTCGGGGCGGTGCTCGGCTCCGGCTCCTAGACCGGCTCGCCCTCGGCCGGGTCGTAGCCGCGGTCCGGGTGGTCATGGACGAGCTCACCCTCGCCCTTCGCCACCGGCCCGGAATCGAGGGCCAGCGGGACGGCATCGACGATCTCGCGGAGGGCCGAGTCGTCCTCGCCGGCCAGCTCGACGACGATCGCCCGCATCTCGGACACGTCGGTCGACGCGCCGTGGACCACCCCGGCCGGCCAGAGGACGGCCTCGCCGGCGAACACCCGGGCGGTCTCGTTGTCGACCAGCACGAACCCGCCGCCCTCGATCACGACGAACCAGGTGGTGTTCGGATTGACGTGCGGCTCGACGATCGCCTTGCGGGCGAAGGCCAGCTCGGAGATCCGGCCCCGGCCGTCCGAGTGGATCACCGCCGCGCGCACACCGTGGCTGCCGGCCGGCCCCTCGGGACGCCGGTGCCCGTAGCCGAAGCGGCGGATCTCCATGCCGGTCGTCCGGCCGCTACCGTCGGCGGCGGCGCTTGGCCGGTCGGCCGGCCCGGCTCGGGCGCGCCGTTCGGGCCGTCTTCGACCGGATCGTCGCCTCGGGATGGGCGAACTTCGATCGGGTGAAGTAGCGCTCGCGGGCGAGCTTCCGGGCGTAGACCTCGAACATCGGCGGGAACCGGACGAACCGGATCCAGAGCAGGATCGCGCTGCCGCCGATCATCGTGACGAGGACGAAGATGAAGTCCCACACGAACAGGCTGAACACGAGCAGCAGGCTGAACATGATCAGGCCCGACCAGAGCAGCCACTCGTACATCTCGAGGTAGGGCGGGTGGTGGCGAAGGGCCCGGGTCCGGACGTTGTACAGGATGACCAGGGCGCCAAGGAGGATGAGCGACGAGACCCAGGTCGCCCGGAAGAGGTCCGGCATGGTGTCGCCGGAGAACTTTTGGAAGAGGTACTCCCAGGGCGGCAGCGTCACCGGCAGACTCCTGACGAGGGTGGCAATGGGAGGCCGAGTATGCCATGGCGGGCGGTATACTCGGGCCGATGACGGAGGCCCGCCGCCGCGGGCGTCGATAAGGCGCGTCGTCGACCGGAGATCAGGAGGTGGTCCGGGGTGCGTGCCCTGCTCTCGGTCGCGAATCGCGACGGTGTGTCCGGCTTGGCCCGCGACCTGGCCACCCTCGGCGTCGAGATGTTCGCCACCGACGGGACCCGCGACCATCTGGCGTCCGACGGGATCGAGGTCGGGTCGGTCGCCGACCTGACGGCGGTGCCGGCCCTCGTCGGCGGGCAGGTCAAGACGTTCCATCCGGCCGTCTATGCGGGCATCCTCGCCCGGCGCGACGTCCCCGCCCAGCTCGACGAGCTGGCCGAGCACGGCATCAGCCCGATCGACCTCGTCGTCGTCAACGTGAAGCCGTTCTCGCCGCAGGTCGGCGCGCGCTCGGTCGGGCTGCACGAGGCGATCGAGATGATCGACGTCGGTGGGGCAGCGCTGCTCGGGGCCGCCGCCAGGAACTATGCCGGCGTGGCGGCCGTGGCCGACCCGGGCCACTACGGGCGGCTCGTCCGCGAGCTCAAGGAGCTCGGGTCGGTCTCGGCCGAGTTCCGTCAGCAGCTCGCGGCCGAAGCGTTCGGGATCGTGGCCGCCTACCACGCGGAGATCGCCGCCTACATCAACCAGGTCTCGGGGACGATGTTCCCGAACCGGCTGGCGATGGTCCTCGAGAAGGTCGACGACCTGCGCTACGGCGAGAACCCTCACCAGCGGGCCGCCTTCTACCGCGAGACGACCCACCGGTCGGGGACCCTCGCCGACGCCACCCACCTCCAGGGCACGATGCCCAGCTTCAACAACCTCCTCGACCTCGACGCGGCCTACCGGATGGCCAGCGACTTCACCGCGCCGACCGTCGCCATCGTCAAGCACACCGATCCCGTCGGGCTGGCCTCGAACGAGGAGCTCGTCGAGGCCTACCGCAAGGCGCTCGAGACGGACTCGGTCGCGGCCTTCGGCGGGATCGTCGCCGTCAACCGCGAGCTCGACGGCCCGACCGCCCGGGAGATCGCGGCGAACTCGTATGAAGCCGTGGTCGCGCCGGGCTACAACGAGTCGGCCCTCGGCATCCTGCGAGCGAAGTCGGGGCTCGAGATCCTGGCCGTGCCGGCCGGCCCATCGGACGGGATGCGCGACTACGGGATCGCGAACCTCGACTTCAAGCGGGTCAGCGGCGGGCTCCTCGTCGAGACCCAGGACGAGCTCGGGATCGAGGCCGGCCATCTCCAGGTCGTCACCGAGCGCCGGCCGACGCTCGAGGAGCTGACCGACCTCCTGTTCGCCTGGCGGACCGTCCGCCACGTCCGCTCGAATGCGATCGTCCTGGCCAAGAATGCGGCCACGGTCGGGGTCGGCGCGGGCCAGGCCAGCCGCCAGGTGTCGGTCGAGATCGCCCTCCGCCGCGCCGGCGATCGGGCCCGGATGAGCGTCATGGCCAGCGACGCCTACTTCCCGTTCCCGGATGGCATCTCGCTCGCGGCCAATGCCGGCGTGACCGCGATCATCCAGCCCGGTGGCTCGATCCGGGACGAGATGGCGATCGAGGTCGCCGACCGTCACCACCTGGCGATGGTCTTCACCGGCCGGCGTCACTTCCGCCACTGAGACGGCCGGGCCGTACTCCACCGAGAGGAGGATCCCGATGGAGCAGCTGCTTGCGCTCGAGATGGTCAGGGTGACCGAGGCGGCGGCGATCGCATCGGCGCGGTCGATGGGCCGGGGCGACCCGACCGAGGCGGATCAGGCGGCGACCGAGGCGATGCGCCGGACGATGGACGAGATCGAGATGGCCGGGACGATCGTCATCGGCGAGGGCGAGCGCGATCGGGCGCCGATGCTCTACATCGGCGAGCAGGTCGGCCGCCAGGGCGAGGACGAGCGCCCGATCCCCGAGATCGACATCGCGGTCGACCCGCTCGAGGGCACGAACCTGGTCGCCCACGGCCAGCCTGGGGCGATCACCGTGCTGGCGGCATCGGAGCGAGGCGGCCTCCTCCACGCGCCCGACACCTACCTCGAGAAGCTGTGCGTGGGGCCGATCGCGGCCGGCCACGTCGACATCGCCGCCAGTCCGACCGACAACGTCCGGCGGATTGCCGACGCGCTCGGACGGAAGATCGCCGACATCACCGTCGTGATCCTCGAGCGGCCGCGCCACGACGCGCTGATCGCCGAGGTGCGCGCCTCGGGCGCCAGGATCAAGCTGATCTCCGACGGCGACCTGTCGGCAGCGATCTCGTGCGCCGTGTCGGGCACCGGCGTCCACGCCGTGATGGGCGTCGGCGGCGCCCCGGAGGGCGTGATCACCGCGGCCGCGCTGCGCTGCCTCGGGGGTGAGATCCAGGCCCGCTTCCGCTTCCGGAACGACGAGGAGCGGGCGCGGGCCCGGCGGATGGGCAACGACGACGACGAGAGCCGCGTCTACCGGACCGAGGATCTCGCCTCGGGCGACAACCTCGTCTTCGCCGCCACCGGCGTGACGAGCGGGGATCTCCTGCAGGGCGTCCGCTTCTTCGGCGGTGGGGCCCGGACCCACTCGCTCGTGATGGCCTACCAGTCGAAGCAGGTCCGGTTCGTCGACACCGTCGCGATGTTCGACCGGACCCGGCCGCCGGCGGTCAGGCTCTAGGGGTCCTCGGCCCGCCAGTCGCCGACTGCATCGTCCCAGCGAGCGAGCGGCCGGACGGCGGCCGGGCCCTCGATCAGCACCCGCCGCCGGCGGGCGGTCTCCACCCGCTCGCCCCAGCCCGGTGGCACGAGCCGCGGCGCCAGGTCGGCCAGCGGCGCGAGCACGAACAGCCGCTCGTGGGCCGCCGGATGGGGAACCTCGAGGAGGCGGTCGGCGCGGGCGGGATCGGCGTCGGCGTCGAGCGAGCGGCCGGACGGCGGGCGGTCGATGGCCAGCCGCGCGGACCCGAACAGGAGCAGGTCGAGGTCGAGCTCGCGCGGGCCCCACCGGCCGCGGACCTGGCGCCCGAACGCTCGCTCGATCGACTTCAGCGCCACGAGCAGGGCGGTTGCCCCGGTCGCCGGATCCGGACCGCTGGGGACGTCGAGGCAGACGACCGCGTTGCGGAACTCCGGCTGGTCGGTCACGCCGACGGGCTCGGTCGCGTAGAGCCGCGAGACCCCGCCCAGCCGGGCCCCGGGCAACGACGCCAGCGCGTGGATCGCCGCCCGGAGGGTGGCGGTGGCATCGCCGACGTTCGCGCCGAGGCCGACGTACGCCCGCGTCCGCCGCTCGCGTGCCACTCGGCGCACCTCCGCCTGCCTCGGGTCCCATCGCTAGACTCGCCCGATGGGCGCCGTCGACGTCATCATCCTCCACACGCTGGCGCGGCCGAGCGCCGGCCCGCTCGAGCGCGGGCTGGCCGATGCCCGGGCCGTGCTCGCCGCCTGGAACCGGACCGGCTTCCTCGCCGCCGGGGCGGCCCAGGTGCGGATCGTCGCCGGTCCCCCGGACGGCCGCCCGTTCGGCGCGCGACTCCGGTCACTGCTCGACGAGCTGCGCCCCCGGCGGGGGCTCGTCCTGCTCGGGTCGGGGGCAGTGCCGCTCGCGACGGCGGCCGACCGGGTCGCCTTCGTGGCGGCCGCGGCCGGGTCCGATCGCCGGGCCCTCGCCAACAATCGCTACTCGGCCGACGTCGTGGCGCTGTCGGAGGCGGCGGTCGCCGCCCTCGCCGACCTGTCGCCGGGGCTGCCGACCGACAACGCCCTGCCACGCTGGCTCGAGGAGGTCGCCGGCGTCGGACTGGCCGACCTCCGCGCGCGCTGGCGGCTGGCCGTCGATCTCGACTCGCCCCTCGACGTGATCCTCGTGGCGAACGACCGGCGAGGGCCGCGGCCAACCCTCCCATTGCCCGACCCGGCGGCGGTCGAACGGCTCGCCTCGAGATTTCGTGCGATCCGGCGCGTCCTGGACGATCCGGGCGCGGAGCTCGTCGTCGCCGGCCGGACCTCCGCATCGACGATCGGCTGGCTCGAACGCCGGGCACGCTGCCGCGTTCGGGTCCTGGTCGAGGAGCGCGGGCTCCGGGCTTCGAGCCGGCTCGCAGCGGGCGATCCGGCGGCGGTCCGCGACCGTCCGCCGCGGTCGGTTCTCGGGATGGTCCTCGAACGGGACGGGCCCGAGGCGCTCGGTGCCCGGCTGGCCGAGCTGGGCGACGGAGCCATCGTCGACAGCCGCGTGCTGCTGGCCGATCGGCTCGGGGCCGACGAGGCACGCTGGCCGCCGGCCGAGTCGCGATTCGCATCCGACCTGCTCGACCCGGCGTCGGTCCATGACCCCTGGCTGTCGGCGCTGACCGCGGCGGCCGTCGCCGCCCCGATCCCGGTGCTGCTCGGCGGACACACCCTGGTCGGGCCCGGCATCCGGCTCGTCCGGAACGGAGGCTGACCGGTGGATCCGATCCAGGCCGGCCTGCGACCACTGCCGGATCCGCCGCCGCTGCCGGTCGAGGGCGAGCCGATCCTGGTCGACCGGATCCGGGCCGAGATCGCGCGGGACGGTCCGATCACGTTCGCCCGGTTCATGACGCTCGCCCTCTACGAGCCCGGGCTCGGCTACTACCGGTCCGAGGTCGAGCGACCGGGTCGGGCCGGCGACTTCCTGACCGCCCCGGAGACCCATCCGATCTTCGGCGCGGCGATCGCCCGCCAGCTCGACGAGGTCCACCGTCGTCTCGGTGCTCCGGACCGGTTCGTCGTGCGCGAGCACGGCGCGGGCTCCGGGAGCCTGGCCCTGGCCGTCCTCGAGGCGGTCGAGGGGCGGGGACGGCTGGGACGGGTCGCCGGGTCGCCGGCGCTTGCGCGGGCGATCCGGTACGTGCCGATCGAGGTCAGTGAGCATCGTCGCCGGCAGCTCGTCGAACGGCTGACGGCGGCCGGCTTCGGCGAGGCGCTCGAGCCGGATCTCCCGCTCGCAGTCCCGGAGGCCGGCGCGACCGTGGCCAACGAGCTGCTCGACGCGCTGCCTGTCCACCGGGTCACCGTCCGTCAGGGTCGTCTGCGCGAGCTGTTCGTCGACTGGGCCGGGACGTTCGTCGAGCTCGAGGGCGAGCCGTCGACCCCGGAGCTGGAGACCCGGCTGGCCGCCGAGCGGATCGTCCTCCCGGAGGGCGCCCGGGCCGAGATCTGCCTCGAGCTCGACGGCTGGTTCGCCGACGTCGCGGACGGCCTCGAGCGGGGGGTCGTGCTCGTTGTCGACTACGGTCATCCGGCCGCCGAGCTGTATGGGCCCGAACGAGCCGACGGCACCCTCAGGGCCTACGCCGGCCACCGGGTCCACGACGACTGGTCGATCGCCGTCGGGCGCCAGGACCTGACCGCCCACGTCGACTTCAGCGCCGTCCAGCGGGCCGCAGTCGTCGCAGGGCTCGATCCGCTCGGCGAGACGACCCAGGCGGGTTTCCTGCTGGGGCTGGGCCTGGAGGAGCTGTTCGAGGCCATCCGGTCCGACCCAGCGACGACGGTCGAGGCCTGGCTGGCAGCGCGCTCCGCCGTCCGACGGCTGCTCGACCCGAAGGCGACCGGCGCGTTCCGGGTTGCGCTCTTCGGGCGCGGCATCGACCCGGAGCCGCCTCTCCGCGGCCTTGGCCCGCGAACGGCTGCCTGAGCCGACGACGCGCACGGCCGCGGCCGTGGATGCGACGTTTTGGCTACGGCATTCGCCCTATTGTTTGGGCGGATCGCGCGGGTGCACGCTGACGGCGCCGGGGAGCGACTCGCATCCCTGCTACGCGCGCTCGGCGCGAGCCGCCTCCCCGGTGTTTCCCACCCCGTCCACCGCGCTCGCGGAGGCTCATCCGGCCACGCCCCGGCGACCTCCCGCGAGGGCATCCGCTGGTAGAATGCCGCTGCGAGGGACCGCCTCGGTCCCGCGTGTCAGCCGTGCCCGCAAGGGCCACAAGTCACCACGTATGGAAGCGCCGCCCAGCCGCGAGAAGCGGGGCGTGTCCGCTGCGAGGTTGGATTGACCGCCATCTGGTACGTCGTCGGGTTCGCCTTCGCGGGCGTCTCGTTCGTCCTGCTCACGATCGGCGCCGCCTGGCTGATCTCGCACCGGAACCGGGGCGACGAGCACAAGGGCCTGCCCTACGAGTCGGGGATCGACACGTTCGGTGACACCCACGGCCGGTTCGGGCTGTCCTTCTACATCTACGCCCTGCTGTTCGTGGCGTTCGACATCGAGGTCGTCTTCATCTACCTGTGGGCGATCGTCTTCCGCGACCTCCTCCTGGGCGGCTTCGTGAGCATGCTGATCTTCGTGGCGATCCTGCTCCTCGGCCTGGCCTACGCCTGGCGCAAGGGAGTGCTGACGTGGCGCTGAAGCCGAGCCGGCGCTCGACCAGGAGCACCCCACCCGGAGGGGCGACCTCGAGCTCGTCCGCCGTCGAGGTCGCCGGCTCGCGCGACCTCGTCGTTCCGATCGTCGTCCCGAACACGCTCTGGGTGTCGACCGACCCGGCAGCCTACGACGGCGGCCAGGCCAGCCAGGACACCCACCTCCGCGAGTTCGGGGCGACCGACGCCGGACGCCATGACGATGCCCGCTGGGGGGCCCTCGAGGTGATCCCGACCAAGGCCGACATCGTCCTCGACCTCATCCGGGCGAACAGCCTGTGGCCGCTCCTCTCGGGGCTGGCCTGCTGCGCGATCGAGATGATGTCGGCGGCCACGTCGAAGAACGACATGGATCGCTGGGGCATGTTCCCGTTCCGGGCGAGCCCGCGCCAGGCGGACGTGCTGATCGTGGCCGGGACGCTGACGACCAAGATGGCCGGGCCGCTGATCCGGCTGTGGGAGCAGATGCCCGAGCCGAAGTGGTGCGTCGCGCTCGGTGACTGCACCTGCTCGGGCGGTCGCTACAAGCGGAGCTACTCGACGATCCAGGGGATCGACCGGGTGCTGCCGACGGACGTCTACATCCCCGGCTGCCCGCCGCGTCCCGAGGGCCTGATCTACGGGATGATGCGGCTCCAGCAGCTGGTCCTGGAGCGGCGCGGCCACTGGCCGGAGCGGGCGATCGGTCCGACGGTCCCGGACGGGATCTGAGCGAGATGGATCGAGCCCTCAAGCGCCGCCTCGAGGCCCGCTTCGGGGAACGGCTGCTCGGCCCCGTCCGCCAGCGCCACGACGAGACGGAGATCCGGATCGCGCCGGGCGACGTGCCCGAGGTGATGCGCGCGCTCCATGACGAGCCCGAGTTCGGGTTCGAGGCGCTCATGGACCTGTGCGGCGTCGACACCGGGACGGTGATGCAGACGGTCTATCACCTGTGGAGCGACACGTCGCCCGACTGGCTGCGGGTCGTCGCCGACGGCCTGTCGCGTGACGAGCCGCGCGTCCCCTCGGTCACCTTCCTGTGGAAGGGCGCCGAGTGGCAGGAGCGCGAGGCCTACGACATGTTCGGGATCACGTTCGAGGGGAACCGCGACGTGCGCCGGATCTACATGCCGCCGGACTACACGAGCTTCCCGCTGCGCAAGGACTTCTTCCTGCCCGACGATGCGGCCCGCTCGCCGGGTGGCGGAGTCCGCCACATGGAACAGACCCACGCCCCGTCGAACGCGGCGCCCGACGCCCGGATCCGGCGGACCAGGGCGAGCTGACCCGATCATGACCACCGTCCGGCACCCGTCCGCCGACGACCCGCGGGTCATGCTCGACGAGGACATCGGCGTCTTCGAGCCGATCCCGCCCTATCCGCCGCGGACGGAGCGCGAGGCCGAGTTCTACACCCTCGGCGACGGTGAGATGTTCATCAACATGGGCCCCCAGCACCCGTCGACCCACGGCGTCCTGCGGGTGGTCCTCAAGATCGAGGGCGAGCGGGTCGTCGACCTCGACCCGGTCCTCGGCTACCTCCACCGCGGCGTCGAGAAGCTGTGCGAGAACGCCGACTACCACCAGACGATCGCCTACACCGACCCGCTCGAGTATGTCAGCGCGCTGTTCAACGAGTGGGCGCCGGTGATGGCGTTCGAGAAGCTCCTGGACGTCGAGGTGCCCCGCCGGGCCGAGTACATCCGGGTCCTGTCCGGTGAGCTCAACCGGATCGCCAGCCACGCCCTGTTCATGGGCTGGATGGCGCTCGACCTCGGTGGCCTGACGCCGATCCTGTGGAGCTTCATCGAGCGCGACGACATCGTCGACATGCTGGCCAGCCTGACCGGCCAGCGGATGCTGTTCAACTACTTCCGGATCGGCGGGGTGAACGGCGACCTCAACCATGACTTCATGAGCCGCCTCGGGGAGTGGATGAGCAAGGCGACCGAGCAGATCGAGGCCAACCAGACCCTGCTCAACGAGAACGAGATCTTCGTCCGGCGGATGCGCGGGCTCGGCAGTCCTCGACCGCGACACCGCCTTCCGGATGTGCATGACCGGCCCGAGCATCCGGGCCTCGGGCGTCCCGCTCGACATGCGCCGCGCGCACCCCTACAGCATCTACCCGGAGCTCGACTTCGACATCCCCACCCGCGCCGAGGGCGACTGTCTCGCGCGCTACCTGCTCCGGCTCGACGAGATCAAGCAGAGCCTCCGGATCATCGATCAGTGCCTCAACAAGATGCCCGACGGGCCGATCATCGCCAAGCTGCCGCGGCTCCTGCGGCCGCGACCGGGTCGGGCCTACGCGGCGGTCGAGGGACCGCGCGGGCAGTACGCGACCTACGCGATCAGCGACGGCACCGACCAGCCGTTCCGGATGCGAATCCACGACCCGAGCTTCGTCCACCTCCAGGCGGTCGGACTGCTGACCCCGGGCAACCTCATCGCCGATACGATGGCGATCATGGCGTCGCTCGATCCGATCATGGGCGGCGTCGACAAGTAGATGACGACGCTCAGCCGGACGTTCAGCCGCCTGACCCTGCCGGGCAAGATCATCTTCACGGTCCTCCCGATCCTGCTCGTCGCCGGCGGCGTCGCGACGGCCGCCGCCATCATCCTGGCCCCGATCGCGATCGACTTCGTCAACGCCAACCTGCCGCTGTTCCGATTCGTGCTCGCGGTCACGGTCGTCCTGCTGATGACGGTCCCGACCGCATTCCTGATCATCTACATGGAGATGAAGGTCATCGCCCTGATGAACCTTCGCTACGGGCCGGACCGGGTGGGTCCCTTCGGCTCGCTCCTGTCGGTCGTCCACGGGCTCAAGGTCCTGATGAAGGAGGACTTCACCCCGACCGGCGTCGATTCGATCGTCTTCACCTGGGCCCCGGTGGTCGTCTACATGGCCAGCGTGATGACCCTGCTCGTCCTGCCCTTCGCGCCGGGGCTGTTCGGCGTGGACATGAACATCGGCCTGCTCTACTTCTTCGCCCTGAGCGGGCTCGGCGTCGTCGGGCTGCTGATGGCCGGCTGGTCGAGCTTCAACAAGTACTCGCTGCTCGGCGGCCTCCGCTCGGCCGCCCAGGTCGTCAGCTACGAGATCCCGCTGACCCTGTCGGTCGTCGGGGTCATCCTCCTGGCCGGGACCCTCAGCCTCAACCAGATCACGCTCGACCAGTCGGGGAGCCTGTTCGACTGGTTCGTGTTCAAGCAGCCACTCGCGTTCCTGATCTTCTTCATCGCCGCCACCGCGGAGGCGAACCGGACCCCGTTCGACCTGACCGAGGCGGACTCCGAGATCGTGGCCGGGTTCGCGACCGAGTACTCGGGGATGCGCTTCGGGTTCTTCTTCTTCGCCGAGTACGTCAACGTGTTCATCGTCTCGGGCCTGATCGTGGCGCTCTTCTTCGGCGGCTGGAATGCGCCGTTCGCCTGGCCGGCCGCCTGGTCGATCACCCCCCAGCCCGACCTGGCCGGGATGGGCGTCGGCCTGCTCTTCGCGATCGGCATCGTCCCGCCGCTGGCGATCCTCGTCCTGGCGATGCCGTTCTATCTGCTCGACAGCAGGACGAAGTTCTGGCAGGCGGTCGCGATCGGGTTCGTGCTGTTCAACGTCGTGGCGGTCGCGGCCCTCGATCGGGTTCGCCTTCCTCAGCTTCGACTGGGTCGTCGGGCTGGTCTGGTTCCTGCTCAAGACCTACGCGTTCGTGTTCACCTTCGTCTGGATGCGCGGGACGCTGCCCAGGGTCCGGATCGATCAGCTGATGGGCTTTGCCTGGAAGTGGCTGCTGCCCGCCTCGCTGCTCAACCTGTTCGTGACCGCCCTGGCGATCGTCCTCGTCGAGGGCGCGAAGTGACGGCCGGTCGATGAGCCTCGTCCCCGGCCTCGGCATCGTCAAGGGCATGGCCCTGACGCTGCGCCGCTTCTTCGAGCCGAAGGTCACCCACCTGTACCCCGAGATCCCGGCCGAGATCCCGCCGAAGTTCCGCGGTCGCCTGCAGCTCCTCTACGACGAGTGGGGAACGCTCAAGTGCGAGACCTGCTTCCAGTGCGCCCAGGCCTGCCCGATCGAGTGCATCGACATGGGCGGCGTCGACACGAAGGGCCGCTTCGCCGTCCACTGGGGAGCGTCCGAGACCTACGGCGAGCGACGCGAGGAATCGGCGCTGCGACGCTCGGGCCGGACCGTCCCCGACCCGGTCTACGGCCACTTCCACGAGATCGACCTCGAGCGCGTCGACGCAATCCTCGACGAGGTCGACCACGACCCGAAGGAGATGCTCCGGATCCTGGCTGAGATCCAGGACGCCTACGGCTTCGTGCCGGTGGCCGCCCTCAAGCGGGTGAGCGAGACGACCGGTGCGTGGTACGCGATGCTGTACGGCACGGCCACCTACTACGACCACCTCGCGGTCGGAGCGCCGGCGCTCGGCCGCGCCAGCCGACGAGGCGTTCGTTGGAGCCCTCGACGGGGCACTCGCCGGTCGGACCGGAGGCGCTTCGACCGATCGCCCGGGCCGGGGCGGCGGATGACCGCACTGCTGAAGACCCCGTCGAGCTGGCCCCGGATCCTGCTGGCCGGAGCCGACGCCGCCGATCCGACGGACCTCGATGCCGCGGTGCGGAACGGGACGTTCGACGCGCTCCGGACGGCGATCCGGGCGATGACGCCGGGCCAGGTGATCGGCACCGTTGCCGCCTCGGGTCTTCGTGGGCGGGGCGGGGCCGGCTATCCGACCGGGGCCAAGTGGCGGGCCGCGGCCAGCGCGGAGGGGTCGAAGCGCTACGTGGTGGCCAACGGCTACGGGGCCGACCCGGCCGTCCAGACAGACCGGACGCTCATGGAGCTCGCACCGTACGCGCTGATCGAGGGCGTGGCCCTGGCCGCCTACGCGATCGGCGCCCGCGAGGCCTTCATCGCCGTGCGGGCCGAGCTGGCCGAGACGATCCGCCGGCTCGAGACGGCGATCGCCGCCGCCGAGGACGCCGGGTTTCTCGGCGCCGACGTGCTCGAGTCGGGCTGGGACCTGGCCGTCGAGGTCCGGCCGGTCCAGGGCGCCTACATGCTCGGCGAGGAGACCGTCCTGCTGAAGGCGATCGAGGGCAAGCGCGGTCAGCCCGAGCAGCGACCGCCGCATCCCGCCGAGCGTGGCCTGTTCGGCCGGCCGACGGTCGTCGACAACGTCCAGACGCTGGCCAGCGTCCCGTGGATCGTCAAGCACGGGGCCGAGGCCTACGCCGCGATCGGCTCGAAGTCGAGCCCGGGAACGATCCTGGTCCAGCTCCGCGGTCCGGCCGGGAGCGGGATCGCCGAGGTCCCGCTCGGGACGCCGCTCCGGACCCTGATCGGGCTCCTGCAGGGCCGGCGGGATGCCCGGAAGCAGGCGGGGCCGGTCAAGGCGGTCCTCGTCGGCGGCCCGTCCGGTGGCTTCCTGCCGCCCGACCGGCTCGACACGCCCTACGACTACGACGCCCTGCGGGCCGTCGACGCCCACATCGGGTCCGGGTCGATCGTCGTCGCCGACGAGCGGGCCTGCATCGTCGACCTCGCCCGCCTCCTGACCCGGTTCTGCGCCGACCAGGCCTGCGGCAAGACGATCCCGTGCCGGATCGGCACCCGTCGCCTGTCGGAGATCGTCGACCGGATCGCGATCGGGACGCCGCGCCCGACCGACGCCGACCTGGCCGCCGACCTCGCCGCCGACGTCGTCGCCTCGGCGCTGTGCGACCACGAGCGGCTGGCGACGCTTCCGATGACCAGCGCGATGCGATACTTCCGACCCGAGCTCGACGACCACCTCCTCCGCAGCACCTGCCCTGCCGGCGTGTGCCAGCCGATCGGGCTGGCCGCGGCCGGAGCCGACCGAGGCGCCCGATGACCGACCTGATCATCCGACCGGAGCCCGACGCCGCGGTCGAGACCGAGCTGCTTGCCGAGCGACTCCTCGACACCCAGGCGCCGCAGCGCCCGCTGTCGAGCCCCGCGTTCCGGATCGAGGTCGACGGGCGGGTCGTCGAAGGGCACGAGGGCCAGACCATCCTCGAGGTCTGCCGCGACAACGGGATCGAGATCCCGACCCTGTGCTATGAGCCCAAGCTGCCGGGCTTCGGCGCCTGCCGGATGTGCGTCGTCGAGGTCGAGGGCGAGGAGCACCCGCCGATCAGCTGCTCGCGGACGTGCGAGCCGGGCATGAAGGTCCAGACCCAGACCGAGACGATCCGCCGGCTGCGGGCGACGAACCTCGAGCTGATCTTCAGCGACCACAACGCCTACTGCCTGCCGCCCTGCCAGAACAAGTGCCCGAGCCACATCGACATCCCCGGCTTCCTCAAGCAGAACGCCGAAGGCGAGTGGCGCGAGTCGACCCGGATCTTCAAGCGGACGATCCCGTTCCCGAGCGTCCTCGGCCGGGTCTGCCCGGCACCCTGCGAGGAGCATTGCCGGCGGGACGAGGTCGACGAGGCGATCGCGATCCGGGACGCTCATCGCTACGCCGGCGACCAGGTCATCAAGGCGATGCTCGACGAGGGTACCGACCCGCCGCTGCCGTTCGAGCCGCAGCCGAAGAGCGGCCGTCGCGCCGCGGTGATCGGCTCGGGTCCGGCCGGGATGGCCGCCGCCTACTACCTCCTGCTCGCCGGCCACGACGTGACCGTGTTCGAGCGCGACCCGGCTCCGGGCGGGATGCTCCGCTACGGGATCCCGCAGTACCGCCTGCCGAAGATCGAGGTGCTCGAAGCCGAGTACGAGTCGGTCACGAGACTCGGCGGGAAGATCGTCTGCGACCAGGGCCTCGGTCGTGACTTCACCCTCGACGACCTCCAGGGCCAGGGGTTCGATGCGGTCCTGGTGGCGATCGGCTGCTACGACACGAACAAGCTGGGGATCCCGAACGAGGACGCCGACGGGGTCATCGACGGACTGGAGTACCTCCGGACGGCGACGCTCGGACTGCCCTACCCGGGTCACGCCGGCAAGCGGGTCGTCGTGATCGGCGGTGGGTTCACGTCGATGGACTGCTCGCGCACGTCCGTGCGCCAGGGAGCCGCCGAGATCACCCTGGTCTACCGCCGGGACATGAAGGACATGCCCGCCTCGAACGAGGTTCACGAGGCGATCGAGGAAGGGGTCCAGGCGATCTTCCAGGCCGCCCCGACGAGGATCATCGTCGACGAGCAGAGCGGCAAGGTCAGCGGGGTCGAGTTCATCCGGAACAAGCTCGGCGAGCCGGACGCGTCCGGCCGGCGGCGGCCGGAGCCGTCGCCCGGGACGGAGTTCACGATCGACTGCGATCGGGTCCTGCTGGCGATCGGCCAGGGACCCGAGCTCGACTGGATCGGACCCGGCTCCGAGGGCCCCGAGGCCACCAGGAACCGGCGGCTCAAGGCGGACCCGGTCACGTTCGAGACGGGCCGGCCCGGCGTGTTCGGGACCGGTGACGTCCGGATCGGCGCGGCCACCGTCGTCCAGGCGATCGCCGAGGGACGCCGGGCGTCGTATGCCGCCGACGCGTATCTCAAGGGGCTCGACCTCGGCGCGATCAAGACTCGCCAGACGCTGGCCGAGCCGCAGCCCGAGTTCCTGTCGATCGTCCCGTTCACCAGCGAGATGAAGGAACCGCGCTACCGGCTCAAGGCGATGGAGGCGGAGGTCCGCAACAAGAGCTACGTCGAGTACGAGATCCCGTACACGCCGGCCGAGGCGGTCGCGGAGTCGACCCGCTGTCTCCAGTGCACCTGCGAGGCGATCGGCTTCTGCGACCTGCGCCGCCTCGGGATCGAGTACGGAACGACGCTCAAGACGCTCGAGCCGCAGTTCCACCAGGGGGCCGGCTACCGGAGCGTGACCGAGAACCGGTTCACGGGCCTCAACCACGACTACATCCGCGACGACAGCCACGCGTTCATCCTGCGCGAGCCGTCGCGCTGCATCGATTGCGGCCGCTGTGCCCAGGTCTGCTCGGAGGTCGTCGGGGCGGCCTGCTACGACTTCATGCGGATCGGCTTCGACACGCTCGTCACCACGCCGCTCGACATGAGCCTCAACGACACCCCGTGCGTCTCGTGCGGGCGCTGCGCCGAGACCTGTCCGACCGGCGCCCTGATGCCGAAGCCACGCGTCCTCGAGAAGTACGAGGTCGACGAGAGCCGCTGCATCCTGTGCGGGATCTGCGTCGACGCCTGCCCCTACGACGCGCTCCGCGACGGGGCCGACTTCGAGCTCGCCCACGTCGACCGGTCGGAGCCGATGATCGACCTCATCGCGCTCGCGGCGATCGATCGCGAGACCGAGGCGACCTACATTCGACGGGAGCGCGATTGGCTCGAGCGGGCCACTGCGAGCGGGCGGGTCCCGGACCCCGGCCGGATGCTCCCCGTTCTCCCGGCGTCGATCGCGACCGGGTCGAGCGCGGCGGCCGGCCGCCATCACGAACGAACGCTCGGCAACGGCTCCAGCGGCAACGGTGCGGCCGGCGGCGGCCACGCCCACCACGAGTAGCCGAGGAGGTCGCGTGGCGATTCCGGACACGATCCCGATCATCGGAGCGAGCTGGAACGACGTCCTGTTCGTCCTGTTCGCCGGGATCCTGCTCGGCGCCGGGCTGCTCGTCGTGACGATGCGCGACATCATCCGCTGCGGGCTGGCGATGATCGTCTGCTTCGGCGCCCTGGCCGGGATCTACGTGATCCTCGGCGCTCCGCTGATCGCCGGCGCCCAGGTCCTCGTCTACATCGGCGCGATCAGCGTCCTGATCCTGTTCGCGATCATGCTGACCCAGACGAAGGTCGGGCCGAACCGGCTCGTGTTCCAGACCCAGGCCGTGCCCGCGGCCATCGCGTCGATCATCCTGGCCATCATCCTCGTCCTGGTCGTGTCGTCGACGGACTGGGGGGCCGCCACCGCCCGGATCGAGACGGTCACCGCCGAGCTCGCCCGAACCCTGTTCCGCGACTTCGTCCTGCCGTTCGAGGTCGTCAGCGTCCTCCTGCTGGCCGCGGTCATCGGCGGGATCTACCTGGCCAAGCGCGAACGGGAGCCCGAGGAGCCTCGACCGCGATGACCGAGTCGCTCGATGCCTACCTGATCCTGTCGGTGCTCCTGTTCTGCATCGGGACGTTCGGCTTCCTGGCCCGGCGGAACGCGATCAGCATGCTGATGTCGGTCGAGCTCATGCTCAACGCGGTCAACCTGTCGATCGTCGCGTTCGGCGCGTTCAACCCGATCCTGCGCGAGCAGGGCTCGATCATCGCCCTGATCGTGATCGCGGTGGCGGCGGCCGAGGCGACGGTCGGCCTGGCGATCGTGATGGCCATCTTCCGCAACCGGCGAACGCCGCTCGTGGACGAGTACGACACGATGCGGCAGTAAGGCGATGCCCTACGAGGCCCTGATCCTCGCGATCGTGGCGCTGCCGATCGCCGGCTTCGCATTCAGCGCCCTGTTCGGGCGGCGACTCCAGGCGACCTACGGCCGGAACGCGGCGAGCTTCGTCCCGCTGGCGGTCGTGGTCCTGAGCTGGCTGGCGGCGATGATCGTGGTCGTCCCGGCACTCGGCCACGCCGAGCCGTTCGGTGAGCGCGGCCTGACCTTCACCCTGTACACCTGGATCCCGGCCGGCACGTTCGTGGTCGATGTCGGCTTCCACGTCGACGCGCTGACCGCCTGCCTGCTGATCGTGGTCACGACGATCGGCATGCTCGTCCACGTCTACTCGGTCGGCTACATGGCCCACGACCCGGGGACGTGGCGCTTCTTCGCCTACCTCAACCTGTTCATGTTCTCGATGCTCCTGCTGGTCCTGGCCGACAACTTCCTCGTGATCTTCGTGGCCTGGGAGCTGGTCGGGCTGTGCAGCTACCTCCTGATCGGGTTCTGGTACCGCAAGCGGAGCGCTGCCCTGGCGAGCAAGAAGGCGTTCATCGTCAACCGGGTCGGCGACGTCGGGTTCGCGCTCGGGATCATGCTGATCTTCGTCAGCCTCGGAACGCTCAACGTCCAGGAGGTCATCGACCGGATCGGCGAGCTGGACCAGCTGACGATCGTGGCGATCGCGCTGCTCGTGTTCTGCGGCGCCGTCGGCAAGAGCGCCCAGTTCCCGCTCCACGTCTGGCTGCCGGACGCCATGGAGGGCCCCACCCCGGTGTCGGCCCTCATCCATGCGGCCACGATGGTCAACGCCGGGGTCTACCTCGTCGCCCGGGCCAACCCGATCTTCGCCCACGCCCAGGACGCGATGCTCGTCGTCGCGGCGATCGGCATCTTCACCGCGATCCTGGCCGCGTCGATCGCGTTCACCCAGACCGACATCAAGCGGGTCCTGGCGTACTCCACGCTGTCCCAGCTCGGCTACATGTTCGCCGCGCTCGGGGTCGGCGCCTGGATCGCGGCGATCTTCCACCTGATGGCCCACGGGTTCTTCAAGGGCCTGCTGTTCCTCGACTCCGGCTCGGTCATCCACGCCGTCCACGAGGAGCAGGACATGCGCCGGATGGGCGGGCTGGCGAAGAAGATCCCGATCACCTACTGGACGATGCTCATCGGATCGCTGGCCATCGCCGGCATCCCGCCGCTGGCCGGGTTCTTCAGCAAGGACGAGATCCTCGGCGAGGCGTTCAGCAACGGCTTCATCGTGGTCTGGGCGATCGGGATCGTCGTCGCCGGGATGACCGCCTTCTACATGTTCCGGTTGATGGGCATGACCTTCTGGGGCCCGAGCCACGTCGATCCGGAGGTCGAGCCGAAGATCCACGAGTCGCCGCCGTCGATGACCGTGCCGCTCATCCTGCTCGCGATCCCGTCGATCTTCATCGGCCTCGTCCTCGGCCTGCCGTTCGGCGCCAGCCGGATCCAGGAATGGCTCGAGCCGGTCTTCGCCGAGAGCTTCGCGATCGCCGGTCGGGTCGAGACGGCGCCCGAGCTGCTGGGCATCGACGGCGCCCTGATCCTGATCAGCGTGGCCGTCGCCACCTTCGGGGCCATCCTCGCCTGGCGCTACTTCGGGATCGACCTGGGCGCCCTGCGCCGCGCTCCGCGCCCGGCCGAGGTCGCGGCGATCGTCACGGCCAACGGGCTGACCCGCTTCCTCTACCGCGCCTCGCTCAACAAGTGGTGGTTCGACGACCTGAACGACCTGCTGTTCATCCAGTTCGGCGGCCGGGTCGCGGCGGCCTGCTGGTGGTTCGACCGGACGATCGTCGACGGGGCCGTGAACGAGATCGGGGCGATCTTCGTCGGCTTCGGTGGCGGCCTCCGCCGGGTCCAGACCGGACGGGTCCAGAACTACGCGCTCGGCATCGCGATCGGGCTGATCGTGATGGCCGGCTCGTACCTCGTGATCGTGGGGCGCTAGGCGTGGACCTGTCGAGCCTCCCGCTGGTCAGCCTGATCACCTTCACGCCGCTCGTCGGGGCGATCGTCATCGCGTTCATGCCGCGGACGGCGCTCCAGGCGATCCGCTGGGTGGCGCTCGCGACGGCCCTGGTCGCGTTCGTGCTGTCGCTGGTCATGCTCGTCGACTTCAACCCGACCCGGCCCGGCTTCTCGCTCGTCGAGACGATCGACTGGATCCCCGTCTTCGGGATCCAGTACAAGGTCGGCGTCGACGGCCTGTCGGCGGTGCTCGTGGTGCTGACCACGACCCTGTCCTGGATCAGCATCCTCGCCTCGTTCGGCCCGATCCAGGACCGGGTGAAGGAATACATGATCTCGTTCCTCATCCTCGAGGTCGGCCTGATCGGCGTGTTCGTGGCGCTCGACCTGTTCCTGTTCTACGTGTTCTGGGAGGTCGTCCTCGTCCCGATGTACCTGATCATCGGGATCTGGGGCGGCTCGAACCGGATCTACGCCACGATCAAGTTCGTCCTGTACACCCTGGTCGGGTCGCTGCTGATGCTGGTGGCGATCCTGGCGACGGCCTACACGTACGCGTCGACGACCGGCTCGTGGGCGCACGCGTTCGACTTCGAGTACCTGCGCAGCTTCTCCGCGACGATCGGCTTCAGCGACGGGCTCCAGCTGTTCGCGTTCCTGGCCTTCTTCCTGGCCTTCGCGATCAAGGTGCCGATGTTCCCGTTCCATACCTGGCTGCCGGACGCCCACGTCGAGGCCCCGACGGCGGGCTCGGTGATCCTGGCCGCGATCATGCTGAAGCTGGGCGCCTACGGCTTCATCCGGTTCGCCGTTCCGCTCTTCCCGGACGCCGCCCACACCTTCGCCGTGCCGATCATCGTGCTCAGCCTGATCGCGATCATCTACGGCGCGATCGTGGCCCTCGTCCAGCCGGATCTCAAGAAGCTCGTCGCCTATTCGTCGGTCAGCCACATGGGCTTCGTCACCCTCGGGATCTTCGTCTTCCAGCAGCAGGGGCTCCAGGGAGCGATCCTCCAGATGGTCAACCACGGGCTGATCACCGGCGCGCTGTTCCTCCTGGTCGGGGTCATCTACGAGCGGACCCATGACCGGACGATCGCCCGGATGGGCGGGCTGGCCGGCCGGACCCCGGTCTACGCCGCGGTCTTCGGGTTCTTCGTGTTCGCCAGCGCCGGCCTGCCCGGGCTGTCCGGTTTCGTCGGCGAGTTCCTCGTCCTCGTCGGATCGTTCGCCGCCAGTCCGTGGATCGCCGCGATCGCGACGTTCTGCATGATCCTCGCCGCCGGCTACCTGCTCTGGATGTTCCAGCGCCTGTTCACCGGCGAGCTGTCGGAGTTCCTGGCGGGGCTCGGCGGGCACCTGACCGACGTCCGCCCGGTCGAGATCGTCACGCTCGTCCCGCTCGCCACGCTGGTCGTCGTCTTCGGGCTCTTCCCGGGTCTCATCCTGACCCTCGTCCAGGGCACGGTCGACACCGTCCTGATCGGGGTGAACCACGGGACCCCGATCGCCCTCTACCCGTTCGTGCGGTGAGGGGCGGCCGACGACGATGACCGAACACGACCTGCTGACGATCGCCCCGTTCGTGACGGCCGTCCTCGTGGCGGCGGCGATCATCGTCGTCGACCTGGTCCGGCCCGGAGCGCGAACGCCGCCGCTCGTGGTCGCGCTCGTCGGGCTGGGTCTCGTGGCGATCGTCACGGTCTGGACCGGGCGCACGCCGAGCGACGCGTTCGGCGGCGCCTACCGGGTCGACGCGCTCACGACGTTCCTCGACCTGCTGTTCGTGTCGATCATCGCGTTCACCCTGCTGTTCGCGCCCGACTACCTCGAGGCCCGCGGGCTGCCGATGGCCGAGTTCGCCGCCGTCCTCGTGTTCGCCCTGACCGGAGCCATGCTCATCTCGGCCTCGATGGACCTGCTCGTCCTGTTCCTCGGGCTCGAGCTCATGGTCCTGCCGGGCTACCTGCTGGCCGGCTACGCCAAACGCGACGCGCTGTCGACCGAGGGCGCGATCAAGTACTTCCTGCTCGGCTCGTTCAGCTCGGCGATCTTCCTGTTCGGGCTGGCATTCGTCTGGGGCCTGACCGGGTCGACCCGGATCGCGACCGTCGCCGACACGCTCGGCGCGATCGTCGCCGGGGCCGCGCCGCTGTCGCCGGGCCTGGCGATGGGCCTGGCCTTCCTGACCACCGGCGTGGCCTTCAAGATCGCGGCGGTCCCGTTCCACTACTGGACCCCGGACGCCTACCAGGGCTCGCCGACGCCGGTCACCGGCTACCTGTCGGTCGGTCCGAAGATCGGCGCCTTCGCCCTGATCCTGCGCCTGTTCGTCGGAGCGCTCGGGCCGCTCCACGCCGACTGGCTGATCGTCGTGGTCGTCCTGTCGACGATCACGATGACCCTCGGCAACCTCGTGGCGATCACCCAGGACAACGTCAAGCGGATGCTCGCCTACTCGTCGATCGCCCACACCGGCTACATGCTCGTCGGGCTGGCGGCGTGGGCCAGCGCGGGTGGCCCGGAAGGCCCGGATCGACGGGCTCGAAGGGCTGCTGTTCTACGGCGTCGCCTACAGCTTCATGAATCTCGGCGCGTTCGCCGTCGTCGCCGCCCTCCAGCGCCGGCGCGGGGTGACGAGCAGCATCGACACGTTCGCCGGGACTCGGCGGCCGGGAGCCCGGGCTCGCGATCCTCATGACCCTGTTCCTGCTGTCGCTCACCGGCATCCCGCCGACCGCCGGGTTCTTCGCCAAGGCGTACGTGATCCTCGCTGCGGTCGAAGCCGGTGGTCCGGCCGGGGTGCTGGCCGTGATCGCGGTCCTCAACGCCGCGGTCGCCGCCTTCTACTACCTCCGGGTCGTGGTCTACATGTTCATGCGCGATCCCAAGGGTGAGCCCGTCGCGCTCCCGAAGAGCGGCATCCTGAAGGTCGGGCTGGCTGGAGCGGCGTTCCTGACGATCGTGATCGGGCTGTTCCCGGAGATGCTCGTCCAGGCGGTCGAGCGCGCCGCACTGGCCCTGGTCACCTAGCCCCGGCGATTACGGCGACGACGTCGGCGAGGCGGACGGCGTCGAGGTCGGGGACGCCGACGGTGATCCAGCAGGCGTCGGGGACGGGGTCGTGGATGCCGACGGCGATGCGCTCGGCGAGGGCGACGGCGACCCGGACGGTGATGGTGACGCGGCCGGCGAGCTCGAGGGCGAGCCACTCGGTGACGGCGTCGGCGTCGGCGACGGCGACGGGGACGGGGACGCGACGCTCGGACTCGGCGCGACCGACGGAGCGGGTGTCGGGTGGACCGGGCCCGGGACGAAGGCCACGATCGCGCCGACGAGGATCACCGCCGTGACCACGCCGGCGAGCAGCCCGAGGACGATGGCCAGGCGTGGCGGCATTGCGGGAGGGTACCAGTACCAAGCGCCGGAGGCGGCCCGGCTGGGGACCGGCTAGGATGACGGCCCCATGGGCACCCTCCTCGATCGATTCCAGCACCGGCTGCTCCCGGCGCTGCTCGCCGCGATCGGCGTGTCCCTCGTCGCCGCCGGCCTGCTGTCGTACACGGCCCCGGTCGAGGCGACTCCATCGGCGTCGGACCTGCCGGCGTTCGTGACCGACAGCCCCAGCCCGAGCTCACTCCTGACGTTCCCGCCGTTCGGCAGCCCCAGCCCATCGACGGGACCGTCGGCGACGCCCGGCAAGGTGGTCGCCACGCGGGTCGTGATCCCGGCGCTCGGCATCGACCTGCCGGTGATCCGGCAGCCGGGCGGCGCCAATGCGTTCCCGCCGTGCAACGTGGCGATGTACCTCCAGCAGCTCCACCAGCCCGGCCAGCCGGGGGCGACCTACCTCTATGCCCACGCCCGGACGGGGATGTTCCTGCCGATCCTCGAGGCCTCGAAGATCAACAACGGCAAGGGGCTGAAGCACGACTACGTCCAGGTCTACACGAGCGACGACCAGCTCTACCTGTACGAGGTCGTCGAGGTCCGCCGCCACGTGACGACGCTCGACGCGGCGCTGAAGGAGAAGCGCGAGACGCTCTGGCTGCAGACGTCGGAGGGACCGGTCGGGACGATCGAGAAGACTCAGGTCGTCGCCCTGCCGCTGGGCCATGGCCCGACCGACCACAACGGAAGCGCACCCGAAGGCAAGCCCGGTCTTCTGCCACTGAGCGGAGGCCGCGTTGACGGCGCGGCGCTAGATCCAGCCGATCCGGCGCAGGACGAAGGCCATCATGAAGGCGAGGACGAAGATCACCGCCGTCACGAACCAGAAGCCCGTGGCCTCGGTCCCACCAAATGCCGCGCCGGCCTCGCTCATCCCGAAGATCCCGCCGAAGGCACCGATCCCCGCGAGCACGACCGTGACGCCGGTCAGTCGCTTCATGATCAGCGACAGGTTGTTGTTGACCGTCGAGAGGTAGACGTCGAGCGTCCCGCTCACGAGCTCGCGATAGGTGTCGAGCTCGTCGGTCAGCCGGATGAGGTGGTCGTAGACGTCGCGGAAGTAGACGATCTCATCGGGGTCCACGAGCGACAGGTCCCGGTTCGTGAGCTGGTTGAAGATCTCGCGGACCGGGGCCGACGCCCGGCGGATCGCGATGAGCTCGCGCTTGAGCTCGAACAGCCGCTCGAGCGTCTGCGGGTCGCCCTTCTCGATGACCGCGTCCTGGATCAGGTCGATCTCGTCGCCGAGCTTGTCCATCAGCGGGAAGTAGCCATCGACCAGGTCGTCGGTGATCGCCCAGAGCAGGTGGTCCGGGCCACGTCCGATGATCGCTTCGAAGCCATCGCCCTTGAGGTGGTGGATCGTCCGCGGGTCCCAGTCGGAGTCGTGGACGGTCAGCAGGAAGCCCTTCCCGAGGACGATGTCGATCTCGCTCGGGACGATCGGGTCGCCGTACTCGAGGGCGAACATGACGATGTGGATGAGGTCGTCCGTGACCTCGATCTTCGCCCGCTGGTTGCCTTCGAGGATGTCCTCGGCGATGAGCTCGGGGAGCCCGAGCATGCCCGTGATCTGGGCGACCTGGTCGGACGACGGCCCGCTGGCGTCGATCCAGACGACAGCGTGTGGCGGGAGCGGCCGGGGGATCGCGTCGAGCCCGATCGCCTCGGTCACGGTCGAGCCGGTCCGCACGGCGACCCGGATGGCACCGTCGTCCGCGCCGACCGCCGCGTGATGGCCGCGCAGGGCGAACGCCTCGGGTGGGTCGGTCCGCCGCTCAGAGGGCGAGGGTCGGCTCCGTGTCGTCGCCATCGATCGCTCGGGGTCCTCCATCGGGACGACCCGCGTCGCCCGCGTCGCCGGCGCGTGTGGCCGGCTGGTCGCCCGCCAGCATACGCGCCCGCCGGCCGCCGAGCGCGAGCGCCGGGAGCGCAGCGGCGATCACGACGACCGCGGCCACCAGGAACAGCCCGGCCATGATCCGGGCGGCCTCCCCGGATGCCCATCGCTCGAGGGCGGCCACGACCAGTCCATCGTTCAGCGGACGGCCGGCCAGCTCGGCTGGGATGAGCTGCTGGTAGGCGGTCGGCGACGCGTTGATCTGGGCGCTCAGCCGGTCGATCGTGGTCGAGCCGTACGCGGTCAGCACCGCCAGGCCGACCGCCATCCCGACCATCCGGGCCACGGTCACCGTAGCCGAGGCCATCCCGAAGGCGGCTCGTCCGGCGGCCTCGACCGCGGCCGTCGAGCGCGGCGTCACGGTCAGCCCGAAGCCAAGGCCGAACAGGGCGGCCGACAGCCCGGCCGCGCCGACGGTCGTGGCCGGTGTCCAGGCAGCCATCGCGGCGAGACCGGCGGCGCTCGCGGCGAGACCGGCCAGCGTCACCAGCCGGAGCGACAGGCGGCGCACCGCGAAGCCCGACACGAGCGCCCCGACGGCGGTCGCGGCGGCCAGCGCGCCGAGCACGACCTGCTGCTCCGGTGGCCCGCCGTAGAGCACCCGGTCGACGAACACTGCCGCCCCGACGATCGCGGTCGCGAAGGCGTAGCCGGTCAGGAGCGACACGAGCGCCGCGGACGAGAACTCGAGGTTGCCGAACAGGCGGACATCGATGAACGGGTCGTGGCGCACGAGGCCGTCCACGATCGCCAGCCCGAGCCCGATCGCAGCCACCACGAACAACACGACGATCAGCGTCGAGGTCGGCAGGCCCATGACATCGCCGCCCGCCGAGCTGCCGAGGAGGGTCAGGCCGATCAGGCCGGCTCCGAGGCCGATCGTGAACGCGGCGGCACCGGGCAGGTCGATCCGGGCGGCCCGCCGTGGCGTCTCCCAGCCGCTGCTCGCGGCCCAGGCGAGGACGAGCGCGACGATCCCGATCGGCACGTTGACGTAGAACACCCAGCGCCAGGCCGGCGTCAGGAGATCCACCAGCGGGCCCGACGAGATCCCGGCCGCGGCAAGCGCCGATTCGGCGTGGACGGCCCGAAGGAGGGCCGCGCCGACGAACGGGCCGGCGGCCATGCCGAGGAACGTCAGGGCGCCGATCGCGCCGAGCGCCCGGGGTCGCAGGTGCCCGCCGTACAGGTGGGCGGCGGCGGCCGTCGCCACCGGGACGAGGGTGCCACCGCCGACCGCCTGGATGAGGCGCGCCCCGATCAGCATGTCGAGGCTCTGGGCGGCGCCCGCCAGGAACGAGCCGATGGTGAAGGCCGCGAGCGCGCCGAGGAACAGCCGCCGAGCGCCCCACAGGTCGGCCAGGCGGCCGGCGAGCGGCATCGTCGCGACGTAGACGAGGAGGTAGCCGTTGACGATCCACGATGCGTGCCGCAGCTGGGTCCACGCCTCGAGCTCGGCGATCCCCGACCGGCGGGCCATGTCGACGATGATCGACGGCAGCGCGACGGCCGTGATCATCAGCTCGAGGCCGGCCAGGAACACGCCGGCGCCAAGAACGGCCAGAAGGACGAGCGACGCGCCACGGCTCACCGGCGGAGTGTATCCGGGCCGTCGGAGTCGGACGGCTTTCGCCGCGGAACGGGGTTGACACGACTGGTCGTCGGCCGTAGCATCAACTGCGATTTATATAAATCCGTGTTGAGCCGTCGCGCTCGACCCCCGCCCGGGAGCCTCCCCTGAGTCCGTCGCCCGCCCGGATCCGCTCGACCATCGCATCGGTCGTCGACCAACCCGACGAGCTCCGCGAGATCCGCCTGTTCCACCGAGCCCTGGCCGACGTCAACCGGCTCCGGATCGTCCAGCGGCTGTCGGCCGGCGCGGCCACCGTGACCGAGCTGATCGAGCACGTCGGGCTGTCCCAGCCGCTCGTGAGCTGGCACCTCGGCAAGCTCCGCGCGACGGGGATCGTCACGACCCGCCGGAGCGGCCGCGAGACGCTCTGCAGCCTCCGGCCCGAGGCGTTCGACGAGGTGCTCGCAAGGGAACGGGCCCTGCTCGGGCTCGGCCTGCCACGGTCCACCGGTCCGGCGAGCGAGGAGTCCATCGGATGAGCGGCGCGAAGCCGTCGGGCGGTGGCTCGCTCGTCAGCCCCGAGACGCGGACCCGGGTCAAGAAGCTCGGCGAGCCGATCGCCCTGTTCTTCGGGCGGCTCGGGCTGACCCCGAATGGCCTGACCCTGCTCGGCTTCGGGATCACGATCGTGGCGGCCATCCTGGCCGGCGCCCAGCTCTGGCTCGTCGCCGGGGTCGTCGTCATCGTCGGCGGCGTCTTCGACATGTTCGACGGGACGCTTGCCCGGGCGACCGGCAAGGTCTCGTCCGGTCGGTGCGTTCATGGACTCGGTCTTCGACCGCTGGGGCGAGGGGATCACCTACGTCGGGATCGTCGTGGGTTGCGTGAACGCGGGCTTCGGGCTCGGAGCCGGCCTCGCCGCCTTCGCCATGGCGTCGGCCTTCCTCGTCAGCTACACCCGGGCCAAGTCCGAAGGGCTTGGCTTCACGAAGGGCACCGGGATGGCCGAGGTCGGTCTCGCGCCGCGCGAGATCCGACTCGTCATCCTGTCCGCCGGGCTCGTCATCGCAGGCCTGACCGGCGGCGTCGGACCGACGCTCAGCGGTGGCGCGCTGTGGCTGGCCCTCGCCCTCGGGGCGATCGGCGTCCTCGCCACGATCACCGTGATCCAACGAATCATCCACGTCAGGCAGCAGGCCGTCGCGAGCGACGGGAAGTAGGAGACAGTCAGGTGGCCAAGACCGGGAAGAACGGGACCAACGGCACGAACGGAGCCAAGCCGGCGGCCGGCGCCGGACGACGGGCGGACGGCAAGATCCGGGTCGCGATCGTCGGCGTGGGCAACTGCGCCAGCAGCCTCATCCAGGGCCGCTACTACTACGAGGACGCGAAGGTCGGTGACTTCGTTCCGGGCCTGATGCACGTCAACCTCGGCGGCTACCACGTCCGCGACATCGACTACGTCGCGGCCTTCGACATCGACAAGAACAAGGTCGGCAAGGACCTGTCCGAGGCGATCTACCAGAAGCCGAACAACACCTACGTGTTCCAGCAGGTGCCCCACCTCGGCGTGACCGTCGACCGTGGGATGACCCACGACGGTCTCGGCAAGTACCTCAGCCAGATCATCGAGAAGGCACCCGGTCCGACCGCCGACGTCGTCGGCATCCTCAAGGAGCGCGAGGTCGACGTGATGGTCTCCTACCTGCCGGTCGGCAGCGAGGAGGCGACCAAGTGGTACGTCGAGCAGGCCCTGAAGGCCGGGGTCGCGTTCGTCAACGCGATCCCCGTGTTCATCGGCCGTGAGCCGTACTGGCAGCGCCGCTTCGCCGAGGAGGGCCTGCCGGTCATCGGCGACGACATCAAGAGCCAGGTCGGCGCCACGATCAGCCACCGCGTCCTGACCCGGCTGTTCATGGACCGCGGCGTGCGGCTCGACCGGACCTACCAGCTGAACTTCGGCGGCAACACGGACTTCCTCAACATGCTCGAGCGCGAGCGCCTCGAGTCGAAGAAGATCTCGAAGACGAACGCCGTCACGAGCATGCTCGACTACGAGCTCGATCCGGACGATGTCCACGTCGGCCCGAGCGATCACGTGCCGTGGCTGCTCGACCGGAAGTGGTGCTACATCCGGATGGAGGGCACCACCTTCGGAGACGTCCCGCTGAATGCCGAGCTCAAGCTCGAGGTCTGGGACAGCCCGAACAGCGCCGGCGTCATCACCGACGCGATCCGCTGCCTCAAGCTCGGGCTCGATCGGGGCCTGACCGGGACGCTCGTCGCACCGTCGAGCTACTTCATGAAGAGCCCGCCGATCCAGGTCCACGACGACATCGCCTTCAACCGGGTCGAGGCGTTCATCCGGGGCGAGGACAACGAGACCCTCGTCGGCACCGAGGCGCCTCAGAAGCGGACGCTCAGGCGGCTGGCCGGGGCGAAGGCGAAGGTGGCGGCCGGCGCGCAGTGACGGCGGTTCCGGATCGGCCCGTAGCGGGCGGGCCGATCGATCCCGGCCCGAGGCGATCGCTCGAGGCGCCCCACCGTCGCACGGCCCGGGCGCCGCGGGTGGTCGAGCGGCTGGCGCTCGTGGGCTACCGCGCAGCAGAAGGGATCCTCGGACGGTTGCCGACCGGTCCGTCCGCGACCGTCGTCGGCTGGTTCGTCCAGGCTTCGTACCTGCTCTGGCCGGGGAAGCGTCGAGTGTCGAACCGGAACTTCGGCCACGTCCTCGGACTGCCGCCCGACGACCCGGCGGTCCGGAGGATGGCCCTGCGCGCCTACCGGAGCTATGCCCGCTACCTGGTCGAGTTCATGCAGCTGCCGGGCATGCCACCAGGGCGCACCAGCACCATGCTCGATCCAGCGGCGCTCGATGCCGTCGAGCGGCTCTGGAAGGGGTCGCAACGGGCTGATCTTCGTCGCCTGCCACGTCGGGAACAACGAGGCGATCGCCGCCGGCGTCGGTGCCCGCGGCTGGCCGTTGTCCGGCGTCGCCGACGATTCGACGTTCCCCGAGCTGTTCGAGCACCTCCGCGACGAGCGCGCCCGGTGGAACGCAACCGTCATCCCCTGGCGCAACCTGCGGGAGGTCTACGCCGTGCTCCGGCGACGGGAGATGCTGGCGCTGCTCGTCGACTGGGGGTACCGGGCCGACGACGTCCCCGTCCGCCTGTTCGACGCCTGGACGACGCTCCCGGCGGGCCCGGCGACGCTCGCCGGCAAGACCGGTGCGCTGATCGTGCCGGTCGTCGCCCGGCGGCTGCCCGACGGCCGCTTCGAGGCGCGGATCGACGACCCGATCTCGGTCGCCTCGACCGAGCCGGCGGAGATCCTGCGGGCCACCCAGGACGTCGCCGACGCGATCGCCCGGGTCATCGCTGCCGCCCCCGACCAGTGGTACAGCTTCAAGCCGATCTGGCCCGAGACCGCCGCCGAATCGGCCGCGCTCGAGGCGCGCGCAGCCCGGATGGCCGCCGGATGAGCCGGCTGGCAGCGGCCCCGGGCCGAGCCTCGACGGCGGGTCCGATGCAGGCCACGGTCCGCCAGCGTCTCGTCGCCGCCGGGCTGTCGGCCGTGTCGTGGCTGGCCTGCCGCCTCCCGGAGCGGCCCCAGCTCGAGCTGGCCGAGCTGCTCGGCGACCTGTGGTATCGGCTCGACCGGCGACGGGCCGATCAGGCGCGCCGGAACCTCGACCGGGTCGTGCACTGGCTGGTGGATGCCGGCCTGGCCGACGCTCGTTCCCGGGCCGCGGCCGGCGACCCTCGCGCGCTGGAGCGCCTCGTTCGGGACGCCTTTCGAAGTTACGCTCGCTATTACCTCGACGTCGCCGGGCCCCGGCGCTGACGCCGGACTATCTCGCCGAGCGGCTGACCGTCGAGACCCCCGACCAGTTCGAGGCTGCCTTCGGGACGCCGGGCCCGCGGATCTTCATCGGGCTCCATCTCGGGGCGATCGAGCTTCAGGCCTACGTCGCCGCGGTCCACGCGGAGCGACCGCTCACGACACCGATGGAGACGATCGACGATCCGGCCCTGCAGGCCTACTTCGTGCGGACCCGGGGTGCGCTCGGTATCCACATCGTCGGCCTGCGCGAGGCGCGCCGCGAGGTCATGGCCGCCCTCGAGCGCGGTGAGCCCGTCGGCATCGTCGGCGACCGCGACCTGACCGGCGGCGGGATGCCCGTCCAGCTGTTCGGGGCGCCGACATCGCTCCCGATCGGGCCGGCCCTCGTGGCGATCGAGACCGGCGCCCCGACCTACGGCGTCTCCATCCGACGCCGCCCCGGCGGACGGTACGCCGGTCGACTCGACCCGCTGACGATCCCCGCCGACGGCTCCCGGCGCGTCCGGGTGGCCGCCTTCCTCGAGGCAGAGGCGCGCTGGTTCGAGCGCCAGGTCGCGCTGGCCCCCGAGCAGTGGTGGGCGGTGTTCTTCCCGATCTGGCCGGACCTCGAGTCGAGGAGCGCCCGATGACCGACCGTCTCGGCCGGGCCGACCTGCACATCCACACGCTCGCCTCCGACGGCACGTCGGGGATCGTGGCGATCCTCGACTTCGTGCAGGAGGCCACCGACCTCGACGTCATCGCGATCACCGACCACGAGCGGATCGACGCCGCCCAGGCCGCCCAGCGGATCGCCCGCGATCGCGGAGCGCGGTTCGAGGTCATCGTCGGCGAGGAGGTCACGACGCGGGGCGGCCACCTGCTGGCGCTGTTCATCGACGAGCCGATCCGTCCCTACCGCTCGCTGCGCTCCACGATCGCCGAGATCCACGACCGCGGCGGGCTGGCCATCCCGGCCCATCCGCTCGTGCCGCTCCCGCTGTGCGCCCAGGGCTTCGTGCTGCGACGCCTCCTGGGCGATTCCGATCCGCGCGTTCATCCGGACGGCCTCGAGACGTTCAACCCGACCGCGCTCGGGCGGCCGCTCCACGCCCGGGTCGTCCAGTTCGCCGCCGACGAGGGCCTGGCGCCACTCGGCAACAGCGACGCCCACGCCGCCGAGGCGATCGGCATGGGCTGGACCACGTTCCCCGGGCGCGGGTCGGACGAGCTGCGGGCCGCGATCGTCGACCGGCGAACCCATGCCCACGGAAGCTTCCACGCCACCGGCAGCCAGGTATCGACGTTCGGCCGCCAGCTCCGCAAGTACGGCCGCGACGTTCGCGACGAGGTCCGCGGCCGCGTCCGCCGCGACGGGACGGGTCGCGACCACGGTTACCCGGGCGGCCGGTCGCGGCCGCCGCGCTACGAGCCCGGGCGCGCATCCGAGGTCGGGCGGTGAAGATCGGGCTCGTCACGCCCTACGTCTACCCGGTTCCCGGCGGGGTCAACGAGCACGTCCGGTACCTCTACGAGAACCTTCGCCTCCACGGCCACGACGTGCGGATCATCAGCAGCAGCCACGGCCTGCAGCGCGCCTCGGAAGGCGACGTGATCCGGCTCGGCAAGGGGTTCAGCGTGCCGATGAACGGCTCGGTGGGCACGGTCACGGTCTCGCCCCGCTACGTCAGCCTGGTCGACGAGATGCTCGATCGCGAGCAGTTCGACGTGCTCCACTTCCACGAGCCGTTCGTGCCGTTCCTGTCGCTCATCCTCCTGCGGCGATCCCGGAGCGTGAACGTGGCCACGTTCCATGCCTATGCCGGGTTCTCGGTGTCGTACGAGTTCGGTGCCCGGGTGATGCAGGGCCATGCCCGCCTCCTCCACGGCCGGATCGCGGTGAGCGCCGCGGCGCGCCACTTCATCGACCGCTACTTCCCCGGCGACTACAAGGTGATCCCGAACGGCGTCGACGTCGATCGCTACCGGAAGGCGGTCCCGATCGCGCGCTGGCAGGACGGGACGGTCAACCTGCTGTTCGTCGGCCGCCACGAGCCGCGCAAGGGCCTGCTGGTCCTGCTCAAGGCCTACCGGATCCTGCGCAAGACCGGCTGCCCGTGCCGGCTGCTCGTGGTCGGCTCCGGACCGCAGGAGCGCGAGGCGCGGCGCTACGTGATGACCCGACGTCTGGCCGGCGTCGAGTTCCTCGGCCGGGTGAGCGATGCCGAGAAGGCCCAGCTGTTCCGGACCGCCGACGTGTTCGTCGCGCCGGCGACCGGTCGCGAGTCGTTCGGGATCGTCCTGCTCGAGGCGATGGCCGCCGGGGCGCCGATCGTCGCCTCCGACATCCACGGCTACAAGGGCGTCGTCCGACGGGGCGAGCAGGGTCTGCTCGTCGAGCCGGGCGACCCGCGCGAGCTGGCCGAGGCGATCGGCCGGCTCGTCGGCGACCCCGAGCTGCGCCGGGAGATGAGCGAGAGCGGGATCGCCCGGGCCGAGGCCTTCAGCTGGGAGCGGATCACCGAACGGGTGGAGTCCTACTACGGCTTCGTGATCCGCCGGCTCGCCGCCCAGGGCGCCCTGCCGCCCGACTTCCGGGCCGAGATCCCGCCGTCGCCGCGGAGCCTGCCCCAGCCGGCCGGGCCGCCGACCGAGAAGCCGCCCGCGATCCTCGTTCCTGGTTCCTGACGCCGCGCCGGACGCCGCGCCGGCTTCGTCGCCCGGCGCCTAGCCAGGCTGGCCGGTGCGCGTGACCGAGCCGGCCTCGCGGGCCTCCGCATCGCGCTCGGCCAGTGCGATCCGCCAGGTCCAGGCGCTGTAGCCGACGACGACGCAGGTCACGGCGAGCGCGACGAGCAGGAGCGCCGCCCCGGGCACCGGCAGACCGAGGATGTTCGTCGTCCCGAACAGGTGGAACTGCTGGACGGGATCCGTGTTCACCGGGAACTGGAAGGCGTAGAGGTAGGTCGGCAGGAGCCCCTGGTAGGCGTTGACGATCGTCGATGGGAGGGGCAGCCCGGACAGGTTCGGGTACCAGATCACGAACCAGGCCAGGCAGGCCAGCACGACGCCGGCCACGAACCGGCGCGCATCGCGGGCGGTCGCCACGACCCAGGCGACCGGCAGGAGCGCGATGAGGATCACGAGGGCGATCGGCTCGATCCGGAAACCGACCTGGTTGACGATCGCCTGGTCCGGCAGGAACGCCCCGACGAGCAGCAGGCCGATCACCCCGACGAGGGCAGTCAGACCGATCCCGGCGAGCCGGCGATCCTGCCCGCGGGCCGACCGCTCCGCCGATCCCAGCCGGACGATCTGGTAGACCAGCACCGCTCCGGCGACCAGCAGGACGGCAGCCAACCCAGCCGAGCGCCAGGTCAGGACGATCTGGCCCGGCGCGGTCGCCACGCAGGCCTCCGAGCTCGGGTTGACCGCGGTGACCCGGACGAACGAGCAGAGCGGGCCCTTGAACAGCCACAGCAGCGCGGGCCCGAGGACGGCGACCGCGGCGGCCATCCGGGCCAGCATCCAGGTCCGCGCCGACGGTCCGTTGCGGAGCTCGGCGAGGAAGTAGGCCAGGGCGATCAGGAGGAAGGGGATCGCCGCGTAGTAGTGGTACTGGAACGTCGCCCGATCGATCCGGGCCCACGGCATCCACTGGAACGCGAACGCGACGAAGACGAGCCCGAGGGCCAGGCTCCGCCGCTTGTACGCCTGCCACCCGACGAACGCCATCGCCGGGATCGACAGCCACCAGGCGACGAGGTTGCCCGCGTCGTAGATCGCCCCGGCGGTGCCCGCCGCGAAGCTGTCCTGGTAGAACCAGACGGGCTTCAGGTCGAACGGCCAGGCCCAGTACGGCGACGACGCCGCGTGGGTCGCGCGCAGCCCGTTGTGGTAGTTGTACATCGACGTCGTGAGGTCGAGCAGGGTCTGGCCGGTGTTGCCCGGGGGCCACGTGTCGGTGAGCCGGTTGCCGAGCGCCACCCACGGCAGGTAGGACACGACGTAGACCGCCAGCGGCACGGCAGCCAGGCAGACGGCTGCCCAGACGATCGGCAGCCCGAGCATCGTCCCGGGGCGCAGCCAGCCGTCGGGGGCCGGAGCGGCCGGCTCGGTCAGGCGGACGGGGTCGTCCGGGAGCGGCGGCGGGGCGAGCGGACCGAGCCCCCACAGCCCGGCGAACCAGAGCAGCGCCCAGACCGCGACCGAGGCGAGGACGAGCAGGAGCGACAGCTCGACCGGCGTGACCGACAGCGAGCCGAGCGTGAACGCCGTCGATGCGATCCCGAGCGGAACGGCGACGAGGAAGACGACGATCCCGAGGGTCGCCGGCCCGACGATCGCCAGGCGGGTCTCCTCGGGCGACCAGGCGATCGGATGGAGCACCGTGACGAGGACCGCTCCCAGGGTCAGCGCGATCATCAGCGCCACGAACACGTAGTTCGGGCCACTCGTCGTCGCGCCGACTGGGGCGACCATCGCCATGTAGCCGAGGACGGTCGTCCCCAGGATCAGCCCGATGATGAGCAGGATCCGGCCGAGCGCCGACCGCCCGAGGATCAGGACGACGATCCCGGCGACGGCGTACAGGCCGACCCACTTCGAGGCGAGGGCCAGGCCGAGCAGGACGCCGACGAGCGGCAGGACGACCCAGAACGCCCACGGGCTCCGCCAGCGGCCGAGCCAGAGCGGCGCGAACAGGGTGTAGGCCGCGACGATGAACAGGCCCACGTAGACGTCGTTCATCGCGATCCTGCTCTGGACGAAGAGCATCCCGTCGACGAGGACCAGGATGGCGGCGATGACCGCGATCTCCCGCCGGCGGAAGAGCATCCGAACGAGCAGGAAGATCAGGCCGGCCATGAGGGCGCCGGCGATCACCCCGGGCAGGCGCCAGGCGAAGGCGTGGTCGCCGGTGTCGATCGAGGCGAGCATCCCATCGGCCGAGGCGGCCAGGATGTCCTGGCGGTCGATGCTCGGATGCTGGCCGTCGGCATCGAGCGCCCAGGCCGCGGCGCTGAACGGCAGGCGGGCGTCGGCGTAGACGGCGTTGGCGTGCGGCTCGACGACGTAGATCGTGTCACCCGAGCCGTCCGGCGCCGTCCCGAGGACGTGGACCATCCCCGTCGGCTCGTCGAACAGGACCCGTCGGACGTCGCCGGGCATCTTGAACGTCGTGTCGAGATGGGGTCGGGTCTTCCCGTCGGCCTCGCCGATCTGGACGACCGCCGTGCGGCGATCGTCGAGCGCCACGTACAGGCTCGGCTTGTCGATCCCGGTGACCTTGGCCAGGCCGAGGCCCGCGGCGTCCAGCGTGACGGTATCGACGATCTCGCCGGTCGCCGGCGAGACGAACGTCACGCCACTTGCATCCGCCGCGGCGATCCGCGGCAGCGGCGTGATCGCGAACCCGTCCAGGCGGCCGTCGGAGATCGCCGTGTTGAGGGCCGCGCTCTGGTCATCGGGGAAGCCGCCCAGGACGACGACCTGGGTCGGGTCCGCACCGGTTGGCTCGGTCAGCCGCTGCTCGTAGACCGCCGGGTCGCCGCCGGTGATCGCCGCCAGCGCCTCGGCGGCCGCGGCCGGGTCGCTCACCGTTGAGGGGTCTGCGGTGAGCCCGTTCCCGACGCCACCGTCGGCCAGGTCGGCGATGCCGTCGAGGCGGATCCGAGCCAGCTCGTCGCCGGTGCCCGGGTCGATCGAGGACGAGCTCGCCGGTCGAGGTCGCCACCGCCAGTCCGGCGCCGTCGTCGGTCAGGCCGATCCGGGTGATCGGGGCGCCGACCGTCCCGAGCTCGGTCGGCCCGATGTCGCCCGCGACCGTGCTGCCATAGCCCGGCTCCGACCGGAGCGCGTCCAGCTCGGTCGTGTCGAGGGCGAGGAGCTGTCCGGAGTCCGTCCCGATGAGCACCCGGTGACCGGTGCCGTCGATGGCCAGGGCGGCCGCGCCGGGAACCGCGGCGGCCGCGACCTGCTCCCGGGTGACCAGGTCGTAGGCCCGAACCTGATCGCCGCCGGCGACGTAGAACCGATCGCCGGCGCGCGCCCCGGGCAGCGACGGGTCGTCGTAGCGGGGCTCGACGAGGACGTCCCGGACGGCTGTCCCGAGCGGTCGCTGGGCGGTCACCCGGTCGTCGCCGGCGAGGATCAGGCCGACCGCCATTGCGTACTTCGCCAGGTGGGGGTGGGTGAACTCGTAGATCTCGTGGGGCTGGCCGTACCGCCAGTCCTGGAGGAACTCGGTCGCCGTTCGCGCGTGATAGACCTCGTCGAAGTGCATCCGGTACGGCTCGGACAGGCGGAACGTCCGGCTCACCAGCGCCAGCACCACGATCACGACGAGCAGCCACAGGTCGAGCCGATCGAACCGGCCGCCGCCCTCGCCGTGGAGCCGGCGCGACCGATCCGGGAGCAGGCTCCGGACCCGTCCCAGCCCGAACGGCAGCGGCAGCCCGGCGTCGGCCCCCGGATCCGCCCGTACGTCGTCACCCCAGCCGCCGCTGGACGCAGGTGAACGGGCGGCCCAGCCGAGCGTCGGTGGCGGGTCCGGCCCGTCGGTCGCGAGCGCCGCGCTGACCGGGAGCCCGAGACCGGCCCCGTCCGGCTCGGGCTCGTTCGACGCCGGATCGGCCGGCTCGTCGGCGTCGTCCAGGCGCTCCCAGCGAGCCTCGGTCAGGGCCTCGACGTCGAGGCGCCTGACTTCCTTCGGCCGGAGCTCGCTGACGATCCAGACGAAGACGGCGACATGGGCCGCGACCGCGATCGTCACCCCGAGCGGCGAGCGGATCGCGTCGCCGAGGCCGAGCCAGTCCTTGATCCCCGGGTTCCTGAAGTAGGGAGTCAGGAGGATCGCGTAGAGGTTGGCGAAGCTGGCCAGCGCGAGGACGACGTACGCCACCCGCCAGCGGATGGACGTCGCGGCCAGGATCGCCGCGATCGCGAAGGCGGGGAAGAGGTAGCGCTCGTGGACCCGGGTCGGGAGGATGAAGAAGGCCACCGCCAGGACCGTCAGCGCGACGACGAGCAGGCGCCGTTCGTCGGTCACGACCCGGACCGGACCGCCCGGCAATCCGTCGTCGATGACGACGCTCGATCGCCGGGCGTTGACCGCCACGACCGCACAGACGACGACGATGGCCGCCAGGAGAAGCGCCGTCCCGACGTAGACGGCCGGGACGCCCAGGATCAGCGTGGCCGTCTCGCCGGGCCCGGAGCCTGCCGCGTCGCGGACGGCGTTCCACAGGCCGTTGGCGGCGAGACCGTTGCCGTCGTTGCTGACCAGGGCCCACGGGTTGTAGGCGTTGACCGTGACGTACGGGTAGCCGCCGGCCGCCTTGGCGACCTGCTGGAACAGCCCGACTGGCGAGAGCCCGAACGGGATGCACAGCACGATCGCCGTGCCGAAGGCGACGATGGCGCTCGTCACCAGACGGATCGGGCCCTCGCCGAGTCGGCCCAGCCACGGGTCGCCGTGTGGCCCGGGCGGCAGCTCGGCAGCCGGGTCCTGGTCGGCCTCCGCCACGCTCGGGGGACGCAACCAGTCGTACAGGTGGCGCCGGAGGAGGACGACCACGAGCAGCGGGATGAGGATGCCGAGCTGCGGCTTGACGATCGCGGCGAGGACCGCGAAGAACGACGCCCGCTCCGGGCGGCCGCGCCACAGGTCACGCAGGCCGAGCAGCAGGAAGATCACCCCGAACGAGTCGACCTGGCCCCAGATCGCGCTGTCGAACCAGGTCACGGGGTTGATCAGGACGAGGATCGCGCCGATCAACGCGGCGCGGCGCGAGCCGCCGAGCTCGATGACGAACGAGTGCACGAGCCAGGCGAGGATGACGTCGCTCAGGATCGCCGGCAGCTTGATCAGGTCGCCGATCCCGCCGATCGCCTTGACCGACGATCCCGAGCAGCCACAGGACGTACAGGTAGCCGGGGGTGTAGTCGATGAAGAAGCCCCGGCCGTAGAACCCGAACGGGCCGTTCGCCGCAAGCTGGGCGGCCCAGGCCTGGAAGGTGCCGCGGTCCGAGCCGAAGCCGGAGCCGGGGAGCAGGACGTATGCGATGATGAGGCGGAGGGCGAGCCCGGCGACGAGGATGACGACGAGCGCTCGGGCGGCCTGCAGGGACCGCTTCGGCGCGATGGTGCCTCGGTCGGGCAGACCGGAATTGGGGGATGCCAGGGAGGTCCGCCTCCTGCACGAGCGCTGAGGTGGAGCGGAGTATAGCGCAGGGCCCCTCGTTCGACGCCCGAGCGACCAGCCAGCCCCGGGACCGACCGTGGGCCAGCCGGACGCGTGTCGTCGGCATGGCGATCGTGGTCCTGGTGCTGGTCGTCTACCTCGTCAGCAACCTGAACCGGACGAGCTACTACAACCACTTCGTGTGGCAGGCCGAGGCGTTCCTCGACGGGCGGGCTGCGATCCGCTACCCGGTCTACGACCAGCCCGGGGTCCGGGGCAACGACCTCTTCCAGGACGTCGTCCTGACGATCGGCCCGAACGGCGAGACGACCGGCTACGCCCTCCTCCCGTTCCCGCCGCTGCCGGCGGTCGTGCTGATGCCGTTCGTGGCCGTATGGGGCCTCTCGACCAACGCCCAGCTCGTGGCTGCCGTCCTCGGAGCGCTCGTCGTCGGGATCGCCTGGTGGGTCCTCGGTCGGCTGCCGATCGGTCTCCGCGTGCGCGTCGCGACGACCTTGTTCTTCGGCCTGGGCACCGTCGCCTGGTACGCCGCCGAGCTCGGGACGACCTGGTATCTCGCCCACGTCGTTGCCCTCGGGCTCACGTTCCTGGCGATCGGGGTGGCGCTGACGGGCGACCCGCGGGCGGCGGCCGGAGAGCCCGATCCCGTCGCCGATCCGGACGCTCGCCCGCCCCGGATCGTGCTCGACCGTGGCCAGGTCCTCGCCGGGATCCTGTTCGGGCTGGCCTGCACGGCCCGGCTGACCGTCGTCTTCGGCTTGCCCTTCTTCCTGTTCGTCGGCGGCGGTGGAAGCCGTCTCCGAAGGGGCGCGTCGGCGCTCGTCGGCATGGCCATCCCGCTCGGGGTCCTGGTCGCCTACACGTACGCCACGACCGGGCACCTGATGAACCCCGGCTACGAGCTGCTCTACCACGTCGAGACCGTCTTCTATCCCCAGCTCGGCTATCACTCCGGCTGGGCGATCGAGGACCCGCGCTATCTCGTCCAGAACCTGCCGCTGTTGCTGGCCGGGCTGCCGTCGATCCTGCCGCCGTGCGGAGCCGGTGCTGCCGCCCGCGGCCTGTTCGACCCGGCGTGTCCGATCGCGATGCCCCGTGACGTGGGGATGGGCCTGTTCCTGACGAGCCCCGGCTGGCTGGTCGCGTTCGGGTCGCTCCGCTGGCTCGGCCGCGACCGGCTGGTCACCGGGGCGGCCGTGGCGATCCTGCTGATCGCGGTCGTCGACCTGATGCACTTCAGCCAGGGCTGGGTCCAGTTCGGCTACCGGTTCAGCAACGACTACGCCCCGTTCGGGCTGATCCTCCTGGCCCTCGCCCTCGAGGCCGGTGGGCGGATCCGCCGGCTGGGATACGTCCTGATCGTCATCTCGGTGGCGATCGTCGCCTGGGGCGTGACCTGGGGCCATCTCCTCGGATGGTGAGCGGCCGCGCCGACGGCCGGCTCGACACCGGGCTCATCCTGGCGGCGACCGGGTCGTGCCTGGCGGCCCTCGCGCTGACGGTGCCGACGCTCCTTCGAGGTGTGTCGCTGTGGGACACCGCGGAGCTGCAGACCGTCGGGCCGCTGCTCGGCACGGCCCATCCGACCGGGTTCCCGACCTGGGTGATCCTGGGCTGGATCGCCTCGGTGGCGTTCCAGCCGCTCGGCGAGCCGGCGTTCCGGATGAACCTGTTCAACGCCGTCTGCGTCGCAACGGCGGCCGGCCTCAGCACGGTCCTCGTCGGCCGCCTGACGGGGCGGGCGTGGCTGGCCTTCGCTACCGGGTTCCTGCTGGCGGCAACGCCGATCGCCTGGTCGATCGGGACCCACGCCGACGCCCACGGACTCCACCTCGCCCTGGCGGCCCTGTTGCTCGTCCTGCTCGTCGACTGGCAGCGCCTCGAGCTCGACCGGCAGCCCGGTGCGGATCGCCGGCTGGTGGCGGCCGCGGTCGTGTTCGCGCTCGCCCTCGGCAATCACAGCCTCATCCTGCTGTTCGCGCCGGGGATCGCCCTGTTCGTGTTCGCGGTCGCCCCCGACATCCTGCGCCGACGACGCCTCGTGGCCACCTGCCTCGCCGGCCTGGTCGTGACCCTGGTCCTCGTCTTCCTCGAGCTGCCGCTGCGAGCGGGGCCGTTCCGGGCTCCGCTCGTGTACGGCCGGCCCGAGACCTGGGCCGGGTTCTGGTACGTCGTCCTCGGGCTTCAGTTCGCCGGCAGCCTGAGCGCGCCGTTCGGCGACCTCGGACCGAAGGTCGTCGCGCTCGTCCGGCTGGCCACCGACCAGCTCGGCCCGCTCGTCCTGCTCGTGCCGCTCGGGTTCGCCTTCACCGTGATCCGTCAGCCGCGCTACGCCCTGCTCACGGCGCCGACCCTGGTCATCACCTGCTGGTTCGCGGCGTCCTACGACAACGCCCAGATCGAGCGCTACTACCTCGTCCCGCTGCTGATCGCGCTGACCTGGATCGCGCTGCTGGTGGCGGCGGCCATCGAGGGCCTCGAGCGGGCCTTGCCCGGCGGTCTGGACCGGCACGGCGGCCGGGCCCGGCGCCCGCTCGTCGGCCTCGCCCTGGCCCTGTTGATCGTCGTGCCAACGCTCGCCGTGCTGCCCGACCGCTGGCGAGCCATCGACCAGAGCGGCGTGCACGAGGCCTCCGACTGGCTCGCGGCCATCCTCGACGAGCGGATCGTCGGCCGCGACGCCGTCATCGTGTCGTGGTGGAGCTACTCGACCCCGCTATGGTACGCACAGCACGTCGAGGGCCGCCGACCGGACATCCGGATCGTTGACGATCGAACACGCCTTGACGAGAACCTCGGAGAGATCGCCGACGTGATCGACGCGAACCTCGGCCGCCGCCCGGTCATCGTGATCCAGGTCGATCCTGCGGTGGTCGCCGCGCCTGCGGGCCCGCTATCAGCTCACGGTCCTGCCGGTGCCCGGATCGCAGCCCGTCTACCGGGTCGACGCCGTGCTCGCCGGCGTCGAGCGATGACCGCGCCGGCCGTGGTGACCGACCCGAAGCTCGATCCGCGATCCGGGCGTCTGCCCGAGCTGTCGTACTTCTTCCCGGCCCACAACGAGAAGGACAACGTCGAGCCCCTCGTCGAGGAGGCGCTGGCGACGCTGCCGTCCCTGGCCGACGAGTTCGAGATCGTCATCGTCGACGACGGATCCAGCGACGGGACGAGCGAGATCGCCGATCGCCTTGCGGCGGCCCACCCGCGCGTCGTGCGAGCCGTCCACCACGAGGTCAACCTGGGCTACGGAGCCGCCCTCCGGTCCGGGTTCCGCGCCGCCGAGTACGGGTTCGTGGCGTTCACCGACGGCGACCGCCAGTTCAAGATCGCCGATCTCGGCCGGCTGACCTCCCGGATGGCCGAGCCGGACCGCCCAGACGTGGTCGTCGGCTTCCGGATCCAGCGCGCCGACCCGATCATCCGGACCCTCTATGCCCGGACGTACCGGCTGGCCAATCGGATCTTCTTCGGCCTGCCCGCGACCGACGTCGACTGCGCCTGCAAGCTGTTCCGACGGGAAGCCCTGGCCGGAATCCGGGTCGAGTCGGGCGGCGCCTTCCTGTCGGCCGAGCTGCTCATCAAGCTTCGGGCGCTCGGCCGCTCGGTCGTCGAGGTCGGCGTCCCGCACTATCCCCGAACGGCCGGCTCGCCGACCGGCGCCAATCCGCGGGTCATCCTGCGGGCCGTCCACGACTTCTGGTTCCTCCGCCTGCGCCTGTGGGCGTCGCCGGGACGCGCCTTGTCGCGCGGCGAATCCGTCCTCGGCGAATAGCCTGACGGAACCCGGGACACGGAGCCCCCGGCCGGGGACGGGCGGCTACTCCGGGCTCGGCCCCTCGCGGGTGCTGGCGTCGCCGCCGAGATCGAGCGAGTTGATGAAGTCGCGGAAGACGTCGAGCCGTGGGTCGGCCGGTGAGGCGGCCTCGCCGGTCGACTCGAGGTCCTCGATCGAGGTGCTCTCCGCGTCCTCGGGCCGGACGCCGGCCCGGTCGAGGACCTCGTCGGCGGCGTAGATCCGGACTCCGGCCCGGACCGCCAGGGCCAGCGCATCCGACGGTCTCGAGTCGACCTCGAGCTCGCGTTCGCCCGACTGGAGGAAGAGCCGGGCGTGGAACGTCTCCTCGGCGAGCGACGAGATCACGACCCGACGCACGGTCACCCCGAGCTCCTCGAGCGTCGACGAGAACAGGTCGTGGGTGAGCGGCCGCTCGGACGACACGCCCTGGAGCTTCATCGCGATCGCGTTCGCCTCCCACGGGCCGATCCAGATCGGCAGGTAACGCTCGCGGTCGACCTCCTTGAGGATCACCACGTGCTGGCTCGACGGCATGTGGACCCGCACGCTCTCGACGACCATCTCCACGAGCTGCGCCATGGCCGGATTATCCCACGGCGCTCGGGCCGCAGGCCGATCTGGCCAGGGTCAGCCCGCGCCGAGCGGTCGCGGTCGCAGCCCGCGGACGAGCAGACCGACCAGCACCCCGGCGACGAACCCGGCGATGTGGGCGAAGATCGCGATGCCGCCGACCACCTCGTCGACGCCCAGCGAGGCGAGCCCGTCGATGACCTGGAGGACGAACCACAGTCCGAGGACCAGGATCGAGGGCACCTCGGTCAGCTGGAAGAAGACGACCAGGAACACGATCGCCAGGATCCGCGCCCGCGGGAACATGATCGCGTACGCCCCGAGGACCGCGGCGATCGATCCGGACGCCCCGACCAACGGGACATCGGAGCTCGGGTCGATCGAGACCTGGGCGAGGGCCGCGATCACCCCGCCGGCGAGATAGAACAGGAGGAAGGCCGGTCGCCCGAGCCGATCCTCGACGTTGTTGCCGAAGATCCACAGGTAGAGCATGTTCGCCCCGATGTGGACCCAGCCGCCGTGCAGGAACTGGTAGGTGATCAGGCTCAGGACCGGCAGGCCGACGAAGCTGACCCGAGCGGAGCGCCGCGACGAGGTCGACCGGGACCACCCCGAAGGTGTCGAACAGGTCGGTCAGGCCGGCCTCGCCGCTCGTCGCCTGGATTCGCCAGCTCGAGCGCGAAGGTGACGAAGCAGGCGACGATGATGGCCAGCGTGACGACCGGCGTTCGACGGGTGGGGTTCGCGTCCCTCAGCGGGATCACGGGGTCACGGCTTCGGCGTCTTCTTCGGCTTCTTGGTCGGCGTCGGGCTGGCCTTCGGCGAGGTGGACGGGTTGGCCCCGGCGCTCGGGCTGGGCGACGCGGTCGGCGTCTGGACGCCTTCGAGGATCGAGCTCATCAGGCGGTTCTTGTCGATCCAGACGAGCGTGTCGGGCTCGGTCTCCGTCCCGGCCAGGATGTACATCCCGCGCAGGTCGCTCCAGCCCGGCGCATCGCCGGCCAGCCGGTACTGGCCGACGACCGAGCCGTTGTCCTTCGACAGGGCGAGGACCCGCTGGTTGGCCTTGTCGTAGCCGTAGACGTAGCGCGTCTCCACGGTTGACTTGTCGGCGCCGGTCACGGCGAGCGAGTAGACGGGAGCCGGCCGGAGCAGCCCATCGCCGGGATCGCCGGGCTTCCAGCCGGTGTTGCCGCCGCGGACGAACCGGTTGATCGTCCCCGACCGCGACAGGTAGATGTCGCCGTCGATGGCCATCGCCTCGGTCGTCGCCACGTCCTGGGGGGCGGCCAGCCAGCCGCTCGGGTCGCCCGGGAATCCACCGCCGTCGAAGGCCGGCGTGTAGACCAGGATCTGCTTGCCCGACGGGTCGACGACGTACAGGTTGTAGAGCCCCTGGTCGGCGTTCCGGACAAACGCACCGATCGCCCGGATGTCGTCCCCCCAGCTCGAGGATTCGGTGACGTTGACCTTCCTCAGGGTCCCGTGACCGACCCGGTCGGCCGGTCGCCAGCGCCACAGGACGTTCTTGCTGTCGAGGATCAGCAGGTCGGGGCCGGCCAGCGCGATGAACTTCGGCTCGGCGACCTTGACCCCGCCGACCGCCTGACCGACCTTCGCGACCGGGGCGGCCTTGCCGCCCTTGACGTCGACCCGGTAGACCGCGTTCGTCGCCCCGTCCAGGACGTACGGCGCCTTGTCCGGGCCGATGGCGACCGCCTTCAGATCGACCGGCGGATCCGAGTCGGCGAACGAGAAGAGCGTCGTCGCCCCGACCGAGTCCATCTTGTACAGCTCGTCCAGGCCGGCCTGGGCCTGGGCCCTGAGCGGGGCGATCGCGCTCGCGGGGATGCCCGCCCCGCTGGCCGTCTCGAGCTGCCGCCAGGCCTTCGTCAGCAGGTCGGTGGCGCGGGGCGGATCGTTCTTGACCAGGTTGATCCCGGGCGCGTAGACCTCCTCGATCGCGGTCTTGGCGTCCATGAGGGCCTTCTGGCCGGTCGTCAGCGAGCTCAGGCCGGTCGTCGACCCGCTCCCGCCGCCGAAGTACCAGACCCCCGACCCGAGCAGCCCGACGACGATGATCAGGGCGAGCAACGCAACGGCCGCCCGGCGCTGGGTCTCCCGGCGCGAGGACAGGGTGGTCACGCGGCGGTCGGCCGGACCGGATCGCCGTGGCAGCCGATCCTGGACACCGCCCAGGAACCGCCCGGCCGCCCCGCCGGCGGCCGTCTTCGCCTGGCGGGCGGACTGCTGGACCGCGGCGGCCCCGGCGGTCACGCTGTCGGCCAGCGGGATCGGCGAGCGATCCGGGGTTCCGGCCAACGGCTCGGCCGGCTTGACCGGGACGAGCTTGCGCTGCTTGGCCGTGGCTGACACCTCGGTCGCCTCGAACGCGATCGCGCCGTCGCTGCCGGTCCCGTCGGCGGCGATGAACCGGTGGTGGAGGTGCTCCATCGCCGACTGCGGGTGGAGGGTCACCATCGCGTCCTTGAGCTCGTCCGGCCCAAGCCGCCCGATCAGGTTGGGCGATGCCAGGACAACCGAGTCCCCGACCGAGATCTCGCCGCGCCAGACATCCGGCTCGATCTCGGTGGTCGGCAGACCTCGCTCACGGTGCGGATCCGGCAGCGTCGACAGCCGCGCCTGGCGGATGAGATAGGCCTCGGCCGGTCCGACGGTGACGACATAGAGCTCGTTGCCCCGGACGACCGCGGCGGCCACGCCGATCGGTCCGTTCGTCTCATCGCCGCCGAGCCTGTCCTTCTGGTGACCGAGCTTCTTGTTGGCCGCCTTGATCGCCTTCTCGAGGCAGACCACGATCCCGGCGGACTCGTCGTAGTAGTACTCGCGGCGGATCGTGTCGGAGACGAGCCGGGTCGCCTCGCGCAGGCGGGCGCCGGCCGTCCGGCCGGTCACGAGCAGGTACAGGTTGCCCTTCGATCGAACGATCGAGCCGATCGTGGGCTCTTCCGGGACGACCGTGTCCGGCGAGTCGGGGAGGCGGTCCTGCTCGGCGACGAAGCCGAGCTTCATCTGGAGCCGTACGGCCAAAAGCGGGCCTCGTCTTCGATCTGGCGGGCTGGGCGGTCCCGGTGCCCCCCGGCTGGCTGGTCGAGGTCTCGGGGCAGGCTCTCGGCCCTCGAGGCGGCTGACAGGCCTGCCGGATTATACCCGTCGGACCCGGACCCGAAGCCCGGCGGCAGGGAACCCGCCGGGGGCCGTCCGGAAGGCCCCGAGGAGCTCGCCCGTGCGCAGCCGGAGCTCCTGGCCGACGATCGGTTGGTCGGCCTCGACGAGCAGGGCGTCGCCCTCGATCGCCACCAGCCGGCAGGCCCCGGTGGCCGCCGGCACCCGTTCCGCGACAAGGGCATCCCAGGTCGACCCGGCGCGTGCCAGCCGGAGCTCCGCCTCGAGACCAAGCTCGCGAGCGGCGGCCGGCAGCAGGTCGCCGATGCGCACCATCGGGCCGCGCCGGGAGGTCATCGGACCGTCGCCGGCTGACCCGGGCCCACCAGCGTCGCGCCGTCCGGGCTCGGTTCGACCGACCAGCTCGCGCCGGCTGCCCTGAGCGCCGGGTCGAGGTCGCCGAGCGTCGTCGTGGTCACGAACGCCTGGGGGAGCTCGGCGATCCGCCGGACGAGGTGGGCGCGTCGCTCTGGGTCGAGCTCGCTGAAGACGTCATCCAGCAGGAGCAGCGGTGGGCGGCCGTCGAGGCTCGTGAGGACGTCGAGCTCGGCCAGCTTGAGGGCCAGGATCGCCGTCCGCTGCTGCCCGCGCGAGGCGAACCCGGCGAGGTCGCGGCCCTCGAGCTCGAACACGATGTCGTCGCGGTGCGGTCCGATCAGCGTCGTCCCGTTCCACGCCTCCTTGTCGGCCGTCTCGACCAGCCGCCGAGCCAGGGCGTCGCGAACGGAGTCACCCGGCCGCCGCGGAGCGTTCGTCTCGTAGCCGATCGTCAGGCGTCCTTCGTCCGGCGCGATCTCGGCATGAGCGCGGCGGAGGGGCTCGGCCGTCGCCTCGATCGTCGCCAGGCGGCCCTCGACGACGCTGGCGCCGGCGTCGAGCAGGGCGCCGTCCCAGAAGTGGAGCTCGGCGCGGTCCGCCGCACCTTCTCGGATCGCCCGGAGCAGGCCGTTCCGCTGCTGGAGCGCTCGGCCGTAGGTCGCCAGGTCCGGGCCGAACGAGGGCGTCCGGCTCGCCGCCAGGGTGTCGATCGCCGCCCGCCGGGGGCCCGGCGAGCCGGCCACCAGGAGCATGTCCTCGGGCGCGAACATCACCGTCCGGAGCACGCCGCTCAGGGCGGTCGCCCGGCGCGGCACCCCGTTGACCCGGATCCGCTTGCGCTGGCCAGCGCCACCCTCGCGGACGAGGGCGACCTCGACGGTCGACGGCTCGGCGCCGGGAGCCCCATCGGCCGAGCCGATCCGTGCCTCGACCCGCGCCACGTCGGCGCCCCAGCGGATCAGCTCGGCATCGGTGCTCGTCCGGTGCGAGCGACCCCAGGCGACCAGCACGATCGCCTCGAGGAGGCTGGTCTTGCCGGCCGCGTTCGGCCCCCAGACGAGCTGTGGGCCGGGTCCGAAGTCGACGTCCAGGGCCGCGTAGCCGCGCAGGTCGCGCAGCCGGATCGACTCGAGCAGACCGATCCCGGGCCGCTGACCCGGCCTCCTCAGGAAGTCGTCCGGACCGGCATGACGACGTGGGTGTAGGCGTCGTCGCCGACCGGGCGGAAGACCCCGGGTGAGAGCGGTCCGTTGAGCTCGAGCGCGAACTGGTCGACGTCGACGTTCTGGAGCACGTCGACGAGGTAGCGCGCATTGAAGGCGATCGTCGTCCCGTCGCCCTCGACCGTCGCCTCGACCCGGCCCTCGTTGTCGCCGACCTCGGCCGCCGCCGTGACGACCACCCCGGGCTCGCCGTCCACGCCGACCCCGAGCTTGACGATGTTCGCCGCGGCGCTGGCGATCAGCGCGGCGAGCCGGACTGCCTTCAGGAGCTCCTCGCGATCGATGACCGAGCGGGTCGTATGGCCCTTCGGCAGGACCTGCTGATAGTTCGGGAACTGGCCGTCGATCAGCCGGCTGACGAGGTCGATCCCCTCGAGATGGAACAGGATCTGGTTCTTGCTCGGCGCGAGGACCACGTCGACCGGGTCGTCCACGTCGGCCAGGATCCGGCTGAGCTCGTTGAGCGAGCGGGCCGGGACGACGATGCTCGTCTCCTCGACCGGGTCGAGGGTCGGGATCGTCTTGACCGCGATCCGGTAGTTGTCGGCCGCGGCCAGGGTCAGCAGGTCTCCCTCGAAGCGGCACAGGACCCCGGTCAGGATCGGGCGGGCCTCGTCGCTGGCGGCCGCGAACGTCGTCTCGTTGAGCGCCTGCCGGAGGACCTTCTGGGAGATCCGGGTGGTCGGGCGCTCGCCGGCGGTCGGGATGGCCGGGAATTCCTCGGCATCGATGCCCTTGACGTGGGACTCGAAGCGGCCCGACCGGATCCTCAGCGTGTCGCCCGCCTGGAGCTCGAGGTCGACCTTCTCGCCGGCAGGCAGGCTGGCCACGATGTCCGCCAGGAGCTTGGCCGGGACCGTGATCGCTCCGTCCGCGTCGATCTTGCCGGGAACCCAGTACGTGATCCCGATCTCGAGATTCGTCGCGGTCAGCTTGAGACCCGCGTCCTCGGTCCGGATCAGGACGTTGCCGAGAACCGGCAGGGTGCTTCGCGACGAGACCGCTCGACTGACGACCGACAGGCCGCGGGCGAGGTTCTCCTGCATGACCGAGACGTTCACGAGCGGTTCACTCCGAGAAAGCGGGGTCTGGTCGTCCGAAGGAGCCGGATCGGTGCGGCGGGTCGGTCCCGGGCTGGCCGCTGGGCTCCGGAGCGCCGGGCCCGTGGGGCGTAGTGGGTAGATCCTTCCATATCTTAGAACGTCATCACCGTCATCATGCGGTGGACGGCGTGGACGACGCCGAGTGGCCGTGCGGCCGACGGCTGTTCACGATCGCGGTCCGGCCGTGGACTCGACGGCCCGATTCGGGGACGGCACCGGGACAGGCGGTGGACCATCGGGAGGGCGACCCGCGACCGACGTCAAAGGCGGGTGAAGCTGTCCACGCGAGGCCCCGGCGGTGGGTCCGAACCGGACCCCAGCGGACGCCCCTTGTCCACACCGGGAGAGGCTTTTCCACCGAATCGCTGCCGTTATCCACACGGAACGGCCCGATCGGTGCCTCGGCGCACCAGTCACCCTCAGGGCTGGGCGCCCGGCCGGAGGGCCGATCTAGTCCGCGTAGATGAGCTCGCGGACGGCGGCGATCTCGCGCCGGAGCTCGTCGTTGATGGCCGACTCGCGGTTGATCTTGTCGCAGGCATGAAGGACCGTCGAGTGATCGCGGCCGCCGAGCTCGGCGCCGATCCGGAGGAGCGACACGTCGGTCTCCTCGCGCATCAGGAACATCGCGATCTGGCGGGGCATGACGATCGCCTTGTCCCGCTTCTGGCCCTGGAGTGCCTCCATCGGGACGCCGTAGTAGTCGGCGACCACCTTGGCGATCCGCTCCGGGGTGACCTGGCGCTTCTTCGGGTTGTAGATGACGTTGGCCAGGACCGCCTGGGCCAGCTCGATGCTGATCGGCACGGCGCTCATGCTGGCGTACGCCACGATCCGGTTCAGCGCACCCTCGAGCTCGCGGATGTTGCTGACGACCTTCCGGGCGATGAACTCGATCACGTCCGAGGTGATCGGGACGGCGCCCTCCTCCGCCTTGGCCCGCAGGATCGCGATCCGCGTCTCGAGATCGGGTGCGGTCAGATCGGCGATCAGGCCCCATTCGAACCGGCTCCGGAGTCGCTCCTCGAGGGTCACGATCTGCTTCGGCGGACGGTCGCTCGACAGGACGATCTGCTTGCCGTCCTCGTGGATCGTGTTGAACGTGTGGAAGAACTCCTCCTGGGTCCGCTCCTTGTCGGCGATGAACTGGATGTCGTCGATGAGCAGGAGGTCGATCCGTCGGTAGCGCGCCCGGAACTCGTCGATCTTGCCTTGCTGGATCGAGGTGATGAACTCGTTCGTGAACTTCTCGGACGTCGCGTAGACGACCTTCTTGCGCGGGAACTTGGCGATCACCTGGTTGCCGATCGCATGCATGAGGTGGGTCTTGCCGAGGCCGACCCCGCCGTACAGGAACAGCGGGTTGTAGGCGTGGCCGGGACGTTCGGCGACCGACAGGCTGGCGGCGTGGGCCAGGCGGTTGGCCGAGCCGACGATGAAGTTGGCGAAGGTATAGCGGGGGTTGAGGTTCGACGCGCCGCCCTCGCCCCCAACCCGGGTCGGCTCGAGCCGGACCTGCTGGCCGTTCGCGGCCGGACCCGGGCCGACGGGCGTGCCGGGGCCGTCGGCCGGCCGGGCCGTCTCGGGCGGAGCCGACCGGACGACGAACTCGACCTGGACGCTGTAGCCGACGATCCTGGCCAGCGTCTGCGAGATCAGCGACCGATAGCGGGTGTCGAGCCAGTCCTTGGCGAAGCCATTGGGGACGGCGATTCGGAACCGGTTGTCGTCGACGTCGACGAGCTGCGTGTCACGGAGCCATGTCTCGAAGTTCGCCGGCGACAGCGCAACCTGCAATTCGCCAAGGGCTGCACGCCAGACTTGCTTCGCGTCCATCGATGGGTCTGACCTGTGGGTTCTGGGGGCTGTCGATGGGTAACGGTTATCTACGGGCGCGGGCTCGGGGGAACCGTGGCGTGGGCTCGTTCGGCGCGCTCTGCAGGCCGGCGGCGGTCCGCTCCGTGGGCTCCTCCGGAGGTCCTCCAGAGGTTGCCACCGCGCTTCCCGGCGCCGGGGGCCCGCGAAGGATAGCACCGCCCGGAGGCGGCTCGCAAGGCGTTCCAGCGCGAATCGCCAGATACTCCAGGGGAGTATACGTGCACGGCCCATCGCGCGGCGGCCGGCGGGCCCGGCCGGGATCCCGTCTGCGGGCCGCTCGCTCGGCTGGAGGCGCGACCGTCGTTTGACACCCCCTTCTGGGCCGTTCCATAATCGCGAGAACGTCGACGCGCCCTGCGCTTTCGAGCGCCAGGCGCGTTCGCGTGCCTTTAGGGGGTCGAGACGATCGTCCCCGAGGTCGGATGGAGAGGATCGCGCACAACCTCGATGAAGCAGACCTACCAGCCCAAGAAGCGCCATCGCGCCAAGGAGCACGGCTTTCGCGCCCGGATGAAGACCACCGGGGGCCGGCGCATCCTGGCCGCACGCCGAGCGCGCGGTCGCAAACGGCTCACGGTCTGACGAGCGAACGCGGAGCGAAGGCGCCGCGGTTCGTGGTGCTCTCCCGTCCGAAGGACTTCCGGGCGCTCCAGGGCGACGGGACCGTCCGGTCCCACCCGCTTCTCACGGCCCGCTTCCTGAGGACGGATCTTGAAACGACCCGGGTCGGCCTGTCGACCGGCCGGAGGCTCGGTGGCGCGGTGGTCCGCAACCGAGTCAGACGGCGGCTCCGCGAGGTGCTCAGGGCGTTGGCGCCCTCGTTCCAGCCCGGCTGGGACGTACTGATCATCGCCCGCCCGGCGGTCGTGAACGCAAGCCACGACGAGATTGCCGAGGCGGTTCGCCGGCTCCTCCAGCGGGGAGGAGTCCTGGGAGGACCGAGGACCGCGTGAAGACGCTCGGGATCGGCTTGATCAAGCTCTATCGGATCGTCTTCTTCTGGCTGCCGTCGAGCTGCCGCTTCGAGCCCACCTGCTCGCGCTACACGGAGCAGGCGATCGCGAAGTACGGGCTGCTCAAGGGCAGCTGGATGGGCGCCCGCCGGATCGCCCGCTGCCACCCCTGGAATCCGGGCGGCTATGACCCGGTTCGCTAGCGAGGCGAGGCCGTCACGGTCCGTGCGCTCTCGACTCGAGCCGTGGGTCCTGGCCGGCCTGCTCGCGGTCGGGTTGGTCCTGATCCTGACCGCCTGCACGCCGATCGGCGGGGTCAGTCCGTCGGTCGCGCCGGCTTCCCCGGCCGCCTCCGCCGGGGCGACCGCCGCCCCCAGCGTGCAGCGCGTCGCCGACGATCAACCCGGCGGCGGTCCCGCTCGAGCCCGCCAAGCCCGGCACGGACCCGGTCTCGACGATCGCCTGGTTGTTCACGCCGGTCTTCCAGGCCCTGTTCATCACGCTGGTGTTCTTCGAGCAGCTCACCCAGAACATGGTCGTGGCGATCATCATCACGACCCTGCTCGTGCGGCTCCTGCTGGTCCCGCTCTATCGCAAGCAGATCGTGTCCCAGAAGCGGATGCAGCTCGTCGGGCCCGAGCTGAAGGAGATCCAGCGCCGCTACAAGGGCGACCGGGTCAAGATCCAGCAGGCGACCAGCGAGTTCTACAAGGAGCGCGGGATCAACCCGGCGTCGGGCTGCCTGCCGCTGATCCTCCAGCTCGTCCTGCTGATCCCGATGTACACGGTGTTCCGGGACGGGCTCCAGAACTACAACCCGAGCGCGATGCTCAACGTGTTCGGGATCCAGCTGATCACGATCCAACCACCGTGCGACCCGGTCCCGGTGATCGTCAACGGCATCGTCCAGCCGTGCATCAACTCCAACTTCTTCGGGATCGACCTGAGCCAGCCGAGCGTCCTCTTCACGACGCCGATCCTCGGCATCGGGATCTCGGTCCTGGCGATCATCTCGGCCGGGCTCCAGATGGTCCAGTCGCGAATGACGCTGCCGCCCGCCGGCACGGGCGTCGACGACCAGAACACGCGGATCCAGCGCCAGACGATGCTGTTCGTGCCGTTGATCTCGATCTTCTACGGCGGGTTCCTGCCCGCCGGCCTGTTCATCTACTGGATCGTGTCGACGATCTTCTCGATCGTCCAGCAGTACCTGATCCTCGGCTGGGGCGGGATGTTCCCGCTCTTCGGCTGGACCCCGTCCTTTGCGAAGGACCACACCCCGCGCTTCCCGGTCGCCGTTCCGGCGCCCGATCCCGCGAAGCGGGCACCGAACTCGGTGCTCACGAATACCGACGAGCGGGCCGCACGAGCTGGCTCGACCGTCCGACCCCGCGAACGCAGCGGCCGCAAGGGCCGCCGAGGGAGACGACGCTGACATGAGTGCTTACCAGGAGTTCACCGGCAAGACCGTCGAGGAGGCCCTGCGCAACGCTCGGGACACGTTCTCGGTCGGGCTCGATGACCTCGACTTCGAGATCATGACCCCCGGCAGCCGGGGCGTCCTCGGGATGGGCGCGGAGCCGGCCCGGATCGTTGCCGCGCCACGCGGCGCGCTCGGCGGGGCTGCCCCGAAGCGCGAAGCGGCCGCCTCGGCTCCGTTGCCCGCGCCCAGCCGCGACGAAACGCCGCGCGACGATCGCCCGCCCCGCCGCGACGACCGACCCCCGCGTCGCGACGCCGAGCGGAGCCAGGCCCCGACCGATCGCGCACCGCGCCCGGACGACCGCCAGCGCGACGACCGCCCGCCCCGCCGCGACGATCGCCCGCCTCGCCGCGACGACCGGCCCGCCCGCCGCGACGACCGGCCCCGTCGGGCGCCGTCGAGCGACCTGACCGAGCGCGATCGAGCCGAGCTCGCTGCCGCGCGCGGCTCGGTCGCCTCCGAGCGCGCCGAGCTCGACGCCGCCGAGGCGTCCCCGGAGGCGCTCCAGGCCGGCAAGGAGATCCTCGAGAAGCTCATGGAGCTGCTCGAGTTCGATGTTCGAGTCGAGGTCCAGACCGGCGACACGAGCCGGCTCAACGTCGTCGGCGACGAGGACGAGAAGGAGGCGCTCGGCGCCCTGATCGGGCGGAAGGGCGAGCGCCTGTCGGCGCTCCAGCACCTCGTCAACCTCATGTTGTCGCGCCGGATGGGCGACTGGACCCGCGTCCTGGTCGACGTCGAGGACTATCGGGGCCGGCGTGAGCGCCAGCTCGTCGAGATCGCCCGGCGTGCGGCCGAGCGGGTCGTCGAGACGGGCAAGATGCTCCAGCTCGAGCCGATGTCGGCGCTCGAGCGGCGCTGGATCCACATCGCCCTGCGCGACAATCCGGACGTCGTCACTCAGTCGATTGGCGAGGAACCAAACCGCCGGATCGTCGTTCTGCCCAGGGCCTGACACAGGTCGGACGCCTCAACCGTCCTCGTTCCGTCCCGTTCGGCCGAGAACCGACGTGCTGGACCTGGCGAACCATGCTGGTAGGATGTCCCACGCATCATGACCACCACGACCGAGACACAGCTCATCGAGACGGCCGTCGAGCCACGTCGCTGGCGGTTCAGCCGCGTGCTCGTCGCGTTCGTCGTCGGCTTCCTGCTGGTTGCCGTCGCGACCGTCGGCACGATCGTGGCCTACGAGAGCAATTACGCCGGCAAGGTCGCTGCAGGCGTGTCGATCGGCGGCGTCGACGTGGCAGGCTTGAACCGGGCTGAGGCTGCGACCAAGCTCGAAGCCGCCTTCGCCTCGGTCGGCAGCGGGACCGTCAGCCTGACGACCCCCACCGGAACGACGACCCTGACCTATGCCCAGCTCGGGCGCCGCCCCGACGTCGACGCGATGCTCGACGAGGCGTTCGCGATCGGACGGACCGGGAGCCCGGTCGAGCGTGTCGTCGAGGAAGCGCGGACGGTCCTCAACCGGGTCGAGGTCGCACCGAAGGTGGCGATCGACCAGGACGTCCTGGCCGCCACCCTCGCCGGGCTGGCCGCGACGATCGATAGCGAGCCCTCCTCGGCATCCGTGTCGACGGGCCCGGCCGGCTTCGTCGACACGCCGGCCATCTGGGGCCGCCAGGTCGACCAGGCGGCGATGACGGCAACGATCAACGAGACCCTCGCCTCGCCGGATGCGCCGAGCAGCCTGGCCGTGCCGCTCGAGGTGAGCCCGGTCGCCCCCGCCGTGACCGACGTCGATGCCATGATCGCCCGCTCCCGCGCGACCCGGATGATCGCCCCGGTGACCCTCACCCACGGCAAGGACAGCTGGAAGATCGCCGACACGGCCGTCCGGAGCTGGGTCACGTTCGGGACCTGGCCGGACGGGAGCTACGGTCCGCTGGCCGATCCGACGATGATCGAGACGGCCGTCAAGGCCCTGTCCAAGAAGGTCGACGCGAAGGCCGAGTCGGCGTCGTTCTACACGAGCAAGAGCGGCAACGTCGTCGGCGTCAAGCCGGCCAAGAACGGGCGCAAGCTCGACGTGCCCGGGACGATCACGCTCGTGGAGGACCTGCTCTTCGCCCGGGCCAGCGCCGGCAAGGAGCCCGGGGCAGCGATCGTCCCCGCCCTCGCCGTCGTGGCCCCGACGCTCACCACCGAGCAGGCCGCCAAGGCCGCTCCGCTGATGAAGGCGATCTCGAGCTGGACCACGTACTACCAGAGCGGTGCGCACAACGGCTTCAGCAACAACATCACGATCCCCTCGATGGCGATCAACGGGACGGTCGTCGCCCCGGGCCAGTGGTTCAGCTACTGGAAGACGGTCGGCGAGGTCAGCCTGGCGAAGGGCTACCGGCTCGGCGGCGCGATCATCGACGGCCACTCGGTCGAGGGCAAGTCGATCGGCGGCGGGATCTGCTCGTCGTCGACCACGCTGTTCAACGCGGCGGTCCGGGCCGGCCTCCAGATGGGCGCGCGGAAGAACCACTACTACTACATCACCCGGTACCCGAAGGGTCTCGACGCGACCGTGTTCAAGGACGGCGGCAGCGTCCAGGACATGACCTTCCGCAACGACACGAAGTACCCGATCCTGATCCGGACCTATGCCCGGCCCGGGATCGTGCGGTTCACGCTCTACAGCGTCCCGTCCGGCCGTCGGGTCACGTTCAGCCGGCCGGTCGTCAAGAACTACCGATCTGGGTTCACCCAGGTCAAGTACACCGCGTCGCTCAGGAAGGGCGTCCGCTGAGCAGATCGAGTACCCGGCCGACGGCCAGGACGTGTGGGTCACCCGGATCGGTCAAGGACAAGTCCGGCAAGGTCATCCACAAGGAAACGATCTACAGCCATTACGCCCGGATGATCGGGATCATCCTGGTCGGCACCGGCAAGTAGGACCGCCGCCAGCGGACGCGCCGGCTAGCGCGCCACGCGGTAGCGGAGGTAGACGACTCTCGAGCTGAAGGTGCGGGTCTCGACGAGTTCGAGATCCACCCGGCGCTCGCGCTGCGGGAAGTACGGAATGCCGCCCCCAACCAGCACCGGGTAGACCATGGCCCGGTACTCGTCGATCAGACCCAACGCGGCCGCCTCGGCGGCGAGCGTCGCGCCGCCGATCGCGATTTCGCCCTCGCCCGGCTCGGCTCGCAACCGCTCGATCTCCTCCGCGAGGCCGCCGGAGGCCAGGCGGGCAGTGCCCTGCACCGCCGACAGCGTGGTGGAGAACACCACCTTCGGGAGCGGCTTCCAGAGCGCGGCCCACTCGAGCTCTGCGTCGTCGAGCGATGGATTCTGGTCGGCGGTCTCCCAGTACAGCATCGTCTCGTACAGCCGTCGTCCCATGAGGTGGACGCCGACCTCTCGGATCTCGTCGATCCAGAAGCGAAAGACCTCCGGGTCGGGCGCCGTCCAGTCGAAGGTCCCGTCCGGCCCGACGATGTAGCCGTCGAGTGAGAGGCCCATCGAATAGGTCACGCTGCGCATCAGAAGCCCTCCTCGGTACCACGTTCTTGCGGAGCCGGGCCATGGGGCTGGAGCCGACGACTGGCTGGCGCGGGCGGCGACGTTCGACAAGCTGACGATTCGCTCGCGGGGTCACCTGCACCGCTGGATGGCCGATCGGCCACTCCGAACGTCGTTCGCCAGGCGCGCACGACGCGCCGGTCGTGATCTGGTGGAGATGGGGGAGAGTCGAACTCCCCGTCCAGAACCCTTCGCCCGGGACCACTACGAGCGTGTCCGATGGTTTGTCGTCGACCGCCCGAGCGCCCATCGGCAGGCTACCGGACGGTCCAGTCACGTGTCCCTAGATCGGGCTTGGTCCGACGTTACGCGGCACTGGCGTCGGCTGCATCCTCGCTTGATGACGCTTCCACAGCCCGCGAGGAGGAGGCTGCTTCCACGCTCACCTTACCGCCTAAGCGGCGAGGGCGAGAGTCGACTGGCGGTTGCCAGGTACTTCGTTTTGCCGCCTGTTTAACGAGGCCTGACGGCACCTCGGCTCGCACTCCCGGGTAGCTGGACCCTGTCGAATCCACGCATCCCCGTCCCCTGAGTCTACCCGACGGATCCGATCCGGCCAAGCGTCCCCCGGCCGGGGAGGGTCAGGCCGTCGGCTCGCCCAGGTGACGGCGAATCGCCGGGAACATGTCGTCCTCCCAACCGGCCCGATTGAGCTCCCAGTCGGCGCGGCCGGCGAAGCCGGTCTCGCGGAGACGAAGGATCGACCCGCCGTCCCTGCCCGGCTCGATGGTCGAACCGGGCGGTCGCACCCGTCGACGTCGATCCGATCGACGGGACCGTGACCCTGGCCGGGCGCGTCCTCGGCGTCGAGCCGGTCAGCGAGGTGCCGCTGAGCCGCCGGTACCTGCTCCGCTAGCGGTCAGCCCCGGCCGCGCGTGACGTCGGCCAGCTCCCGGGCCACGTCGCGCCGGGAGTCGCGCTCGGCGATGTCGCGCCGTCGGTCGTGGAGCTGCTTGCCCCGGGCCAGGGCCACCTCGATCTTGGCCCGCCCGCGATCGTTGAGGTAGAGCTTGAGCGGAACCATCGTCTGGCCCTTCTGCTTCGTCCGGGTCAGGAGCTGGGTGATCTGGGCGCGGTGGAGGAGGAGCTTGCGCGGACGCTTGGCCTCATGGTTGTAGCGGTTGCCGGTCTCCCACGGCGCGATGTGCAGGCCGTACACCCAGGCCTCGCCCTTGTCGATCCGGACGTAGGCGTCGGCCAGGTTGACCTTGCGCGCCCGCACCGACTTGATCTCGGTCCCGGTCAGCACGAGACCGGCCTCGAACGTGTCGTCGATCGTGTACTCGTGGCGCGCTTTTCGGTTGAGGGCGATCGTCTGCTCGCCCATGGGTCGGCTCCTTCGTCTGGCGGTCGCCCGGCCCGGAGAGTGTGCTCCAGGCGGCGGTGCGGGTGGTGGCGGATCGGATCCCGGGGCTCCGGCGCCGGGAGACGCTCGGCGGTCGAGCTTCCGGGCGCACGAACGCCGGCCCTCTCGGACCGGCGTTCGAAAGCTTCAACCACCCGCAGGGTTGTCCGCTTAGACGGCCATCTCCTGCGAGGTGGTGCAGCTCTTACTGTCGATCACTGCACATCACCTCCTTTCGTTCGCGGCAAACCGTAATCGAACGGGCCGTCGAGCGCAAGGGCTGGTCGATCAGGCCGCCCGCAGGAGACCCGTCCGGCCTGCGGCCTGGGCGCCGAGGACCTCGAGCGCCCGATCGATGAACGGATCCGAGCCGGCCGCGGCCGTCGCCGTTGGGTCGACCTTCTCGTCCGGGGTCAGGCCCACCCGGTGGATCCAGCGGCCGTTCGGGGTGAGCCATTTGGCGATCGTCAGCCGATATCCCCCGTTGTCGTCGGCGAGCTGCTGCCAGACCTGGATCGTGCCCTTGCCGTACGACTGGACCCCGACCAGCTTCGCCCGGCCGAGGTCCTGGAGCGCCCCGGCGACGATCTCGCTGGCCGAGGCGCTCCCGCCGTCGATCAGCACGACGACCTCGATCGCGGGATCGGTCGCCAGACCGCCGGCCAGCGCTGTCGTCGGGGTGCGCGTCCCGCCGGCATCCTCCTGCGAGAAGATCGCCGTTCCGGCCGGGACGAACTGGCTGATGACCTGCTGGGCGTCGGTCACGAACCCACCGGGGTTGCCGCGCAGGTCGACGATCAGCTTCTTCCGTCCCGCGGCCACGTCCGCCGAGAGCGCGGCCCGAAAGTCCGTGGCGGCCTGGTCACTGAACCCGTTCAGGCGGATGTAGCCGACAGTCTCCATCGGCCAGGGACCTGGCGCTGACCTCGGGTCGGACGATGACGTCGCGCACGATCGCGAGGTCGAATGGCGCGGCGTCGGCGCGGACGAGGGTCAGGACCACGGTCGTGCCTTTCGCCCCGCGGACCTTCGCGAGGGCCTGGTCCGAGGTCAGACCGTCGACCGTCGTCCCGTCGACGGCCGTGATCCGGTCGCCGGCCCGGACCCCGGCCTTCTCGGCCGGCGCGCCGGCGATCGGCTCGACCACGATCAGGCCGCAGCCGTTGCCGAGCGTCGGGCAGGCGCCCTCACCGGTCAGCCGGCGAGACTCGACGGTGGCCCCGATCCCCTCGAACCGGCCGGACAGACCCTGGAGCGACTGGCGGTACTCGTCCGGGCTGAGATAGGCGGAGAACGGATCGTCGAGCGCGGCGATCATGCCGCGGATCGCGCCGTCGATGAGCTTCTTGCGATCGACCGGCCCACCCGCGTAGTCCTGGGTCACCGATCGATAGGCGTCCCAGAACGGCTGGAAGGCGGCGGCCTCGTCGACCGGGGTGCCGGGCGTCGTGGCCTTGAGCGAGCCGAGGGCGAAGCCCGACAGGAACAGGGCGCTTCCGGCGAGCAGGGCGACGACCGCGAGGGCAATCGGCACGGTCACGGATCGCCCGGCCGAGTGAGCGCCGCGGTGGCGTCCGAGCTCTGGACCGGGAATGGCGTCGGTCGTGCCGGCTGGCGCGGTTTCGGGCGGGGTGGCTGGAGCGGTCCCGGGCGCCGGGTCGGTTTCCGGGCGTGGGTTCGGGGAGCGGTTCGGTCATCGGTCGGTCCTGACGGTGTCGAGGCGTGGGTCGGGCCGCACAGCGTACGACGAGCGGGCCGGATCGGCCGCGGGGGCTACTTCAGGAGGTAGCTCCGCACGGACACCCACGAGCCGAGCACGCCGAGGCCGATCCCGGTCACGAGGACGATCACGGTCAGGTCCCGCCCGAGCGACCCGAGCTGGAGCGGCAGGACCTCGAAGAACCCGGTCATGACGTGTCCCAGCGGATCGGCGCCCAGGGCGAGCAGGCCGAGCGTGATCAGGGCGCCGATCAGACCGACCAGCGCCCCTTCGAAGATGAACGGCCAGCGGATGAACGCGTCCGAGGCGCCGACCAGGCGCATGATCTCGATCTCCTCGGAGCGAGCGACCACCGCCAGCCGGATCGTGTTCACGATGATGAACAGGACGACGACGCCGACCAGCACGAGCACGATCAGCCCGCCCGTCCGGAGGAGATTGGTCACCGTCAGCACCCGGTCGATCAGGCTCTGGACCTCCTTCACCCGTTCGACCGAGGGATCCGCCCGCAGGAACTCGACGACGTTGCCGAAGACCTTGGGATCCTTGAGCTTGACCTCGATCGAGCCCGGCAGGGGGTTGCTGTCGAGGAACTGGGTGAGGTCCTCGCGGCCCTGCTGGCGGAGGCGCTCCTGGAACCGCCGGAGCGCCTCGCCCGAATTGACGTACTCGATGCTGGCCACCTCCGGGAGGGCCGCCGTCCGCGCGACGAGGTCCTCGATCGCCGGGGTGGTCGCCGTGGCGCGCACGTCGGCCACGATCTGGACCTTGTCCTCGACGAACTCGAGCCCGGCGTTGAGCCCGGTCAGGACGACGAAGAACCCAGCCAGCAGGACGAGCATGAAGACCATCGTGGCGGTGGCCGCCAGGCTCATCACGGCGTTCCGCCAGAAGCCCTGCCAGGCCCGTCTCAGGCTGAACGCGACGAACGAGATCACGGCCGGCTAGTCCTCACGGTGGTAGGCAGCGGCCTCCTCGTCGCGGATGATCCGGCCCTCCTCGAGGGCCACGACCCGCTTGCGCAGCGCGGTGACGATCTCGGCGTTGTGGGTGGCCATGAGGACCGTCACGCCGAGCTCGTTGATCCGGAGGAGGAGCTGGAGGATCTCCCAGCTGATCAGCGGGTCGAGGTTCCCGGTCGGCTCGTCGGCGATGATGAGGCGCGGGTCGTGGACGAGCGCGCGGGCGATCGCCGTCCGTTGCTGCTCGCCCCCGGACAGCGTGCTCGGCAGCTGGCGTGCCTGGGCGGACAGGCCGACGAGCGCCAGCACCCGGTCGACGGCCGGGGCGATCTCGCGCCGCGGGGTGCCGGTCACCTCGAGCGCGAACGCGACGTTCTCCCAGACGGTCTTCGTCGGCAGGAGCTTGAAGTCCTGGAAGATGATCCCGATCTTCCGCCGGATCCGCGGGACCTGGCGGCGTCCGAGCCGGGCCAGGTCCTGGCCGTCGAGGATCACGACGCCGTGGGTCGCGAGCTCGTCGCGGATCAGCAGCCGGATCAGGGTCGACTTGCCGGCGCCGGACGGTCCCACCAGGAAGACGAAGTCGCCCTCGGGCACGACCAGGTCCACCTCGCGCAAGGCGACATTGCCGTTCGGATAGGTCTTCGTGACGTCGTGGAGCACCACGACCGCGCCGTCGACCGGCGTCTCGGTCGGGGCGAGGCCGACCGGCCGGGACCGGTGCGAGCGGGCGGCGGCTCGAAGTGGGGCCAGGGTCACGATCTGCTCCGAGGCGGCGATCCGGACCGGTGCCGAGCACCGGTCGCCAGCATCTCGGCTCCGACCGCAGGCACGAACGAGGGAGCCACGTCAGGCCGAGGCTACCACGCGCGGGCCGAGCCGGCCGGCGCGTGGCGTCAGAGCAGGCCGGGCGAGATCGGCAGGTACCGCGCGAAGTCCGCGAACGGCCGATCCCAGCACAGCATGAGCGGGAAGCCATCGATCCGAAGGCCCGCGGCCAGGAGCGTCGGCACGAGCCGGGGCGCCGCCCCGAGCGCCCACACGGCCCGCGCACCGCGCGCCGGCACCGCCGCCGCGAGATGCCCGATCACCGCCTCGAGGAGCGTGCCGTCTCGGATCGCGATCGGGCCGATCCGGCCGATCTCGCCCGCATAGCCGTAGCCGAGGGAGGTGCCGTCCGGACCGCGGTACAGGAAGCCCTGCCGGCTCTCGGCCCGCAGGAAGCGGTGATCGTCCGGATGCTCGGCGCCGAGCAGCTCCCGGTCGAGGGCATTGACGGTCTCGGCCAGCTCGCGGTGGCCGGAACCGCCGGGCGGCCCCGAGGCGATCGTCTCGAACGGCACGGACACGACCCCGGCCGGCAGCGCCGGGAACGCCTCCGGCCGGAGGATCTCGCCGCGCAGGTCGAGGACGGGCATCCGCGGGGTGATCCCGTACTGCGCGTAGAGGGCGGTCGAGATCGGCTGGAGGCTGTCGACCGCCGTCGCCAGCTGGCCGTGATGGTCCGGCCCCGGGAGCAGCCACTCGAGCAGCGCCCGTCCGAGCCCCTGGCCCTGCGCCTCGGGTCGGATGAACAGCATCGACAGGAACCAGATCGAGCCGCGCTCGACCGCCGAGCCGAACCCGACGATCCGGTTGCCGCCGGCCGACGGGACCGTCGCGACGACGAACCGGTCGGGGTCGGTCGCGAGGGCGTGGGCATGGAGCCGAGCGAGTGGCCCGAGCTCGTCGGGCACCTCCTCCTGGCCGAGCCGCCCGAGGTAGTCGTTGAGCGCCTCGCGCCAGATCGCCCCGCACTCGGGGAGGTCGTCCTGGCGGGCCGGCCGGAACGAGGTCCCGACGAGCGCCGCGGGCAGCGGTCGGCGCGCGGCGCTCACCCCGGCACCTCGAGGCCCGGGAGATCGCCGGCGTCGCCCAGATCCTCGGTCGCGACCCGCTCCAGCTCGGCCAGCATGAATGGGTCGAGGTCTCCGTCGAGGACGGCCGTGGTGTTGCTCGTCTCGTGGCCGGTCCGGAGGTCCTTGACCATCTGGTAGGGATGGAGGACGTAGCTCCGGATCTGGTTGCCCCAGCCCGCCTCGACGTGGACGCCCTTGAGCGCCCGGAGCTCGGCCTCCTTCTCCTCGAGCGCCCGCTCGAGCAGCCGGGACTTGAGCACCTTGATCGCCGTCTCCTTGTTCTGGGTCTGCGAGCGTTCGTTCTGGCTCTGGGCGACGATCCCCGTCGGCAGGTGGGTCAGCCGGACGGCCGAATCGGTCTTGTTGACGTGCTGGCCGCCGGCGCCCTGGCTGCGGTACGTGTCGACCCGGATCTCGTCCCAGTCGAGCTCGATCTCGATGTCGTCCTCGGCCTCGGGCATGACCTCGACCAGGGCGAATGTCGTCTGGCGCCGGTTCTGGGCATCGAACGGGCTGATCCGGACGAGCCGGTGGACGCCGCGCTCGGCGCGGAGGAAGCCGTAGGCGAAGCGCCCGCCGACCTCGACCGTCGCGCTCTTGATGCCGGCCTGCTCGCCCTCCTGCTGGTCGACGATCTCGGTGCTGTAGCGGTGGTTGGCCGCCCAGCGCAGGTACATCCGCAGCAGCATCTCCGCCCAGTCGGTGGCCTCGGTCCCGCCGGCGCCGGCGCTGATCGACAGGATCGCCGAGCCGGCGTCGTAGGGCCCCGAGAAGAGGAGCTGGGTCCGGGCCCGGCGGAGGTCGGCATCGAGGCTCGCCGACTTGGCGTCGAGCTCGGCCTGGAGCTCGGGGTCGCCCGACTCTTCGACGAGCTCGAGAAGGGTCAGCCCCTCGTCGGCCCGGGCCAGCAGGTCGCGCCACAGTCCGACATCGGTCCGCAGGCCGTCGGCCTCGCGGAGGACCTTCTGGGCGGTGACCTGGTCGTCCCAGAAGCCGGGCTCCTGGGTCAGCGCCTCGAGCTGCGCGACGCGTGCGTCCTTGCCGTCGAGGTCAAAGCCGCCCCGAGGTCGACCGGATCCGTTCGGCCAGGTCGCGGATGGCGGTCGCGTCCACCTAGGAGCGGCTCGCCTGGGCTTCCTGGAGGAGGATCGGGCGGAGCTCGATCAGCCGCAGGGCCGTCTTGCTCCGGGCGACGACGGGGTTCACGCAGGGACAGTAGCCGTTGTGGGGGCAGATCCCGCAGTTACCGTCGCAGTCGAGGGCGGCGGCATAGCTGCAGGTCCGACAATCGCGCTCGCAGGCGATGAGATCGATGAACGATGCTTCCTCGGCCTGCTTCACGATTCCCTCTCTAGTGGGCAGGGGAATGGCGGGGCGGTGTCGCGGGTGAGCTTCGGAAGGGGCCACCCTCCTGGCCGATCCGATCGAAGAACTTGGCCCAGTATACCGGCACAAGCCGACCCCGCCAAGAGGGAGAAACGGACGACCGAGCGCGATTCAGCGGGTCTCCGAGAGCTCCCCGGCGGGCGAGCCTCCGAACGTGAAATAGAGGGCGAGCGCACCGAGCTCGTGGCCGTAGGCGCCGACCAGGCGGGCCGGGTCCGCCGCGATCGGGCTGGTCGGGGTGGGCGATCCCCAGGCGGTCAGGCCGAGGTCGGTGGCCATCCTCAGGACCCGCAGCATGTGCGGTGGGTCCGACACGAACACCGCGTCCGTGATCCCCTTCTCGCCCAGGATCGCGCCGACCGAACGGAGCGACTCGAGCGTCGTCCGGCCGCGGCCCTCGACCAGGATCCGGTCGTCGGGCACACCACGGGCGAGGGCATAGGCCCTGGCCACCCCCGCCTCGGTGGCCTTGTCGCCGTCGATCTTGCCGCCGGTCACGACCAGGTAGCGATAGTTCCCGGTCAGGAACAGCGCGACGGCGTGATCGAGCCTCGCGGCGAAGACCGGCGACGGGTGGCCGTCGTACTGGGCGGCGCCGAGGACGACGACCGCCCCGGCCGGCCGGGTCTCGTCGTCGGCGCCGTGCTCCCAGATCCGGAACGAGCCATAGGCGACGACGATCGCGACGATCGCGAGTCCGGCGACGACGAGACGACCGAGATCGCGGATCACCCGAGGCGAGAGTCGAACGACCCCTCCATCACCGGCCGTGACATCGCTTGTACTTCAGCCCGGAGCCGCAGAAGCACACGTCGTTGCGACCGATCCGATCGCCGGTCGGGGTGAAGCCGGGTCGGAGCGCGCCGGGCGAGCTCCCGGGGGCCGCGCCACCGGCCACGACTTCGTCGCCGAGCGATTCACGAACGCCACGCACGTTCGGCCCGCTGGGCAGGCCGCGAGCGACCGGACCGGACAGGGTGCCGGCAGCGGCGCCGGCAGCGGCCGGTCCCGCCCCGGCCGCGGCGGCACCCCGAGCGCGCCCATCGCCGTTGCCGGAGCCGCCGTCACCGGGTGAGTCGGACAGTGACGCGAGCGTCGCCGCGTCGGGCATCGGCATCGGGTTCGGCGGAGGCGGCTGGCGGGTGACCGTCACCCGGAAGATCGTGCTGGCCAGCTGGTGGCGGATGAGGTCACGAAGCTCGGTGTACAGGGCGAATGCCTCGCGCCGGAACTCGTTGAGCGGATCCTGCTGGGCGTAGCCGCGCAGGCCGATCCCGCGCCGCATGTCGTCGAGCTCGGTCAGGTGCTCGACCCACAGCGAGTCGATCGTCCGGAGCAGGACGAGCCGCTCGATCATCGTCCAATCCGTCTCGCCGACCTCCTGCTCCTTCTCCTCGAGCTTCTGGTCGACGAGCGTGTGGAGGTGCTCCCGGATGGCCTCCCGGCCGCCGATCTCCCAGAGCTCGTCCTCGGAGGTGCCCGGACCGTCGAGGCCCATCGCCTGGAGGGCGGCCGACAGGCCTTCGAAGTTCCAGCCGTCGTCGGTCTCGCCACCGGCGAACTGATCGAGCAGCGCGTCGACCTCCTGGTCGAGCAGGTCGAGGATCGTCTCGCCGAGGTCCTCGTTGCGCAGGACCTTGTCGCGCTCGGCGTAGATCGTCTCGCGCTGCTTGTTGATCACGTCGTCGAACTCGACGACCCGCTTGCGGATGTCGAAGTTGAAGCCCTCGACCCGGCTCTGGGCGCTCTCGATCGTCTTGCTGACGAGACGCGACTCGATCGCGACGTCGTCCTCGAGACCCATCCGCTCCATGAGGCCGGCGACCCGGTCGGAGGCGAACCGCTTCATGAGGTCGTCGTCGAGCGACAGGTAGAAGCGCGACGAGCCCGGGTCGCCCTGGCGGCCTGCCCGGCCGCGGAGCTGATTGTCGATCCGGCGGCTCTCGTGGCGCTCGGTGCCGATGATGTGCAGCCCGCCGGCCGCGACGACCCGGGCGTGATCCTCGTCGCAGATCGCCTTCGCCTCGGCGAGCGCCTCGTCGTAGGTCGCCTTGTCGACCTCGGCCGGGTTCAGCCCGCGCCGATGGAGGATCTCGCTGGCGAGCCCGGCCGGGTTGCCCCCGAGCAGGATGTCGGTCCCGCGGCCGGCCATGTTCGTCGCGATCGTGATCGCGCCGGTCCGCCCGGCCTGGGCCACGATCGGCGCCTCCTTCTCGTGGAACTTGGCGTTCAGGACCTCGTGCTTGATCCCTCGCCGCTTGAGCATCTCCGACAGGACTTCGGACTTCTCGACGGAGACCGTGCCGACGAGGACCGGCCGGCCGGCCTCCTGCATCTCGACGATCTCCTCGATCAGGGCGGTGAACTTGCCCGTCTCGTTGCGATAGACGAGATCCGCATCGTCGTCCCGGATCATCGGCCGGTGGGTCGGGATCGCGACGACCTCGAGCTTGTAGATCTTGCTGAACTCCTCGGCCTCGGTCATCGCCGTACCGGTCATCCCGGCCAGCTTGTCGTACAGCCGGAAGTAGTTCTGGAACGTGATCGTCGCGAGGGTCACCGACTCGCGCTGGACGCGCAGCCCTTCCTTGGCTTCGACCGCCTGGTGGAGGCCCTCGCTCCAGCGCCGCCCGGGCATCTGGCGGCCGGTGAACTCGTCGACGATGATGATCTCGCCGTCCTTGACGATGTAGTCGCGGTCGCGCTTGTACAGCGCGTGGGCCCGGAGCGCCTGCTCGAAGTGACGGGCGAGGGTCGGGTCGGTGTCGTAGAGATGCGGTACGCCGAGCCACTTCTCCATCTTGTCGATGCCGGACTCGGTCGGGCTGACCGCCCGGTCCTTGAGGTCGATGAAGTAGTCGCCGCCCTCCTCGGCGCCCTCGGGCCGGGGAACGAGACGCGGGACGAGCCGGGCGAACGTGAAGTACTTGTCGGCCGACTCCTCGGCCTGGCCGCTGATGATCAGCGGCGTCCTCGCTTCGTCGATCAGGATGTTGTCGACCTCGTCGACGATCGCGAAGCTCTGGCCGCGCTGGACCCGCTGATCGAGCTCGACGACCATGTTGTCGCGGAGGTAGTCGAAGCCGAACTCGTTGTTCGTGCCGTACGTCACGTCGGCGGCGTACGCCTCCTGCCGCTCGACCGGTCGGAGGTTGATGAACCGCTCGTCGCTCGTCGGGTAGCCCGGCTCGAACACGAACGACGCATCGTGGGTGATCATCCCGAGGCTCACCCCAAGGAAGTGGAAGACCGGGCCCATCCACTGCGGGTCGCGCCGGGCCAGGTAGTCGTTGACGGTGACGATGTGGACGCCGCGGCCGGTCATCGAGTTGAGCACCGCGGCCAGGGTGGGCACGAAGGTCTTGCCCTCGCCGGTCTTCATCTCGGCGATCTTGCCCTGGTGGAGCACCGCCCCGCCCATGAGCTGGACGTCGAAGTGGCGCATCCCGAGCGTCCGCTTCATCGCCTCGCGGCTCATCGCGAACACTTCGGGCAACGCCTCGTCGAGCGCGGCCTGGATGCGCTCGTTCTCCTTCTTGCGGCGGGCCGCCGCCAGCTCCCGGCGCCGCTCGAGGTCGGGGTGATGGAGCTCGTCGTCGGACGGCTCGTCCGGAGTCGCGACCTCGCGGATCTCGGCCCGGAGCACGTCGAAGCGGGCGCGGATCTCGGCGTCGGACAGCGCCTCGAGCTCTGCCTCGAGCTCGTTCGCCTCGTCGACCGCCGGCTCGATCCGTTTGAGCTCGCGATCGTTCGAGTCGACGAAGCGGTTCAGGAAGCCAAGCATGGGCCGACAGTATAGGCGAGGTGCGTCCGGCGACCCACCGCGAGGGCCGTTCTCAGCCGGGTCCGCCAGCCGGCCACCGGGCGGTCAGTGCCAGAAGCCGGAGCCGTAGCCGACCAACAGGACGATGAGCGTCAACGCGGCCAGGCCGATCCAGAAGGCGACGGCCATGAGGCTCGACGTCGGGTTCATCTCGGGGTTGGCCAGCGCCGGCAGGCGTCGCTTGCGCAGGCCGCCGCCCCAGCGCGGCGTGACGAGGTGGTTGCGCCAGTCGCCATCCTCGCCGGCCGGCCGCTTCTCGAGGCCACCGGTCTCGTCCGGTCGATTGAGCTGGAGGCTCATCGGTCGCCGGGCTTGACCGACGCGAACCGGGCGGCCATCGGGGTGGCCCGGAGCGGTCCGCTCGGCGGTGCCGGCGGATCGTCCGCCCGCAGGTCGAGGGTCCGGGCCACGCCGTCCTCCCACATCAGCATCTGCTGGGTCAGGGCGACGTCGCTGCTGAACAGTGCCCCGACCGACTCGCCGCGGTGGATCCGCTTGATGGCCTCGCCGATGAGCGGCGCGATCGAGAACGTCTTGATCTTGCTGATCCGCTTGGCCGGTGGGAGCGGGATCGAGTCGGTCAGGATGACCTCCTTGAGGCTCGAGTCGCGGATCCGCTCGACGGCCGGGTCGGACAGCACCCCGTGGGTGGCGCAGGCGTAGATCTCGTTGACCCCCTCGCGGTCGAGCGCACGCACGATCTCCATCAGGGTTCCGGCCGTGTCGACCTCGTCGTCGACGATGATCGCCCGCTTGCCGCGGACCTCGCCGATGACGTTCATCAGCTCGGCCCGATCGAGGTTGCCGACCCGCCGCTTCTCGATGATCGCGAGCGGCGCATCGAGCAGCTCGGCGAACGTCCTCGCCCGCTTGGCGAAGCCGAGGTCGGTGACGATCACGAGGTCCTCGAGGTGCTTCGTCCGGAAGTAGTTCGACAGGATGTGGACGGCCGTCAGCTCGTCGACCGGGATGTTGAAGAAGCCCTGGATCTGGCCCTGGTGGAGGTCCATCGTCAGGACCCGGTCGGCCCCGGCCACGGTGATCATGTCGGCGATCAGGCGGGCCGTGATCGGCACCCGCGGCTGGTCCTTCTTGTCGGACCGGCCGTAGCTGTAGAACGGGACGACCGCCGTGATCCGGCCCGCGCTCGCCCGCTTGAACGCGTCGATCATGATCAGCAGCTCCATGATCGACTGGTTGACCGGGTGGCTGGTCGGCTGGACGAGGAAGACGTCCTTCTCGCGGACGTTGTCGAGGATCCGGACGAAGATGTTCTCGTTGGCGAACTGGAAGACCTCGGCCTTGCCGAGCTCGACGCCGAGGTAGCGGCAGATCTTCCGGGCGAGATCCGGGTTCGCGTTCCCGGTGTAGATGTCGAAGCGGTCCGCGTAGACGGGCGCTTCCTCCCCGCCGAACTGGGTCACCGGTTCACCTCACGCCGTCGGGCCGTCGCCGGGGTCATTGTCATCGATGGCCCCCTGCTCCGCCAGCCCCGCTCTGAACGCCGCGATGGCGACCACCCGATCGCCCTCCGCCAGCCGCATCACGATCACGCCCCGGGCGCTCGAGCTGTAGCGGTTGATCGTGTTCGTCTCGGTCCGGATGACCTGGCCCCCGGAGCTGATGAGGAACAGCTCCTCGTCCGCCTCGGTGACCTGCTGGACGGCGGCCACGTCGCCGGTCTTGCGGCCCTCGAGGGCGATGAGCTGGACGCCCTGGCCGCCGCGGTGCTTGACCCGGAACTCGGTCAGCGCGACGCGCTTGCCGTAGCCGGTCTCGGTCAGGACGAGGAGGTCGGCGTCGGGCTGGACGACGCTCATCGAGATCACCGAGTCGCCCTGCCGGGCGAGACGGATCCCGATGACCCCGCCGGCCGGCCGGCCCATCGGCCTGACCTCGGTCTCGTGGAACCGGGCGATCTTGCCGAGCGCCGTGGCGATGATGATGTCGTCCTGGCCGGTCGCGGTGTCGACCCAGGCCAGCTCGTCGTTCTCGTCGAGGGTGATCGCGATGATCCCGCTCGAGCGGACCTTCTCGAACTGCTCGAGCGGCGTCTTCTTGACGATCCCGCGGCGGGTGGCGAGGACGAGGTAGGTCCCGCCCTTGAAGTCGCGCAGGGTGATCGTGGCCATCGGGACCTCGCCCGACTCGACCTGGACCCCGGGCAGGTTGATGATCGGGATGCCCTTCGCCTGGCGGCTCGCGTCGGGGATCTGGTGGACCTTCGAGCTGAACACCCGCCCGCGATTCGTGAAGAACAGGGCCCAGTCGTGGGTGTTCGCGACGAGCAGGTGCTCGACCGCGTCCTCCTCGCGGGTGACGTGGCCGATGATCCCCTTGCCGCCGCGGTGCTGGCGGCGGTAGGTGTCGACCGGCTGGCGCTTGACGTAGCCGCGGCCCGAGATGGTGATCACGACGTCCTCGTCGGCGATCAGGTCCTCGTCGGTCATCTCCCGGTCGGAGTCGTCGACGATCCGCGTGCGGCGTTCGCCGGCGTACTTCTTCTTGATGTCGCCGAGCTCCTCCTTGATGATCGACAGGACCCGGCCGGGATTGGCCAGGATGTCCTCGAGCTCGGCGATGAGCTGGATGACCGCGAGGTACTCCTCCTCGATCTTCTGGCGCTCGAGGGCGGCCAGCCGGGCAAGGCGCATGTCCAGGATCGCCTGGGCCTGCAGCTCGGACAGCTTGAACCGGCTCATGAGGTTCGCCCGGGCGGCATCGACGTCGGCCGACTCGCGGATCGTCTTGATCACCCGATCGAGGTTGTCGAGGGCGATCTTCAGGCCCTCGAGGATGTGGGCCCGGGCCCGCGCCTTGCCGAGGTCGAACTCCGTCCGGCGCCGGATCACCTCGCGGCGATAGTCGACGTAGTGCTGGAGGACGGCCTTGAGCGAGAGCGTCTGGGGCTGCCCGTCGACGAGCGCCAGCATGTTCAGGTTGAACGCGGACGACATCGCCGTGTGCTTGAACAGGTTGTTGAGCACCTTGTGCGGGTTGAAGTCCTTCTTGAGCTCGATGTAGATCCGCATCCCGTCGCGGTCCGACTCGTCGCGCAGGTCGGCGATGCCCTCGATCCGCTTGCCGTTGACGAGCTCGGCGATCTTCTCCATGAGCGCCGACTTGTTCACCTGGTAGGGCAGCTCGGTCACGATGATCGCGGTCTTGCCCGACCGGGTCTCCTCGAATGCGACCTGGGCCCGGACCACGACCCGACCGCGGCCATGGGCGTACATCTCGCGGACCGCGTCGACCGTCTCCTGCTCGCCGGTGATCGGGTTGCGCCGGGTCTCGTAGCGGAACAGCGTGCCGCCGGTCGGGAAGTCCGGCCCGAGGACGTACCGGCACAGCTCGTCCGACGTCAGCTGCGGGTCGTCGACCAGGGCGATCGTGGCGTCGACGATCTCGCCCAGGTGATGGGGCGGGATGTTGGTGGCCATCCCGACCGCGATCCCCGACGAGCCGTTGACGAGCAGGTTGGGCAGCTTGGCCGGGAGGACCGACGGCTGCTGCTGCGTCCCGTCGTAGTTCGGGACGAAGTCGACCGTCTCCTTGTCGATGTCGGCGAGCATCTCGGCCGAGATCGGCGTCAGCCGCGCCTCGGTGTAGCGCATCGCGGCCGCACCGTCGCCGTCGACCGAGCCGAAGTTGCCCTGGCCGTCCACGAGCGGGTAGCGCATCGAGAAGTCCTGGGCCAGGCGGACGAGGGCGTCGTACAGGGCGACGTCGCCGTGCGGGTGGTACTTGCCCATGACCTCGCCGACGATCGCGGCGCACTTGCGATAGGCACTCGTGCCGCTCAGGCCCATCTCGCCCATCGTGTACAGGATCCGGCGGTGGACCGGCTTGAGCCCGTCGCGGACATCGGGCAGCGCACGAGCCACGATCACGCTCATCGCGTAATCGAGGTAGCTCACCCGCATCTCGTCCTCGATGCGGATCGTGCGAACGTCGCCGATGTCGTCGGTCACGGTCTAGCGTCTCCTGGTGGGGCGGTGTCGGGGAACCGGTCTCGGTGAGCGGCCGGCCCGGGCAGGCCGGGAGCACCGGCGAACCGGACGGCGGTGGCCGCCGCGCGTGAGCTCGATCGCTGGCCGGGGCGGCGACGGATGCCGTCGAGCCGGACGCGCACGGCGGCCGCCGGCCCGGCCGGGAGCTTTGCGAGCGCGTCCCGGAGGACCCAGGCACGGTTGCCGTCGGCCGTCCCCGCGGCGACCTCCGCCTCATGCTCGACGAACGCCAGGACGGCGTCGGGGTCGACCACCGTCAGCGAACGGAGCGCCCAGGCGAGTGCCTTCTGGACATCGGGCTCGTCGTCGCCGATGAGCTGGCCGACGAGCTCGAGGCCGTGCCGTCCGACGTCGACCGTCCGGCCGCGGCGACGATCGACGTAGGGCAGGGTCGCGACGGTCGAGCCGACGAGCCGGCGCTCCCAGCGGGACGGCGAGAACACGAGGCTGTCGAGCTCGGCCCAGCGGTACGGCTCGAGGATGATCCCGCGGCCGACCGGATGAGCGAGGCTGTCGACGGTGATCCAGTCGCCCGCCTCCCGGGCGGCCCGGCGCAGGAGCTGCCAGGCCCGCTCGGGATCCTCGGGCAGGAGCCGATCGAGCAGGCCGAACGCGAACCAGCGCGGTTCGAGCTCGGGTTCGGCGTACAACCGGGTGGCGATCTCGAGGTAGCCGGCTGCCCGCTCCCTGCGGGTCGCGGTCCGGAACCCGCGGTCGACGGCCGCGGTCAGCGGCCAGCGGACGCCATAGGTCCGGCCGATCCCCGGGGCGATCCGCTGGGTTCCGGCGAGATACTCGGGATCCGCCAGCGTCCGGAAGCCGGCGGTCAGGGTGGCGGCAAAGGCATCGGGGTCGCCGACGAGATCGGCCAGCCGTCGGCCCAGGGCCTCGGCGGCCGGCTTGCGTTCAGCGACGAGTGCGACCGCGCGCGCGGTCACTGCCGACTGGCGCGAGGGTTCGCCGGTCGGTGCCGGGCTGGACCGCGTGGCGGTCGTGGTGGCGGTCGTCGCGCCGCTCACCGGGCGCCCACCGGGTCGGACGTATCGGTGACGACCCCGTTGCGGGCGGCGCGGGCCCGGTACCCGTACCGCGCCTGGAGCTCGCGCTTGCGGGTCTCGTCGGCCGCGACGTAGCGTCCCTCGGCCGTGGCCAGGACGGTCCCGTCCACGTCGACGAGCTGAGCGGCCGTGTCGACCAGCCGTCGGCGGGCGCCGACGATCCAGCCCTCGGCCCGGAGGGGCGTCCCGATCGGCGTCGGGCGCCGATACTCGACCGACATCCGGGCGGTCACGCCCCAGTTGTCCTCGGCCACCAGCGACCAGGCCATCACCTCGTCGAGGAGCGTCGCCACGATTCCACCGTGGGCGACCCCGACCCAGCCCTCGAAGCGGGGGTCGAGCGTGAACTCGGCCCACGACCGGCGCTCGCCCAGGTGAAGGTCCAGCCGGAGGCCGTTCTCGTTGAGAGACCCGCAGGCGAAGCAGTTGTGCGGCTCGAACTCGAACGTCTCCAGGCCGGCCGTGGCCGTGGTCTCGAGGCCGCTCCGGGCATGCTCAGATGTCAAGGTTGCGCACCTTGCGGGCCTCGGTCTTGATGAAGTCCTTGCGTGGTGCGACCTTCTCCCCCATCAGCATCGTGAACACCTCGTCGGCGACGGCGGCATTCTCGCTGTCGACCTGGAGGAGGGTTCGCGTCTCCGGGTTCATCGTCGTCTCCCAGAGCTGGTCGGCGTTCATCTCGCCGAGGCCCTTGAAGCGCTGGACCGAGACGTTCTTGACGTTGAGCTGCTTGACGATCGCCTCGCGCTCCTTCTCGGATGAGGCGTACCGGGTGATCTTGCCGGTGCTGACCCGGTAGAGCGGCGGCTGGGCGATGAACAGATAGCCCTGCTCGATCACCTGGGGCATGTGCCGGTAGAAGAACGTCAGGAGCAGCGTTCGGATGTGGGCGCCGTCGACGTCGGCGTCGGTCATGATGATGATCCGGTGGTAGCGCAGCTTCGTGATGTCGAAGCTGTCGCCGATCCCTTCGATCCCCGCACCGAGCGCGATGATCAGGGGCCGCACGTTCTCGCTGGCGACGATCTTGTCGAGGCGTGCCTTCTCGACGTTGAGGACCTTGCCGCGCAGCGGAAGGATGGCCTGGAAGCGCCGGTCGCGACCCTGCTTGGCCGAGCCGCCGGCCGAATCGCCCTCGACGATGTACAGCTCGCTCCGCTCCGGATCGCGCTCCTGGCAGTCGGCCAGCTTGCCGGGCAGGCTCAACCCGTCGAGCACGCCCTTGCGGATGACGAGGTCGCGCGCCTTGCGCGCCGCTTCCCGGGCTCGCGAAGCCGTGAGGCACTTCTCGATGATCCGGCGGCCGTCGCCGGGGTTCTCCTCGAGATACTGGGTCAGCCCGTCCGAGACGACGGTCTGGACCTGGCCCTTGACCTCCGCATTGCCGAGCTTGGCCTTCGTCTGGCCCTCGAACTGCGGTTCGACGAGCTTGACGCTGATCACCGCGGTCAGCCCCTCGCGAACGTCGTCGCCGCTCAGGTTCGGGTCGTTGTCCTTGAGCACGCCGGCCTTGCGCGCCCAGTCGTTGAGCGAGCTGGTGAGGGCGGCCCGGAAACCGGTCACATGGGTGCCGCCATCGACCGTGTTGATGTTGTTGGCAAAGGCCAGCACGGTCTCGGTGTACGTGTCGTTGTACTGGAGCGCGACTTCGACCGACGTGCTGCCGTCGCGTCGTTCGACGTAGATCGGGCGCTGGGTCAGCGTCTCCCGGTTGCGATTCATGTGCCGGACGAAGGACATCAGGCCGCCTTCGAAGTAGAACGACCGCTCGCGATCGGCCCGCTCGTCGACGAACCGGATCCAGACGCCCTTGTTCAGGTACGCCGACTCGCGCAGCCGCTGGCTGATGACCTCGAACGAGTAGTCGATCTCCTCGAACATCTCGGGATCCGCCCGGAACGTCGTCTTCGTGCCGTGGCGGCCGCCCGACGGACCGACCTTCTTGACCGGCGTGGTGGGCTTCCCCCGCTTGTACTCCTGGGCCCAGACGAAGCCGTCGCGGGCGGTCTCGACCCGGAGCCATTCGGACAGGGCGTTGACCACGCTGACGCCGACGCCGTGGAGCCCGCCCGAGACCTTGTAGCCACCGCCTCCGAACTTGCCGCCGGCGTGAAGGACGGTGTGGACGACCTCGAGCGCGTCCTTCCCGGTCGAATGCTTGCCGACCGGCACCCCGCGCCCGTCATCCTCGATCGTGACCGTCCCGTCCTGGGCGATCGAGACGTCGATCCGGGTGGCGAAGCCGGCCATCGCCTCGTCGATCGAGTTGTCGACGACTTCCCAGACGAGGTGGTGCAGGCCGCGGCTGTCCGTCGAGCCGATGTACATCCCGGGACGACGACGAACGGCCTCGAGGCCCTCGAGGACCTGGATGCTCTCGGCCGTATAGCCGGATCCTCCGGTCTTCCGGGCAGACTTCCGCGGCGCAGCGGCCGGTGGCACGCTGGCCGGGGCCGGAGCGGCGGCGCTCGCCGCAGCCGCACTCGTCCGGTTCGTCGATCGCTCGGTCACGCGGGTCCTCCGGTCAGGCGTTCGTAGAGCCTCCCGAGCTCTTCGTCGCTGTAGAACTCGATCACGATCCGCCCGCCTCGACGGGTCCGCGCGAGCGAGACCTTCGTGCCCAGCGCGCGGCGGAGATCCTCCTCGACGCGCTCGGCATCGGGGTCTGGCATCCGCTCCGCGGGTCCCGAGCTGGCCGCCGGCTCGCGCAGCCGCCTGGCAAGCTCCTCGGTCTGGCGGACCGAGATCCCGCGTGCCACCACGATCGCGAGGAGGCGCGCCTGGTCCGGCCCATCGAGCGCGGCGATCGCTCGGGCGTGGCCCTCGCTGATCTGGCCGTCGGCGAGGGCGCGCTGGACCGTCGGGTCGAGATCCAGCAGGCGGAGTGAGTTCGCGATCGTCGATCTCGCCCGGCCGACCTTCCGGGCGACCGAGTCCTGGGTCAGCCCGAACTCGTCGATCAGACGCCGATACGCGCCGGCTTCCTCGAGCGGACCGAGGTCTGCCCGCTGGATGTTCTCGACGAGCGCGAGCTCGAGCTGGTGCTGGTCGGCGAGCTGGCGCACGACTGCCGGGATACGGGCGAGACCCGCGAGCCGGGCCGCCCGGACGCGGCGCTCTCCGGCGACCAGTTGATAGCCCTCGAGCGTCTCGACCACGAGGATCGGCTGAAGGATGCCGTGCTCGGCGACGCTCGCGGTCAGCGCCTCGAGCTCGGCGCCGTCCATCGATTGGCGCGGCTGGTAGGGGTTCGCCACGATCCGGTCGAGGGGGATCTCGGCCGGCGCCTCGAGCGCTCCCGGGCGACCCGGGATCAGCGAGGCGAGGCCGCGCCCCAGGGCAGCCGGTCGCTCTCCCGGTCGCGCGCTCACCGGTCCACCGCAGCAGCCAGCTCGGCCGAGGCAGGATGGGATCCCGACGATACGAGGGTTCCGATGGACGCGGCCGGCGTCGATCGCCGTTCGCGGCGAAGGAACTCGGCGGCAAGCTCGCGATACGCCTCGGCGCCCTTCGATTCGGGGCGGTAGAGGGCGATCGGCAGGCCGTGGCTCGGAGCCTCGGAGAGACGGACGCTCCGGGGGATGACCGTCTTGTAGACGGTCGATCCAAGATGGCGGCGGACTTCGAGGGCGACTTCGGTCGCCAGGTTCGTCCGAGCGTCGAACATCGTGAGCACGACTCCCTTGATCGCAAGGTCCGGGTTGAGGTGGTCCCGGACCAGGTTGATGGTTGCGGTGAGCTGGCTGAGACCTTCGAGTGCGTAGTACTCGCACTGGATCGGGATGAGCACGGCATCGGCTGCGGTGAGCGCGTTGACCGTGAGCAGGCCGAGTGACGGTGGGCAGTCAATGAGCACGTAGTCGTGATCATCGAGGAGCTCGTCGAGCGCACTTGCGAGTCGCCGTTCGCGGGCCATGAGCCCGGCCAGCTCAACCTCGGCTCCCGCCAGCGCGAGCGAGGCCGGGACCAGGTCAAGGCCCTTGACCGGCGTGGAGACGATCAACTCCGACAGTGGCGCCGAGCCGGTCATGGCCCCGTAGACGGAGCGTGCCACGAGCGGTCGATCGACGCCGAAGCCGCTCGTCGCGTTCCCCTGGGGGTCGAGATCGATGACGAGTACCCGTTCGCCCGCGAGTGCGAGATAGGTTGCGAGGTTGACCACGGTGGTGGTCTTACCGACGCCGCCCTTCTGGTTGGCACAGGCGATCGTCTGGCCCATCAAGCCGCCGGTCGAGGGGTGCTCACAAGCGTCAATTCTACCATCTGGAGCCCATCCTCACGCTCGCTCGGCCGTGCCGAGCCCGTCTGTGGTGGCGGTGGCCCGGATCGTCGCATGGCCGCCTTCGCCGGGGCTCAATCCGCACTTATCACGGTCACGAGCGGGCCGTCACCGCCATGTTCCACGTGCAACAGGCGCCAGGTTCGGTCACGGCGAGGCGCCCGCTCCGCCGCGGGCAGGGTCGCCCGGCGGAGCCGCAGCCTCGCACGAGATGGCCTCGGCAGAGGCGTCGCTCGCCCGCACGCTCACGCCCGGTCGCGCACCACTCGCGCATGGCCACGGGAGGGATCCACGCTCGGCTCCGCCAGGGCATCCGGCCCGGTGTTGCACGTGGAACATGGATCGCGCGACCCGGGGAGCTTCAGGCGAGCCGTTTCCCCTATCGGAACCGCCTCGGTATACTCCTGCACGACGTAGCCGCAGCTCGGTCGTCGCGGTCGTTCGCGCATCCGTCGAGCGGCCGGGCACGAGGCCGAGGTTCGACTCACGAGATGCGTCTGGCACTCGCCGCCGTCGGCGCCGTGGTGGCGGCGCTCCTTCAGCTGACAATCGTCCCGTACCTGGCCATCGGCGACGCACAACCGGATCTCGTGCTCGTGTTCGCCGTCGTTGCAACCACTGCCGGCACTGTCGAGGCCGGGCTCATCTCGGCATTCATCGGGGGCTTGATGATCGACCTTCTCGCCCCGCGGCCGCTTGGGATGACCGCCTTCATGCTCGTGGTCTCAGTCGGGATCGCGGCCCTGCTCGGCCGCGCTCTCGATCGAGTTCGAGTTGTCGTGCCCGTCGCGGCAGTGTTCGTGACGAGCATGTTGACGGGCGGACTGTTTCTCGTGCTCTATGGAGCCCTCCGCGACCCGATCCCGGTCGCCGACCCGATCCGCGCCCTGCTGCCCGACGCGATCTACAGCACGGCCGTCGCCGCGGTCGTGGGTCCGATCGCCATCGTCATCAAGCAGCGAGCGGCAGAACGAGAGCGGATCGCATGGTAGCTCCGGCGATCGTCGACGAGCGTCCGGGCCGCGAGCGTCAGCTCATCCGGTTCCTGGCGTTCGGGATTGCCGTGTTGATCGGCGTAAGCGGCCTCACTGCGCGTCTCGTCTACCTCCAGTTCGTCCGGGGACAGGTCTACCAGGCGCAGGCGGAGCAGAACAGGACCGTCAAGCAAGCGCTCCCGTCGACTCGAGGCCTGATCTACGACCGGACCGGCCGCCTCCTGGTCTCGAACGAGCCAAGCTTCGCGATCAAGATCCGCCCTTCGGACCTGCCGTTCTCGATGCGCGAGGAGGTCGTCGCTCGCCTGTCGGCGTTGCTTGGGATCGACCAGGCCGACATCAACGTCACGATCGACTCCAATCCCGGTTCGCGGTTCGACCTCGTCCGGATCGCCCAGGACGTGCCGATCGAGACGGCCAACCTCATCGCCGAGGAACGCCTCGCCCTGCCCGGCGTCGAAGTCTCGGTGGAGTCGAAGCGCCACTACACCGACGGCCCGCTCATGTCGCAGATCATCGGCTACACGGGTGCGATCGACGCCGAGACGCTCAAGGCCCTCAAGGATCAGGGCTATCAACCCGACGACCTCATCGGGCAGGCGGGTGTCGAGTCGTCGTACGAGTCGACCCTGCGCGGAACCTACGGCCAGGAGACGGTCGAACGCGATGCGGCCGGACGCAAGCTCCAGGTCCTGACGACCGATCGCGAGGCCCAACCGGGCGACTCCCTGACGCTCACGATCGACACCAAGGAGCAGAAGCTGGCCGAGAAGGCAGTCACCTGGGCAATGAACCGGGCCGGTCTCAAGCGTGGCGTGATGATCGTCATGAACCCGCAGACCGGCGAGATCCTGGCGATGGTCAGCCTGCCGACGTACGACAACAACAAATTCGCCGAAGGCATCAGCCGGAAGGACTTCCAGGCGCTCCTCAAGAACCCCGAGAAGCCGCTCCTCAACCACGCCATCAATGAGCAGTTCCCGCCCGGATCGACCTACAAGCTGGTCACCGGTCTCGGCGTGCTCGCCGACAAGAAGCTCGGCCCCGACGAGCTCGTCCAGACCCACCCGTACATCCAGATCGGACCGGACAAGTTCTGGGACTGGAACCACTACGGGTTCGGCCGGCTGAACATACGGACGGGCTTCGCTCACTCGAGTGACACGTTCTTCTACCAGATGGCTCAGCGGCTCGGGATCGAGCGGCTGGCCTACTGGGCGCACCAGCTCGGCTTCGGTGCCAAGAGCGGGATCGACCTTCCCGGCGAGGTTCCCGGGATCGTCCCGACGAACCAGTGGAAGCAGGACACCTTCGGTCAGGCGATCTTCCCCGGCGAGGTCCTCCAGGCCGGGATCGGACAGGGCTACGACACGACGACCCCGCTCCAGATCCTCAACGCGTACGCCGCCCTCGCCAACGGCGGCAAGCTCTACCAGCCGCAGGTCGTCCGCGAGGTCGTCGATGCCGACGGCACGGTCGTCCGGCCGTTCGCGCCGAAGCTGATCCACAAGGTCAAGACGACGGCCAGGAACCTCCAGATCATGCGGCTCGGCGCTCGCGAGGTCGTGACGAGCGGCCACACGTTCAACCTGCGCGACCTCCCGATCGTGGTCGCCGGCAAGACCGGCACCGCCGAGTTCGGCGTCCGCGACTCGAAGGGCCTGCTGCCGTTCCACAACTGGTTCGTCGCGTTCGTGCCGAAACATCGGAACGTTGCCCGGCCCGACTCCGAGCTGGCCGTCATCGGCTTTGCCTATGACTCGAACACGGTCGGCAACACCGCGACCGAGATGGTCAAGTACTACCTCCAGCTCCACTTCAACCTGAAGCACGACCTCCGCCGGTTCGACCTCCTGCGGAAGGGCAACTTCTACGGTGGGAACTGATGGGCGTCCTCAAGGCTGAGCCGGCCAGGGCACAGGACTGGGCCGCCAAGTCCGTCGGCGCCGCCTGGCGTGCGTTCGACTGGCAGATGGCGATCTTCGCCGTCCTCCTCCTCGGCTTCGGCCAGGCAATGGCCTACAGCAACACCATCGCCGCGGGCGACGGGATCTTCGACGCGGGCTCCACCTTCGCCCGAGGCCTCGTGTGGGCGGCAATCGCCGTCGTCGTCTTCCTGATCGCAACGGCGTTCGACTACAAGTGGCTGCGCACGTTCGCCTGGCCGCTCTACTTCATCAACCTCGGACTGCTCGTGCTGACCCTCGCGATCGGCGACGGGGTCAGCGGTGCTGCCCGCTGGATCTCGATCGGGCCGTGGTTCCAGTTCCAGTTCAGCGAGCTGGCGAAGATCCTGATGATCGTCGTCCTGGCCAACTACCTGGCCAGCCGCCAGAAGACCCTCGATTCGATCTGGACGATTCTCGGAGCGTGCCTGCTGGTGGCGCCGGCCTTGGTGCTCGTGCTCCTCCAGCCCGACCTGGGAACGTCCCTGGTTCTCGCCGGGATCCTCGCCGGGATGCTGTTCATGTCGGGCGCCAGCGTGCGCTGGCTGGCCGTCCTCGCAGCCGTGATCATCGCCGCCGTGCCGATCGTCTGGACCTACATCCTGCGCGACTACCAGAAGCAGCGGTTGCTCAGCTTCCTCGACCCGTCGGCCGATCCGCAGGGTTCCGGCTACCAGCTGCTTCAGAGTCAGATCGCGGTGGGATCCGGCGGGTTGTTCGGCAAGGGCCTCACCAACGGCACCCAGACCGCGGGCGACTTCCTCCCGGTCCAGACGACCGACTTCGCGTTTGCCCTTCTCGCCGAAGAGCTCGGATTCCTCGGCGCGATGCTCGTGCTCGGGCTGTTCGTGGCGCTGATCTGGCGGATCCTCCTCACGGCCTGGCGGTCACAGGAGCCATTCGGGCTGTGCATCGCCGCCGGGATCGCCTCGATGCTGCTCGTCCAGGTCGTGATCAACGTCGGGATGGTCATCGGCGTGATGCCGATCACCGGGATCCCGCTCCCGTTCATCACCCACGGCGGAGCGTCACTCATCAGCATCGCCGTCGGCCTCGGGATCCTCCAGAGCATCAACATCCGGCAGACGCGCGCCGAATGGTGAGGGCGGGACTCCGTCCCATCTTCGATACGCCCGAGTGGGTGGTCTGCCACGGCACGGAACCCGGCTCTGTCGGGCTCGCCGACCTGACCCTCGCCTGAACCCGGCGTGGGCTCAGCGACGCCGGAACAGCCCCCTGCGCTCGTCGTCGACCTTGGAGACGCGCCGCCGGCCGGCCTGCCGAAGGAGCGTGTCGATCTCGCCGCGGTAGGTCCGGCCGATCGCCATCCGATCCAGCCACTCGAGGTACTCGAGGTCCTTGCGGGCGATCTCGCCGAGCGACCAGCCGTTGTAGCGGCCGAAGTTGAGGACCGTGCCGGACGGATTGCCGGGCGGCGGACCGGCCGCCCCCTCGCCGTCCGGAGTCCGCATCTTCGACGGGTCGTAGACGCCGCCGATCGTCGACCGGCCGATCGTCCAGTCCGGCGACACGGTCTGCGGTGGCGGCTGTGGCGGCGGCTGGGCGGTCCCGGTCGGGGCACCGCCAGGGCTCCGACCGTGGCCGGGTCGACTCTTGGCGTCCCATGCCTCGCCCCCCGAGCCCGGAGCGCTGCCGACGCCGGGACTGCCCGGGGTCGCCCCAGGCGGATCGCTCGATCCCTGGCCGGCCGCAGCCGCCGACTCGGCCGCAGCCGCCGCGCTCCGCTCCTGGGCGAGGAGGAAATCCCGCCCGCGGTTATAGGTCGCACGGCGGACTGGATCGCCGAGGATCTCCATCGCCGCGTTGATCTCGGTCATCCTGGCCGCGGCCTCGGGCCCCGGCGCCACGTCCGGGTGGTTCATCCGGGCCAGGCGCCGGTACACCACCTGGATGATCTCGTCATCCGCTTCCGGATCGACCTGGAGGACTCGATAGGGGTCGAACCGCGGATCGGGCTCGGGGCTCATCGCACGGACTCCGCCCCGGCGTCGACCGCGAACCGGGCGCCCGCCGCCTCCATCGCGCTCACCTCCGCATCGGACGACGGCGGCCCGTCGGGCTCGGCGCCGCCGATGTCGCTGGCTCGCCGGAACACGTACTTGAAGACGTCGCGGAACGCGGCCGTCACCGGCAGGGCGAGGATCGCCCCGAGCAGGCCGAAGATCGCTCCGCCGATGACGAGCGCAGTGATGATCGCGCTCGGGTGGAGGTCGATCGCGTCGCTCTGGATCTTGGGCACGAGGAAGTTGTTCTCGACAAGCTGGATGCCCAGGTAGAGCAGCAGCGCAGCGAGTGCCGGCCCCGGTCCCGCGGTGAGCCCGAGGAGCACCGCCGGAATGGCCGAGATGATCGGTCCGATGATCGGGATGAGCTCGCCCAACCCGGCGATGATCGCCAGCAGGACCGCGAACCGGCCGAAGATCGGGTCGACGAAGATGCCGAGCACGGTCAGCCCGACGAACGACGCCAGCGCGACGACGCCCCCCAGCACGAGCTGCCCGCGGACCCACTTGCCGAAGACCTCGTGGACGATGCCCACGATCGCCCAGGTGTCCGCTCGCCAGGCGGTCGGCAGCGCCCGATCGGCCCCGGCCCGGAGCTTCGGCCGGTCCTTGAGCAGGAAGAACAACCAGGCCGGCAGGATCAGGTACCCGAAGATCGAGCTGACGAAGGATGCCGCGCTGTCGATCAGGGGCTGGAGGAAGCTGATGTCGAGGTGGTGGACGGCGTCGATCGCCGCGGCCACCACGGTGTCGGCAAGCGACCTCAGCTCGGTCCCGAGCCCGAGCCGATCGTAGAGCTCGTTGAGATGATCGAGCTGGTACTGGATCTGGGCGAGGATCGATGGCAGCTCGTCGGTGAACGTCGCGATCTGCCGGACAAGCGGCGGGAGCGCGATCGAAAGGGCAAGCACGATCAGCCCGATCACGATCGCGAAGACGAGCAGCACCGACAGCCCCCGCGGTACCCCGCGCCGGGCGAAGCGCTCGACGAGCGGATCGAGGAGGTAGGCGAGGAGGAGGCCGACGACGAACGGGCGAATCGCCGAACCGGCAGCGAACACGACGATCCCGCCGACGACGACGGCACCGATGACGACAGCCACCCGGGGGGTCGGAGCGCGGAGGCGGATCGCCTGCCCCCCGGACCGGGGACCGTCCGTCCCGGGATCGGCAGTCCTCGCCGGCGGGACCGCTCGGGCGTCGGGCTCCATCTCGGTCAGACTAGCAGACGTGGACGACCGTTCCGGACGGGGGCCCGGCGAGGCTCGCCAGCGCTGGCGGATCGTGTTCGGGCGCGATCCCGATCCGTCGCCGGACGCCCGTCCCGAGTCGGTCGAGGCGTGGGTGGGCGCCCTGTCTGCGGCCGGTCTCCCGATCGCGGCCAGCCAGGCGAAGTCGCCCCGGCCCCGGGTGATGCTGGCGATGCCCTTGCCGCCCGGAGTGGCGGGCGAGGCGGAGGTCGTCGACGTCGTCCTCACCGATCGGCTGACGCTGGCCGAGGTCCGGACCCGGATCGCCGGGCACCTGCCGGACGGCGACCGGCTGATCGACCTGTTCGACGTCTGGCTCGGCGAGCCGCCGCTGGCGACCAGGCTCGTGGCGGCCGACTACCGGGTCGACGTGCGCACCGCCGCCAACCGCCGCGCTCGCCCGGGCCTGCGAGGAGCTGCTCGCGGCCGACAGCCTTCCCCGCAGTCGAGCAAGGGGCGACGGACGAGTCGTCGATTACGACCTTCGCCCCCTCGTCGTGGGGGCCCAGGTCGTGGCGCCCGAGGTCGTGGCACCCGAAGTCGGAGCAGCAGACGTCACGGCCCAGCCGGCGAGGTCCGGCAGGGCCACGATCCGGATGCGACTCCGGATCTCGCTCGACGCAGCGAGCGGCCGGCCGGACGAAGTCATCCTGGCCCTGGCGGATGCCCTTGGCCAGGCGGTCCCCGTCGATCGGGTCGTCCGGGAGCGGCTCCTGACGGACGAGACTGCGGCCCACGTTTGACGCTCGGGCACGCTCGCCGTACCATTCGCGTTCGCGCCAGCAGCAGGTCGGCGCTTCAGCCTGTCCCCGAACGCCCTGAGGATCCATGTACGCAGTCATCGAGACCGGCGGGAAGCAGTACCGCGTCGAAGTCGGTACCCAGCTCGAGGTCGAGCTCCTCGACGCCAAGGCCGGGGACACCGTGACGATCGACCGCGTGCTGCTCGTGGCCGACGGCGACACGGCCGCGATCGGTCACCCGGTGGTGGCCGACGCCAGCGTGAGCGCCGAGGTGCTGCGCCAGGAGCGCGGTGAGAAGGTCATCTCGTTCAAGTACCGCCCGAAGGCACGCCGGCGGGTCAAGAAGGGCCACCGTCAGGAGCTCCACGTCCTGCGGATCGCCGACATCGTGCTCAACGGCAAGAGTGCCGCCGCCGCGGTCGAGAAGGCCGAGTCCGAGGCCAAGACCGAGCGTCAGCGACTGGAGGAGGCCGCTCGACGCCAGGCAGCCGAGGACGCGGCGCTGGCCGCGAAGCTCGCCGCCGCGAAGGCTCCCAAGGCCACCAAGGCCGACGCGGAGCCCACCGCAGCGGCGACCAGAAAGCCGGCGGCGCGCAAGCCGGCCGCCAAGGCCGACGCTGCACCGGCGGCAGCCCCCAAGACCAGCCCCAAGGCTGCGGCGCCCGCCACGAAGGCCGCTGCCACGAAGAAGACGACCCCAACGGTCAAGCCGGACGCAGCCGCGAAGCCGGCGCCGAAGCCGTCACGCGCCACGAAGAAGGACGAGTAGACCCCGATGGCCCACAAGAAGGCAGGCTCGAGCTCCAAGAACGGTCGCGACAGCGTCGGTCAGCGCCTCGGCGTGAAGGTCGGCGACGGCCAGCTCGTGCCGGCCGGCTCGATCATCGTCCGCCAGCGCGGGATGACCTTCCTGGCCGGCGACGGCACCGGGCTCGGGCGCGACTACACGGTCTTCGCGACCGTCACCGGGAAGGTCCATTTCGAGCATCGGACCAGATCGAAGAAGCGCATCCGGGTCGAGCCGGTCGCGGCCGACGCGTAGCCCAGCACCATAGCCGACGACCACCGGCGGGCCAGACCCGTTCGGACGGCGCCGGAGGAGAACCCCGTCGTGAAGCCCGACATCCATCCCAAGTACTACCAGGCCGAGGTCCACTGCGGCTCGTGTGGAACGACGTTCACGGTCGGCTCCACCCGGCCCGAGCTGCGTGTCGACGTCTGCAGCAACTGCCACCCGTTCTACACCGGCAAGCAGACGATCATCGACACCGCCGGCCAGGTCGAGCGCTTCCAGAAGCGGCTGGAGCGGTCGGCACGGGCGTAGTCGCGGGTTGAGCGGCGCCGGTCACTCACCGGCGAGCCGGTAGACTTCCGGCATGGCGCGCTACACCTACGGCGGGCAGGCCCTGATCGAGGGCGTCCTGATGCGCGGCCGCGACGCGATCGCGGTCGCCTTCCGGAGCCCCGAGGGCGGGATCGTCTGGGACACCGAGCGGCTCGACTCGGGCTTCCACGGCAGTCGCTGGGCCAGGCTGCCGTTCGTACGGGGCCTCGTCGTGCTCTACGAGACGCTCGTCGTCGGGACCCGCTGGCTCGTGCGATCGGCGTCGCTGGCCGCCTCGGAGGAGGGCGTCGAGCTCGGCCGGGGGGCCATCGCCCTGATGTTGTTCCTGACGCTCGCGGCGGGGATCGGGGTCTTCTTCCTCCTGCCGCTCGTGATCGCCACGTTCACGACCAGCCAGATCGACAACGGCTTCGTTCAGCACCTGGTCGAAGGCCTCGTCCGGGTCGCGATCTTCCTCGGCTACCTCGTCCTGATCGCCCAGGCCAAGGACATCCGGCGCGTGTTCCAGTACCACGGCGCCGAGCACATGACGATCCACGCCTGGGAAGCCGGCGACCCGCTGACGACGGCCGAGGTCCGCAAGTACCCGACCGCCCACCAGCGCTGCGGGACCGAGTTCCTCGTCGTCGTCATCGCCCTCTCGATCCTCCTGTTCAGCCTCGTCGGCCGGCAGACCCCGGTCGTCATGGTGGTCAGCCGGATCCTGCTCATCCCGGTCATCGCCGCGCTCGGCTACGAGCTGCTCAGGCTCGGCGCGCGTCACCGCGCCAACCCGGTCGTCAAGGCGATCATGACGCCCGGGATCTGGGTCCAGAAGATCACGACCCGCCAGCCGACCGACGACATGATCGAGGTCGCGATCGTGTCGATGGAGCAGGCGCTCGTCGCCGACGGCGAGGCGGTCCCGGACGGCAGTGCCGCGTTCGAGCGGGAGCCGTTGACCATCGCCGAGGCCCGGTTCAAGAGGCAACGAGCCGCGGAGCAGGAGATCGAGGGGACCGACGGGGAAGCCGTCGACCGCGATCCGGCCGCAGCCGAGCCGGCTGGGCCGATCGGCGGGACGACCGGGATGGGACCGACCGAGACCGACCTCCCCGCGTCGGGCGCATGATCGACGACGCGCTCCGCGAGGTGGTCTCGAGGTACGAGGCCGTCCAGTCCGAGCTCGCCCGGCCCGAGACGTCGACCGACCCGGATGCGCTCCGTCGGCTCGGTCGCGAGCTCGCCCGGCTCGAGCCGGTCGTCCTCGCCATCCGCCGGCTCGAGGCGACCCGGGCCGAGCTCGCCGGTGCCCGGGAGATCCGTGACGGGGAGAGCGACGACGAGCTCAAGGCGCTCGCTCACGACGAGATCATCCGGCTCGAGGCGGACGAGACCCGCCTGATCGACGAGCTCAAGGTCCTGCTCCTGCCGCGTGACCCCGCCGACGACGGAGACGTCATCCTCGAGATCCGGGCCGGTGCCGGTGGCGACGAGGCGGCCCTGTTCGCGGCCGAGCTGCTCCGGATGTACCAGGCCTACGCCGACAAGCACCGCTATCGGACCGAGGCGATCTCGATCAACGAGACCGGCATCGGCGGGATCAAGGAGGCGATCGTCGAGGTCAGCGGCGACGGAGCGTATTCGCGGCTCAAGTTCGAAGGCGGCACCCACCGGGTCCAGCGGGTGCCGGCGACCGAGTCCTCGGGCCGGATCCACACCTCGACGGCGACCGTGGTCGTGCTGCCCGAGGTCGAGGAGAGCGAGATCGAGATCGACGAGGACAAGGACCTCCGGATCGAGGTCAAGCGCTCGTCCGGTCCCGGCGGACAGTCGGTCAACACCACCGACTCGGCCGTCCGGATCACCCATCTGCCGACCGGCAAGGTGGTCGAGATCCAGGACGAGAAGAGCCAGCACAAGAACAAGGCCAAGGCGATGGCCGTGCTCCGGGCCAGGCTCCTCGAGGACCAGCGTGCCGAGCAGCGGGCGGCCGACTCCGTTGCCCGCCGGTCGATGATCGGGGCCGGTGATCGGGCCGACAAGATCAGGACCTATAACTATCCCCAGGACCGGGTCACCGACCACCGGATCAAGATGGACCTGTCGAACCTGCCCCGGGTGCTCAACGGGGACCTCGATCGGCTGATCGACGCCCTGATCACGACCGACCAGGCGGAGCGCCTGGCGGCGCTCGACGAGGACGGTGCGGCCGGCTGAGGCCGGACCGCGCGCGCAGCCGCCGGGCCCATGGCGACCGTCGAGGAGCTCCTCAGGATCGGGGTGGACCGCCTGCGCGCGTCAGGCTCGGACAGTCCGCGCCTCGACGCGGAGCTGCTGCTCGGCAAGTCGGTCGGCCTCGATCGGACCCGGATCATCGCCTACCCCGAGGCGCCGGTCGGCGAGGCCGCGGCTGCCGCCTACGAGGCAGATCTCACCCGTCGCGAGCGCGGCGAGCCGATCGCCTACATCCGCGGCCTCAAGGAGTTCCACGGACTTGCCTTCGCGATCGATTCGCGGGCGCTGATCCCACGGCCCGAGACCGAGCGGGTCGTGGACCTGGCGGAAGCCGAGGTCGTGACCCGGCTGCTGGCCGCGCCGCGACCGACCGGGACGCCACCGGTCCGGGTCGCGGATGTCGGGACGGGCGCCGGCACGATCGCGATCGCGCTGGCGGTCGCGCTGCGCCGGCGGAAGATGCTCGACGAAGTCAGGATCCTGGCCACGGATCTCGACTCGGACGCCATCCGGCTGGCCCGCGAGAACGCCGTCGGCCACGTCGTCGCCGATCGGATCGAGTTCGTCGTCAGCGACCTGCTGCCGCTCGATGGCGAGCGGCTCGACGTGCTGGCCGCCAATCTCCCCTACATCCCGACGAGCGACATCGAGCGCCTGCCGGTCGCTGCCTCGTTCGAGCCGCGGCAGGCGCTCGACGGCGGATCGGACGGCCTGGAGATCATCCGAGCGTTGCTCGATCGGGTCCCGCGCGTGCTCCGGTCCGACGGGGTCGCCCTCGTCGAGATCGGCTCCGACCAGGGCGAGCGTCTCACCGCGGAGGTCGCCGCGCGGATGCCCGGCTGGTCATGCGAGGTGCTCCCCGACCTGTCCGGCCTGCCCCGGGTGGCCCGGCTGGAGCCTCGTCCGACCGACCCGCTCGCCTAGCTCCGTGGCGACCCCGCGGTTCCCGATCCTGCTGCTTGCCCTCGATCTCGACGGGACGCTGGTCGGCCCCGACCTGACCCTCCGGCCCCGGACCCGGGCGGCGATCATGGGAGCGGTTCGGCGCGGGGTCCACGTCGCGCTCGCCACCGGGCGGATGTCGACCAGCGCCCAGCCGTTCGCCGCCGAGCTCGGGCTGCACGACCCGATCATCGCCTACCAGGGTGCGCTGGTCCGTGAGATGCCCGCACCCGGACGTCGGCTGGGACGGCTCATCTACCACCGGCCGCTGCCGGCCGCGGTTGCCCGGGAGACGATCCGCTGGACCCGCGAGCGCGGCTTCGCACCGCACCTCAACCACCTCGAGCGGTTCATCATCCCGACCGGCGACCCGCGCACGGACGATTACTCGGCGTTTCTGGGTGCGCGCGCGGAGATCGTCCCGGACCTCGAGCGCTGGATCCGCCATCCGGTCTCGAAGGTCCTCGCCGTCGGCGACCCGGGCGCCCCGCTGGCCGAGCTCGACGCTGCCCGGGCCCACTTCGCGGGCCGCGCCGAGGTCACCGTGAGCCATCCGGAGTTCCTCGAGTTCCTGGGACCCGGCGTCTCAAAGGGTCACGCCGTCCGCTGGCTTGCCCGTCGACTCGGGATCCCGCTCGACCAGGCGCTGGCGATGGGCGACCAGTACAACGACTTCGAGATGATCGCGGCGACCGGGCATGGCGTGGCGATGCCGTCGGCCCCGCCGGCGGTCCGGGCAGTTGCCCGCTACGTGGCTCCGCCGCTCGGCGACGAAGGTGCCGCCCAGGTCATCGAGGCGCTCGTGCTTGCCGGGCGATCGGCGCCGCGCAACGTGGCCCTCCTCCGGCCGGGAGGCGCCGCGCCAGCCGGAGACCCTTCGCGACTGGTGGCCCGGCCGTGACCGCGAGAGTCCTCCCCGACGACGACGCCGGCCGGGTCGAGGCCATCGAGGCCCTGCGCCGCGGCCGGCTCGTGGCGCTGCCGACCGACACCGTCTACGGGCTCGCCGTCGCCCTCGATGCCGACGACGGCCTCGGCCGGCTGTTCGCGGCCAAGGACCGGCCACTGGACCGGGCGATCGTGCTGCTCCTGGCCGATCACCGTCAGGCCGAGACCGTCGGGGTGCTCGATCCAGCAGCTCACGTGCTGGCGGCCGCCTTCTGGCCGGGCGGCCTGACCCTGGTCGTGCCTCAGCGGCCGGATGCGGCGCTCCCCGTGGAGCTGACCGGTGGTGCGGCCACGATCGGGCTGCGGCTGCCCGCCCACGACGCGCCGCAGGCGATCGCCCTTGCCCTGGGTCCGCTGCCGGTGACGTCCGCCAACCGGTCCGGCGAACCGCCGGCGACCGATGCGGCCGAGGTCCTCGCCGGGCTCGGGGGATCCCCGGAGCTCGACCTCGTGCTCGACGGTGGGCGGGTGCCCGGAGGTGTCGCCTCGACGGTCGTCGACTGTACCGGCGGGCCGGCCCGGATCCTTCGCCCGCGGCGCGATCCCCACGGAGGTGCTGGCGGCCGTCCTCGATGACGCCGAGATCGAGCACCGACTGCGCGACTGACGCCGGCGTCGTCGGCTCGCCGTTCGGCGCCGATCCCGCGGCCGACCCGGTCGTTGTGGGACCATGGAACGGGTCGCCCTCGATCCGGGCCGATCCCCCAACGCCGAAGACCGAGGGACCGCCGATGACCGCCTCCGCTCCCACCGGACTCGCCTGGGCCCCGATCTCGGCCGTCGATCCCGAGCTGTGGGCAGCCATGGTCGGCGAGCGGCGCCGCCAGCACGACAAGGTCGAGCTGATCGCCAGCGAGAACTACGTCTTCGCGGCCGTGCTCGAGGCGCAGGGCAGCTGGCTGACGAACAAGTACGCCGAAGGGCTGCCCGGCAAGCGCTACTACGGTGGCTGCGAGTTCGTCGACATCGCCGAGCGGCTGGCCCAGGAGCGGGCCCTCGAGCTCTTCCCGGGCGCCGAGCACGTGAACGTCCAGCCTCATTCCGGCGCCCAGGCCAACATGGCGGTCTACCTGAGCACGGTCAACCCCGGCGACCGGGTGCTCGGGATGAAGCTCGACCAGGGCGGTCACCTGACCCACGGGATGGCGCTCAACTTCAGCGGTCGCTACTTCGAGATCCACGGCTACGGGGTCAGCCGGGACGACGAGCGGATCGACTACGACGCGCTGGAGCAGCAGGCCAACGAGGTCCGCCCGAAGCTCATCATCGGCGGGGCCAGCGCCTATCCCCGGATCATCGACTTCGAGCGGATGGCCGACATCGCCCACTCGGTCGGAGCCCTGCTGTGGGTCGACATGGCCCACGTCGCCGGTCTCGTCGCGGCCGGGCTCCACCCGAGCCCGTTCCCGCACGCCGATCTCGTGACGACCACGACCCACAAGACCCTGCGCGGGGCGCGCGGCGGCCTGATCTTCGGCCGGCGCGAGCTGCCGGCGACCGCGGATCCGGCCGACTACCCGATGGTCAAGCCGAACCTTGCCGCGACGATCGACCGGAGCGTCTTCCCGGGCGTCCAGGGCGGCCCGCTCGAGCACGTGATCGCCGGGAAGGCGGTCGGCTTCAAGCTCGCGCTCAGCGCGGAGTTCCGCGACTACCAGCGCCAGGTCCTGGCCAACGCCCGGGCGATGGCCGACACGCTCAGCGGCGAGGGCATGCGGCTGATCTCGGGCGGCACCGACAACCACCTGATCCTGGCCGACGTCACCTCGTTCGGGGTGACCGGCAGGGAGGCCGAGCACCTCCTCGACGCGATCGGGATCACCGTCAACAAGAACGGCATCCCATTCGACCCGAATCCGCCGAACACGTCGTCCGGGATCCGGATCGGAACACCGGCGACCACCAGTCGCGGCTTCGGCGAGGACGACATGCGCCAGGTCGGCCGGATCATCGTCGAGGCGATCCGCCGGCGCGACGATGCCGCGGTCCAGGCTCGGCTCGCCGAGGAGGTTGCCGGGATCGTCGCCCGGTTCCCGGTTCCGGGTCTCACCGAGGCCTGATGAGCTTCATCCCGGGCGTCGGGGCGCTCGTCCCGACGCTCGTCGTGGCGTTCGCGGTCGCCGCCCTGATCGCGCTCGTCCTGACCCCGTCCGTCCGTCGCTTCTCACGGGCCTTCGGACTCGTCGACCGGCCCGATCCCAGGCGGGTCAACCTTCGGCCGATCCCGCGCGGCGGCGGGCTGGCGGTCGTCGCCGCGTTCCTGGCCGTGGCGATCGTCGTCGTGGTGATGGCCGACCGCCAGGTCATCGCCGGCGTGGTGATCCCGCCGACCGTCCTGCCGACGGAGCTCGGGGCGCTGCTCGTCGGCGGCCTCGTCGCGGCGGCGATCGGATTCCTCGACGACGTCCTGCAGATCCGAGCTCGCTGGCAGCTCATCGGCCAGCTCGGCGTCGCCGTCCTGGCGGTCGCCCTCGGCGTCCAGATCGACACGATCGCCAACCCGATCGGGCCGGGGACGATCGTCCTGCGCGACGTGGTCGCCTGGGCGTTCACGATCGTCTGGATCGTCGGGATGATCAACAGCATCAACTTCATCGACGGCCTCGACGGGCTATCGACGGGCATCTCGCTGATCGCCGCCGTCACGCTCGGCCTGATCAGTCTGACCGGCGCCGTCGGGCCGCTCGGCCAGCCGTTCATCGCCGTCCTGTGCTTCGTCCTGGCCGGGGCGCTGCTCGGCTTCCTGCGCTGGAACTTCCACCCGGCCACGATCTTCCTCGGCACGAGCGGGGTGATGTTCATCGGCTACACGCTCGCCGTCCTGTCGATCCTGGGCACGGCCAAGGTCGCGGTGGCGCTGCTCGTCCTCGGGGTGCCGATCATCGACACGTTCTGGATCATCGTCCGACGGCTCGCCAACCGGCGCTCGCCGTTCACCCCGGATCGGGGCCACGTTCATCACCGGCTGCTCGACCTTGGCCTCGGCCACACCCAGACCGTGCTGCTGATCTACGCGATCACGGCTGGGCTCGCGGCGCTGACCTTCATCCTGTCGGCGTCGGGCCAGCTGTACGCGTTTCTCGGCGTCGTCGTCGCGTCGGGGGTCGTCCTGTTCCTGCTGACCGGCCGCGATACCGTTCAGGAGGACCTCGAAGCCGACACATACGAGGCGCAGTCGCCTGCATCCGACGGGCGCCTGCCCGATCGCGTCGAGGAACCCCGGGACTAGCTTCGTTGCGGCCGGTCAACGGAGGTACTACCCCATTGGTACCCCCAATGACGAGCCGGTGCTAGCATCGACCCGAGACCGCCGGTGTGCCCCTTCGGCCGGTCGTTCGGGGACCCATGACCGATCAGCTCATCCTTGGCATCGCCATCGCCATCGTCGCCCTCCTGATCGCGTACGAGGCGGTGGAAACCTGGCGCTGGCGAGGCTTCGGTAACCGGCCTCCGTCCAGGTTCCGGATCGTCAGGTTCGTTCGTCGCGCGATCGGCGGCCTCGTCTCGATCGTCACGTTGCGCCGCCTGCGGACCCGGCGAGCGGCGCCCGAACCCATCCTGACCGCCAACGACGACTCGAGTCGGCTCGGCGACGTGCCGCCCGGGCCCGTTCACCTCCAACCGGGCCGGATCGTCGTGTCGGGCGCGCGGATGCCCCTCCAGCCGGCGACCCAACCGGTGCAGCCGATCCCGCCTCCACGCCAGGATCGGCCGTCGCGCCTCCGCCTCGTCCGCGACACGGTCGGCGCGGCGCTGGTCATGGGTGGCTTCGTGGTCGTCTTCGCAAACCTCATGCCGGTCACCCGGCAGGGCGAGGTCGAGGAGGCGACCGCCACGCCCCGGGCGACGCTGCGCGTGGTCGTCGTCACGCCGCTTCCGGTGAGCCCGTCGCCCCTCTCGGCTGCCTCGCCGGCACCCGGCGACCCCACGGCAACCCCGACCCCGGCGCCGGTTTCGTTCGTGCCCACCCCGACGCCCGCTCCCCCGGCAAAGCCGACCGACAGGCCGGCCGCCCAGCCACCGCCGCGCGACGCAGGCTCCGACGGCCACCCCGCGGCCGACCCCGAGGCCGACGAAGAAGCCTCCGACGCCGACCCCCAGCCCGCCGCGCAGATCACCAGTCCGCTCGTCGCCGACCCCTTGCGGCCCGTAGTCGGCGACACCGTGCCGTTCCAGCTACGACGCGAACGCGACGGGCTACGACTCGTACTTCCGACGGGTCGGGGACAGGTCGGTCCCCGCCGACGGGTCGTTGATCGTGACGCACACCTTCGACCTTCGCGGGACCTATGCAGTCGACCTCACGTCGACGGGCCGGGCGGACCTGCCTCAGACGTCCGATCGTCGTGCGATGGGCCGTAGCTGGCGCGCAGGGCTTCGCCGCGGCTCTCGTGGCCGAGCTCTCGTCCCCGCGACAGCGCGAGCCTCCGACAACCTACCGCCAACGTGCGACGACACCTCGCTGGTCGTCAACGAGGACGCCTCGGTGTCCGGCCAGCTCGTCTGCTCGGATACCGATCCGATGACGTTCATCGCGAGAGCCGACCGGCGACGGCGTCGCGATCGTCGACCCGGACGGGTCGTTCACCTACACCCCCGATCCCGACTTCAACGGCGACGACGAGTTCTCCTTCTCGGCCACGGACGAGGACGGCACGTCGATCCGGCCGCGATGAGCGTGACGGTCAATGCAGTCAACGACCCGCCGGCGTTCAGCAGGGTCCGGACCAGAACGTTCTCGAGGACTCTGGCAGCCACACCGTCAACAACTGGGCGACGGGCATCAGCGAGGGACCCTCGAACGAGTCCGCCCAGACTGTCTCGTTCGTGGTGAGCAACGACGATCCGGGCTTGTTCGCGACCCAGCCGGCGATCATTAGCGGAGGAAACCTGACCTTTCGCTCCGCGGCGAATGCGAACGGCACCGCGACCGTCACCGTTCACGCCCACGACACCGGTGGCGGTTCGGATGACAGCCCGATCAACAGTTCGAGATCACCGTGGAGGCGGTCAACGACCAACCGAGCTTTGTGCCCGGTCCGGATCAGGCGGTGTCGGAGAACGCGGGCCCGCAGACGGTCAACGACTGGGTGGGGGCCATCGACCCCGGTCCGGCCGATGAATCGTCCCAGACCGTCTCGTTCGTCGTCACCGCGATCGCGAACCAGACTCTCTTCTCGACCCTGCCCGCCGTCAGCTCGTCCGGAGTCCTGACGTTCACCCCGGCCGCCAGCAAGAGCGGAACCTCGACCGTGACCCTCCACATCCACGACAACGGAGGGACCCCGGGGCCCCGACGGCGACGACGAGACCTTCTCGATCACCGTCAACGGCGTGAACGACCCGCCGTCATTCACGAAGGGCGCCGATCAGGTCGACCTCGAAGACGCTGGACCTCAGTCCGTACCGAACTGGGTCACTGCCGTCAGCCCTGGCCCACCAGACGAGAGCGGCCAGACGGTCACGTTCCTCATCGACAGCAACACCAACTCCGCGTTGTTCGCGGCCGGCCCGGCGGTCGGCTCGAATGGGACCCTGTCCTACACCCCGGCAGCCAACGCGAACGGGTCGGCAACGATCGTGCTCCACGCCCATGACAACGGGGGTGGGGCGACCGACGACAGCCCGACCCAGTCGTTCACGATCACGCTCACCCCGGTCAACGATGCGCCGAGCTTCACGAAGGGCCCGGACCAGGCCGTCCTCGAGAACAGCGGGCCGAAGTCGGTATCCGGTTGGGCGTCCGCGATCAGCAAGGGTCCGGCCGACGAGGCCGGCCAGACGGTTTCCTTCGCGGTGACCACCAACAACAGCGGTCTGTTCTCGGTCGATCCCGCCATCAGCGCGGCCGGGACGCTGACGTTCACCCCCGCACCGAGCGAGAACGGTACCGCGACGGTGAGCGTCAAGGCGGTGGACAACGGTGGCACCGCCAACGGTGGCCATGACACGAGTCCGACCCTGACGTTCACGATCACCGTCACCGGCGTGAACGACCCGCCATCATTCACGAGAGGCCCCGATCAGATCGACCTCGAGGACGCGGGACCACAGTCGGTCAGCGGCTGGGCGACCAACATCAGTCCGGGACCACCCGACGAGATGGGCCAGTCGGTCACCTTCGTGGTTGACGGTGGCAGCCCGGACCTCTTCTCGTCGGGTCCGGCGGTCGCCCCGAATGGGACCCTGACGTACACGCCCGCGGCCGACGCAAACGGGGTATCCACCGTCACTCTCCACGCCCACGACAGCGGCGGAGGCAGTGCCGACAGCCCGCCGCAGTCGTTCAAGATCACGCTCACGGCGGTCAACGACGCCCCGAGCTTCACGAAGGGTCCCAATCCCGTCGTCCTGGAGAACGCGCCGGCTCAATCGATCCCCGGCTGGGCGGTCGCCCTGGAGGGGCCCACGAACGAGGCGAGCCAGACCGTCACGTACCACGTGACGAGCAACACGAACAGCGCCCTCTTCTCCGGTCAGCCGTCGGTCAGTCCGAGCGGAACGCTGACGTTCACCGCCGCACCCGATGCCGTGGGCTCGGCGACCATGACACTCACCGTCCAGGACAATGGAGGGACGGCGAACGGTGGCATCGACACCAGCCCGCCACAGACGTTCACCGTCTCGGTAACCGGCGTCAACGACCCGCCGTCGTTCACAAAGGGCATCAACCAGACCGTTCTCGAGGACGCAGGAGCCCAGTCGATCACCGGTTGGGCCAGCCGCGATCAGCCCCGGCCCTCCGGACGAGGCGAGTCAGGTCGTCAATTTCGTTCTCGATGCCGGCATCCCCGACCTCTTCTCGTCCGGTCCGGCGATCAGCCCGACCGGGACTTTGACGTTCACGCCGGCGGCCAATGCCGTGGGAACCTCCACGATCTCGGTCTTCCTGCATGACAACGGCGGCACGGCCAACGGCGGAGACGACACGAGCCTGACCCAGAGCTTCACGGTCACCATGGTCCCGGTCAACGATCCGCCGAGCTTCGCCAGGGGCCCGGACCAGACGGCGCTCGAGGACAGCGGCCTGCACACGATTCCGGCCTGGGCCACGGCCATGCTCGATGGGCCGCCCGACGAGGCCTCGCAGGTCGTCGACTTCGTCGTCGATTCGAACACGAACCCGGCGCTCTTCGCCGTTCCGCCCGCCGTCTCCGCGAGCGGCGACCTGACGTACACCCTCGCTCCGGACGCCAATGGGTCGGCGACGATCAGCGTCCACACCCACGACAACGGCGGCATCCTGAGCGGCGGCATCGACTCGAGCGCGAGTCAGGCATTCACGATCACGGTCCTCGGCGCGAACGACGCCCCGACCTGCATCACGGGCAACGATGCCACGTTCGTGAACGCGACCTTGACCGACACGATCGCCACCTGTGGCGACATCGACGGGAACAGCCTCAGCTACGCCCTGGTTGCGCAGTCCACCCACGGGACCACCGTCGTCAACCCCGACGGCTCGTTCACCTACTCGCCGAACGCCGACTACCTCGGCAACGACTCGTTCACCTTCAAGGCGAACGACGGCACCGTCGACTCGAACGTCGCGACGATGACCATCCAGGTGCAGGCGGACCCGATCGCTCGCAACGACATCTCCCCGACCGACTTCCCGGCCATCAACCAGGGGAGCGGCCCGACCGCGATCCCGGTCCTCGCGAACGATGTGGACAAGCAGGGCGGGCCGCTGCTCATCACCGCGATCACGCAGGGGGCCAAGGGCAAGATCGCGATCACAGGCGGTGGCACCGGGCTGACCTACGATCCGACCGGACTCACGAGCGGCAGTGACAGCTTCCGCTACACGATCACCGACAACCAGAACCGATCGAACACCGCGATCGTCCTCGTCGTCGTCACACCCGACGCGATCAAGCCGGTCGTCACGTCGCCGGTCGTGACGATCGTCAGGCCAGCCACCATGGCCGCCAAGACCGGCCGCGTTCGACTCCGGTGGACCGCCAGTGACATCTGGACCGGTCTCAAGTCGGAGCGGCTTCAGGAGAAGATCGGGGCCGGGCCGTGGAAGACCGTGACCCTGTCGACGCCCAAGGCCAAGAGCGCACTGCGCTCGTTCACATTCGGCAAGCGCTACCAGTACCGGCTGCGGGCGACCGACGTTGTCGGCAACGTCAGCGCCTGGACGTTGAGCGCTCCGTTCGTGCTTGGTCGGACCCAGGAATCGTCGGCTGCGATCGTGTACACCGGGGCCTGGCGCACGTCGCGATCGCCGGCGTTCTCGGGCGGCAAGGACCGCTACGCGACCGGCACCGGCGCGAGCGCGACGTTCACGTTCAGCGGTGCAGGGATCGCCTGGGTCAGCTCGCGGAGCTCGTCCCGGGGGAGTGCCCAGGTGCTCATCGACGGGAGCCCTGCCGGAACCGTCAATCTCCACGGGGCGACCAAGCATCGGCAGGTCGTGTTCAGCGCAGCCTGGCCGACGTCGAGCGTCCACTCGATCCAGATCGTCGTGCTGGGTACTCCCGGCCACCGACGGATCGATCTCGACGCGTTCGTCCTCGCCAGGTAGCCTCACCGCCGTCGGCCGACCCGTGGCCCCCTGCGCGCAACCTGGCCGCAACCGGGTTTGCCCGGGTTCGGGGGTCGCTGCTATCATCCGGGGGCTTTGTCGGGTCAGGCCGGAGCCTATTTCGCCCTGTTCTCTGAGATCGGCATTCTTCTGCTGGTCACCACGCTGGTTGGTGCACTTGCCGGGCACTGGGTCGACGAGCAACTGGGGACCGTCGTCGTGTTCGTGGTCATCGGCTTCCTGGGCGGCGCCGCGATCGGCACCGTCGGGATCTACCGACTGATCACCCGGTTCCTGGCCAGGTTCGAAGACTGACGGGCGAACCGCCCGATCGGGAGCGGCGAGAGCGCGGCAGGCCTGCCGCGCTCCTGTGTGTGGAGGGAGCATGTCGAGCGAGCAGGTCGCGGCGACCGCCGGGACCGAAGGGCCGAGCGTCGGCGACGCCGCTGGCCGCCGCCGAACGCTGCGCAACCTCGGCCTCGTCGTCGTGGCGGTCATCGCCCTCGACATCCTCGCCCTCCTGTTCGCGCCGCCGTTCCCGCGCGGCGGGCAGCCGGGCGACGCCTGCACCTTTCCTGTCTGCTACATCAACGGCACGCTCGAGTTCCCGCCGCCGCACGTCGTCATCGACCTCGACCCGGGCAACCCGATGCCGGAGGGCTCGGCGGTCGTCACCTTCCACCCGAGCATCACCTCCACGATCCTCACGATGTGGCTCATCATGGCCATCCTCATCGTCCTGGCGATCATCGCCACCCGGCGGATGCGGCTCGTACCCCGCGGGCTCCAGAACCTGAGCGAATTCGCCTACGAGTCGCTCGAGAACTTCGGCGTCGGCCTCGGCGGGGATCAGGCGAAGCCGTACATCCCCCTCTTTGCAGCGTTCTTCGTGCTCATCCTCTTCTGCAACTGGAGCGGGCTCATCCCGCCGATCGGCAAGCTCGAGGAGCTCCGCGCCCCGACCTCGGATCTCAACATCACGATCGGGCTCGCGCTGGTCTCGTTTGTCTTCTTCGAGTACCAGGGCTTCCGGCGTCACGGCGTCGGAGGGTACCTGAGCAAGTTCTTCCCGCTCTACGAGTTCCGCAAGGGAATCGGTGCGGGGATCATCGCGGTGTTCGTCGGCCTGATCGAGCTCATGCTGGAGTTCGTCAAGCCGGTCACGTTGTCCATGCGGCTGTTCGGCAACATCTACGGTGGAGAGGTCGCGCTGGCCGCCGTCAGTGCCCTGTTCCTCGTCGTGCTGCCGGTCGCGATGTACGGTCTCGAGGTCATCCTGAACTTCGTCCAGGCGCTGATCTTCAGCGTCCTCACCCTGATCTTCACGCTCCTGGCGATCGAGAGTCACGAGCATGAAGAGGGCGAGCTCGTGGATGAGGGCCTCGAGGCGTTGAGGGAACCGCAGCCGGGCCAGGCGGCCTCGCCTGCACACTGAGCCGGTATCGGCCGGCCGACCCGTCGGTCCAGATCAACCCGGCCGCCGGCCGGGCGTAGAAGGAGCAACTCAATGGAGAACATCGGCGCTGGTCTCGCGGCCATGGGCGTCATCGGCCCAGGCATCGGCATCGGCATCCTGGCCGGGCTGGCGGCCACCGCGATCGGCCGGAACCCGGACGCGGCCGGTCAGATCCGCGGCCTCTCGATCATCCTCGCGGCGTTCGCCGAGGGGCTCGGCGTCCTCGCGATCGTCGTGGGTCTGCTCGCGATCTTCATCAAGCCCGCCGCGTAGGCGGATGAGGAGCTCCACGTGGGTCTGTTAGCGGTCGCCGGCGCTGCCAGCGGGGAAGCTGTCCGGCTGACGGCCGCGGAACCGGCGGCCGGCGGCCTGACCATCAACCTGTTCTGGATCATCGTCGCCGCGGCGAACTTCATCCTGTTCTTCGCCTTGTTCCAGGCGTTCTTCAGCAAGCCGATCGCCAAGATGCTGTCCGACCGGCGGGCGCGGGTCGAACAGGGCCTGGCGGACGCGGAAGCGGCGCGAGTCGAGCGCGAGGCGTCGGCTGCCGAGCACGCCGAGACCATCGCGGCTGCCCGGCGCGAGGCCAAGGAGATCCTCGATCGAGCCCAGAAGGTGGCCCAGGAGACGCGGGATGCCGACATCGCTGCGACCCGCGAGGAGCTCGAGCGGCTGCGGCTTCGGGCGGCTGCCGACATCGACACCGAGAAGCAGCGTGCCCTGACCGAGCTCCGGGCCGAGGTCGCCGACCTCGCCCTCGCCGCGGCCGGCCGAGTCGTCGGCGAGACCATGAGCGACCAGCGCCAGCGCCGACTCGTCGAGGAGTTCATCCGCGAGACGTCGGAGAAGGGGTCGAGGGGCTGATGGCCCGTCCGACGACGGCCGCCCGGCGCTACGCGGAGGCGGCCTTCGAGATCGCCGTCCGTGACGGCACCGTCGAAGCCTGGCGGCGCGACCTGGACGAGGCCGCCCTCGTGATCGGCGACCCCGAGATCGCCGAGGCCGTCCACAACCCGGCGATCCCGGCCGCGCTGCGCGAGCAGGCGATCCAGCAGGGCCTTGGCTCGCGGATCGGCGGATCGACGCTCAACCTCATCCTGTTCATGGTCCGGCGCGGGCGGATCGGGGACCTGGACCGCGTCGCCGCGGAGTTCAGGCGCCTCGACGACGAGCGCCGGGGGATCGTCCACGCCGTTGCCACGAGCGCCGCGCCGCTCGATCCGGCCGAGGTCAAGGCGCTGGCTGCCCGGCTCGAGGCGATGACCGGCCGGACGGTCGAGCTGACCGTCGGGATCGACCCGAGCCTGCTCGGCGGGATCGTCGTCCGGGTCGGTGACCGGTTGATCGATGGAAGCGTTCGCGGCCGCCTCGAGCGGTTGCGCAGCCAGCTCGTTTCGGGCGCCTTCTAGGAGACCTTCATGGCCATTCGTTCCGACGAGATCATCAGCATCATCCGGTCGGCGATCGACTCGTTCGACCAGGGCGCCGAGACCCGCAGCGTCGGCACGGTCGTCGAGGTGGGCGACGGGATCGCCCAGGTCTACGGCCTCGACGGCGCGCTTGCCTCCGAGCTGCTCGAGTTCCCCGGCGGGGTGATGGGGATCGCGCTCAACCTCGAGGAGGAGACGGTCGGCGCCGTCCTGCTGGGCAACTCGACCGCGATCAAGGAAGGCGACACGGTCAAGACCACCGGCCGGGTCGTCGAGGTCCCGGTCGGCCCGGAGCTCCTCGGCCGGGTCGTCGACCCGCTCGGGCGGCCGCTCGACGACAAGGGTCCGATCAACGCCAAGAAGACCCGGCCGGTCGAGCGGATCGCGCCGGGCGTCATCGTCCGGCAGTCGGTCGACACGCCCGTCCAGACCGGGATCAAGGCGATCGACGCGCTCATCCCGATCGGTCGCGGCCAGCGCGAGCTGATCATCGGCGACCGGCAGACGGGCAAGACCGCGATCGCCATCGACACGATCATCAACCAGAAGGGCCAGGGCCTCGTCTGCATCTACGTGGCGATCGGCCAGAAGCTGTCCACGGTGGCCAACACGGTGGCCGTCCTCGAGGCGCACGGCGCGATGGAGCACACGATCGTGGTCGTCGCCGGCGCGGAGGACCCCGCCCCGGTCCAGTACCTCGCCCCGTACTCGGGCGTGGCGATGGGCGAGGAGATCATGGAGGTCGGCGTCGAGGTGCCCGGCCAGGGCCTGGTCAAGGACGCCCTGTGCGTCTACGACGACCTGAGCAAGCACGCCTGGGCCTACCGCGAGATGTCGCTCCTGCTGCGCCGCCCGCCGGGTCGCGAGGCCTACCCGGGTGACGTGTTCTACCTCCACAGCCGGCTGCTCGAGCGAGCCGCGCGTCTCAACGACGAGAACGGCGGCGGCTCGCTGACGGCGCTGCCGATCATCGAGACCCAGGCCGGCGACGTGTCGGCCTACATCCCGACGAACGTCATCTCGATCACCGACGGCCAGATCTTCCTCGACACCGACCTGTTCAACTCGGGCCAGCGTCCGGCCCTCAACATCGGCATCTCGGTCTCGCGCGTCGGCTCGGCTGCGCAGACCAAGGCGATGAAGAAGGTGGCCGGGCCGCTCAAGCTCGACCTCGCCCAGTACCGCGCGCTGGCGGCCTTCGCCCAGTTCGCGTCGGACCTGGACAAGGCCACCCGTGACCAGCTCACCCGGGGCGAGAAGCTGTCCGAGGTCGTCAAGCAGCCGCAGTACCAGCCGCTCGGCGTGGAGAAGCAGGTCGCGATCCTGTACGCCGCGACCAAGGGTGCCCTCGACGACGTCCCGACCGGCCGGGTCAAGGAGTGGGAGACCGGCTTCTACCGGTACCTCGAGACCGAACGACCCAAGATCCTGACCGAGCTCGCCGCGACCAAGACGATGTCGGATGAGCTGGCAGCCGCCTTCGATGAGGCGATCGCCGCCTACCGCCAGAACTTCCTCGCATGATCGGTCCCGGGGCGGCCCATGGCTAGTCAGCGGGACATCCGGCGGCGGATCGGCTCCGTGAAGAACATCGCCCAGATCACCCGGGCGATGCAGTTCGTCGCCGCGAGCAAGCTCAAGCGCGCCCAGGACGCGACGCTGGCCTCGCGACCGTATTCCGAGAAGCTCGACGAGGTCCTGGCCGACCTGGCCGCGGTCCTGAGCGACGAAGACCACCCGCTGCTCGTCCGTCCGGAGGGCGGGAAGCGGCTGATCGTCTTCATCACGACCGACCGGCCGCTGGCCGGGCCGTTCACCTCGAACGCGGTCCGGTTCGCCTCGCGCGAGATCACCGAGCACGCCGGCGATCTCGCGGTGGTCACGATCGGCCGCAAGGGCCGCGACGCGATGCGCCGGGCCCGGGTGCCGATCGAGGCCCACTTTGCCGGCTTCGGCGATCGTCCGGCGTTCGCCGACATCCTGCCCCTCGCCCGGCTCGTGACCGACGACTACCTGTCCGGCGACTACGGCCGGATCGACGTCATCTATTCGCACTTCGTGTCGACGCTGGTCCAGCGGCCGACGCTGGTCCACCTCCTGCCGATCGAGCCATCCGCCGACACCGAGGGCATCCCCGGCAACCAGTTCATCTTCGAGCCGAGCGCCGGCCGGGTCCTGGAGCAGCTCCTGCCGCGCTACGTCGCGACCCGTCTTTACCAGGCGGTTCTCGAAGCCAAGGCGAGCGAGGAATCGAGCCGGATGGTCGCCATGAAGAACGCGACCGAGAATGCCGAGGACCTGATCGAGGACCTCACCCTGAGCTACAACAAGGTTCGCCAGGCGAACATCACCCGCGAGATGATCGAGATCGCGACCGGCGCGCAGGGCCGCTGACGCGCCCACCGAGGAGGCACTGACGAGCATGGCGACCGCCACCAAGAACGCGACCGGCCGGGTCATCCAGATCACCGGCGCCGTCGTCGACATCGAGTTCCCGGCCGGCCAGCTGCCGGCGATCTACAACGCCGTCGAGATCCAGCGCCAGGGCCAGGAGCCGCTGACCTGCGAGGTCCAGCAGCACCTCGGCAACAACTGGGTCCGCACCGTGGCCATGACCACGACCGACGGGCTCGCCCGCGGGATCGATGCCGTCGACACCGGCGCACCGATCACCGTGCCGGTCGGGGAGGTGACGCTGGGCCGCGTGTTCGACGTCCTCGGTCACACGATCGATCTCAAGGGCCCGGTGACCTCGCCGACCAACCTGCCCATCCATCGCGACCCGCCGCCGTTCGACCAGCAGACGACCGAGGTCGAGGTGTTCGAGACGGGGATCAAGGTCATCGACCTGATCTGCCCGTTCAAGAAGGGCGGCAAGATCGGCATCTTCGGCGGCGCCGGGGTCGGCAAGACGGTCATCATCCAGGAGCTGATCCGGAACGTCGCCCAGGAGCACTCGGGCTACTCGGTGTTCGCCGGGGTGGGCGAGCGCAGCCGCGAAGGCAACGACCTGATCCACGAGATGACCGAGTCGGGCGTGATCGCCAAGACCGCCTTCGTCTTCGGCCAGATGAACGAGCCGCCCGGTGCCCGCCAGCGAGTCGGCCTGACGGCCCTGACGATGGCCGAGTACTTCCGCGACGAGGAGGGCCGCGACGTCCTCCTGTTCATCGACAACATCTTCCGGTTCACCCAGGCCGGCTCCGAGGTCTCGGCGCTCCTCGGCCGGATGCCGAGCGCGGTCGGCTACCAGCCGAACCTGGCGACGGAGATGGCGGCGCTCCAGGAGCGGATCACGTCGACGAAGAAGGGCTCGATCACGAGCCTGCAGGCGGTCTTCGTGCCCGCCGACGACTACACCGACCCGGCGCCGGCGACCACCTTCGGTCACCTCGACTCGACGATCCGGCTCGAGCGCTACATCACCGAGCTCGGGATCTACCCCGCCGTCGACCCGTTGACGTCGACCTCGAGGGTGCTCGACCCGCTCGTCGTCGGGCAGGACCACTACGACGTCGCCCGTGAGACCCAGCGCGTCCTCCAGCGCTACCGCGATCTCCAGGACATCATCGCGATCCTGGGCATCGACGAGCTGTCCGAGGAGGACAAGGCCACCGTGTCGCGCGCCCGGCGGCTCCAGCGGTTCATGAGCCAGCCGTTCTTCGTCGGCGAGGTCTTCACCGGGCGACCGGGCAAGTACGTTCCGATCAAGGACACCGTCGCCTCGTTCAAGGAGATCCTCGAAGGCCACGCCGACGACCTGCCGGAACAGGCCTTCTTCCTGGCCGGGACGATCGAGGACGTTCGAGCGAACGCCGAGAAGCTGGCCGGCTGACGATGACCATTCGGCTCGAGATCGTCACGCCCGAGCGTCTCGTCTACGAGGACGATGTCGATGCCGTCACCCTGCCCGGGAGCGAGGGCGAGCTCGGCGTGCTGCCGCACCACGCGCCGCTCGTCACGACGCTCGGGCTGGGCGAGCTCCGCATCCGCAAGGCCGGCGTGGAGGACCACTTCGCGATCGTCGGCGGGTTCCTCCAGGTCCGTCCCGACCGGGTCGTGGTCATGGCCGAGACCGCGGACATGGCCTCCGACATCGACCTCGAGCGGGCCCAGGAGGCTCGCCGTCAGGCCGAGCAGGCGATCGCCGCCGGGTTGCACGAGCCGGCCGACCTCGCCGCCGCCCGGGCCTCGCTCCAGCAGGCCCTCCTGCGGATCCGGGTCGCCGAGCGCCGCCACCACGAGGGCCCGCGGCGCCGCGGGTAGGGATCCTGATGGCTGACGCTCGGCCGTTCCACTGGGAGTTCAAGCCCGATCCGGTGCCACGAGAGTTCTACCGGATCGAGGGCGGTCGCCCGCTCATCGGCACCGTGCCGATCAGTGGCTCCAAGAACGCGGCGCTCAAGCTGCTCGCCGCGGCGACCCTGACCGGCGAGCGCTGCCGGCTCACCAACGTCCCGGAGATCGAGGATGTCCGGGTCATGGCCGACACCCTGCGCGACCTCGGGGTGACCGTCGACCATCCGGCCGACAACGTCTACGAGGTGGCCTCCGGGGACGTCGAATGGCTGTTCGTCCCGCTCGAGGCCGCCGCGAAGATGCGGGCGAGCTTCATCCTGCTCGGGCCGCTCCTGTCACGGTTCGGCCGGGTGATCATCAGCAACCCGGGCGGGGACCGGATCGGCCGCCGGCCGGTCAACCTCCACGTCGACGCGATGCGCGCGCTCGGCGCCGAGATCGAGTACCGCAACGGCTACTACTTCGCCAAGGCACCCGGTCGGCTCCGGGGCGGCGCCGTCACGTTCCCGTTCGTGTCGGTGATGGGCACCGAGAACGCGATCCTCGCCGCCGTCCTGGCCGACGGGCACACGGTGATCCGGCCGGCCGCCCAGGAGCCCGAGGTCGACGACCTCATCGAGTTCCTCGGGAAGATGGGGGCCGAGGTCGAGCGGACGGCCCCGGACACGATCGAGGTCGAGGGACGCAAGCGCCTTCGAGGAGCCGACCATCGGGTGGTCCCTGACCGGATCGAGGCGGGCACGTTCGTCGTCGCGGCCGCCATCACCGGCGGCGCGGTGACGCTCGAGGGCGCACCCTGCGAGCACCTCGGCGCCTTCATCGAGATCCTCGGCCGTGTCGGCGTGAGCGTGTCGTGCGGTCGGGACACGATCGAGGTCTCCGGCGCCGATCGTGACCGTTACCGGGCCGTCGACATCGAGACCGCGCCCTATCCGGGCCTGGCGACCGATCTCCAGCCACCCACCTGCGTCCTCCTGACCCAGGCCGAAGGCGCCAGCCAGGTCCACGAGACGGTGTTCGAGGACCGGCTCGAGTTCCTGGCCGAGCTCCGGCGGATGGGCGCCCAGGTCGATCTGCCGGACGCTCACCATGCCTCGATCCTCGGCCGGACTCCGCTCCGCGGAGCGGACGTTGAGATCGGCGACCTGCGGGCCGGAGCCTCGATGATCGTGGCCGCCCTGGCCGCCGATGGCGTGTCGACGATCCACGGTGCCCACCACGTTCACCGGGGGTATGAGAACATCGGGCGCAAGTTCCAGGATCTCGGCGCACTGATCGAGCGCGCCGCCGAGCCCGGTCAGCCGGACGCCGGAGTCCCGTCCACAGCTCCGGGCCCCGGCAACGGGCCCGCCTCCGAAGGGAAGTCAGACAGCCGCCCATGAAGATCGGCATCGATCTCGGCACGGCCAACGTCCTGGTCTACGTCCAGGGCAAGGGCATCGTCATCCAGGAGCCGTCGGTCGTGGCCGTCGACGACCAGAACCGGATCGTGGCCGTCGGCGAGGATGCCCGCGAGATGATCGGCCGCACGCCGGGCAACATCCAGGCGATCCGGCCGATGAAGGACGGCGTCATCGCCGACTACGTCATCACCGAGGCGATGCTCAGCCACTTCATCGGCAAGGTGAAGAAGGGCCGGGTGAGCTTCACCAAGCCCGACGTCATGATCAGCGTGCCGGCCGGGGTCACCTCGGTCGAGAAGCGGGCGGTTCGCGATGCCGCGCTGAAGGCCGGCGCCCGCGAGGCCTACCTGATCGAAGAGCCCCTGGCCGCGGCGATCGGGGCCAACGTCCCGATCAGCGGTCCGACCGGCAACATGGTCATCGACATCGGTGGCGGAACGAGCGAGATCGCGGTCATCGCGCTCGGCGGGATCGTCGTGTCGACCAGCCTCCGCATCGGCGGCAACAAGTTCGACGAGGCGATCGCGACCTACATCCGCAAGAAGTACAACCTGATGATCGGCGACCGAACGGCCGAGGAGGTCAAGATCCAGATCGGGACGGCGCTGCCACTCGAGCGCGAGCTCCAGATGGAGGTTCGCGGCCGCGACCTCATCGCCGGCTTGCCGCGGACGATCCCGATCACGAGCTCGGAGGCCATGGAGGCGATCGAGGCACCGCTCCAGCAGCTGGTGTCTGCCGTCCGGATGGTTCTCGAGCAGACCCCGCCCGAGCTCAGCTCCGACATCATCGACAAGGGCATGGTCATGTCCGGAGGCGGCTCGCTCCTGCGCAACATCGACAAGCTCCTGACCCAGGTCACCGGAGTCCCGTGCCACGTGGCGGAGAACCCGCTCGATTGCGTCGCCCTCGGCACCGGCATCGCCCTGGAGCACTTCGACTTCTTCAAGAAGTCCCTGGTCCAGCAGGTCTGACGCCCGTGACCGACGCCCGTGCCCCTGGCCGAAGGCGGGGACCCGGCGGTGCCACCTCTCCCTTCCGTCGCCGGAGCCCGTGCCGGACCTGGGGGTCGCGGCCCCGAGGCCGCAGCGAGTCAGGGCGAAGACATGTTGAGCGCAGGCGGCGGTGTCGGTTCTCCCTTCCGTCGCCGGAGCCCGTGCCGGACCTGGGGCGTAGCGGCCCCGAAGCCGCAGCGAGTCAGGGCGAAGACATGTTGAGCGGAGGCGGCGGTGTCGCGACCCCCCTCTCGCCACGCGCCTTCGTCGACCTCCACTGCCATACCAACGGCAGCTTCGATTCGCTCAGCGATCCTGGGGCGGTGGTCCGGGCCGCCCACAGCCGCGGCCTGACCCACCTCGCCATCACCGACCACGACCGGGTCGAAGCGGCCCTCCGAGCCCGCGACAGCGCTCCGGCCGGGCTGACGGTCATCGTCGGCTCGGAGGTCAAGACTCGCGACGGCGATCTCATCTGCCTGTTCCTCGAGCGAGCCATCCCGCCCGGGCTCGCGGCGGCGGACGCCATCGAGGCAGCCCGCCAGCAGGGCGGTCTCGTGGGGATCCCCCACCCGTTCGATCGATTCCGCGGCTCGCTCCTCAACGATCCCCGTCTCGACGAGCTCGCCGGTCGGGTCGACTGGGTCGAGGCCTGGAATGCGCGAGTCGTCGGTCGCGGCGGCAACGAGCGGGCCGCGGACTTCGCCCGCTCCCACCGGCTGCCTGGAGTGGCCGTCTCGGATGCCCATACCACGCTCGAGGTCGGCGTGGCCTATTCGGCCATGCGCGGTGATCCCTCCACGCCGGCAGGGGCTGATCGCGGCCCTTCGGACGATCGAGCTCGTCCCGGGTCGGGCATCCTATGCAGCACGGGCGATCACGCCGGTGGCCAAGCTCGTTCAACGAGCGCGCGGCAACGGGTCGGGTGAGAGCCGAACCGCCAGAGGTGGCTGGGGCCGACATGGACCGATGACCGACGACGCCACGAAGCCGCCCGCAGGCGGGGGAGAACCCGGGGACATCGGCCCCGGTGCGGCTCGTCCGACCGACCCCGATTACGAGGGGATGGGCGAGCTCGAGCGCCTCGAGGCGCTCGCCGAGCGACCGGACCGGCCCGACGACGAAGTCAGCGCCGATCAGCTCTCGCTCGGCCGCCGCCTGCGCCAGCCGCGGACGATCATCTCGATCGTCCTCCCGCTCGTCCTGCTCGTCCTCTTCGCCCGGGCGCTCCCCGGGTTCAAGCTCGACGAGCTGCCGTCCTACCTGGCCGCCGCCAACAAGGTCCTGCTCCTGGCGGCATTCCTCGTGTTCTACCTCGGGTTCCCGCTGCGCGGCCTCCGCTGGGCGATCCTGATCCGGGGGACCGGCTTTCGGCTCAAGGTTCGCGACTCGACCGAGATCATCCTGATCTCCTGGCTCGTGAACTGCCTCGTCCCGGCCAAGCTCGGCGACGTGTACCGGGCCTATCTCCTGAAGATCAACAGCCCGGTCTCGCTCAGCCGGACGTTCGGGACGGTGTTCATCGAGCGGATCCTCGACCTGTTCGCGATCGTCGTCCTCGGCCTCTTCTTCGGGTTCATCAGCTTCCGGAAGGGCCTCCCGCCCCAGGTCCAGGTCGTCTTCGCGATCGGGGTGATCGTCGTGATCATCCTGGCGATCGGGCTGCTGACCATGCGCAACTTCGGGCGCCGGATCATCACTCGGTTGCCACTCCCGCACCAGGTCGTGGAGTTCTACGACCGGTTCGAGGAAGGCGTCTTCTCGGCGGCCACCCTGCGCGTGCTGCCCGGCCTGGTGGTCCTGACCGGGCTGATCTGGACGACCGAGGCGCTCCGCCTCTACCTGGTCGTGCTCGCGCTGGGCTTCACCGACCTCCAGCTCGGCCCGAGTGGCGTGTTCTTCGTCGCGCTGACCGGGTCGCTGCTCACGGCCGTACCGTTCACTCCGGCCGGGATCGGGGTGGTCGAGGCGGGCGTCGTCGGCGTCCTGACCCTGATCTACAACGTCCCGCCGACCGAGGCCCTGGCGATCGTCCTCGTCGACCGGGCCATCAGCGTCCTCTCGATCATCTTCTTCGGCGGGATCGCCTACCTGTTCTCGCCGATCCGCAAGGGCAAGGGCATCGTGGAAGCCCAGGCGCCGAGAGCGGAGTCGGCCGCCTGACCGGAATCGCCGCCCGTGTGGCGTCGACGCACCGCTCCGCGCAGCGACGTACCAGGCGGCCTGCGCCCGCGCACCACCTTGCAGTGCCTCGGGCCGCTGACCGCGATCCACCGGACCGAGCCGGACCGCACCTGACCCGTCTCTGCCGCGCTCCGGTCGTCGTTATCGAACCCGTACGAACGGGTGATGGGGAGGCAACACTGCCCGGCCGATAGTTGCTTCGTGACCCCGGGAACGACCCGGCCTCGCCAACGGAGCGTACTTAGCAGCCGATGACGACTCAGAACGGCCGAGCGTTCAACGAATGGCTTCGGGCTCAGCTCAAGGCCAAGAAGATGTCGCAGCGCCAGCTCGCCCAGCAATCGGGGGTCGATCACTCGACGATCTCCCGCCTGATCCGTGGCGACCGGATGCCGTCGCTCGGCACCGCCACGAAGCTCGCCCGGGGTCTCCGTGAGCTGCGCGATGACGCCGACACGCCGCAGTACCTCGGCCTCATGTCCTCGGGCTCGTCGAATCCGACCGCCCGCGTCGAGTACGCCCTGCGTGCCGACGACGTGCTCGGCGAGCCGCAGGTTCGCCAGATCATGGAGTACTACCTGGCGGTCCGGATGCGTCGCCTCGGGCGGACATATGGCCCGACGAGCGAGCCGGCGCGGCCGCTTCCGTCGCCGTATCTGCGGGGCGGCGGTGCCGCTCCGAGTCCGGTCGGCGCCGGGACATCGCACACCCAGATCAACGGTCCGACCCGTCTCGGGACGGTCCGCTCATCCAGCCGGCCCCCGTCGGGGCGACCGACGAGCCGCTACTGACCACCGCCTCCATCGGCCCGGATCCCTCCCTCCACGTCCGGGTCTCGGGGATCGCGAACGCCGGCCCACTGGGGGGGCCGGCGTTCGCTTTTGTCCGTCGCCGGGTTGGACCCGCGGCGCGTCAGGAGCCCGGCAGGTAGACCGAGATCGTCCGGCCCGGCGTCGGCTCCCAGCGGTCGACGAGTCGGACCGGGATCGGCCGCTGGCTCGAAAGCGCCGCTTCCTCGGCCGGTCCGCCGCAGTCGCGGACGAACAGCGCATCGCACACGATCACGACGGCGGCCGATGGATCCGGGACGCGCTGCTCGGGCTCGTGGCTGGCCCCCTGCGGGATGGCCTCGGCGACGTCCCGGCCATCTCTCTCGAGGGGGAACCCGTAGGCCTCGGTCGACTTGAACGTGGGCAGCCCGATCAGCTCGATCGACCGGTCGCCGGCCGCGGCCTCGATCCGATCGGCGGCCGCCCGGGCTCCCGGCCAGCCGCCGTCAGCCGCGACCGCCGGCGGCCAGTGGGTGACGCTCCAGGCCAGCAGCACGACCAACCCGACGACGGCGGCCCCCCGGGTCAGGCGGGGATCGACCGCCGTCGGGGTCCGTTCCGTATCGTCGGCGTCCGGGTCGCCACCGCTCCAGACCGCCGCGAACCCGATGCCGAGGACGACGAACACCACCGGATCGAGGAACGCGTGGTAGTGGTCCACCGGTAGCGGTGTGACCGACGCCAGACCGCTCGCTCCGAACGTCAGCACAATCCAGCCAAAGGCGAGCGTCGCCAGCAGCCAGCGCGCGGCGGTCCGCTCGCGCCCCGGTGCCTGGCCGGCTCGCCAGCCGAGACCGGCGATCACGAGCACGGCCGCCACGACCCCGATCACCAGGCCATCGACGAGCAACCCGGTCAGCGGCCAGGCGACGATCCGCAGTCCGACGAACAGCAGTCGAGCGGGCAGGGAGATCGATACGCCGGTCCCACCCGAGGCGATGAAGGCGAGCACCGCCCGGGTCTCGGCGAAGTCGTGCCCGAGCTCGTAGACCAGGAGGGGGAGGTAGCCGACGACGATGATCGCCACGGATCCCACGCCGGCAAGGCCGACCCTGCGCCGCTCCGGCCCGGGTGGCGCAGCCCGGTAGGACACGGCCCAAAGCGCCGCCACCGGCGGGAGCAGCGCCACCCCGAGGACGTGGCACTGCATCGTGACGAGGACACCCAGCGCGGCCAGGAGCCACCACCGTGCGTGGCCGGTCGTTCGGGCCCGCCACGCCCCGGCCAGGGCGACCGCGCTCGACAGGGCGATGAGGTTGGGGTTCCAGATGAACGTGGACTCGTCGATCGCGCTCAGCGACAGGGCCATGACGAGGGCGGCCACGAATCCGGCGATCGGACCGGCAATCGACCGGGCCAGCCACCATGTGACACCGACCGCAGCCACGCCGGCCAGGGCGATCTCGCCCACGACGAATGTCGGATCGGCTCCGGACAGGAACGCAGCCGGAGCGAGCAGGTAGTAGTAGATCGCTCCGTGGTGGAAGTCGCCGATCGAGGTCGGCGGGCCGAGCAGCGGGATCGTTCCATCGCGGACGAGGCCGAGCAGGACGAGCATGTCATGGCCCTGGTCGGCGTCCCAGGTGCCTCGTCCCGGCAGCCCGACGAATCGGACGACGGCCGCCAGGACGAGCAGGGCACCGAGTCCGAGCAGCCCGGCTCGGTCGACGTTGCGCGGTTTCACGAAGGCTCAGTCCGCCCGGCCGCCGGCGGCAGGGGGGTCAACGGTCTCCCCGCCAGCAGGTCGCCCGTCCGGGCCGCGTTGATCGCATCGAAGCCCTCGTCCATGCCCGGCGTCTCGAGGTAGTAGCTGACGCCGGCCAGCCGTGGGTGCCGTACCAGGGCGCCCATCCCGGCTGGGCCGATGGAGCCCGCCGCAACGTGCTCGTGTCGATCGGCGTGCGACCCGAGCGCGGCGCGCGAGTCGTTGAAGTGGATCATCGCCAGTCGCTCGAGCCCGATGAGCCGATCGACATCGTCGACCAGCTCGTCGACAGCGGCCGGATCCGAGATCGGGTAGCCGGCTCCCCACAGGTGAGCGGCGTCGAGACAGATTGCGACCCTGCGCGCCGGGACTCCCCGAGCCGCGATCTCGTCGAGGACCGTGGCGACCTCCTCGAGCCTCGATCCGAGGACTTCGCCGCTGCCGGCCGAGTTCTCGAGCACGAGGACGGCGGCATCTCGATCGTCGTCGACCTCGGCCATGACTCTCGCCACCCCGTCCGCGAGCCGGGCGATCCCGCCCTCGGCGTCGGTGCCCCGGTGAGACCCCATGTGGACGTTGACGAAGCGGGCCGAGTACGTCGGGGCGACGCGGAGCTCGCTGACCAGGACGGCCGCGGACCGTTCGACGAACGTGGGGTCGGCTCCGGCCAGGTTGACCAGGTAGCTTGCATGGATGGCGATCGGACCCATCCCGAGCTCGGCCAGCCGGGCCCGGAACGCCGGCAGCTCCGGGGAAGGCTCGGATCGCCGACGCCAGGCGGTCGGGTTGTCGCTGAAGACCTGCAGGGTGTCGAGCCCGATCTCGTGGCCGCGGTTGACGGCGTGGACGAGTCCCCGGCCGAGCGGCAGGTGGGCGCCGATCCGTCGGCCGTCGGGATCCATTGCGGCATCGTACGGGCTGCCGCCCGTCGGCCGTCGGCCATCAGCCCGCCGCCGATGGACCGTGCCCCGGCAGCCGGCCAGCGCTCCGTGCTAGGTTCAGCCGATGGAGCGCCTGTCGTTCGAGGACAAGGTCATCCGGGCGTTCATCCGGGACAACCGGCTCGTATCGATCCCGGCCCGCGACAAGAAGCGCCAGGTCATCCTCCGCTACCTGGTCGAGCAGTGCTTCGTCGAGGATCGCGCGTACCCGGAACGGGAGGTGAACCAGCGCCTGGCGCTCTACCACCCGGACGTTGCCGCCCTCCGTCGCCACCTGGTCGATGGCGGGCTCATGACCCGCAGCGCGGGCGAGTACCGCCGGGCCTGATCGCGGCCCGCGCTCGATGCGGGCGAGCTCGTCCGACGATCCCGCCGGCCGCGAGGCGGCGTCAGCCGGCTCGGCTGCCTCGGTGGCCGGTGACCGGGCGAGAGCCGGCCGGCCCGCTCGGCGCGTAGGCTCCACCGACCACGGGCTCGATCAACCCGAAATCCCCGTCGTCGCGCCGGTAGATGACGGCCAGTCGCTCCGTCTCGGCGTTGACGAACAGGAAGAAGCTGTGGCCGAGCTCGTCCATCTCGGCAATCGCATCCTCCTCGAACATCGGCTCGATCCCGAACCGCTTGGTCTTGACGACCCGGCGCGGCCGGCCTGCCTCGGCCGTGCCGTCAGCGAGCTGGCGCAGGAGCTGCTTCTCCTCGACCGGGCGTGCCCTGACCCGCGGCTTCGCGAGGTGGTCGACGGCTCGACGTTCGAGCTTGTCGACGACGACGTCGATCGCGGCCCGATGGCTGACAGCCGCAGCGCGGCCGCGGAGGGGCTGCCCGTCGAGGACGAGGGTGACCTCGACGATCCGCGAGTCCTCCTGGTTGCGATGCCGCTCGACCGACAGCTCGACCAGCGCATCCGCCCGGTCGTCGACGATTCGCTCGAGGCGTTGGAGCTTGCGCTCGGCGTAGCGCCGGTCGGACTCGGGAACCTCGAAGTTCTTGCCCTTGACGATCGTCCTCACGCAACCCTCCGAACGCGTCGAGCGCCGGGCGTCGCCGAAGGGTGACGCCGGAGCTCGCCAACAGGGCGTGTTCGACGCAGGTCGAGTATAGGCCCGCCCACCGTCGACATCCGCCGATGTCCCGATCAGCGTTCCCGGGCGACGGTCAGCCCCGACACCGCCAGCGCGCCGGCCGCCATCAGGACCTCGCCGCAGGCCGCCAGTGTCGAACCGGTCGTCATGACGTCGTCGACCAGGATCGGCCATCGTCCGCGGAGCGTCACGGGCCTCGTCCCGGCCGGGCGAGCGAAGACCGAACGCCCCGGCGACATTCGACGCCCGTTGACGACGATCGAGCTCGAACTGGGCGACCGTTCGCCGTCGCCGCTCGAGGATCGACGCGGTCGGCAGCCCGAGCCGCCGCCCGACGACCTCGGCCAGCAGGACCGCCTGGTCGTAGCCGCGTTCGCGCGCCCGATCGGCGTGGACCGGGACCGGGACGACCAGGTCCCCGCCCGCCCCCGCCCGGCGCCAGCGCTCGGCAGCCGCCTCGCCGAGCGGGCTGGCCAGCCGCCGCTCGCCGTTGTACTTGAGGGCATGCAGGGCAGCCCGAACGGGCCCCGTGAACGGTGCCGCCCATTCGAGCTGGACGAGCGGGGCCGGCAGCTCGGCGGGCAGCCCGATCATGACGCCCGCCGGCCGATCGAGGCGGACGTCGAGCGCCGGTCGGCAGCCGGCGCACAGCGGCTCCCCTTCTCGACCGCAACCGGGGCAGGTGGCGGGCAGCGCGAGGTCGAGCAGCCGGGTGGCGATCGAGGACATCGGCGGATCGTCGCACCGGCCGCTTCACCGGCGATCACCGCGGTCGTCGCGCGACGACCCCCGGGGCGCGACGTCGTCGGCTCAGACGGTCGTGGCGCTGCTCGTCGGCGCGGTCTCGAGCCGGATCCGGTCGCCGACGGTCGTTCCGGTCCGATCGATGGTGCCGATCGGGAGCTCGAGCGTGCCGTGGGCCCCGCGGACGAACCAGACGATGCCGCGCCAGGGCGGCAGTGCCCGACGGATCGCCACGACCTCGCGCGCCTCGTCGTCCGGCGACGGCCGCCCGACGAAGACGCAGTCGATCGGGAACCGCATGAACATCATGTGGATCCCGTTGCCGCCCGGCAGCCACAGGCCGGCGCCGGCAGGCAGGCTCGGGCGACCCATGAGCCCCAGGAACCGGGCCCACAGCGAGTCGGCCGACTCGAGCGGGTCGGCCAGCGTTCCGCCCCGGGTCAGGTTCGTGGCGCGGAGCATGACGACTCCAGCGGCCGTGCCGGGCCGCCTGTCTCGACGACCGCCGGCGACGCTACGTCCGGAGGTTCTTGACGATCAGGATGATCGCCGGCCCGAGGATGACGATGAACAGCGACGGGAAGATGCAGCCGACGAGCGGGAACAGCATCTTGATCGGCGCCTTGGCCGCCATCTCCTCGGCTCGCTGCCGGCGCTCGATCCGGAGCTGCTCGGACTGGACCTGGAGCACCTTCGAGATCGACACGCCGAGCTGCTCGGCCTGGATGATCGCGCCGACGAAGTTCGTCAGCGGGGTGACCTCGGTTCGCGGGATCATGTCGCGCAGCGCTTCGCGGCGCGCCTTGCCCACGCGAACCTCGGCCAGCGCCCGGCGGAACTCGTCGGACAGCGGACCCTTGAGCTTCTCGACGACCTTGGCCAGTGCCGCGTCGAAGCCCAGACCGGCCCGGACCGAGATCGTCAGGAGGTCGAGCGTGTCCGGGATCATGATCAGGATCGCCTTCTGGCGCGCCCGGATCCGGCGCCCGAGCCAGAACTCGGGGGCGACGAACCCGACGAGCCCGCCGACCATCGCCCCGAGGATCCCGCCGATGATGCCCATGTTGAGGATGGCCAGGAACAGCAGGAAGAACAGGATCGAGAAGATGATCGTGAAGATCCCCTTGATCCCGAGCCACTCGGTGACGCCGAGATCGCCGGGGTTGCCGGCCAGGGCCAGGCGCTTCTGAGTCCGGTCGCCGAACGACTGGGAGGTGACCCGGCCGACGGCGCCGGACAGTCGGCCGGCCAGCGGGCGCAGCGTCCGCTCGATGAACGGCTGCTGCAGCTCGAGCTCTTCGAGGTTCTTCGCCTGCATCGTCCCGAGCTGGGTCAGGCGGGCCTGGACCGGGTCGACCGCTCGCCCGCCGACCAGCCCGAAGAAGATCAGGAGGACGGCGGCGGCGGCGATGCCGGCAATGAGCAGGGGCAGGACCATGGCGTCAGACCTCGATATCGACGATCTTGCGGATCGCCATGAAGCCGAGGAACATCATGAACCCGCCGAAGAACAGGATGACGACGCCGACGGGCAACCCGCCGATCGCGACATCCTTGTCGAACATCGGCTGCATGAACCCCGGGGCCGCGATGAACAGGAACATGGCCAGGCCGATCGGCAGGAACCCGACGACGTAGCCCGACAGGCGCTGCTGCGCCGTCAGCGTCCGGATCTCGCCCTTGATCCGGACCCGTTCGCGGATCGTGAACGCGATCGAGTCGAGGATCTCGGCGAGGTTGCCGCCGACGGTGTGCTGGATGGAGATGGCGGTTGCCATCAGCTCGAGGTCGTCCGAGCGCACCCGGCGGACCATGTTCTCGAGCGCCTGGTCGAACGGCAGGCCGAGGTTGACCTCGCGAATGACCCGGCCGAACTCGGTCGAGATCGGGGGCCGTGACTCGCGCACGACCATCTCGATGGCCTGCAGGAACGACGACCCGGCCCGGAGGGCGTTGGCGATCAGGGTGATCGTGTCGGGGAGCTGCTTGTTGAAGGCGTTGAGCCGGCCATTCTTGCGCCGTCCAAGCCAGAACCGCGGCAGCCACGCTCCGACCAGCGCCCCGACGAGGAGCACGATCGGGTTGCCGAGACCCGAGAACACGACCGACAGGAGCAGCATCGCGACCGGGATGCCGACGATCGCGGCACCCCACAGGAAGAGGAACTCGCTCGGCTTGAGCTTGAGGTCGGCGCGCGCCAGGTCGCGCGCCAGGTTGGCCCCGAAGTCACGCTGCTCGACGACCTTGTTCAGGCTGGCCAGGGTCGTGCTCTGGTTGAGCAGATCCGAGATGGCCCCCTGTCCGCTGGCGGTCGTCTTGGCCTTCTCCGGCTTGCCGGAGGCGTAGCGCTCGAGGCGTGCGGTCATGCCGGAGCTGCCACCCGACGACGCCAGCCCGAATGCGATCAGCAGGATGGCGAGGGCGGTGATCCCGGCTACAACGAGCGTCATCGTCTCCACGGCGGACCTCCTAGCTCCCGGCCGTCAGTACGTGAAGCCGAACAGGCCCGGGGGCAGATGAATGCCCTGGGTCTCGAACTTCTCGACGAACTTCGGTCGGATCCCGGTCGGCTTGAGCCGACCCTGGATCTTGCCTTCGACAACGCCCGTCTGCTCGAAGACGAACACATCCTGCATCACAATGACATCACCTTCCATACCCTGGACCTCGGTGATGTTGGTGATCTTCCGGGTGCCGTCCTTGAGCCGGCTCTGATGGACGATCAGGTCGACCGCCGAGGCGACCTGCTCGCGGATGGCCCGCAGGGGCAGATCGACGCCGGCCATCAGGACCATCGTCTCGAGCCGGGACAGCATGTCCCGCGGCGAGTTGGCGTGGCCGGTCGACATCGAGCCGTCGTGGCCCGTGTTCATGGCCTGGAGCATGTCGAGCGCCTCGCCCGACCGGCACTCCCCGACGATGATCCGGTCGGGCCGCATCCGGAGCGAGTTCCGGACGAGCTCGCGGATCGGGACCGCGCCCTTGCCCTCGATGTTCGGGGGCCGCGACTCGAGGGTCACGACGTGCTCCTGGCGAAGCTGGAGCTCGGCCGCGTCCTCGATCGTGATGATCCGCTCGTCATTCGGGATGAACGACGACAGGACGTTCAGGGTGGTGGTCTTGCCGGAGCCGGTGCCGCCCGACACGAACAGGTTGAGGCGGGCCTCGACACAGGCCTTGAGGAAGTCGAACATGTCGGCGGTCGCGGTGCCGAATTGGATCAGGTCGTCCACCGTGAAGGGGGAGGCGGAGAACTTCCGGATCGTGATGACCGGCCCGACCAGCGACAGCGGCGGGATGATCGCGTTGACGCGCGAGCCATCGGTCAGACGCGCATCGACCATCGGCGACGACTCGTCGACGCGGCGACCGATCGGGGCGATGATCCGATCGATGATCCGCATCACGTGGTCGTCGTTCTGGAAGACGACGTTGGTGAGCTCGAGCCGGCCCGAGCGCTCGATGTAGACCTGGCGCGGGCCGTTGACCATGACTTCGGTGATGCTCTCGTCGCGCAGAAGCGGCTCGAGCGGGCCGAGTCCGATGATCTCGTCGGTGATCTGCTCGAGCATCCGGACCCGCTCGGCGCGGGTCAGGGCGAGGCCTTCCTCGTCGATGACCTTGCCGAAGATCTCCTCGATCTGGCGCCGGACCTCGACCTGGTTGGACAGGTCGAGCTTCGGATCCAGGTCCTGGATGACCCGGTTCTGGATCCGGAACTTGACGTCCCGGAACGACTCCCGGACCGGACCCTGCGACATGAGGCGGGTGGCCTGCGGCGGCGCAGCCCCGGGGCCACCCGGAGCTCCGCCGGTCGGTGCCGGAAGGTTCTCGCCCGGCGCTCCGGGCGAGGAGCCAGGTCGAGCGCTCTCGATCCGCTTGAGGAGGGACATCGCCTTACACCCCTTCCGGCCCCGAGGGGCCGACTGCTACCGCCATGCGAACAGCGACTTGCGGGAGCCCGTCTTGGCGTCCTCGGACTCGGTCACCTTGCGATCGCCACCGGTGATGGCGGTCGCCAGGCGAAGGACGTCCTGGGACACCTGGGCTTCCCGGTTGGACAGGACGAACGGCACGCCGCGGTTCAGGGCGTAGACGACACTCCGCCCGTCGCTCACGATCGTGTGGTCGACCTTGCGGCCGATCGAATGTTCGACATCCGCGACGCGGATGCCGAGGGTCGAGTCGGCGCGGTTGAGGATGAGCTTGATCTTCGATCCCTCGTAGCCGAGTTGGTCGGCGACCTCAAGGAACAATCGCATGTTCTTGATACTCGTGATTTCGAGGGTCAGGACGGTCAGGATCACGTCGGCCGCGTCGAGGATCGCGAGCGTCGTGTCGCTGAAGTTTGCCGTGCAGTCGACGACGACGAGGTCGGTCGCCATGCGCAGCGCCTCGAGGGTCTTGCGCACGCCGGCCGGGGTGATCGTCTCGGCCATCTCGGGCGACGGCGGCGCGAGCAGGACGCGCACGCCCGAGGAGTGGTTGATCACGAACGTGTCGATCGACTCGAGCTCGCCGGCATCCAGCTCGGGCACGAGGTCGGCGATCGACTTGTTCTTCGGATTGAGGTTGAGCAGGACGCCAACGTCGCCGAACTGGAACGAGCCGTCGACGAGGACGGTCTTGATCCCGAGGTCGGCCGCGGCCGACACGGCGAAGTTCACGGCGATCGTCGTCCGGCCGACTCCGCCCTTCGGGCTGAACACGGCGACGAGCTGGCCGGGTTCGCGGTCGGTCTTCGTCGCGATCGTGGCCGCAGCCGCGACCGTGGTGACCGTGATCCGGTCCTGCTTCTCGCGCTCCCGCGTGTAGACCTGGCGGATCGAGGCGCTGAGCTCGTCGCTGCTGAACGGCTTGACGAGGAACTCGCGGGCCCCGGCGAGCATCGACCGACGGAGGTAGTCCGCCTCGCCCTGGACCGACATCATCACGACCGACGCGGTCGGGACCTCGGCAGCGAGCAGCTCGGTCGCCGCGATCCCGTCCATGTCGGGCATGTTGATGTCCATCAATACGACGTCCGGGCGCAGGCGCCCGGCCATCTCGAGTGCCTGCCGGCCGGAGTCGGCGGCCCCGACCACCTCGATGTCGCTCTCGAACCCGAGGAGCTTCGTGAGGTGATCGCGCGTCTCGGCGATGTCGTCGACGATGAGGACCTTGATCGTGTCTGCCATGTTTGGCGTTCAGCCTTCGGTGCTCGTCCGTTGATTCGATGACGGGGTTAGGTTGGTTCTCCGGTGGAGCGGCCGACGGGCGCTTGATCCGTGTGGGATCTGGCGCCCGTCGCCCGGGTCAGTGCGAAGCTCGAAACGGATGGCGCTGGCGGAGAGTGGCGATGCCGGGCGCCTCCGTCACTCGCCTACCTCTTCGGGAGGATGGCCTCGACGACCTGCGGCGGGAGGACGCCGTACTCATCGACGAGTGTCTTCAGGATGATGCCGGTGGTCGGATCGGGCGGCGGCTCAGTCGTGTTGCCCGCGTCGTCGACGTAATCCTTCGGCGAGCGGAGCACCAGGCTGATGCAGCCATCCGTCTGGGCGTACTTGATGATCTCGGACTGTTGCGGGGTGACTGCGAGGACCACGATCTCCTGCTGCCCGTTGAGGGTCGTCCCGCCGGCGCCCGGTGCGGGCGAGGCGTTCGCGTCCGTCGTCTGGACGGCCGGCAGAAGGGTCCCGACGACCTGCATGCCCTGGAGCAGCAGCTTGACGGTGATGCTCGACAGGCCGGCGACCGGAGTGACCGAGTCGGTGGTGGGGTCAACCGTCACGACCGGGAAGGCCGCTCCACAACCGCCGCCGCCGAAGCCGACGACCGCATCGACGCGATCGCCGACGTTGATCAGCGTCCCGACGCCGGTGACCTGGTCGACCTGGACCGACTGGGCGCGAAGGCCCTTGGCCAGGAGCGGGCCCGGAGGCTGAGCGCCGCCGTTGTTCGTCGCGAACATCGACCTGGTGACCTGCGCATTCGCCGTGATGTTCGTCCGCGCGATCTGGTTGACAACCTGGCCGGCGTCGGCGTAGGCGTCCACCTCGCGGCTCTCGACCGCCTTCTTGACCACCTGGACCATGTCCGAGCGGACCTGGGTCCCGAGCGGAATGTCGACGGACGCGATGACCGTGTCCAGCTCCGTCGGGGGCTTATTGCTCCCCGTGCCACTCTGTGGCGAGCTGCTAAACAGGAAAACGATCGCGACAAATGCAACCGCTGCGAGGACGACCCCGACAAGCAGGATCAACCGGTTCGATCTCTTCAAAGCCACTCTCCCCAGCCGTGTGACAGGTGGCACCACTGTAGCATCGGCCAAAGAGCGCGCGACTATACCAAAGGGCTAGGACCATTAGGAGGAAATGGCCAGAAAAGGAGCGCAATCTGAGCGTGAATTGGGGATTTCCGGCCGCCGGCCGACCGGCCCGTCGCCGGGTCGCCAGCGGTCCGCCACGGGCCGTTGCGGGGGCGTCCGGGGTGGTGCCCGGAGACCCGGTCGGGACCGGTCGGCGGGGCCACTCGAGCCGGCGATTCGACTCGACTCGGACGGCGTGCCGAAGCCCGGGAATTGGGCGAGCGGCCCCCGATCGAAGGGCCGCTCGTCGCGGGTGGCTGGGGCGGCGGGCGATCGCCTCGCCGGAGCTGGTTCCTCAGACCGAGGTGCCGACTCGACTCAGGATCTGGCTGATCTGGCTGCCCAGGAACAGCAGGGCAAGGATCGCCACGATGGCGATCAAGGCGAGGATCAGGGCGTATTCGGCGAGACCCTGGCCGCGCTCAGCTGATTCCGATGATGGGATGAGTCCGCTGATCGATGACAACACCGATATCCATTCCTCCTTTCCCGAGGATGCGCCGCCGCGAGGCGACGCCGCCCGCCAGGCCGCCGGAGCGCGTCGATCGGGTCGCGCTTCGGGCGTTCGGTCCCGGTGGGAGCGCCACACTAGGGGGAGGTCCGGTGGGGTGTCAATACGGAGGGAGCGGTAGTCGTGCGCCGGAATCGCCGCGCGAGCGAGCAGTCGAGCTCGCCCCGGCCCAAACGAGTCGACGCCGGACCGTCGATCGGTCCGGCGTCAGTGCTGCTGCGCAGGATGTGGTTGGCGACGACCCGGCCTGGGTGCCGGCAGTCGTCCGGTCGCTAGACCGAGTTGCCCACGTTGCTCAGGATGTTGCTGATCTGGCTGCCCAGGAAGAGCAGGGCGAGGATCGCCACGATCGCGATCAGGGCGAGGATCAGGGCGTATTCCGCGAGACCCTGGCCGCCGTCGCCGTCGCGGGATGGGAAGAGTGCGATGAGTCCAGCCATTGCGGCTCGGTCACCTCCTTTCCTCGAGATTCCCGGTCCGGTGAGAAGTCCCGTTCCAGTCATCGGTCGCGGGCTGGGTCGTGACGGCACTCGACCCCGGGGCGGGGAGGCAACACTAGGAGGGACCGGGCGGGCGGTCAAGAGGGGTTCGGCGGTCGCGGCGGCCGCCGGGACGTCCGGGAATTCGAACGACGCCGGGCCCAAGAGGGACCCGGCGTCGAGTCGTTACGTCTGAGCCGCGCCGGTTGGACCGGCGGGCTCCCGTGGCGTCGGTGCTAGACCGAGTTGCCGACGGTGCTGAGGATCTTGCTGACCTGCCCGCCCAGGAAGAGGAGGGCGATGATCGCAACGATCGCGATGAGGGCGAGGATCAGCGCGTACTCGGCGAGCCCCTGGCCCTCCTCGTCGCGGTTCAGCCACGCGAGGAACGAATTGATGAGCGCCATGCCGTGAGGCCTCCTGGATGATTGCACACCCCCAGTCGAGGGCGTCGTGAATATAGGGTCGGTTCTCGCGGAACGCTATTAGGTAGATGGTACCGGTGACCGGTGACCCGTTCGTCCGCCTATGGGAGCTGGCTGCTGAGCCAGCCGAGGACCGCGGCGACCTGGTCGTCGAAGAACACCAGCAGGATCAGGATCAAGAGGGCGGACAGGCCGAGGATGATGCCGTACTCGACGACTCCCTGGCCGTCGCCGGTGGGCCGCTGACCGGGACCGGCCCCGGGCCATCCCATGGACCCTCGGTGGGTCACGTCGCGCGGTCAGCCGGCGGTCGGAATCGTGACCACGATCCTGACCTGGGACCCGTCATCGGACAGCTCGGCTTCGGCGCCGAGCGTCGTCGCTCGGGCCTGGACGTCCCGCCATGACTTCGCCGGCAGCGCGACCGGGGCGATGATCGCCGCGTCCGCCGCGGCCTGCTCGTCGCGCCGCTCGTCGATCATCGCCGCCAGCGCGGCGGGCAGCTCAGGTTCGGGCTTCGGCTTGCCGCGGAGCCGCCCGCCGCGGCCCGAGTCCGGCTCGGCCGGGTCGCTCGGCGTGACAACGGGCGAGCCCTCCGGCGGCTCCCGGACGGAACGGACGATCGCCTCGAGCGAGGTCCGGCTCCAGTCGAGCCGGAGGACAACCCGGTCGGGTCGCCCGGCGAGGTACCCGGCGAGCGACTCCTCGAGCATCCGGAAGAGGCCCGACTCGAGCTCCATCGGCAACCGCAGGTCGGCTCCCATCGAGTTGAAGTCGACCGGGATCCCGACCCGGCGGCCGCGGTCGCGAGCCGCGCGGCGGAGGGTCGGCACGAGCCCGAGATCGTCGAGGACCATCGGTCGGACGTCGAAGATGAACGACTTCGTGGCGTCGAGCGTCGCCTGGACCATCGCGATCAGCTCGCGGGTCTCGGGCCGTGCCGCGGCCGGATCGCTCGCGATGAGCCGTTCGACGATCTGCGCCTGGAGGATGATGTTGGTCAGGCTCTGGGCCGGACCGTCGTGCATCGCCCGGGAGATGTCCCGCCGGAGGTCCTCCTGGGCGGCGAGGATCAGCCGGGAGACCGCGGGTGACACGCGAGCGCCGGCCTCGCCGGCGCCCGAGCCGCCCGAGCCGTCGCTCTCGACGGGCTCTTCTCCGACCGCACCGGAGAGCAGGGGAACGGTGCCGCCACCGGGCATCGCTCGCAGCTCGGCGACGAGCGCGTCGAGCCCGTCGCGGTAACGCTTGAGCACCTTGGCCTTGCCGTTGAGGACGTCGACCTGGGACTCCATGACCACCGCCCGGCGGGTGAGAGCCACGAGCTGGACGTTCTGCTCGACCAGCTCCATCGGGTTGCTCCGCTCGGACTCGCGGAACGTGGCGATCTTGTTGGCGAGAGCCGCTCGCCTCGTCTCATGGCGCTCGGCCTCGGCGGCCGCCTGCTGGATGAGGAGTTCGATCTCGGCCAGCTCGGTGTCGAGCGTCGCGACGTCGCGCTCGACCCGCTCGGCGAGCTCGCCCGGGCCACCGGGTCCGCCGATCGGCGCGACCGCTTCGGAGACGGGTTCGCTGACTGGGTTCGTCATCGCGGGGTTGGGTGCTCCATGGGCCAGCTGGGTCGGTCGTTCAATCCTCGGGCATTCGGATCCAGCCCTGGCGCATCGCGTAGACGACGGCCTGGGTCCGGTCATTGACGGACAGCTTGCGCAGGATCGAGCTCATGTGGTTCTTGACGGTCTGCTCGCTGATCGACAAGGCGTAGGCGACCTGCTTGTTGGTCATGCCCTGGGCGATGTTGTCGAGGATCTCGACCTCCCGGGGTGACAGCGGGGCGAAGATCGGTGCCGCGTCCTGACCGTAGACCGCGAGCTCGCGGAACTCCTTGAGGACCCGGGAGGCAACGGCCGGCTTGGCGAAGACTTTGTCGTTGATAAGGTACTCGCCATCGCCAACCCGGCGGATGATGGTGACCAGGTCGTCCGGCCCGACGTCCTTGAGGATGAACGCCGCCGCACCGGCCTTGATCGCGTCGAACAGGGCATCTTCCTCTTCATTCTGGGCGAGGACGATGATCCCAACCGACGGCAGCTCGCGCTTGATCCGCTGGGTCGTCTCGATCCCGCCCGGGCTGGGCAGGGTCAGGTCCATCAGGATGATGTCAGGCGAGGTCTCGAGGGCCAGCTCGATCGCGCTCCGGCTGTCGTCCGCCTCACCGACGATGACGAAGTCCGGTTCGCGCTCCAGCAGGCCACGGATGCCCATCCGGAACAGGGCGTGGTCGTCGACGATGAGGAGCTTCGTCTGCTCCATGTTGCGGCGATCGGGACCACCCCGTCGACGCTCAGGACCCTGGTATTCGATCTGCACTCATGAGCTCTCCTTTTCGAGCGGGACTGCCAGCCGAACGACCGTGCCGGCGTCCGGACGAGAGGACACTTCAAGCGCGGCACCGATGAGCTCGGCGCGCTCGCGCATGAACTGCAGACCGAAGTTCCGCCGGCCACGGGTCGCCACCGCACCGACGTCGAAGCCGACGCCGTTGTCGCGGATCTCGACAATCCATTGCCCGTCGTCGACCCGGGTCGCGACGGTCGTCTGCTTCGCCTTGGCGTGCTTGCGCACGTTCTGGAACGCTTCCTGGACCACACGCAGCACCACCGTCTGCTGGGCATTGCCAAGCAGGGCGTCCGCGGCGTTGAGATCCGTCTCGACCGTGACCCCGGTCAGGGCAGCCATCGTTTCGGCTGCATCGGTGATCGAGCCGTCGAGGCCGAGCTCGTCGAGGAGCGGCGGCCTGAGCTGGCTGATGAAGGTCCGCACGTCGCCAAGCTCGCGGCGGAGCAGCTCGCGCATGAATCGGAGCTCGGTCGGGACCATCCGCGGGTCGCGGTCGAGGACCCGTTCGATGTACTCGACCTGGAAGATCGCGTTCGACAGGGCCTGGGCAGGCCCATCGTGGATCTCCTGGGCGAGGCGCGATCGCTCGGCCTCCTGGGCCTCGACGATCCGCATCTCGACGTCGTGCGGCCGAGCGGCTCCGTTGTCCCCGGGCACGAGCGTCGTGTCGCCGCGCTCGAGGAACAGCCAGGTGCTCTCGAGGCTGCGGTGGGCAAGCTCGAATCGAGCCAGCTCGGACTGGTGCGTGCCGACCTCCGCCTCGAGCCGTTCGAGGTCGGACCGGAGCGTCCGGAGCCTGGCATCGTCTGCGCCCACTTCGGCCGCCTCGACGGCCGTTGGGCCTTCTTCGCCGGGGACGGGTCCCTTGAGCCGTTCTCGACGCGGGCGTCGCTCGAGCGCGTCGAGCTCGTCGCGCAACGACTGGTACCGGCCCAGCTCGTCGAGGAAGGCCGACCGGTAGCGCCCGGTGACGGCGTCGAGGCTGTTGGCCGAGTACGACAGCGCGGCCTTCGCCTCTGCATGGAGCTCATCGAAGTGGCCGTCACGCTGGTCGCCGTCTCGCGTGTCGTCCATGTCGCCCGAGTATAGGGGTCCGGTCATCGTGAACAGCCGATCTCGAAGACGCGGGCCTTGGCCAAGGCCCGGGCGTCGGCTGGATCGCTCGGCAGCGGGCCGAGATCAAGGGCGTGGAAGCAGTCGGCGCCGGGCGCCGAGCCGGCCAGGACGTCCGGCCAGGCGCCGTGCTCGTCGTCCATCATCACGAGGTAGCGGGTCCCAGGGAACGCCGCGGCCAGCGACACGACGTCGGCCGGCGATTCGTCGGGCAGGGCAAGCGTCGGCAGGCGGAGCGCCTCGGCCAGCCAGATCGGGAAGTCGGTCACGATCGGGCCCGCCGAGGCGTCAAGCGGCCGGCCGATGGCGGCCATTCGACCGGCCAGCAGCTCGTAGCGGCGGGCCACCCCGGCGGCCTGGTCGACGTAGGTCACCAGGCCCGCGCTGAACAGGATTCCAGACGCGATCGTCAGGGTCGGTCCGAGCCAGGCGACCGGGCGTGTCCAGCCCCGGATCGATCCGACCCGGGCGATCAGCCCGTCGAGCGCGAGCAGGGCGCTGACGATGAGCAGGACGTGGATCGCGCCGGCCGCGTGGAGGAACGTGCCCCACGTCGTCGCGACCGGGAACACGAGGCTCGTCACCAGGAACGTCAGGATGCTCACCACGACCAGCGGCCGGAGGGCTCTGGCCCGGCCGGTCCAGGGGAGCGCGACCAGCCCGATCAGCGAGACCGGGAAGCCGGGAACGATGAGGACGTTGACCAGGTTGTGCCAGATCCCTTCGGCCCGGAGCTCGAGCAGCCTGGCCGGCCCGAGCGCCAGGTAGCGCGACAGGGTCGGTGGGTCGTTCCAGGCGAAGATGTCGAAGCCGGTGACCGACAGCGCGTTGGCCAGCGCCTGACCCGGGAGCGGGTTCCCGAACACCGCCCAGTCACGGGCCGCCCACGGCGCGAAGATCAGGAGGGCGACCGCCGCCGGAACGGCGACGAGGGCGATCCGTCGTCCGCGCTCGCCGCTCCACCAGGCGAGCCCGACCCAGGTCAGGGCCAGCCAGGCAGCCTCGTTCCGGGTCAGCGCCGCCAACCCAAGGACGACCCCGAGCCCGAGCAGCCGCGGATCGCGGATCGCGCTCCCCGCCGGGGGTTGGCGCAGGAGCCGGGTCATCAAGAGGGTCGCGGCCAGGGCGAGCGTGGCGAACGGCATCGTCGAATCGGGCAGCGCGCCGAACAGGATCAGGGGCAGGAACACGACCGCGGTCAGGCCCGTGCCGAGCGCCAGCGTCCGCGCCCGCCCGACCGGGAAGCCGCGCTCCTCGGCCACGTCGGCCGCCAGCCGCCAGGCGAGGACCGGCACGAGCGAGCCGACCAGCACCGCCGGGACCTTGGCCGCATCGAACGTCGGGCCGAACAGGGCCATCGCCGGGAGCGCGAGCAGGCTGGGCAACGGCAGCCAGACCTCGAACGCCGGGCGTGGGAATTCGAGCGGCGGGGTCTGGAAGCTCCAGATCGCGTCGCTGACCAGGCCGCGGCCGTCGACGACGTTGCGGGCCACCCCGACGTAGTAGGCAGTGTCCTCCGGGGTCGGGAAGCGCAGCGCGGAGGCGAAGATCGCGCGGACGACGATCGCGACAACGAAGATCGCTCCGGCGCTCAGCCACGCCTCGCGGCGGGTCATGGCTGGCACCGTCGATCGCCCGGGTCGGTGCAGATTGGATAGAGCGCCGCGTCCGAGCTTGCCGAACCCTCGGCGCCCTGGCCCACCGCCGGGATGCCGGCCGGCTGGCGCCAGATGCTCGGTCCGATCCAGCTCGGATGCGGCTCCGACTCGGTCAGGAGCGGGGCGAGGGCCGCGACGGTGTCCTTCTTCTCGACCAGCAGCCAGCGCGCGTCGTACGCGCGCGCGACCCGCTCGATGGTGGCGATCGGGTCGGCCGGGGCGACGACCCCGGGATGCCCGGTCCAGTACTTGACCCCGCCCGTGTCGAGGCTCATCACGACATCGCCCGGGTCGGCCCCGGCGGCGGTCAACGCCTGGCCGGCGTCCCGCTTGATGTCCCGTTCGGCGGCCCACACGGCGCGGGTCGTGAACGAGAACCAGACACCGACGAGCATCGTCAGCACGACGGCCGCGGCGATCCAGGTTCGGGTTGCAGCGGCCACGTTCCACGCTCGCCGGGCGCCGAGCCAGGCGGCCACCGCGACCACGCCCTCGAGCGCGAGGATGAAGGATTGCGGGGCGAGGGCGATCGCCGAGTGGATGAACGTGCCGTTCGGGACGTGGACCGCGGAGACCAGGGCGGAGAACGCGAAGAGGATCAGCCCGTAGACGAAGAACGGGGCGAAGTCCGGCGACCGGCGGCGCAGCCAGGCCCCGACGACCATCGCCGGGGCGAGGACCACTCCGCCGACCAGGATCACGAAGCTGATGACCGCCTGGACGAACCCGACGATCCGGCTCGACGCCAGTGAGCCCAGCCCCTGGTCGAGGAACGTCGACAGGGAGGGATGACCCTCGATCGAGTTCATCTCGGCCAGCGATCGGATCCAGAGGATCCGGCCGGACGCCGACGACGGCGAGATCGAGCCGAAGACGGCCAGCTGGCGTGCCCACCAGGGCGCCATGACCAGGACGAACAGGCCCAGCGAGGCGAGCGCCGACCACCACGGCAGGGCGGCCGCTTGCCCTGCCCGCCACGCCCGGAGGCGTTGCCACACGAACAGCAGGCCGAGCGCCGCCCCGACGAGGATCCCGTCGTTCCGGGCGAGCATGGCCAGCCCGACCAGCGCCCCGGCCGCCACGAACGCGCGCGGATCCCCCTTGAGGCCGCGGGCCCCCAGCCACAGCGCTCCGAGGACGACCGGCTGGTAGAGCGAGAAGTTGTCCGGCTGCGGCATGAACACGATGGCCGCCGGGAGCACCACCAGGAGTCCCGCGCCGAGGGCGACGTCGTCGCGGGCTCCGGCCTCCCGGGCGAACGCCCAGGTCATCGGTGCCGCCAGCGAACCGATCAGCGCGAACGGCAACGCCGATGCCCACGGGGTCGTGCCCATCACCGCCAGGAACGGCACCTGGACGAGCGACGCAAGCGGCATCCAGTGGGCGTTGCTCGGAATCGGCAGGCCCGGGTTGGCCGGGATCGAGCCACCCAGGTCGACGAAGGTCCAGACGAAGTCGATGTTGAATCCGTGCCCGGCCTGGAGCGCTCGGGCGACGTTGACGTAGTAATAGGAATCGACGTACGCGGGGTCGGGAAAGAGGGCGATCAGCACCAGCCGGACGATCACGGCGAGCGCGTAGAGGGCCAGGACGGTACGCATGGCCGGTGCAGACTAGCACCGGGCACCCCCTACTCAGACCGGTACGAATCACCCATGACCGACGCCATCCGGGCGGTACGGAGCCGTCCGCCGGCGCGCTAGGATCGGGCGAGGATGACGGCGTTGAGCGCTCCCATCGCATCGCTCCGGATCTCGCCGACGGCCCGCCGGGCGGTTCGCGACGGGCTCGGCGTGGCCGGCCTGTTGTTCGCCGGCTACCTGTTCCTGGTCGTGGCCCCGAAGGCCGGGACCTTCGGGTTCGATGCCTACGCCTACTGGTCCGTGAACATGACCGACCCGTACACCGTACCGGCCGGGACCTTCGGGGCGTTCACCTATACGCCGGTCATCGCGCGCCTGTTCAACCCGTTCGGCCTGCTTGCCTGGCCGACGTTCCTGTGGCTCTGGACGGCGCTCCTCGTCGGGACGACGATCTGGCTCGGGTGGCGGAGCGCGCTCCTCGTGCTCGCCTTCCCGCCGGTCGCACTCGAGCTGTACCACGGCAACATCCACCTGCTGATGGCGGCCGCGATCGTGCTCGGCTTCCGCTATCCGATCGGCTGGTCATTCCTCCTGCTGACCAAGGTGACTCCCGGGGTCGGTCTGATCTGGTTCGCCGTCCGACGCGAGTGGCGGCCGCTGATCATCGCCCTGGGCTTCACTGGTGCGCTCGTCGCGGTTTCCGTGGCGTACGACAGCCAGCTCTGGGTGGACTGGCTGAGCGAGGGTCTCGGCAGCACGGCGGGCGGCACCTCGCTCAACCAGTTCTCGATCGCCATCCCGCTCCTTCTCCGGGTGCCGGCCGCGGCGATCCTGGTGGCCTGGGGCGGCCGGACCGGTCGGCCCTGGACCGTCCCGGTCGCGGCGACGCTCGCCCTGCCGATCCTGTGGCCGAGCGGGCTGGCGATCCTGGCCGCGCTCTGGCCGATCGCCCAGCGACGGCCCGAGATCGAGCCCAGGTCGGGTCGACCGCTCAGATCGGCGCCGAACGCCGGAACGACGGAAGCCTGACCGCGCGGATCCCCGCACCCAGGCCGGCGAGCGTCGCGTAGCCGCCGTCCCGCCGACCGAGCCAGGCCACGACCGGGATGAACAGCGGCGGCATGTCGTCGAGGCTGTAGTACCACTCGGCGTCCGAGTTCCGGATCGCGACGAAGAACTCCTGCCACAGCTGGAGCATCACGAGGCTGAGGACGGCCAGCGCCCCGGCGGCGATCCACCACGACCGGCGGCGGACGCCGATCAGGGCGAACGGGATCATCGACGGCTTCATCACGACGAGCACAGCGGGCCACGCGACGAGCAGCCCACCACAGATGAACGTGGCGATCCACATGTCCGAGTTGCCGTAGATGAGGTTGCTGACCCCACGTGGCCAGGCGAACAGGGCGGCCATGATCGGCCAGGTCCACACCGCCGGCCGGAGCCGCCACAGGGTCAGGCCGACGACGACGCCGGGCACGATCCACCACAGTGGGAACGGCAGCCAAACCTGGGGCACGAACAGGAGCAGGGCGAGCGGCGGGTAGAGGACATCGACGTCGGGTTGGACCACATACGGCCCGGCGAGCTGGTGAGGCAGGTAGTAGACGCCCGTGTCGAGCCAGCGCTGGCCGACCTCTCGATAGAACCCGTAGTCCGAGCCCACCGCGCTCTGCGAGGCGATGTACGGGACCAGGTAGGCGAACTCCCAGGCGAAGATGACGAGGAACACGCCGGTCAGCGTGAGTGCGACGATCCGCCCGAGGTTCGAGGCCACGGGCCGACGATACAACGGGCGGCCTAGCCTGGAGCGCCTTGGAACGACTCGAGCCAGTCCGGCCGGCGAGTCCCGAGCGCAAGGGCGGCCGTCACGACGAGCACGCCAAGCCACAGCCCGGCCAGGGTGTAGCTGGCGACGCACAGGGCGGCCACCAGCGCGATCTCACGACGGACCACCAGCATGCCCGGCAGGAGCATGAGCAGGCCGAACATCCGGAGGCTCGGGTTCCCCACGATCATGAGGATGCCGAGCCAGGCCGCGCCGAAGCGGCGTGGCACGACCAGGGTCGCGATCATCGTGGCCGCGACAAGCCCCAGGCTGACGATCGCAGGCAGGCCACGGGCGATGCCGGCTCCGCCGAGGACCCAGGACGGATCCGAGGCGCGCCCGAGCTGGGCCAGCCAGTCGAACCAGAGGTCGAGTCCGGTCAGCGGCAGGGTGACGGCAACGATCGCGACGAGGATGACCGCCCCGGCCACGGCGGCAGCCGGGCGGCGACGCAGGAGCAGGACCCAGGGCTGCGCCTGAGACGGCTTGATGGCTCCATTGGCGATCCCGAGGATGCCGTCCAGCCAGGCGGGACGGCGGGTCGACTCCAGCGCTCGTTCGACCGGCTGGAACGACCGATCGGGCACGGCTGGGTCGTACATCAGCGCCACGAATGCCGCGAACAGCGGGATCTGGACGTTCCCACCGAGGAGCGCCTCGAGGAACGGCGGCCAGAGCAGGACGAGCGGCGTCCAGCGCCAGGGGATCGCCAGGCGTCGACACGTCCAGACCGCGAGGACGACCCCGAGGGCGACCACACCGACGACGACCAGCGACCGGGGCAGGGCAGTCAACGGCGCGATCAAGGGAAGCACGAACGGCGGGTACAGGAACGGAAGGTCGGGCCCCACCGGTGCCGTGAAGCTCGACGCGAGGTAGGGCTGGCCGCCCGCCAACCAGCGGGTCGTTGCCCGGAGCGGGATCTCGATGTCCGCCGCGACCGGGTAGACCGTCAGCAGGTCCTTGGCCGCGACTCCGACGACGATCGCCGTCAGGATCCACAACGCGACACGGAGCAGGACGTCCGGCCGGCTTCCCTGGACGAACGCCGCCGGTGCTCGTCTTCGGTCGGCCTCGCCTCGCCCCGAGGAGGTCGTGGTCATCCGGCCGAGTATAGCCAGCGACGATCCTCACTCCGCGCGGGTCGCGAGTCTGCACGCGCGGCTACCGAGTCTGCGACCGCGCGGCTCGCCCGTCCTTGCTAGCCTTCCGGAATGCAGCGACCGCCGGGCTGGACCGCACGCGCCGGCTCCGCAGTCGATGACCGCCGGATGCTCGCGTTCGGGCTTGCCGCGGTCGCCGTGTCCTTCCTGATCTACGCCCTGGCGAGCCTGCGCTTCGACGCGGGGCGGCCGGACTTCTTCTACCTCGCCGACGCGTTCCTGCACGGTCGGGTCTGGCTCGACCACCCGTTCGGGCCGTGGGACAACGTCATCGTCGGAGACCGCGTCTACGTCCCGTTCGCCCCGTTCCCGGCGCTCGTCGTGCTGCCGCTCGTGGCCCTGTTCGGGCCGGCCAGGCTCGACCAATGGGAACAGGTCGTCGATTCGGCGTTCGCGGCGATCGACGTCGGCCTGTGCTGGTGGCTCATGGGCCGGGTCGGGGTCCGGGTCGTCGTGGAGCGGATCTGGCTGGTATTCCTGTTCGGCTTCAGCACCCAGATCCTGTGGGTGACGACCCGCGGTGGCGTGTGGCACACGGGCCACCTCATCGCCGCGATGGTCACCCTTGGCGCGCTGATCGAGACGTTCGGTCGTCGACGCGGCTGGCTCCTCGGGCTGCTCGTCGGGGCGGGCTTTCTGACCCGGGCGCCACTCGCCCTGGCGGCGCCGTTCTTTGGCTGGGTCATCGCCGACGACAGCCATGCCCGATGGCCCGACCCGCGGGGCTGGCCATGGCGACGCTGGCTGTTCTACGGGCTCGGGATCGCCCCGGCCGTCGTGTTCGCGCTCTGGTACAACGCGGTCCGCTTCGGATCGCCACTCGAATCCGGCTACGGCCTGGCGTCCCTGCCACCGTTCCTCGAGGTCCAGCGAGCAGTGGGCCTGTTCTCGGTGGCTCACCTCGGCATGAACCTGGACTACCTGCTCACCCACCTGCCGACATTCTTCATCCGGGGCCCGGATGGCAGCATCAACCTCGTGATCCCGCCTCGGCCCGACGGCCTCGGCATGTCGATCTTCCTGACCAGCCCCGGACTGCTTCTGGCCCTGCGCGCCGATTGGCGGTCGCGAATGACGGTCGCACTCGGGCTGACCGCGCTCGCGGTCCTGATCCCGAGCCTGCTCTACTACGGCGGCGGCTGGCTCCAGTACGGCTACCGATACGCCCTCGACTCGATCCCGTTCGTCATGGCGATCGTGGGACTTGCGGTGGCTCGTCGCGGCCTGCCGTGGTGGGGCAAGGTGCTGATCGTGATCGGCATGGTCGTCAACATGCTCGGGGTCTACTGGGCGTACAACCTGTGATCGGTGCGCCTCTTGCGCTGGACCGGGATCGGTGATCTCCGTCCGCGCGCTGATCGCGGCTGTCGCGATCTCGAGGGCAGTCGTCGTGGCCGCGGCGCTCACCGCCGAGAACGTGGTGGGTCGGAACCCGGCCCTCACGTCGGGTGACGGTGCACCGATCCTCCGGAGCCTGACGGCGTGGGATGGCTGGTGGTACCTCGGGATCGTCCACAACGGGTATCACGCCGAGGCCGTGGTCGATGGCTACCACGACTACGCCTTCCTGCCGCTCTGGCCGGCGCTGGTCCGGCTCCTGTCCTGGCCGTGGCCGAGCCTGGCCGGGCCGATCGCGGTGATCCTGTCGAACGTGCTGTTCGCCGTGGGCCTGGTGATCCTCGTCCGGCTCGGCGAGAAGGTCGTCGGTCCGGAGCGGGCCGTGGCGGGCGCGATCCTGCTGGCGATCTTCCCGTTCAGCGCGGTGTTCTCGATGGCCTACGCCGAGAGCCTCTTCCTGTGCCTCTCGACGGGCGCCTTCCTGGCCGCCGAGCGCAATCGGCGGGCGCTTGCGGGTATCCTCGTCGCGTTGGCCGCGTTGACCCGTCTCCAGGGCGCCGTCCTTGCCCTGCCGGTCTGGCTGGTCTTGTTCCTCCATGACGGGCGACGACTGCGACGGTCGCAGGCCTGGCTCGTCCTCGGTCCGCTCGCCGCGCTCGGCGTGCTCGGGGGCGTGGCCGTCGTGGCCGGTGGACCGGGTGCCTACGGGGCGGCCCAGGCCGCCTGGGGCCGGGTCGGGATCGGCGGTGGCGCACCGGACGCCGCGCTCGTCAACGTCCTGTCGCTGCTGAACCTGATCCAGCTCGCGACGCTGCTCCTGGCCGTGTTCCTGCTCGTCTACCTGCGCCCGGACCGGATCCCGGTCCCGTACGGCGTCCTGAACCTGCTGTCGCTCGGACTCGTGGTCGCCAGCGGCTCGCTCGAATCGATCGGACGGCACGTCATGAGCGCGTTCCCGAACATGTGGCTGCTCGCCGGCCGACGGGCGCGACTGTTCCGGATCGGGTGGCCGATCGTCTCGGTCACGCTCCTGTTCGTCCTCAGCACGGCGATGTTCGCCGGGAGGTTCGTCCCGTGATCGAGACGCCGGCGGTCAGTCGACGGGTCGTCCTGCTGATCTTCGTCCTGTCGGGCGCGGCCGGCCTGATCTACGAGGTGGTCTGGGCCCGGGAGCTCGTGCTCGTCTTCGGGAACACGACCCAGGCGGTGTCGGCAATCCTGACCGGCTTCTTCGGCGGGATGGCGATCGGTGCCGCGCTCGGCGGTCGTCTCGCCGACCGGGTGGAGCGGCCGCTCCGGCTGTACGGGATCCTGGAGCTCGTCCTGGTCGTGGTGGTGATCCTCACGCCGATCACGTTCCGGCTCCTCCACGAGGTCTACCGCGGGGCGTTCAGCTCGCTCGAGGCGAACCCGGGCCTGCTCGCCCTCGTGCGGTTCGCCCTGGCCCTGGCCGCGCTCGGCCCGGCGACCGTGCTGATGGGCGCAACGCTGCCGACGCTCACCCGCTACCTGAGCCGTCACGCCGACCACCTGTCCGAGGCCTTCGGCCGGCTCTACGCCGCGAACACCCTCGGGGCGATCGTCGGGACCGTCCTGGCCGGCTTCATCCTGATCGAGCTCCTCGGACTGAGCGGGACGCTCCTGGTCGGGGCCGCGTGCTCGGCGCTGGCCGGCGCGATCGCCCTCGGGCTCGATCGCCGGGTCGTCCGCTCGGCCGGGCCGGCGTCAGCTGCCGCCAGCCCGGTGCCGACGGCCACGGACCCGGCATCGGCAGCCACGAGCCCGGCGCCGATGGCACCGGACCCGATCCTTCGATCCGACGCCCCGGCTCCGGCCCGGGACCCCGGACAGGCCAGCTCGATCCTCCGCCTCGGGCTGCTCGTGGCGTTCGTGTCCGGGATGACCTCGCTCGCCTATCAGACGCTCTGGACCCGGCTCCTCGCGTCCGGGACCGGCAACTCGACCTACGTGTTCACCTTGATCCTGGCCCTCTTCCTCGTCGGGATCGCGATCGGCGCGATCCTGTTCGTCATCGTCAGGCCGCGGATCCGGAACACGATCGCCCTGCTGGCGACGACCCAGCTCGTCATCGCGCTCCTCGTCGTGCTCGGCGGCGTCTGGATCATCCCGGACGCGTCGGTCGGCATCCTCCATCTCACGGACGACCCCGGCGCCCTGTTCGGCGAGTTCATGCGGACAACCGTGCTCGTCGTCCTCCCGGCGACGATCGTGATGGGCCTGAGCTTCCCCGCCGCCTCGGCCCTCGTCTCCGGGCAGGACAGCGAGGTCGGTGGCCGAGCCGGCCTGATCCTGGCCGTCAACACGACCGGGGCGATCGCCGGCACGTTCCTCGTGCCGTTCGTCGTCATCCCGCTGATCGGCTCGCCCAACGCACTGGCCCTGGTCGCGATGATCAACGCCGCGCTCGCGATCGTCCTCGCGGCCCGGGCCGGACACGCCCATCGGGCGGCTCGCGGGCTGCTCGCCGGGGCCGGTGCCCTGCTCGTCGTCGTGCTCGTGGGCGCCGTCGCCACGGGCGCGGTCTTCATCGACCCGTCGACGGCTCGCATCGAGCGGAGCGGCGGGGTGATCCTCCAGTCGGCCGAGGACGAGATCGCGTCGGTCCAGGCCGGGCTGAACGGCAATGGGAGCAAGAACCTCTGGGTCACCGGCACCGCGATGACCCTGCTGACCGTCGACGCGAAGCTGATGCCGATCCTGCCGCTGATCGCCCGACCCGATGCGAAGACGGCGGCGGTTGTCGCGTTCGGGATGGGCTCGGCCTTCCGCGGGGCCCTCATCGCCGGGCTCCAGGTCGACGCGGTCGAGCTCGTGCCGTCGGTCCCGAAGATGTTCGGGACCTACTACGACGACGCGGCCGAGGTCCTCGCCAACCCGAACGGACGGGTCATCGTGGCGGACGGTCGGAACCACATCGAGCTGACCGACCGCCGCTACGACATCATCGTGACCGACCCGCCACCGCCGGTCGAGAGCGCCGGCGTCTCCGTGATCTCGTCGCGCGAGTACTACCAGGCGGGCAAGGCGAGGCTGAACCCGGGCGGGATCATGATGCAGTGGCTGCCGTGGAGCGGGCAGCGGCTCGACGAGTTCATGGCCCACGTGCGCTCGTTCAGCGCCGTGTTCCCGGAGGTCATGATCGCCTTCGGCCCGGGGGGCTACGGTGCGTTCATGCTCGGCTCCGAGAAGCCGATCACCTTCGACCCGGCCGCGATGGACGCCGTCCTGGCTCGCCCCGGCGTGACCGAGGACCTGTCGTCGGCGTTCGACTCGCCGGCTCATACCGCCGCCGAATGGGCCGCGCGGATCCCGTCGCTCGTGTGGATCTCCGGCAGCGATGTCCCTCGGGTCGTCGGGGACGGTCCGCTCATCACCGACGACCGGCCGCTGCCCGAGTACTTCCTGCTCCGCCATGCCTATGGCCCGTCCTCGCCACGGGTCGACTCGACGCTCCTCCGCGAGCTGTCGGCCAGCCCCTAGACTGCCCGACGATGGACGAGCCGCCCGGAGACGCCCAGCCCTTCGCGTCCTTGACGCTCGTCCTGCCCGCCTACAACGAGGAGAGTCGCCTCGGGCCGGCGCTCGACGAGCTGTTCGGCTATCTGCGTCGACGAGGGGGCCCGCCCCGGGAAGGCGCCCCGGCATCGGCCAACCTCCCTGATCGGATCCGGGTCCTGGTCGTCGACGACGGCAGCTCGGACGCCACGGCCGCCCTGGTGCGGACGCGGCCGGAGGCGGCGGCGGAGGTTCGCGAGGCCGGCCTCGCCGGTCCGTGGCGCGGCGCGTGGCTGGACCTCGTGTCGGTCCCCCACGGCGGGAAGGGCGCGGCGGTCAAGGCCGGGATGCTGGCGGCCGACAGCGACGTGGTCGTCTTCGCCGATGCCGACATGGCGACGCCCCCCGACCAGCTGCCGGGCCTCGTCGAAGCCCTCGGCGACGCCGACGTGGCCCTCGGCAGCCGGATCCAACCCGACGGCTCGGACATGCGTCGGACTCAGCCCGGGCTCCGGAGGCTGCTCGGGAAGGTGTTCCACGCGCTCTCGGCGGTCTGGGTCACCGGGCCCGTCCGGGACACGCAGTGTGGGTTCAAGGGGTTCTCGCGGGCCGCCGCCCGTGACCTGTTCGAGCAGCAGGTCATCACGAGCATCGTCTTCGACGTCGAGCTGATCTACCTCGCTCGACGCCGGGGCTACCGCATCGCGATCGTGCCGATCCAGTGGTTCGACCGGCGCGGCTCGCGAATGCAGACCCGGCCGGGTCTCGCCCTGCGAGTGGCCTGGGACCTGTTCCGGATCCCGTTCCTCCATCGCGGGGTCCGGCGCCGGCGATGACCGCGAACCGGCTGCCGGACGACGGCGGCAGGGCAATCGGGGCCCGGCTGTTGCCGATCGTCGCACTGTCGGTGGTCATCCTCGTGGTCCTGGCCGTCCTCGCCAGCTCGGGCTCCACGGTCGGCTACGACGCCCACGCCTACCTTGACGCCGCTCGTCGCCTGCTCGGCGGCCAGGCCGTCTATGACGCCTCCATCAACCAGGCCGGCCCGGCGGGCCAGTATCTCTACCCGCCCCCGTTCACGCTGCTCGCCGTGCCGTTCACCCTGCTGCCGGACGCGTACGAGGTCGCGGGCTGGACGGTTGCCATGCTGATCGCGTTCGGCCTCGGCGTGGCAATCCTCCCGGTCTCGCGCGATGTCCGCTGGCTCATCGTCCTCCTCGCCGGCCTCTCCTGGCCGTTCGTGTACGGCGTCAAGCTCGGCCAGGTCGGTCCGATCCTGTTCCTGTGCTTCGCGGCCGGCTGGCGCTGGATGGACCGGCCGGTCCGGCTGGGGGTCGCGATCGCGATCGGGACGATCATCAAGCTCCAGCCCGCGATCCTGCTCGTCTGGGCGGCCCTCGGCCGACGCTGGGTCGCGATCGGGGTGACCCTTGCCGTGCTGGGATCGGCAGCGGCGGTGTCGGTGGTGGTCGGCGGCCTCGACGCGTGGGGGGCGTGGCTGGCGATCCTTCGCTCGATCAGCGCCCCGATCACGACGCCGCACAACTTCACCCCGGGCGCCATCGCCTACCAGGCGGGAGCGGGCGAGGGGGTGGCGACCGTGGTCCAGGCGGTCAACACGATCGCCGTCGTCGCGCTCGTCGTGTGGGCCGGCCTGCGGGCGAGCCCGGCCGTGGGATACCTGGCGGCGGTGACCGCCAGCCAGCTGCTGTCGCCCGTCCTCTGGGATCACTACGCGATGCTCCTCCTGCTGCCCACCGCCTGGCTCCTCGACCGCCGCCAATGGTGGGCGGCGGCCATCCCGCTGGCGACCTCGATCCTGTTGATCTGGCTGCCGCCGGTCGTCTATCCCGTCTCGTTCTGGGTCGCGCTGGTGGCGCCGCTGGTCGTCGATCGGCGGTCGGGTCGACCTTTGCCTGCGCAACGACCCGGATCCCAGCCGGTGCTATCCTCCGAGGCGTGACCAGCGCCGCCCTCGAGGTGGAGCCCTCCTGTCCCGGGGGCCCCGCCGCGGCCCCCGACCCCGCCCCACCGTCGGCCCCTCCGATCGGCCGGCCCCTGCTTGCCGTGCGCCGTCCGTTCGGATCGATCGCGCCCGCCACCTGGGACGCGTTGGCGGCGCGCAACCCGTGGGCGACCCCCTTCTCGCACTGGGCGTTTCACCGGGCGTGGTGGGATGCCTACGGTTCCGCCGCACACGACCAGACCATGGTCGTCCTCGATCCGGCGGCAGGTCCGGACGCCGATCCCGTGGGGATCGTCCCGCTGATGCACCGCCACGAGGTCGAGCCGTCCGATGCGGGCACCCAGACCACCATGCGCCGCGGCTCCGGAGTCGAGCTCACGGCGGTCTCGCCGTCGGCGAAGGCGGTCTTCTTCGGCGCCACCTACCACGCCGACTACGCGACGGTCCTCGCGTCGCCCGCCGAGCTGCCGGGCGTGGCCGCCGCCCTGGCCGACGCGCTGGCCGAGACCGAGACCGGCGACGAGGAGCATCCCGAGCCATGGGATGTCGTCGACCTCCGCCGGCTGCGCTGCGCCGACCCTGCAGCCGAGGAGCTGGCCGTGGCGTTTGGCCGGCATGCTGACAGGACCGGCTGGACCCTGGATCTCGAGCGCGAGGACGTCTGCCCGGTGACGACGATCCCCGACGGCGTGATCGACCTCGAAGGCTTCCTGTCGAGCCTTGACAAGAAGCAGCGCCACGAGGTCCGTCGAAAGCTCCGTCGGGCCGACGCCGTGGGGGCCGTGGTCCTGGCCATCTCCACCGACCCCCTGGCCGACCTCGACGCGTTCATCGACCTTCATCAACGGAAGTGGGGCGACGCGGGGCTGTTCCCGCCGACGCCGGGCGGCCAGGCCAGCCGGGTGTTCATCCAGCGCCTGTTCGAGGAGTTCGGCCCGAGCGGTCCGGCCCGACTCGGCTTCCTGACCGTCGGCGATCGACGGGTGGCCGCCGGGATCACGTTCGAGGATCGGGACACGATCGCCTTCTACAACGCCGGGGTGGACCCGGACGCGCTCGACCTGTCGCCCGGCGTGATCATGGTGGCGAAGTACCTCGAGCGGGCGATCGCGAGCGGTCACCGCCAATTCGACTTCCTGCGCGGCGACGAGTCCTACAAGTACGAGTGGGGCGCCGTCGACGAACCGATCCAGCGCCTGCTCGTCCGCCGGGCGGTCGGCGGATGAGCGTTCCCCGTCCGGGCGACCCGTGTCTCGAGCCGGTCGAGCGGCCGGCGCTGCCTGGCGGCCGGGTCCGGGTCGTGGAGATCCTGGCCACGGGCACCAACGGAGGTGCCCAGGAGCACGTCTTCGGGCTGCTGACGCGGCTCGATCCGACCCGGTACGACGTTCACGTGGTGTCGCTGTCCGCCGGGAGCTCGGTTCGCAAGCTCGAGCGGCAGTGGGATCCCGGTCACCGTGATCGACGAGCCGGACGACGCGATCGCAACCGGCGCGGTCGCGGCGCTGCTGAGTGATCTCCGGCCCGAGGTGATCCACAACCACATGTACCGGGCCGAGCTCGTCGGTACGCGCGCGGCGATCGCGCTCGGCGAGATCGGCCGACCCCGCCCGTACATCGTCTCGACCGTCCATTCGAGTCGGGTCCGCTCGGAGGAGGACCGCCAGCAGCTCCGGCTCCTCACGCCGCGCATCGACCGGCTGATCGCGGTCTCGCAGTCGATCGTCGAGAAGCTCGAGCACGAGGGCCGGACCACGGCCCCGATCTCGCTGATCCACAACGGGGTTGACCTCGAACGCTACGACCACCAGGGACCCTGCTGCACGCTCCGCGAGGAGTACGACCTCCCGGCCGAGGGCCCGATCGTCGGTGTCGTGGCCAGGCTCGAGCCCGAGAAGGGCCACCCGACGCTGCTCGAGGCGTGGCGATCCGTCGTGGCGGCCGTGCCGGATGCCACCCTGCTCGTCGTCGGGGAGGGCAGTCGACGCGAGGCACTCGAGGCGCTCGCCGACGAGCTCGGCGTGGCGGATCGGGTCGTCTTCACCGGTCGGCGCGACGACGTTCCGGCCGTGACGGCGGCGCTCGACGTGGCGGTCCTGCCGTCCTACCGCGAGGCGCTCGGGCTGACGATCCTCGAGGCGATGGCACTCTCGCGGCCGGTCGTTGCCTCCAACGTCGGCGGGATCCCGGAGATGGTCGAGGATGGAGTCACCGGGCTGCTCGTCCCGCCGCGCGACGCCGAAGCGCTGGCGGCGGCCATCGTCCGGCTGCTGCGTGACCATCCGTTGGCCGATACGCTCGCCCGCGCCGGCCACGACCTCGTCCACGAGCGGTTCTGCATCGAGCTCATGGTCGCCGCGGTCGAGGCGATCTACGACGACGGCGCACGGGCGCTCAGGCCCAGCGAGGTCGCGGCCGGATAGGACGTTCGGGTGATCTCCGTCGGCGGCACGCCGAGTAGGATCGGCCCGTGATGCCAGAACGCACCACTCCTGCCCCGGCGATGACATCCGCCCGAGGTCCGACGCTCCCGTCGACCGGTTCGCTCCAGGCTCATCCGCGAGCGCGCCTCGCCCTCCTGGCCGTGATCGGGGTGCTGGCGACGGTGACCGTCGTCGGCTGGTCGATCGCGATCGTCGTCCAGCCGGGCTGGTTCGGTCGCTCGTTCGCGATCGACTACGGGATCTACATGGATGGCCTCGATCGCTGGCAGGCCAGCGGCGAGTGGTATCGCGCCCGGCAGCTCGCGGGCCCGTATCCGATCGAGCTCGGCGACATCCTCTACCCGCCGGTCCTGATGTACCTGTTGCTGCCGTTCCGATACCTGGGACCGGTCCTGTGGTCGGTCGTCCCCGCCGTGATCGTCGGCTGGACGGTCGTTCGCCATCGCCCCGCGCTCTGGGCGGTGGCGCTCATTGCCGCCTGCCTGGCCTGGCCGTACACGCCGGCAAAGTTCGTCTTTGGCAACCCGGTGATCTGGGGCGCGGCTGCACTCGCAGCCGCCACGTTCCACCGGTGGCCGGCCGCGCTCCTGATCATCAAGCCGACCGTCCTTCCCTTCGCCCTGTTCGGGATCCGGGACCGCCGCTGGTGGCTCGCCGTCGCGATCCTCGGGCTTGCCTCGCTGCCCTTCCTGTACGACACCCTGCGCTACCCGGAGGTGCTCCTGAACGCGCAGCCGAACCCGATCGACGGCCGCGGCGGTCCGTTCTATTCGATCACCGAGTTCCCGCTGCTGTGCATCCCGCTCCTGGCCTGGCTCGGCCGTCGCCGCGCGCCGGCTGAGCCGCAGGAGCTGACCTCCGACGAGCCGACCCCGCCGCGAGCCGATGGCTGAGCGCCCCGCGGCGACGACGCCGTGGAGCGCTCTCCCGCGGCTGAGCATGCCCGAGCTGTGGGCTGTCCTGGCGGTGCTGCTCCCGGTCCTCGGCTCGCTGATCGCCTCGATCTCGACGGTGGATCTCGCCTATCACGTCCGCGCCGGTGAGCTGATCCTGGACACCGGACTGCTGCCATCTCCGGACACGTTCACGTTCACGGCCGGTGGCCAGCCCTGGCTCGATCAGCAGTGGGCGGCCCAGGCGGTGTTCGGCGCGATCTTCCGACTCGGTGGCTGGGCGCTGCTGGCGACGGTCCGGGCGGCCCTGGTCGGGCTCATCGCCTGGCTGGTCTTCCGTGCCTGCCGGTCGTCCGGGGCCGGTACCCGGGTGGCGGCCTGGCTGACCCTCGCCGGCTTCGCCGTCGGGCTCGTCGCACTCGGGCTCCGGCCGCAGCTTCTCGGCATGGCCCTGTTCGCGGCCACGCTGGCGATCCTCGCGGCGCGCGAGCGGCGACCCAGCCTGGTCTGGGCGATCCCGCTGATCGTCCTCGCCTGGGCCAACGTGCACGGCTCGTTCTTCCTGGGACCGGCGGCGGTCGTCGTCGCCTGGCTCGACGACGTCGTGAACCGACGGGCCGGCGCACGGCGGCTGCTCGCCGTGGCCATCGTCAGCACCGGCGCGACGTTCCTCAACCCGTACGGGGTCGGAGTGTGGAGCTACGGGTTGGGGCTCGCCGCGAACCCGACGATCCGACGCCTCATCACCGAGTGGCAAGCCACCTCGCCGCTGTCGTTCGCGGGCGCGATGTTCTACGGATCGATCGCCGGCCTGATCGCGATCGTCGGGTTGAGCCTGCGGCCGGTCGTCCGCTCGGGCCGGTCCGCACGCTACCTCCGGTCGGCCTGGCCGACGCTGCTCTGGCTCCTTGCCCTCGCTGCCATCGGCGGCTTCGCCGAGCGCGGAGTCGCCTGGTGGTCGATCGGCGCCCCGGTCGCGTTGGCCGGATTGCTCCGGATCGCAGCCGAGGTGTCCGCGGCGTCGGGGTCGAGCGGCGACTCGGCCGCTCGCCTCGTCGAGGGCACGGCCCCGGCATCGGAGCCGACGGCACGACCGGTTCCGGAGCGGAGCCTCGTGCCAACCGCGATCGTGGCGATCCTCGTGCTGGCGATCGTGGCCCTGCTGCCCATCTGGCGTGGTGGGTCCGCCTTGTACGGCCCAGCCGGGCTGCTGACGGATGCCCCGGCCGGGCTCACGGAGGCCGTGCTCCGCGAGGCGCGGCCGGGCGACCGGATCTGGAACGCGCAACGCTGGGGGTCCTGGCTCGAGTTCGCCGTGCCCGCGGCCCAGGTCGCCGTCGACTCGCGGATCGAGCTCATCCCGACGGATGCCTGGGCGGACCACCTGGCGCTGTCGAGCGGTGCCCCGGATTGGGCCGCGATCCTCGAGCGTCGCGGGGTCACGATCGTCGTCGCGTCGGCGACCGAGCAGCGTGGGCTGATCCCGTCGATCCGCGCTTCGGGTGCCTGGCGCCAGGTCGCTGACGACGCAGACGGGGCCGTGTTCGTCCGGGCCGACCGGTGACGGCGCGGTTCGACCGGGTCTGGCTCGGGCGGGCGTCTGCCGCCCTGATCTCCGTCTTCGTCGCGCTGCCCGCGCTCGATCGCGCCGCTGTCGCAGACGACGCTGTACGACGGAGGGATCACCGCCTCGGCCGGCACGTTCATCCTCCACGGCCGGCTGCCCTACCGCGACTTCTGGCTGCTCTACGGCCCCCTGGCAGGCTACCTGTCGGCCGCCTTGACCGGCCTCCTCGGGCGTCGACATCGTCGTGCTCAGGGCTGCCGGGTCTGCTGCTCGTCGCGGCGACCGCGGTCGTCGGCTACGAGCTGGCCGGCGACCGGGTGCCGGTCGTGCCCCGGGTGCGCCCTTGCCTGCGTTGCCGCGCTGATCCCGGTCTACCCCGTCGGCCTCGACCTGGCGCCGTGGTCGCTGGCGATGGTCCTGGCGCTCGGGGCCATCCTCGCCAGCACGCGCGGCGGACGGCATCGGGCGCTGCTCGCGGCCGGCGCACTCGTCGGGCTCGCCGCGCTCGCCCGCCTCGACGTCGGTGCCTACGCGCTGATCGCGATCGTCATCGCGTCGCGCAGCCTGCGACCGGCCGTCGGTGCTCGCCTGCGTCTTCGCTCCGATCGCGATCGTGTTCCTGCTGTCCGTTCCGGTCACGTCACTCGTCGAACAGCTGATCTGGTACCCGATTGTCGGGCCACGAGCGTACCGGGGCATCCCGGCCCCGGCCCTGACGGCCCTGGTCGAACCGGGCAAGGCCCTCCAATGGCTCCTCTACTGGCCCCCGCTCGTCCTGATCGTCCTGGCCGTCGCCCGCCGGATCCGGAGCGGATCCATCCCCCGTGCCGATCTCGCGCTGCTGATCTTCGCCATCCTGTGTCGACTCCAGACCCTGGGCCGGGCCGATGACGTCCATGATGTCGAGGCCGCCGTCCCGGCCGTCCTCCTCGCGGCCTACGTCTTCTCGGGACGCCGTCGCGCTTCGGGCGCTTCGCGATCGCGGCAGGGGCCGCGCTGTTCATCGCCATCGCCGCGCTGCCGCTGACCTGGCTCGTCCAGCCGCGCGACCCGTACGATGAAGCCCTCACGGCGGCGGTCGACTACGTCCGGGCGAACACCGCTCCGGGCGAGCCGATCCTCGCCGGGGAGGTCCGGAACCGGTATGCACTGCTCAATCCGTTGATCGCCTACTACCTGGCGGATCGGCCCGCCGGCATTCGCGACACGATGTACAACCCGGGGATCACGACGACCGAACGCGACCCAGCGAAGGATGGTCGATGACCTGCGCGCGAACGCGGTTCGACTGCTCGTCCTCGACGCCCGATACGCTCAATGCTATGAGACGTCGAACCTGAGCCGCGAACCCGGAGCGACCATCCTGGATGACGCTCTCGATCGGACGGATCAGGACTACAGGGTGGTGGCCGACTTCGGAGCGGTGCGCATCATGGGTCTCCGCGACCTGCCGTTTGCTATGGTCCCCGGCGCGGTCTGGGTCGGATCCTTCGCCACCGCCGGATCGCGACTACCTTGCCTGCCAGAGGAGTGCCCAACAGCCTTGAACGACCTCGACCTCGTCGTCCTCGGTGGTGGCGGCCACGTCGGCCTTCCGCTCAGCCTGGTCTTCGCCAAGGCCGGGCTGCGGGTCGGCATCTACGACATCAACGAGCGGACGATCGACCAGATCGAGCAGGGCCGGATGCCCTTCCTCGAGAACGGAGCCGACGAGCTCCTGCGCGAGCTCCTGCCGACGGGCCGGCTCGTGCTCAGCTCGGACGCGGCGATGATCGGCCGGGCGCCGACGGTCATCGTGGTCATCGGGACGCCCGTCGACGAGTTCCTCGGGCCGTCGATGACCGTCTTCGAACGAGCCGTCGACCAGATCTCGCCGCACCTCCAGGATGGCGCGCTCGTCGTGCTTCGGAGCACGGTCTATCCCGGGACGACCGAGTACGTCGCGGAGAAGCTCGCCGCACAGGGGCAACCGGGTCGACGTCGTCTTCTGCCCGGAGCGGATCGCCGAGGGTCACGCGCTCGAGGAGCTCGGCAGCCTGCCCCAGATCGTCGGCGCCGACTCCGATCGAGCCGCCGAGCGGGCGGAGGCCCTGTTCGGCCAGATCGCCGCGCACCGGGTCCGGACGAGCACCCGGGAGGCCGAGCTCGCGAAGCTGCTGACGAACACGTGGCGCTACATGAAGTTCGCGGTGGCCAACCAGTTCTTCATGATCTCGCACCAGGCAGGCGTGGACTACACGAACGTCCTCCGGGCGATCCGCGAGGACTATCCACGAGCCATGGACCTGCCGGGGCCGGGGTTCGCCGCCGGTCCCTGCCTGTTCAAGGACACGATGCAGCTGGCCGCCTTCACGTCCGATCACTTCCCGATCGGCCAGTCGGCGATGCAGGTCAACGAGGGGCTGCCGGCGTACATCGTGTCGGCGCTCGAGCGCCGCTATGGGACGCTCCACGGGCGAACAGTCGGGATCCTCGGGATGGCCTTCAAGGCCGAGTCGGACGACACCCGGGCCTCGCTCAGCTTCAAGCTGCGCAAGCTGCTCGCGTGGTCCGGCGCCCGCGTCCTGTGCACGGACCCGTTCGTCGTGGACGACCGCTGCGTCCCGCTCGAGGAGGTCATCGACCAGAGCGAGATCGTGATCCTCGGCGTCCCGCACAAGGCGTACCGGGGCCTTACGTTCGGCGCCGAACGTGACGTCGTCGACATCTGGGGAGCCCTCGGCGACGGGATCCGCCTGTGAGAGTCCTCGTCACCGGCGCCGCCGGTTTCATCTGCGGCTACCTCGTCCCCGACCTGCTCGAGCGGGGCCACGAGGTGATCGGCGTGGACGACTTCAGCAAGTACGGTCGACTCACCAAGTCGTACGACGCGCACCCTGGCTACCGGTTCGTCGAGGGCGACGCGAAGGACGTGGCGCTCCTGACCGAGCTCGCCGCCGACTGCGACCAGGTCGTCGCCGCCGCGGCGATGATCGGCGGGATCAGCTACTTCCACGAGTTCGCCTACGACCTGATCGCGGAGAACGAGCGGATCCTGGCGGCGACCTTCGACGCGGCGATCGCCGCCCATCGCGCCGGCCGGCTCGAGCGGATCGTGGTTCTCAGCTCGTCGATGGTCTACGAGTCGGCGACGGTCTTCCCGACTCCCGAGGGTGCCCAGCTGTCGAGCCCGCCGCCGATCTCGACGTACGGCTTCCAGAAGCTCGCCAGCGAGTACTTCGCCAAGGGCGCCCTGGAGCAGTACCAGCTCCCGTACACGATCCTGCGGCCGTTCAACTGCGTCGGCATCGGCGAGCGCCGGGCGGTCCGCGACAGCGACGTCATGAGCGGCAACGTCAAGCTCGCGCTCAGCCACGTCGTGCCCGACCTCGTGCTCAAGGTGCTCAAGGGGCAGGACCCGCTCCACATCCTCGGCGAGGGCAACCAGGTCCGCCACTACACGTACGGCGGGGACCTCGCCCGGGGCATCCGGATGGCGATGGAGTCGCCGGCGGCCGTCAACGACGACTTCAACCTGTCCACGGCCGCGAGCACGACCGTGCTCGAGCTGGCCGAGACGATCTGGCGCAAGGTCAATGGGGCGGACCGTCCCTTCCGCTACGTGTCCGACCCGCCGTTCGAGCACGACGTCCAGATGCGCGTCCCGGACGTTCGCAAGGCGCGGCGAGGTCCTCGGGTTCGAGGCCACCACGAGCCTGGACGCGATGCTCGACGAGGTCATTCCATGGATCCGGACCGAGGCCGAGGGGGGACGGATCTGATGGCCGGTCTGGACGACGTCTACCGGCGTCGATTCCCGGAGGTCTCCCGGCGCCAGAAGGACCAGATCTGGCCGGAGATCGTGCGCTTCCTCGATCGATGGATCGATCCGACGGCGCCCGTGCTCGACATCGCCTGCGACTCCGGCTACTTCATCCGGAACGTGCGCGCGACCGAGCGCTGGGCGGCCGACCTGCGCGACGTTCGGGCGGACCTCCCGCCCGATGTCCAATTCGTCCAGGCCAACGGTCTCGAGCTCGAGAGCCACCTCCCGGCCGGAACCTTCGGGACCGTGTTCATGAGCAACTACCTCGAGCATCTCCACGGGCCCGAGGCGGTCATCGAACAGCTCGCGGTCGCCCGCCGGCTGCTCCGGGTCGGAGGCCGGCTGATCGTCCTCCAGCCGAACATCCGGCTCGTCGGGGGCGCCTACTGGGACTTCATCGACCACCGGGTGGCGCTCACCGACCGGAGCCTCGCCGAAGCGGGCGACCTGGCCGGCCTCCGCCAGGTCCGGCTCATCCCGGCCTTCCTGCCCTACTCCACGAAGAGCCGACTCCCGAGCCACCCGCTGCTCGTGCGGGCCTACCTGCGGTTCCCGCCCGCCTGGCGGGTCCTCGGGCGCCAGACGCTGTACGTGGCCGAGGCGCCGCGATGATCGACGGCGCGCGCCAATCGCCCACCGCCACCGCCCGTCGGCTTGTCGTGCCGGCTCTCGGCGGGGCCATCAGCATTGCCGCGGTCGTCGTCGCGCTGCAGGGGATCGACCTCCGCCAGACGCTCGACCTGCTGGCGGCGGTCAGGCCGGGCCCGCTGGCACTGGCCGCGCTGGCGCTGGTCGTCCAGCTGCTCGTTCGGAGCTGGCGCTGGTCGCTGCTGCTGCCGGCCGGGCCACGGGGGCCGGTGCCACCGCGACGGCTCGTCCCGATCGTCCTGATCGGCTACCTCGGCAACGCCGTCCTGCCGGCCCGTCTGGGCGACCCGATCCGGGCGATCCTCGTCGGCCGGCGCGAAGCGATCCCGACCTCGAGCGCGTTCGGGTCGGTCGTCCTCGAGCGGGCCGTCGACACGCTGACCCTGGCCCTCATCGCCGTCGTCGCCGCCTCGCTGGCGGGAGCCCCGGAGTGGGCCGTCAGGACGGTCCTGCTCGTCGCCACCGCGGCGGGCGCGGTCGTCATCGCCGCCCAGACTCCGGTCCCGGCCAGGGTCGTCGGCTGGCTCGACGGTCGGGCCCGACCGGCCGCGCGATCGTCGATTGCCCGGCTCGATCGCTTCGTCCGGGCGATGGACGCCAGCGGGCGACGCGGTGCCCTGACCGGCGCCGGCGGCCTGAGCGTCGTCGCCTGGGTCCTCGACGGGGTCACGTACTGGGCGGTCGCCCAGTCGCTGGGCGTCGACCTCACGCCGGCCGGGGCGATGTTCGTGGCGGCGATCACCGTGCTCGGCACGGCGGTCCCGTCGGCGCCGGGCTACATCGGGACGTTCGAGCTCGCCGCATCGGCGGCGGCTCGGAGCCTGGGCGTGCCGCCCGAGCAGGCCCTGGCGTTCGCCATCCTGGTCCACGCTCTGACCGTCCTGCCGCTGGCGATCGGTGGGGCCGCATCGCTGGTCTGGATCGGCGCCCGGTTCGGCGATCTCGCCCGGGCCGCCGACGACTCGACCATGGCCGCCTCGGCGACTCCGGTACGACCGGCCGGGGCACATCGGCCATGACCCCGGAGCTGTCGATCGTCCTGCCCGTCTACAACGAGGGTGAGGCCGTCGAGCCCGTTCTCCGGGCGCTGGCGGCCGGGGTTCAGACGCCCCACGAGCTGGTCGTGGTGTACGACTTCGACGGCGACACGACCGTCCCGGTCGTGGACCGGCTGGCCGGCGAGATCCCCGGCCTGCGCGGGCTCCGGAACGACCTCGGCCGCGGCGTCCTGAACGCGATGAAGGCCGGGATCGCCGCGACCGACGCTCCGTTCGTGTTGATCTCGATGGCCGATGGGTCCGACGAGCCCCGGATCGTCGACTCGATGGTCGGGCTGGCCCGCGACGGCGCCGACGTGGTCGCGGCCAGCCGCTACATGGCCGGCGGCCGGCAGATCGGCGGGCCACCGCTGAAGCGGCTCATGAGCCGGACGGCCGGGCTGACCCTGCACTGGTTCGCCGGCGTCCCGACCCACGACCCCACGAACAACTTCAAGCTCTACAGCCGCCGGTTCCTCGAGTCGACCTCGATCGAGAGCACGGCCGGCTTCGAGCTGGCCCTCGAGCTGACCGTCAAGGCCACCCTGGCCGGTCGCCGCGTCGCCGAGGTCCCGACGACCTGGCGCGACCGGACCGCCGGCCAGAGCAACTTCAAGCTGCGCAAGTGGCTGCCCCACTATCTCCACTGGTACGCGGTGGCGTTCCGCGGCCGTCTCCGGCGGCGTGCCGGCCTGCGGGCGCGCTAGGACGCCGAAGGTCCTCGCCTGGCCAGCCAGGCCAGGAGCGGCGCGATGAACATCGGCAGGTTGCCGACCGAGTAGAGCAGCGGCAGGCCCGCTGTGCGGACGACCGTCGGGTACTCCAGCCACAAGCCGGCGAGCGGCAGGTTGACGATCGCGAACGCCAGCGCCGCCAGCCACCAGCTCCGGCGGCGGATCCCGATCAGGCCGAACGGGACGAGCGTCGGCTTGATCGAGACGAGGACCGCCGGCCAGGCGAACGCCGCGCCGGCCCACAGGAATGCCGCGAACCAGATGTCCGAGTTGCCGAAGATCAGCGCCCCGACGGTCCGTGGCCAGGCGAGGCTGACGATGAGGATCGGCCAGGTCCAGCGCGCCGGGCGAAGCCGGGCGATCGAGGCGGCGACGATCACCGCCGGCAGGACCCACCAGAGCACCGCCGGCAGCCAGACGAACGGCACGAACAGGAACAGCGCCGACGGCGGGTAGAGGACGTCGACGTTGAGCGCGAGCTGGCCGCTGTCGTCGAGCTGATGGGGCAGGTAGTAGGTACCCGTGTCCAGCCAGCGGCTGGCGACGTTCCGGTAGAACTCGAGGTCCTGGCCCCGCTGGACCGGCTGGAGCGACATCCAGACGATCGCGAACACCTCGATCGCCAGGAGCAGGGCGAGAGCCGACGCGGCGACGAGCAGGGTCCCCCGCAGTCGCTCGGCATGCGTCTGGCGCTCGTTCAGCCGGACGAGCCTCCCGATCGGGCCACGCTCCGGTTCGCGATCGTCGGCTGGGGCCGTCGCCGACTCGCTTGCCGCAGTCAGGCTGTCGATCGAGTCCATCGCGACTACTGGGGAAGCGCGCCGATGGGACCCTTGCGCTCGGCTGCTCGTCGCAGCGCATCGGTCAGGGCGGCCTCCGAAACGCGCGGGACACCGCCGACCACGAACGGGTCAGCGAGCGGTGAACCATGGGCCACGACCAGCTGCTCGAGCGAGGCCGGCGACGGTACGAGGATCAGGGTCCGATCCGGCTCGACGCCTGCCGGCAGCGGTGCCAGGGCCACGGTGACGAGGGCCCGGGTCCGCTCCGCCCGCTCGAGGAACAGCGCCCGGCCGGCCACGAGCAGCTGCAGGTTCCAGGCGACGGCGAGAACGAGCAGCGAGGAGCCGATGGCGATGAACGCGAGCCGCGTTCGGGGCGCGGCCCGGAGGCGATCGACGTCGGGGCCGACGAGCGCTCCGAGCGCGACGAGCAGGAGCGGCCCGGCGAGGTACGTGTAGCGGGTGTAGAGCGCGGCATCGGCCACGAGCTGGGCGCGGACGAGGCCGGTCAGCAGGTACAGGACGACGATGCCACCGAGGCAGCCGACCGTCCGCGGGGACAGGCCACCACCGCGGACCAGGCGCCAGCCGGCCGCCAGCACGACCAGTGCGATCAGCCCCATCCCGACGACCGGGCCGAGCCCGCTGATCGCCCCGGCCGCCGCCCCGGCCCCCTGGATGACGAAGGCCGGCACCTCGCTGAACGCCTCGAGGGTGAACGGGTCGCGGGCGGTTGCGACGCCGGCCCGGCCGAGGGCGAGGTACCAGGCGACGTAGATGAGTGCAGGCACGACGGCCACCGCGATGAACCGGCGCCGTCTGCGATCGGCCAGCAGCTCGAGACCGACCGCGGCGACCATCACCAGGCCGAGGCCGGACGTCATCACGGCGAGCACGAGGAGCACCGTGGCCAGGCCTGCCCCGCCGCGCGAGACCGGCGCCCCGTTTGTCGAGCCGCGGTCGAGCGCGAGCATCGCCCCGAAGCCAAGGGCCGCCGCCCCGACGAACCCGATCTGCATCGCCCAGAACAGGTTCTCGAAGCCGCTCCCGAAGAACAGGATGACGACGCCCGCAGCGAGCCCGGCGACCGGCCCGGCGCTGCGCCGGACGAGGACGAAGACCTCGGCGGCGACCACCAGGTGGAGGACGATGAGGAGGACGAGGTACGGTGCGTACGACCCCAGCCCGAACGCGCCGAACATCAGCCGGTAGGTCACGATCGTCAGACCCAGCCAGTGCTCGTTGAACGGGCGGATGAAGCTGCCGAAGTCGAGCGAGCGACCCTCGATGACGGCCCACTCGTCGGCGAAGAACGTCAGGCCCTGCCCAAGGGCGAGCAGGAGCACGCCGGCGACGAGCGCCAGCAGCCCGAAGAGCACGGTGGACCTGGCCACGCCTCGGTGGCCCTGGATGGGCTCGATTCGGTTGACCTCCCGGCGCGGGGATCGGCGACGCTACGACCCGGCCGAGGGTGCCTCGACCGTCCGTCCGCCCGCCATCGCCCGGTCGTACTGCCGGTCCCACTCGGGCGGAGCGCGCCGCTCGTCGACCAGCAGCCAGATCACGACGATCGTGAGGGCCAGCGTCGCGAGCGAGCCAACGATCCCGAGCGGCCCACCGATCGGGATCGCCGACCCGATCTCGGCTGTCGGTGGGACCGCGGCGATGAGATTGAGGAACATGACCGCGGTCAGCGCCAGCCACGTCGCCAGGACGCGTCGATCCGGGATGAGCGGCGCCAGGAAGATCAGGGCGGCGTAGGCGTAGCGCTCGTGGACCGAGGTGAGGAACCCGAAGAAGACCAGCGTCGACGCGGCCAGGCCGAGCAACAGGCCGCGCTTCGTCGGCGCCCGGAGCACCGCCCGGATGACGACGATCTCCATGAGCCCGACGGCGATGTAGCCGAGGAGCCGCGGCGAGAGCGGTCCGAGGATCGCCCCACCGTCGGCGACGAACTGGTCACCGGCAAGGAGCGTCTGGAGGATCCACCACGGGTTCCAGGCCCGGAGCGACATGATCGCGAAGATCTGGCCCTGGTGCCGCCCGAGCGTCGTCAGGTACGCCGCCGGGCCTCCATCGGCCACGAACGGCAGCCACAGGATGGCGACCGTCGCCGCCATGACCGCTCCGCAGCCGAACGCGGTTCGCCAGCCCAGGCGGGCCCACGCCCAGGCGGCGAATGGCAGCACGAAGGCGAGCGCCTGGGGCTTCGCCATGAGCGCAACGCCGAGGGCGACCGCGGCGAGGTACGGCCGCCCACCGATCGCGAGGATCGCCGCAACCAGACCGGCGAGCACGTAGATCGACTCGAACTGGCCCCACCACGCGCTGGTATAGATGACGACCGGCGAGAGGAGGATGCCGAGCCCCGCCGCGATCGCCCAGCGGGGTCGATCACGGACCAGGTAGGCGACCCCCAGGGCCAGACCGGCGTCGGCCAGGCTGGCCGGCAGCTTGAGGACCTCCCGGATCGTCGGATCGGAAGCGTCAGTCACGGTCCGGAAGGCCGGCTCCACCAGGCCCAGCGCCCAGAACACGTAGACCATGACCGGTGGAAAGGCGAGGTCCGTCCGATACGCCTCGCCGAGCGGGTTGGTCGCGATCCAGTGCGTCCAGGCGGCGAAGATGTCGATGTCGGCGAGGAGCCCGGTCGCCGGCAGGAGAGCGGCCCGGATCGCGAACGCAAGGACCACGCCGACGCCGAGGATCACCAGGTCCAGCGGGCGTACCCCCGCCGGGACGGAGGTGGGAGCGGTCAGCTCGTCGGTCGTGGCCGTTGCTTCGCTCGGCTACAGCCGGGTCGACGCCCAGTACCGCTCGGCGTAGCCAGGCACGCCGCCGAGCTCGGCGACACGCAGGCTGAACGAGCGGACAGCCTGGGCCATCGGCCCGGCGCCACCGAACAGCCGGTCGAGCTGGCTGGCGTACAGCGACACGCCGCTGATCTTCCACTCGAGCTGCTCGGTCACGTCAGCGAACTCGGGCACGATCGAGACATCCGCCGGAAGGGTGGCGAAGGCCGGACCGGCGAGGTCGCGCAGGTGACTGAACCCCTCCCACCAGGCATACGGGAAGTCCTCGTAGAACGTGACCGCCCCGGCCCAATCCGGCCCCGGCATGATCCACGGCCGCGGCTCGCGGAGCAGCTCCAGCCCGGCCTGCCGGGTCAGCCGATGGTCGACGTGGCCGCCGATGGCGAGCGGGAAGTAGACCTTCTGCGGCTCGAGCCGGGCGATCTCCGTGCGCAGGAGCTCGTACGGCGCGGGATCGTCGTCGCGCGGTGCGCCGAGCAGCTCGGCGTCGCCCTCGTAACCGCGAAAGACCGCGTCGGGGAGGTCGAGGAAGATGACCGCGGCCTCCGCGTAGAACGCGAAGCGCTCATCCTCGAGTCGCCGGGTCGCCATGGCGTCGGCTGCGGCCTCCGCCTCGGTGAGCTCGGTCGTCAGGACGGCGCCCTGGGTCGGCGTGTCGTCGGCCAGCAGCTGCCCGGCCAGCGGCTCGTTGTGGATCGATGCCCGGCGGTACCAGCTCGACCGCTGCCAGAAGCGCTTGGCGGCGGCGTCCGCGTCGGCCTGGGTCGCCTCGAGCCGGTCGGACGTGGCTGCCCACGGCGGCGCGACCGCAAGGGTGTCGTCGATCGGGAAGTCGGCCCGGAGGTTCGCCCGGTTGAACGCCTCGGTTGCGGGCCACAGGGCCTTCGACCCGAACCCGAGCGCCTCCCGCTGGTACGGGGTCAGGTCGTCCTGGCCGCCGGCGCCCGAGAAGACCGAGATGATCGCGACGTTCTGGCCGAGCTCGCGCAGGCTGCCGATCAGCCCACCGCATGAGAGCGCGACGTCGTCCGGATGGGGCGCGACGAAGACGTGGGTCATGGCCGGCCGAGTATACCGGCCTACTCCGGCCAGCCGCCGGCCCCGACGAGCGGGACGAAGACGCAGTCGCCGTCCGACCGGAGGTCCCAGTCGTTGCCGTGGCGGGTCGCCACCATGAGCCGCTGTCGCTGGCGGGACCCGACCGGGATCACGAGCCGTCCACCCTCGGCCAGCTGATCGAGCAGGGCTTCCGGGATCCGCGGGGCCGCGGCGGTCACGACGATCCCGTCGAACGAACCGTCCTCGGGGGCTCCGAGGCTGCCATCGCCGACCCGGATCTCGACGCGATCGGCCAGGCCGAGCTCGTCGAGCCGCTGCCGTGCCGCGTCGGCCAGTCCCGGATGGCGCTCGATCGACAGGACGCGCGCGCCGAGCGTCGCCAGGATGGCTGCCTGGTACCCGGACCCGGTCCCGATCTCGAGCACCCGATCCTCCGGCCTGACCGCCAGGAGCTCGGTCATCCGGGCGACCATGTAGGGCTGGCTGATCGACTGGCCGGCGGCGATCGGCAGCGCGGCGTCGTCGTAGGCGTGGGGTCGGGTGGCTGGATCGACGAACAGCTCGCGGGGAATGGCGCTCATCGCGGCCAGCACCCGTTCGTCGGCGATGCCGCGACGACGGAGCTGCGAGGCCACCATCGTCTCGCGCTCCCGGGCGGTCGCCGCCACCGTCCGATCGCTGTCTGGGTCGGCGCCCATGCGACGAGGATACGCTCGCCCGACCCGGGCGGCGAGGGTCAGGACGAGGGCGACGGCTGGGCGGACGGAGAGCTCGAGGAGCCGCCGACGGGCTGCTCGCCGGGCTGGCGGACGGTGTGGCCGACGGCGCTGCCGATGCCGGGGATGGGTTCGCTGACGCCGAGCTCGACGGCGCCGCGCTGCCGCTGGCCGACGGCGCGACGGACGACGATGCCGACGGCTCGACCGACGCGCTCGGCACCGGGGGTTCGGTCGGGAGCGGGGTCAGGATGCCCCCCTTCCCGAGAATGATCCCGTTCAGCAGAATCGCCCCGAAGACGACCGCGACGATGATCACGAAGACTGCAGACGGCCGATCCTGGATCCTGACCGCGACGTCGGATGGGGTCGGCGCGACCTCGCTTCCGGTGCGCTGACCCTTGGCCCCGGCTGCAGCGCCGGCGGCCGTGCCGGCTGCCACAGGGGCGCCCTCGTCACCCTCCTCGTCGTCCTCGGCGAACTCGTCGTCCTCGGCCGGCCCCTCCTCGTCGACCTCGGCGGCCTCCGGCTCGAGATCGGCCTCGGTCTCGAGGTCTTCATCCGCCTCCGGCTCCGGACCGGCCTGCTCAACCGATTCATCGTCGGGAGCCGCCGCGCGAGGTGGCGCAGGCTCCGGCTCCGACGCGGGCTCCGGTTCCGACGCGAGCTCCGGCTGCGGTCCGGCCTCCGGCTCGAGGTCCGCCTCGGTTTCGAGGTCCTCGTCGGTCTCCGGCTCGGGCGGCGTGCCGACGTCGTCCGGTCGTTCCGCCGTCGGCTCGTCGGGTGCGGGCTGCTCGGGCTCGGTCATCCGGTCGTGTCACTCCTGGGGGCGGGTGGCCGAGCGGGCCGGCCGACGGGGAGTGTACCGAAGCGCACCGTCAGGCGTCGCGGAGGGAGGGGACGAGGAGGCCGGCCAGGCCCGCGACCGCCGTCGAGGTCCCGAACGCGATGAGCACCGTGGCCACGCCGAAGGCGTTGACGAGGAAGCCGCTGGCCGCCATGGCGATCGACAGCGAGGCGAACACGAGCGAGAACCGGATCCCGACGACCCGGCCGATCATGTCGCCCGGGGTCCGCTGCTGGAACAACGTCTGGCTCGGGATGACGAAGACCATGTTGGCGACCCCGATGCCGACCGCGAGCCCGAGCGCCGCCGCGACGTTGCCGGTCAACCCGAGCCCCACGATGCAGGCGCCATACACGGCATAGCCGAGGATCACGAGGCGCCCCTTGGCGAGGCGCGGGCCGAGCAGCCCGATGACGAACCCGCCGACCAGGTTGCCCAGTCCGAGGCCGGCCTCCATCAGCGCGTAGACCGTCGGCGTGGCGAGCCGGTCGTTGCGCAGCGCCGTGTCGACGTAGATCAGCGTGACCGAGATGAGGATTCCCGCGCCGAACTGGGCGACGATCGCCTGCGCCGTGTTCGTCAGCAGGACCGTCTCGCGCCGGAGGAACCGCCAGCCGGCGCGCATCTCGGCGAGCACGCTCTCGCGGGCCTCGGCCGTCAGCCTCGCAACGGGAGGGATCGTCACGGTCAGGATCAACATCGCCGAGATGAGGTAGGTCGCCGCGTCGAGCCAGAACGCGAGCGTGACCGAGCTGCCGAGGAAGGCGACGAACACGCCTGCCAGCGTGTAGCCGACGATGTCGGCCAGGGTCTCGGCCAGCCAGTTGGCGGAGTTGGCGGTGAGCAGGTCCTCGGGCCGCACGATCCGCGGCATGATCGATTCGCGGGCCGGTCGGAAGAAGATCGAGATCGAGGTCACGGTGAAGACGAGCGGATAGACCAGCACCACGTTCGTCACGGCCGCCACCGGGATGAGCAGGACGACGGCGGCCCGGAGGAGGTCGGCGACCACCAGGACCTGCTTCTGGTCCCAGCGATCGACGAGCGTCCCGCTGATCGGCCCGAGCAGGAGGTTCGGCAGGGCCGCGGCCAGGAAGACGAAGCCGACCGCCACGGCCGAGCCGGTGTAGGCGTAGACGATCACCGCCAGGGCGATCTGGTTCAGCCGGTCGCCGAACAGGCTGATCACCCCGCTCGTCCAGAGCGCCGAGAACGACGGGTCGAGGGCGAGTCGCACGTACGGATGGCGGCGGACCCGCTGCGCCAGCCCGGGTACGGGAGGCGCGACGACACCCGGCGCGCCGAGCTCGGCGCCGGCCAGGGCAGGGCTGTCGCTCCCGAGCAGGACCGGCCGTTGGAGGATCGATGCCTCGCTCAGCCCGGCGACCAGGCCGGTCTCCGGGTGGACCCCGCCGGCGACCCCGGCTGCGGCCGGCGAGACCCCGTGGAGTCGGGCCCGGCCGACCAGCCCGGGGATCGGCTCGACCGACTCCGCGGCCTGCTGCGGCTCCTCCTCGGCGGTCGCCTGGGCGGGGGTCCGGAGGACCGTGGAGAACAGGAAGAAGCCGAGCCCGAGCGAGACGACGACGTCGCCGAGCGACGCGACGTTGGTCACGATCGGGAGCGGGATCGGGACGACGTCGGCGAGCGGGCCGAGATGGGCCAGGAACGAAGCGTCGACGGTCGGCGGCAGGATGACGTGGAGCGGGCCGGTGACGTCCGCCGGCGTGAGGCCGGCTGCGATCAGGCTCGGCTCCCAGATCGGCATGTGTCCGCCGTTGACCGCGATGACGACCGCGTTCGAGAGGATCCCGACGAACGCGATCGACATGCCCGGCAGCCGCCGGTTCGACCACGTGCCGAGCAGCAGGATCGCGTACGACGTCGCGAGCAACGGAACGCGGAACGTCTCGGCCAGCGGCAGCTCGCGAGAGAGGGCGGCCTCCGTCGCGTAGCGGACGAAGACGGCCAGGAAGATCGCCGCCATCCAGCGCAGGCGGACCTCGAGGAGGTTGCTCAGGCGACCTCCAGCGAGGAGGCCGGCGATCAGGCCGAGCGCGATCCCGGCGAGGAGCACCCGCTAGCGCGAGTCGGCGGGCTTTGCCCCCGACGCTGTCGCCGCCGACGCGGTCGCCGCGGCGCCGCGCTCGCCGATGAGCGGCGGCAGTGGCCGCAGGCGGATCGGAGCGCCGTCGTCGGGCTCGTCGCGTCCCGGGTCGCGGATCCCTTCGACCCAGCTTGTCTTGACGAACGCGTCGACGATCTCCGGGTCGAACTGGATCCCGGCGAACTTGCGGATCTCGGCCAGCGCCTGCTCGCGGGTCAGCGGGACCTTGCGATACGGGCGAGACGCGGTCATCGCCTCGAACGCATCGGCGACGTGGAGGATGCGAGCGAGCTTCGGGATCTCCTCGCCGATGAGCCGGTCGGGGTAGCCCGAGCCGTTGTACCACTCGTGGTGGTGGCGGATGATCGGCAGCTCCGGGGCCAGCTTGATGACCGGCGAGATGATCTGGGCGCCGAGGACCGGGTGGCTGTTCATCAGCGTCCGCTCTTCCTTGGTCAGGCGCTCCGGCTTGAGCAGGACGTGATCGGGGACGCCGATCTTGCCGACGTCGTGGAGCAGGCCGCCCCATTCGAGCGCTTCCATCTCGGCGGCGTTGCAGCGCATCACCCCGCCGATGTCGCTCGCGATCATCATCACCCGCCGGCTGTGCATGCTCGTCGTCGGGTCGCGCTTGTCGACGGCCTCGGCGAGGGCGCCGATCGTCTGGGTGAACATCTCGCGCATCTCGACGAACCGGTGGTGAGCCACCCTGGTCGTATAGAGCGGCAGCGCAAACAGGAGCGTCGCCCAGACCCCAGCCCCGCCCGGCAGCCGCGCATAGATCTGCGCCATGAGCCAAGCCAGCGGTGCGAGCGCAAAGAGGTTCGCTACATAACCTTGAGCGTCGCCGAGTAGCACGAGCTTGAAGTCGAGTCCGCGCATAAGGCTGACACTGGCGGCTGTGATGAGAACGTTGAGGAGGAAGAAGACGGAGGCGCCAGCCATCGTTGCCAGGAAGCTCACGATCGGCTCAGCAGAGATCGATACGATCGCGTCGTATACGAATGCTCCGATCATGGCGGGCAACACCACGCCGGCATGATTGAAGAGCGATCCGTACCAGGGAATCCGACCCTTGAGCTCCCGGACTTCGGTCGTCCCGATCGCCGCCACCCACCCGGCAGCGACCGGACCGCCAAGGATCGAAGCGGCCACGATCGGGGCGATCGCGACTGAGACCAGAGTTCCTCTGGGCATTCGAACGGGGAACGCAGACGCGAACAGCGTCAGCAGGATCCAGAATGCGAGTCCGAGTAAGACTCCGAGGTCTGTGGGCTCCGTCACCGAGATCGCGGGGCGCATCCCGAGGATGTACCCGGGCTTCTGTAGAAACACGAAACTCGTGGCAACGAGTGCAACTGCACTCGCTCCCACGAGTCCGGCGATGTAGATCTTCAGTGCCTTCGGCATTCCCGTCCCGTAATACCGATCCGCCCAGGAGACTCTAACCCTTCCTGGTCAGACCCGGTATGGGACTAAGGTCCCTAGAACCCCCTTAACGATGCTCCACCAGCAAGTGCCATGCCAACCACGGCGCTTACGGCGATCGCAAGCCGAAGAATTCGATCCTTCATCGATCGATACCTAGTGTCCTGGGTTCGAGCTACCAGCTCTTGGTGACGGCTTCAGGAGCCACTTGCGTTCCTCCTTGCGGCCTCGTGCCTTGGAGACACGAAAACCGACCTGACGAATGTCGGTCGGTTGCACTAGTCGCTCCGCTCCACCCTAAGTGCCCATTTCAGGTGGCGCATCGGCGCGTCCGGTCATATTGATATTGCTTCCCAGTACGGACGTACCGGGGAGTGGCCGGACTATAGGGATCCTCAACTGGACCGGTCAATACGCAACGTTACCTATCGTCACAGGGAATCGAGAGGCGGAGGCTCAATTCCAAGCTCGTTCCGGAGCACGGATGAGTAGTGAGCGTACTGCTCGGCGGCAGCCGAGTGCGCCCCTGTCCTGCGATAGAGCCGGAGGAGCGAAAGTTCGATCTGTTCGGCCTCCGGATCGGCCTCGATTGCACGGCGCGCGAGGCCAATCGCACGATCGAAAGCACCGGCATTCGTGTCGGCGGAGACCGCCTTCTCGACAACCTCAAGGTAGGCGGCATGCATCGAGTCCCGATAGGGCCCGGCCCACTCTTCGTACGCGAAGTCGAGAGCGAAGCGGCCGAAGTAAGTTCGGCTGACAAGATCGACGTTCTCAGGCGATGGGTCCCGGTCGGCAACACGAATAGCTTCGCGGCAGCGTTGGGACCGACTATCAACGAGCTCCGGGTCGAGCCAGATGACCTCCGAATCGTGATGAACGTAGCCGGGCGATACGTCTTCCGCGAACGACGGTTCGAACACACGCCGGAGGAAGTACACGGTCTGATTGAGCGAATTCAAGGCTGGGTCCGGCTCAAGGTCGGGCCACAAGGCCTCCAAGACCTGATCACGCGTGGCGGACATGCTCGCCCGTGAAACGAGATAGCAGAGCAATGCAAGAACCTTGCGTCGTACTGCGGTCCCTGGGATCGTGTCGCCGCCGACCCTGATTTGTACTCTGCCCTGGTCCTCGACAAAGACATGCGGTGCAAGTCGTCGTGCCAGGCCACGTCCGAGAAGCGCTCGATCCTGGCAGTCCCCGAAGGCTTTTGGCCGCCTGTCGCAGTGGAACGATATCTCTACGTTCGCCTACGAGGTCCAGGACCGTACCCGCAGAGAGCCTGTCGGCGGCGCTCTGACTCGAGAGCGCCTTCCGGAGAGGTTCACGCCATCGCTGAGGCCAGAGCTCGGCTTCGGCCGAAATGACAGATGTGGCGACGGAGTCCAGCGCTGAGAACCTTTCGGTGAGCGCCTCCGCGATCAATGACAAGCTCCCGGGTCGCTCTCTGGCGGCCTGGCCAATGGCGGCACCAAGCGCGTCCGCATCCGCCAATGTGGCCTGGAGTACTCGGGACGCGGCTGAGTAGAGCCGGGCACCTTGTCGAACCGATAGGTGAAGGGCGAGAGCCACCTCGCGCTCTGCTCGCTCAGATCCGGATCGGATCGCGTGAAGCCCCCGCGTGAACCAGACACGAGCCTGGAATGCAGCCACAGTGTGGGGGCGGTCCATAGCAATGGCATCAAGGGCCCGGTTCGCCAGTTCCAATTCGCCGCGCCGCAATGCGAAGAGGGCGGAGCTCAGATGCTGGTGGTCAGTTGTGGAGCCTGAGACGTATCGCGCATTGATGGCTCGACCAAGGATCGCCTCACCGTCGACCCTCTCGCCAAAGAGGGCATAGGCTTCGGATACGAATGTGAGCGTCTCGCTACGCACGGCATCAAAGTCACCGGCCTCGGCGAGACGAAACTCCGCGGTGGCCGCATCCCAGTGACCTTGCTGCGCGAGAGCCCAGCCCCGGAGAGCTCGCGCTCCCTCGACCTCAATGCCGGCAGAAGTTGTCGCGAGTTCGTGGATCGCCTGCGTCGATGCTGCGAGTGCGCCCACGGAGTCGCCGCGAGCACAGTCAATGTCCGCAATGTTCAGCCACGTGATTCCCACGTAGTGCCGGTACCCACTCCGCTCCTGGTCCGATGCCATTTCCAGGAGCATGGCTCGGACGTCGTCGAGGTTCTCGTCAACAGAGCCCCCCAGAATTGCCAGTACTCCACGTGCAATTGATCGAAGGATCGGCGAAGTCGTACGAGTCGCTAGAAGTTCCGCAACGTCGCGGGAGGCCTCCAGCTGCCCGGTGACATGCAGCACGGCGATCAGGTTTAGCAGAGCATGATCGGCAAGAATCTGATCGTTGCTCTTCATGCTGACGTCAACGGCGAGTTCAGCATGAGCCAGGGCGCTTTCAATACGCCCTCGATGCAACTCCATCCGCGACAGGAACAGCTCAAACGCGCTGTTGTTCTCGGGGTCGGCGCGCTGGACGTATGACTCAGCGAGGGCGAATTCGCCGCTGCCCATGATCGTTGGCACGGCGGCCTGAATGACCGCGCCGAGGTCGGCCATGTCGCCTGCCTCGGCGAAGTGGTAGGCGGCCAGGCGCCAATCGGCTGTGCCCGCATGCCGTGCGACGGCGCGGTGGAGGTCGCGGGCCACGTCGTCTCCGAGGCTTCGGCGAAGCCGCGCCTCGAGGAACTCGCGAACGAGCGGGTGGTATCGGCGTGCGCCTCGGCGTCCGGTCCCCCGACTCGAGAGCAGACCAAGCCGCTCGGTTGCCGCGATCAGCTCGCGGGCACGGACCAGCTCGACCCCACCGATGACTTCGGCGAGGGTGGGGTCGACTGCCTGCAGCAGCGAGGTCGTCATCAGGAAGCGCTGAGTCTCCTCATCGAGGTCGCCCACGACCTCCTCGGCGAGGTAGTCATAGAGCTCGCCGTGGGCTCCGGTCATGCCGTGGACGAACGCGCGAACCTCGCCCGGCGACCGGTCGCGGAGGGCGGCGTTGACCATCTCGAGCGACGCCGCCCAGCCCTCGGTTCGATCCGCCAGGTCGGCGAGGACATCCGGCTCGAGGGGTCGCTTGTACGTATCCCGGAAGAGCCGCTCGGTCTCGTCCAGGTCGAAGCGGAGGTCGGTGGCGGTCAGCTCGGCGACTTCGCCCAGCGTGCGCAGCCGCGCCAACGGCAGGCTCGGCTGCTGTCGACTGATGAAGACGAGGGTCAACCGTTCCGGCGCCCGAGTGACCAGCTCACGAGCGACGATCCGGATGTCCGGAACATCGTCGACGAGGTGGTAGTCGTCCACGATCAGCGCCGCGCCCCGTTGCCCGAGCGTCTGGAGCTCCCGGATGAAGGTCGCGATGATCGTGTCGCGAGATGGCCCCGTGGCGACGCCCAGCTCGGCCAGCAGGCCCTTCGTCGCCGGCGCGAAGTCGGGCTCGATCTCGCGACCAGCCGCGACGAGATAGTGAAGGAAGCTCACCCAGTTCCGGTCTTCTTCGTCCAGCCGGTACCACATCGTCGGGCGGCGATGATGCCGGGCGAAGTCGGCCAGGAGCGTCGTCTTGCCGTACCCCGCCTCGGCTGTGACGAGGAGGATCCGGTGGTGGATCTTGACCTTCAGCCAGTCGAGCAGGCGCTCGCGCCGGAGCGTCTCCCGCCGAAGCGGGGGTCGCTGGACCTTCGCCGGCTGGAGCGGGAACTCGTGCACGACCTCGCCGCCGATCGGGAACGACATGGTGGGCGTCGACGCCGCTCGTCCCGGTCCGACCGGCACGGGTTCCCGCGGCCCCAGCCCGCCGCGACGCCCCGTGGACGGTTCGAACGATATGGACGGCGCTCCACCGGTGTCAACGACGCGATCGGCGATGAGCGGTCGGTCGGGCGAAGGCATGGCGGCCATGGTGGGCCGCGGCGCTCACCTGACGATTAGCTGCGACCGACGGCGTGCCGACGGAGCCGGAGTGACAGCTGCCGGACTGACTGCGCGCACGGCTCCCTAATGGACGGCGGCCGGCTCCGACACGCGGACCCGGTGGGCGAGCGCCTGGAGGACCTGGATCTGGATGTCCGGGTACTGGCCGAGGAGCGAGAAGAACTCGCGATGGCCGATGACCAGCAGTCGTGAGGGGGCGTCGGCGGTGACCGTCGCCGTCCGGACGCCGCCGTCGATCAGGGCGATCTCCCCGGCGAAGTCGCCTGGACCGAGCTTCCGGAGGAGCTTCGCCTCGCGCTCGACCCGGAGCGCGCCGTCGACGACGATGAAGAACTCGTGGCCGTAGGCGCCTTCCTTGATCAGGACCTTGTCGGTGGGAACGTCGATCTCGTCGGTCAGCCGTTCGACCAGCTCGAGATCATGTCGGCTCAAGCCCGCAAACAATGGGACCTTGCGCAGCAGGTCGAGCTTGTAGTCGGCCATCGACTCTCCCTCACGTCGGCCTTGGTCGGGTCATCATACGCATCCGCCCGACGCCCGAGCACGCCGGGCCGGGTGGCCCCTCATCCCTCGTATTCGAAGCCGATCTTCAGGTCGACCCGGTACTCGACGATCTCGCCATCCTCGACGTGTGCGGTCGACTTCACGACCTCGATCGACCGGATGTTGCGGACGGTCTTCGACGCCGTGGCGACCGCCATCCGCGCTGCGTCCGACCACGAGCTCGGACTCGTCCCGACCATCTCCCGGATGATGATGACGCCCATACCTGCCTCACCTCGCTTGCCGCCGCGGCGGTCCTTCATGCGGACGCTTGGTCGGTCCGCCCAGTCTAGCCGCGAGGAACGAGAGGCCGGCCTCCTCCAGGCCGGCCTCTCAGAGACGTTCTGTGGGGTGGCCCGGGATCAGGCGGCGCGCCTCAAGCGGGCGCGGCCCCCGCGGTCGTCGCGCGGACCTTGTCGAAGCACGAGCTGCAGTAGACCGGCCGGTCGTTGCGCGGCGCGAACGGCACGATCGCCTGGCCACCGCACTCGCCGCAGATCGCGGCGTGGAACTCGCGTGGTCCGTCGGTCGAGCGGGCTCGCTTGGCGGCGGCTCGACAGCTGGGACACCGTTGAGGGTCGTTCTGGAGACCCTTGCTCGCGAAGAATGACTGCTCGCCGGACGAAAACAGGAACTCCTCGGAGCAGTCGCGACAGAAGAGCGTTCGATCCTGGTACACCCTGGTCCCTCGTCCTCATCAGGGATGATCGTCGATCGCTCGGAGGGGGACGGAAACGAACGCGTCGCTGGGGGACTGGGGTACGCGCTCGGCTCCGATCGTTCCCGGACGGTCGGCACTCTGTCGGGGAGGATACGCGCCGAGTCAAGGGTCGGGAAGGGTGGTAACGGACCGTGCGGTTCGGTCCGGTGCGCAGGTGCACCAACGCCTCGTGGAACCGATTGGCGTGCACTACCGTCAGGGCGGCATGTTGACGCTGCTTCGCTCCGCACTCCATCGCGATGGTCACCGGTCTGCTGGTTGTCGCCTGTGTCGGCGCGGGGACCTCCCCTGGAGGGAGCAGCTCGCCGCCACCGAGCGGCGCACCGTCGGAAGGCAGCTCTCCGCCGCCGGCATCGCCGGCGATCGAGCACGCGACCGGTCCGACCGCGGTCGTCCTCAGGATGTCGACCGGCGGCGGCTTCGTGGCGCCCGGAGTCCTGCTCACCGAGATCCCCGAGTTCAGCCTGTACGGCGACGGGACGGTCGTGTTCCGCGACCCGGCCAAGGTGTACGTGGAGCCGTCGCCAGGCGACGGGATCCCGAGGCTGCTTCCGTTCACGACGGCCCGGCTGTCGGAGGCGTCAGTCCAGGCGCTCCTGGCCGACGCGATCGGGGCCGGGGGCCTTGGAGCGGCCCGCGAACAGTACGTTGCCGGTGGCATCGCCGACGCGCCATCGACCATGTTCACCCTCCATGCCGGCGGCCTCGACAAGCTCGTGACGGTCGGGGCGCTCGGGTTCGAGCAGCCGGGCGGGAGCCCAGATGCGGAGGCGCGGAAGGCCTTCCAGGCGCTCGCCCAGCGACTCGTCGATCCCGATCTCGGCGGCGCGACGGCGGCCGGCTACACGCCGGGCGCCTACCGGGGCATCCTGTTCGACGCGATCGACGTGAGCCCGACCGCACCGACGATTGCCTGGCCGTGGACCGAGTTCGGGCCGTCGGGGTTCAAGCCGTCCACCGACCCGAGCTCGATGCAGACTCCGACCCGCACGCTGACCGCCGCCGACGTCGCGGCGCTCGGGGTCGATGGCCTGACGGGCGGCGCCCAGTCGATCCTGCTCAAGACCTCGGACGGCAGGGTCTATGCGCTGACGCTCCGGCCGCTGCTGCCCGACGAGAAGGGCTGAGGCTCCCGGACCGATCAGCCGGCGACGTCCGCGTAGCGCTCGCCGGCATACGACACGAACCGGGTCTGGCGCTTCCTGAACCAGAGCTGGATCTCGCCGGTCGGACCGTTCCGGTGCTTCGCCAGCTTGAGGTTGACCACCTCGCCGTCCTGCTCCGCGTCGTCGGTGCCACGCTCCTTGTCGCGCCACAGGAACATCACGAGGTCGGCGTCCTGCTCGATCGCGCCCGACTCGCGCAGGTCCGACAGCCGCGGCTCCTTGCTCTCGCGCATCTCCGGCTGGCGTGACAGCTGCGACAGGGCGATGACCGGGACCGACAGCTCGCGGGCGAGGGCCTTGAGTCCCCGCGAGATCTCCGAGACTTCCTGGACACGGTTCGAATCGCGGTTGTTCGTCGTCGCCTGCATGAGCTGGAGGTAGTCGACGACGATGAGGTCGAGCCCGGCCTCGGCCTGGAGTCGGCGAGCCTTCGTGCGCAGCTCCATCGCGGTGATGTTCGGCGTGTCGTCGATGTAGACCGGGGCCTCGGACAGGGCGTTCATCGCCGGGGCGAGTCGGGCGAAGTCCATCTCCTCGAGGAACCCGGTCCGGAGCCGCTGCGAGTCGATGTTGGCGACGCTCGACAGCAGCCGCAGCACGAGCTGCTCCTTGCTCATCTCGAGGCTGAAGACGCCCACGCTCCGTCCCTCGTTGACCGCCGCGAACTCGGCGATGTTCAGGGCGAAGCTCGTCTTGCCCACGCTCGGCCGGGCGGCGAGCACGATCAGGTCGCTCTTCTGGAGGCCGGTCGTCAACGCGTCGAGATCGGCAAAGCCGGTCCGAACGCCGCTGATCTCACCCCGGTGCGCGTGGAGGTAGTCGAGCCGGTCGTAGGCGTCGTGGAGCAGCGTCTTGAGCGGGCTGAACCCGGTCGAGATCCGCCGCTGGCTGACGGTGAAGAGCTCACTCTCGGCCCGATCGATCGCCTCCTGGATCTCGGCCGGGTCCTCGTAGCCGATCCCGGCGATCTTGCCGGCCGCGGCGATGAGGTTGCGCAGGACGGCCTTGCGTTCGACGATCCGGGCGTACTGGACCGCGTGGACGGCGGTCGGCGTCTGGTTCGACAGGCTCGACAGGTAGGATCGCCCGCCGACCGTCTCGAGCTGGTCGCCGCGCTCGAGCGCCTCGGCGACGGTCACGATGTCGACCGGTTCGCGCTTGTCGAACAGCTCGAGCATCGCGGCGTAGACCGCCCCATTCGCCGGCCGGTAGAAGTCCTCCGGGCGGAGGAACTCGGCGATCTCGACGATCGCGTCGCGGTCGATCAGGATCGAGCCGAGGACGGATTGCTCGGCCTCGGTGCTCTGGGGCGGCAGTCGATCGATCAAGGCACACCGAACATGACGGGGTTACGTGTCAGGTCGAGTGTCAACGACGGGGCGCCGGGCTCGCTCCACCAACCCGTGTCTCGAGCCGTCGGTCCATCCACCAAAGCGGTGGCCGTGTTGGCCGACTGTGGAGCGATCTGTGGACAGCCCTCAGTCGAGGCGCCGGATGACCCCGATCAGCTTGCCCTGGATGCGGACGTCGTCGTAGTACATCGGCTGGTACTCGGCGTTGGCCGGCTGGAGACGGATCCGGCCCTGCTCCTTGTAGAAGGTCTTGAGGGTGACCGCGTTCTCTTCGACCTGGGCGACGACGATGTCCCCGTTGCGGGCCGTCGTCTGCGGCCGGATGACGACGAAGTCGCCGTCCGCGATGTGCGCCTCGATCATCGAATCGCCGCGGACCCGGAGCACGTAGGCGTCGCCGCTCGGGGCGAACACGTCCGGCACGGCCAGGGTTTCGTCGGCCCGCTGGTACGCCTCGATCGGTCCGCCCGCGGCGATCTCACCGATGATCGGCAGGAGGTGGGCCTCCGAGGCCGCCGACTGGGGGGTGAGCTCGCTCGAGAGCCCGAGCTCGATCGCCGCGGTCGGCGTGAGCCGGATCGCCCGAGCCTGGGCAGCGCCTCGCTCGAGGTAGCCCTCGCGCTCGAGGATCTGGAGGTGATGGTGGACCGCGGAGGTCGATGCAAGACCGACGGCACGGGCGATCTCACGGACCGACGGCGGGACGCCGCGGGTCCGGAGCGTTGCCGCGATGAAGTCGAGGATCTTGACCTTGCGGTCGGCATCGTGCTTGGTCATCAGGCCTCCGTGTCGCCTCACGTTACCGAACGGACGTTCGATTGTCAACCCGAACCGATCGGCAGCCCTGCGCCGCGTTCCGCTGGTAGACTGCGCTGTCCCGAGCGGAGCATGGAAGGCCACGCCTCGCGATCGGGCTGAGTCAGGAGCGACATGGCGGACAGGCGACGACGACGGCTCCCAGGGGCGACGCTCAACCGAGCGCTGGCCGTGGCTGCCCTGCTGCCGACGGCCAGCCGGTCGGCGATCTACGTCCGGCTGATCTGGTCGCTGATCAACGATGACCGGGTGCCGACGTCGAGAAAGGCGCTCCTCGGGGGCGCCCTGGCCTACTTCGCCGTGCCGTTCGACATCGTCCCCGACGACGTCCCGATCCTCGGCATGCTCGACGACCTCGTCGTGGTCGTCCTCGGCGTGGACCTGTTCTTCGACGGGATCCCGGCCGGGATCCTCGACGAGAAGCTGCTCGACCTGGGGATCGAGCGGGCCGCCTTCGAGCGCGATCTCGGCCAGATTCGGCGGATGACCCCATCGCCCGTTCGGCGGCTCGTCAGGCGCATCCCACCGGCGGTCGACGCCGTCGCCGAGGCCGCTCGCTCGTCCGGTCTCGGGCCCCGGGTTCGGGGCTGGATCAACAAGGAGGGTTCGGTCGCGTGAAGGTCATCCTGACCGCCGATGTGGACAAGCTCGGCAAGAGCGGCGAGATGAAGGTCGTCAGCGACGGTTACGCGCGCAACTTCCTCATCCCGCAGAAGCTCGCGGTGCCGGCGGTCGGTGGCGCCTACCGAGCCTGGCAGCACGACGTGGCGAGCCGCGAGGACAAGCGTCGGCGCGAGCGCGAGGAAGCCGAGATCTCGGCGACCCGGATCGGCTCGACCACGCTGACGATGGGGGTCAAGGTCGGCGACGGCGGCAAGCTCTACGGCTCGATCACCGCCAAGGACATCGCCGATGCGCTCGGCCGGCGCGGGATCGTCGTCGATCGGCACAAGGTCGATCTCGAGGAGCCGCTCAAGAGCCTGGGCACCTACAAGGTGGCGGTCAAGGTCTTCGCCGGGATGGCCCCCGAGGTCACGATCGTCGTCGAGCCCAAGGGCTAGAACTCGACGAAGCCGATCCCGATCGCCCAGATCCCATAGGCGCAGACCGCGATCGACACGGCCGAGGCGGCCCACGCCCAGCGTGACATGCCGCGCGCGAACACGGTCGCCAGGATGACGAACAGCAGCGGCTGGACGTCGAGGCTGAAGCGGTACCCGAACTGGGTGAACCCGACGTTGCCGTGGGTGACGATCGGGATCAGGGCGAGCGCGCATGCGATTGCCGCCCAGACGACCCGCGGATCGCGCAGGCGCGCCTTGAACAGCCACAGGTAGAGCGGCGTCGTCAGGAACACCGACAGCCCCCACCACGACGGCTGGATGAACGGCGGGTCGTCGACGAAGTTCCAGCTGCGCAGGAAGATCGCATAGAAGTGGCGCGGGATGTACTCGAGGGCGAGGATCCCGTGCTTCGCATAGACAGGGTCATCGAGGACGCCCGGAATGAGCACGTAGCTCTGGTCGACGATCGTCCCCCACCGGGCGAAGTTGTAGGCGAGATAGACGACGGTCGGGATGCCGATCCCGACGAGGAACGCGATCCCCCGGCCGATCGCCGCCGATCGCTCGCCCGGCGCCGGGAGCCGTGGTGGCCAGCCGATCCCGACGATCAGGGCCAGGAAGAACGGTGCGGTCAGGCCGACCGGCAGGCGTGAGATTGCCGCGCACCCGAGCAGCAGCCCGACGACGAACGGCGCGCGCTTCTCGAGGACGAGCAGGATCGCCGCCATGCTCAGCATGACCGCCACGACGTGGCTGAAGTACCAGACGGACCCGACCTCGGCGACGTACCACAGGACGGTCCCGAACCCGAACACGGCAGTCAGCCCGAGCCGGACCCGGCCGGTCAGCTCGAACCGTCCGAAGACGAGCCAGGCGAGCCCGACACCGATCCCGCCCACGACACAGCTCGCGATCTGGGGCGGGAAGTCCGGTCCGAAGATCGCCACGAACGGGACGAGGACGACGGCCGGGAACGGCGGGTAGGCGACGTACCAGACCCCGTCCCTGGGGATCAGCTCGTTGAGCCAGGACGGGGCCTCGGTCAGGTAGATCCGGCCGTGGAGGAACGCGTCGGCGAGGCGGACGAAGTAGTCGAGGTTCTGACGGTCGCGTGAGGCTGTGAACAGGTAGATCGCGATCGTGACCGCGACGACCACCAGCGTCCCGAGCGTGTCGGGCCGGCCCCGGACCGTATCGACCAGGAGGGCGAGGCGGGTGTCGGCGTACCAGTCGACGACTCGAGCCAGCGGCGACGACCCGCGGCGCGCCAGCGTCTCGTCGAGGTGGGCCATCGGCCCGACGATACACTCTCGGGCCATGGACGAGGACGGTCCGCTCGCGCCGGACGGGGCGGGCGGAGCCCGGGCCATCTTCGGGGACGGGTTCGGACAGGCGGTTCGCGATGCGCTCGGCCTGTTCGTTTCGCTCCGATTGATCTTCGGCCTGTTCGCGATCTACCTCTGGTGGCAGGGAACCCTGCCCGGGCCCTGTCACTTCGAGCTCGCCCGCAACGGCTGGCAGACGATCCCGCCGCTGGCCGACCAGGGTCCGGCGTTCCCGCTGGTCGGGGTCTGGCAGCGCTGGGACGCCTGCTGGTACACGAAGATCGCGACGTTCGGCTACGAGCGCGCCGAGAACAGCGTCAACTTCTGGCCGCTGTTCCCGCTCCTCACCGGGCTGGTCGGACGGTTGCTGTTCGGGGCGATGGCGCTCGGCGGCCTCGTCGTCGCGGGTCTGGCCTACGTCGCCGCGATGACCGGGCTCCGGCGCCTTGTCGCGCTCGACTTCGACGACGAGGTTGGTCTGGCCACGGTCATTGCGATCTCGATCTTCCCGACGGCGTTCTTCTTCTTCGCCCCGTTCACCGAGTCGCTGTTCCTGGCGGCGGCGGTCTGGGCGGTCCTCGGCGCTCGACGGCGGCTGTGGGCGGTCGCGGCGATCGCCGGCCTGCTCGCCGCGCTGACCAGGATCCAGGGCGTGTTCCTGGTCCTCCCGCTCGGTTGGGAGGCGATCGTCTACTGGCGCGAGCACGGCCTCGGACGGGCCGGCCCGAGACTGCCTGCAGGCACGCTGGTCTGGCCGGCCATCGCCGCCCTCGCCCCGGCGATCGGGTTCGTCGCGTTCCTTGGCTTCTCTGCGACGGTTGCCGGGCAGACCCCGCTCGACACGCAGGAGCTGTGGGGCGGCAAGAGCTTCCACCTCCCGTGGGAAGTCGTCGACGCATCGTGGCAATGGGCGGTCGACCACCATGACCCGCTTCAGGCACTCAACCTCATCACGCTCGTCCTGTTCGTGTTCGTGACGGTGCTCGGGTTGCGCCGCGTCCCGATCTCCTACTCGCTCTACGCGCTCCCCCAGCTCATCCTGATCGGGACCCGGATCCAGCCGATCCCGTTGACCTCGACCGCGCGCTATCTGCTCGTGATCTTCCCGGTGTTCGTCATCCTGGCGCTCGTCCCGGGGCGCTGGCTCCGGTTCGGCTGGGCCGTCGCCTCGGTCATGCTCCTGGCACTGCTCATGGCCTCGTTCATCGGGGGTTCCTACGTCGCGTGACCGCTCCGACCATCCTCCACGTCGACCTCGACGCGTTCTTCGCGGCCGTCGAGCAGCGCGACCGACCCGAGCTGCGCGGCAAGCCGGTGATCGTCGGGGGCGGTGCACCCACGGCGAGGGGCGTCGTCAGCGCCGCCTCCTACGAGGCGCGTCGGTACGGGGTCCACTCGGCGATGCCGCTCCGGACTGCCTACGCACTCTGCCCGGAGGGCGTGTTCCTGCCCGTCGATGGGCGCAAGTACCAGCGGGTCAGCCGCGAGGTCATGACGATCCTGCGCCGGTTCACCCCGCTGGTCGAGCCGATCTCGATCGACGAGGCGTTCCTCGACGTGACCGGGTCGCGGGCGCTGTTCGGCGACGGTCCGGCGATTGCGACGTCGATCAAGGCCGCGATCGTCGCCGAGGTCGGGCTGACGGCGTCGGTCGGGGTGGCGCCGTCCAAGCTCGTGGCCAAGGTGGCGTCCGAGCTGCGCAAGCCCGACGGCCTGGTCGTCGTGCAGCCGGGGCACGAGGCCGAGTTCCTGGCGCCGCTGCCGATCTCCAGGTTGTGGGGTGTCGGGGCGAAGACGGCGGCCGCTCTCGGCGAGTTCGGGGTCGTCACGATCGGCGACCTGGCCGCGCTCCCCGAGGACCTGCTCGCCCGGCGGTTCGGGAAGCACGGGGCCTCGCTGGCCGCCCGGGCCAGAGGGCTCGACGCCGATCCGGTGGGCGACGCGGACCCGGCCAAGTCGATCGGCCACGAGCACACGTTCGATGTCGACACGTCCGATCCGGACGCGATCGAGCGAACCCTGCTGGCGATGTCCGACGGGGTCGCCTCGCGGCTGCGCTCGGCCGGGCTCAAGGCGGGCACGATCCACGTCAAGATCCGCGACTCGACCTTTCGGACGATCACCCGGCAGCGCACCCTGGCCGATCCGACCGACCTCGCCGAGCCGATCTGGCGGGTGGCACTCGAGCTTGCCCGGCCCGAGGTCCGCGGCCTCAAGGTGCGTCTTCTCGGCGTCACGGCCAGCCATTTCGGCGACCCGCAGCAGCTCGGCCTGTTCGAGAGCTCCGAAGGTCCGGATGCCACGCCGAGCGTGGCCGGGGCGAGCGACCGCCGCCGGCGGGTCACCCAGGCGGCCGACGCAATTCGGCGCCGCTACGGGGATCGGGCGGTGACCAGGGCGCGGCTGCTCGGAGCGGATCTCCCGGCGCCGTTCGAGCGAGATCCGATGAAACCGCTCGAGCGCCGGACCGGGATGCGCGACTCCGAGCCGGCGACCGACGACGACCCAGGCTGAGTCCGGAGCGCTTCCGGGCAGCGCCATTCGGCACGCAACGACGCGTGACACCCGACCTGTCACAGGTGCCGGCGAATCTTCGCCCGAGGGCTTGACATCGAACAGGTGTTCGGTCTACTGTCGAGCCAGAAGTGAACAGACGTTCTGTCGCCGAGGTGCCCCGGTTGACGACGAAGTCGCTGCCGAAGAAGGAGCCGACAGGATGGCGATGACCAGAATGGAACCGACCACGGTGCGCGTCCGGACCGACTGGTTCGACGGGCGCCCACGCGAGATCACCTGGGGTGGTGAGCGTCTCGCCGTCACCTCGGTGGCCGCCGTCAGGCACGAGGCCTCGGCCTACCCGGTTGCGATCGGGCCGAGGACGATGTTCGAGGTCTGGACGCCCCGGGCACGGGTCGCCCTGACCTTCCAGCACCGTTCCCGGCGCTGGACGATCGAGGGTCTCGACGACGAGGACCGCCTGGCCGCCTGACTCGTCGACTCAACAAGCCTCGACCGAGCCGGGGTCGTCGATCCTCCCAACGTCGACCCTGGCGGGGACCCTCGCCGGACGGGTGCGCCGGTACCGCGCTCGTCCGGCGGGAGCGTCCCGCGGCCCATCGGGTTGGCACCCTACAATCGGGCGGTGGAGACCGACGCGCAACGATTCCGCGACCTCACCGTCGGCGCCTTCGTCGACCGCCTCGCGTCCGCCGAGCCGGTTCCGGGCGGTGGCAGTGCGTCAGCGGTGGCGGCCGCGCTCGGGGCAGGCCTCGTCGCCATGGTCGCCGCCCTGTCGACCGGACGGCCGAAGTATGCGGAGCACGAGGCGGTTCACGCGGCCGCGGGCGCGCGCGGGCGAGAGCTCGCCGATCGGTTTCTCGCGCTCGCGGACCGCGACGCCGACGCCTACGCGGGCTTCGCCGCCGCCCTCAAGCTTCCCAAGGCGACCGACGACGAGCGACTGGTCCGGACGTCCGCGCTGAGGGCCGCCGCGCGGATCGCCGCAGAAGTGCCGCTGTCCTGCGTGGAGGCCTGTCGCGAGCTCGTCGCCGCCGCGGAGCTGCTGGCCGGGCGGAGCAATGCGAACGCCTCGAGCGACCTGGCAGTCGCGACGCTCCTCGGCGAAGCCGCGGCCCGGGGAGCCGCCGCCAACGTTCTCGTCAACCTGCCCTCGGTCGCCGACGACGCGTTTGCCGACGCCGCCACGACGAGGGTCGAAGCGCTCCTGACCGAGATCGCGGCCCTCGCCGCGGTGACCCAGGCGGTCGTCGCATCGGGCGAGGCGCGCGGCCCGCTCATCGTGTCGAACGCCTGACCGGTGGCTGACGGCCAGGCGCGACTCCTGCTCGGCGCACCGATCGCCGCGGAGATCCGCGCGTCGGTCCGCGACGACATCGCCTCGTTCGTCGAACGCCGGGGCTACGCTCCGACCCTGGCCATCGTGCTCGTCGGTCGGGACGCTCCGTCGGCCGTCTACCTGCGTCAGATCATGCGCAGCTGCGAGGCAGCCGGGATCGGTGGCCGGCTCGTCGAGATCGAGAGCGACGGCTCGGATCGGGTCGACCTCGAGGCCGCCGTGACCGGCGCGATCCGGGAGCTCAACGACGACCCGCTCGTCGCCGGGATCATCGTCCAGATGCCGCTTCCGCCGAGCGTCCGCCTTCGGGCCATCATCGACGCGATCGACCCGGCCAAGGACATCGACGGCATCCATCCGCTCAACGCCGGGCTGCTCCGGCTCGGCTTCGAAGGCTTCCTGCCGGCCACCGCCCACGCCGCGATCGAGATCCTCCACCGGTACGACATCCCGATCGAGGGCCGCGACGCCGTCGTCGTCGGGCGGTCGAACGTCGTCGGCATGCCGGTCGCATTCATGCTCGTCAGGGAGCACGCCACGGTGACGGTCTGCCACTCGCGAACGCTCGATCTCGCGGGGCACGTCGGACGAGCCGAGATCCTGATCGTGGCCGCCGGTCGGCCCGGTCTGATCACGGGGGCGATGCTCCGGCCCGGGGTCGTCGTCGTCGACGTCGGGATCAACGTCGTCGGCGACACGATCGTCGGCGACGTGGACTTCGACAGCGCCAGCCGGGTCGCCGGGGCGATCACCCCGGTGCCGGGCGGCGTGGGACCGGTCACGAACGCGCTCCTGCTCACCCATCTTGTCCGCGCAGCCGTCCGGCAACCCGACGTCGTGAAGCCTGGGAGTCCATCCGCATGAGCGTCCCGTCCGATCTCGACATCGCCCGCTCGGTCACTCCACGCCGGATCGTCGACGTGGCGGCCGACCTGGGTCTCCGCGAGGACGAGATCGAGCTGTACGGACCGGTCAAGGCAAAGGTCAGCCTCAAGGCGATCGAGCGGCTCGAAGCGGCCAACCCGCGCGGCAAGTACATCCTCGTCAGCGCGATCACACCGACTCCCCTCGGAGAGGGCAAGACGACGACCACGGTCGGTCTCGCCCAGGGCCTCAATCGGATCGGCAGGCGGGCCGCCGTCGCGATCCGCCAGCCGTCGCTCGGACCCGTCTTCGGGATCAAGGGCGGTGCCGCCGGCGGTGGCTACAGCCAGGTGATCCCGATGGAGGACTTCAACCTCCACCTCACGGGCGACGTCCACGCGATCGGTGCGGCCCACAACCTCGCCGCTGCCTTCATCGACAACAGCCTCCATCACAGGAACCCGCTCGGCATCGACCCGTTCTCGATTGCCTGGCCCCGCGTGGTCGACATCAGCGACCGGGCGCTCCGGAGGATGGTCATCGGACTCGGGGGTCGCGAGAACGGCGTGCCCCGGGAGACCGAGACGGTCATCACCGTGGCCAGCGAGGTCATGGCGATCCTCGCCCTCGCCCGGGACCTGCCCGACCTCCGCGTTCGGCTCGGCCGGATCGTCCTGGCCCAGACCGTCGACGGCAGGCCGGTGACCGCGGACGACCTCAAGGTCGCCGGGTCGATGACCGCGCTGCTCGTCGACGCGATCAAGCCGAACCTCCTCCAGACGCTCGAGGGTGGCCCGGCGTTCGTCCATTGCGGGCCGTTCGCCAACATCGCCCACGGCAACAACTCGATCCTGGCCGATCGCCTGGCGCTGGCCACCAACGAGGCGGTCTGCACCGAGGCCGGGTTCGGGGCGGACATGGGCGCCGAGAAGTTCTTCGACATCAAGTGCCGAGCGTCCGGACTGCGCCCGGATGCCGCCGTGATCGTCGCCACGATTCGGGCCCTGAAGATGCACGGCGGGGTCGGCCGGATCGTCGCCGGCAAGCCGCTCGACCCGGCGCTCGGCGAGGAGAACGTCGACGCGGTTCGGCGCGGCGCCCAGAACCTGGCCAAGCAGATCGAGAACATCGGCGTGTACAACGTCCCGGCGGTCGTGGCGATCAACGCGTTCCCCACCGACACGCCGGCCGAGGTCGCGGCGATCCAGGAGGTCGCCCGGGCGGCCGGTGCCCGCGACGCCGTCGTGACGACCCACTGGGCCGACGGCGGCCGAGGCGCCGAGGCACTGGCCGGGGCGGTCTGGGCCGCAGCCGAGGAGGGCGCCCCCGACTTCCAGCTCCTCTACCCGGACGACGCGCCGCTGCAGGCCAAGATCGAGGCGATCGCCACCCGGATCTACGGTGCGTCCGGGGTCGAGTACCAGCCGGCCGCCACGAAGGCGCTCAAGCTCTACGAGGAGCTCGGCTTCGGGCACCTGCCGGTGTGCATGGCGAAGACCCAGTACTCGCTGAGCCACGACGCGACGCTCAAGGGCCGGCCGACCGGGTTCACCCTGCCGATCCGCGAGGTGCGGCTGTCGGCCGGGGCCGGGTTCATCACCCCGCTGTGCGGCGAGATGCGGACGATGCCGGGGCTGCCGTCGAAGCCGGGCGGAGAGAACATCGACATCGATGGCGAAGGGAACATCGTCGGCCTGTTCTAGGACCGGTCGGCGGCCGACCTCGGCTCAGCCCTGCGACGGGCTCGACGCCGCTTCAGCCCGAGGGCGCGGCCACGTTGGACAGGATGAACGCCCAGGCGACCACGAGTCCGGCGACCACCCCGAGGACCCCGGCGCCCCAGGCCGGCCAGTCGACGGGTCCGAGCGTCTCGTCCCCGTGAGCGTGGTCGTCGTGGCCGTGGGTCTCACCATGATCGCCGAGCCCGTGAGGCTCTCCGACCATCGGCGGATCGCTGGCATGTGGATCGCTCATGACTCGACTGGCCGACCTCCGACGGCATTGTGGCAGATAGACTCGGGCCGATGCTCACGCTCGTCCTCTCCCGCCACGGGCTGACGCCACGCTCGAATCCGGAACAGCATCTCGGCCAGCGGATCGACGTGGGGCTGTCGGACGCCGGTCGCGAGCAGGCGGCTGCGCTCGGTCGACGGCTCGGCGCGGTGCCGTTCGCCCGGGTCCTGGCCAGCCCGCTCAGCCGGGCGCGGGAGACGGCGGCCATCCTTCGAGCCGAGATCCCCGACCCGCCCGAGGTCGAGATCGATCCGCGGCTGGCCGAGATGGACTACGGCGACTGGGAGGGCCTGACCTACGACGAGATCGATGCCCGGGACGCGGCGGGGCGGGCCCGTTGGGAGGACGACCCGGCGACGATCGCCTGTCCCGGCGGCGAGTCGGGCAATGACGTGGCGGTGCGGGCCGAGGCGTTCCTGGTCGACCTGATCGCGTGGCACGACGCGCTCAGCGGGCGGCCCCACGAGCGGCCGATCCTGGCGGTTGCCCACAGCACGATCAATCGGGTGTTGATCTGCGTCGCGACGGGGATCCCCGTCCGCGAGTACCGGCGGCGGTTCAGCCAGGACCAGGCCAACCTGACCGTCCTCCGTTTCGAGCACGGGGTCGGACCGGCGGACGCCCGGATCCTCCTGCTCAACGACACGGCGCACCTCCACCCGCCCGGGACGGTCCCCTGGGAGTGACCGATCCGGCCGATTCCGGCCTCGTGGCCAGCCTGCGCGGCCTGGATCGCGATGGCCGGCTCCTGTTCACCACCCGCGTCCTGCGGATGTTCGGCTACGGCTTCCTCGCCGTCGTCCTCGTCCTCTACCTCGCCGCCATCGGGCTCGACCCGATCGCGATCGGGCTCGTCCTGACCTTGACCCTGGTCGGCGACACCGTGATCTCGCTGTGGCTGACGACGAACGCCGACCGCCTCGGCCGGCGCCGGGTGCTCGTCGCCGGCTCGCTGCTGATGGTCGCGGCCGGGGTGGTGTTCGCCCTGACGAGCTGGGTGCCGCTGCTCATCGTGACCGGCGCGATCGGCGTGCTGAGCCCGACCGGCAACGAGGTCGGGCCGTTCCTGGCGGTCGAGCAGGCCGCCCTCAGCCAGGCCGTCGGCGACGCCCGCCGGACGGCCACCTTCGCCTGGTACAACGTGGCCGGCTACGTGGCGACGGCCACCGGGGCGCTCGGTGCCGGGCTCCTCAGCGGCGCGCTCATCCGCTCGGGCGTCGCTCCGGCGGACGCCTACCGGGCGATCGTCGTCGGCTACGCCCTGGTCGGTCTCGTGATGGCGGTCCTGTTCGCCCGGGTCGGCCCGCGGATCGAGGCGCCGCCGCGCGAATGGCGACCGGGCGAGATCCGGCGCCGGCTCGGGCTCGGCCGCTCGAAGGGGATCGTCCTCAAGCTGTCGGCGCTGTTCTCGCTCGACGCGTTCGCCGGCGGGTTCGTCCCGCAGAGCCTGATGGCCTACTGGTTCCACCTCCAGTACGGGGTGGAGCCCGGTCTGCTCGGCCTGATCTTCTTCGGTGCGAACCTGCTGGCCGCCGTATCGAGCCTGTCGGCCGCCCGGATCGCCGGCCGGATCGGCCTCGTGAACACGATGGTCTTCAGCCACCTCCCGTCGAACGTCCTGCTGATCCTCGTCCCGGTGATGCCGAACCTGCCCCTGGCCATCCTCGTCCTGCTGCTCCGCTACAGCCTGAGCCAGATGGACGTTCCGACCCGGCAGTCGTACGTCATGGCGGTGGTCGACCCGGACGAGCGGTCGGCGGCGGCCGGGGTGACCGGGATCGCCCGGACGACCGGCGCGGCGCTGTCACCGGCGCTGTCGGCGCCGCTCGTGGCGAGTGCGTCCCTGGCGGCCGTCCCGTTCTTCCTGGCCGGCGGCCTGAAGATCGTCTACGACCTGCTCCTGTACCGGGCGTTCCGGGCGGTCCGCCCGCCGGAGGAGCGCTAGCCGAGCGGCGGCTTCGCGGCCCGGCGCGGCATCCCCGGCCGGCCGAGGTGGAACCAGACGAACAGCGCGACCGCGACGACGATCGCCACCGCGATGAGCAGGTCGAACGGCTGGAGCGCCTCGCGGATCTGCGTCCAGTTCGCCCCGAGCACCATCCCGGCGTAGACGAGCAGCATCGACCAGATGAACGCTCCGGCGGTCGAATAGACGATGAACTTGGTGAGGTTCATCCGGACGACCCCGGCCGGGAAGCTGATGAACGTTCGGACGATCGGGAGGAGCCGGCTGAAGAACACCGTCTGCGAGCCCCACCGCGCGAAGAACCGGTCGGCCAGCTCGATGTCGTGCGGCCGGATCAGCAGGTACTTCCCGTACCGCTCGAGGAACGGTCGCCCGCCCTTGGCCCCGATCGCGTAGGCGATCAGCGAGCCGGTCGTATTGCCGGCCGTGGCCACGATCACCACGATCCAGTAGTTCCAGGGCTGACCGGTCAGGGGCTCGAGATGGGACGGATCGGAGACGAGGAAGCCGGCGAACGGCAGGATCAGCTCCGACGGGAGCGGGATCATCGCCGACTCGATCGTCATCGCAATGAACACCCCGAGGTAGCCGACGGCATCGTAGAGATTGGCCAGGAACGGGATGACGATCTTGTCGACGAACTCGAGCACGGGCGGCTCCGCGGCGGACGTGGAACGGCCGGCAGCATAGCCGACTATCCTCGATGCCGTGACCAGTACCGTGGTCCTGACCGGGGCGGCCCTGACGATCGCCGACGTCGAGGCGGTCGCCCGCCACGGCGGCACGGCCGAGCTCGACCCGGATGCACGCGCCCGGATGGACGAAGCCCGTGAGGTCGTCGAGGCCCTGGTCGCCGGCGGCGCGGTTGCCTACGGGGTGACGACCGGATTCGGCGACCTGGCCAGCGTGTCGATCCGGCCCGAGGACACGGGACGGCTCCAGGAGAACCTCCTGATGAGCCATGCCGCGGGGGTCGGACCGGCCTTCCCGATCGAGGTCGTCCGGGCGATGCTCCTCCTTCGGGCCAACACGCTCGCGCTCGGGCACAGCGGGTGCCGGCCGCTCGTCGTCGAGCGGCTGCTCGCGTTCCTGGCGGCGGGCATCCACCCGGTCGTCCCGGAGCAGGGATCGCTCGGCGCGTCGGGGGATCTCGCCCCACTTGCCCACCTCGCGCTGCCGTTGATCGGGCGGGGCGAGGTCGAGCTGAACGGCCGGCGGATGCCCGCCCAGGAGGCTCTCGGCGCGGTCGGGCTCGCGCCCCTCCGGCTCGAGGCGAAGGAAGGGCTGGCGCTGCTCAACGGCACCCAGATGATGAGCGCGATCGGGGCGCTCGTCCTGGCCGATGCCGATCGACTGATCCGAACGGCGAGCGTGGCGGCGGCGATCAGCGTCGAGGCGCTGCTCGGCACCGACGTCGCCTTCTCGGCCGCCTATCAGCTGGCCCGGCCCCACCCCGGCCAGGTGGCGGTGGCGGCCGAGCTCCGCCATCTCCTGCGCGGCTCGACGATCCAGGCCAGCCACCACGCCACCGCGCACAAGGTCCAGGACCCGTACTCGCTGCGCTGCGTGCCCCAGGTCCATGGTGCCGTCCGGGACACGCTCGATCATCTCCGCCGGGTCCTCGACATCGAGCTCAACAGCGCCACCGACAACCCGCTGATCTTCCCCGCGGGTGGGGTCGCCCCGGCCGATGCGGTGGCTACCGGCGGTGGCCTCGTGATCAGCGGTGGCAACTTCCACGGCGAGCCGATCGCGTTCGCGCTCGACTTCGCCAAGATCGCCGTGGCCGAGCTCGGCTCGATCTCGGAGCGCCGGACCGCCCAGCTCGTCGACGCCCGGCTGAACGGCGGTCTGCCGGCGTTCCTGGCGGCCTCGTCGGGTCTCGACTCGGGGATGATGATCCACCAGTACACGGCGGCCGCGCTCGTCTCCGAGAACAAGGTCCTGGCCCATCCGGCGTCGGTCGACTCGATCCCGACGAGCGCCAACCAGGAGGACCACGTGTCGATGGGCTCGATCTCGGCCCGGCACGCACGGTCGGTCGTCGAGAACGTCGAGACGATCGTGGCGATCGAGCTGCTCGTCGGAACCCAGGCGCTCGATGCGCGGCTCGAGCTGCTGCCGGACACGGCGCCCGGTGCCGGGGTCGCCGCCGCGCAGCGGGCGGTCCGCGCGGTCATCCCGCGGCTGGTCGCCGACCGGGAGCCCGGCCCGGACATCGCCGCGGCGGTAGCGCTCGTCCGCAGCGGAGCCCTCGCCGGTCTCGCCGAGTCGTAGACTCCGGCCGTGGCCGAGATCCGGATCGTCGACGTGACCGACGAATCAACCTTCCGCCTGATCCCACCGTGCGCCGATCCCGGGTTCGACCACCGAACCTGCGACTACTGGGAGGATGCCGCGCGCGGTTCGAAGGCCGCCCGGCTGAACTGGCTCGACCCGGGGTCCACGGCGCAGGCCCCGTCACCCGGCCGGCAACCGAACCCGTTCGGGAGCTTCGACGACGAACCCCAGGCGAATCCGTTCGCTCCGGCCCGATCGGGCGGGCCGGCCGCGAATCCCTTCGTGGCGTCCGATGACGACCGGCTTGCCGACAACCCGTTCGCGCCAGCTCGACCGACCCGACCGGTCGCCGGTGCGGGCGGCCCGCGCAAGCTCGGTCTGCTCGTCCGCGGACTGGCCGTGTTCGGGACCTACGCCAAGGTCGCCCTGGCCGACGACACGGCCGTGGCCTACGTCCAGTTCGGCCCGCTCTCGGCATACCCGCGCGCGCTGCACCTGCGCGGGCTCTACCCGCAGCTGCCCGACGCGCCGTTGCCGGCCGTGATCACCTGCATCGCGACGACCCCCGCGGCGCGCGGCGCCGGCCATGCCCGGCGGCTCGTCGAGGCGGTCTGCGACGATCTGGCGGGTCGCGGCTTCGCGGCCGTCGAGGCGTACCCTGAGATCGGTGCTCGACCCGACGCGACCAGCGGCGCGACGTCGGACTTCTGGTTGGCGGCCGGGTTCCAGCTGGCGGTCGACGACGACCGCTTCCCGGTCGTGCGCCGCGAGCTGGTCTAGGACGGGAGAGATGTCGATGTCGATGATCCAGGCGCTGGGCAGCGTCTCGAAGGTCCGTGGCGCCCTGATCTTCGTCGCCGACATCGATCGAGAGCTGGCGTTCTATCGCGACGTCATCGGCCTGCGCCTGCTCTACCGAACCGCGTCGTTCGTCCGGTTCGATGCCGCCCAGGGCACGAGCCTGGCCCTGATCGCCGGCGGGATCGCGAGCACCGAACCCAAGGATTACCGGACGGGCGGGGTCGTGCCGGAGGTGATCGTCGACAACCTCGAGCTGGCCGTCCGCCGGCTCGACGGCGCCGAGGTCCGCCACGAGGACGTCGTCGCGACGAAATGGGGCCGGTTCTGCTTCTTCTGGGATCCGGAGGGCAACCCGATCCAGTTCTACGAGTCGGCCTTCGTCCGTCCCGACGCCGATCCGGGGCGGATCCCGGGGTAGTGCCGCCCGCCGGTCGGATCGCGCGGCTTCGAGCTCCCGCCGCGGTCGGCCCGGCGCTCGTGGTCGCAGTCCTCGTCGTCGCGGCCTGCGGCGGATCCGGCACGACCTCGCCGGGGGCGTCGGCGAACCCGACCCAGGACCAGCGCCGGGGCGGCCAGCCCGGCGCCGCCCGGCCCGACGTCGTCCGCGTCGGCAGGACCCAGCGCGGGTTCCGGCGGGCCAGCGCCATCCGACGCGCCCGGCTCCGGGCGAGGCGGGTGCCACCGTCCCGATCGACCCGACCCTGCTCGAGCTCCTCCCGGCGACGGTCGGGGGGCTGCCGGTGGTCGCCGTGTCCGATCCGAGCGGAGCGGACGATCCGGGCCTCGTCGAGACGCTCGATCGGATGGCCCAGGCCATCGTCGTGGACCCGGCCTCGGACGCGTTTGCCTACGCCTCGGTCATCGTCGTCCGGCCCGGCATCCTCGACGATGGGTTCTTCCGATCGTGGCGCGACAGCTTCGACGAGGGCGCCTGCTCGCAGGCCGGCGGGGTCACCGGCCACGCCCAGGCGACGATCGCCGGCCGGACCGCCTACATCGGCCGCTGCGACGGCGGGATCCTCACCTACCACGTCCGGCTGCCCGGCCTCGACACGATCGTGTCCGTCTCGTCGCTCGGCGAGAGCCGCCTGGGCGAGCAGCTGCTGGCGGGTCTGCGACCCTAGGACCGCGTCCCTTCACCGTCCCCGGCGTCGGTCAGGCCACGCAACCGGAAGGCGTTCGCGTGGGCCGGGAAGCCCTCGTGATCGGCGAGGGCGAGGGTCGGTGACGCCAGCCCGGCCAGGGCATCCGGACTCAGCCGGGCGATCGAGGACGAGGTCAGGAACGTCCGGGCGGTGACCCCGCCGTTCAGGCGGGCATAGCCACCGGTCGGGAGCGTCGCCGGGATCCCGATCGTGTAGCTCGAGGCGCCGATCGGCGTGTCCTGGCCGAGGAGCACCTCGCCGGCGTAGCGCAGGCCGCGAAGCGTCGCCAGCGGATCGCGGGTCGCGATCTGGACGTGCTCGGCGGCGTACTCGTTGGCGAATGCCACGGCCTCGTCGATCGAACCCACCAGGACGACCCCGCCGAGGTCGGACAGGGCGATCCGGGCCGCGGCGGCACGCGCCTCGGGCAGCCCGACGATCTGCTCGGCGACCGCCGCCTCGACCGCCGCGGCGAGGGCGTCCGAGTCGGTGACCAGGGTCGCGGCCGAATCGGCCCCGTGCTCCGCCTCGTTGAGCAGGTCGATCGCCAGGCGCCACGGGTCGGCCGACTCGTCGGCGATGAGCAGGCTCTCCGACGGGCCGCACAGCATCTGGGTGGCCGTGCCGTAGCGCTGGGCGAGCACCTGGGCCGCCGTGACGGCGGGCGAACCCGGACCGACGACCTTCAGGACCTTGGGCACCGACTCGGTCCCGAACGTGAGCGCGGCGATCGCCGCCGGTCCGTTCGCCCGGAACAGCCGGTCGATGCCCAGCTCGCGAGCCACGGCCAGGGTCGCCGGATCCACCGCCCCGTCAGGCGAGCCGGGGATCGGCGGCACGACGACGACAATGGTCGGGACGCGGGCGACCACCGCCGGGGTCCCGATCTGGCACAGGACGGACGGATAGCTGGCCTTGCCGGTCGGGACGAACAGGCCGGCGCTCGGGATCGGCCCGAATCGCTCGCCGACGAGGAAGCCCGGCCGGACCTCGCGCTGCCAATCGGACGCCGTCTCGGCGAGCTGCGTCTCGTTGAACCGGCGGCTGTTGGCGATCGCCTCGCGGATCCCGGCCAGCAGCGAGGGCGCGATCCCGGCATGGGCCGCCTCGATCTCGTCCGGGTCCACGGCCAGTCGATCGGGAGTCAGGCGGACCCCGTCGAACCGTTCGGTGGCGTCGACGACGGCGGCGTCGCCGCGCGATCGGACGTCGGCGAAGATCGCCTCGATCGAGGCGACGAGCGACGGCTCGAACACCGCCGCCGTCGACCGGGCGAGCAGCCGCTCCCGCTCGGCCGTTGGCAGGTCCGCCCAGCGGCGGACGGCAAGGATCGGCATCGTCCGGGGAGCGTACCCGAGACGGTCGGCGACCGGCGTAGACTCGGGCGATGACCGCCCAGCCCGGCGCCCTGCCCGGCGCCAGGATCGTCCGCGCTCCCCGGGGCAGCGACCTGTCGTGTCGCGGCTGGGCCCAGGAGGCCGCCCTCCGGATGCTCATGAACAACCTCGACCCGGACGTCGCCGAGAACCCCGATGCCCTCGTCGTCTACGGCGGGACCGGTCGAGCCGCCCGGTCGTGGGCCGCGTTCGACGCCATCGTCCGCGAGCTGCGCAGCCTGGCCGACGACGAGACGCTGCTCGTCCAGAGCGGCAAGCCGGTCGGCGTGTTCCGGACCCACGTCTGGGCGCCCCGGGTGCTCATTGCCAACTCCAACCTCGTCCCGAGGTGGGCGACCTGGGAGGTCTTCCGCGAGCTCGAGGCGGCCGGGCTGATGATGTACGGCCAGATGACCGCCGGGTCCTGGATCTACATCGGGACCCAGGGGATCCTCCAGGGGACGTACGAGACCTTCGCCGAGCTCGCGCGCCAGCACTTCGGCGGCTCGCTGCGCGGCACGCTCACCGTGACGGCCGGGCTCGGCGGGATGGGCGGGGCCCAGCCGCTGGCCGTGACGATGAACGATGGGGTGGCAATCTGCATCGAGGTGGACCCGGCCCGCGCGCGCCGTCGTCACGAGATCGGCTATGTCGATCGGCTCACCGAGGACCCGCAGGAAGCGCTGGCATGGGCCCGCGCCGCGACCGCCGAGCGCGTGCCGCTGTCGATCGCCCTGATCGGGAACGCGGCCGAGATCGAGCCGGCCTGGGCGAAGGCCGGCGAGCGGTTCGACATCGTCACCGACCAGACCAGCGCCCACGACGCGCTCGGCGGGTACGTCCCGGCCGAGATCAGCCTGGACGATGCGCTCGTGCTCCGGTCGGCCCAGCCCGTGGTCTACGTCGAACGGGCGATGCACTCGATGGCGGCCCAGGTCCGAGCGATGCTCGAGTTCCAGTGGACCGGAGCGATCGTCTTCGACTACGGCAACAACCTCCGGGCGATGGCCAGGGAAGCCGGTGTCGAGGACGCCTTCTCCTATCCGGGGTTCGTCCCGGCCTTCATCCGTCCGCTGTTCGCCGAGGGCAGCGGCCCGTTTCGCTGGGTGGCGCTCAGCGGGGACCCCGAGGACATCTATCGGACCGATCGCGCCCTGGTCGAGCTGTTCCCGGACAAGGAAGGGCTCCACCACTGGCTCGCGATGGCCCGCGAGCGGGTCCCGTTCCAGGGGTTGCCGGCCCGGATCTGCTGGCTCGGCTACGGCGAACGCGCCCGCGCCGGTCTCGAGTTCAATCGACTCGTCGCGGCCGGCGAGCTCAAGGCGCCGATCGTCATCGGCCGCGACCACCTCGACTCGGGCTCCGTCGCCTCGCCGAACCGCGAAACGGAGGCGATGCGCGACGGCAGCGACGCGGTCGCCGACTGGCCGATCCTCAACGCGTCTGGTCAACACGGCCGCCGGCGCCTCGTGGGTCAGCGTCCACCAGGGTGGCGGAGTCGGCATCGGCTACAGCCAGCACGCCGGGATGGTGGTCGTGGCCGACGGCTCGGCGCTCGCGGCCGAGAAGCTCGAGCGGGTCCTGACCACCGATCCCGGGACCGGCGTCATGCGCCACGCCGATGCCGGCTACGAGCGGGCGATCGAGGTCGCCCGGGAGCGCGGGGTCCACATCCCGATGCTCGACGGCGGAAGCTGATCGGGCGACCTCGCTCCGCTGGCGGCGGTCAGTCGAGCGACGATCCCGGGCTCGTCATCCCGGCGTCCGCGTCGAGCAGCTCGGTGTCGGTGGCGATCTCCGCCTGGGTCGGGATCCGTTCGAGGGTCCGGACCGACGAGAACAGGATCGGCACGAACGCGAAGCAGCCGAGGATGCCACCGACGACGACCGCCCCGCGAGCGCCGATCGCGGTCGCCACGATCCCGCCGATGATCTGGCCGATCGGGATCGTTCCCCACACGAGGAAGCGCATCGTGGCGTTCATCCGGCCCTGGATCCGCTCCGGGGTGATCGCCTGGCGCAGGCTCACCTGGTTGATGTTGTAGACGACCCCGGCGAAGCCGCCCAGGAAGAACGAGGCGGTCAGGACCGGGATCGCCGTCGCCGGCTGGGCGACCGCGGCGAGCAGCGTCGGCGGGCCGGAGATGGCGATCGACCAGAGGATCGTCCGGCCCACCCCGATCCGCGCGGCGATCCGGCCGGCGACCACGGCCCCGGCCAGAACCCCGATGCTGCCGATCCCGCCGATGAGCCCGAACTGGAACGGGGTCAGCCCGAGATCGGTGTAGACGAACACGGCCAGCGTGGCGAATGCCATGTTCGAGAACAGGTTCGACAGGCCGGTGGAGGCGGCGATGTAGCGGAGGTAGGGGTGGCCGGTGACATAGCGGAGCCCCTCCGCGATCTCGCCGCGCAGGCCGGCGACCGGCGCGAGGAACCCGCCGGCGGGCGCCGCCTCGGCCCGCTTCGGCTCGCGCTTGCGGATCCAGAAGATGAGCCCGCCCGAGGCGACGAAGCTGATCGCATCGGCGATCACCGCCAACGGCGCGCCGAACAGGCCGACGATGCCGCCGCCGAGCGGCTGGCCGAGAACCTGGGCGGCCGAGGCGCTGACCTGGAGCTGTGAGTTGCCTTCGACGAGGTCGTCCGGCTCGAGGATCGCCGGGAGGAACGACTGGTCGGCGACGTCGAAGAACACGGTCAGGGTGCCGTTGATGAAGCCGACGAGGTAGAGCTGCCAGATCGTCAGCGCGCCGAGCTCCCAGGCAATCGGGATCGAGGCCAGCGACAGGGCCCGGCCGAGGTCGCCGGCGACGAGGATGAGCCGCCGCGGCAGCCGGTCGACCCAGGCTCCGGCGGGCAGCGTGAAGAGCAGGAACGGCAGGAACTCGACCGTCCCGAGCAGGGCGACCTGGTAGGCCTGCGCGTGGAGCAGGAAGATCGCGACGACCGGGATCGCGATCAGGCTGACCTGCGTCCCGAACAGCGAGATCGTCGCAGCGGTCCACAGCTTGCGGTAGTCGGACGAGCGACGGAGCAGGTTCTGGCGGGGAGCGGTCAACGGGACCTCGCTGGCGGCCGTCGGGCCTTGTTAGTCTATCGTCTAACATCGTTAGCCCATCGAGTCTACGAGCGCCCGTGGCGGGCACCCGATGGTGGGCTCACTCGAGCCTTCCGTGGGCGTCCCGGACCCGTCCCGGCTCGTCCGACCTGTCACGATTGGCGGCGTGGCGAGGCTCGTCGAATCCGTCCCGAACTACAGCGAAGGCCGACGCCTGGATGTCGTCGACCGGCTCGCCGGTGCGGTCGCCGGGACCCCCGAGGTGCACCTCCTCGACCGGACGAGCGACGCCAGCCACAACCGGTCGGTCCTGACCCTCGCCGGCCCGGCCGAGGCGGTCACCGAAGCCCTCGAGGCGACGGTGGCGGTCGCCATCGAGACGATCGACATGGAGCGTCAATCCGGTGAGCACCCCCGGATCGGCGCGGTCGACGTCGTCCCGTTCATCCCCCTCGGCGTCACCTCGATGGACGACTGCGTCGCGCTGGCCCGGGCCTTCGGCGCCCGGGTTGCCGAACGGTTCGGGATCCCGGTCTACCTCTACGCCCGGGCGGCCACTCGGCCCGACCGCGAGAAGCTGGCCGACGTCCGGCGCGGCCAGTACGAGGGGCTCAAGGCCGCCATCGGCAGCGATCCCGAGCGCGAGCCGGACTTCGGCCCGGCTCGGACCCATCCGACCGCCGGGGCGATGGCGGTCGGCGCCCGCCCGTTCCTCATCGCCTACAACGTCAACCTCGCCTCGACCGACCTCGAGCTGGCCCGGCGGATCGCCCGGACGATCCGCGAGTCCGGGGGCGGTCTGCCGAAGGTCCAGGCCAACGGCTTCCGGCTCGACGACCCGCCCTGCGTCCAGGTCTCGATGAACCTGCTCGACTTCGAGATCACGCCGCTCTGGCGGGTCTGGGACGCAGTCGGTGCCGAGGCCCGGGCGGCCGGCGTGGAACCCGCCGAATCCGAGCTCATCGGCCTGGCTCCGCTGGCGGCGCTCCTCGCCGTCGCGGATCGAGCCGGCGCTCCGAACGAGCTGCCGGTCGAGACCCGGCTGGCGGCCGCCGGAGCGTACCTGCGGCTGCGCGACTTCAGCCCGCTCCAGGCGCTCGAGCTGCGGCTTGCCGCGGCCCAGGGGTCGCCGCCGTGAGCCTGCGGCTCATCGAGGGCGGCAGGACCGACGGCTCGGCCGCCGGGCTGCTGATCCTCCGGGCGAGTGCCGTCGTGACGATGGCCGGTGGACTCCGGCGGGGAGCCGGTCAGGCCGACACCGCGACCCTCGACGCCGCGGCGGCCGGGGGCATCGACGCCCCAGCTGCCCCGGTCGTCGCCACCTGGGGTGACCGGATCGCCGCGGTCGGACCGCACGAGGAGGTGTCCGCGGCACTCGAGGCGGCCGGCCTGCCGCTGTCCCGGTTCGCGCGGATCGATGCGGCCGGCGGGATCGTGACCCCCGGTCTGGTCGACCCCCACACCCACCTGCTGTTCGCGGGCTCGCGCGAGGGCGAGCTGGAGCTCCGCCAGCGTGGAGCCGGCTACCTCGAGATCCTGGCGGCGGGCGGAGGGATCCTGGCAACCGTGGCGGCGACCAGGGCCGCCTCCCCGGAGGACCTCCTGGCGCACGGTCGCCGCTGGCTCGACGAGATGCTCCGTCACGGCGTGACGACGATCGAGGCGAAGTCGGGCTACGGGCTCGACCTGCGGACCGAGCTGCGTCTCCTGGAGGTCGCCCATCAGCTCGGCCAGGAGGGCCCTATCGACGTGCTGCCGACGTGGCTCGGGGCGCACGCCGTGCCGCCCGAGTTCCGCGCCCGGCGAGACCCGACTGAGGCCTACGTCCGGCACCTTCTCGACGAGCAGCTGCCCGGCGTGGTGGCCCAGGGCCGCGCCCGGTTCGCCGACGTGTTCTGCGAGGAGGGGGTGTTCAGCGCCGACCAGAGCCGGCGCGTCCTGACGGCCGCCGAGGCCTACGGCATGCGTCCCCGGTTGCACGCCGACGAGCTCGCCCCGTCCGGTGGCGCCGAGCTCGCCGCCGAGCTCGGTGCCCTGTCCGCCGACCACCTGGCGGCACCCTCGCCGGCCGGGATCGACGCCCTGGCCGAGGCCGGGGAGTCCGGGCGGCCGGTCGTCGCGGTCCTCCTGCCGGCGACGACCTGGTTCCTCATGAAGCCGACTGGGGCTCCGGCTCGAACGTTCATCGAGCGGGGCGTCCCGATCGCCCTCGGGACGGACTTCAACCCGGGCACGTCGCCGACGGCCAGCCTGCCGCTGGCGATGACGATCGCCTGCCTGTCGCTCGGGCTGACCCCGGCCGAGGCCCTCAGCGCGACGACGATCAACGCCGCCCATGCCCTCGGGATCGGCGACGTCGTCGGCTCGATCGAGCTCGACAAGCAGGCCGACCTCGTCGTGTGGGGCGTCCCGACCGCCGACCAGATCCCGTACTGGCCGGCCGCCGACCTCGTCAAGGTGGTGATCAAGCGCGGCCGGCCGGTCCTCCAGCGCGAGTAGCCGAGCCGGGTCAGACCTTGCCGCGCGCCTCGAGGAGGACGGTCGTCGTCTCGTCGGGGAGGCCCGAGATCGTGACGTTCAGGCGCGGTTGCGGCGGCGGTGGGGTCGTCCCCATCTCGTGGAGGAAGCGGCCCAATGCGTCGGCACAGTCCGACTCCTCCTCGCAGACCGGCATCGGGACCACGATCTTGGGGTCGAGCTGGGCGATCAGCTCGGCGGCCTTCGTGGCGCTGAGCTCGCCGCCGATCGGGACGCAGGCGATGTCGACCGGCCCGATGTCGCCGAGCTTCTCCTCGGTCAGCAGGTGGCCGATGTCGCCGAGATGGATCGTGTGCATCTGGTCGAGCTCGACGACGAAGGCCGTCTGCCGGCCACGGCCCGCGCCGCGGCTGTCGTCCCGGTAGGTCCGAACCCCGGTCAGCAGGACGTTGCGCACCTCGTACTCGCCGGGACCGTCGAGGACGAACGCGTCCTCGAGGCTGGTCGGGATGAGGCTGCCGCCGTCTCGCGAGCGCTTGCCCTTGGCCTTCGCCAGGGGCTTGTCGTCGGGGTGGCTGAAGGTCACGATCTCGCCGGTGATCCCGCGCCCGGTCGGACCGACGATGGACTGGTACGGGTCCGCCACGACGACCGCGTCCCTGCCCTTGAGGCGGATGCAGGTCCGCCCGTACCAGCTGAGTTCCATGCCCGGCGATTCTGACACAGCGGACTCACCGCCGCCTTACCGCCGGGGCCGACGGACCGGTCGGGTATCGGGCCCCAAACAGAAGGATGACCGGAGGCGCCTGCCCAATCGGCGCCTCCGGTCGGAGGGAGGGAGTGGAACTCTCTTACGGGTTCCGTGGATGACAGTAGTCCGAGCCTGATTCAGGTGCGAGATGGCAGAGGATTAAGAAAGGAACATCCGTCGGCGGGACCTTCGGCCCTCCCCCGACGGACCATCGCGCCGAATGGGCGTTCGCCCGGCCCGTGTGACAATCCGGGCGATGAATCCCCGACGACTCCGCGGCCGAATGGTCGCGATCCTCTTCGCCGTCCCGCTCCTCGTGGTCGCCTGCGGCACCTCGACCACCACGAGCCCGGCCAGTGCCAGTCCGGCGAGCTCGCCGCCGTCCCTCGCTCCGACGACGACGCCCGATCCAGCCACGGTCTATGCCGAGATCGAGCGGCAGGTGCAGGAGCTCCGCGAGCTCACGGCCAAGACCCCCGTCGAGCCGACCCTGATCGATGACGCGACGCTCAAGAAGAACATGAGCGCGAGCTTCGCGAAGGACAACCCGCCCGAGCTCGTGGCCGCGAACCAGCGCCTGTTCGAGCTCATGGGCCTCGTGCCACCCGGATCGTCGCTCGCCGACCTCTACGTGAAGCTGCTCGGCAGCCAGGTCGCGGGCTACTACGACCCGGACGCGAAGCAGCTCTTCGTCGTGTCGAAGACCGGCGGCCTCGGTCCCATCGAGAAGTTCATCTTCTCGCACGAGTACGACCACGCGCTCCAGGACCAGAACTTCGGCCTGAAGAACCTGGCCCTCGAGTCGGTCGGTCAGGGCGACGCCGCGCTCGCCCACCTGTCCGTGGCCGAGGGCGATGCCTCGCTGCTCATGACCCTCTGGGCCCAGGCTCACCTGACCCCGGCCGAGATGTCGAGCCTGCTCCAGGCGTCGAACGATCCGGAGCAGACGAAGATCCTCGCGGAGATGCCGGACATCCTCAGGGAGACCCTCATGTTCCCGTACCTGTCGGGTGTCCAGATGGTCCTCAATGCCCGGATGGCCAACGGCTGGTCGGGCGTCGACGCCCTGTATGCCAAGCCGCCGGCGTCGACCGAGCAGGTCCTCCACGCCGACAAGTACGCGGCCGGCGAGGCGCCGGTCCCCGTCGCGTTCCCGAAGGACCTCGCCAAGCGGCTCGGCGCCGGCTGGTCGGTCGGGATGGAGGACACGCTCGGCGAGTTCCAGCTCGGCGTCTGGCTCAAGTCGGCCGGCAAGGTTCCCCAGGCGACGGCGACGGCGGCCGCCCAGGGCTGGGGCGGGGACCGCGTCGCCCTGGTCACGAATGGGGACCGGGCCGGCGCCGTCATCGACACCCGCTGGGACAGCCCGGCCGAGGCGGCCGAGTTCGCCGCCGCCGCCCAGACCACGCTCGACGCGATCGGCGGACACCACGCGCTGATCGCGATCGACGGGACCGACCGGGTGACGCTGTTCCTTGCAACCGACGACGCCACGATCAGCGCCCTCGCGAGTGCCCTCGGTCTCGCCGGCTGAGCACGGCCCGGCCCCGGGCCGGACTACATCTGTTCGGGAGCCGAGATCCCCAGCAACCCGAGGGCATTGGCCAGGGTCGTCCGCGCCGCCGACACGAGCGCCAGGCGGGCCGCCGACCGGACCGGGTCCGCCGGGTCGACGACCTTGGCGTCGCGGTAGAACGCGTGGAACGTCGAGGCCAGCTCGGTCGCGTAGGCCGTGACGCCCTGCGCCTCCTCGGCCGCGGCGGCGTCCTCGACCACCTCCGGCAGGCGCACGACCTCCCGGACCAGCGCGGCCTCCGGCCCCCCTGCCAGGTCGTCCGGGGCGACCCCGTCGGCCGGGGCGAGGCCGGTCTCGGCAGCCTTGCGCAGGATCGATGCGATCCGGGCGTGGGCGTACTGGACGTAGTAGACGGGGTTCTCGTTCGACTGCTTCTTGGCCAGCTCGATGTCGAAGTCGATCCCGGAGCTCGGGCCGCGCGACGCGAAGAACCAGCGGGCGGCGTCGACGCCGATCTCGGCCAGCAGCTCATCGAGCGTGATGAACGCCCCGGCTCGCTTGCTCATCGAGATCTCCTCGCCATCGCGGACGAACCGGACCCACGCGACGAGGAGCATCCGGACCGCGGACTTGTCGTAGCCCATCGCCTCGGCCGCGTTGCGCACGCGGGCCACCGTCCCGTGGTGATCCTGGCCCCAGATGTAGATGAGCTCGTCGAAGCCGCGGCTGAACTTCTCGGCGACGTAGCCGAGATCCGACGCGAAGTAGGTCGGCTCGCCGTTCGAGCGGATGACCACCCGGTCCTTGTCATCGCCGAAGGCCGTCGACCGGAACCACAGCGCGCCGTCCGTCTCGTAGATGTAGCCCGCTGCCTGGAGACGCTCGATCGCTTGCCCGACCCAGCCGTCGTCGTGGAGCGACTGCTGGGTCGTCCAGACGTCGAACTGAACGCCGAGATGAGCGAGCGATTCCTCGATCCCGGCCCGGACGCGCTCGGACGCCCAGCGGCCGACGATCGCGTTGGCCGTCTCCGGGTCGGCGGCCTCGGCCTCGGCCCAGACCTCGTCGGGAACGGCCGTCGCGAGCTCGGCCACGTAGTCACCGTGGTAGCCATCGTCGGGGATCGGCTCGCCACGCTTCGTCGCGATGACCGACGCCCCCAGCTTGAGGACCTGGCTCCCCGAGTCGTTGAAGTAGTACTCGCGGGTCACCCGTTGACCGCCGGCCTCGAGCACCCGGCACAGGAGGTCGCCGACGAACGCCCCGCGGGCGTTGCCGATCGTCAGTGGACCGGTCGGGTTCGCCGATACGAACTCGACGTTCACCCCGCGCGGGGCGCTCGCGGGCACCCGACCCCACTCGGCGGGTTCGGCGAGGATCGAGCCGACCGTGGCGGCCAGGGCCTGGTTCGAGTAGCGAACGTTGATGAAGCCGGGGGGCGCAACGTCGACCGAGCCGACCGGCGTCGAGGCGGGATCGGCCGACGCCTCCCGGGCGAGCTCGGCAGCGATCGTCCGGGCGATGTCGAGCGGCGGCCGGCGGTACGGTCGGGCGAGCTTGAGGGCGAGGCTGGTCGCCGCGTCGCCGTGATCGGGGTTCGCCGGCCGCTCGACGGTGACCTGCGGCGGGCCGTCGTCCGGTCCGATCGAGGGCAGCGCCCCGGTCGCGATCGCCGCCGCCCAGGCACGCTCGATCGCTCGGCGGAGCTGACCGCGGAGGGTCGGATCGGCAGTCGGGGACACGGGTCGGCTCCTGCGGGCGGAGGGTGCGCTGCGCATCGTAGCGGGTCGACTCAGATCGAGAAGCGGTCCCCGGGGTCGACCACGGTCGTCTCCACCCCGGCCGTGTCGCGCACGGCTGCCGCCGCGGCAGCGCGGTCATGGCCCATCAGCAGGTGGGTCAGGAGAACCCGTCCGGGCGAGGTCGCCCGGGCGAGCTGGCCCACGTCGAACGCGTTGAGGTGCTCCGACCCGTCGGCGACCGGTCTCGGTCCCGAACGATGCCTCGCACAGGAGGGTGTCGCCGGGCTGGATGAGCCGGGTCAGGTCAGCGGCCTCGCCGCAGTCCCCGGAGTAGACGAGTCCGGGCCCGGAGCCCGCGCTCACCCTGAAGCCGTAGCTGTCGTCGGTGTGGCGGATGTGACGTGCCTCGAGCGTGAACGGGCCAAGCTGCCGGATGCCGTCGCCACCGAGATCGGCGATGTCGAGGGACGCCGCCGTGAAACCCGGCTCGTCGTGCAGCGCGTCGAGCCGCCGGGCGAGATCGGTCGGGCCCAGCACGGCGACCCTCCGCCCGGGGCGGAAGTCCCACAGCAGGTAGTGCCGGAGCGGGACCAGGTCGATGAAATGGTCGGGATGGAGATGGCTGACGACGACCGCCCGAAGCGAGCTCGGCTCGACCGCCCCGGCGAGGTTGGTGAAGGTGCCCTGGCCGAGGTCGAGCACGATCGCGTCGGAACCGTGCTGGACGAGGTAGGCGGCGCCGACCGCCCCGGGACGGGAGGTGTAGGCGGGGCCCGCTCCGAGGACGTGAGCTCGATCATCCGGCTGGCATTCGGCGCATGGGGCCAGCCTACCCGGGCCTGAACCGGGCCGGCAACGCGATCGCGACGCGTTCCCGGCCGCGGCGGACGAAGAGGTCCGCGAACCCGGCTTCGGCGGCGATCCGGTAGCCAGTCCTCGAGGCCGTGGGCGAACCAGTCCTGCCGATGCGCGTCGGACCCGGCGGTCAGCCGGACGCCGCCGAGCTCGCGGAAGCGGGCGACGACGGCCGGGCCCGGGTACGTCTCGCGCGGGGCCTGGCGCAGGCCGCTGGTGTTGACCTCCAACCCGGTGTCCGAGTCGATCAACGCCCGCAGGATCGGCTCGTACAGGTCGAGGCGCTCGGCGAAGGCGGCCGGGCTGACGTGGTCGGCGACGTAGCGCTTGACGAAGTCGAGGTGCCCGAGGGCGTCGAACAGCCCGCTCCGCGCCGCCGACTCGACTTCGCCGAAGTACGGCGCGACGATCTCGTCGATGGTCTTGCCGGCCACCCACCGGTCGACGCGCGACGACGTGATACGGCGACTCGGGCCCGACGTGGACCGAGCCGATCACGAAGTCGTAGGGGTGGCCGGCCAGGTGGTCGCGGATGTCAGCCTCGCGGGCCGACTCGTACGAGACCTCGAGGCCGAACCGGATCGCGACTCCGAGCGGCGCCCAGCGCTCGGCGGCATCGCGGACGACCCGTTCGCGCTCGGCGACGTCCGGCCCGAAGTTCGGCCAGCGCGGGTCGAAGTCGATGTGGTCGGTGATGACGAGCTCGGCGATCCCGCGCTCGACCGCTGCCGCGGCGTAGGCGTCGATCGGGACGTCGCTGTCGCTCGACCGGTCGGTGTGGAGGTGGGCGTCGAGCGGGAGGTCGCGGGCCTGGGGGTCGACCGTCGGGTCGGGCGAGGTCACCCCGCCGTGAGACCCGTCTCGCGTCCGATTCGATCGAACGCGGCCAGGGCGAGATCGAGCTGCTCGTCGCTGTGGGCGGCCGTGACGATCGTCCGGATCCTGGCCTTGTCGAGGGCGACCGTCGGGAAGACGATCGGCTGGGCGAAGACGCCCTCGGCGAACAGCCGGTCGCTGAACCGGGCCGCGGTCGCCGAGTCGCCCATCATCACCGGGGTGATCGGTGTCTCCGACGCGCCGGTGTCGAACCCGAGCCGGACGAGCTCCGCCTTGAAGCGCCTGGTGTTCGTCCAGAGGCGCTCGATGAGCTCGGGCTCGTCCTCGAGGACGTGGATCGCCTCGAGGCAGGCGGCCGCCACCGCCGGCGGGTGCGAGGTCGAGAAGAGGAACGGGCGAGCCCGCTGGGTCAGGATGTCACGCAGGTCCTGCGAGCCGGCAACGTACCCGCCGAGCACGCCGACCGCCTTCGACAGCGTGCCGACCTGGATCGCCACCCGGCCGTGGAGCCCGAAGTGGTCGACGCTGCCCCGACCGTTCCGGCCGAGGACGCCCGAAGCATGCGCGTCGTCGACCATCACCGCGGCACCGAACTCCTCGGCCGCCTCGACGATCCCGGGCAGCGGCGCGATGTCGCCGTCCATGCTGAACACGCCGTCGGTCACCACCAGGACCAACCGGTAGGGCAGCCCGGTCTCGGGTCGGCCGTGCTCCTCGGCATCGGCCAGGATCTCGCGCAGCCCCTCGACGTCCCGATGGGGGTAGATCTTGCGGGGCGCCTTCGAGAGGCGCATCCCGTCGATGATCGAGGCATGGTTGAGCGCGTCGGAGACGATGAGGTCCTGCTCGCCGGTCAGGGTCGGGATGACGCCCGTGTTGGCCGTGAAGCCGGACTGGAACGTGAGCGTGGCGGCGACGCCCTTGAACCGGGCCAGCTCCGCCTCGAGCTCCTCGTGGAGGGTCATCGTCCCGGCGATCGTGCGAACCGCGCCGGATCCGGCCCCGAACCGCTCGACGGCCGCGAGGGCCGCGGCGCGCAGCCGCGGATGGTGGGTGAGCCCGAGGTAGTCGTTGGAGGACAGGCTGACGAGCCGACGATCGTCGATCGACACGATCGGACCCTGGGCCGAGCTCATCACCCGGAGCGGCCGGTAGAGCTGCCGCGAGCGAAGGTCCTCGAGCTCCTCGGCGAGGAAGGCGAGCGGGTCGGGTCGTGCCGTGCGCGTCATCGGATGTGCCCCATGCTCAGCCCGTCTGCCAGTCCATGAGCACCTTGCCGGAATTCGCCCGAGCGGGCCGCCGCAAATGCCGCCTCGAACTCGCGGAACCCGAAGCGATGGGTGATCGCCGGGCGGATGTCGAGCCCCGACTGGAGCATCACCGTCATCTTGTACCAGGTCTCGTACATCTCCCGGCCGTAGATCCCCTGCAGGGTGAGCATCTTGAACACGATCTTGTTCACGTCGATCGAGATCTCGGCCGTCGGGATCCCCAGGATCGCCACGCCGCCTCCGTGCGCCATGGCGTCGATCGCCGCCCGGAGCGCCGCGGCGTTGCCCGACATCTCGAGGGCCACATCGTAGCCCTCGACCATGCCGAGCTCGGCACCGACCTCGGCCAGGTCGCGCTCGTTCGGGTCGACGGCGACGGTCGCGCCCATCCGAATGGCCAGCTCGCGCCGGTACGGGTTCGGTTCCGAGACGACCACGAACCGGGCGCCGGCGTGACGCGCCACGGCCGTGGCCATGAGCCCGATCGGGCCCGCCCCACTGACCAGCACGTCCTCGCCGAGGATCGGGAAGGCCAGGGCGGTGTGGACCGCGTTGCCGAACGGGTCGAAGATCGCGGCGACCTCCGGGTCGATCCCCGGCCAGTGGTGCCAGATGTTCGTCATCGGCAGGACGACGTACTCGGCGAACGCACCGTCGCGACCGACACCGAGGCCGATCGCCTGGGCGCACAGGTGGCGCCGGCCGGCGAGGCAGTGGCGGCACCGGCCGCAGACGACATGGCCCTCGCCGCTGACGAGGTCGCCCGGGTGGAAGTCCGTCACGTTCGACCCGACCTCGACGATCTCGCCGGCAAACTCATGGCCGACCACGAGCGGCGGCTGGATCGTGGCCGCGGCCCACGGATCCCACGCCTCGATGTGGAGGTCGGTCCCGCAGATCCCGGTTCGGTGGACGCGAACGAGGACATCGTTGATCCCGATCGACGGGCGCGGGACCTCGCGCAGCTCGAGCCCGGGGCCGGCCGCCGCCTTGACCAGGGCGAGCATCGTCGCCGCCGTCAGTCCGTCTCCGTTGGGTCGACGACCGGGTTCTCCACTGAGCCGATCCCCTCGATCTCGATCCGAACGCGGTCCCCCGGCTGGAGGAAGACCGGCGGCTCCCGGAACGCCCCGACGCCGGCCGGCGTTCCGGTCGAGATGACGTCGCCGGGCTCGAGCGTGATCGTCGCGCTGATGTATTCGATCAGGGTCGGGATGTCGAAGACGGTGTTGCCGGTCCGGCCATCCTGCATCTGGATCGGGGTGCCGGCGTCGGGCCCGGAGCCGGGGGTTCGCCACGAGCGGATCGGCAGGTCCGGCGGGCCATCGAACTCGTCGGCGGTCACGAACACCGGACCCATCGGGTAGAACGTGTCGGAGCCCTTCGCCCTGAGCCACTGGCCGTCGCCGTGCTCGCCCGGCTCCAGCGCCGGCTTGACCCCTTGCCAGTCGCGAGCCGACACGTCATTGCCGACGACGTAGCCGGCGACATGGCTCATCGCGTCCGCCGCCCTGACCCGGCTGGCCCGCTTGCCGACGACCACGCCGAGCTCGGCTTCGAGGTCGAGGGCGTGCGTCCCGGCCGGCCTGACGATCGGCTCGCCGTCGCCGATGACCGAGGCCGGGAACTTGGCGAAGATCAGCGGCCGGTCCGGCCGCTCGATCGACTGCTCCTCGACGTGGTCGAGGTAGTTCAGCCCGACGCAGATGACCTTGCCCGGGACGATCGCGGGGGCGGGCCTCCGATCGAGCGGCGAGACTGGCTTGGCGCCGCCGCGAAGCGCGGCCTGGGCGGCCTTTCGCAGCTCGGCGGTCCAGTCCCGGCCGGTGTTCGACGCCCAGGTCAGCCGCAGGTAAAGCCCGAACATCGCGTCGAGCTTGAGCCGCCCGGTGCGCTCGAGCTGCTTGCCGGTCAGCGAGCCCGTCCTCGACGAGCACGCCGAACCGGTCGTAGCCGTTGCGCGATCGGTAGGCGTAGAGCCGCATTGGCGGTCCTCGATCAGGACGGGCTGGGCGACGCGGCCGGGCTGGCTGCCGGGCTGGTCGATGGAGCGGCGGTCGGTGATGTGCCCGGGGAGCCGCTCGGCGAACCCGCCGGCGACCCGCTCGGCTCCGTCGACGGCGCGGAGGCCGGCGTGGGCGTCGGCCGGGCGCACTGTGGCTCCGGGTTGTGGAGCTCCGCCTGCGTGTTGAAGAACTCGAGGATCTGGGCCGTGTCGAGCTTGTCCTGGAACAGGATCCGACCCCAGAGCATCGCCGCGATCGGCGCCTTCATGTCCTCGAACCGGGCGATGACCGGGCTGATGTTGCCCCTGGGTATCTTGCACACCGGGCTGTCCGGGAACGACTTGAACAGCTCCTGGAGCGCCTGCTGGGTCGCGTCGTCGCAGGCGCCCTTGTCGCAGCTGTACAGGATGACCAGGCCGCCATGCTCGAGGTTGTGGATCCAGCCTTCCGGCAGGGTCGAGTCGTCCGGCCCGTAGTAGCGAGCGGTGATCGGTCCGCCGGGCGGCGCGTAGTGGTTCCCGGAGGCCGGCGGGCACTGCGTGTAGCGCTGCGGCTCGGGTGGCAGGAGATGGTTCTTGCCCATGTCCGGCTGGACCTGCCCGAGCGGCGCCGGCGACCCGTTCGGCAGGGGGGTCGCCGGAGGAGCCGGATCGGTCAGCGTCGTGCAGGCATACGCCTTGCTGTTCGCCTGGATGAACACGAACCCGCCGGCGAGGACGATCGCCACGATCGCGATCAGCCCGAGAACCTCACCCCGATGGCGCTCGAGGAACGGCCGGCGGCTCGGAGCGTAGGTCCGGGCCCTTGCTCGACCGCGCTCGCGCTCCCGCTCTCGGCGGCCGCGGCGCGTCCCGCCGTCGGGGCCATGGGACGGCGGCTCGCCCGCGGCCTGTCCCGTCGGGCGACCGCCGGTCGCGCCGGCACTGTTCGATTGACGTTTGGGTTCGTTGCTCACAGACCTGCCTCGATGGAGGACGCCGAGGGCAGCGGCGTGTTGGGGATCGAGATGGCGGGCGTGGCCCGCTTCCGGCAGAGGGTACCCTCCCGGCGGCCTTCCGTGTCGCGGACGGGTCCCAACGCCGCGGGCCGCCGCCATGGCCCGTGGCAGAATCGGCGGCGATGACCACCGATCCCCCGGCCGAACCGAAACCGCGGATGCCGGCCGGCGTTCGGGTGTTCCTCGTCTACGCGTTCGGGATCCTGGTGATCATCGGGCTGTCGCTGCGCTTCGTGATCGACATGGCGATCTCGGCTCCGGTCAGCCTGCCGGGGGTCCTGGTGATGATCCTGCTCGCCTACACGATCTTCACGATCACGCGTCGTGCTGCAGCGGAAGGAGGTCGCCCGGGGTCTCGCCCTCGGCCTGGCCAGCCTGACGATCCCGGCCGTCCCCCTGGCGTTCTTCAGCTTCACCCTCGCCAGCACCGGCCTGGTCGCCGCCCTGTTCTTCGCGGCGCTCGCGATCGTCCTGTTCCGGGGGCTGCTCCGGCAGGACGTCCGGGTCTACTTCGACCAGCCCTGACCCGGTCTGGGGAACTCGGGTCGGGGTCGCCCGGACCCGGTGCTATCCTTCGCGCTTCTTCATGTCCGACCTCCCGTTCGCTCCCGCCGACCCGGGGCTCGCCGCGCGATTGGCCGCCTGTCTCGATGTCGAGGGCAAGATTCCCCGTGCCCTCGAGGCCCTCGGCCCGGTCGGCGGTCGGGACGTGCTGCTGGTCGACGCGATGGTGGACGACGGGCAGCCGAGCTGGGCCGACTCGGCGCCAGGGTCACGACCAGTCCGACCGCGGCCAACGGCGGGCAACTGGCCGCGCCCGGCGGGTCGGTCGATGTCGTGGTCGGACTCTGGTCGTCGTTCCGGGCGCCGAGCCCCGACGAGCTGGCCGAAGCGGAGCGGGTGCTGCGGCCCGACGGCCGGCTGCTCGTCGTCCACGACTATGGCCGCGACGACGTCTCGCGTCTCCGCGGCGAGCTGCCCGAGTACGGCAGCTGGACTCGGCGTGACGGCTGGTACCTGAGCAACGGTTTCCGGATCCGGGTCATCCACTGCTTCTGGACGTTCGCCTCGCTCGACGAGGCGCGATCGGTGCTCGAGGAGCTGTTCGGCGTGACCGGGAAGGCGATCGGGGCCGAGCTGTCGCGCCCGCGTCTCAGCTACAACGTCGCCGTCTACCACCGTTCGCGGCGCGGGCCGGATCCCACGTCCTGACCGGCCGGTGGCGCGCTCGATCGGGCGCCGCTGGTAGGCTCGGAACGTGAATCCGAGAACGGCGGCTCCATGACCGAGCCGAACCAGCGGCCGATCGGCCGGCGAGCCCTACCAGGCGCCTGCGGCGGCGCCACCCGTCGACGAGTCCGAGCGTGAGCCCCGGGGCCCACGGCTCACGCCGCTGCGCGCGTTCCTCGGGATTGCTCTCATCGCGTCGTCGGCCGTCGTGGCCTACGGGTTGCTCGCCCGCGATGCGACCCAGATCCCGATGCTCACCGCCGGCGAGTTCATCAGCGGGATCGTGTTCGTCCTGCTCGCCCTGGCCGGAGCCTGGGCGGCGTTCGACCGAGCGCGGGATGGCGAGAGCGGCCGGGCGTTCATCTACGCCCTCCTCGGCGGGATCTGTGTCCTCGTCGCCGCTGGCTCGTTCGCCGCCGCGATCATCCTGAGCCTGACCCTGAGATAGGGCGTCGGGTCCGCGGGCTCCGGGCCGGTCCGCCTGGTCGGCGGCGGACCCTCTGGTAGACTCGGCCGCGCCCGGCCCCCATCGTCTAGAGGCCTAGGACGCCACCCTTTCAAGGTGGAGATCAGGGGTTCGAATCCCCTTGGGGGCACCAGCCCCGGGTCGGCCGCGGCCGCCGTCCAGCGCACCTGCTACGATCGATCCGATGGAGATCATGGGCGTCCAGATTCGGACGATCGTCAAGGACAACGTCGCGACGCGCTGCGACGGTTGCCTCGAGATCATCTACGGCACACCCTGGCGGATCAACCTCCTCGACATCGTCGCGCCCGAATCGGCCGCCTCGTGGACCGATCGGCCCGCAGTAAACCCCGGCCCGTTCCAGTTCCACCCCGACCCGGCCCACGTCCGGCGCTGGATGGCGGACAAGGGCTATCTCTTCTGCCGACGGGGCGAGGTGCGTGAGCTGATGCGTCCGGTCGCGATCCCCGGCGACGAACCGCGCTGGGGCCTGTGCGACGGCCTCCATCGGGACGCTCACGAGTTCGTCCCCGCCTGATCGTTCGGACCGAGCCACCAACCGTGCCGACGCACCCGACAGCGGGCCGAGCCGCGAGCCGAGACCTCGATCGATGAACCTGACCGTCGTCCTGCCAGCGCTGACCTCGATCCTCGCGATCGTGTTCAGCCTGTTCGTGCTCGACCAGTGGCTCGAGCGACGGCGCGCCTACCAGCTGGTCTGGACGTTCGGGATGCTCTTCTTCGGGATCGCGGCAGGCTGCGAAGCCATCGCCGCGGCGAGCGGCTGGTCCGAGCCGCTCTACCGGACCTGGTACCTGACCGGCGCCGTGTGGACCGCCGGCTGGCTGGGACTCGGCACGGCGTTCCTGCTCGGTCGAACGCGGTTCGGCTACACGTTCGCCGCCTGCCTGCTGTTCGCCGGGCTGATCATGTTCGCGCTCCGGAACAGCCCGAAGTACGCCGACGCCGGCAGCGCGCCGATCCTGTACTTCCTCGCCGCCCTGGTGCTGGCGATCGCGATCGGCGTCGAGACCTACTTCGCCAACGAGCGCTGGCCGCAGCTGGCCGCACTGGCGGTGGTCGGGGCCACGGTCCTCAGCATCATCCTGATGATCTCGACGACGCTCCCGCCGCCGGGCTATGCGCTCGACCCGGCGACCGGGGCGCCGACCGCGGCGCTCTTCCCGGGCAGCCTCCGCCTGCTGACCCCGTTCATGAACGTGACCGGTGCCGCCGTCCTCGTCCTCGGGGCGGTGTTCTCGACCTATGTCTTCATGCCGAAGCGCCGGGTGCTGGACTACTCGCTCGATCCCAACCAGCCGGGCGACGAGTTCCTGTTCAACCTGCTCATCTCGCCATTCGCGATCCTGGTGAACTTCCTGGCATCCGTCCCGCTGGCCGTGCGGGCGTTCCTCGGCGGCCAGATGAACAGCCGTGCCCCGGCGACTGCGCTCATCGCGCTAGGCGGGCTGATCCCGGCTGTGACCGACAGCCTCAACCGGTTCGGGACCACCGACTACTACCAGCTCGGGAAGCTGATCGGAGTGATCCTCCTGTTCAGCGGCTTCCTCGTCTCGACCGAGGTCTTCCGCGAGGTCCGGATCCCGTTCACCCACATCCGGTTGCGCGCGGCCCGGCACGAGACGGCGACGGACGGTCCGATCGACTGACCCGGGCGGGTTTCGATCGACTGCCCGCGCGGGTCCGAGTCGCCTCGGCTCGGGCTACGCTTTGTCGATGGGCGTGGATCGACGACAGGTGACCCTCGGCTCGGTGGCCGTCGCCGTCGCCGCCGTCCTGTTCGGAACGCTCGGCCCGGTCTCGCGGCTGGCCAGCGAGCAAGCCGGGGTCGAGGCGATCGGCTTCGTGACCTGGCGGGCGTTGTTCGGGGCGCTCATCGTCGGCGGCCTGATCGCGGCTCGAGTGGTCCGCGGCCATCCGGTCGTCGGGCTCGGGCGGCTGTCGAGCCGGGCCCGCCTCCTGTTGCTCGTCGCGGTCGTCACGGGCGCCGTCCTGAATCTGGCGATCTTCAGCGCGTTCGCCCGGATCACGATCGCCCTCGCCCTGCTCGGGTTCTACACCTACCCGGCGCTGGTCACCGCGGTCGTCATCGTCATCGAGCGCCGGCGCCCGGATCGCTACGAGCTCGCGGCGCTGGCCATGGCGACGACCGGGATGGCGATCGTGGTCCTCGGTGGGATCGACCCGGCGTCGGGCATCGCGGTCGATCCGCTCGGGCTCGCCCTGGCCTTCCTGGCCGCTGGCTCGCAGACGGTCTTCATCCTGGTCAGCCGCCACGGCTACGCGCGGCTCCCGACCGACGAGGCGTCGTTCGCCGTGCTCGCCGGCGGGGCGGTGGGGTTCATCCTCGTGGCGGCGATCGCCGGCGGTCTCGGATCCGTGACCGAGCCCTTCGGAACCCCGGCGGCGTGGCCGTACCTGGTCGTCGGTGGCGTGCTGGGAGCGGGGATCCCGACGACGCTCTACCTGTACGGGATCCGGTCGATCGGCGGCGTGCGGACCGGGATCCTCGCCCTGATCGAGCCGGTCGTCGGCGCCAGCCTCGCAGCGCTGGTCCTCGGCGAGACCCTTCGCCCGATCCAGGTCGCCGGCGGCGGGCTCGTGCTCGGCGCGGCGCTCCTGCTCCAGCGCTCGACGGCGCCGTCCGACGCCGAGGCCCCGTCGGACGACAGCGACGAGCCCCCGGCGCTGACGTCGGTGCCCCTCGCCTGACCGGCCCATCGGGGACCTCGGCGCTATACTCCGTCGGTCCACGAGCGCCGCCCCGAGGATCGATGCGAGTCCGAAAAGCCGTCTTCCCGGCCGCCGGTTGGGGCACCCGCTTCCTGCCGGCCACCAAGGCCCAACCGAAGGAGATGCTCCCGCTCGTCGACAAGCCGGTCATCCAGTACGCGGTCGAGGAGGCCGTCGCCGCCGGCATCGAGCAGGTCATCATCGTGACCTCCAGCCAGAAGCGGGCGATCGAGGATCACTTCGACGTCTCGTACGAGCTCGAGCACCTGCTCGAGGAGCGCGGCGACGTCGAGATGCTGCGCCGGATCCGGCACATCAGCGACCTGGCCCAGATCGCCTACGTCCGGCAGAAGGAGCAGCTCGGTCTCGGGCACGCCGTCCTGGTGGCCAAGGAGCTGATCGGCCACGAGCCGTTTGCGGTCATCCTGTCGGACGACGTCGTCGTCGGCGATCGGCCGGCGATCGGCCAGCTCATCCACGTCTACGACCAGGTTCACGCCTCGGTCATCGCCGTGACGGAGGTGCCGGCCGACGACACCGGCCGCTACGGGATGATCGAGCCCGAGCCGGCCGGTGACGAGCTCGACCACGGCCGGCTCCACCGCGTCCGGGGCGTCGTCGAGAAGCCGGACCCATCGGTTGCCCCGTCGAACCTCGGGATCATCGGACGCTACGTGCTCACCCCGAAGATCTTCGACAAGCTCGAGCAGACGCCGCGTGGAGCCGGCGGCGAGATCCAGCTGACCGACGCGATCGAGGCCCTGATGGAGGAGCAGGCGATCTACGCCTACGAGTTCGAGGGCACCCGCTACGACGCCGGCACGACGATGGGCTGGCTCAAGGCCTCGGTCGAGCTTGCCCTCCAGCGGCCGGACCTGTCAGCCGAGTTCCGCCACTACCTGGCCAACCTGGCCCTCTGAGGCCGGGCCCGAACGGCCCACCCGTCACGCGTCATCGTCGGCGCCCGTCCTCGCGTGCGGTACGATGCCCGGCGACCGGGACCGCGTCGAGCCGGTCCAGAAGCGGTCGACGCGAACGCACACGGCCCGACGGCACCCACGAACCGTAGCGAGGGATCACCTTGGCGGAGATCGGAAGCGTCCTCGGCGGGCGATATCGGCTGGTCGAGCTGCTCGGACAGGGCGGCATGGCGACGATCTTCCGTGCCACCGACAGCCAGCTCGGCCGGGACGTCGCGGTCAAGATCCTGCGTCCGGAGTACGGTCGCGACCCGGACTTCGTCGCCCGGTTCCGGCTCGAGGCCACGTCGGTCGCGTCGCTCAACTCGCCGAACATCGTGGTCGTCCACGACTTCGGGATGGACGAGTCGGGCCCGTTCATCGTCATGGACTACGTCGACGGCGAGGACCTCGCCACGCTCCTCCGCCGGACCGGCCCGCTGCCGCCGGCCCAATCCGCGAGGATCGCGGCCGAAGTTGCCCGGGCCCTTGCAGCCGCCCATTCGCGCGGGATCATCCACCGGGACATCAAGCCGGGCAACATCCTGCTCGCCCAGAACGGCCGGGTGCTCGTGACCGACTTCGGGATTGCCAGGGCGATCGCCGAGGCCCAGATGACGCTTGCCCGGGACGACCCTCGGCTCGGTCCAGTACATGAGCCCGGAACAGGCGAGAGGCGAGACCGCGACGGAGCGGTCGGACATCTACGCGCTCGGTGTCGTCCTGTTCGAGATGCTCGCCGGCCGCCGGCCGTTCGAGGGCGACAGCGCCGCCGCAATCGCCATGGCGCGCCTGACCCCGCCGGTCCCGATGCCATCGGTCTATCGAGCCGGGATCCCGCCGGTGCTCGAAGCGATCTGCCGCAAGGCGATGGCGATCGAACCCGGCGAGCGGTTCCACTCGGCGCAGGCGATGGCCGACGCGCTCGACGACGAGCTGGCCGATCGAGCCGGGTCTCCCGGGCGGTCCGCTGGCGCGGTCGCCGCTGCCGCCGCCGCCGCAACCGTCGCTGCCGGCGTGGCGCGAGCCAACCCGCCGATCCCCTACGCCCCGGATGCCTACGTCGGTTCCGGTGCCACGCCTCCTCCGCCATCGGCATCGACCGCGACGACGGCCGACGACGGCGGCGGGCCCGGGCCATGGGCCTGGATTGCCGGGCTGCTCGGCCTCGGCATCCTCCTGGCGGTCGGGTTCCTCGTCTTCCGTCTGCTGACCGGTGGGTCGACCCCGCCGCCGAGCCAGGTCGTCGTCCCGAACTTCGTCGGCCAGACAGTCGACACCGCGACCCAGCTCGCCGAGGCCAAGGGCCTCAAGCTCGTGCCCCAGTTCGTCAAGAGCAACGATCAGCCCGAAGGGACCATCACCAACCAGGATCCGCCGGCGAACACGACCGTCGACGTCCGGAGCGTCGATCACGATCACCGTGATCTCGGGCCAGGAGGTGGTGGCCGTGCCGGACCTCCGGGGCAAGACGGTGGCCGCGGCGGTCACGGCGCTGGTCCAGGCGAGCCTGGCCCCGGGCACCGAGGTCGACTCCTTCGATCCGACCGTCCCGGCGGGCGCAGGTCATCGCCAGCTTCGCCGGTCGCCGGCACCCAGGTCACGACCGGCACGACCGTCGACTACGTGGTCTCGAAGGGACCGGAGCCGACCGCGACGCCGTCGCCGACCCCGAGTCCGACCGCCGCGCCCACCCCGAGCCCGACCCCGTCACCGACGCCCACGGCGGCGCTGACCAACGTCGGCGAATACCGCTGCCAGACGCTCGCCGCGCGACGACCGAGATCACCGGAGATGGCTTCGTCGTCGGCACGGTGACCCCGGAACCGCCCGGCTACACGGCGGCTGACGACTCGATCGTCTATCAGCAATCGCCGCTTCCCGGGCAAGAAGGCCGCTCCGGGGACGGCCATCGACCTCACCGTCTACGACCCGGCATCGATCCCGACCTGCCCGCCGGCGCCATAACCCAGGTCGGGGCGGTCAGGCCTCGATCTCGATCCAGAACCTGGTCGGGGGGTCACCGGCCAGCGGGCCCGATTCGAGGTCCGGGCTGGTGAACGGCCGTTCGTCGTCCGGAACGTCGACCGCGACGGATTCCGCGACGAGGGCGATCGGGGCTACCCAGCACGGCCGGATCTCGTCGCCCTGGAGCGGGCTCCGGCCGCGCTCGATGCCGCAGTAGCCGAGCCCGCCGAACACGGCGTGGCGGAAGTTGGCGCACGTCGCACAGCTCGTGCTCGAGCGGCGGCAGACCCAGCAGCGGGCGGTCTCCGCCTGTGGGGTCCCACAGTGCGGGCAGCGCCAGACCGGCATGGGCGGATGGTAGCTGCGACCTGGCGCCGTGTCGAGCCGGCGGCTACTTGTTGACCGTGATGAACGTCTGGGTCGTCGTGTCGCCGAAGTCCCCGGTATGGACGAGCGCCGCCGCGACGCCCCGGCCGACCGAGGCGCCCTTGGGGATCGCGGTTCGCCAGCGAGCGCGCCCCTCACCGTCCGTGGTCAGGGTCCGGGTGATCGGGGCGACGCCCGGCGGCGTGAGCTGGAAGGTCACCGTCGCTCCGTCGAGCGGATGGCCATCGGGGTCCGTGACCTCGACCGTCAGCGTCACGTCCGCGGGCAGCCGCTTGCGGTAGAACTGGTAGCGCGACGCGGTGATCTCGGCCCGGAGCTTGCCGCCGCCGCGGTTCACGTTGATGACCACGGCGGCCTGGTTCTGAGCCGGATCGGTCGCCGTGATCCGGATCGCATTCGGGCCGGTGGCGACGGCCAGGATGAGCTTGAACGCCCCGTCGTCGCCGGCCTTGCCGGTGACCGACGCGTTGTTCGCCAGGTTCTTGGCCACGAGCGAGCTGCGGGCCTGGGTCTTGCCGACGATCGTCACCGTCTTGCCGTTGACCACCGCGTCGTTGTCCGGCTTGGTGACCGTGACCTTGGGCTTGGACGTGTCGAGGATGAACGTGATCGGGGCGGACGGATCGCTCTCGCCGCCGGGGCTGACGAGCGTCGCCGTGAAGTCGTTCCGACCCTTCGCCAGCTCGATGCCCGGGACGATGAACGCCGGCGTCTCACCGACCGGGATCTCGGTCAGCCGTTCGGGGCCCTGGTCCGGGAGCTGGCGGTAGATCCGGATCGTCACGTCCTGCTGGCCCGCGAACGTGGCCGGCACGGAGCCGCTCAGGTCGACCGAGGCCTGGTTCGTGTACGACTCGGCCGGCACGGTCAGGGCCGGCGCATTCGGGGCGATCGCCTCGCTCGGGCTCGGGCTGGGGCTGTTCGTGACCTGCGAGATCGCCTCGGAGAAGCTGGTCGAGACCAGGGCCACGGCTCGCCCGAGGACGCCGATCCCGGCGAACAGGATCACGCCGCCGAGGGCAACGATGCCAACCACCATCAGCACCCGGAGATAGACCGGCATCGCCGAGCCGCGCTCGATCTTGCGATGCGGCGCGATGCGGTTCGGGGCCGGTGGCCGGGTCGGCCGCTTCGCTGGTGCCGGACGGCCCGTCGACGGCGGACGGGGTCTGACCTGGGATATGCGCTGGCGCCGGCTCGACATCGAACCGCATTGTCGCACGCGCGGACGATTCGCCAGCCGTCTCCCACCCGGCCCCCGCGCAGCCCCCGCGTTGTACTCTGGCGCGGTGAGCGGGCGTACGGTGACGTCCGCCCGATCGCGAGGGATGCGTGCAGGCCCGGAAGCCCAAGAACAGCCACCCGTCTGGAGCGACCGGCCGCCCATCGTTCGGGCTCGGTCCGATCGCCAGGGTCGCCGCCGGCAGCCCGCCGGCCGGGCCGCGGACCGGCTATCCGCCCCTTCCGGTCATGGCTCGCGGTGGGGGGTTCGGGCTGCCGAACCTCAGGCGCAACGTCTGCCCTCACTTCTACATGACCGGGACCCGCGGTGCGATTCCGATCCAGGCGCCGCACCTGCTCAAGGCCCTGATCCGGCAGGACGCGAACATCTCGCGCTGCCAGCTGCGCGGCGGAGTCCACCTCGAGCAGGGCTACGTCAACGACGTCTGCCTGACCCCCCGGTTCAACCAGTGCGTCTTCTACGAGGACGAGCTGTCACGGGAGTGACGTGAGCGACCTCACCTACGAGGAGGCGCTCCGGGCCCTCCAGGATCGCGGCCGGTTCGGGATCCGACTCGGACTGGGTCGGACCCGGGCGCTCCTGCGCGAGCTCGGCGATCCGCAGCTGTCGTTCCGCGGTGCGCTCGTCGCCGGGACGAACGGCAAGGGCAGCGTCCTGGCCCTCGCCGCGTCGGCCCTGCAGGCGGCCGGCCATGCGCGTCGGCGAGACACCCAAGCCGCACCTGGTCAGCTACCGGGAACGGGTCCAGGTCGGTGGCCGGCTCGTCGATCCGGCGACCTTCGCCCGGCTCGCCGGCGAGGTGCTCGACGCCGCCCGACGGGTCGGGCGCCGGTCCGGCCCGCCGACCGAGTTCGAGATCCTGACCGCGATCGCGTTCCGCTGGTTTGCCGAGGCGCGGGTCGACCTCGCCCTCGTCGAGGTTGGGCTGGGCGGCCGGCTCGACGCCACCCACGCCTGGGATGGCGGAGTGGCCGCGATCACCAACGTGGACCTCGACCATACGGATCGGCTCGGGACGACGGTGGCCGCGATCGCCCGCGAGAAGGCGGCCATCATCGAGCGCGGCGACCTGGCCGTGACCGGCGCCGTCGGTGACGCGCTCCGGGTCGTCCGTCGGCGCGCGCATCGGCTCGGCGTGCCGCTGACCGAGGTCGTGGCGCCGCCGCTGCTGGGCTGGGACCGCGACGGGATCGTCGTCGACCTGCCCCGGCTGGGCGAGACGCGGATCGGCCTGCGCGGTCGTCACCAGGCGGCCAACGCCGCCGTGGCCGACGCGGTCCTTGACGCCATCGAGGCACGGGGGATTGCCGTCGTCTCCGCGGTTGCCCGCCGACGCGGGTTCGCCGACGCGCGCTGGCCCGGCCGGCTCGAGCTGATCGAGACTCGCTCGGGTACCTCCGACGGCTCGGTCCGCGAGGTCCTCCTCGACGGCGCCCACAACCCGGCCGGGGCGGCCGTCCTGGCCCGTGCTCTCGATGACCTCCGGCCGACCCTGCTCGGCGGCGACGAACCCGATCCGCCACCCGTCACGCTGATCCTCGGAACGATGGCCGACAAGGACGTCGCCGGCGTGCTGGCGGCGCTCGCCGCCTCCCCGATCGCCCGCGCGGCCCGGGTCGTCTGCACGGAGGTCGACCTGCCGCGGGCGCTCCCGGCGGCAAGGCTCGCCAAGGGCTGGGCGGCGGTGGCGCCCGGCTCGAGGCCCGAGGTCGTGACCCCGGTCGCGGCGGCCCTCGAGCGTGCTCTCGCCGAGGCCCCGGGGCCGGTCGTCGTGGCCGGCTCGCTCTATCTCGTCGGGGCCGTCCGGGCGATCCTCGTCGACGACCCGGAGCTGCGCGACGAGCCGGGCACGGCGACCTCGACGCCACCCGGGCCGGAAGCGCTGGTGGCCGTTCGATGATCGACGCGACCCATGGCCGGCCGGAGCCGACGACGATCGGCGGCCGGTCGTTCGCCTGGGGAACGCGGACGTTCGTGATGGGGATCGTGAACGCGACCCCGGACTCGTTCAGCGGCGACGGCCTGCTGGTCGGCCGGCCCGGCGATCACGTGGCGCTCGCGGTCGACCTGGCCGGGCGAATGGTGGCCGACGGCGCCGACCTGCTCGACGTCGGCGGCGAGTCGACGAGGCCCGGCCACGAGCCGGTCGACGAGGCCGAGGAGCGGGACCGCGTCCTGCCGGTCGTCGCCGCCCTGCACGCCGCTCATCCCGCCATCCCGATCAGCATCGACACGACGAAGCCCGCGGTCGCCGCCGCGGCGATCGACGCCGGGGCGTCGCTGATCAATGACGTCTGGGGCGTGTCCGACGACGACTCCCTCGCCGCGCTGGCCGCCGAGCGCGGCGTGCCGATCGTCCTGATGCACAACCGGGCCGAGCCGCGCTACGACAACCTGATGGCCGAGATCGTGGCCGATCTCGAGGCTGCGATCGAGCGTGCCGTGCGGGCGGGCTGCCGCCGGGAGGACCTGCTCGTCGACCCGGGCTTCGGCTTCGGCAAGACCCCCGAGCACAACCTCACCCTGCTTCGCGAGCTCGCCTCGCTGCGGGTTCTCGAGCGGCCGATCCTCCTCGGGACGTCGCGCAAGTCGACCCTCGGCCGGGTGCTTGACCTGCCGGCCGACGAGCGCCTCGAGGCGACCCTGGCGACGACGGCGCTCGGGATCGCCTCGGGCGTCGACGTCGTCCGGGTCCACGACGTCCTGGCCAACGTCCGGGTCGCCCGGATGACCGACGCCATCGTCCGATGACCGATCGGATCGTCCTCCATGACATGGTGTTCATGGGCCGTCACGGCGTCCTCGAGCACGAGCAACGCGAGGCCCAGCCGTTCCACGTCGACGTCGAGCTCGAGCTCGACCTCCAGCCGGCCGGGATCGATGACGACCTGACCCGGACGGTCGACTACGGCATCGTCTTCGAGACCTGCCGGAGCATCGTCGAGTCGACGAGCTTCCGGCTGATCGAGGCGCTGGCCGAGGCGATCGCCCACGAGCTCCTGGCGGACTTCCCGATCTCCGACGTGACGGTCCGGGTCCGCAAGCCAAATGCCCCGATCGACGGCACGCTGGCGTACGCGGGCGTCGAGATCCAGCGGTCGCGCCCGAGGCGCTGACGGCCGGCTGGCCTGACCGGGGCGCGGCCAGGCCGGGCCCCGACGCCGGGGGAACGCCAGGGCCCGGATGTGGTGGCGCGTCGAGACGCGCGGAGCCTCAGAGGTCGGCGGGCCGGGTCCCCAGGGTGACCTTGATCTCCATCTTCTGGCCGTCCCGCAGGACGCCGAGCGTGACGGTTCGTCCCGGCGCGAACTGGGTCAGGACGGAGTCGAGGGGATGCTCGGTGTCGACCGGCGAGCCTTCGATCGAGACGATGATGTCGCCCGGCTCGATCCCGGCCTGCGCCGCCGGGCCGTTCGGCACGACCGCCTCGGTCGACTGGCCGCCGGCATTCTGGCCGCCGTCGACGTAGGCACCTTCGTGGACGGTCAGGTGGAGCTGGTCGGCGCGCTTGAGGTCGAGCATCTCGTAGCGGATGCCGATGTACGGGCGGGCCAGCTTCTGGCCGGCGACGGCCTGGTCCATGATCGGTCGGGCGATGTCGATCGGGATCGCGAAGCCGATCCCGTTGGCGTTCGCCGCGATCGCCGTGTTGATCCCGATGACGTTGCCGCCGGCGTCGAGCAGCGGCCCGCCGCTGTTGCCGGGGTTGATTGCGGCGTCGGTCTGGAGCAGGTTGTTGATGTGCTCGCTGTCCGTGTCGATGCTCCGACCGGTCGCCGACAGGATCCCGCTCGTGACGGTGTTCGTGTACGTGCCGAGCGGGCTGCCGATGGCGATCGTCGTCTGGCCGACCTTGAGCGTCGAGGATTTGCCGATCGGCGCCGTCGGCAGGTCGGTCGCGTCGATCTTGACGATCGCCAGGTCGGTCAGGGTGTCGATCCCGTAGATCGTGCCGGTGAACTCGCGGCCGTCCTTGAGCTGGACCTTGAGCGTGCCACTGCCCGAGACCACGTGACGATTGGTCAGGATCCAGCCATTCGGGTCGTAGATGATGCCCGAACCGATGCCCTCGGACGGGATCGACGTCGGGTCGGTCGTCGCGTTCGCCGAGCTGACGATCCGGACCACTGCCGGGCTGACCTTGGCGGCGACCGAGATGATCGCCGACGACTCGTCGATCTTGACCGGCTGCGGCGCGGTCGCGATCTGGCCGGACGGAACGGAGGCGGGCGGCGCCGGCTGGTCGAGCGCACCCGAGGCGCGCAGGGTCAGGTAGGTGCCGCCGGATGCCAGGACGGCCGCGATCAGCGAGGCGGCCAGGACGGGCCCGACGATCCCCGCCGGGCGCCGAGCCTCGCGGACCGGCGGTGCCGGGAGGGCGACGGTCGTAGCGGCGGCCGCCGATGGCTCGAACCATGACTCGGGGGTGGGCTGGACCGTCGTCTGCCAGGTCACCCGGTCGCGGTCGACCCGGTCCGGCGCCGGCGAGAAGGCCGCACTTGGCTCCGCGGCTGGGGTCGCACCGGTGCCCGCGACACCGGCCGGGGTCGGCGCCGGCCACAGGTCGGCCGGCTGCGGCCCGCTTGCCTCTGGGGCCGGGGTCGGGCCGGATGTCGTCGTGATCCTGGCCGGGCTGACGGGCGTCGGGGCAGCGGGACCGGCCGGATCCGGGTCGCGCCCCACCGTCTCGGGCGTCCGGGCGGACAGGTCGGCCGGATCGGGGTAGGGCTCGGTCGGTCGTTCAGACATCGTTCGAGGTGGGCTCCGGGTTCGGGAGGATCGGCAGGGTCATGTCCATGGTGGCGACTTGGGATTCAGTCAGGAGGCTGCGGATGGTGAAGAATCCGCTACCTCTGGTCGAACGGTGCCTTCGGGCTGCTCCAGGCGATCATCCAGATCGCTCGATGGGCGGGGGGTCTCGGTGACGGCTCGCGGATCGAGCGGCAGGATCAGGGTGAAGGTCGTGCCCGATCCGAGCCGACTGTCCACCGAGATCCGGCCGGCGTGGAGGTCGACGATCGACTTGACGATCGCCAGGCCGAGCCCGCTCCCGCTGCCGCGCGCCTCGTTGGCCATCGTCCCGCGGTAGAACCGGTCGAAGATCCGGGGCAGCTCGGAAGCGTCGATCCCGACGCCCGTATCGCGGACCACGATCCGGGCACCCTCCGGGTCCGGCTCGAGCTCGACGCTGACCGACCCACCGCGGGGGGTGAACTTGATCGCGTTGTGGACCAGGTTCGTCACGACCTGGCCGATCCGCTGGGGATCGTGGCGGATCCGGACGGGGTTCGGCGGCAGGCTCAGCCGGAGCGACACGCCGCGCCGGTTGGCGCTCGCCTGGGCCTGCTCGACCGACGACTCGACGGCCGCCCGGAGGTCGTCCGGCCGGAGATCGAGCAGGACCAGCCCGGAGTCGAGCTTCGACAGCTCGAGCAGGTTCTGGGCGAGCCAGTCGAGCCGCTCCAGCTGCTGGCGGCTCGACTCGAGGAACTCGGCCCGCGTGTCGGGATCGTCGCCGGCCGACTCGCTGAGAAGCTCGTTCGACATCCGCAGGGCGGTGATCGGGGTCCGCAGCTCGTGGGACACGTCGGCGAGGAAGTCGCGGCTGCGGTCGCGGTCGCGGCGGATGATCGCGACGCTTTCCTCGAGCCGATCGGCCATCGCGTTGAACTGACGGGACAGCTCGGAGATCTCGATCGCACCGGTCGCCGCCAGCCTGGTCGGGACGCGGCTGCCGAGCTCGCCCTGCTCGAGATCGCGGGCCGCCGTCGTCAGCCGGCGGAGCGGGGTCGTGAACCGGCGGGCCAGGAACGACGCAACGGCGACCGACACGATGAACGCGATGATCCCGACGACGATCAGCAGGCCGGTCACCTGGGCGAGCGTCGACGCCCGCGAGGTGTACGGATTGGACAGCGTGACCTCGATCGCCCACGGCGGGATGTTGGCCGGGAACGATTGGACGGCCGGGTCGGACGTGATCGAATCACGGGCCTGGCCGCGCTTGGGCGGGCCCTGGAGCGGAACCGAGAACGTGCCTTCCTCGGCCGGGACGACCGCCCAGCCTTGCGACGTCCGGGTCGGCGTGCCCACCCGGACCCTGACATCGGCCTCGGCGAACGTGTCGGCGAGCTTGTCGAGGACGTCGGACGAGAAGAACGTGACGGCCTTGTCCGTCAGGTGGTTGTCCGAGGTGACGATCGGGCCGCCGATGATCTGCGGAGCCAGCAGGGCGGTGATTGCCGCCATCGAGTTGGCCCGGCTGTCGAGCGCCTGCTGCTCCTGCTGGAGGAAGTAGTCGTCGAGCCTGATGACCACGGCCGTGCTGACCAGGAGCAGGGTCAGCGAGACGACCGAGATGAAGCCCAGGGTGAGCCTGCCCTGGAACGTTCGAGGCATGATCCGGCGGAGCGGCCACGGCCTGCCGGCCGCGCCTGACGCGGCGATTGGCTGATTGTCAGCGCTCGGCGAATGCGTAACCGGCACCCCTCACGGTCAGCACGAACGCGGGGTTCGAAGGATCGTCCTCGATCTTCTCGCGCAGATGGCTGACATGGACGTTGATCGTCTTCTCGTCCTGGTCGAGCGCCTCGTAGTCCCGCAGCAGCTCGAGCAGCTCGCGCCGGGAGTAGACCCGTCCCGGCCGGCTCGCGAGGTGGCGCAGGATCTCGAACTCGGTCGCGGTCAGGCTGACCCGCTTGTGGCCGCGCTGGACGCGCCGGCGCTCCAGGTCGATGAGCAGGTCGCGATGACGGATGACCCGGCCACCGGCTGCGTCGGCCAGGTCGCCGTAGGCCCGTCGGAGGAGGGCCTTGATCCGGCTCATCAGCTCGCGCAGCCCGAACGGCTTGGTCAGGTAGTCGTCCGCCCCGAGCTCGAGGCCGATCACCTTGTCGACCTCGTCGTCGCGCGCGGTCAGGACGAGGACGGGGGCCTTCGAACCGGCCGCCCGGAGCCGGCGGAGGACTTCGAAGCCATCGATCCCGGGCAGCCGGACGTCGAGCACCACGAGATCCGGCGCCTGGCTCGTGGCGAACTCGAGGCCTTCCTCGCCCGATCGGGCCACGACGACCTCGTAGCCCTCCTGCTGGAGGGCGAACTGGATCCCCCGGGCAACGGCGAACTCGTCCTCGACGATCAGGATGGTGGCGGCCATGGCCGTGATCCTACCCCGAACCGGGGGGTGGGGCCGGACGGGGTCGGAGACCGGCCTGTGCTACCGTGCCCGGTGCACATCGACGGAGGATCCCCCAGACACCATGAGCACCGATCGGCCGACCCTGGCCGCAACCAACCGCGAGCTGACCGGCAAGCAGGTCGCGCGTCTGCGCCGGGCGGGCCAGCTGCCCGCGGTCGTCTTCGGCCACGGCATGACGTCCCAGCCGCTCAGCCTCGACACGCACGAGTTCGAGCTGCTCCAGCGGCGGGTCGGCCAGAACGCACTCATCGACCTGTCGGTCGACGGCAAGAAGGCCACCCCGGTCCTCGTCCAGGGCGTCCAGCGCGACCCGGTCTACCGGCGGATGCTCCACGTCGACCTGTTCGCGGTTCGAATGACCGAGGAGCTGACGGTCGACGTGCCGCTCGTAACGGTCGGCGAGTCGTACGCGGTCGACAAGCTCGGTGGCACCCTCCTCCACATCCTCCAGAGCGTCAAGGTCAGCGCGCTCCCGGACCACCTTCCGCAGTCGATCGACCTGAGGATCGACGACCTCGTCGACTTCGAGGCGACCGTCCACGTGCGCGACCTGTCGATCCCGTCCGACGTGACCCTGCTGACCGATCCGGACGAGATCGTGGCTCGCGTCCAGCAGCCGCGGATCGAGGAAGAGCCGGTCGTCGTGAGCGCCGAGGAGGCCGAGGCCGCCGAAGCCGCGGAGGCCGCCGAGGCGGCCGAGGGCGAGACGCCGGCCACGGGCGACGAGGAGTCGAGCGAGAGCTAGCCGAGGACGCGTCGCCGGTCAGGGCCGGCGTCCGACCGCCTCGACGACCGGCGCCCGCCATTCGAACGCCGCGTCCGGCAGCCGGGCGAGCTTCTCGGCGGTCTGCCGGCGGAGCCGTCGCCGGAGGTCCGGGTCGAGATCTTCGAACGTGTCGCTCTCGGCGTACTCCTCGAGGAAGTCGAGGTAGGTCGTCGGGTCGTGGCGATGGACCAGCAGCCTCTCCTCGGCCCTGACTTCGTGGAACCCCGCCCGGCGCAGCTGCGCGGCGGCGGCCGCGGCCGAGACGAAGTCGCCGCTGGGTGGCTCCTCGGCCTCGCCCTCGGGGTCGATCTCGAGGTCGTCGAGCACCGCCTCGAACGCCTCGTCCGGGGCGAAGGCGTAGCGGTCGTCGGCGACCAGCCAGGTCACCGACGCGAAGTGGCCGCCCGGCCGGAGGACCCGCCGCACCTCGCGCAGGCAGGCGGTCCGATCGGACACCAGCTGGAGGACGAACGACGCCACGACGAGGTCGAACGAGGCATCGGCGAACGACAGGCGGGTGGCGTCGCCCACGACGAAGTCGAGCCGGTCGCGCTCGTCCGCGCTGAGTGAGCCGGCGGCCTCGCGGGCGGCGATCCCGAGCATCCCACTCGATGCGTCGAGTCCGACCACCCGGGCCGCCGGCCAGCGCCGCACGGCCTCGAGGGCCAGCACGCCGGTGCCCGTTCCGAGGTCGAGGACCCGTGGCCGAGCGCCGGGCAGGGCCTCCGGGGGGAAATTGTCGATGAGGCGAACGGCCGTCGGGGCGAGGACCGGGCCCCACCAGGTGCCGTAGCGATCGGCCCAGGCGTCATAGCGCTCGGCGAGGCTGCCCATCGCCCGATCCTGCCACAGATCGATCGGTCGGACGGCGACCGACCGCAGGCTACCGGCCCACCGGGCGGCACCGCCAGGGTTCGCGCCGTCGGTGCCCCGGTTCTTCGCGGCTCGGCTATCGTCGGACCATGCACCTGCCGATCGAGCCGCCGCTCGAGCCGATGCTCGCCAAGCCCTCGAATGGGCTGCCCGAGGGTGACGGCTGGCTGTTCGAGCCGAAGTGGGACGGGTTCCGGGCGATCGTGTTCCGGGACGGCGACGAGCTGCTCACCCAGTCGCGTGACCTCAAGCCTCTCGACCGCTACTTCCCGGAGCTGGCGGCTCCCCTCCTCGCGTCGATCCCGGACCGGAGCGTCCTCGACGGCGAGGTCGTGATCGTCGGGCCGGACGGCGCCCTCGACTTCGATGCCCTGCTCCTCCGCATCCATCCGGCCGCGTCCCGGGTGAAGATGCTCGCTGCGGAGTCACCGGCGAGCTTCGTCGCGTGGGACCTGCTGGCGCTCGACGACGAAGACCTCAGGCCCGTGGGCCAGGCCGAGCGTCGAGCCCGGCTCGAAACCGTCCTCGGGTCGGCCGCGCCGCCGGTCCATCTGACCCCGGCGACCCGCGACCGCGCCCTGGCGGCCGACTGGTTCGATCGGTTCGAGGGAGCCGGGCTCGACGGGGTCATCGCCAAGCGGCTCGATGCGCCGTACCAGCCGGGCAAGCGGGCGATGCTGAAAATCAAGCACCAGCGCACGGCCGATTGCGTCGTGGCCGGGTTCCGCTGGCACAAGGACGGACCCGGGACGCTCGTCGGCTCGCTGCTCCTCGGGCTGTACGACGACGCCGGCAAGCTCAACCACGTCGGGATCACGGCCTCGTTCACGATGGCGCGTCGAGCGGAGCTCGTCGCCGAGCTGGCTCCGCTGAGGGAGCACGCGATGGACGGTCATCCCTGGGCGGAGTGGGCCGAATGGGCCGAGGCGGCCGCCGCATCCGGCCAGCGCGTGCCGGGGGCGACCAGCCGCTGGAACCGCGGCCGGGACCTGTCCTGGGAGGCGCTCCGCCCGGAGCGGGTCGTGGAGGTCGCCTTCGACCATCTCCAGGGTGATCGCTTCCGGCACGGGACGACGTTCGTCCGGTGGCGCCCGGACAAGCGGCCCGAGGACTGCCGCTACGACCAGCTGGCGGAGACGCCGGCCTACGAGCTGTCGGCGATCTTCGGCGCGGCCGAGGGTTGAGCCCTGCTGGCTCGACCGGGCGACGGCTCCGGGTGGCGTTCTTCGGCGCGGGCTGGATCGTGGCCAGGCACCTCCCCGCGCTCGATCGGCTCGACCGGACCGAGCTCGTCGGCGTGATGTCGCGGACCATCGAGCGCGCCGCGGCGGCGACTGCCGGTCGAGAGACCCCGACGTACACGGACATGAAGCGACTGCTCGACGAGCAGCGTCCCGACGTCGTCTACGTCTGCACGCCACCGTACCGGACGCCCGAAGCGTGCGACCTCCTCATCGAACGCGGCCTGCCGTTCCTCGTCGAGAAGCCGCTCGCCGCCCGGGACGGCTCGGCCGCGCCCCGGATCGCGGACGCGATCGATCGGGCCGGGCTCGTGGTGGCCGTGGGCTATCACTGGCGCGGACTCGACTTCCTGCCGGAGGTCCGGCGCCGGCTCGCCGAACGACCGCCGGAGCTCGTCCTTGCCCAGTGGCTCGACGACACGCCCGGACCGGACTGGTGGGGGCGGGTCGACCAGGGTGGCGGCCAGGTCGTCGAGCAGGCGACCCACCTCTACGATCTCGCCCGGCATCTCGTGGGTGAGGCGTCGGTCGTCGGCGCCGCGAGCACGGCCGTGCCACCGCCGCCGGTGGGCCGGGTGGTCGACGTCGTCGGCTCCACGTCGGCCGTCCTGCGCTTCGAGTCGGGTGCCGCCGGATCGTTCGTCAACACCCGCCGGCTGACGCCGGCGGTCATCCAGCTCGAGCTCGTCTCGCCCGACCTCAGGACGACGATCCGGCTCGCGACCGAACGCGAAGAGCTGAGCTGGGACGTCGTCTTCACCGAGCCGTCCGGCGTCGTGCGCTCGACGAACGAGCGCGATCCGTACGAGGTCGAGTCCGAGGCGTTCCTCGATGCCGTCGAGACCAGCGATCCGGGTCGCGTCCTGTCGACCTATCGAGACGCCCTGGCGACCGACCGGCTCACCCGGAGCGTGGTCAGCGCGGCCGGCGTCGCCGGCTGATGGCCCGGCAGGGTGGCTTCGTCAGGATCGCCGGGATCATCCTCGTCGTGGTTGGTCTCCTCGCCATGGTGTTCGGTGCCGGGTTCGTCGCACTCGCGGTGCTCTCAGATCCCGCCCCAGCTGGGTCGACTGGTGAGTGGGCCGGAATCGGTGCAGCGATGGCCGTCCCAGGCGTCTTCTTCGCGTCACTCGGCTTGGCCGGGTTGGTCAGCGGTGTCGGCGTCTGGGGAGGACGAACGTGGGCACGGGTCCTGGGGGTTCTGCTTGCCGGCGTCGTCCTCGTCGAAGAGGTACCTCGGCTCATCGGCGGCACCGCCTCGGGGAATGCCGTCATCGGATCAATCTCGGCCGGTTACGTGCTACTGGCGCTCACGTTGAGGTGGCGGAACCCGGCCGACCGGTCCATCAGTCCCGCAGGTCCGAAGCCTCACTGAACTCCGCCAGGTCGAGTGGGCGGCTCCGGCCCGGCAGCAAACCGCTCCCAGTCGAGCTCCGAGACGTGTTGCCATTCGCGCCAGTCGGCGATCCGCCCGTCGGCGTCGATCTCGACCAGGGCGGCTCCGTGATACCGCCGGTGTCCCTCGTAGGTGTACTCGGCGATGCCCGACTGGGCCGTCTCGTCGAACAGCCAGCGATGCCAGACGACCGAATGGCCGGCCGGCGGGGGCTCGAAGAACGGGATCAGGTCGGCTCGGTCGGTGAACCGGTAGCGCGTCGGGTCGCCGTAGCGCACCTTCTCGGCGAACTCCCGGGCGACGGCCTCGGCGTCCCCGGCCGCCCAACCGAGGGCCAGCCGGTCCAACAGCGCGCCGAACTCCGTCCGGGTCACGGCCGTTCGGGCGGTCCCTTCGCGGCGTCGGTCGCGGGGACCTCGACGGGCCCCGGAGCCTTGGCAGGCTTCGCGGCCTTCAGCGCCTGAGTGGAGGCCTCGAGCCAGGCGGCCCGATCGGCTTCCGGATACTCGGTCATCGGGTCGTAGTCCGGGTCGAGCGCCTCCTGCGGCGGCCGGTCGGCCTCGGCGACGTGGGTCAGGTTGACCCGGACCCGCGTCCACGTCGTGGAGCGGCCGCGCATCGAGTCGACGAGGACGTCGGCCGGCTCGAGCGCCTCGGCGGCCTTCGGCCAGCGTGCCTTCCATCGTTCCAGCCCGCCGAGCGCATCGTCCTTCTTCGCGGCCCGCGAGATCTCGATGACCGGGATCGACGACCTGCGCCGGCCGGTCGGGGTGGGGCGCGTCCCCGACCAGCGCCGCTCGAGCGCGGCCCGCGACTTCTCGCGTTCGGCCTCCGCTTCGGGCGTGTCGTAATCCGCGTCCGGCCGGCGTTGCTTCGACGGCTGGACCCGGGGAGGCTCGCCCGGCTGCTTGCGGTACGTCGGCGGCCACGGTGCGTCGCCGAGCCCTTCGGCCTCATCGCGGGCCGACAGCTCGAGCAGCGCCTCGAGTGAACCCACGGCCTCGTCGATCCCGGCCCCCGGGTCGCCGCGCTCGGCGTAGATCGCCGGGACGGTCGCCACGGTGAACGCCTCCGCCTCGACCGTGGGGACCTCCTCCCAGGCGAGCGGCATCGAGACCCGGGCATCGGGCGTGGGTCGGACCGAGTACACGGATGCGACCGTCCGGTCCTTGGCGTTCTGGTTGTAGTCGAGGAAGACGCCGTGGCGCTCTTCCTTCCACCACTTCGAGGTCGCGATCGACGGCGCCCGGCGCTCGACGTCGCGGGCGATCGCGAGGGCCGCCCGGCGAACCTCCGGGTACGTCCAGCGGCGCTCGATCCGGACGTTGATGTGGATGCCCCTCGACCCGGACGTCTTCGGCCAGCCGACGAGACCGACGTCGGTCAGGGCCTCGCGCGCAACCAGGGCCACCTCCCGGATCTGCGACCAGGGCACGCCCGGGACCGGGTCGAGATCGATCCGCAGCTCGTCGGGGTGGTCGAGGTCGTCCGCCCGGACCGGGTGCGGGTTGAGGTCGATGCAGCCGAGGTTGACCACCCAGGCGAGCCCGGCCGGCTCGTCGAGGACGATCTCATCGGCCGTGCGGCCCGATGGGAACGACAGCGTCGCCACGCGCAGGAAGTCGGGCCGGTTCTCCGGCGCCCGCTTCTGGAAGAAGAAGTCACCGGCTGCCCCGTCGACGAACCGCTTGAGGGCCATCGGCCGGCCGCGGACCCCGGCCAGCGCGCCGTCGGCCACCGCCAGGTAGTAGCGGACGAGGTCGAGCTTGGTGTGGCCGGCGTCGGGGAAGTAGACCTTGTCGGGGTTCGTGATCGTCACGTCCCGCTCACCGATCCGGAGGACTTCCTGGCGCGTGGGCATGCCGGGAACGATACCGCGTCGCGCCCGTCCGACCGGCCGGCGAACCCGGCGCCCGGAGGGTGGATACTTGTCCTCGCAGGCTGTCGATTCGTGGGCGCACCGTTCGTCGTCAAGGTGAGACGGCCGCCGTGCCGCCGGTCATGGCCAGGAGGATCCGATGCGCTACCTGCTGCTGATCTACACCGACGAGCGGACCGACTCGATGCCCGAGCAGGGCACGAACGACGAGATGAAGGCGTACGACGTCTTCACCCAGTGGACGCGTGACACGGGCATGTTCGAAGCCGGCGAGGCGCTCCACCCGACGTCCGCGGCTACCACCGTTCGAGTCCGCGACGGGAAGACGCTCGCCACCGACGGTCCGTACGCCGAGACCAAGGAAGCGCTCGGCGGGTTCTACCTGATCCAGGCCGCCAACCTCGACGAGGCGATCGATGCCGCCTCGCGCATCCCGGGGGCGAAGCACGGGGCAATCGAGGTCCGCCCGGTGTTCGAGTTCGCCGCCGAGCCGACTGCCGAGGCCGTTGCCAGCGCCCAGTGACGCCCGGACCGTCGTCGACCGCCTGTTCCGCGAGGAGTCAGGCCGGGCGGTCGCGACGCTGATCCGGTTGACCGGCGACTTCGACCTGGCCGAGGAAGCGGTCCAGGAAGCGTTCGTCATCGCCCTCGAGCGCTGGCCGCGCGATGGACTTCCGGCCAACCCTGGGGCGTGGATCATGACCACGGCCCGGAACCGGGCGATCGACCGGCTCCGACGGGCACGCGTCCTGGCCGAGAAGGCCCCGGCGATCCGCCGCCAGGCCGAGATCGAGGCCGAGCTCGCCGCCGTCGAACCGCTAGCGGAGGACGAGATGAGCCCGATCGGCGACGATCGCCTGCGCCTCGTCTTCACCTGCTGCCACCCGGCCCTGCCGATCGAGGCCCAGGTCGCGCTCACCCTGCGCACCCTCGGCGGGCTGACCACCCCCGAGATCGCCCGGGCGTTCCTGGTTCCCGAGCCGACGCTCGCCCAGCGGCTGGTTCGGGCCAAGAAGAAGATCCGCGACGCCGGGATCCCGTACCGGGTGCCACCCGACCACCTGCTGCCGGAACGGCTCGAGGCCGTCCTCCGGGTGATCTACCTGATCTTCAACGAGGGGTATTCCGCGTCGTCGGGTGACGCCCTCGTCCGGCGCGAGCTGTGCGGTGAGGCGATCCGGCTCGGGCGGGTGCTCGTCGAGCTCATGCCCGACGAGCCCGAGGCAATCGGGCTGCTTGCCCTGATGCTGCTCCACGACGCCCGACGCGAGGCCCGGGTCGGTCCGCGCGGCGAGCTCATCCTCCTCGAGGACCAGGATCGGAAGCGCTGGGATCGTGGGCGGATCGACGAAGGGGCGGGGCTGATCGAGCGTGCGCTCCGGATGCGCAGACCCGGCCCGTACCAGATCCAGGCCGCGATCGCGGCGGTCCACGATGAGGCACCGTCCGCCGCCGAGACCGACTGGACCCAGATCGCGCTGCTCTACGACCGGCTCGAGGCGATGGACCCGTCCCCGGTCGTCGAGCTCAATCGGGCCGTGGCCGTGGCGATGGTCGACGGCCCCGACCGTGGCCTCGAGCTCATCGCGGGGATCGAGGCGGGCGGCGAGCTCGACGACTACCACCTGCTCCATGCCGCCCGGGCGGACCTGCTTCGTCGGCTCGACCGTCGGGCCGAAGCGTCACTCGCCTACCGTCGGGCGTACGAGCTCGCCGGCAACGAGGCCGAACGGGAGTTCCTGGCACGCCGCCTGGCCGAGGTCGGCGGCTAGGACCTCGTCTGGCCCGTCGAGCGGGCTCGCGGTGGACGGGCCGGGCCGCAACGGCCAGACTTGGCCGGGCGATGCGTCTTCGATCCATCATCCTGGCCCTGGCAGCCGTTGCGCTCATCGCGGCCGAGCTGGCGTCGGTGCCGCCGCGCGCGCTCGCCGCACCCGTCGTGGCCGGCTCGATCGTGCCCGGCGTGGTCAACCGGACGAGCCTCGCCCTGTCGGCGACCTACGACGTCCAGCTCAAGCTGCGCTACGGCGCGGGCTCGATCTCGGTCGTGTCGACCATGGCGATCACGAACGCGTCCGGTGGTCCGATCGACCGGCTCGAGCTCAACACGATCGCCGCGCGCCTCGGCCGGCTCCGGATCCGGAGCCTGACCGTCGACGGGGTCGCGGCCAAGCCGACGATCCGCGACCAGACCGTGATCGTGCCGCTCGGCGGGATCCTGCCCGACGGCGCCACGACAACCGTCCGGATCGCCTACGGCGCGACTGCCCGGCGGACGCTGAGCGGCTCGAACTGGCTGTTCACCCGCGCCAATGGCGTCATCCAGCTCTACCGCTGGCTGCCCTGGATCAGCCGGGCGACGCCGTTCAACCGGCCGAACCACGGCGACCCGTTCGTGACCGTGTCGAGCCCATCGGTCCGGGTCCGGATCACGACCGACCGAACGATGCGCCTGGCCACGAGCGGACGGCGGATCGCCACGACCGGGCTCAGCTCGACCTGGCTCGCCGAGAACGTGCGTGACTTCAACATCGCGGCGAGCCCATCGTGGACCGCCCGGACCCAGAAGGTCGGATCGGTCTCGGTCCGGGTGTATTCGTTCCGCGGCGGCAACGGGACGCGGTTGATGAGCCTCGCCGTCCGGGCCCTTCGTCGCTACCAGGCCCTGATGGGCAGCTATCCGTACCCGACGTTCGCCGTCGCGGAGAGCGGCGGCGGCTCGGGAATGGAATCGCCGGGGCTCATCTGGATCCCGCGCGGCCTGACCTCCGGCCAGCTGCCCTGGCTCGTCAGCCACGAGACGGCCCACCAGTGGTTCTACTCGCTCGTCGGCAACGACCAGGCCCGCCAGCCGTTCGCCGACGAAGCGATGGCCGACTTCCTGGCCCGGTACATCACGGGTACGAGGCGGACCAGCCGCTGTGCGACGGCCAGCCTGGACCGGTCGATCTACGGCTATTCCAGGAGCTGCTACTTCGAGATCGTCTACGTCCAGGGCGGCCGGGTCCTCGACTCGCTCCGGCGACGGATGGGTGGCCCGGCGTTCTGGGCGGGCATCCGCGACTACCTCGCCACGAACCGGTTCGGGCTGGGTGGCACGAAGCTCCTGCTCGACACGCTCGACGCCCACACCTCGCTCAACCTCGTCGGCCCCATCCGACCGCGGTTCCCACGCATCCTGTAGGTCGCGGCCGCCGGCGGTCGCGGCGGCTGAGGCCTGACCTGCGGCCTATCGGTAGGGGTCCGATTCGGTGGTGGCGGCCCTCCGCCAACATCCGTAGCCTCGCCGGGTGGACCGGTCCACGCGCCTGAAGCTCGCGCTCGGCGGATTGTCCGTCGTCGTCCTGCCGATCGGCGCGTTCCTGCTCGGAGCGCGTTGGACCGGTGGGGCGAGCTTCGACCTGCTCGACACGATCGACCTGGTCATCGTCGGGCTCACCCTCGTCGTGGCGCTCAGCCTGCTCCGGCTCGTCCACGACCGGACGAGGATCGTGGCGGCTGCGCGACGGACGCAGGTCGCCCTCGAGCGGACCGAGCTCAAGCTCGCCGAGGCCGGCTCGCGCTATCGGCTCCTTGTCGAGCACGTCCCGGCGGCGGTCTACATCGACATGGCCGACGGCGACGTCTCCGATGGTGGCCGGCTGGCCTACATGAGCCCCCAGATCCGGGGGATCCTCGGCTACAAGCCGGAGGAGTTCATCGGCGACCCGGAGCTGTGGCCGAGCCTCATCCATCCGGACGACCGGAGCATGGCGATCGCCGCCTACAAGGACCATTGGACGACCGGCCGGCCGCTCCGCGCCGAATACCGGATGGTGGCCGCCGACGGAACCGAGATCTGGGTCCGCGACGAGGCGTTCGCGATGCCGCCCGAGGCGAACAGCGGGCGTCCGATGTCGCAGGGCCTCCTCGTCGACACGACGGACCGCAAGCGGCTCGAGGCGCAGCTCCTCCATGACGCGCTCCACGACCCGCTGACCGGGCTCGCCAACCGGATCCTCTTCCGCGACCACGTGGAACGCGCGCTCGTCCGGCGGCGCCGAAGCCGGACGAGCGCGGCGGTGCTGTTCGTCGACCTCGACGACTTCAAGGTGATCAACGACTCGTATGGACACCGAGCCGGCGACCGGGTCCTGGGCGAGATCGCCCGCCGTCTGGCCGACACGATTCGAGCCGACGACGTCGCGGCGCGCCAGGGCGGCGACGAGTTCACGGTTCTGCTCAGCCGGGTCCGCGGCGTCGACGAGGCGGTCGCCTCGGCCGAGCGCCTCCTCGTCGAGCTGCGCCGGCCGATCGACATCGGCGGCCAGACGATCACGATGGGCGCGAGCATCGGCATCGCCCTCGCCGGGGGCCGGGACGCGGTCACCGACGACCTGCTGGCCCACGCCGACGCCGCGATGTACGAGGCCAAGGCCCAGGGCAAGAACCGCCTGGCCGTCTTCGAATTGTCGATGCGAGTCCGCGCCTGGAGCCGGATGGAGGCGGCAGCCGACGCCCGGTTCGCCAGCCCGGCCCCGGCCACGAGGAGTCAGCCGGACGCGCTCAGCGAGGCCAGCTGAAGCGTCCGCCAGGCTGATCGGGGATCGTCGTCAGAGGCGGACGGGGGCTCCGCTGGCTGCCGAGCGATAGAGCGCCTCGATCGTGCGGGCCTGACCGAGCGCGTCGGCCCGGCCGAGCCGGGCGGTCTTCCGGCCACGGATCGCGGCGCTGACGTCCTCGATCTCGAGCTGATAGGGGTCGGCGGGCTCGAACGGCGTCTCGACCCGGTCGCGGACGAGGGTCGCCGGCATCGACTGCCAGGCATCGGTCAGCAGGGCCGAGCCGGCCGGTCCGACCGCCTCGAGGCCACGATGGTCGGCGGTGAAGCCGCAGGTGAACGCGGCGACGACCCCGCTCGGGAAGCGGAGCAGCCCGCTGAACCGAAGATCGACACCACTCGGACCGACGGTGCTCAGCCCGAAGGCGAGCTCGGGCTCCTCGCCGGCCAGCAGCCGCGCCCCGCTGACGCAGTAGCAGCCGACGTCCATCAGGGAGCCCCCGTCGAGGTCGGCCCGCAGGCGGATGTCGGTCTCGCCTTCGAGCACGAAGTTGAACGTGGCCCAGATCGTCTGGAGCCCGCCGAGCTCGGGCAGGAGCTCGACGATCCGGGTGGCCTGCGGATGGTGGCGCCACATGAACGCCTCCGACAGGACGAGCCCCGCCCGGTCCGCGGCGTCGAAGGCCAGCACGACCTCCTCGGGTCGGCGCGAGTACGGCTTCTCGCACAGGACGTGCTTGCCGGCGGCGAGCGCCCGCATCGTCCATGGGTGGTGGAGCGAGTTCGGCAGCGAGATGTAGACGGCCTCGACGAGCGGGTCCTCGAGCAGGTCGTCGTACGAGCCGTGAACCCGCTCGATCCCATGCTCCGCTGCGTAGGCCGCGGCTCGCTCGGTGGTCCGGCTGCCGACCGCCACGACGCTGACCTCGGTCGAGCGGCGGGCACCGGCCAGGAGCTTCCGGGTGATGCCACCCGTGCCGAGGATCCCCCAGCGGACCGGTCCGGTGCTTGCCATGACTCTCCTCAGTCAGATCGAAGCGCTCGATCGCCCGCTCGGCCAGGACGCGGCCGATCGCGAGCGATGCCGTGGCGCCAGGGGACGGGGCGTTCCGGACGTGAAGCACCCGGTCCGAACCGCCGAGGCTGAGATCATCAACCAATTGGCCATCGATCGTCAGCCCCTGCGCGCGGACCCCGGACGGGCCCGGGACGAGCTTGATGCCGGATCGGTCAGTCGGCTCCGCCGCGAATCGGCGTGGCCTCGGGCTCCAGACCCTGCTCGTCGGCGCTGAGGGCGCCACGGGCGTGGAGCCGCTGGAACAGCTCAGCGGTCTCGCGGATCCCCGTGTCGAGCGGCGTGACGGGCACGGGCCCGAGGGCGCCCAGCGCCTCGGCCGAGACCGCCTCGGGGAACGGGAGGCCCGGCTCCGCAACGGTGATCCGTTCGGCGGCACCGGGAATCGCGCGGTCGATCGCCGCCACGAACTCGGTCAGCCTCACGGGGTCGCCACCGAGGTTGAACGTGTGGGCGCCCCGCAGCGCGCTGCGGCTCGCGATGACCAGGGTCTCGGCGACGTCCCTGGCGTACTGGAACACAGTCCGTCCGCCGAACGAGACCCGGTACGGCCGGCCGAGGACGGCCGCGACGATCGCCTTCGTCGGGGTGCTTGTCAGCCCCTGGTCGCGCCCGGGACCGTAGACCGTCAGCGGGCGGAGCCCGACGCTCGCCAGCTCGTGGTCGGCCCAGTAGATCCGCGCCGTTCCCTCGTTGGCCAGCTTGTAGACGCCGTAGTGGTTGGCCGGGTGGGGGACGGCCTCGGCCTCGAGCCGGCCGGTGACCGGGTCGACGTCGGTCGCCGCGTACATCCCGATCGAGCCGGTGTACACGAGCGGCGCCATCCGATCGGCCCGGCGTCGGACGGCCTCGAACACATTCACCGTTCCGAGAACGTTCACCCGCGCACCGAGCGGTGGATCTGCCCGGCAGGCCGGGACCTGAAGCGCCGCAAGGTGGATGACGTTCGTGATCCGATGCTCGTCGAGCGCCCGCTCGATCGACCCGAGGTCGGTGATGTCGCCCTTGACGTGGGTCACCGTGCGGAGCTCATCCGGGGTCGCGATCAGCTCGAGACGCCGGGTGTCGGTCGCGAGGTCGAAGGCGACGACCGGGACGCCTTCGAGCGCGAGGGCTCGGACCGTCCAGGCGCCGATGCAGCCCAGGGCGCCGGTCACGAGGAAGCGTTCGGCACCCGTCGCGAGCCCCATGCGATTCTGTGGACCTCCTGACTCGCGTTCAGGATACCGGCTGCCGAACGGCTAGGCCGACCAGGACGCGTAGCGTGGCGGCCACTCGTCGGGGCCGTCCCGGACGCCGAGCAACGCCGACTCGATCGAGAACTCGAACAGCCGGTAGCTGTCGTCGACCTCGAACGACCAGTCGCTGGCAACGCCCGACCGGGTCGGCTCGGCCTCGACGAGCTCGGCCCGCCCACGGAGGGCGAACTCGCTCGGCGCGAGCGGGTCCAGGTGGGTGTGCAAGGCGTACCGTCCGTCGAGCTCGAGATCGAGCCGCTTGGCCGATCGAAGGATGAACGCATAGAGCCGGCCGTCGACGATCCCGACCGTGATCGGATGGATCCGCGGCAGCTCGGCGCCGCGAACCGTCGCCAGCAGCGCCTGGCCGTGGCCGCCCCGGTACAGGAGGCGCCGGCCGGCTGCCGCGAGATCCGGGGCGGCTGCCTCGAGCTCGGCCCAGGTCACCACCGCGGCCAGCCGTTCACCGGTCGGGCGTGATCGTCGCCCATCGGCGAGCGCGAATCCTCGCCGAGCCACATCGCGAGGACATCGAATGCCATCAGCAGACCGACCACGATGACAATCAGTATCAGGCCTTCCATCGTCGGGCTCCAGTCGAAATGCGGTTCGTGACGAGTCGAAGCGTGACAGGTCACCGGTCCTCTGATAAGGTCCGGTTTGATGCCAGGAATGAGGACCAGTTCGGAGATCGAGCTGCTCCTGCCGCTCAGTCGCGACGACCCCGAGCCGCTCCACCACCAGCTCGAACGCGGCCTGCGCGATGCCATCCGGAGCGGCCGGCTGGCGGCCGAGGCGGCCGTCCCGTCGAGTCGGGCGCTGGCCCGGCAGGTCGGTGTCTCGCGCGGGATCGTCGTGGAGTCCTACGAGCAGCTCGTCGCCGAGGGCTACCTGGTGAGTCGCCCGGGCGGAGTCACCCGCGTCGCCCGAACGGCGGTCGGGACCGCGGCTCGACCACCTGAGACCGCGGTCACCGGGTACGCGTTCGACTTCCGGCCGGCCCGGCCCGATCTGTCCGAGTTCCCGCGCAGCGCCTGGCTGCGCTCGATCCGACGGGTGCTCGATCGGGCGCCGAGCGACCGGCTCGGCTACCTCGACGGACGCGGGGTGCCGGAGCTGCGATCGGCGATCGCGGGCTACCTCAACCGGGTCCGAGGCACGGTCGCGGATCCGGCTGACATCGTGATCTGCAGTGGATTCGCGCAGGGCATCCGGCTCGTCGCCCAGGCCCTGGTGGCAGCGGGGGCGCGGCAGATGGCCGTCGAGGATCCGTCGGACCCGGAGTACCGCGACACGATCCGGGCGGCCGGTCTCGAACCGATCGGAATCCCGGTCGACGAGGCCGGGATCCGGGTCGACCTCCTGGCCGGCGCCGACGTCGATGCCGTGCTGGTCACGGCCGCGCACCAATATCCGACCGGTGGCGTCCTGCCGCCCGACCGACGGGCAGCCCTGGCGGCCTGGGCCACCGGTCGAGGGGGACTGATCGTCGAGGACGACTACGACGCGGAGTTCCGTTATGACCGTGAGCCGATCGGCGCGATCCAGGGCCTGTGTCCCGACCGCGTCGTCTACGCCGGTTCGGCCAGCAAGATCCTGGCGCCCGGTCTTCGACTGGGTTGGCTGGTCGCTCCGACCTGGCTCGGGAGCGCGATCGCGGCCGCCAAGGTGATCTCCGATCTCGGCTCGCCGGCGCTCGAGCAGCTTACGTTCGCCGATTTCGTCGAGCGTGGCGAGCTCGACCGCCACCTCCGTCGGATGCGACCGATCTACCGGCAGCGTCGCGACGAGCTGCTCGGCGCGCTCGAGCGTCACCTGCCGGACCTTCGACCGGTCGGGGCGTCGGCCGGGCTCCACGTCCTTGCCTGGTTGCCGCCCGACCTGGACGAGGCGTCGATCGTGGGACGCGCGATGGAGGCCGGCATCGGCCTGTCCGGGCTCGCTTCCCGCCGGATCGATCCGTCCGGATCGGGCGGGCTCATCTTCGGCTACGGGGTGATCGCCACCGGGGCGATCGACGAGGGCATGCGCAGGCTGGCGGACGTCGTCGCCGCAACCCGCCCGTCCGCCGGGCTCGGCCGCGCTTGACCCGGCCGCGATGATCAGGCGATCGTTCCGGACGATGGCCGTCGACGCCCCCTCCGGGTCGAAGGAGGCGCGGGATGGGAACCGAATCGTCCATGACGGCTGATGTCCGGCCGAGCGAACCGGTCGTTGGCTCGACGACCTCGACCGAGCGCGCGGCCGACGGGACGCGCCTGCTCGTCCGCCGCTGGGCCCCGACCGGCGACCCATGGGCCGCGCTGCTGGTGGTCCACGGCCTCGGCGAGCACTCGGGCCGGTACGAACGGACCGGCGGGCTGCTCGCCGGATCCGGGATCGAGGTCTCCGCCTTCGACCTTCGTGGGCATGGCGGATCGGGCGGCCGCCGCGGCGACGTCGAACGCTGGACGGATCTCCTCGACGACCTGGCGATGATCCTGGCCGGCGTTCGGTCGGGCGCGGCCGGCCGACCCGTCGTCCTGCTCGGCCACTCGATGGGCGGTCTCCTGTGCGCCGACTACGTGCTCGCTCGCAGGCCGGCGCCGGACCTCCTGGTCCTCTCCTCGCCGGCCCTCGATGACGGGCTCCCGCGCTGGCAGCACATGGTCGGGCCGGTCCTCGCCCGAGTGGTGCCGCGGCTGGCGTTCAAGAACGCCTGGGGTCCCGAGGCCCTGTCGCGTGACCCGGAGGTGGGTCGTCTGGCCCAGCTCGATCCGGGCTGTCCCCAGAGTGCGACGGTTCGGCTCGGAGCGTTCGGGTTCGCGGCACAGCGCCGCGTCCGGGCATCGATCGGTCGCCTGGACCTCCCGACCCTCGTGTTCCATGGCGGCGACGACCAGCTCGTCCCGACCCAGGCCAGCGAGCCGTTCCAGACGCTGCCCAACGTCACCCGGCGCGTGTACGCGGGGTTGCGTCACGAGACCCTGAACGAGCCGGAGGGTCCGCAGATCGTCGCCGACGTCGTCGACTGGCTTCGTTCGGCGCGTCGATGATGGATCCGCGACCGGAGCTGCCCGCCTGGCATCGTGATCCCGGTCGTGCGGTCTCGCCCGATCGCATCACGGTCCAGCGCTGGCTCGACGCCTACGTCCGCGCCTGGAAGTCGTACGACGAGGCGGCGATCGCCGACCTCTGGACCGAGGACGCGACGTGGCTCTACCCGTTCGGGACCCGAGCCCACGGTCGAGCGGCGATCACGGCCGAGTGGATGGCCGAGAAGCATCTCTTCGTCGAGGGCGGCTACGACGCCGCCTACGAGCCGATCGCGATCGACGGCGACATCGTCGTGTGCCACGGGCGGACGCGGTTCTTCGACCCGGCGTCCGGCACCACCCGGGCCGAATACGACAACGTCTGGGTGCTCCGCTTCGCGGCCGATGGACGCTGCGCCGAGTTCCACGAGTGGTACGCCGGTCGCCCCGAGCACGACCCCAGCCGGGCGATGCCGAGGGACGTTACGGCCTAGGACTGCCCAGCCCGACAGGCGCAATCGAGTTCGGCCGGATCCGAGGGCCTCACTCGTAGCCGTTCTCGGCAGTGCCTTCGGCTGCCGGCCCACCGGCGGCCGTGCTCGTCGCGGGTTCGCTCCGCTGGAGGTCGCGCTCCAGACGGTCGACCTGCTGCTGGAGCCGCGACGTGAGCAGACCCGGCGCCAGGCCGAAGACGGCTGCCACGAGCAGGGCGAGCTGGTTCACGGTGAGGTCGTAGATGTCGGCTAGCGCCTTCGGCTGCGGTACCTGACTGATGGCCGCGAGGTCGGCCGGTGACGGGATCGCCGTTGCCGCGGCCGGAGCGCTCGCCGTCAGCGGCCCGAGGAATGCCGGAGCCTGGGCGATGAGGTAGACCCCGGCCACGCCGGCGAGACCCGACAGCATCGGGCCGGTGATGAGACGAGCGAGATAGAGGCCATAGTCCTCGTTGGTCGACGCCCGGGACGACTCAATCCTCAGCCGGCTGAACAACCCGACGATGCTGGCGACCAGGTACAGCACGGCGACGCTCACGAGCGCCGTCTTCGGGATCCCGACCAGCAGCCCAAGTGCGACCAGGACATACGTCGAGATCGCTACGACGAGGTAGGTCCAGATGACCCGGTTTCGTCCTCGGACGAAGCTGTCGACGATATCGTCCCGGTAGTCGTTGATTGCGAAGCGGACCTCCCGGAGCGCCTCGCGGGCCTCCGCAGGAGACGCGCCGCGGGTGTCGGTCTGGCGATCGCCGGCCGCGGTCGCGGGCGGGATTGAACGGCTCATGACCGCCGATGCGGGTGGGAGGGCGGGCAGCGCCGCGGCGGCCCGGGCGGAAGCGTCAGCGAGTCGCGCGCCAGGCCTGGAAGGTCGGCCAGCCCCAGGGCACGGCGCTGGCCGCGATGACCAGGCCGATGGCGAAGAAGACCGGATGGAGGAAGCTCAGCTCCTGGATGATCGCGAGCTCGACGACGATCCAGATCATCTGGCCGCAGCCGATCGCGAACGCCAGGAACGGCGCGATCCGAACGTGGGCAATTCCCATCCCGGCGACCACGAAGGAGCCGACCCCGAACACCAGCCCGAGGATCAGCCCCGGGATCATGAAGTCGGCGAACGGGCTGCCGGTGAGCAGCGCCGGATCGAAGTGCATGACGCTCCCGTCGGGCTTCGCCACGAGGGCGACGCCCCCCGCGATGGCGCCCAGTCCGAGCAGGACGAGGAATGCGATGCACACCTTGCCGGCGAGATGGAGCTCGGGTCTCGGGACCGCGGTCACGGGCCGCTGGGCAACCGACTGCGTCGTCATGGCCAGATCCTCCGTATGGCGTCGGGCCGAGGCTCCGCGCCATGACGATCGTCGATCGCTGCCGACCGGCCAGGCAAGGGTCATCCGACCCGTTGCCCTGGGCCCAAGGTCTCGAGCGACCACAGCTCCGCAGGTCTCGCCGACAGTCCCCACACGCGGATACCGCTGGAGGAAGCCGCCGACGGCGCCCGAGTCGATGCCTGGCAGACGTTCCCCAGGAGGCGGTCGAAGTGGGTGCGTGTTTCCGAGCTCCTCCATGAACCACCCGGAACCGGCGATGATGAGCCGAACCGACGAGGTTTGGAGGTTCCCGTGGACATCGACGTGCTCAGACGCCAACTCGCCGAGCTCCTCGACGGCGTGGGAGCCCACATGCCGTTCGAGGAGGCCACTGCCGACTTCCCGAACGACGCGATCAACGTCCGAGCGCCGAACGTCGACTACACGCCGTGGCATCTGGTCGAGCACCTTCGCCTGACCCAGGCCGACATCCTCAACTACGTCACGAATCCCGAGTACGTCGAGCTGGACTGGCCCGCCGACTATTGGCCGGACCGCGATGCGATCGCGACCCGCGCCGAATTCGATGCGACGATTGGCGCGTTCATCGCCGACAAGGCGGCCCTTCGCGCCCTGATCATGGATCCGGCCCGCGATCTCTTTGCGGTCATCCCGGGGACGCCCGGCCACACGCTCCTGCGAGAGGTCCGCATCGACGCCGACCACAACGCCTACCACGTCGGCGAGTTCGCGATCCTGCGCCAGATCATGGGGACGTGGCCGGCAGGACGAGACATGAGGTTGGAGCCGACCCTCTGAAGCCGGCCGGGTGGATGTCCGCCGGGTTCCGGTGGCATCGAGCGGCCGATGACTATGCCTGGTTAGCGGCCGGCCGAGATCGCGGCCGATCTGACCATCGCGCGCGATGAACGTTTCCGCGCCGGCCGGCTCCATACTCCGTGAGGCGACCAGACGGGTCGCGCCCATCCGGAGCGGATGATGCAGGCCGAGCTCGTAGAGCGGGCCAGTCGGGGCGACCAGGACGCCTTCGACTCGCTGGTAGCAGCGAGTGTGGACCGCTGCTACGCCCTCGCCTACCGGATCCTGCGCGATCCGCATCGAGCCCAGGATGCGACCCAGCAGGCGTTGCTCGGGGCCTGGCGCGACCTGCCGAACCTCCGCGAGCCCGATCACTTCGACGCCTGGCTCCATCGCCTGGTGGTCAACGCCTGTTACGCGGAGGCCCGCGGCGAACGCCGCTGGGCCGCACGCGTCCGGGTCATGTCACTCGACACCGCGACTGATCCCGACGTGGCGCGCTCCGTCGCGGCGCGGGACGAGCTCGAGGGCGCCTTCCGTCGGTTGTCACCGGAACACCGTGCGGTGGTCGTCCTCCACCACCACCTGGGGTATCCGCTCACCGAGATCGCCGAGACCCTGGGCATCCCCGTCGGGACCGCGCGGTCCCGCCTCCACTACGCGGTCCGTCAGCTGCGGACCGTGCTCGATACGGGGGAGCGCTCCCTCGCCACATCCGGAGAGCGACCCGCATGACCCGATACATCGAGCCCGATCCCGGCTTCGACCCTCGCATCGCCGACTGGCTCGAAGCCGATCCCGTCGACGCCCCCGGCCAGGTCCTCGAGACGGTCCTGGCTGCATATCCCATCGATCCCTCAGCGGCGAGCTATTCGCCTGCCGCGGAGGTTCCTGATCATGAATCGATTCGCGTACCTCGCCGTCGCGGCGACGGCCGTGATCGCCGTAATCGCAGTCGTGGGCGGTGGACTCCTCAACGCACCACAACCGTCCGTGGGCCCTCCTCCCGGTCACCGGCTCGACCGAGCCGTCGGCCTCGCCGCGACGGAGCCAGAACCGTCAGCAACCCCGAACCCACTGCGAGACCTACGGTATCGGCCACGTGGACCGCTACCGGGAACATGGTCGAGATTCGATTCGGTGAATCGGCAACGCTACTTCCCAACGGCCAGGTTCTTGTCGCCGGTGGCAATCCGCAATTCAACCGGCGGGGGCTCACGCGCGCAACCGCGGAGCTGTACGACCCGAGCACTGGCCGATGGACCCTCACGGGCAGCATGCACGAGGCCCGGGAGGGGCACGCCGCAGTCCTGTTGGCGAACGGACAGGTGCTCGTGCTGGGTGGCGGTGTCTCCGAGCGGAGGTGTGGCTCGCCTGGTGTCCAGCGCCGAGCTATATGACCCGAGCACGGGCACCTGGACGGATACGGGCCGCCTGATAACGGCGCGGGCGGGCGCGACGGTCACGGTTCTGTCCGACGGCAGGGTTCTCGTGACAGGCGGCGCTTCCTCGCGCACCGGCGATCCAGAACGTAGTGCCGAGGTCTACGACCCGGTCACCGGCATCTGGACAAAGACCGCCGCCATGAGCGTTCCTCGGAACGGCCACACGGCCACCCTCCTGCCCGACGGCCGCGTCCTCGTCGTGGGTGGCCAATGCTGCGCCGAGCCAGCATGGTTTCGGCGGAGCTGTATGACCCGGCCAGCGGGACGTGGACAGAAACCGGCGCGCTCGCCTCGGCTCGCCGAAATCACACGGCGATCTTGCTGGCGAACGGGAAGGTGCTGGTGTACGGGGGCGACAACGGCAACAGCCTGAGTCCCGCCGTAACGACGGCCGAGCTCTACGACCCTGTCACGGGCGCGTGGGTCGCCACGGGGAGCCCGGGCAGCGCGGGAAATCTGTTGGAGGGTCAGGCTGCACGCCTCCCGGATGGCAGGGTTGCCGCAATAGGTCTTGCCGCGCGCGAGCTTTACGACCCCGCGAGTGGATCCTGGAGCGCGATCGTTGGCGGTCCCAACAGCGGCGGTCCTATCGTCCATACCGCCACGCTGCTGGACGACGGACGGATCCTCGTCACGTATGAGCCAGCCGCGGTGCTGTTCGACCCGAACGGCGCACCGTGACGCCGCGGCGCACTCCTCGCCCCGCGCCCCCGGCCGGCCCAACGCTCTGACTCCGAAGGAGACCCGATGCATCACCTCGCCGTGCGCCTGGTCTGCCTGACGCTGTCGATCGTTGTCATCTCGGCCTGCACCGCCGGCGCGGCCAGTCCATCGACGGTCCCATCCCAAGCCGCTCGAGTGACCCAACCTCCGCCCCCGACGCTGGTGCCCTCAATCAGCCCCACGGCGAGTGCCTCGTCCGCCCTTGCGAAGGCGGACGGGCAGATCGTTTTTCATGACGATCGCGCGGCGTCGAGCCATCAGCAGATCTACATCGAGCGAGCCGATGGCTCCGACGTTCGCCAGTTGGTGGTTTCCGAGTACGACGACGTCAAGCCGCGGCTGTCGCCCGATGGCCGGACGGTGGCATTCACTCGATACGGTCCTGTCGTCAGCAATGTCGTGCTCTTGAACGTCGATGGGACCGACGAGAGGGTCATCGACAAGATCAGCTGCGCCAAAGCGTGCGGCGGCGACGAGGACGTCTCCTGGTCGCCTGATGGGACCCAGCTCGCGATGACCCGCAATCTCATGGACCCCTCGACCTCGCAGACACCGGTCAACATCGGTATCTGGCTGATGCACGCTGACGGCAGCGGCGCCCACCAGGTGACGCTGAAGACGCTCATCTGCCCGAACGTCTGCAAAGGCGGCGCCCAGGACAACCGGGCCGCCTGGTCGCCGGATGGCGAGCGACTGGTCTTCCTCCGCGACACCTATGCCTCGCCGGAGCAGTACGGCATCTTCACCATCGCGATCGACGGAAGCGACCTGCGACGGGTGACACCCGAGACCATGAACGTCGACGATCCGGCCTGGTCACCCGACGGGACCCTGATCGCCTTCCAGTCCCCACCCGAACCGACCGAGGGCGTCGAGCAGTACATCTACACGATCCACCCTGATGGCACCGGGCTCAAGAAGTTGACCGGTGGCATCGGTCCTGGCTGGTCGAACGGCCCATCGTGGTCACCGGACGGCAGCCAGATCGTCTTCTCGCACTTCCCGTCGACGAAGGGCGTCAGCGATCTCTTCGTGATGAACCGCGATGGCACCAATCTCCATCTGCTCGCCCCGACGCGCTTGAATGAGAACGGTCCCAATTGGGGGCCATTGCCGACAAGGTGATATTGGCCGGGTAGTACCCGGACACTCGACCGCTGATTGGCGTTCTACCGCCGCGGATGTCACCTTTTGGGGTGAAGTGGCCCCTTTGTCATTGATGGACAGCGCGGTGGCCGTGACGAGACCCCACGAGGGCGTCGAAGCCGTCTATCGGGTCGACGCGGAACGGCTCTGGCGCGCCATCTACGCCTTCGCCGGCGACGCGGAGATCGCGAGCGACGCGGTCGCCGAAGCCTACGCCCAGGTCCTCAACCGGGGCGCAGCCATTCGTGACCCGGCCGCCTGGACCTGGCGCACCGCCTTCCGGATCTCCGCCGGTGCCCTGAAGGCGCGCGGTGCGGAGCTTCCGGTCGCACCGGCTCCCGTCGAGCACGTTGACGACTACGGCGATCCAGACCTCCTGGCTGCCCTTCGACAGCTCCCGGACGCGCAGCGAGCCGCAGTGATCCTCTTCTACTACGCCGACCTCCCGATCCGCGACATCGCGGCCCGTCTCGGGTCGAACAGCCTGGCCGTCCGCGCCAACCTCAGCCGCGGCAGAGCTCGCCTTCGACAACTTCTGGGTGATCAAGATGGATGACCTGCGCCAGCGGTTCGCGACGCTCGACCTCGTCCCCGTGCCCGATGTCTGGAGCGACATCGAACGTCGACTCGAGACGCTCGGGACTAGCGCGCCGACCGGCCGCCTCACGGCCGTCCAGCCGCAGATGCGGGCAGGAGCCGTTACGACCCCTGGATCCGCTGAGGGCCGCCCCGTTCGACGGCGCACCGTCGCGCTCCTCGTACTGGCCCTGCTTGCCGCCGTGCTGATCGGCGGCGCGATCGCCGTGGGCTCTGGTCTCCTGCGCCTGACGTCGGACATGCCGCCGGCGCCGTCGGCGGACCTCTCCCGCGTCATCGCTCCAGCTTCACCGTCGCCTGATACCCCCCATACGGACAACCCGCAGCCGTCGTCGACCGAACCGGTCACCCGCGGATCCGGTTCATGGACTCTGACCGGGACCATGAAGAACGGTCGATTGGGGGAGACGGCCACGCTGCTGCCCAACGGACAGGTCCTCGTGGCCGGGGGGTGGCCGGGGGACAGCGTGCTGTCGCCGTCTGCCGAGCTGTATGACCCGATCAGCGGGCGATGGACCGAGACGGGGAGGATGCATTGGCCGCGCGGTCAGGGCCACAGCGCGACCCTGCTGCCGGACGGCCGGGTGCTCGTCGCCGGTGGTAGCAGCATTGAGTTGGGTCATCCGCCGCAGGGCAGCGCCGAACTGTATGACCCGGTCACCGGCACCTGGAACGACACGGGCAGCATGCTCCTGGCCCGAAGCCACCATAGCGCGACTCTCCTGCACGACGGCAAGGTGCTCGTCGTCGGTGGCGCCGTCTACAGCAACAAGCTTCGTCCCTCAAAGAGAGCCGAGGTCTACGACCCGGCCACCGGCACCTGGACCTCGACCGGGAGCATGACAGCGGGGCTGGTCGGTCCCACCGCGGCGCTGCTGCCCGATGGCAAGGTATTGGTGGTCGGGGGTTCCGAGAGCGCTACGCCGGACCTGCAATCGGCCGAGCTGTATGACCCGCGCGGCGGGACGTGGTCGGCCGCCCCGTCCTTTGCCGGGGCTGGCAGCTGTCGGATCGCCACGCCCCTCTCGGATGGCGAGGTGCTCGTCGTCTGTGCCGAGGCCAACGGAGCCCGGACCTCGGCCGAGCTGTACGATCCGACGACCGGTGGGTGGGCGACCACCGCGAGTGCGCCAGCGGAATGCTGCGTGGGAGAGGCGTTCCCCCGCGGAAGCATCGTCCTGCTGCGGGATGGCCGTGTTCTTTGGAAGGATCTCGTCGATCCGGGTGAACTCTACGACCAGGCCAGCGGGACGTGGACCTCGGCAGGCGCCCCGACCTATCCGGCAGATCCAAGCTGGGGGCTGGGCTTCACCGGCACCGACGAAGGAGCCGGGTACTACGCGGACACGTTCACCCTGCTGCCGGACGGCAGGGTGCTGATGACGACCATGGGCGCCGGCCTCCTGTATGACCCGAACGGCGTGCCGAGATGACATACGGCCGAACGGTCATCCCGCTGCTCGTTATCGTGGCAGTGGCGTCAGGTTGCGCCGGTAGCATCCCGGCCGTGTCGAGCTCGGGGCCTTCAAGCCCGCCTCCGACGTCGGTACCTGTGCTGTCGCCAGCGGTGTCGATTCCTGCAACAGCCCAGCCGTCACCGAGCGGCGTCTCGGTCCTGGGGGCCAGCGGCAGCGGAGCCTTCGGGGCGGGGACGTACGCGACCGCCTTCCAGCCAGCGCTGACGTTCACGCTCGCCGAGCTTACGATCGCCGGGTCCGATGGGAGGATCGCGTACGAGAGCGTCGGTGAGGTCGACGTCAACGAGCCTGGCTGGATTTCTATCGCATTCGGATTTGACAAGCCGAAGCCCCACGGGCACGGGACGTGGTCGGCGGACGTGTTCATCACTCGAATCGACAAGGTGTTCGACCCTAATCACTCCGGCACACTGAGCGACCCGCCGAAGGATCTCGCGACCTGGATCACGAAGCTTCCCGGCCTGACGCTCGCGGCTCCGCCCAAGAAGATCAAGATTGGCGGCCTCGACGCAACGCAACTGGATGTTGTCAGCGGAGCCAGCGAGGTCGCGATCGGTCCGATCCCGGGCGCCACGGATCCGCCTGCGTTCGGATTCGGACCGCACCATCCCCAGCGGATCGACGTTGTCAGCGTCGACGGGCACGAGGTCCTGATTGCGATCGGCGCGGATGACAGCGTCGCCCACTTCAAGAGAGCCGTGGTGGCGCTCCAACCGCTCGTCGACTCGATCGTCTGGAAGTGAACCGTGGGGACCGCTCGCCTCAGGCTATCGGCTGCTCGTAGCGAACCGTGTCGAGTCCGAGCCAACGGGCGAGCGCCTCCAGCTCGGCGTCGACCGCTGCCTTCGTCGAACGGTTGAAGGGAATGTCCTGGTGGACGGCGTGGACCTGCAGGACGGAGGCGGTCCGGTCGGCGGTTGCATCGACCTTGCCGACGAGCTGGTCGTGGTGGAGCACCGGGAGCGCGAAGTACCCCCAGCGTCGCTTGTCCTTCGGCTTGTACATCTCGAGCAGGTAGTCGAAGTCGAACAGGTCGCGCGCGCGAGCCCGGTCGTGGGTCAGTCGATCGAAGGGCGACAGCACGGCCGTCCGCCCCTCGAAGACCTCGGCGGTCGCCTCGGGGTCGAGCCGCCACTGGCCCGACGTCCCCTCGACCTCGACCGGGACCCCGGCGCCACCGACGAGCTTTGGCCGGGCAACCCCGAGTGCCCGCAGCCACCGCTCGTCCCGGATCCGGCGCGCCTCATCCGCAGCGATCGACCGCGGTGCCGGCCGGGTAGATGCGCTCGGCAAGGTCCCACAGCCGCTGCCGGCCTCGACGTCCGGCGACGGCGATCACACCCCGCGCTGCGAGGAACTCGAGCATCTGGGTGACGTTGCGATCGTTCGTCCAGCCGGACGACTGCCACGGCACGTCACTGGTGTCGGGAATGTCGCGGGATACGAGAGGACCCGATTCGCGAAGCAGGTCGAGGATGCGCCGTCGGAAGCCATCGTTGGCACGCAGCCAGTCGCTGCGCACGGTGCCGGAGGATGGCAAGCCGCCATGTCCGCAAGGAACAGGGCCAAGGTCCGCCATCGGCCGGACCATGGCCAATCGTGGCTCGGCCACGGTGGGCTGGGAGCTGAGTTCGAACGAGCGTGCGCTCCTGCTCGAGCGCCTGCCTGGAGCTGGGCGGGCGCGTAGGCGCTGCCGAGCCGGCTCCAGGCGATGAAGTCCGCGCTCGGCGCCACGACGGCCGTGGGGTCGAGCTGCAGGAACGTCAGCCGCTCGACCACCGCTGACGAGGTCGCGTGGTCGGTCGGCGTCGAGCATCTGCGCCCGGATCGCGATCCGGCGCGCCTCGTCGCGGGTGAGTCGATGCGACGCTCATTGGCAGCCAGCCTCGTCAGCGGGTTGCGAGGAAGTCCGAGCACGCGGCGGATCATCGGCGCCGCGGCGTCCGGGGAGAGCAGCGATGCGACGCGCAGCCGCTCCGGAGCCCGCAGCGTCTTCGCTCGGCTGATCGTGGCACACAGCGTCAGACGCGTGCTTCGTGGGGTGTGCCCTTCGCCGCACCCAACCCGACTATCGAGCCCTTGCGTCGCGGCGCCGGTTGTGTGATCGATCGGTGTATGCGCAAGTCGGTCATCGGCGGGGCAGTCGTCGCGGGGCTCGTGGTGGGCGTCGGTGCCCACTTCCTGACCGGCGCCCTGGCACCTCACCGCCCCACCCCGATCTACGACCCACCGGTCCTCGCCGGCCAGCAGCTCTGGGGTGCCTGCTCGGGTGGGGTCTATGCCCGCCGTGGCGACACCGTCGTGCTCACCTCGACGGGCCACTGCACCACGGAGGGGACGGTGGCCTACGACCCGGACGGCGTGACCGTCCGCGGGGTCTTCGGTCCACGCGCCGAGGACGCCACCTGCCCATACCCTGGCCACCGGTGCGCGTCGTCGGACATCAACTACCTGGTCGTGGCGCCCGACCGGATCCCGTGGGGGCACCTGAACGTCATCGACCTGGGCACGGCCGGCTACCGCGTCATCGAGCCCGGGACCGAGCCCCTCGGATGTGCCGACATCGCCGTCGGCGACCTCGCCGAGATCGACGGCCGTAACACCTATCGCAGCGGCCCGGTCGCCGAGAAGGGCCAGAACCTCAACGACCAGGATGGCGACTACTTCCCGTGCATGGTCGCGGCGCGGATCCAGGTGGCGACCGGCGACTCCGGCGGCGTGGTCCTGGTCCGTGGCATCCCGGCCGGGGTGACGTCCCGCTCCTTCGGCGGCTGGCTGGGGTTCACGCCGCTGGCCGAGGGCCTCGCCCAGCTGGGGCTCGAGCTCTGCACGACGCCCGATTGCGGGCTGACACCGCGCTGACCTGAGCGCGATTGACAGGCAAGTGGACGCTTGCCTATCATGGTCGCCGTGGGAGACGTGTTCAAGGCGTTGGCGGATCCCACTCGTCGGGCCATCCTCGATGAGCTCACGGAACGCAACGGCCAGACCCTGTTCGAGCTCTGTGTTCGGCTGACCTCGAAACACGGCCTCGGGTCCACGAGGCAGGCAGTTTCACAGCACCTCGACGTGCTCGAAGACGCCGGCCTGATCCGTACGCGCCGAGCCGGCCGGTACAAGTTCCACGACCTCGACACGTCGCCGCTCGGTGAGATCGCGACCCGCTGGCCGACCGCCGGTAGCGAAAGGAGTCCCGGATGAAGATCGTGGTCACCAGCGTCCTCGTCGACGACCAGGAGAAGGCGCTGCGCTTCTACACGGACGTGCTCGGGTTCGTGAAGAAGGAGGACGTCCCGCTGGGCGATGCTCGATGGCTCACCGTCGTCTCGCCGCAGGACCGGGACGGAACCGAGCTGTTGCTCGAGCCGGACCAGCATCCGGCCGCCAGGCCGTTCAAGGCGGCCCTGGTCGAGGACGGCATCCCGTACACGTCGTTCGGTGTCGACGACGTCCGGGCCGAGTTCGAACGCATGCGGGACCTTGGTGTCCAGTTCACCCAGGAGCCCCTCGACCTGGGCCCGGTCACGACGGCCGTCTTCGACGACACCTGCGGCAACCTCATCCAGATCGCCCAGCGTAGCTGAGGAAGCCGAGCTGTTCCTCGCCGGTGAGCAGCCGGCGCTTGACCGACCGTCGACGCGCGCCCGTCGCTGCCCGACAACTGATCTCCCGTAATCTCCACGGTATGAAGCCCCGGATCTTCCTCGGTTCCTCAGGGAAGCAAGCGAAGCTGGTGCAGGCCCTCACTCGCGGGCTTGCGGAGGTCGCGGAGGTCGAGCCGTGGACCACGGTCTTCAACCCGGGCGTCTCCACGCTCGACCGGCTGGTGGAGCTCACGCGGGAGGTCGACTTCGCCGCGTTCGTCTTCGCGCAGGACGACTGGACCAGCAACCCATCAGACTCAGCTGCCATGGGTCAGGCCTCCCGCGAGACAACGTGGTCTTCGAGGCCGGTCTGTTTGGTGGGGCGCTGGGCATGCGCCGCACGTTCATCCTCCACGCGAAGGGCGCCAAGCTGCCCACGGATCTCCTCGGGCTGACGGCTGTCCGCTACCCGGAGGCGTTGACGGCGGCCGACATGCGGGCGGTGAACCAGAAGCTCCGGAAGGCGATCGAGGAGGAAGGTCGACTCACCCGGCTCGAGGGAGACTGGTGGCAGCACTCGCTCACGCTGCGCAGCGAGCGCGAGCCGTCGGCGATCAGCCTCCTCCGGATCTCGCGCGATCGGGAGGGCGGCCTCGAGATCGCGGGCCGAGCCTGGCAGGAGGACGGCACCCTCTCGGCGCGATACTGGAGCCAGGCCTCGAAGGAGCGCCGCGACCCGCTCAGCGTCTTCTACTTCTGGAATGGCGAACGACCGCGGCACCCGAACGCCCCCCAGCTCGAGGGCACGGGCGAGATCCGCCTGGAGTCCGCCGATCGGGCCTCGGGCTACTGGACCACTCGGTCCGACGTCGACCCCCAGCTCCGTGAGCGGACGGCCGGCATCTACCTGCGCGCCGATCCGGACGACATGCGAATCCTCGACGGCGACGACGCACAAGCGCGGGCCGAGCTGCTCGCTCTGCGCCTTCGGGAGTGGCAGGCGATCTCGAACGCATAGCTGAACGGGCGACTGGCCCGATGGCGTACCGCGCGAACACGTTGGCCCAACGACGGCTTGATCGCGACGGATCCATCCCGTGCCGGGTGGCCTTCTGCCGCTGCCAGGCGTGACCTGTGAGGGTGCGACATGTTCGTGGACCGGAGTGGAGCCGACACTCGGATTTGAACCGAGGACCTGCCGTTTACGAAGTAGATCGGCCTGAGCGTTGTGGCATGAGCGTGGAATGCCGAGCGTGGGCTGCTCAGTTAGCAGGTCTTCGTTGGGGCGCACGTCGAGGCCCAGTTGATTGCAGCCCGTCCGAACATTGAACGTTCCCCTCGGCCCGGGTCATCGAAGGGCAGAGGCCGCTCATGAGACTCGTGTCGGACGAGCTCGGTGCCCTCGACGGAGATCGGGTCAATGCAGACGACGCAGCCTCGAGTGACGCGCGGGGTGACATTGTTCGCGACGATCGTCGCCCTGGTGGGATGCGCAGGATCGACAGAACCGAGCACGCGGTCGTCAATTCCAGCGACCGCGACGGCGCCTTCGTCAGACCCCGGGCCAGTTGCCTCGGCAGGTCGAACAACCGCGATTCCGAGTTCGATGGTCGGTGTCCACGAGCCGTGGATCGCCTACCAGGCGTTTGGTGCCGACGGCGGATACGGCGTCCACCTCGCCCGCCCCGATGGGACCGGCATCCATTTCGCCATGTCCGCCATCCCGGGCAAATTCCAGGAGCACCCAGACTGGTCGCCGGACGGTCAGCGTATCGTGTTCAGCGCGACCGAGACCGATTTGCAAACAGAAGACTTGTGGGTCGCCGACGTCGATGGCTCGAACGCCGAACGGATCGTCGACTGCCAGGCGCCGTGCCTCTGGGCGGATGAGCCGGCCTGGTCACCCGACGGCCGATCGATCGTGTTCCAGCGAAGCATCTCGCACAATGGCACCAGGACCTCGACGCTCGAGGTGCTGGACCCGGCCACGAAAAACGTCCAAACCCTCCTGACCGCGCCCAAAGGAAAGACCTTCTACGCTCCACGGTGGTCACCGGATGGCCGGTCCCTCGTCACCGAGTTTGCGACCAACGGCGCCACGATCGACGACCCGCCGACGGCGAACTCCATCGCGATCGTGGATCTCCGCGCGACGCCACCCACGGTTCGCGCGATCACCAAGGAGAGTCTTCTGGCCAACAACCCGGACTGGAGTCCGCGCGGCGACCTCATCGTCTTCTCGCTGCCGGCGACCGGCGCCGGCTTTGATGGTATGGCGGATCTGTATACGATTCGGCCGGACGGGACCCGGATGACCGTGGTGACGTCGCTCGCGGCGAAGGGCGGTCGGGCCTTCCAACCCACCTTCACTCCCGACGGAGCTCGGATCATCTTCGTTCGGGAAGCCGTGCTGGGAGGGGATGTTTCGATGGCATCGGTTCTCATCGATGGGACCGGCCTGATTCCAGCGACGAGCTCCGGGTACATCGCGGGGTATCACCCGCGCCTCCGTCCGAGCCCTGGCCCGTGACGATGCGGGTGCGGACAACGACCCCTGATCCATGCGTGCCCGGTGCCACGCCAGGAGGGACGGCATGGCGGCATCATGCGGTCGTGCTACGGAGCCGCACCTGGGACGGTTGGATCGCCTTACTCGTCGAACGCGATGGAGCGATCGCGCCTGTGATGGAGACAGTTCAGGCTGCCCTCGTCCGGCGCGCGCAGGCTGGCGATCCCGAAGCATTCGAGATCCTGATCCGTGGCGCCGGCGATCGACTTCTGGGCATCGCCCGCAAGATCCTGCGTGACCCGGACGCGGCGGATGACGCCTTTCAGTCGGCGACGATCACCGCATGGCGGACGCTGCCCGCCGTTCGAGATCCCGACCGAATCGACGGGTGGCTGTACAAACTGCTGGTCAGCGCCTGCTACGCGGAGGCCAACCGCAGGCGCCGCTTTGCGGCTCGGGTTCGCCTCATTGGTAGCGAGCCGGCAGCCGACGAGCACGTGGAAGGTTTCGACGAGCGAGATGCCCTCGAGCAGGCGTTCCGATCCTTGACGCCGCCCCACCGAGCGGTTGTCGTCCTCCACTACTACGCTGATCTGCCCCTTGTCGAGGTAGCCACGATCCTCGGTGTGAGCGCTGGCACCGCGCGCTCACGGCTCCACTACGCGCTGCGCGCGCTGCGGGCCGCACTCGAGGCTGACGATCGACCGACGGTCGAGGAGCTGCGATGACAGGCCGCGGGCAGCTCCGTCCTGTTCCTGACGAGCGCGAGCTGCGCATCCTGGAGTGGCTGCGCGAGAACGAGGGTGTCGACTCACGACCAAACCTCGACGCGATCCTCGAACGTTTGCCGGGCATTCGCCGGAGCCGGTCGTGGCCATGGGGCAGGCTTGTCGATGGGCTTCGCCCACCGCCGTACGGACATCTGCGACGCCCGCTTGGGCTCGTCGTCGGCCTTGTCGCTCTGGGGGCTGCGCTGCTCGGAGTCAGCCTGCTTGCTGCCGGTTCCCCGTCGCGACTGCCGTCGCCCACTGCGACCCCGTCCGCGTCACAACCGTCGGTCCCCGCCGCGCTCTTCCCGCTGGCCAAAACACCTTGGACGATCGCCTATGCGGACGGTGGCACGAGCGGCGGTGGCCTGTGGCTCATTGGGACTGACGGGTCCGGGAAGCGGAAGATCGGAGCCGACATCGCCGGGGGTCTCATCGAGCCCGACTGGTCGTCAGTCGGCGACCGGCTCCTCGCCCTGAACCAGGTCGGTGACCGCGAACAACTTTGGGAGATCGACCCCAGCGGCGCTCAGCCGAGCCTCGTCGTTGTCCCGTGCGCTGCTCCGTGCGGGTCCAGAGAGGACGCGTCGTTCTCGTTCGACGGAGACCGGATCGCGTTCTTCGAGGCATCCGGAACAGTCACCGACGGCATCCCGACGTCGTGCGGCTTGCGTATCTACACGCGCTCGACGCAGGTCTTCGAGACCGTGACCTCATCGCCGTGCGGGCTGATCGAGGAACGCGAGCCGCGGTTCTCGCCCGACGGGACGAAGATCGCGTTCTGGCGTACACGGAGCGTCGATGGTCGGCGCACCACGGACATCGCGGACGCGGCCGTGGTCGTGCGCGACCTCAGGACGGGCAAGGAGACGCAGGTCACCGACTGGCCCGTGCTCGCCAGCAGCCTCGATTGGTCGCCCGACGGCGCATGGATCGTGTTTGCTACCCATTGGTGGGACGTCCATGCCGGCGATGCCGAGGTCTGGCGCGTGCGCCCCAATGGAAGCGGGCTCCAGCGGCTCACGCACATCGCATCCACCACCGACGGCGCTTACCGTCCGCGCTACTCGCCCGACGGTCGCTGGATCGTGTTCGTGCTCGTCCGCGGCGAAGCTGGTCAGCTGTGGGCGATCCCGGCCGAAGGCGGCCGGCCCGTCCGCGTGCTGCCCGCGATCGAGGACCTGTACCACTTCGACCTGGGGACCCTGAGAACCGGCGCGCCATAGATGCATCCGTCAGGCCGCGCGACGACACGGACAGCGGCTTTCCCGGGATGTGGAGCCGACACTCGGATTTGAACCGAGGACCTGCTGTTTACGAAACAGCTGCTCTACCGCTGAGCTATGTCGGCCGGACGGCGAGTATAGGTGATGCTCTCAGACAGCACCTGTCTTCACGCACGACGCTGAACGGGCTATCGCAGGCGATTCGAACGCACAACGCCCGCACGGCTGATGACCGTCGCCCTCGATCACGAGCGGTCGCTGCGGGTCGTCCGGCCGACGGTGTTCCGCTTCGATGGGGACCTCGTGACGGGCCGATAGCCGCGAAACGACTCGACGACAAACGTCTTCGGATACCGTCCGGCTCGCGTCCGTGCCGTGTCGGCGCCACGGAACTCGAAGATGTCGAGCATGAACTGCATCGGGTACGCGGGTGACTGGTGCACGAGCTTGACCAAGTTGTCGTCCACGTAGAACACCACCAACTCCGGTCTCCACTCCGCGGTATACGTGTGCGACTCGCGTGCGTCGATCGGCACAGATACGGTCGCGAACTCGTCACGGATCGTGGGGTCGTGGAACGGATGGACGCCCATCCCGATGCCCGTCTCGCTGGCCCCGACGTCGCGCCCGAAGATCTCGACGATGCAGATCTCGGCTGAACGTTCCGGCTCGTCCTCGTAGCCGATCATCCACAGCGCAGCCATCGTCGTCGGGTCGTCGCCAAAGCGGGCGCGCAGCTCGAACAGCCCGTACATCGGCGTGTAGAGCCTGACCGCCCGCTGCTCGTCGCGGACGAGGAGACCGTCACGCCAGCGATGCTGCCCGATGCCGCTGCCCTTCGAGCCGGAGAACACACCCGTCTGGAGCGATGAGACCCGCAGCTCGCCGGTGTACTCGGGGCTCCAGGGCGGCTGATCCTCATCGATCCGGAGCGTGAGGCGCCCAGCCCCGACCTCGTACCGGGCGACGGACGCGGCATGCGTCGTCCAGTGCGGCAGGTAGCGGGGGATCCACAGCCCCTCGTCGAGGTCCAGATCCTCGAAGCGTTCCTCCACCTCGAGCTCGTACCGCGAGCGATCGACGGTCGGCGCGGTGTCGTCGTCGGATTCGGAGGGATCGGTCATCCCGGACACTGTAGGCGCGCTCGACGGTGTCGACCCTGATGCCGTCGCGGCGAACGCCCGTTTGTATCTGGCCTCCACTCGGGGTAGCACTGCGCAGAGGGCGCGAGACGTACGAAACAGCTGCTCTACCGCTGAGCTATGTCGGCGCGGATCGTCGTGTCGCCGGATCGACCCGCGGCGCCGGTCTGCTACTGGCGATCCGAGACCCAATCGGTGCTCAGCGGGGACTGGGTGAAGAGGGCAATGGTCAAGAGGATCGCGGCGACCCCGGTGACGACCCCGAAGATCGCAACCGGAACGAGTTCGACCGTGAGGCCGGCTGCGGCATCGACGGCGAAAATGGCAAGGACGGACAAGCCCATCAACACCGTGAAGCCGAGCGCTGCCAAGCCGGCCGCCGGACCTCGTCGGTCGTGTCGGAGAAGCCAAACACCGGTCACGGCCAACAAGGGGAGCGCGAAGGCGAGGTCCAACGCAAAGACCGCGTTGGTCGGCAGATTGAGATTGCTGATGGACGCTGGCAGTTGTCCGCTCGTGATCGCGCCTGCGATCTGGCCGAGCCAGAGCAGAACGAACAGGACAACCACGACGATGAGGAAGCCGCCGGCCGTGCGCCGCGGAAGCTTGATCTGGCTCACACGATCCACCGTCCCCTGGTCGAGCGCGAAGGTGCCGAGCACGAACGACCAGGTAGCCAGTCCGAGGACCGCGATATGGACCGGCGTCATCGGGTTGATGACGACCGAGAACGCGAAGATCGCGTATGAATACGACAGGTAGCCCAGGGCGCCGATCGCGACGAGTCGCGCCCTCGCCGATCCTGATCGAGCCCTCCATAGACCCAGTCCGAGTGCCGGCACGGCAACAGCCAGGGTCACGAGATCGGCTGCTCGGGCCTCGCGGACCATCTCCGCCGTGTCCCGGTACAGGTCCGCCACGAGAAGGCCCGCCGCGGCGGCGATACCGGCGAGGAGGAATGCCATGACGGCCAGGCCGTCAGGGACGTTGGAGCGTTTGCTCATGATTCCATCTTGACAGCGTGACGGGTCGCCCAGCCGCTCACTCCGATACTTAGTCGTGGCCGCGCTTGCGTCGATCCCGGACGGTCGGTCGGCCGACAGCTTGTTGAGGTTTGGCCGAACCTCTAAGGTTGCCTCCGCCATGTTCAGACGCGCACGCGCCGTGCTCCTGATGGTCGCGCTGGTAGGCCTGTTCAGCGCCTGTAGCACCGCGACGCCTGCGGGATCCTCCTCACCAACGCCGACCGCCTCTGCGTCCGCCCTCGTACCCGCGCCCTCCTCATCTGCTCTGTCCTCCTCCGCGCCGTCTGTGGCTGCCTCGACGAGCCCGTCGACGTCACCGAGCGCGCCAGCCTCGGCCGCAGGCGAAGGCGTGACGGGCACCTGGGCGGGGACCTGGCAGAACGGCCCGAACTGGGGCACTGCGAACGGCGGCTTCACGATGAAGCTCATCCAGGCGGGCACGACGTTCGCAGGCACGATCGACGTCACCGGACCGACGTGCATCCGCCACGGCACGGTCAGCGGGACGGTCAACGGATCGTCGATCAGCTTCGGCTTCGTCGCGACCGGGGTACGCGACATCAAGTACGACGGCACGATCAGCGGCGACCAGATGTCTGGCACGTGGACGGCAGAGGCCTGCGAGGTGACAGTCCAGATCGACGGCAGCTGGGCGGCCTCCCGGAAGTAGGTCTGCCTAGGGGCTCAACCAGCCCGGTTGCCCATTCGCTGCGATGCGGATCTCCCCCGCCAGGGGCACGTCGATCGTCCCGAGCAACGCCCCCGTGCGCGGTCCCGGGTTCACGAAGATCCACCATCCGCTCGAAACCTTGGCGGGAAGGAGGAAGGTCACCCTCATGGTGACGCCGGGCGGCACCACGTTCGGGGTCACGGACCCGACCAGCCGCGCCATGCCGCTCGCGTCCTCCTCGGCCACGAACAACGTCGCGGGTTGGGAGCTGTTGTTGACGACCGTGACGTTCCAGGGCCGTCCGCCCGGCGGGACGGGACCCGCCTCGGGCGGGAAGGGCGTCGGCGTCGGCGTCGGCGTCGGCGTCGGCGTCGGACTCGGGAGGGTTGCCAACGCGGGAGGCGGGGTCACGCCGGCAGGGATGTACAGCTCCGCTGAACCCGTGGCCCCGGTCGGGCAGCCCGAGGCGCCTTCTCGACAGTCGATGCCACCCGCCACGAGGACGGTGCCATCGAGGAGCAGCGTGGCCGGCGCAAGGTTGTGCCATCGGAGCATGTCCTCGGTGGTCGTCCAAGCCCCGCTGTCCTGCTCGTACAGCTCGGCAGCCGTAGATCCCGGCCCGGCGTGGTCGGTCTGGTTCGAACCGAAGGCCACCAGCACGGTGCCATCCGACAGCAGCGTGGACGACCCGTAGGCTGTGTCCGGCCTGGCCATCTCAGTGGCGGTCCAGGCCCCCGCGGCCGGGTCGTACAGCTCGGCGGACGAGGACTCCCCATGGTTGTAGTCCCCCCCTACGACGAGCACCTTGCCATCGCGCAGCAGCGTGGCCGTGATGCTGTCGCGGGAGGCGTTCATGTTCGCGGTGGCAGTCCATGTCCCGGTGGCCGGGTCGTACAGCTCGGCCGAGTCCACCGCGCGGTCGGGAGGAACGTCGCCGCCGGCAACGAGCACCCTGCCATCGGGCAGCCGCGTGGCCGTGTGGTTGTAGCGCGGTGTGACCATCTGCCCAGTGGCGGTCCAGGCCCCGCTGTCGGGGTCGTACAGCTCGGAGCCACGGGAACCCGTTACCAGCACCTTGCCGTTGGCCAACAGGGTGGCGGCCGTGCCGCCGCTCCATTCCTGTGTGATGACCAACTTCCGGGTGGAGGTCCAGGTGCCGGTGGCCGGGTCGTACAGCTCGGCGCCGCTGGTCAAGCTGCTGGGGCCGCCCCGGACGTCGCCCACCAGCACCTTGCCGTCGCGCAGCAACGTGGCCGGGAAACCGGCGTATGGATGGAGCATGTTCCCGGTGTCTGACCAGGTCCCGCTGTCCGGGTCGTACAGCTCGGCGGAGGTCAGGTCGGACTCGGGATCAGCTCCTCCCTTTGGGCCGCCAGAGCCGCCCGCAACGAGCACCCGGCCATCGAGGAGCCGCACCGCGGTGTGGCCATAGCGAGGCGTAATCATCGTGCCGGTTGCGATCCAGACGCCTGTCGAACCCGGGACCGTTGAGGTCGGCGCTGTCGCGCTTGGTGTCGAACTTGGAGCCACGACGCCCGGCAGGCTGAGGCTGGGATGCGCGCTCGGCATCGGGCTCGGAGGCCCGACCCGTGGGATCACGATGAACGCGCCACTCACCACGAGCACGGCGACGACCGCCGCCGCGCCAAGGAGCGTTCTGGACATGGACGGCGCTCTCCACCGGCCGAACACGGTCCGCTGACGGGTTCGATGGACTTCGTCCAGGACGGAATCGACGACCCGATCCGGCAAGACCTCCATCCCACCCGCAAGGTAGGCGGAGAGGAGCGTTTCGGGATCGCGCGGCTTCGTCATGCCAGCTGCTCCTGGTCGAGGGTGGGCGTTCGGGCGTCGGCTTCGAGCGCCGCCCGGATCGCCCCGGTTGCGTAGGAGAGTCGGGACTTCGCTGTCCCGAGCGGGATGCCGAGGTGGTCAGCGACCTCGGGCACGGTCAGCCCGAGGGCATAGTGGAAGACGAGGACGGCCCGCTGCTCGGGCGGAAGTCGCCGGAAGCCGCGGTCCAGCTGGTCGCGGTCGTGGACCGTCAGGAACTCGTCGGCGGCGGTCGGAGCATCCGTCTCGAGCAGGACCACATCGGCCGCGAAGTGCCGGCTCCGTCGCGCTTCGGCGTAACAGGCGTTGACGAGAATCCGATGGAGCCACGCGTCGAACCGATCGAGGTCGCGCAGGGCGGGGAGCTCCCGCCACACCTGGACGAGGGCCGTCTGGACCGCGTCCTCGGCGAGGTTGGCGTCGCGCAGGATCCGATGCGCGATGAAGATGCAGCGGTCGCCGACCTCACGAACCAGGGCGCCGAAGGCCTCCTCGTCGCCCTGTCTCGCCTGATCCACGATCGCTCGCAGCACTCGCTGCCTCCTGGTCGTCGACGCCGGAGCGGCGCCGTCAACGAGCATGAGTGTGGGCGTTGCGCGAATCGTTCGATATCGGCGCCAGGGACGACGCTCGACCAAGTGGCCTGGAGTCGAGACCTCGCCGGGTTCAGGTCGGCCCCACGACGCTGACACCGTTCAGTCGAGCTCGTGCGGCTTCGCCCCCTCGTAGCGACGCGTGACGATCACGCTCATCAGCGTGATGGCGGGCCACCACAGCACCTGGGTGAGGACCGGGCTGATGAACGCGATCGGGGCCGTCAGCAGGAATCCGAGCGCCACCGCCAGGCCGAGCCAGGTTCGTTCCCGGATCCAGTCATCGGACACGTCCTTGGGGACGAGGCGCCGGTCGCGAGTCGCCCAAAGCCACAGGATCATGTAGGCGACGCCGGCCACGACCTGCCAGAAGGCGTAGAAGAGGACCGCGCTCGTCAGGTACCAGTATTCGCCGAGGGCTGCCGTCGGGAACGGCATGAAGGCGATGCAGATGAGGAACGGCAGGTTGGCATACGGCAGCCCGGAGTCGTAGCGCACGAACCGGCCGAACGTCCGATGGTGCCCGGCCCAGTACAGGCAGATGACGACGATGCTCACGACAAAGCCGTAGAGCTTCGGCGTCAGCGCGACGAGCGCGTCCACGAATCCGCGATCGGTGAGCCGCGCGACGGTCTCCGGGATTCGCAGGTCGACCACGAGGAGCGTCGCGGCGATCGCGAAGACCGCATCCGAGAAGAAGGCGACCCGCTCGAGCTTCGATCGATCGTCGCTCGACACGTCCTCGACTGCGGAGCGCGCCGGTTACTTGTCCTTCGGCATCACGACCACCGTAGCAGTCGGCGCAGTCATAGCACTGAGGTTACGGGGTTCGCGTCCTTAACGTGCCGCCGCGGTCAGGCGGCCCAGGCCTGCCCCTCGTCGCCCGCCAGGCGGCGGAGCGTGTCGAGGCGGCCACGAGCGTCCAATGCGGCTGCCATGGCCGATGACGCCACCGCCACACCGAGCCGCTGGTCGTCGGCGATCCGACCCTCGAGTGCCTCGGTGGCCGTGTCCAGGGCGTCCCAGTCGCTCCGGAACCCCGGTCGATCGATCTGGGCGGCGAACTCAGGACCCCGCGGGAAGACGGCATTGGCGTGGTCGACTTCGGCGACGCTCTCGGCGAGCTCTGGCGTGAGCGCCGGGTCGAACGGAACATCGTTCGGATCCGGCTCGCTCCCGACGAGGGCCAGGAGGAGAAGCGGGCGCAGCCGGCCTTTGACCGCCAGCTGGATGATCAGCGCGGCGATGCCCATCAGCATCGAGAACAGGGCGAGGGCGGCAAGGTAGACGAGCTCCGACTCGACGATGTGGAGCTGCGCGGCCGAGGTCGCCGGACGGAGGAGAACCACCTCGACGATGATCGCCGGCAGGAAGAGCAGTGCGAGCAGGAACAACGGCCGCGCTCGACCTTCCGGATGGACGGATCGACCCCTGCGCACTCGGACCACTCGCGACACGGCGAGCAGGACGAGCACCCCAAAGGCCGTGATGATGAGCACTTGCTGAACGGACATGGCCAACGACCTTCGCCCGGCGGGGCCTGCAGCGTCACCTCACGGAGCGGGAATCTCGGGACCCTCGCCGGCACGCCTCGGCTGCCGTCGTAGTTGCATTGAACCACCAGACGGTGCTAGTGTCAATTGTAGTTTCGCAAATCAACTGTAGGATGGACGCACGATGGCACCATCGTTTGGAGCAGTCCTCAGGCAGGCGCGCGAGGTGCGCGAGCTGTCGGTCGTCGACGCGGCGCGCGCGGCAGACATCTCTCCGGCCTATCTGAGCAAGCTCGAGAACGATGCCGTCAAGAAGCCCTCGCCGCACGTCCTGCACCAGCTGAGCCAGGCCCTGACCGTGCCATACGCGGAGCTCATGCGGCTGAGCGGTTATCACCTGCCTGACAACTCGGAATCGAACGGCAACGGCACGGTCGGTGCGGCGCTGTTCGCCGACCTCACCGACGACGAGCGCGACGAGCTCGTCGAGTACCTCGCCTGGTACCGCTCCCGCCGGCGATCGGGCCGTGGTGTCACCGGCGCCAGCTGATCCCTACGGTCGGGGTTCGCCGATCGCGGCGCGGGCAGTCGCCGCTACCCCGGTCCAGAAGATGACCGCCGCCTCCTCGTAGAGCAGACCCATCCGCAGGGTCGCGCCACGCCAGTGCTCGACCGTCCGCTGACCGCTGTGATGCCGACCCGGCCGCCGCTCGAGTCGCTCCTCCTCCTCGTAGGCGGCTAGCTTCGCCCGATGGATCGCGAGTTGCCGCTCGGCGAGACGCAGCCGTGCCTCCGCTGAAGCGAGATCGCCGAAGAACAGCTGGAGGAGTCCGAGGTCGCGCAGCTCCGTGGAAGCGGCGGATGGTCGTTCGAGCCAGGTGCTCAGCGCAGACATGCCGGCCGTGGTGATCGTGAAGACCCGTCGCCGTCGGCCGCTGGTCTCGCGCGTCTCTGTCACGAGACCCAGCGACGCCAGTCGAGGCGGCTCGCTGTACAGGAGGGTATGCGGGAACGACCAGAAGTTCCCCAGCGTCACGCGAACATGCCGCTCGAGCTCGTACGGCGTGGACGGTCCCTCTCGAGCCAGCAGCCCCAGGACGAGGTACGACGTGGGGGTCAGCCGCTCCGTTGACATACTTCATATCGTACCATACACTATGAACTATTCCGTTCTGCGCACAACCGACCAGTTGCCGGGGAAATTCACACCCGGTGGGCGCCACGTGGAGCTCAGCTCTGGACCCGCCACGGCAGCGCGGACAGCAAGAAGGGTGGTCCAACATGACCACGGAGACCATGAGGATGATCGAGCGCATTCCGCTCGAGGTCCTGAACAAGGGCAACTTCGGGCTTATCGACGAGCTCGTGGCGACCGATTTCGTTGAGCACTCGGCTCAGCCTGGTGTGCCGCCGACCCGCGAGGGCCTCAAGCAGACCTCGATCGCGCTCAAGACGGCGTTCCCCGATCTCCACTATGTGATCGACGACGCGATCGACAGCGGCGACCGGATCGTTCATCGCCTGACCGGCACCGGCACCATGAAGGGCGACTTCATGGGCATCCCGGCCACCGGCAAGCGAGCGACGTGGACCGAGATCCACATCGGGCGAGTCGCCAACGGGCGCCTGGCCGAGCACTGGGGTGTGGTCGATCAGCTGGGCATGCTCGTCCAGCTCGGGATCGTTCCTGCACCCGGACGGGTTGCCGTCACGGCCTAGTCGTCAGCGACGACATGGCAAGGAGGCCTCGGCGATCGCGCCGGGGCCTTCGAGTGTCGGGCTCCCGAACGATGCACTACAGTTGACGCTCAAAACTACAGTTGACATTGACCGGTGTCTCGTGGTTCACTGGCGCCCACGGCAGTGGCCGGCGATAAACGCCCGGCGTGGTCCTTAGGCCCCGCTTCCCCGGATGCCCGTAGGCGCTAGGAGAAGTCATGGCCATCGATCAAGTCGACCGGACGGTCGTCACCCAGGTACCCAGTCCCGTCGGCGAGGCAACGGTTCGGACCGACCATCGTCGTACCACCGAGGCGAGTCCCGGTGGGCCGGAGCTGGCCCGCCGCATCATCGTGCTCGTGTTCGGTCTGATCCAGGTCGTCATCGGAGCCCGAATCGTCCTGCTCCTGCTCGACGCGAGGGAAGGCAACGCGCTCGTGGCCGGCATCCTGAACACCAGCCAGGTGTTCGTTGCGCCGTTCGAAGGCATCCTCCGCACCAGCTCCCTCCATGCGGCGGGTTCGGTCCTCGATCTCACCGCGATCGCCGCCCTGATCGGGATCACGATCCTCGAGCTGATCATCCTCTGGGCCGTAGGGATCTTCCGGCGCGAGCCGGCCTGACCCGACAGATCGGCCGCATAGCGGTCCCCCTGCGGGCAGGGTCGAGTCCGCCAGACAGCGTCGGTCGGAATGGGACCGCGCGACACGGAAGGAACTAGTCTCGATGGGCTTCATCGCCTGGATCGTCGTCGGCGCGATCGCCGGCTTCCTGGCCAGCTTGATCATGGGCTCGCGTCAGGGCCTGATCATGATGGTCGTTCTCGGCATCGTCGGCGGTCTCGTGGGTGGCTTTGTCGCCACGACCGTGCTGAAGGTCGGCTCGGTCAACGGGATCAACGTCGAGAGCATCGTGATCGCCACGCTCGGTGCGATCGGGATCGTCTTCCTGGCGAGCTTCGCGACCGGGTCGCGTGGTCTGCGTCACCGTCCCGGCTGACCTCGGGCGCCCCCGGCCAACCTGCACCCCGCTCGATCGACGCCGGGCAGACCGACTCCGAGGGAGGGCCGGTCTCGCCCGGCCCTCCCTTGTCGACCCAACCCAGAACTGGAGCACCACGATGACCACCACAGGACCCGAAGAGCTCTCACCTGGCGAGCCCACCCTCGCCGACGACCGTCAAAGCCGAGTGGCGAGCGCTGCCCGTCGCCTGTCGGGGGCCGTCCGGATCGCCGGTGGCGGCGCCACGACACTGATCGGACGCGTGCCCGGCACCGTTCGCGCAACACAGGCCGGGGCGAACAGCACCACGAGTGCGCTCCGGGCACTCCCCGACTCCACGCTGCGCTGGCTCGCGGCGAGCTCGCTCGGCCTGGGCGCCGGGCTCTACCTGACGGGCGCGCCGAGGCCGGTCATCGCGGCAGGGTTCACGCCCGCGCTGCTCATGGGTGCGGCCATCCTGGGGCGCCCGATCGAGCAGGTGGGCCCGCTCAAGGTGCGCTGACCCACCTGCGCGATGGGTCGATCGGCGGCGGCTCGCTCGAGTGTCGCCGCTGAGCTGCTCGATCGTCCTCAGGCGACCCGGGCCTCCGAGTCGGAGTCGACGGTGCCGCTCGTGATCGGGTCCGAGACGGCGTTCTCGCGACGGGCCAGGATGACGAACGGGATGGCCAGGGCCTGGATCCCGGCCGCGACGACGTACGAGGTGCCATAGCCCGAGACGTCGGCGACCCGACCGAGGGCGGGTTGGGCGATGACCCCGCCGGCCGAGCCCATCAAGGAGTCGAACGACAGGACCGTCGCGCGCTGCTCCGAGGGGATGACCCCGTTGATGTAGGCCTGGCGCAGCGGCGCCCCGATCGCGAACACCATGCACCACGCGGCGAGCAGGACGAGCGCGATCACGAAGCTCTGGGTGAGGCCGATCAGGACGAGCAGGATCGTGGTCAGGATCCCGCCGAGGATCAGGGCGTTGGTCCGCCGGCTGAAGAGCCGCCGGACGCGCGAGACGATCAGCCCGCCGACGATCTGGGCACCGGCGACGAGGGCAGCCGCCAGGCCGGCGATGCCGTACGCGTTCGGGTCCCCGTAGAGCTGAAGCAGGTATGGCTGCGACGCGTAGAAGACATAGATGCCGACCCCGGCCGTGAACGGCGCGGCGAGCATCAGCCATCGAACGGGCGGGTTGCGGAAGCCTCCGTCGATCGAGCCCCGGATCACGTTCCGCACGGCACCGACCGGGCTGACGTCGCGCTGCGGCTTGAACCCCAGGTCGTGCATGAACAGCCAGGCGACCACGAACGTCACCCCGAGCATCGCCGCGCGGGCGACGTAGGGCACCCCGAGGTTCGTCGCCTGGGCGAGCACGCCGCCCGACACGGAGCCGACGAGCATCGCCGCCCCGCCGATCGTCTGGGCTCGTCCGAACACGTGCTCGAGGTCGCCCCGGAAGCCGGTCGCGGTGAGCGCGTCCACCAGCCAGGCTTCGGTCGCACCGGAGAAGAAGGTGAACCCCAGTCCGAGGAGCACCGAGGCGATCGCCCAGCCCCAGAACGACGCGTGGACCTGCCACATGACGAGATAGAGCAGGGTCGACAGCAGCAGGGTCCCCGCGCCGAGCAGATACGACAGGCGCCGACCTCGCGTGTCGGCGACGACGCCGGTCGGCACCTCGAACACCACCTGGCCCACGGTGAAGAACGCGTTGGCGCCGAACGCCTCGGCATTGTTGAGGCCGGCATCGAGCAGGAACAGGGTGTTGATGCCCCAGATGAACGAGGCCGCGAGCGTGCTCAGCAGGACCAGCGTCAGATAGGTTCGCTCGACGGATCGGGCGGTGTCGGTCACGGGGAGCCTGACCGTTCCCGGCTGTTCTCTTCCCCGAGGGACCAGGTCGTGCCGGTCGCGTCGTCCTGGACCTCGATGCCCGCCTCGACCAGCCGATCGCGGACGAGATCGGCCGTCGTCCAGTCGCCGGCCCCGCGCGCACTGGCTCGGACCTCGAGGAGCGCTTCGACGAATGGCCCGACCGCGTCACGGGGATCCCGGAGCCCGTCGGTTGCCGCATCGCCCAGTCGAACGATGAGCGCGCGGAGGGTGGCCCGGGCGGCATGGAGGTCGGCGCTGTCGTCGCCGGCACGAACCCGACGCTCGATCAGCTCGTCGAGCCGGAGAAGCTCGCTGACTGCGCCATGAACGTCGCGACCGCCGACGGCGGCCACGAATGCGCCTTCGAGCTGGGCGACCTCGTCCCGCAGGGGTCGATCGAGCGACGCCGGCGAGGCCATCGGGTGGATCGTGGGCGACCGGCGACGACGCTTCGGGCGTGAGCTCGACGGGTCACGACTCGTGCCGGCGCGAAGATCACGGGCCGCCTCGTCGAGGGCCTCGATCGTGGTCGCGACGCCGGTCGGGAAGACCCGGCTCCGCCCGTCGACCCGGACCGTGACCCCGCCGAGCCCGAAGACCTCGGCGGTCTGCCGCTCGAGGTCGAGGACGAGCGCCGTATGGCTGTCGACGCCGAGGACGAAGGCGCCCTCCGGCATCGCGCGCTCGAGCATCGCCAGCCGGCGCTCACCCATGTAGCAGAAGCGGGTGTCGTGGTTGCCGCCCTCCGCATTGTCGTAGTGGGGGACGACCGCCGCCCTGAGCCCGGTCGCCGGCCCGAGCAGGTCGAGCCCCTCGAGCCAGCTCGGATCGGCGCCGACCTTGTAGATCTCGTAGACCGGGATCGTCACGAGCCCGATCGTCAGGGCCGCGGCACTGGCCATCGTCACGACTCCTCCGGCGGAGAGCTTGGTGGCGAGTGCGCCAGGGATCGGCCCGCCCGCCCAGTGGGCGAGGGCGTAGCTCGGGCTGCCCGGCCCGGCGAGGATGAACCGACCCTCGCCGATCCGGGCCATGGCCGTCGCGGTCTCGACGGCGTCGGCGGCGCGCGATCGATACGACGCGACGGCCATCTCGCGACCGATGTTCAGCCGGAAGTAGTCGACGATCCGGGCGGTCAGGTCGTCTGCGTTCTCCTGGAACCCGTAGGGGGTGTCGATGAGCGTGGCGGGCACGTCGCTTCGCGGCTCGAACCGATCGAACAGGGCCCGGTGGACCTTGGCCATCGTCGGCGCGATCTCGCCCGAGCCCATGATCGCGAGGATCCGTGGGCCGGTCACGAGACGGACCCGTCGCCGAGCCCGGCATGCAGGACGATCGCGAGCTCGTCGGGATGCTGGGCGTGGAGGTCGTGGTCGCCGACGAACCAGGTCGTGCTGGCGCGCGGGATGGCCGCCGCGGCGGCCTCCACCAGCTCCGCCTTGCGGCCGTGACGATCAGCCGGACCGGTCTCCGCCGGAACGAGCAGGACCGGGACGCCGATCGCGTGGTAGCACTCGGACGGCCGGTGATCCCACAGGCCGTGAAGGACCTGGATGTGGCGCTCGTAGGTCAGCCACGGTGCGACGGTGCCGTCGGGACGAACCTGGAAGTTCGCAAGGGTGCCGCGGATGCCCGTCTCGGGCCAGTCGGGGTGGGCCGACCGGATGTACCCCTCGATCTCGGCCGCCTGGCGTCCGACGAGCCGGGGTGGGGCGAGTGCCGCGCGGCAGGCCGCCCAGGTCGGGTAGGTCGTCCTCGGCTCGAGCCAGCCGCCGTCGATGCAGGCGATCGCCCGGAGCCGGGCCGGCTCGCGTGCCGCGAGCTCGAGGACCACGTTGCCACCCCAGGATTGGCCGACGACGATCGGGCGCTCGAGCCCGAGACCCTCGATCAGCCGGGCGAGGTCCTCCGCAACCGCCGGGACGTCGTAGCCTGCGTCCGGCTTTGACGAGCGGCCGTGCCCGCGCAGGTCGATCGTCACGACGGGGTGACCGAGTGTGGTGAGACGGCCCGCGACGCCGTCCCACAGGCGAGCGTTCGAGGCGAGACCGTGGACGAGCACGAACGCAGCATCGGACCCGCCGGACGCCGGCGCCCACCGATCCGCCACGAGCTCGACCCCGTCGGCCACCGGCACCCGCTCCGTTCGCATCCTTCGATGGTACGACCCGCCACGCGAACGACCGGCGGCGCCGCTCCGGGAGACCGGGTCGTTGAACCGGATCGTGTTGAACCCGTTGCCCTTGTTCGCGTCAGTCGGGATCTGCTCCGAGTGGTACGAGTAGTAGTAGTTCCCGAACAGGTCGAACGTGAGCGAGTAGCCGACCTCGGCCGTGTCGTACGTCCCGTGATAGGTGTTGCACTTGGTGGACGCCGAGATGTCGGGACAGTTGGCGAACAGGATCGTGGTCGAGTCGACGAAGTTCAGGTTCAGCTTGATCCCGATCGCCTCCATCGGCTCGGACGAGCACTCGTCGGCCGGTGCGGCCCGGCGGCCAAGCCGTAGGCTGGTGACGGTCGGGAACCAACCCCGCCTGCGCCTCGTCAGCTGGTCATGCGGATTCGTATCAGGTCGTCAACCCTCGTCATCCTCGCCGTTGCGATACTCGCTGGCTGCAACGCTGCGTCGGTGGCCTCGCCATCACCATCGCCGGCAACCGTCACCGTTCGGGGGGTGGCCACGGCCGGTCCGGTCTGTCCGGTCGAGCGACCAGGCGATTCTGCCTGCGCCCCCCGCCCGGTAGCCGGCGCGACGATCGTCGTGACGACCGCGGCGGGATCGGAGGTCGTCCGTGTCCGCACGGCGGCCGACGGGTCGTTCGCGATCGCCCTCCCAGTGGGCGACTTCGTGCTGGTCCCGCAGCCGGTCGAAGGTCTCCTTGGAACGGCCGACCGGGTGTCCCTGTCCGTGCCGGCCAACGGCCCACCTGCTCCAGCGCTGCTCGAGATCGAGTACGACACCGGCATCCGGTAGCCTGTGAAGCATGACCGACACGGAGCGGCTGGACGTCGCCCTCATCCAGCTCGACGCCGATACCGACGTGGCGCGGAACGTCGCCCTCGCGGCGGACCTGGCCGAGGAGGCCGCGCTCGGCGGCGCTCGCCTCGTCGCCCTGCCCGAGTACCTCCAGTTCCGCGGCTCGGACGACGGCTACCGGGCGTCGGCCCGTCCGATCCCGGGTCCGTGGACCGAGCCGTTCGCGACCGTGGCCCGGCGGCGTGCGGCCTGGATCCTCGTCGGATCGCTCGCCGAGACGTCGTCCGACCCGACCCGGCCCTACAACACGAGCGTGCTGATCGGCCCGAACGGCGCGATCGCGGCCACCTACCGAAAGATCCACCTGTTCGACGTGACCGTCGAGGACGGACCGGTCGACCGTGAATCGGACCGGGTGAGCCCCGGCGACCGGGCCGTCGTCGCCGACGTCGACGGCGTGCGCATTGGGCTGTCGATCTGCTACGACCTCCGGTTCCCCGAGCTGTACCGGGCGCTGGCCCTGGCGGGCGCCGAGGTCATCACGGTTCCGGCGAACTTCACCGAGCGGACCGGCCGTGACCACTGGGAGGTCCTGCTCCGCGCTCGGGCGATCGAGAACGGCGCCTACGTCCTCGCCCCGTCGCAGATCGGCGGCCCGCCCGGCCAGCCGGCGTTCGGGCGGTCGATGATCGTCGACCCGTGGGGGACGGTCGTGGCCCAGGCGCCCGACCGCGTCGCGATCGTCCGGGCCGAGCTCGACCTCGAGCGGGTCCGCTCGATCCGGCGCCAGATCCCGGCTCTCGCCAACCGGCGACCGGAGGCGGCGTCGCGGGTCGAGCTGGTCGACACCAGCGCGCTGGAGGTCCCGGGCGAACGAACGGCCGGGTGACGCCGAACGCCACCCGGCCGTCGAGTGGTCCCCGAGGACCCGGGGGCGGTTCGGGGGCTGGGGTCCCTCACCGCACCGTGATGGTACTCCGACAGCGGTTCGACGAGCGAGCTACTGGACGAGGCCGATGTAGTAGAACGGGCTGTCCGGCGACGGTGGCAGTCGATTCCCACCCGGCGCGGTCGTCCCCTTCGAGTAGGGAAGGGTGCCCTCGAACCGGCCATTGATCTGGTCGACGACAGTCCCCAGCGAGAAACCGGTGATCGTGACGGCGGCCAGCTTCGAGATCCTGTACCTGAGGTGCTCGGCGGTCGGGTCGACGACCTCGACGATCGGGACAAGGACCGGCTGCTCGCCCTTGACCAGGTCGTCAAGGCAGGCCCGGACCGCCGACGAGGTCGACTTGCCGGGGTCGGCGGCGACGTCCGACAGCAGGGGAAGCGCAGGATTGTCGGGCGAGCAGATGCCGTCCGACAGGCTGCCGCTCGACCAGGTGAGCCAGGCGAAGTTGCCCGGTGCGTCCTTGCCATTGGTGAACGCGTAGATCATGCCCGTCCTGAGCACTGGCGGATCGACCAGACCGATGGGCATGAGTGCCTCGGCCGGTGCCCCCGAAGGATCGCCGCTGACGGCCGTCGCGATCGCATCGATCCTCCACTTCGCCTGACCCAGCAGCCTGAAGAAGTACGTGTCGGGCCTCCTGGTGACGCTGACCTTCGTGCCGACGGCGAGGCCGGGCGGCGGAGCGTCGCCGACGGGACCGAGATCCACGAGGTTCGCGCCGGACCCGTGCCCGACGTAGCTGGCCGTCCAGGTGCAGGCGGTCGTGCAGCTGTTCGCTGCGACGCTCTTCGCGATCGTCGCCCGGATGTCATTCGAACCGATCCCCCGCCGCAGATCGGCCAGCCGCTTGGTGCCGGCCATCGCTGCGATGTCGGCCGTGTTCTGCGCATCGCGCCGGTTGAGGAACGCGGTGCCGCCGTCGATGACGAGGCCGGCGACCATGAAGAACGCCACCAGCCCGCCGGCGAACACGACGATGATCTGGCCGCTCGGCGACGAGAGCCGGCTCCGGAACCCTCGCGGGATCGCCGGCTTCACCGGCCGTCTGCTCGTGTTCGTCACTGGATCACCACCTGGGACTGACCGGACACGACCGGCGCCGGGATCAGCTGGCCGATGATCGGGGTGAAGAGGCGGAGGGCGTCCGGCCCCGTGGCTGGCGTGTAGACCGTGACCGTCAGCAGGTCGTCGGTCCCACATTCGTCCGGCGGCAGCGTCGGCCCGGGCGACGGGCCGGCCTCCATCGGCGCACAGCTGACATCGACCCTGACCGTCGCGGGCGCGCCGGCGATCCGCTCGCGGGCCACCTGGCCCGTGCACGTGTACCGATTGACCGGCGAGGCCTTCGATGGACAGTCGGCGAGCCATTGCTCGACCGATCCGTACCGGGCGGCCTCGCGCGCCGCTTCGTTGAACGCGTTCTGGAGGTAGATCAACCGACCGACTTCGACGAGCCCGAACAGCAGCAGGAGGAAGAGCGGGATCACGAGCGCGAACTCGACGAGAGCCTGCCCGATCGCAGCTCCGCGGCCAGGCATCCGATGGGGCCTCACCGGGTGTCGACCCGGACGCCCTGGTCGGCATCCTCGCAGCCGTAGGCGTCGACATCCTGGGTCAGGACATCGTCCCCGTTCCCTGCGTTCGAAGGGCTCGTCCGGAATTGCCCGCTGAACCCGGCGTCCTGCCAGAGGGCCCGGGCCTGTCCGACCGTCTTGCGCGAGCCATCCGGCGGCAGCAACGGGTTGAGCCGGTCGACCAGGTTCGGGACGACGAGCTGGGACCCGTTGCAGGTCCGGGTGCGGATCTCGACAGTCGGATCGCCGCCGATGATCTGGGCGTTGCGGGCCGTTGCCACGGCCCGGTAGTCGTAGGTGGTGGTCCGATCGAGCGACTGCGGGACGATGCAGGTGTAGCTGTCGGTCGCTGAGCCGGCGGCGCCGAGGGTGTTCGGGATCGTGCAGCTTCCGCCCAGCGAGATCGGGTCGCCGTCCTCCGTGATCTCGAGATCGAAGTTCCGGGCGACGCCGCCCTCGTTGGTGACGTTGACCTTGAGCCAGCCCACCGGCTCGCGGAGCGTCCGGTCGCTCGACCGGTCGGTTGTCCGGTTGAGGGTCAGGTTCCCGGACGGGTACTGGGCACTGCCGCCGACGCCGTTGCCGTCCCCACCGAGTCGGTAGCGGGCCGCCTTGAGGTTCACGACGAGACGCGGCGGTGGCACGACGTTGATCGTGGCCGACCCGCTCGTCAGACCCGTCGGCAGCCCTTCCGCGACGCCCTGCGCCTGAACGGTGACGACATAGGGCGACACGCCATCCACCGGCGAGTCGGCCGAAACGGGCTTGGTGAACGTGCATGACACGGGCGCCGAGTCCGGGGCGAGCGGTCCGGAGCCAAGTCCCGAGCAGCTGCCCGGTGTGGCGATCGGCTTGCCGTTGACCGCGAACGTGAAGCCGAGCGATGACACCAGGACGTTGCCGGTGTTCGCGACCCGAACCTTGAACCTGACCTGCTCGCCCTCCTGGTACTGGAGGTAGTTGTAGAGGTTCTTCTTGTCCTGGCACGGTGCGTAGTAGAAGCCGGGCGATCCAAGAGTGTCGGCCGGGATGCAGGCCTTGGCGATCGCCGAGTCGTTCTCCGAATTCGCCTTGTCGACCCAGGCGAGGACCTCGAGACCGGTCGGATCGAAGGCGTCCTCGACGACCGTCGCTTCGGAGGTCGCCCCGAGGGTGAAGCTCGAGGCGGTGATGTCGCCGAGGATCGGGGTGATGAGGCGGAAGCTGCTCGTGACCCGGACGACGTAGATGTTCCCGTTCGTGCAATCGTTCATCGGTTGAACGAGGTCACCGTCTGGGGTCCTGCAGGCCACCTCCGTCGTCAGCAGGCTCTTGCCATGCGGATCGGTGAGATTCGACGCCTCGTGCTCGACGATCCAGGGGACGTTCCTCGGACTCGGGCAGGACGGCGACTCCGCCGAGCACATCGGATGACGCGCCCCCCACAATGCCCCTTCCTTCGCCGCGTTCTCGACGGCCACGTAGGCGTAGAACGCCCGACCGAGGTCGATCGCGCCGGCCAGGATCAGGAGCATCACCGGGACGATCAGGGCGAATTCGACGACGCTCTGGCCAAGACCGGTACGCGCGACGCGATTGGCGCTTGGACGGGGTGGACGGGCTGGCGATCGGTGGCGTTGGAGGAGGCGCCACCTTGGCGATGACATTCGATGTTGGGTCCCATGTCGGCGCGCAGGGCCCGTCGCCCCGGCGCGGGACATCATGGTCCCGGATGCACCTTACACAGGACCTTTCCAGGCCCCACCAGACCACCCCGGACCGGTACTTCTGTGGCATGGTCGTGCGGCCGGTGGTCGGCGATCGTGCGGTCATGAGCAAGCGCATCGCGGCCGGCGTCCTGTGGCTGTTCGCCGGCTGGTACATCGGCAACATCGTTGCCTTCTACCTCGGCATCTCGGACCTGTTCGGCCCGATCCTCGGCGTCGCTGCCGCCGTGATCATCGCCGGTGATCCGCTCCGGATCCTGTGGACCGGCGCCGAGCGGTCACGGTCCGCCCCGACGACCGCTCCCACCTCCGACTGACGATCAGGTCTCGAACGGGGGCTCCGCCGGCAGGTCGACGGTGAACGCCGCCCCGCGGCCCTCCTCCTGGGGCTCGAGGATGAGCTCGCCGTTCATCGACCGAACGAGCTCGCGCGAGACGTACAGCCCGAGGCCGCTCCCGTCCTCGGCCGACTGGTCGCCCACCCGGCTGAACCGGTTGAACAGCAGCTCGCGGGCGGCCGCCGGGATGCCCGGCCCGTGGTCGGCGATCGTGAGGCGGAGCCTGGCGGTCCGGTCCTCCACCGTCACCCGCACCTCGACCGGCTCGTGATGGCCGTACTTCACGGCGTTGTCGAGGAGCGCCCAGAGGACCTGATCGAGCTGATCCGTATCGGCGATCGCCAGCCAGCCCTCGGCGTCGTCCTCGAGCGAGAACGCGACGTCCTCCACGCCGAGCGCCTCCCAGGCGCGACGGATCCGCGGAGCGAGAGCGATCACCTCCGCCTCGGGTCGGAGCGTCCCGGCTTCGAGCCGGCTGACGGTCAGCAGCTGGCGGACCATCCGGCTGAGCCGCTCCGCCTGCTCCACGATGATCCCGAGCCGGCGGTCGGGTCGCTCGGCGGCCATCCGGTCGGCGTACGCACGGATGCTCGTCAACGGCGTCTGGAGGTTGTGACTCACGCCGCGCAGGAAGTCGTCCTTGGCGGCGTCAAGCTCGATCAGCCGCGCATTCTGGGCGCCGACCCGTTCGAACAGCTGGGCGTTCCGGACGGCCACCCCGATCTCGCTCGCGAACAGCTCGAGCAGGTCCTGGTCGGCGCGCTCCCAGGTTCGGGTCGCGGGCAGGTAGCCGACGAGCAGACCCAGGCGATCCTCGCCGGCGCGGACGGCGGCCCGGACCGGGAGCGGCTCACCCGGCACGCGCTCCTCGGGCGGGACCGTGTCCGGGTCCACGAGCATGAACTTCGCCTCGATCATCCCGAATGCGGTTCGGGCGTCCTCGGCCGCCCGTCCGAGGAGCCAGTCCACGCCATCGCGGGGCGACGCCGCGACAAGCGCCACGAGGATCCGGCCGAGCTCGCGATTTCTGCGCTCGAGCTCGGCCGCAAGGCGGTTGTGGCTGTCGGCCAGGCGGGCGAGCTCGTCGTCGCCGGTGACGACGATCGGCGTGCCCAGGTCGCCGGTCGAGACCCGGTCGACTGCGGCGGCGATCGCCCGCAGCGGGGCGGTCAGGTCGGAGGCGAGGGCGAATGCGACGAGGACTGCCAGGAGCGCCGCGATCACGATCGTGAGCAACAGGATCCGCGGCACGGTCTCGGCCGGATCGGGCAGCAGCTTCTGGGCGGCGACGACGACGAGCCCGAATGAGGCGAGCGGCAGGACCGCCGCGGCGATGAGCGCGATCGTCAGCCGGGTCCGGAACGAGATCCCGCTGTCGACGCGCTCGGCCCGCGGCTCATGATCCGATTGCGCTTCCGGCTCGTCCGAGTCGCCGACCTCGGTCACGCTGGTCGCCTCGGTCACCAATGGCGCATCCGGGCCGGCATCGGGCAGCGAACCCGACACGGTCACGATCCGGCCCGCGCCGCCGCGCCGAAGTCGTCGGGGCGGTCCGGATCGCCGAGGGCAACCAGCCGATAGCCGACGCCGCGCACCGTGAGGAGGTGGGCCGGCCGGTTCGGGTCGGGCTCGAGCTTCGTCCGCAGGCGACGCATCGTGACCCAGACATACGAGGGATCGGCATCCTCGGTCTCCGCCCAGCCGCGGGCGAGCAGGGTCTCGGTCGTGACGACCTGACCGATGTTGGCGACGAGCGCGTAGAGGAGGCGCGACTCGGTCGGCGTGAGCTGGACCGACTCGCCCTTGACCATCGCCTGGCGCTTGTGGAGCTCGAGGACGACGTCCGGTCCGAGGACCAGGCTCCTGCGCGGGACCCGGTCGCCAAGCCGCTTGAGAACCCTGTTCACCCGTGCCCGGAGCTCCGGGTAGTGGTAGGGCTTGGTGATGTAGTCCTCGGCGATCTCGTCGAGGATGTCCGCCTTGCTGTCGCCGGCGTCGATCGCCGACAGGACGATGATCGGCAGGTCCGCCCGGCCCTTGATCTCCCGGGCAAGGGACAGCCCGTCGAGGCGGGGCATCATCATGTCGATGATCAGCAGGTCGGGCCAGCCGGTGGCCAGGCGGCGGAGTGCTTCCTGGCCATCGCGGGCGGTGGCGACGTCGAACCCATCGGCGGTCAACCGCTCCGACAGGACCACGAGCAGGTTCGGGTCGTCGTCGACGAGAAGGATCCGAGGCGACACCGCGCCGTGGGTCGGATCGTTGCTCAGCATGGCCCGAGTATAGGCAGTGCCAACCGGGCCCCCGCTCAGGGTGCCTTCGGATCGACGAACCGGCAGCGTGCCCGGATCGGGCAACGGCCGCACTCCGGTCGCTGGGCGTGGCAGGTCCGGCGACCATGAGTGATCAGGTTGACGTGCGCTTCGTAGGCCTGGTCGGGCTGGACCAGGCCGAGGAAGATCTCGTGGGCGTCGTCGGCCGTCGCCTTTGAGCCGACCAATCCCACTCGCCGGCTCACTCGCTCGACGTGCCGGTCGACCGGTACGAGCGGCGTCCCGAAGCAGAACAGCAGGACCACCGAGGCGGTCTTCCGGCCGATCCCGTCGATCCGGGTCAGCCAGTCCCGCGCTTCGAGCGCCGGCAGGTCGCCGAGAAACTCGAGCGAGTAGTCGCCGCGTTCCTCGCGGATGTGGCGCAGGGCGGCCTGGATCCGGGGCGACTTCTGGACGGCCAGCCCGCCCGGCCGGATCGCTTCGATCAGCTCGTCGAGCGGTGCGTTCTCGACCGCGGACCAGTCCGGCGGCCGGCCTTCGGGCAGGCCCGCACCGCCCCAGCCCGCGAGTGCGCGGTGGACCTCGAGCGGGGCGTTGCTCGGATAGGCGGCCCGGAGCGACTCGAACGCGTGCTCGGCGTTCACGTCGGCGGTGTTCTGGGTGAGGATCGTCAGGACGAGCTCGCTGGTCGGGTCGAGCCGCCGCTCCCAGACGGGATGGCCGTAGTCGCTGGCCAGGCCGTCCAGGACGAATGGCATGAGGCCGGGGCGGGTTCGTTCGAGGCGGCGGACCCAGGTCTTGATCGGATCGGGCTTGCGGCGCCGCTTCGTTGCCGGCCGCTTCGTCACGGCGCGGCGCGGGCGCGACGTGGTCCTCGGTCCGGCAGCTCCGGGCGAGGCCGAGGGCTCGGGCAGCCGATCGGTCATCGGCCGATCGACCTCGCGAGGCGTTCGCCGCACGAGACGAGCGGAGTCGCGCCGGCGGCGATCGCATCGCGGAGAGCAATCGGTCGTTCGTGGACCGGGACGACCTCGACCCCCAGCTCGGCGAGGGCCGTCGCCCCCTCGGGTTCCACGCCACCGCCGACGGCGATGCAGCGGACGCCGGCGGCCTGGGCCCGTCGGGCGACGCCGAGGGCCGTCTTGCCGAACGCGGTCTGGGCATCGATCCGACCCTCCCCGGTGACCACGACGTCGGCCCGGGCGAGCTTGTCATCGAGGCCGGTCTCCTCGGCGACGAGGTCGACTCCGGGGACGAGCTCGAGCGATCGGAACCGATCGCGTCAGGCAGAGCAGGGCGAACCCGACCCCGCCGGCCGCGCCCGCTCCCGGGGTGTCTCGCTCACGACGACCGCTGACGGCCTCCAGCCGGTCGGCCCACCTCGCCAGTCGATGGTCGAGATCCGCGACCTGGTCGGCGGTCGCGCCCTTCTGCGGCCCGTACGTCGCAGCCGCCCCGGCCGGACCGAGCAGCGGGTTCGTCACGTCGCAGGCGATCCGGATCTCGGTCTCCACGAGCCGCCGGTCGAGGTCGGCGAGGTGCATCGGCTCACTCCCGTCGCGATCGGCGTGGAGGACGCCGAGCGCCCGCAGGATGCCGGAGCCGCCGTCGGTCGTCGCGCTCCCGCCGATGCCCAGGACGAGCCGCCGGATACCGGCATCCAGCGCGGCCCGGATCAGCTCGCCGGTGCCGGCCGTCGAGGCGTGGACCGGATCGCGTTCGTCGAGACCGAGACGCGACAGGCCGGAGGCTTCAGCCAGCTCGACCACGCCGCGCATACCGTCGTCGGACCCGAGCCAGTCCGCGACGATCGGGCGGCCGAGCGGATCGCTGACCCGCGCTCCGTGACGCTGCCACCCGCCGGCCGCCTCGATCGCCGCGAGCGTGCCTTCGCCGCCGTCGGCCAGCGGGGCGAGCAGCAGCTCGTCGGCGGGTCGGGATCGCGCCCACCCTTCGGCCAGGGCGCGTGCCACCTCGACCGACGAGAGCGACCCCTTGAACGAGTCCGGGGCGAACACGACCGTCAGCCGGTCGGACGCCGCCCGGTCGGCGCTCACCGGAGGTCCTTCCAGAACCAGGTCGCCGGCGACAGGCTGCCGTCGGTCAGGAGGGCGTAGTTCGGGATCGTGCCGGCCTCGTGCCAGCCGGTCGAGCGGTAGAACGCCTCGGCGCCGCTCGCCGGTCTCGGTGTCGAGGAACGAGCAGCCAGCGGCCTTCGGCGCGAGCCATCGTCTCGGCGGCGATCATCAGCGCCGCGGCGATCCCACGGCGGCGGGCCGAGCGATGGACGATCACCTTGGCGATCTCGGCGCGGTGGGGCGAGTTGGGGTTCCACGACCGGATCAGCAGGACGGAGCCGATGACCCGCTCGCCGTCGAACGCCACGAACGGGCTGATCGTCCCGTCCGCGACGGCGGCGACCCGGCCGCGCCACCAGCCGGCGGCCGTGGCCTCGTCGACCCCGGCCAGGAAGTTCACCGACGCGCCGCCGTCGACCGCGTCGACGAGGAGCGCGGCCAGTCCCGGGATCGCCGCCTCGTAGTCGGCCGCCGACACCGCCTCGATCCGGATCCGGTCGGCATCGGCCATCAGCGACGGGAGCGATCGGGCACGCCCCCAGCGACCGCGCCGCGACGCTCGGCGTATTCGGGGATCCGGATCATCGGCGGCCGCTCGTGATCGGCCAGCTCGATGACCTCGAGACCGAGCCGCCCTCGCCCGGAGCGGGGCAGCTTCATCGTCGAGCCGAGCTCGGCGAACAGGCGTGCCTTGCGCCGCTCCTCGAGCCGCTTCATGACGGCCTGGAGGATCACGAACGACATCCGCGACAGCCCCTCGAGCTCCTGGTTGCGATGGACCCGCCGTTCGAGGTCGACCTGGCCGAGCCCCTCGATGCCGACCCGCTCGGCGATGTCGATGAGGTGGCCGATCTCGACCGCGTAGCCCGTGAAGAACGGGATCGTCTCGAGCAGCGAGCGGCGGCCGGCGTACTCACCGGCAAGCGGCTGGATGAAGCCCGACAGCTCGGGGTAGAAGAGGTTGATCAACGGGCGTGCCACGAGCTCGGTGACCCGGCCGCCGCCGCCCTCCTTGAGCATGCCGGCCTCGACGATGGGGCGCTGGTAGTAGCCCTTGACGTACTGGAGCCGGGGCTCGGCGAGGAGCGGGCCGAGCGTCCCGTAGACCATCCGCGGGTGCCAGTTGCGGACGTCCGTGTCGGCCCACACGACGATGTCGCCGGAGGTCTCGTAGAGCGACTTCCAGAGCGCCTCGCCCTTGCCCGTGAACGAGCCGTAGCGAGTCAGCACCCGGGGATGCTCGACGACCCGGGCGCCCTCCGCCTCGGCGATCTCCCGGGTCCGGTCGGTCGAGGACGAGTCGATCACGAGGATCTCGTCGAGGAGCGGGACCCGGCCCATCATCTCGCGGATTGCCCGCCGGACGATCGGCCCGACGGTCTCCTCCTCGTTGAGCGTCGGCAGGACGAGACTGACCGTGACCCCCTGGGTCTCCTTGAGGTTGGCGAGCCGGCGGAGATCGGCGAACTCGGCGTGGTGGTAGTTCGACTCGCCGAACCAGCGCTCGACGCGGGCCGGGATCGCCCTGGCCTCCTCGGCCGCGCGATCGGCGGCGGCGAGCGTCTCCGCCTTCTCCGCGAGCTGCTCGAACGTGCCCCGGCCGATGGTCTCGCGGGTCTTGACGACGACGACCGTCGGCTTGGCGCGCAGGGCGATCGCCTCCGGGATCGCCCCGAACAGCGAGGTGTCGTTCCCGGCCGGGGTTGCCGAGGCGCCCATGACGACGAGATCGGCCCGCTCGGCTTCGCGCAGGATCGCGTTCCGGACGTTGCTCGCCTCGCGGAGGAGCGGCTCGGCCCGCCCCTTCATGTGGCTCTTCATGAACGCGGCGAGGGCACGTTCGGCCTGGGCGCGGACGGCGAGGGTGATCCCCGGCGGCACGAGGTGGAGGACGATGACCTCGGCGCCGTGGGCGCGCCCGAGTGCGTCGGCGAACGTCAGCGCGAGCTCGGCATGCGGGCCGCCGCGGACCGGGACGAGGATCCGGCGGACCTCGTGCGAGCCGCGCTGCTTGACGACGACGATGTCGCACGGCGACTCGCGGACGACCGCGTCGATCGTGGGGCTGAACACGGCCGAGGTGCCGTCGGTCACGCCACCCCGGCGCCGAACCCGACCGCCGGGCGACCCGTCGGTCCCGCCCGCGCCGTTGCTCGTCGGTCCGGGCATCGACTGCTTGCCGCCCCAGCCGAAGATGATCAGGTCGGCCTCCTGCTCGGCCGCCGCCTCGACGATCCCCTCGGCGGCATGGCGGCCGATCCGGACGAGGGGATGGATCGTCGTGCCGGCCGGCGCGTAGTCGAGGACGCGTTGGAGGAGGCGCCGGGCGTGGCGCGCCCGGGTCGCGCCCTCCGACAGCGGCATCCCCTCGGGGACCTCGACGATGCCCAGCGCGTCGAGCGCCCCGGAGCGCGGGTCGAGCAGGGCGGCGCCGATCCGGATCAGCTCCTCGGCCGTGCCCGGATTGGCGACCGGGATCAGGATCCGGGCCGGGAGCGGGGCCCGGCTCACCGGGCGACTCCCGTCGCCAGCTCGGACCAGCGCTCGACCAGGTACGGCTTGAGCAGCTCGTACTCGCGGGCCTGCCGCTCGACCCGTTCCTCGGCTTCGTCGGTCGTGACCTTGCGGTTCTCGATGACGAAGCTGCCGACCCGCCCGAAGTAGATCGGGACGAGTGCCGCGACGTTCCGTTCGATCTGGGCCGGGGCCAGGGCGGAGGTCACGATCAGGTCGTAGACGACCTGGGCCCAGGCGGCGTCGGGGAAGTGGAACGCCGCCAGTGCGTCGGCCATCCGCTCGGTCGACATGGCGGCGCCGGCGTCCGCCTCGCCGGCCCGCTCGGCCGCCTCGGCGAGCTGGCCGGCCTCGCGCGCCAGCTCGAGGACCGTCGTGAGGGTCGCCGGTGCGAGCATCTCCGCCCAGGTTGCGGCCATCGCCAGCGAGCCGCTGTGGAACTCGGTCAGCAGGCGGATCGTGTTGACCTCGAGCGGGGGTGGGTCGGCCAGGCGCTCGAAGCCGTAGGCGGGGACATCATGCGAGCCGTGGATCGGGAGCCAGCGGTCGGCGTTCCGGACGGCCAGCCGGAGGATCGTCCCGACGACCTGGCGGAACATCGGGCCGAGGTCCGAGCCGGGATCCTTCGGGTCGTGGACCTTCGAGCCGAGCCGGGCCTGGCAGACCGCGAAGCCACCGGTCAGGGCAGACGTCGTCATCCAGATGTCGATCCCGAACTTCGAGATGTCCTCGTCCCAGTCGTCGAGCGCGAGGTAGTGCCGGACGAGGTCGCCCGAGACCCCGAAGTCGCCACCGATCGGCTGGCGGATCCGGTGGCCGTAGAGCGCCCGGGTCAGCGGGTAGGTGACCGTGTTCGTGATCGTCCCGTCGTACTTGTAGCGGCTGTAGAGCGGGGCCACGAAGTCGTAGCCACCCTTCAGGATCGGCCCGGCCAGCAGCTCGATCCACTCCGGGACGATCGAGCGGAGGTCCGAGTCGACCACGACGAGCGCCTTCACGTCGAGCGCCGCGGCCATCTCGAAGATCGTCCTCAGGGCCGCGCCCTTGCCACCTGTCCCGTCGACCTCGGGATAGGTCAGGGCGACCCGCTCGAGGCGGTTCGTCGGGCGGACGAGCAGGATCGACTCGACATAGTCGGGCGGCTCGGTCTCGGCCACCACCCGCTGGGTCCCGTCCGGGGAGCCGGCGTCGGAGTTGACGAGCACGGGGCGGAGGTCCGGGAAGTACTGGACCAGGCCGGCCTGGGCGGCGCGGACCACGTGGCCGATCGTGGCGGCGTTCCGGAAGCTCGGGATGCCGACCATGATGTCGGCCCGACCGAGGCGCTCGATCTGATCGCGGATCGCCGGGGTCAGGACGGTCTCGGGCACCTCGTCACCGTACCACCGGCCGGATCGCGCCGTCAGCGCGCCGGGATCCTGGTGGTCGCCCAGTCGAGGTTGGGCTGGCCCGGCCGATAGCGGCTGTTGGCCGCCTTGTAGGCGAGCTCCCCGAAGCCGCTGCTGCGCCAGGTGCCGAGCCATTGGTCGATCGGCGGTCGGACGAACGCCGTCCGGCGGACCCGCTCGCCTTCCTCGAGCGAGCCCTCGAGAATCCGCTTGCGTTCGAGGAGCGGGACGTCGAGCAGCGGCTCGTCGTCGACGAGGAGCAGATCGACCGCGACGAACGCGAGCGGCCCGTCCGTGGCCTGCCGCTCCTGCGTCTTGGCGATGTCCCGGCTGCGTCGATGGCCCGCGGCTCCGAGGAACAACTGGGCGGCCATCTCGCCGGAGGTCGGCGCCGCCGGACCGGACGGGATGATGCCCTCGCTCGACCGGGTTGCCTGCCGGGTCAGGTAGCCGTCGAGGACGAGGCTCGACGCGCGCCGGGCTGCCTCGATCGCGGCCACGATCTCGGGCAGGTCGGCGACCACCTCGCCACGCTCGTCGACGATCTGCGGGCCCTCCCCGAAGCCAACCCGGACGAGCGTCCGGCTCCCGCTCCAGAGCGGCTCGATGATCGGGTCGATGACGCTCCGGGCGGTCCCGCCGCCGAAGCGCTGCGGTCGCCAGCTGGCCAGGTCGGCCGGAATGAGGCGGCTCGCGACGGCCTGCAATTCCATCCTCCCAAGGGTACACCGCCATGCCTATCATCCCGGCGTGACGCCACCGGCCGGCCCGGCTCCGTGGAACCTCGGGGCGCGCCTGGCCGCGCTCACCCCGTCCGGTCGCGCCCGAGTCCCGCTCGCCTGGTCGCTGTACGACCTGGCCAACACGGTCTACAGCTACGCGGTCGTGTCCACGGCGATCGGGCTCTGGCTGACCTCCGACGCGCGATTCGGCGCCGGCCCGGGCCAGCTCATCCAGGGGGTTGCGATCGCGATCAGCGTCGGGCTGAACGCCCTCGTCTCGCCGTTCCTCGGGGCGCTCTCGGACCGGGGCGGCCGGCGCCTCCCGTTCCTGTTGTTCTTCACGGTCCTGACGATCGTGCCGAGCGCGCTCATCGGACCGACGCCGGCCGTCGTCGGCGCCGCACTGTTCACCGTGTCCAACTTCGCCTACCTCGCGGCGCTCATCTACTACGACGCGACGCTGTCGGAGGTGAGCACGCCGGCGACCCGCGGCCGGCTGTCCGGGATCGGGGTCGGGATCGGCTACGTCGGGACGCTGCTGACCGCGGTCACCCTGCTCGCGCTGGGGATCACCGAGTCGCCGGATCCGATCTTCCTCATCGCCGGGATCCTGTTCGCGATCTTCGCGATCCCGATCTTCGTCATCGTGCGCGAGCCGAAGCCGGCGCCGGGGACCGAGCGCGTCAGCTGGTCGGATGTCCGTGGGTCGTTCGCCCAGATCGCCGTCACGATCCGGCACGCGCGCCAGGTCCCCGGGCTCCTCCGGTTCCTGCTCGGGCGGTTCTTCTACTCCGACGCCGTCAACACCCTGATCGTCGTGATGAGCGTCATCGCGGTGAAGGGGATGGGCCTCAGCCAGGGCCAGTTCCTGTACGTGTCGCTCGTGCTCGTCCTCGTCGCGATCGCAGCGAGTGTCGTCTGGGGCCGGCTGGTCGACCGGTTCGGCCCGAAGCGGACGCTCGTCGCCGTGCTCGTGTCGTGGGTCGTCGGCCTCCTCCTCGGGGTGGTCGCCCTGTCGCTGCCGTCGACCGCGACCGGCATCGCGATCTTCATCCTCGCCGGGGCGATCGTCGGGAGCGGTCTCGGCGGGGTCCAGGTCGCCGACCGGGTGCTGATGATCCGGCTGTCGCCGCCGGCCCGGCTCGGCGAGTTCTTCGGCCTGTACGGCCTCGTCGGCAAGGGTTCCCAGGTCGTCGGCCAGCTGCTCTACGGGATCATCGTGTTCCTGTTCGTCGACACCCTCGGCAACGGGGCGTACCAGCTCGCGATCCTGAGCCTGCTCGTCACGATGGGGATCGGGCTCTGGCTCGTCTGGCCGGTCAACGATCGCTGGGTGGGTGGCGATCCGATCGACCCGGGTGAGCGGGTCGAGCCCATCGCGCCGCCCGAGCGGCTGGCGCCGGCCAACGCACCGATCGAGCCCCGGACGTAGCGCGCCGACCGCGCCCGGGCCTAGGTTCGACCGTCGTCCGCGTCCACGGCCGGGTATCCGGTCGGATGGCGCTGCCGCCAGGCCCAGGCGGACCCGATCATCTCGTCCAGCGAGCCGCGCTGCGGCGTCCAGCCGAGCACCTCGCGCGCCAGCCCGTTGGCGGCCACGAGGATCGGCGGATCGCCCGGCCGGCGGGGACCGGTCTCGACCGGGATCGCCCGGCCGACGACGCGCTCGGCCGCGGCGATGACCTCGCGGACGCTGAAGCCCCTGGCGCTGCCGAGGTTGACCGCCAGGAACCGGCCGCGGCTTGCGTCGCGGGGCGCGTCCGGGTCGTCGGTCCGCGGGTCCGCCGGGGCGGTCGCCTCGAGCGCCTCGAGGTGGGCGTCGGCGAGGTCCGCGACGTCGATGTAGTCGCGGACGTTCGTGCCGTCGGGCGTCGGGTAGTCGGTGCCGAACACGACCAGCGGGCGTCGCTCTTCGGCGGCCCCCAGGAGGCTCGGGATCAGGTGGGTCTCGGGGTCGTGCTGCTCGCCGTTCCGGGCTGACGCGCCGGCGACGTTGAAATAGCGCAATGCGACGCTGCGCAGGCCGTACGCCCGGCCGTACCAGCCGAGCGCGCCCTCGAAGGTCCGCTTCGTCTCGCCGTACGGGTTGATCGGATCGAGGGTGGCCTCCTCGGGGATCGGCGTCGCGCGCGGGATGCCGTAGACCGCCGCGGTCGACGAGAAGACGAAGCGCCGGACGCCGACCGTCCGCGCCGCCTCGAGCAGGTCGATCCCGCCCCGGACGTTGTCGCGGTAGTACTTCGCCGGCTCGGCGATCGACTCGGCCACCAGCGAGCGGGCCGCGCAATGGAGGATCGCCTCGACCCGTTCACGCTCGAGGAGAGCGGTCGTGGCCGCCCGGTCGCCATACGAGCCGACCACGAGCCGGGCGTCACCGGCGGCCGCCCGGTGGCCGGTCGACAGGTCGTCGAGGACGACGACGTCGTGGCCGGCCTCGAGCAACCGCTCGACGCTGACCGAGCCGACATAGCCGGCGCCGCCGCTCACCAGGATCCGCACGGGTCGCCCTCCGATCGCCTCGGTCGCATTGTCGCGGAGCGTCGCGCGTTGCGTCGGTCGTGCGGACGCCGACGGCGGCCCAGGGGTCCGCAGCTCGAAGGACGGGTCGGTCAGTCGTCCTCGGCGAGGTGGCGCTGGGCGAGCAGGAGCAGCGTCGGTCGGTCGTTCAGGGCCGGATCCTCGACGACCGCGTCGAGCAGCCGGTCGAGCACGACCCCGAGCCGCGGCCCGGGTTCGGCCCCGAGCTCGGAGATCAGGTCGTCGCCGTCGACGGCGAGATCCCGCCGGTCGAGCGCGACCGCGGCGGCAAGCTGGTCGGTCACCCGTCGCTCGAGCTCGGCGAGGTCGCCGGCCTCCGGGGGCAGGCCGCTGCCGACGTTGTCGGCCCGCCGCAGCTCGAACAGCTCGTCGAGGGCCGGCTCGCCGATCTTGGCGATGAACCGGCGGACCGCGGCGTCGCCCCACGACGGCTCGTAGGCGAACATGTGGTTGCGGATGAGGTGGGCGATCCGGTCGGTCGTCGAGCGCGGGAAGCGGAGCCGGGCCAGGAACGCCACGGCCAGCTCGGCACCGACCGTCTCGTGCCCGAGGAACCGGCCGTCGGCGAACGTCGGCGGCTTGCCGACGTCGTGGAGCAACGCCGCCAGGCGGACGATCGGGCGGTCGAGCGGGGCTGCGTCCACCGCGCGCAGGCTGTGGTCCCACAGGTCCTCGCCCGGGATCTTGTCCTGGACGAGACCGCGCTGCGCCCCGAGCTCGGGCGAGATCCAGCCGAGGAGGCCGGTCGACTCGAGCGGCCGCAGGCCGGTCGACGGGATCGGCGCCGCGAGGATCTTCTCGAGCTCGGCTGCGATCCGCTCACCCGACAGGAAGCGGACGAGCTCGGCCCGGGACTCGATCCCGGCCAGCGTCGCCGGGTCGATCGCGAACCCGAGAGTCGCCGACAGGCGGACCGCACGGACCATCCGCAGGGCGTCCTCGCCGAACCGTTCGCCCGGGTCGCCGACCGCCCTGAGCAGCCGCGCCTCGAGATCGGCGAGCCCGTGGTGAAGATCGATCAGGCCGGGGGCTTCACCGGGCCGACCGCCCCAGGCCAGCGCGTTGACGGTGAAGTCGCGCCGGGCGAGGTCGGTCTCGATGTCCCGGCCGAACTCCACCCGATGGGGTCTGCCGGAAGTCGGCGTATTCGTGGTCCCGGCGGAACGTCGTGATCTCGAAGATCTCCTCGCCGTGACGGACCGCGACCGTCCCGAAGCGGTTCTCGTAGACCGCGCCGGGGAACACCTCCACGATCCGCTCGGGCAGGGCATCGGTCGCGAGGTCCCAGTCGTCGGGCTGGCGGCCCAGCAGCACGTCGCGGAGCGACCCGCCGACGACGTACGCGGCGTGGCCATTGGCGCGCAGGACCTCGATGATGTCCGCGACCGCGGTCGGGATCGCCCCGGCCGCACTTCCGCCCAGGGGATCCGTGTCGGTCAGTTCCTGCCCAGGAAGAGGTAGTCCCGCCAGGCCTCGTTCCGCTCGTCGACCAGGTAGGGCGTGAACAGCGAGTAGATGTCGCTGCGCGGCTCGAACGGTGGGCGGACGAGCCGGATGCGGGCCTCCTCGAGGGTCTTGCCGCCCTTCCGGTGGTTGCAGGCCTTGCACGCCGCGACGAGGTTCTCCCAGGTGTGGCCCCCGCCCCGATGGCGCGGCATCACGTGATCGAGCGTCAGGTCATGCGACTGCCGCCCGCAGTACTGGCAGCGGTGGTTGTCGCGGCTGAAGATCTCGCGCCGGGTCAGCTTGACCCGCGGACGCGGCCGGCGCACCTGGTGCTGGATCCGGATGACCGACGGCGCGCGGTATTCCGTCCGCGGCGTCCGGATCATCTGGTGGTCGTACTCGACGACCTCGGCCTTCTCGCCGAACACGAGGCGGAAGGCACGCGGCAGATTGCAGACGTTGAGCGGCTCGTAGTTCTGGTTCAGGACGAGAACGACACCGTCCATGGCCCCCGCATGCTAGCAGGATGCCGCGCGAGGGCCGTCCCCTATCCGCGCCCCGTCGCGGCGCCCGTCAGCGGATCCCAGCCGCCCGCCTGCCCGACCTTGGTCGTGAGCGGCCGTCCGAGCGTGTCGGCGATGAACCGTGCCGCGGCCAGGACGCCATCGAGCTTGGGCGCCGTGGGTCCAGCCGGACGCGTCGAGCAGGTAGACGAGGTCCTCGGTGGCGAGATTGCCCGCGGCACCCGGAGCGTACGGGCAGCCGCCGGTCCCGCCCGCCGATGCGTCGAAGCAGCGAACGCCGGCAACCAGCCCGGCGGTCACGTTGGCCAGCGCCGTCCCGCGCGTGTCGTGGAAGTGGTAGGCGAGTCGATCCAGGTGGAGGCCGCCGTCGACCGCCCGCTCGGTGAGCTCGGCGACCTGGTCCGGGACCCCGACCCCGATCGTGTCGCCGAAGCAGATCTCGTCGGCCCCGATTTCGACGAGCTCGAGCGCGACCGCGACGGCGCGGGCCGGATCGACCCGGCCGGTGAACGGACAGCCGAAGGCGGTCGAGACGTAGGCCCGGCGCCACCAACCGAGCTCGCCCGCCCGCTCGAGCACCGGCGCGAACGTGTCGATCGAGTCGGCGACGGTCTGACCGATGTTCCGCTCGGTGAAGGCGTCGGTCGTCGCCGTGAACACCGCCAGTGCATCCGCCCCGGCGGCCTCCGCCCGGGCCAGCCCGCGGACGTTCGGCACGAGCACCGGGTAGCGCACCCCGGTCACGTCGGGCAGGGCCGGGAGCACCTGGTCGGCGTCGGCCAGCTGCGGGATTGCCCGCGAGCTGACAAAGCTCGTCGCCTCGATCTCGCGCAAGCCGGCCGCGACGAGCAGCTCGACGAACTTGATCTTCGCCTCGGTCGGGATCGGCTCGGACTCGTTCTGAAGCCCATCGCGGGGTCCAACCTCGTAGATCCGGACGTGGCGATCCGACTCGAGCGTCGGAGGCGCTGACACGGTCCGCTCCTAGCTCGCCGGAGGGCGAGCCGGCTGCTCGATCTCGGCGATCCGGACCTCGATCGCCGCGATCTCCTCGGCAGCCTCTCGGTAGGCGGCGCTGTCGAGCGGAGCGGCGGCCCTGCGTCGACGCGCGGCCATGTGGAGCTCGATGAGCTCGGGGCGAGTCTTCGGCAGCGTCTTCGTCACGGATCCTCCTTCGTTCCGCGGGAGCGTACCGCGCCGTCGACCGCCGGTCACCCCACGACCGCGATGATCTGGCCCCGGCGAACCTGGTCGGCCGGCCGCACCGCGACTTCGCTCACGATCCCGGCCCGGGTGGCGACGACGACGTGCTCCATCTTCATCGCCTCGAGCGTCGCGATCGGGTCGCCGATCTCGACCGCGACTCCGACGGCCACGTGGACGGCCAGGACCGCGCCCGGCATTGGCGAGGCGATCTCGCCGCCGCCGACGCCCGGGTGGCTGGCGGCCCGGGCGGTCCGGTCGACGTCCGGGGCCGCAGCGATCCGGAACGCCACGCTCCGACCGGCGACATCGACGAACGCGGTCCCGTCGGCCGAACGCACGGCATCCGGAGGCCGACTCGGGTCGGGATCGCCGACCTCGACGGTCCGGACGAGTCCGGAATCGCTCTCGAGCCGGAGGCGTGGCGGCGCGTTGAGCCGCCAGCCCCGGGACCGAGGAGTCGCGCAGCCGCCGCCCAGGCCTCGGGCGGCGGCTCGATGGGTTCGGTCCGCCCGTCGGGCGGCCAGATCCGCTCGAGCGTGTCGATCCGGGCTGCCCCGTCGAGGACGACGGGCTGGCGGACGAGCCAGCGGAGGAAGCGCAGGTTCGTGGTCAGGCCGAGGATCGTCGTGGCGTCGAGCGCCCGGGTCAGTCGGGCGAACGCATCGGCCCGGTCGTCGCCGCCCACGATGATCTTGGCCAGCATCGGGTCGAACCGGTCGCCGATCTCCGTTCCGGGCTCGATCCCGGTATCGACCCGAACATCGGCGTCCGGAGCGGGCCAGCTGAGCAGCTCGACCCGGCCGGTGGCCGGGAGGAAGCCCGCCTCGGCGTCCTCCGCGTAGAGACGGACCTCGACCGCGTGGCGGCCGCGAGCGAGCGTCGCGTCGATCGCCACCTGGTCGACTCCGAGGTGTTCGCCCGCGGCGATTCGCAGCTGGTCCGCGACGAGGTCCCGGCCCGTCACGAGCTCGGTCACCGGGTGCTCGACCTGGAGGCGGGTGTTCATCTCGAGGAAGAACCACGCGCCGCGATCGTCGAGCAGGAACTCGCACGTGCCGGCGCCGACGTAGCCAACCGACGCCGCCAGCTTCACGGCGGCCGCTCCGAGCCGGGCTCGAAGCGCCGGCTCGACGGCCGGCGACGGCGTCTCCTCGAGGAGCTTCTGGTGTCGCCGCTGAAGCGAGCAATCGCGCTCGCCGAGGTGGACGCACCGGCCGAACGTGTCGAACAGGACCTGGATCTCGACGTGACGCGGACCCTCGAGGAGGCGTTCGAGGATGAGCCGGTCGTCGCCGAAGGCGGCGGTCGCCTCGCGCCGGGCCGAGCCGATCGCGTCGTCGAGCTCGCTGAGCTCGCGAACGACCCGCATTCCCTTGCCGCCGCCGCCGGCGGCCGGCTTGACGATCAACGGGACGCCGATCGCCGACGCGGCCGCCCGCAGTGCCGGTGCGGACTGGTCCGGCTCGTCGTAGCCGGGCGACGACCGGGATCCCGAGGCCGGCCGCGAGGCGTCGTGCTGCAGCCTTGTCGCCCATCGCCCGGATCGCCGTCGGGGGTGGGCCGACCCATCGGATGCCGGCCGCGATCACCCGTTCGGCGAAGTCGGCGTTCTCGCTCAGGAACCCGAAGCCCGGATGGAGCGCCTCGCCGCCGGCAGCCAGCGCCGCCGTGACGACCGCGACCGGGTCGAGGAGATCCACGGTGGCCTGACCGCGCTCGCCCGGAACGATCGTCCGAATCCCGAGCCGCTCCGAGGTCCGCCGGACCCGCGAGGCGATCTCGCCCCGGTTGGCAACGAACAGCGTGTGGAATCGACGTGGTTCGGCCGGTGCAGTGCCGAGCCCCTGCGCTGCTATCGCGTCTAACGCGTCAAACGCGACACGCCAGCGTCCGCCGACCCGCCGAGCCGGGAGCCGGCCGGTGGCGATCCAGCGCTGGACGGTCCGGGTCGAGGTCCCGAGACGCCGTGCGGCCTGGCTCGGACTCAGCTCCGACGGATCACCCATGGCGCGATTGTCGCGTCGCGCTGCGCCGATCGCAAGCCGAGCGGCGTCAGCCCTTCTGGCAGAGCGTGACGAGGTCGAGCCCCGCCGAGCTCGGCGCGAACACCTCGCAGCCGAGGCCGAGCTACCCGGGCTCCCTCGGATCCCAGCCCGGCGAGCGCTTCTCCTCGAAGGCCTGGAACCCTTCCTGCGCCTCGGCGGTCCGGCGCTGGCGGGCGATCACCCGCGCCGTGTGCCACTTCGACGATCCGTGCGGCAGGCCGCGCACCTCGCGGACGATCGCCTTCGCGGCGCGAGCCGCCGTCGGGCCGGCGGCGAGGATGTCGGCGATCGCGTTCTCGATCGCTTCGTCGAGGGCCGCCTCGCCTTCGACGACCTCGTGGACGAGGCCGATCCGCTGGGCCCGGAATGCGTCGAAGCGCCGCCCACCCGGGAACAGCGCCCGGGCATTGGTCTCGCCGATCTTGGCGATGACCGCCGGGGCGATGACCGCCGGCAGGATCCCGAGCCGGGTCTCGGTGAACCCGAACCGTGCGCCGCTCTCGGCGATGACGAGGTCGCTCACGGCACACAGGCCCATCCCGCCCCCGAGGGCGGCGCCCTGGACCCGGGCGATGACCGGCACCGGGCACGTGTCGATCGCCTCGAACATGTCGGCCATGGCCATCGCGTCCTGCTCGTTCGCCTCCGTGTCGAGGGTCAGCGCAGCGCGCATCCAGGCGATGTCGGCGCCGGCACAGAACGTCGGGCCGTCGCCGGCGAGGACGACGACCCGGAGGGACGCCGGCTCCTCGCGACCGAGCGTCCCGAACGCGGCCCGCAGCTCGGCGATGAGCGACGCGTCGAACGCGTTGTGCCGCTCGGGCTTCGACAGCGTGACACGCGCCACCGCGGCACCCGGGCCAGTCCGTTCGACCCGCAGGGAGTCGTTCACCGGGCCATGCTAGCCGCTGGCCCGTGGCCCGACCGTGCGTTCAGGGTGCCGAGGCAGTCGAGCCGGCCTCGACGGTCAGTCGAGCACACGTACCGAGTCCCCGAGGCGGATCGTGCCGGGCTGGGCGACGTCGCCGAGGACGCCGAAGTCGGCGTGCTTGTCGTCGCGCAGGCCGCGGTAGGCGATGATCGTGCGCAGGGTGTCGAGGTCGCGGACGCCGGTGTCGGGGTCCTGGGTCGTGATCGCGCAACGCGGATCCCGGGTGGTGATGGCCAGGACCGCGTCGCCGATCGCGACCTGCCGCCCGATCCAGGTGTCCTCCTCGTGCGCTTCGGCCCCGCTGATCTCGATGAGCATTCGGAAGCGCCGGGCATCGACCGACTCGACCCCGGCCTGCCGGGCCAGCTCCGCGAGCGAGCCGTCGGAGACGAGGCTCGTCGGGTTGCCGCTGCGGGTGCCCGCCGGTCGGTCGCAGCGGACGAGCGTGATCGATCGACCACAGAACGCCGAGAGCGCCTCGGCCCACGGGCCGATCGCGACGTGGCCCACGCCGGTCCTGCCATGGATCGGCGTCTCGACGGGTCCGCCGAGTACGACCTGGTCCTCGACGACCCGGCCGTCCGGGAACGTCAACCGGAGCGTGCTCGCAGCCGGGTCCGTGTGGGCGGCGACCTGGACCAGCTCGCCGACGACGAGCCGGTCGACCAGCCGATTCGCGTCGTCGGCCAGGAAGAAGCGCCGGTCCTCGACCACGCCCGTCTCGGTCACGACGATCTCGTCGGGGTGCTCGAGCCCGAGGCTGCGCACCGGGGCGATCGAGAGACGACTGACGCTCAGCACGGCGCGATGCTACTCGACGGGTCGATCGCGGGCCGACGCCTCACGTCGGATGCGGGCTCGGATGTCCCGGATCCAGCCCTCGACCGACTCGCGGTCCTTGAGCTCGGGGTCGAGCGGCACGAGTTCCTGGGCGGCGAAGTTCTTGCGAAAGCTGCCCAATCCCCAGCCGGTCTCGCGCAGGGTCGGGTGCCCGACAAACGGTCGAGCGATCTCGGGTTGGGCATGTCGGAAGTCCGTCAGCCACAGGACCTCGAGCGCCGGCGCGTCGGCGACTCCGCTCAGGTCGGTCAAACCGCGCATGGCCTCGAGATGGACCTTGCGGAGCCGGCCCAGCCGTCGGAATGACGGGAGGTGGGTCACCCGCTTCAGCGCCTGAAGGTAGAGCTCCTCGAGCGTGACGATGTCGCCGATCGCATCGACGTCCTCGAGGCCGCGGATGAGCCACAGCTCGAGATACGTAAGCCGGCCGATCCGTGGCAGGAGCCGAAGATCCTTGGTCCCGCCGAGCTTGATGTCGAGCGAGCGCAGCTGCTCGAGCGGCAGCAGCGCGCTGACAGGTCTGGCAGCGTCACTGATCGGAGCGTCACGTCCTCGAGCGAACTGAAGCTCGCCGATGACCTCGATACCTCGCTGCTGCCGCTCGAGACCAGAGAGTCCGGAGCCGGCGGAACCGGCCAGGGGGCAGCAAGTGACACCGGCTTCCTTGTCGACCCGATCGCGATCTCGGTCGCGTTCGTCAGGCAGATAGCTTGAAGGCCCTCGAGCGATGTCAGCGCGCCCTCGTGGATGTCGATCCGGCGAAGTTCGGGGAAGAATCGTAGGCATTCGAGGTCTCGGGCTCCATCCGATCGGACGGATCGCCGCACGTTGCCTTCATGTCGGGACGATCGCGGATCAGATAGGCGACGCTCCGGAAGTAGTCGTCGTCGCCGCCGCGGTCGAAGTCGAACGAGTCTCTCCTCGCGTCGAAGTGGCGACCAGTCCGTGGACCGAGCCGCCTGGTCGGCCGAGGTCCGCTTGTCGTTCCGGATGGATCGCTCAGTCACATCCGGAACACGCCGAAGCGTGTCTCGGGGATCGGCGCATGGAGCGCGGCCTCGAGCCCGAGCGCGAGCACGTGCCGCGTGTCGAGCGGGTCGATGACGCCGTCGTCCCACAGCCTGGCGGTGGCGAAGTACGGGCTGCCCTCGGCCTCGTAGCGGTCGAGGATCGGCGCCTCGAACGCGTCCCGCTCGGCATCGTCGGCGAACCCGCCGCGAACCGTCGAGAGGACGCGGGCGGCCTGCTGGCCGCCCATGACCGAGATCCGCGAGTTCGGCCACGACCACAGGAAGCGCGGGCCATACGCCCGGCCGGCCATGGCGTAGTTCCCGGCCCCGAACGAGCCACCGACGATCACGGTGAGCTTCGGGACCTCGGCGCAGGCGACCGCCATGACCATCTTGGCGCCGTCCTTGGCGATCCCGCCCGCCTCGTACTCGCGGCCGACCATGAACCCGGTGATGTTCTGGAGGAAGACCAGCGGGATCCGGCGTTGCGCACACAGCTCGACGAAGTGGGTGCCCTTGAGGGCCGACGCGGAGAACAGGATCCCGTCGTTCGCGACGATCCCGATCGGATAGCCCTCGAGATGGGCGAACCCCGTCACGAGCGTCTCCCCGTAGAGCGGCTTGAACTCGTGGAACCGGCTGCCGTCGACGAGCCGGGCGATGACCTCGCGGATCTCGAGCGGCCGGCGCAGGTCGGTCGGGATCGCGGCGTAGAGGTGGGCCTGGCCGGCGGCCGGATCGCCTTCAGCGGCCGCGGCCGGGGGCTCCGGTGGGCGGCGATCCCAGGGCGGATCCGGCGCTCGGCGGTTGAGGTTCGCCACGATCGATCGGCCGAGGGCCAGGGCATGCTCGTCGTCGAGCGCCTCGTGATCCGCCACCCCGCTGATCCTGGCGTGGACGCTTGCACCGCCGAGGTCCTCGGCGCTGACGTCCTCGCCCGTGGCCGCCTTCACGAGCGGGGGGCCGCCGAGGAAGATCGTGCCGGTCCCGCGGACGATGACCGTCTCGTCGCTCATCGCCGGGACGTAGGCTCCGCCGGCCGTCGACGAGCCCATCACGAGCGCGATCTGCGGGATGCCGGCCGCCGAGAGCCGGGCCTGGTTGTAGAAGATCCGGCCGAAGTGATCGCGGTCCGGGAAGACCTCGGCCTGGAGCGGCAGGAACGCCCCGCCACTGTCGACCAGGTACACGCAGGGGAGCCGGTTCTCGAGGGCGATCTCCTGGGCGCGGAGGTGCTTCTTGACCGTCACCGGGTAGTAGGTTCCGCCCTTGACCGTGGCGTCGTTGGCGACGATCACGCAGGTCGTCCCCTCGATCCGACCGATCCCGGTGACGATCCCGGCGCTCGGCGCCTCGTCGTCGTACATCCCGCCGGCGGCGAGCGGGCTCAGCTCGAGGAACGCCGACCCCGGATCGAGCAGGTGATCGATCCGCTCGCGGACCGGGAGCTTGCCTCGCTCGCGATGGCGCGCGATCGCGGCATCGTCGCCCCCGGCGCCGCGACCCGCCACGGTCGCCTGGCGGTCGCGGAGGTCGGCGACCAGCGCCGTCATCGACTCGACGTTGGCTCGGGCATCGGCGCTCGCGGGGTCGAGCCGGCTGCGGAGGACGGGCATGGCCGGATCATACGCAGCCCCGTGCGGCCGACGCCCTGCCCGGGACCCGGATCAGCCGAGGACGTCCGCCAGCGCCTCGTCGAGCGCAGCGTGCTGGAACCTGTAACCGGCAGCGAGGGCTCTGGCGGGGACGACCCGGCGCGAGCCGATGAGCAGCGTCGCCTGGTCGCGGAGGACGAGGCGGAGCGCCCAGGCCGGAGCCGGCAGCCACGACGGCCGGTGCAGCGTGCGGCCGAGCGCTGCCGCGAGCTCGGCCTCCCGACACGGCTCCGGCGCCGCGCCGTTGATCGGGCCGGCGATCGACGGGTCGGTCAGCGCGAGCCGGTAGATCCCGACGAGGTCGTCGACGTGGATCCAGCTGAACCACTGACGACCGGAGCCGAGTCGGCCGCCGACGAACAGCCGGAACGGCAGGGCGAGCAGACGCAGGACCGGTGCGTCGGCGGCGAACGCGATCGCGGTCCGGACGAGTGCCACCCGAACCCCGAGCGGCTCGGCCTCGCGGGCTGCGGCCTCCCAGCGCAGGCAGACGTCGGCGAGGAAGTCCCGGCTCGGCTCGGTCGACTCGTCGGCGGGCTCCCGATCCCTGCCGGTGTAGACGTCGCTGCCCGACGCGTTGACGAGCACGGCGGGGCGTCGATCCGGCGGCAGGGCGCGCAGCGCGGCAACGATCGTGCTCGTCGCCGCCAGTCGGCTGCTGAGGATCGCCCGCTTCCGGCCGGGCGTCCACGGGCGTGGCCCGAGCGACACGCCGGCCAGGTTGATCACCCCGTCCGAACCGTCGAGCGCGCCCTCGAGCCCGGTTGTGCTCCCGGGCGTCCAGGCCACCGCGCGGGCCCCGGCGGGGAGCCGACTCGCGATCCGCTCGGGATCGCGGGTGAGGACGTCGACCGCCCATCCGTCTGCGAGCAGCGCCCGCGCCAGGTGGCGCCCGACCATCCCGGATCCTCCGGCGATGACCACTCTCATCCAGCAGGTCTCCAGTTCGTCTCGTTCGAGCGTTGACCGGTCGGTCGCGGCGGTCGCCCGCGGTGGTCGCGCGCAGCGGTGCTACAATTCTGTAGCAAGTAATAGACCAACAACGCGCTACTGTCAAGGTGCAAGAAATGGCAGCCGAGGCACGAGCGGACCGCGACGGCGGGTCGGACCTGGATGCCGCGCTGCGGGCCGAGGCGATCCGGATCGAGTTCGCCGACGCGTGGGGCGCAATGGGCGCTTCGTGGGGCGTCGCGCCGGCGATCGCCCGGGTCCACGCCTACCTCATGGCCCGCAGCGAGCCGCTGACCGAGCGCGAGGTCCGGGAGGCACTCGGGCTGTCCCATCGGGCGGCCAGCCTGGCGCTCGACGCGGCCGTGGGCTGGGGCGTGGTCGAGAAGGTTCCCGAGCCGCGCCGGGTCGGGAAGCGCGGGCCTGCGGGGACGGCCTACGTCGCGGTCGGTGACCACTTCCGCTGGTTCGCCCGCGTCATCGCCCATCGCAAGGCGCTCGAAGGCGACCCGATCGTCGCGGTCCTCGAACGGACGCTCCGCGATGCCGACACCGCCGCCCGCGAGCATCCGGACGACGCCGAGCTCCGCGGGCTGCGCGACTGGCTCGGGACATTCCTCGGGTTCGTTCGCCTGTTCGACCGGGCGATCGGCCTGGTGCCGCTGGTCGAGCCGCCGGAGCTCGAGCGGATCCTCGCGCTCCTGGCCAAGGTCCCCGACGAGACGCTGCTCCGCCTCGTGCGGCTCCTCGGCGAGCTTCCGGACGACGACGTCCTGTCGCTGATCAACGGCCTCAGCCGGCTGTCGCCGGCCCGCGCTCGCCGGGCCACGAAGCTGATGTCGGGCGTCGTCCGGACCGTCGCTCGCTGAGCGCGGGATGAGCCGAGTCGTCGTCCCGCTGCGTGATCCGCATCTGCCCGGCCACCGAACGGCGAGTCATTCCGACTCGACCACTCGGGATTCGACGCTCGTCGTGCGATAATTCCGGGGCGCGAGGCGACCCGTGCGGCTCGAACGGGCGAGGACCCCGGGGCAAGCCAGACCGGCAGCCTCCTGCGACAGTGCAGAGGATCCATCCGAAGATGACCGTCGAGACCTCCACCTGGGTCACCAAGAAGGGCCTCGCCCAGATGCTCAAGGGCGGGGTCATCATGGACGTGGTCACGCCCGACCAGGCCAAGATCGCCGAGGACGCCGGAGCAGTCGCGGTGATGGCGCTCGAGCGTGTCCCGTCCGACATCCGCTCCGCCGGCGGCGTCGCCCGGATGTCCGATCCAACGATGATCGTCGGGATCATGGAGGCCGTCTCGATCCCGGTGATGGCCAAGGCTCGGATCGGTCACTTCGTCGAGGCCCAGGTGCTCGAGGCGCTCGGCGTCGACTACATCGACGAGTCGGAGGTCCTCACCCCGGCCGACGAGGAGAACCACATCGACAAGCACGCGTTCAAGGTTCCGTTCGTGTGCGGATCGCGGAACCTGGGCGAAGCGCTTCGCCGGATCTCCGAGGGTGCCGCGATGATGCGGACGAAGGGCGAGGCCGGCACCGGCAACATCGTCGAGGCGGTCCGCCACATCCGGACGGTCAACGCCGAGATCCGCCGGCTCCAGGGGATGCGCGAGGACGAGCTGTTCGTCGCGGCCAAGGAGCTCCAGGCCCCGCTCGACCTCGTCCGTGGCGTCGCGGCCGACGGCAAGCTGCCGGTGGTGAACTTCGTGGCCGGCGGGATCGCCACCCCGGCCGACGCTGCGCTCGCGATGCAGCTCGGGGCGGAGGGCGTGTTCGTCGGCTCCGGGATCTTCAAGAGCGAGGACCCGGCGCGAATGGCCAACGCGATCGTCCAGGCCACGACCCACTTCGACAACCCGAAGGTCATCGCCGAGGTGAGCAAGGGCCTCGGCGCGGCGATGCGCGGGATCTCGCTCGAGACGATCCCGGAAGGTGAGCGGCTCGCGGTCCGGGGCTGGTAGACACCACGCCGGCGGCGACGCGGCCCGGCGCAGGGTCGGCACGATGAAGATCGGCGTGCTTGCGGTCCAGGGCGCCTTCATCGAGCACGTCCGCGTCCTGAACGCCATCGGCGTCGACGCGGTCGAGGTGCGCCTGCCCGACGACCTCGACGGTGCCAGCGGCCTGATCCTGCCCGGTGGTGAGAGCACGACCATGCGCAAGCTCATCGACCGCTGGGGCCTTCGCCAGCCGATCCTCGACCTGGCCGCATCCGGGGCGCCGCTGTTCGGGACGTGTGCCGGGATGATCCTCCTCGCCCGCCAGATCGCCGGCGATGAGGCGCCCGTGCTCCCGCTGCTCGACATCACCGTCGAGCGCAACGCCTTCGGGCGCCAGCTCGACTCGTTCGAGGCCGACCTGACCGTCCCGATCCTCGGTGACGGACCCGTCCACGGCGTGTTCATCCGGGCCCCGATCGTCGAGAACGTCGGGCCGGAGGTCGACGTCCTGGCCCGGCTCGACGATGGCCGGGTCGTGGCGGTCCGCCAGCGCAACGTCATCGCCACGGCATTCCACCCGGAGCTTGCCGGCGAGACTCGCTTCCACCGCCTCGTGACCACGATGGCCGCCGAGCACGACGACCCCGGCGAGGGTTCGGGTCGTCGCCCGCACCCGACTCGGCGCGGGGCCGGGCTCGACCAGTGAGCGGTCGCTCCGGCAGGGTCCGCGTCGCACGCCTGACCGACCTGGCGGCGCTCGGCGAGCTGTCGCGGCTGTGCCAGCAGGAGTCGGCCGAGACGCGCTCGCTCGGCCTGCCCGTGAGTGGCCCCCGGATCGGCGTGTTCAGCCTGTTCCGCCTGCCGCTCGGCGCGTTCCGGCCGCACGACCTCCTGTACGTCTACGAGGAGGAGGACGGGCTCGCGGGCCTGGTCCGGGTCGAGCGCGAGACGGCCCGCGACGAGTGGACGATCGTCGAGCTCGACGCGATCGGCCTCGCCGAGGCCGGCGACATCCGCTTCCGGCTGGTCCAGCACATCCTGCGCGACGGGTCGAAGCGTGGCGCGATCCGGTTCCACGTCGCCTGCGCCGACGCGGCGGGCAACGTCGAGCTGTTCATGCAGGCGGGCTTTGCCCGCTACGGAGAAGAGCTTCTCCTGTTCCGACCGCCCGGGGCCGAGCTGCCGGAGCCGTGGACCGACGAGGCTGCCGCAGCAGGCGGAATCCGCCCGGCCGCCCCGCTCGACTCGGTGGCACTCGCCCGCCTCTATGCCGCCGTCACGCCGGCCCCCGTCCAGCGCCTGGAGGCCTATCGGATCGCCGACTGGGAGCGCCAGGGTGCCGGCTGGCGGGTGCCGCGCTCGAGCCTGGCACCGATCCTCCGCTTCGCCGACGTCGAGGCGTTCGTCCGCCAGGCCCCCGACGGTGGCAAGGATGGGACGAAGCTCGATGCGCTCCTCCAGGTCGGGGTCGCCAAGGAGGACCAGCCGCACTATCTCAAGATCCTCGCCCGCCCCGAAGCGGACACCACGCCGCTGGTGGAGTACGGTCTCGGGGTGATCTCCGCCCGAACCCGGAACGGCGGCCGCAACGACCATGGGGTCATCGCGCCGGTCCGGACCTACGAGGCGCCGATCGATCGCCGCCTGGAAGAGGCGGGGTTCGGGGTCGAATCGACCGTCACGCTGCTCGTGAAGGAGACGGTGGTCCGGGTGGCCGAGTCGGCCCTCGTCCCCGCCATCCGCTGATGGATCCATCCCGCCACACAGGGAGGAACCGTTGAGTCCCAAACGGATCGAACGCGAGGCGATGGACGATCTCGACCTGCTCCTCGCGGCCCTGCCGCCGGAGGTCGTCGACGCGGTCCACAAGCTGCCCGCCAAGGAGGACCTGATCGAGGTCGTGCTCGACCTCGGGCGGCGACCCGAGGCGCGCTTCCCGGACAGCGAGGTCATCCTCCTCGACCGGGAGATCGCCGAGGCCGACATCGGCTACGTCGTCGATCACATCGGCTCGTTCGGGGATGACAACCGGGCCGGGATCGAGCGGACGCTCCATCGGATCAGCGCGATCCGCAACCGGAACGGCAAGATCGTCGGGCTGACCTGCCGGATCGGGCGGGCCGTCTACGGCACGATCGAGATCATCGACGACTTCGTCGAGACGGGGAAGTCGATCCTGATCATGGGCCGGCCCGGGATCGGCAAGACGACGATGCTCCGCGAGGCGGCCCGGGTCCTCGCCGACGACATGGGCAAGCGGGTGGTCGTCGTCGACACGAGCAACGAGATCGCCGGCGACGGCGACATCCCCCACCCGGCGATCGGCAAGGCCCGGCGGATGCAGGTCCGCACGCCGTCGATGCAGCACGAGGTCATGATCGAGGCGGTCGAGAACCACATGCCCCAGGTCATCGTCATCGACGAGATCGGGACCGAGCTCGAGGCCCAGGCCGCGCGGACGATCGCCGAGCGCGGGGTGCAGCTGATCGGGACCGCCCACGGCAACAACCTCGACAACCTCATGCTCAATCCGACCCTGTCCGATCTCATCGGCGGGATCCAGAGCGTGACCCTCGGCGACGAGGAGGCCCGTCGTCGGCGGACCCAGAAGAGCGTCCTCGAGCGGAAGGCCCCGCCGACGTTCGACGTGATCATCGAGATCCAGGATCGCGAGCGGGTGATGGTCCACAGCGACGTGGCGGACACGGTCGACGCGATGCTCCGCGGCGATCCGGTCGCGCCCGAGCTCCGCTGGCGCGACGAGGAGGGCGTCCACCGGTCCCAGGCGCGGCCACGGCCGTCGCCCCGCGAGCAGCTCGGCGCCGAACGGTTCGCCGGGCTCGTCGGTGGCGGCTCCCCGTGGCGGATGGAACCCGGCTGGCGCGGCGACGGCTCGTATCGCGGCGGCTACCGCGATGCCGGTCCCGGCGGCGCCGGCGCCTCGACCGGACCGGGCTACCGCTCCGGCTATCGGCCGGGAGCCAGCGGTGGCTGGCGGCAGACCCGGGGAGGGTCCGCGCGGGAGACCGGCCCGCGCGGTCGGATAGCCGAGCCCGGGGCGCCCGACGGGGGCCCCGGGACGTTGCCCGGCGAGCGATTCGCGGTCCCACCGACGGCGAGCGCCGGCCGTGGCCGTCCCGGCCCGCCGGTCGCCGACCCGCCGTTCGTGTCCGGCGAGATCGCGGACCGCGGCCCGCTCGAGCGTGGGGTCACCCCACCCCCGGAGCCGCGGGCCCGTGACGCGCGCGAGTTCCAGCGCCAGCAGGAGTGGCGTCAGCAGGCCGCCCGGGCGATCGACCAGCTCAAGGTCGAGGAGGGCATGGCCCCGGTCAACGTCGACGACCTCGACGCCGACGACGAGGCGGTCGCCGACGTCGTCCGCGAGCGAGCCGCCGAGGACGAGGAGGGCGCCGTGCTCCGGATCGACGGGGGCGGGACGCTGCCGACGCTTCGGGTCGTGCCCCACGGGATCAGCCGGAAGCGGCTCGAGCAGGCGATCCGCGAGCTCCAGCTGCCCGTCGTCATCGCCCACGACCTCGACGAGGCGGACGTGGTCATGACCCTCCGCAGCGAGTACCGCCAGAAGACGCCGCTGCTCCGCGAGGCCGAGGAGCGGGCGATGCCGATCTACGTCCTCAAGAGCAACACGATCCTCCAGATGCAGGCGAGCCTGACCTCGATCTTCTCGCTCGAGGTCGACCCGCGCGAGGCGGCCCTCCGCGAGACGGAGGAGGCGATCGGGCTGGTCCAGCGCCAGGCGGAGGCGGTCGAGCTGAGCCCCCAGAACGCCTACATCCGGCGCCTCCAGCACCAGATGGCCGAGCGCGCGAACCTCGTCTCGCGGTCGCGCGGCCGCGAGCCGTATCGCCGGGTCCGGCTCTATCCCGACCCGGCTCGCTCGAGCTGGCGCTGAGCGACCCGGCCTCGGTCGAACCCGGCGCGACCCGGCCGCTATCCTCAGCCGATGGCCGCCCCGCTGCCCGACCTCGCCATGCACGCCGTGGTTCTCGACTGTGCCGACACCGAACCGCTCGTCGCGTTCTGGTCGGCCGCGCTCGGCTACGTCACCTGGTTCGAGCCGTTCGGGCAGTTCGCCGGTCTGAAGCCGCCGCCGGACGACCAGCGGCGGGGCCTCGCGCTCATCTTCCAGAAGGTGCCCGAGGCGAAGGTCGTCAAGAACCGGGCCCATGTCGACTACGAGGCCGCCGATCGAGCGGCCGAGGTCGAGCGCCTCGTCGGCCTCGGCGGAACCGTCGTGCGCGAGGTCGACGAGGGCCCCGGGATGCGCTGGACGGTGATGGCCGACCCGGCCGGCAACGAGTTCTGCGTCGCCCAGAAGTGAGCGGCGACCATCGCCTCGGTCGCGATGGATCGCGCCTGACCGTCCTGTACGACCGCGACTGCGGGATCTGCGGCCTGACGGCCCGGGCCCTCAGGCGCTGGGACCGGTCGCGACGGTTCGAGGTCGTCCCGCTCCAGGAGGCCACGAGCGGTCGCGACCCGAGGCTGGCCGGGGTCGCCGGGCGGTACCTGCTCGAGGACGAGCTCCACGTCGTCGACGAGCGGGGCCGGGTCGCCTCGGGCGGCGACGCCGCCCTCGCGATCATCGACGCCCTCCCGGGCGGCCGGATCCTCAGGCCGTGGGCGTTGCTCCCGATGTTCCGGGCGGTGGCCCGGTTCGGCTACGGGCTGATCGCCCGCAACCGGGGCCGGATCGGGCGCTGGCTTGGGCTCGACCTCGTCTGTGCCACCCCGTCAGCCGGGTCCGCCCTGGGGCCGACCGGCGGCGACGATCAGGATGGGCGGCCGGCCGGGTCGAAGTCGTCGACGAGCGGGGCGCGGAGGTCGATCCGGCCGCCGTCGTAGCGGTAGCGCGAGCCGCAGCCGCGATAGCACCAGATGGCGTTCGGCTCGTTGATCGAGCGGCACTCGGCGCAGACCCACTCGGGACCGGACTGGCGATGCCGGTTCCGGTTGGCCTCGGCGAGCCGCTCACCGACGTGCGGGATGGCGGCCAGGATGTCGTCGAGGGCGGCCTGGACGAACCGATACACCCCGAGAACGATCAGCGTTCCGAGAGCCGCCAGCAGGACCGCAACGATGAGGTCCAGCCGGCCCAGGTATTGGCCGTAGTCTCCGAACGGCATCGTCGTCGAGCACCCTCAGTCGAGACCGAGCTCCCCCCGATCGAAGTAAATCCGTTCTCCGCCGAAAAGGCTAGTACCTTGGTCCCATGGGAAGTAGATGGTGATGCCGAGACGCACCGGCAACCCGCTCGGCGGCGCGCCGGCCCACGGGCCGAGGTTCGTGCCGGTGAGCGTCGCGACCTCGAACACTCCCTGCGGACCGATGACGATATCGGTCAGCTCGAAGGCGTTGTCCGGGAACGCGCCGAACAGCTCCTCGTAGAACCTGCGGGCGCCGGCATGGCCGTCCCAGCGTTGACCGGTCGGGACGATCTCGTAGACGCAGTCCGGGGCGAGGGTGGCGAGCAGGCCGTCGACATCGCGGCGGTCCTCGGCGATCGAGTGACGAACCCACAGGCGCTTGATCCGGCGCAGGGTCGGAACGTCGAACGGTCGACCGAGCCGCTCCTGGATCGAGGACATCGAGCCGCGCCGACCGGCTAGTGCTCGGTGCCGCCGGTGAACGTCCACGAAGCGATCCGGACGGCCGGGGCGACCGCGCCCCCGAGGAACCCGCGGAGGCTCCGCCGGTCCGACCCGACGGCTTCGACCCCGGCCAGCGCATCGAGGTAGCTCTGGGTGTAGCGCAGGTTCCTGACCGGGCCGACGATCCGCCCATCCTCGACGAGGAAGGTCCCGTCGCGGGTCATCCCGGTCACGATCGCCAGCTTCGGATGGACCGGGTTCGTGTAGTGGAACCGGGTGACGAGCAAGCCCCGCTCGAGCCCGCCGATGAGCTCGTCGCGCGAGGTCGTTCCGGCTCCCATCACCATGTTCAGCGGGAACGGGCCGTACGGATTGGGCGCCGGCAGCCCATGACCCGTGGAGCGGACCCCGTCGCGTGCCGCGGTCTGGGCGTCGTACACGACGTCGCGGCAGATCCCTCCCTCGATCAGCGACACGCGCTGCTTGGCGACCCCCTCGAAGTCGAACGCCATCGGCAGCCCGAGCGGATCGGAGCCGTCGTCCCAGATGTCGACGAGCTCGCTGCCCACCCGGCGGCCCGGCTCGGCGAACGACCGGCCCTCCTGGACGGCCAGGGCGCTGAACCCGAGGTAGCCGAGCATGTCGAGGATGTCGACCACGGCGTACGCCTCGAGGACGACCGGATAGTCGCCCGGCTCGACGCCGACCGAGTTGGCGGTTGCCCGGGCCTTGGCCGAGGCCTCGCGGCCGAGCGCCGCCGCGTCGATCGTCGTGGCATCGACCGCCGCCGCCTCGGCGTACCCGGAGCCTCCCTCGGGGCCCATCGCCACGACGATCAGCTGGGAGGTCGTCCTCGAGCCGGCGGACCGGATCCCGAGCGAGTTCGCCACCGCGATCGACTCGGCCGAGGTCGCGAACGAACCGTAGGCGACGACGCCGGACTCGTCGGCCGCCCCGATCACGGCCCGCGCCCCTTCTGCCCGGAGCTCCGGTGTCGCGTCGGCCGTCGCTTCGGCAAAGGCGGCCGGCAGGTCCGGGATCGGTCGGTCCGGGGCAGGCAGCGAGACGAACTCGTCGTTCTCCTCGACGTTGCGGGCGATCCTTCCGGCGGCCTCGGCGACCGCCCGCAGGCCATCCGGTTCGAGTCGCCCGGTCGAGGCCACGCCGACCCGCTGGCCGATCACGAAGCGCAGGTTGAGCTGGGCGTTGGTCTCGGCGACGTTCTGATGGATCTCGCTGTTGGCGAACCGGGTGAGGGCCGACTCCTCGGCCGTCACGAGCGCCTCGGCCTGGCTGGCGCCCTCGGCCAGTGCGAGTCCGATCGCGGTTTCGGCGAGGCCGAGCCAATGGGCGTCGTCGCGTCCTCCGGCTACCACCGGCCGGTCACCACTTCCCGACCCCGATCTGGACGTCCCGAAACCGGGCACCGCTGACGGCGTGGCCCACGTGGCCGCCCTGGCCCGGCTCGCCCTTGCCGCAGTTCGGCGTGCCGAGCATCCGATAGCTCCGCTCATCGGCGACGGCGTCGCACGACCGCCAGAACTCGTAGGTGATCCCGGTGTAGGTCGGGTTCTTGTAGAGCCGGCCGAGCTTGCCGCCCTTGATCTCGCGGGCGACCTCGGTCGCGAACTGGAAGTTGAGCCGGCGATCGTCGATCGACCAGCTGCGATTCGAGCTGAGGTACAGGCCGTCGTCGGTGTCCTGGATGATCTCGTCAAGGCTCATCCCGGGCTTGGGCAGGAGGTTGACATTGGTCATCCGGATGAGCGGGATCCGGTTCCAGCCGTCGGCCCGCATCGCCCCGCCGGAGCGCCGCCCGATCCGCGGGGCCGTCTCGCGGCTCGACAGGTAGCCGACGAAGATGCCCTCCTTGACGAGCGGCACCGCCTGGGCCTCGACCCCTTCGTCGTCCCAGCCGAACGTGCCCATCCCGCCCGGCGCCGTGGCGTCGGCCACGATGTCGATCAGATCGGAGCCGTACCGGAAGCCGGAGTCGAGCTTGTCGGTCGTGAGGAAGCTCGTCCCGGCGTACGACGCCTCGGTCCCGAAGACGCGATCCAGCTCCGTCGGATGGCCGCAGCTCTCGTGGACCTGGAGGTAGAGCTGGCTCGGGTCGAGGATCACGGCGAACCGGCCGCTCGGGCACTGGGGCGCCGACAGCAGCTCGACCGACTCCTCGGCGAGACGCTCGGCGGCGCCGGCCAGGTCGAGGTCGCGAACGATCTCGTAGCCGCCGGCGCCCCACCCGCCGCCCGCGTCCGGGTAGCTGCGCCGCTGGTGATCGTCGCCCTCGATCGCGTTCGCCTCGACCGCCGCGCCGACGTGGGTGATCGACTGCTCGGTGAGGCTCCCGTCCGAGGCGGCGAACGTCTTCCATTCGCGCCGCGCTCCGTAGCTCGACTCGGTGTAGGCGATCCCACGGACCCGGGCCGCTGCTCCGTCGGCCGCGAGAAGGTCGCCGATCTTCGTCTCGAGCGGGACCGCGAACGGGTCCTCGATCAGCGGCGTCGTGTAGGTCCCGTGGGCGGGCGGTCGATCGTCCAGCTCGACCGGATGGCGGAGCGCCGTCCCGCTCGCCCGCGCGATCCGGACCGCCTCCGCCGCGACTCGATCGATCTCGTCGGGCTCGAGCCGGCTCGAGCTCGCAAACCCCCACGCTCCATCGACCAGGACGCGGACCCCGAAGCCCTCGGTCTCACCGCTCGACACGCCCTCGACCCGGCCGGTCTTGATCGCGATCGCCTCCTCGAGGCGGCGGACGATCCGGACGTCGGCATAGCTGGCACCGCGGACGGTCGCGGTCGAGAGCGCTCGATCGGTCAGCTCAGGCATGGGCTCGCCAGCGTAGCGCACCGATGGGTGGCCCTGCCCGCAGGGCGCTCCTCAGGGCATCGGGATCGTGCAGGCGAACAGCGGCCGGTTCGCGTCGAGCTCGTCGGCGTCGATGAGCTCGACCTCCTGGTTGGCGCCGGACACCAGGTCGAGCGGTGCACCGGCAGCCGAAGCGCCCGGGCTCGCGCTCGGCATCTCGCTCGGCGTCGGCGTCGGCTCGGGCGGCCGGCCGGGCGCATGGCAGCCGTTCGTGAAACCGAGGACCGTCACCTTCGATCCGGTCTTCGGGATATGGATCCGGGTCCAGTTGCAGTTGTTGTCCTCGCGTGCCTCGAGGAAGTTCTCGCCCGGGTCGGCGCTGAGCTTCAGCAGGTAGTCCCCGCCCGGCAGGCTCGTCACGTTGATCCACTGCCAGGCGAAGTTCCACGGGTAGATGTCGGACCAGCCGACGCTCAGCCCGACCTTGATCGCCCGCGAGTTCCGCACGCCACACGTCCGCTCGAAGTAGCGGCGCGCCTTCGGAGTGCGCGGCAGCGAGGGCCGGTAGAGCCTCGTGTCGAAGAAGCAGAAGCCGACCTTTGCGCCGCGCCGGAGCGCGGGTCCGTCGCCGGTCGCGGCGAACAGCTCGTAGCCGGCGACCTTCTGCACGTGCCAGTGATTGTGTCCGTCGCCGGCATACTTGGCCACGGACGCGGTCGCGATCGCGCGGTGTCCGCCGGCCGTGTTGTAGACGATCTGTCGGACGGCCATCGTCTTGGCCGCCAGCGTCTTGCGCGAGGCCCGGGTCTCGAACGGCCCGGCGCCGACGTTGACGATCAACGAGGTGAACCGCAGCCGGCGCTGCCCGTGGCTCCATTGGACGACCAGCTCTCGCGGCCGGCCCATGCCGAGGTCGGGCAGACGGTCGGTCGGGGCCGCGGCCACGCCGCCTGGTCCGACGAACAGGGCGGTCGCCAGCAGGGCGAGGAGTGCGCTGACGGCGATTGCGGTCGTGAGCCGCTGTCGCCCTCGTGGATTGAGCGTCGATCCCACCTCCGCACCGATCCGGCCGGCCAGCCGCGGGCGGCCCGGTCGCTGCTGGCGACAGAGTGCGCCGTGCCCTCGGAGCTTTCAAGGACGGTCCGCCTTGCGCGACGGTCGCCGATCGGGCACCGTTAGGGCGGAGCGACCCGCCGAAGGAGGACCTCGTGTCACGACGGATTCCGACCGCAGTCCGTGCTCTGATCCCGGGCCTCGCGCTGGCCCTCCTCGTCGCCAGCCAGGCCGCCCTGGCCGAAGGCCCGGCCTCGCCGTCGGTCGGGCGGGACTCCGAAGCCCTCGGTCGAGCGATCGCCGTCGGTCGGGCAGCCGTGGCCGGGTCGGCGTCGTTCGATCCGCTCGCGGTCGGGATCAGCCTGTCGAAGGTCGCCGGCGGGCTGAAGTCGCCCCTGTTCGTGACGAACGCCGGCGATGGCAGCGGACGCCTGTTCATCGTCGAGAAGGGCGGCAAGATCAAGATCCTGTCGGGCGGCAGCGTCCTGCCGACGCCGTTCCTCGACATCCACGCCAAGGTCTCGAAGGATGGCGAACGAGGGCTGCTCGGACTCGCGTTCCACCCGAGCTACGCGACGAATGGCAAGTTCTACGTCTACTACACGAACCTCAAGGGCCAGATCGTCATCGCCCAGTTCCACGTCTCGGCGGGCGACCCGAACCGGGCGAGCACCGCCGCGACCGTGCTCCTGCGGATCAGCAAGCCGTTCTCGAACCACAACGGCGGGATGCTCGCCTTCGGGCCGGACGGCTACCTCTACGCCGGGACCGGTGACGGCGGCGGCGCCGGCGATCCGGGCAATCGCGCCCAGAGCCTCGGGTCGCTCCTCGGCAAGCTCCTCCGGCTGGACGTCGATCATCCGACCTCGACGAAGCCGTATCGCAGCCCGAGCACGAACCCGTATGTCGGCCGGGCCGGACTCGACCTGATCTGGGCGCGTGGGCTGCGCAACCCGTGGCGGTTCTCGTTCGACTCGCTGACCGGCGACCTGTGGATCGGCGACGTCGGCCAGAACCGCTGGGAGGAGATCGACCGCTCGCCGGCGGTCGGTGGCGGCGGCCGGGCGAAGAACTACGGCTGGCACGTGCTCGAGGGCAAGGCCTGCTACCGGCCGGCGGTCGGCTGCAGCCGGGCGGGCAAGAAGTCTCCCCTCGCGGTCTACGGCCACAGCAAGGGCTGCTCGGTGACCGGCGGCTACGTCTACCGCGGCACCGAGTATCCGGCGCTCGTCGGGGCCTATCTCTTCGCGGACTTCTGCTCGGGCCGGATCTGGTCGGTGGCCGCCCAGGGCAAGCCGTCGCAGACGCCGACGCTGCTGCGCGACACGAGCCTGATGATCAGCTCGTTCGGTCAGGCGGAGGACGGGTCGTTGTACGTGACCGACCTGGCCGCCGGTGGGATCTACAAGATCGTCGCGACCGGCCCTTGACCGGCCCGTGACCGGGCCGGCTCCGGTCAGAGCGTCGGCGTGACCCCGATCGCCTGGGTCGTGAGGTAGATCCCGAGCCCGAACACGAGGACGCCGGCGGCCATCGGGGCGTACGACGCCACCCGGCCGAGGCTCGACCGGGACGGCATCCGATCGAGCCGGCCGCGAGCGAAGACCAGCCCCAGTCCGACGCCGGCCAGGATCACCGCCATCCCGAGTCCGAACGCGACGACGAGGGCGAGCCCGTAGACGGCGCGGCCGGTGGCGATTGCCGCCAGCAGGATGATCAGGGCGTTCGTGGACGGGATGATCCCGCCGGCGAGCCCGAGGACGAACAGGCTCCGCCAGCTCACCGTCGACCCGGGCGGGGGGAGGTGGCTGTGGGTCAGCCCGCCATGGGAGTGTGTCCCGTCTTCGGCCGGTGCTTCGCGGTCATCCGGTCCGGCGTGCCCGTGGTCGTGGTCGACGACATGGGCGTGGTCGTGATCGTGGACGTGGCCGGCGCTCGCCGAGCTCGTCCGTCGTCCGCGGACCTGGGTCGCGATCAGCCATGAACCGATGCCGAGGACCAGCAGCCCCGATGCCAACGGGGCCAGGCGATTGAACGTCTCGGGCGGGATCATGCCGCGCAGTGCGATGACGATCGCCGCCAGGACCAGGATGCCCAGGGTGTGCGAAACGGTCACGCTGAGGCCGAGCGCGACGGCGTGGGTCGCGGTGCCGCGGGTGCCGACCAGGTAGGCGCCCATGAGCGTCTTGCCATGGCCCGGCGTCAGGGCATGGCCGGCACCGAGCGCCATGGCGGCGACGAACGCGCCGAGGATGACGAGCGGGGTCAGGTCACGCGTCTCGAGGAGCCCCGAGATCTCGCTGCCGACGCCGCCCGGCACCGACGCCCCGACCGGTGACTGCTGGATGGCGCCAGTGCCCGGCGTCGTCGCGCCGTTCGCAGCGACCCGCGGTCCACGGCCGATATCCGTCGCAGGAGCACCCGGACCGGCATCCGTCGCCACCGGCTCGAGCGGCGCGGCGCCCGGCAGCGTCTCGGCATCCGGTGCGCTGAACGGCGCCAGGGCCGGTCCGCCCGGTGAGGCGCTGAACTCGGCCGACCGGTCGTCGCGCGGGCGGGTGAGCAGGTCGATCGGGTACGCCGTGAGTCGCCCCGAGATGGACGTGGCGGACAGGTCGCCCGACGCGACGGTGACGCCACTGCCCACGACCGTGATCTCGCGCCAGCCAATTCGCTCGCGGTGCGAGCTGTCGCTGAATTCGATCTTCGTGGCCGCGGCCAGCGGCCCGGGAGGGCAGCGGTGTAGGTGCAGACGAGACGCATGGTCTCGAGACCCGCGGCGCCCGGTGGGAGCGTCAGCCCGGCGGCGACCGGGACGATCGACAGGCTGCGCCCGGCGGCGGACAGGGCCAGCGATGACGCGAGGGTCGAACAGGCGGTCAGCCGCTCGGCCTCGAGCTCCTCGTCGGACACCTCGCCGTCACCGTCGGTGTCGATCCGGAGCTTCTCCTGGAAGGTCGGGATCTCGGCCTGGTCGATGACGATGTCGAGGATCACCCGGTCCGGCTCGACCCGGATCCCGGCGTAGTGGTTGATCGTGAAGTTGCCGAGCGGGTGGGCGAGGACGAGCGACGGGGCAAGAGCCGCGAGGACGACCCCGGCGACCGCCGCCAGGATCGTCCGCCGGCGCCGAGCCTGGCGTCGGGGAACGTGGATCGCGCGGGCGGTGGTCATCGGCGGCATGCTACCGCTCCTACGCACCGAGACCCCGCCGCGGATGACTCGCCCGGTGTCTTTTGACGCCGCCCGGTCTTCCGATTCGAGTCGGGTACACTCGCCGCCGTGAGCGACCGCCACGAGCCGGGCCGACGCGGCTGGTTCATCACGATCGAGGGGCCCGACGGCGCCGGCAAGACACTCGTCACGGACCACCTCAGGGCGGGCCTCGAGACCCGCGGGTTCGAGGTCGTGGCCACCCGCGAGCCAGGTGGCACGACCGTCGGCGAGCGGGTCCGTCGGATCGTCCTGGATCACCTCCCCGACGAGCCGCCGCTCGACCCCAGGGCCGACGCCCTGCTGTTCAGCGCTGCCCGGGCACAGCTCGTGGCCGAGGTCATCCGCCCGGCCCTCGCCGCCGGGGCGGTGGTCCTCGACGCCCGCCACATCGACTCGACGCTGGCCTACCAGGGGTTCGGCCTGGGCCTGCCGGTCGCCACCCTCAGGGACCTCCAGGAGTTCGCGACCGACGGCCTTCGACCGGACCTGACGCTGCTGCTCGACGTTCCGGTCGAAGTCGGCCTCGCCCGGAAGCAGGCCGACGAGCAGACGCGCTTCGAAGCCGGCTTCGACGTCGCCTACCACCAGCGGGTTCGCGACGGCTATCGTCAGCTGGCGGCCGAGGAGCCGGACCGGATCCTCCTGATCGACGCGGTCGCTCCGGTCGACGAGGTCGTCGCCCGGGGGATGGCGGCGATCCTGGGGCGCATCGGCACCGCGACTGAACCAGCATCAACCGGATTGCGCATACATCGATGAGCCGGCTCACGGGTCCGTCCAGGGTCGGCTGACCACAACCGCCGACGATGCCGATCGGACGACCCGCCGAGGACGTCGTCCAGGACGCGTCTGTCGGGGCGTGGCGGAGCGCCGCGCGCTACGACTTCGGAATCGCCTGGCTCCTGTCGATCGTCCACGCCGGGCGATCGATGCCACCGACGCCGCCGATGGTGTCGAGCGGCGTCGCGTCGGGATCGACCTAGGGCCTAGAGTTGGCCGCGAGCGGGCGTCGGCCCGTCGCCGGCGCCCGGCTCAGCCCTCGGTCGCCGTCGCCGGCGGGGCTCCGAGGCCACCGCCGCCGGCCGATCGGGCCGATTCGAGCGCGGCGTTCGCGGCCGTCCTGAGATCCTCGGCCGTGCCCGCGTCGTTCGGGAACCGGGCGACCCCGGCCGAGACCGAGATCGACCGACCGCTCCGTGCGGGCAGGGCGGCGATCCCGTCGAGGACGCGCCTGGCGACGGTCGTTCCTGCGGCGCCCGGCGCCACCAGCACGAACTCGTCCCCACCGATCCGGGCGACCGTGTCGACCAATCGGACCGATTCGGCGAGGACCGCGGCCACGGCCCGCAGGACGTCGTCACCGGCGGCGTGACCGTCGGCCTCGTTCGTGGCGGTCAGGCCGTCGACGTCGAAGATGACCAGCGAGACCTCGCCGCCCTGGCGTCCGGCGCGGGCAAGCTCGAGCTCGAGAATCCGACCGAACGTTCGCTCGTTGGCCAGGCCGGTCAGCGGGTCCGTGTGGGCCATCCGCTCGAACCACTCGGAACGCTCGGCAACCATCGAGCCGAGCCGGGCGCGGTCGATCGCGACCGCGGTCAGGGCCGCCAGCGCGCCGAGGACCGTGCGCTCCTCCTCGGTCGGCTCGGCGTCGCCCTCGCGGGCCAGGCTGAGGACCCCCGCCAGCTGCTCGATCCCGCCCCGGGTCACGATCAACGGCAGGTGGACGAGGCCGTCGCCCATCCGGGCCGCCCGGTCGGCCGCAGTCAGGGCGACCGGACCGTCGGGCCCGGCGAACGTCGTGGCGAAGTCGTCCCGGGCCGCGGCCTTGTCGCCGGCCATCACGGCGACCTGGAGCTCGGCGCGGTCGGGATCCTGGAGGGTGACCGCCGCGAACGGCAACCCGAGCGTCTCGGTCGCCAGCTCGAGCAGACCCACCGACGCTCGCGTCGAGGTCGTCGCTCGCGGCCAGCGTGGCCGCGCCCCGGGCGAGCATGTCGGCGAGCGGATCCATTGGTTCGGCAGTCCTCCGGTGGGCCAGCGGCTGAGGGCTGCATCCTACGCCCCCGCCGATGGCCCGTGGGCGATTGGCCGCACCTATACTCGGCCTCGATGAAGCTCGTGATCGCGGTCGTTCACAACGAGGATGCCGGGACGCTGGTCGATGCCCTGCTCGAGCACGAGCATCGGGCGACCCGGCTCCATTCGTCGGGCGGGTTTCTCAAGCAGTCGAACGCGACGATCGTCGTCGGCGTGGAGGACGACCGGGTCGAGGAGATCCTCGGGATCGTCCGCGAGAACTGCACGGCTCGAACCCAGATCGTCAACCCGATGCCGCCGATCATGGAGCCGGGCGAGTTCTTCATGCCCTACCCGCTCGAGGTCGAGGTCGGCGGGGCGACCGTGTTCGTCCTCCCGGTCGAGCGCTTCGAGCGGCTCTGAAGGCGGCTGCCCGGGTGACCGGCGGGTCCTCCCTCTTTGCACCGGTCTGAGCGCCGGTTCGATGTTCCGACCCGACCTCGTCGACGTGTGGGTGTTCCGCCGTGACCGCCGCGGCGCCCTCGAGATCCTGCTGATGCGCCGGGCGCCCGGCCGCGTCCTGCCCGGGTTGTGGCAGGGCGTGTCGGGTTCGGTCGAGGGCGATGAGCGGATCGCCCGCGCCGCCCTGCGCGAGCTGCGTGAGGAGACGGGGTTCGCCGGCGCCGGCCTCGAAGCGTTCTACGACCTCGACCTCGTCAACCAGTTCCACTGGTCGCCGAGCGACGCGATCGTGACTGCCGCCGTGTTCGGCGCCCGGGTCGCGTCGGACGCCGAGCCGACCCTGTCGGTCGAGCACGACCGGCTACCGGTGGGTCGCGCCCGCCGCGGCTCGCGAGCTCGTCGTCTGGCCGGCCCACCGCGACGCGATCGCGACCATCGAGCGGGAGCTGGCCGACGACGCCCGGGAGCCATGGTTCCGGCTCCTGGCCGACGGGTCGCGCCTCATCGACTGAGCTGGCCGCCGGCCCGATCGGTCGCGGCTCGACGTCGAGCGGATGCTAGACTGACCCGCAACCTGCCCCCGCCCGCGGACGGCGGCCGCGCACCCTCGGAGGCCAGATTGCTCGATCGACCGGAACCCCCCACGACGACCTCCAAGGCGCCCAGGTCGGAAGCCGCCCAGCGCCGGGTGTTCCGGTCCAAGGTCGACACGATCCGCCCGACCTACGGCTTCGAGGACGTGAGCCTGGCGCCGGGGACCAACACGATCGAGCCGGATGACGTCGACCTCGCCCAGGCGTTCTGCGGGATCGACCTTGCGATCCCGATCCTCGCCTCGGCCATGGATGCCGTGGTGGACGCCCGCTTCGCCGGGGCGCTCGCCGGGCTCGGCGGGCTGGCCGTCATCAACCTCGAGGGCGTCCAGGCGCGCTACGACGATCCCGACGAGGTCCTCGCCCGGATCGCGGCGGCCCCGGCCGGCGAGGTCCAGGACCTGCTCGCTCGGGCGTACCTCGAGCCGGTCCGGGAGGAGCTCATCGCCCGCCGGATCGAGGAGATCCACGCCGCCGGCTCGAAGGTCGCGGTGGCCGCCACGCCGGCCGCGGCTCGCCGGTTCGGGCCGTTCTGCGCCGAGCACGGCGCCGACCTGTTCCTCGTCCAGAGCCAGGTCTCGAGCGCCCGCCACCTCGCCACCGGCTACGACCCCCTGTCGCTCGACGAGTTCACCCGGTTCATGCCGATCCCGGTCGCCGTCGGCAACACCACGAACGCCGAAGCCGCCTTCGCGCTCATGGAGCAGGGAGCCGCGGCGGTCTTCGTCGGGGTCGGTCCGGGGGCCGCCTGCACGACCCGCGAGGTCCTCGGGATCGGCGTGCCCCAGGTCACTGCGATCAGCGACGTCGCCGCCGCCCGCGAGGCCTATCTGGCCGAGACCGGCCGCTACGTCCCGGTCGTGGCCGATGGCGGCATGCGCCGCGGCGGTGAGCTGGCCAAGGCGATCGCGTCGGGTGCCGACGTGCTGATGCTCGGATCGCCCCTGGCGCGGGCGGCCGAGGCGCCGGGCCGGGGGACGAACTGGGGGATGGCCGACCCCGTCGCCCACGCTGCCGCGGGGCACCCGGATCACGGTCGGGACCGTCGGCCCGCTCGAGCGGATCCTGTTCGGGCCGGCCCAGGTGACCGACGGCTCGGAGAACCTCGTCGGCGCCCTGCGCCAGTCGATGGCCGCGCTCGGCGCCCGGACGATCCGCGAGATGCAGGCCGTCGAGATGGTCTACGCCCCGTCGGTCCAGACCGAGGGCAAGTCCTGGCAGCGGGCCCGCTGAGCGAGGCCGACGGGCTCGCCGAGGCCAGTCTCTACGAGGCGGTCGGCGGGATGCCGTTCTTCGAGGCGCTCGTGGGTCGGTTCTACGACGGAGTCGCGAGCGATGCGGAGCTCCGGGCCCTCTATCCGGAGGCCGACGATGGGCTGCCCGACGCCCGCCACCGGCTGACCCTGTTCCTCGCCCAGTACTGGGGCGGCCCGATGACCTACGACGAGGAGCGGGGGCATCCCCGTCTCCGGATGCGCCACGCGCCATTCCCGATCGGGCCTCGAGAGCGCGACCTGTGGCTGGGTCACATGCGCGCGGCGATCGCCCTGCTGGCACCGCCGCCTCTCGTCGCGACTCGGCTCGACGCCTACTTCACGATGGCCGCCGAGGCGATGCGGAACCGGGACTAGCTGGTCCGGTCGGCGACGACCGGACCCGTCCGTGGGACATTCGCCGCGACGGCGCCGAGGTGGTCGATCCGCTGCTAGTGTGGCGCGGTGCGCTCGATCGCGTCGCTCGGCTCGCGTCCCGTCCGAGGCTGGATCGGCCTGCTCGCGATTGCGCTCGTTGTCGTGGCCTGTGGGTCGACACCCGGGTTCACGTTGCTCCCGGGCCAGCTCCCGGCGCCGACCGGTTCGGCGCGGCGTCCGGGTCGGCGGCACCCTCGGGCTCGACGGGCGCCTCGGCCGCCCCGTCGTCCTCCACGCCAGCGGCGCCATCCGGCTCCCCGGTCGCCACCGCCTCGCCGGCTGCGTCGGGCTCGCCCGGGTCTTCGTCTTCGCCGGGCGCGTCCCCGTCGGCGGGCGCAACCAGCTGGCGGTTGGTCGGGACCGAGCCCTGTCCGAAGAGCCGGTTCACCTGCGTCACCCTGGCCGTCCCGCGTGACCATTTCAACCCCGGCGGGCCGGAGTGGCAGGTCACGTTCGCGATCCAGCGGGCGACCGGGACCAAGCTCGGCACGTTCGTCACGATCACCGGCGGTCCGGGCTACGCGGGCGTCTCCGCGGCCGACGACTACGCGGACTACTGGGATCCGAAGATCGCCGAGCACTACGACATCGTCTTCGCCGATCAGCGCGGGACCGGCCTCTCCCACCTGATCACCTGCCCCGCTGCCACCTCGACCTACTACGGCACCGACGCCGATCCGAAGGACCCGAGCCAGGCGGCCGCGGTCAAGAAGGCCGCCTCGACCTACGTCACGGACTGCCTGGCGGAGGCGAAGGCGGACCCGGCCGACCTCCCGTACTACGCCACCGCCCAGGCGATCGAGGATCTCGAAGCGTTCCGGCAGTACCTCGACGCGGACAAGCTCCAGCTGTACGGCGAGAGCTACGGGACCCAGTTCGTCCAGACGTACGCCGCCAAGTACCCCGAGCACATCGCGTCGCTGTTCATCGACGGCCCGGTCGACCTCGTCCCGGACGGCATCACCTACTACACCGAGGCGGCCCGCGCCTGGGATGACGTCCTCGTGTCGACGGCGGCGGCCTGCAAGGCGGCCGCGGCCTGCCGGCTGGACACGGCCGGAGGCGACCCGTTGGCGGCCTACGACGCGCTGATCGCCAAGCTCGATGCCGGCCCGATCACGGTCCGCTTCCCGACGGCCACCGGCACCTTCGTCGACCGCCCGCTGGCCAGGACGGATGTCGAGACGACGGCCGTCAGCTACGGCTATGGCCCGTACGAGCGAGCGCTGTTCCTGCGCGCGCTGACCGCGGCGTCGAAGGGCGACTACGTGCCGATGCTGCGGGCCTACTACGACTCGATCGTGGTCGACCCCGAGACGCTCGAGACGATCCCCGACCCGACCTACAGCGACGCGATGTACTACTCGACCGAGTGCCAGGACTACGCGTTCTACCTCGGCCAGGGCGATGGCGACGCGCGGGCCCAGGCCTGGCTCGACGAAGGGGCCAGGACCGGCATCAACGACCTCCGCCTCGGCGGGACGTACTACGGCGACATGCCGTGCGTCTACTGGCCGGCCCAACCCAGGACGGACCCGCGGCCCACGGCGGTCGAGAATCCGCCATACCCGACGTTCATCATGACCGCCACGAGCGATCCGGCGACCCCGATCGCCAACGCGATGCGGCTGTACGGCCGACTGCCCGATTCGTACTTCATCGAGGCACTCGGCGGCGACCACGTGATCTTCGGTCGCGGCGACGAGTGCCCGGACAAGATGATCACCGACTACCTGGTGTCCGGCACGCTGCCCGCGACCAGGGTCAGCACCTGCGCCAACGACTACGTCGACGAGTACGTCGCCAACGCCCGGCCGAAGGTCACCGACTACCGGACCGCCCTCGCGCTGATGGCCTCGATCGAGGACCAGATCAACAACACCGACGACTACAGCTACCGGCTCGACGAGGATCCGATCACGATGGGCTGCTACCTCGGCGGCACCCTGCGCTACGAGCCGGTCGACGGCGGCACGAAGCTCACCCTCGACAAGTGCGCGTTCACCCGTGGCGCGGCGATGACCGGGAGCGGCAAGATCGACGACGATGCCGGCACGTTCCGGCTCAACGTCACGTTCCCCGGCCGGAACCGCCTGTCCTACTTCGACAACGCCGACGGGGACAAGTCGGTCCGGGGCACCTATCGCGGGCGGCCGGTCAACCAGCGAGGCTGAGCGTGCCGGGTGCGCTGAGGCACCGGTTTCGCGGGTTCCAGCCGGCGGAGTCCTCGCCCCGAGGGCCACGACGGGCTAGAGTGACCGGACCCTGCGCAGGAGCCCTCGCGTGACCAACGACGATCAGCAGCCCCGAGCCGGCCGCCGGCCGATCGACATCCTCCGAGTCGGTGCCGTCGTCGTCGCCTGCCTGGCGCTCATCCTCAGCGCCGTCGTCGTCCTGGGCGCCTCGCCGAGCCCACCCGCCCCGGAGCCGGCCGCCAGTGCCAAGATCGACGCCAAGCCGCCGACCGTCGACCGGCCGGGGCTCAAGCTTCCGGCCGGGCTGCGTGCCTTCGGCAACCTGTTCAAGAAGGGCGACTTCATCGGCGCCGCCGGCCTCGGCTATCGCGGGATCACGATCACGAAGATCGACGGGTCGACGCTCGAGCTTCGGACGGATGATGGCTGGACCCGGACGATCACGGCGACAACCGACACGAAGATCACCAAGGGCGGCGAAGCCGCGACCGTGGGCGACCTCAAGGTCGGCGACAAGATCGCCTTGCGCCAGAAGCGCAATGACGACGGGACCTACTCGATCGTCGCCATCGTCGTCCCGGTTCCGGTCGTGGCCGGGACGGTCACGGCGATCGACGGCGACAGCCTGACCCTCAAGACTCGGGCCGGCTCGCCGCGAACCGTGACGGTCACCGGCACGACGACCTACAAGCTCGGTCGGGCCGACGGCACGAAGTCGGACGTCAAGGTCGGCTCGGTCGTCGTGGCGTCCGGGACCGAGGGACCGGGCGACGCGTTCACGGCCAAGACCGTCCAGATCAAGGTCCACCTGGATCGCGTCGGTGGCGAGGTGACCGCGACGACGAAGGACTCGATCACCGTCAAGCGACGTGACGGGAAGCCGGCGACGATCAAGATCGGCGCGGACACGAAGTTCGCCGTCCGGGGCGACACCACCCCGACCCTGGCCGACGTCGCCGTCGGGATGCGGGTCCAGGCGTTCGGCACGCTGGCGGCCGACGGCACGCTCAGCGCCACCTTCGTGACGGCGGGCAAGCCGAAGAAGTAGCCGGCGAACCTCGCCCGCGGGTCGCTATGACCGAGCTCTCCCCCCGCCAGGTCGATCGAGGCCGCCCGATCGCGACCGGCCGGGCCGGACCGCGGGCCCGTCCCCGGGTAGACTGCAGGTCACAGGGCGACGGGAGGGGCGATTGAGCGACGCGGAGACCATCGACCGGTCGGGTCCGGCGGCAACGCCGGGCGGGCCGGCCGCGGCTGAGAAGCCGGTCCCGGACCGGGCGCCACAGCCGGTCTCGCCGCCCGACCTCCACGAAGCGCCGCCGAAGCCGCGCCGCGGCAAGACCGTCCACGGCGAGGCGGCCAACGCCGGCCATCGCGTGCTCGCACCGGACGACGCCGAGGTCGAGGCCTACCTCGAGACCGCGCTCCACGCGCCGGCCCCGGATCGCTCGCGCGACGACCGGCCGGGGATCGAGACGACGGCCGGCCCGGACACGGTCCTCGTCCTCGACTTCGGCAGCCAGTTCGCCCAGCTCATCGCACGGCGGGTCCGTGAGCTCAACGTCTACTCCGAGCTCCTGCCCCACGACACGCCATGGGCGGACATCGAGCGCCGTCGTCCGAAGGCGATCATCCTGTCGGGCGGCCCGAGCTCCGTCTACGACGTGGACGCGCCGAGGCCCGACCCGATGGTCTGGAGCGGCCGGATCCCCGTCCTCGGGATCTGCTACGGCGCCCACCTGATGGCCCATGAGCTCGGCGGGCACGTGATCCCGGCGACGAAGCGCGAGTACGGTCCGGCGACCGTGACGTTCACCTCGGACGACGGATTGTTCGCCGGGCTCGATCGCGACCAGCCGGTCTGGATGAGCCACGGCGACTCGATCGCGAGCCTGCCGGACGGCTTCCGGCCGACGGCCCAGACCGACTCGACGCCGTTCGCCGGCCTGGTCGACCCGACGAGGAACCTGTACGGGATCCAGTTCCACCCGGAGGTCGTCGCACACCCCACGCGGGCGCGACGTCCTGCGCAACTTCGTCCTCGGGATCGCGGGGGCGCAGGCGACCTGGACGCCGGCCAACTTCATCGAATCGACGGTCGCCGAGATCCGCGCCCGGGTCGACGGCCATGCCCGCGAGGTGGGCTCGGACGGCCTCGTCATCTGCGCGCTCAGCGGGGGCGTCGACTCGGCCGTCGCGGCCGCGCTCGTCCATCGGGCGGTCGGCGACCGGCTGACCTGCATCTACGTCGATCACGGCCTCATGCGCAAGAAGGAGTCCGAGCTGCTCCGGGCGACGTTCGAGCAGAACCTCGGGATGCGGCTCGTGATGGTCGACGCCCGGGAGCGCTTCCTGGCTCGCCTCGCCGGGGTCATCGATCCGGAGCAGAAGCGCAAGATCATCGGCGACGAGTTCATCCGGGTCTTCGAGGAGGAGTCCGTCAAGCTCGGGCGGATCGACTTCCTGACCCAGGGGACGCTCTATCCGGACGTCATCGAGAGCGCGACCTCCGAGACCAAGGCGGCCCAGAAGATCAAGACCCACCACAACGTCGGCGGACTGCCGGCCGACCTCAGGTTCAAGCTCATCGAGCCCCTCCGCTACCTGTTCAAGGACGAGGTCCGGGCGGTCGGTATCGAGCTCGGTCTGCCCGAAGCGATGGTCCAGCGCCAGCCGTTCCCGGGCCCCGGCCTGGCGATCCGGATCATCGGCGAGGTCACCGCCGAGCGGCTGGACACGCTGCGCGAAGCCGACTGGATCGTGATCGACGAGATCAAGGCGGCCGGCCTCTACCGGAGCGTCTGGCAGTCGTTCGCGATCCTCACCCCGGTCCGCTCGGTCGGCGTCATGGGCGACGGCCGCACGTACGCCAACGTCGTCGCCATCCGGGCGGTCACGAGCGACGACGGCATGACGGCCGACTGGGCGAAGCTGCCCTATGACGTCCTCGGCAGGATCTCGTCGCGGATCGTGAACGAGGTGCCGGGGGTGAACCGCGTCGTCTACGACATCAGCTCCAAGCCACCCGCGACGATCGAATGGGAGTAGCCGCCGCCTCCTGCCCGGCGCGGTGGCCACTCGTAGGACCTTCGGGGGGTCCCTTCGCGACCCGAAGGCGGTAGGATTTGGGACATGGTCGACCCAGCCGGCGATCCATTGAGCGCGCCCGCCGCGCCCCGCTGCCCGTGGTGCTCCGCCGAGCTGCCGGCAGGCGATGTCAAGACCTGTCCCTCGTGCAAGGCGAACCTCGCCGGCGAGACCGAGGCTCAGCTCCCCGGCCTGACGGCGCTCGATCTCGAGCGGCTCGCCTTCCGCAAGGCGACGTCGCCGAAGAAGAGCCGCCTGATGTCCTGGATCAGCGGCGACAGCGACTACGAGGACGCGACCGCCCCGCCTGCCCAGCCGGGCTCGCTCGAGCCGCCGCCGTTCGAGGTTCGCCGCGAGATGCTCCGGATCGAGATGGCGGCGCTCATCGCCGACCTCACGGCCGAGGCCGGCGCCATGGCCGCCGACGAGGCCGATGCCAAGGGCACCGATCCGGTCGCCGCCGCCGCCGCCATCCAGGCCGAGATCGATGCCGCCGGCCGGGCCGAGCAGATCCTCGTCGAGATCGACGGGCCCCCGGTCGCCGCGGCGGCCCCCGAGTCCGAGCCATCGACCGGTGCGGCCGACGAGCCCGCCCCGAAGCCGGCCAGGACGCGTCGGCCGAGCCGGCCGACCCGGACGCCCAAGGCGAACCGGTCCGACGCGGCCGGCGAGCCGAGCGATCCGCCGGCTGCCGCCGAGGCGAGCGACCCGACCGACACCCCGAGCGTCAGGCCCGATCCCGAGACGGCCCCCTCCTGACCGGACGGACGGCGTCGGGTCCGTCCGCGACTATCCTCCTCGACATGGCAGCCCAGCTCGGTCCGCCCGGCCCGTCCTTCGTGCGCGAGCACGAGGTGCGCGTGGGCGACCGGCGCCTGCGGGCGGGAATGAGCCGCCCGACCACCCTCGACGATGGCTGGTGGCTCGCGATCCTGTGGGTCGTCGACGATGCCGGGGTCGTCAGCTTCCGCGAGGTCGCACCGCCGGCCGGCCCGCCGCCCGATCCTCCGCTCGCCCGGCTCGGTCCGGCCCTGTCCGGCGCCCTGTCCGGGTTCATCCTCGAGGACGACGGTCGGTTGTCGATCCGGCTGGCCCAGGTTGCCCCGCCCGACGACCCGCTCCAGCCGTGGCGCTCGCCAGTCGCCGTCAGGGCCGCCTTCCGCTGGGAACCGATGCGGGCGGCCGCGATGCGTCCGAACGAGCTCGCCGACACGGTCCTGGCGGCATTTCGCCGATCGATCGAGCGGCTGTCCCGACCGTGAGGCGGCGTCGGCCGCCCCCGGCGACCACCCGCGGTAGACTCCGGGCGACGTGAAGAACCTGTTCGACGACTTCATGGAGGAGCTCCGCCGTCGGCAGGAGGCGCTCGCCGCCGGTCGGGATCCCGACGATCCGTCGTCGGCGGGTCGCGCCCGCGATCACGACGCGGACGACGATCACGCGGACGACGAGCTCGTCGAACCCGACGAACGGGTTCGCGCAACAGACGACTCCGATGAGTCCACCGACGAGCCCGACGCCGACGAGCCCGACGACGACCAGCCCGAGCGCCGACCGGTGCCGCTCCACGCCGGGCCGGGCGGTCGCGGTCCGGGCCGGCGTGGCGCGAGGATCGGGGGACCCGACGACGGCGCCCCGAGGACGCGCGATCGACTGCGCGGGATCGGGATCGCGCTGGCGATCCTCGTGGTCGTCGCCTTCTTCCTGCTCGCGGGTTTCGTCCTCGACCTGATCACCGACGCGATCTGGTTCCGGAGCGTCGGCTTCGACTCGGTCTTCTTCACCCGGCTCGGGACCCAGGCCGGGCTGTTCATCGGCGTCCTCGTGGTGGTGCTGCTCTTCCTCGGCCTGAACATCTGGATCGCCGGTCGGCTGGCGCCGCCGCCCGACCCGGAGCGGGTTGGCCAGATGGGCGAGCTGGCGAGCCGGCTCGGCGAGGCGCTCGGCGTCGACGACCAGCGTCGGGGACGTGGGCCGGGCGGCCGGGCGAGCTTCGCCGGGGCCGGCTTCGGGCCGGGCGGAAGCGGCCGGGCGATCGCGTTCGAGGCGGACGAGCTGCCCGACCTCGTGCCCTTCGCGAGATGGGCTTTGATCGGGGTCGCGGTGATCATCGCCCTGGCCACCGCCGCCACCGCGGCAAGCCACTGGGAGACGTTCCTGCTGTGGCGCAACCAGGTCCCCTTCGCCACGAGCGGGTCGCCGGTCGTCGACCCGATCTTCGGCAGGGACGTCAGCTACTACCTGTTCGAGCTGCCGTTCCTGCGGGCGGTCCAGGCGGCGATCAACGGGCTGCTCATCGCCGCGCTCGTCCTGAGCCTCGGGCGCTACCTGCTCGCGGGCGTCCGTGGCGGCCTGGTCTTCACCACCCAGATGCGCGTCCACCTGGCCGTGCTCGGCGGCCTCTACCTCCTGTCGGTGGCGATCGGCTATCAGCTCGACAAGCTCGAGCTCGTGTACAGCACGCAGGGCACCACCCTCACGGCGCCGGTCCACGCGGTCGGGGTCAGCTTCACCGACCAGAACGCCCGCTTCCTGGCCTACGACGTGCTGACCGTGATCTCGGCGTTCGCCGCGGCCTTCCTGGTGATCGGGGCGTTCACCCGGGCGATGTGGCCACTGGCCGCCGTGATCATCGTCTGGCTCAGTGCATCGATCGTCCTTGGGTCGATCTATCCGGGACTCGTCCAGCGCTTCAGCGTCGAGCCGGACCAGCTCAATCGCGAGACGCCCTACATCGCCAACAACATCAACATGACCCGGCTGGCGTTCGACCTCGACGACTGGGAGAGTCGCAACTACTCGGGTGAGGCCCCCCTCACCCAGGCGGCGGTCGAGGCCGAGACGGCCACCTTCCAGAACGCCCGGCTGTGGGACTACCGGCCGCTCAAGGACACCCTCGACCAGCTCCAGACGGTCCGCCAGTACTACGACTTCACCGATGTCGACACCGACCGCTACGACCTCGAGGGGACCACCCGCCAGGTCATGCTGTCGGCCCGCGAGCTCGCCCCCGAGAACAACCCGCAGGGCGGCACCTGGGTCAACCAGCGGATCACGTTCACCCACGGGATCGGTGTGGCGATGGTCCCGGTGAACGCGGCAACGCCCGCCGGTCAGCCGCAGCTGATCGTCCGCGACCTGCCCCCGGTCTCATCGGCCGGAGCCCCGGACATCAGCCAGCCGAGGATCTACTTCGGGGAGCGCCCGAGCGACTGGATCATCACCGGGGCCCGCCAGAGCGAGTTCGACTATCCGGTCGGCACCACCAGCCTGGACGGCGCGAGCGAATCCGGTCAGACGACCCGTTGGACCGGCAACTCGGGTATCCGGCTCGACACGACCCTGTCCCGGCTGCTGTTCGCGCTCCGGTTCCGTGATCTCAACCTTCTGATCAGCGACCAGGTCACGGCCGACAGCCAGCTCCTGTTCCACCGGTCGATCTCCGACCGGCTGCCGCTGATCGCGCCGTTCCTGCGCTTCGACAAGGACCCGTACCTGGTCGTGACCGGCGACGGGCACCTCGTCTACATCCAGGACGCCTACACGACCTCTGACCGGTTCCCCAACGCCCAGTGGTTCGACCCGGCCTCCCTGCCGAGCACCGGCCTCGGCGACGACGCGTTCAACTACATCCGGAACAGCGTCAAGATCGTGATGGACGCCTACACCGGGCAGACGACGTTCTACGTGGTCGACGACAACGATCCGATCATCCGGACCTACGAGCGGATCTTCCCGACGCTGTTCACCAAGCTCGATGCCATGCCGGCCGAGCTCAGGCCCCACCTGCGCGTCCCCGAGGAGCTGTTCAACGTCGAGACGAGGACGTTCGCCCGGTACCACGTCCAGGATCCGGCTGCGTTCTACAACAACGAGGACCTGTGGACGGTGCCGGCCAATCCGGGCGGGAGCCAGAGCTTGCCCAACGAGGCCTACTACGTCGAGATGCGGATGCCGGGCGAGGCGGATCCCGAGTTCCTGCTCCTCCAACCGATGGTCCCGAGCACCCGCCCGAACATGATCGCCTGGGTCGCGGCAAGGATGGACGATCCGAACTACGGCAACGTCAGGATCTATCGATTCCCCCAGAACACGTCGGTGCTCGGCCCGATCCAGATCGAGGCGAAGATCGACGCCGATCCGGTCATCAGCGCCCAGACCACGCTCTGGAACCAGTCCGGCAGCAAGGTCATCCGGGGCAACCTGATCGTGATGCCGATCCAGGATTCGCTGATCTACCTCCAGCCGGTCTACCTCCAGTCGGCCAACAGCGCCTTCCCGGAATTCCAGCGGATCGTCGTGGCCACCTCGCAGCGGACCGTCTGGGGCCCGACCCTGAAGGAGGCGCTGACGCTCCTCCTGGCGGGCGGACCGGGCACCGCCCCGAGCCCGTCGCCGACTCCATCGCCGAACCCGGGCGGCAGCCCGACGCCTGCACCAACCGCCGGACCAGGCGGGACTCCGGCGCCGGCGATGTGGCCGGCTGGATCGCCTATGCCAACGACCACTTCGACCGGGCCCAGGCCGCGCTCCGGGCGGGCGACTTCGCGACCTACGGCGTCGAGATGGCCGAGGTCCAGCGGGCGCTCGAGCACCTCGACACGCTGGTTCCGGTCAGCCCGGCACCGTGACCGCGGGCCGGTGACCGCCGGCTCGCTGCCGAGGGCGGCGAGGATCGTCTTCGAGGCGCCCCGGCTGTGGGCGCTCGGGCTGGCCGGGTTCCTGGCTCGCGGCGGGATCGTCCTGTTCGCCCTGCCGATCGTCGCCCTGCCGAGCGTCGTCGGGCTGACCACGTTCATTGGCCCGAACTCCGTCAGCGCGGCCGGGCTGGCCCCGCGCTTCGTCGCGCTGGTGGCCGTCACCACGGTCGTGCTGGTCAGCTGGATCGTGCTGGCGACGCTGGTCGGTGCCGCGGTCGACCGGGCCATCGTGAGCGAGGTGCTGCCCCGGTCAGGTCGAGCTGCGACGAACGACGCAGCCGGCGAGGCTGGCCTGGCCAGGCTGTTCGCGGTTCGGCTGGTGAGCCTGATCCCGTTTGCGATCGGTGTCGCCGTCGGCGGGTTGCGCCTCGGCCGGGTCGGCTACGACGAGCTGATCCTGCCGTCGGACTCGTCGACACCGTTCGTGCTCCGGGTCCTGAGAGCAGCGCCCGAGGTGGTCGCGCTCCTCGTCCTGGCCTGGCTGGCGAGCGAGCTGTTGGGGGCGGTGGCCGTCCGGCTGGCGATCGTGGACCGACGGAGCCCGATCGGCTCGATCGGCCGGGCCGTGGGCTGGATCGTCCGTCGACCGGCTCGAGCGGTCTCGATCCTGGTGCTGACCGTCGGCGTGAGCGTGATCGTGGTGGGGCCCGTGCTCCTCGCCGCATTCGCCCTCTGGCCGGCAATCCAGCGCACCCTGCTCGGAGATCCGAATCCGATCGCGAGCCTCGTCGTGGTGGCCCTGCTGGTGGCGGTCTGGACGGTGGGATTGACCGTCGCCGGGATCGTCGCCGCATGGCGCGGAGTCGCCTGGAGTCTGGCCGTCCTGGAGGACCATCGGGGGGGTGGTCCGGCCGAGGTTGGAGGTGGCAACCTGTAGGTCGCTCGGCGTCGGGACCGATCCGACGCTCTTCCGCGCTGGAGGACACTGATGACCGCGACCTCGGTCGTCTGCCCCGATTGTGGCAGCCCGGTCGCACCCGGACGGCTTTCGTGCCAGTCGTGCGGGACGCTCCTCGCCTCGGTGGTCGGTTCGAGTCGCCGGGAGCCGTGGGCGGCCACGCCGGCTTCGCTGCCCGAGATCGACGAGGACCGACCGCTCGCGTCCGCGCGTCCGCCCGAGCCGGCCCTCACGCCCGAGCCGGTCTCGGCGGCACCCGTCGAGGCCCCCCCTGCCCCGAAGCGAGGGCCGCGCCGGCTGACCCGGCCGAAGGCGCCGTCGGCTCCGGCCGCCCCGGCCAAGGCGCGCTACGTCAAGTCCGCGCCGGCCGATCCGATGCCCCCGATCGACCAGACGGCCCTGTTCGGCCCGGTCCCGACGGTTGCCCCGCCGATCCTCCAGTCATGGTCCGAGCAGGTCCCGGCCACGAATGGGTCGGCCGGCGTCGATCACGAACCTGTCCCATCCCGCGCGACAGCCGCCGCTGCCACCACCGCCACGGCAGGGACGGTCGCCGGGTCCTACCTGGCGCCGTCGGCGACCTACGTCGCGCCGGTCACTCCCCGGCCACCGCAGGCGCCAGCCTGGCCGGGGGCGACCCGCTCCGTACCGCCGGTCCCGGCCTCCGACGGGAACGGTGCCTCCAGCTCGATCGCGCGCGGCGTGACGGCGTCCCCCACCGCCGACGCCGAAGCGGTCGGATCCCGTCGCCTGACGGACTGGCTGACGATCGGGGGATCCGTCCTGGTCATCGTCAGCTTCTTCCTGCCGTGGGCCACCGACGGAGTGATCGGCTCTCGTGGACAGGGGTTCACCGCCGACTGGGGCCTCGCCAACCCCGGCCATCTCCTGATGATCGCGGCGGCGGCCGCGGTGCTCATCCTCCACGTGGTCCAGAACCCGGTCCCGGTCTGGTTCCGGTCCGGAGCGCTCCCGCTCCTCGTCGGCGGGATCCTGGCCGGGCTGGCGTTTGCCTACTACGCGCGGCCGGCCGGCGGTGGAGCCGGGGTGGCCGTCCTGCTGGCCGGCGCGCTCGTCCTGATCGGCGGCGGGATCCTCGCCTGCCGTCCCGAACGCCACGGAACCGGCGCCTCGCGCGTCTAGACCTCGCCTCAGCCCCTGCTACACTGCGCCGGACGCACCGGCCGTGCCCGCCGGGTCGCCGCTGATGGACAACGCCGCGGGAGGCTCGGACCTGGCGGATGGACCAGATCATCACTCAGTTGGGATCGACGGTCGGCGGGTTCTTCGCGAACCCGGCCGTTCAGCTCGCGCTCCGCGCGGCCGCCGTCTACGTCGTCGGACTCTGGCTGGCTTCAGCCTACTGGGCATTCCGCGACCTGCAGGGTCGGACGGACAATCCGGTCGCGCCGTATCTCGCGGCGAGCCTCGTCATCCTGTTCACCCCGGTGTTCTTCGTCCTCGCGGTCATCATCTACCGGATCGTCCGGCCCCACGAGCGGATCGGGGACGTCAACGAGCGTGCGCTGGCCGAGGAGGCCTTGCTCAACGAGGTCGAGTCGGTCCCGCACTGTCCGGGCTGTCATCGCCGGATCAACTCCGAGTGGCTGATCTGTCCGTCGTGCCGGACCCGACTGAACCGTGTCTGCCCGAATTGCAGCCGGCTCGTCGGCCTGGACTGGTCGCTGTGCGCCTGGTGTGGCAAGGACTTCGAGCGGCGTGAGGTCGCGGCGGCGTTTGCCGCGCCGCGGCCGGCCGTGATGATCCAGCGAGCCGAGACGCCGGCGCTGCCGGCACCGACGCCGGTCGAGCAGCCTGCGGTCGCCGCCGCCACGCCGAACGCCACGCCCGAGGCCGCGACGAATGGCCGTGGTCCGACCCGCAAGACCGGGATCCGGGCGGCCGCCACGCGCAAGGCGCCGGATCCACTTCCGGAGCGTTGACGGGCTCCGACGACCCGACGTCAGCGGCCGATCCGGTCGCCGGTCCGGGGCCGGCCGGAGCTCGGCCTCCCGCAGATCAGCCTCGACCGGGCATGCGCACGTTCTCGCTCGAGGGCCGGCGCGCGCCGGGCCTCTACCTCGTCGGCTGGCTCGGGACGATCCTCGGTGGACCGCTCCTCGGAGCGGCCTTTCTCGTTCGGCCCGGTGGTGTCGGCGGACTCGTGCTCGGGGTCATCGGATCGTTCCTGCTGGCCATCGGGCTGGTCTCCGCCGCCGGCGCCCAGGCGATCGAGCGACGCGATCGGACCGACCTGGCCTACCGCGGGCCGTGGCCGCTGCTCGTGTTTGCCGCGAGCGTGCCGCTCCTCGTCGTCCTCGGGCTGCCGTTCGCCCTCATCGGCCTGGAAGCCGATTCGCCGGTCGCGACGCTCCTGTCCGTGTCGCTGACCTGCCTGACCTGGCTGGTCCTGATCGGTCTGACCGTGGTCGGCCCCGGCGCGCTCAGCTGGCGCGAGATCGGGATCGGCCTGGCCGACACGCCGCTCGGCCGGGTCGTCGGCGATCTCCTCGTGGGGGCGGCCGCCGCGTTCCCGGTGCTCCTCGCAACGATCGTCGTGACCGCGATCCTGGTCAGCCTCGTCGGCGCCACGCCGGCCGCCCCGATCGCGATCCCGGCGGATCGGGCCGGCCTGGCGATCAGTTTCCTCGCGGCCGCGGTCGTCGCCCCGATCAGCGAAGAGATCTTCTGGCGTGGCTTCGCGACGACGGCCTGGTTGCGCGCCCGTGGATCGACGTATGCGATCGTCTTCGGCGGGTTGGCCTTCGCCTTCGTCCACGTCCTCCCGCTGAGCGGCTCCGCGTTCGACCCGGCCATGCGGGCGGCCCTCGTCGCGTTCCTGGCGAGGGTCCCGGTGGCGCTCGCCCTGGGCTGGATCTTCGTCAGGCGCCGCTCGCTGCCGGCCTCGATCGGGCTCCATGCCACGTTCAACGGGTTCCTCGTCCTCGTCGCCGCCTCGAGCATCGGGACCTGACACAGGTCAATCGATCCACAAACCTCCGGTGCAGCCGCGAGTGAGCCTCCGCTAAGCCCCGTTCGATAGCCTGCGCTGCGTTCCCGGGTCCGGATGGCGGGGGAAATCGGCGGGCTCCCGTTGCCCGGGCCCGGGGACGCCCAGCCCGCCGCACTGGAGGCGCGACGATGACGGCCCCGGGCGCCGACGATCCACGGCCATCCGTCGTCTCCGATCACCCGCGCCGGCCGATGGCGATCCGCGAGCTGCCGGTCGCCGAGCGCCCCCGCGAACGGCTCGCCCTGCGCGGACCCGGCGGGCTGACCGCGGCCGAGCTGATTGCCCTGATCTGGGGCTCCGGATCGCACGGGGTGAGCGCCGTCGACCTGGCCGAGGAGGCGCTCGCCCGCCACGAGGGACTGACCGGGCTGGCTCGGGCGTCCGACGTCGAGCTCGAGGACATCCCGGGCATCGGCTCGGCCAAGGCGGCCCAGCTGGCGGCCGCGTTCGAGCTCGGCCGTCGGCTGCTGGCCGACTGGCCGGCCGGCCGCTGGACGATCCGCTCACCGGTCGACGTCGCTGACCGGCTGATCCTCCAGATGGGTCGCCTCGAGCGCGAGGAGCTGCGGGCGGTCCTGCTCAATACGAAGAACGTCGTGCTCAAGGTGGCGACCGTCTACCAGGGCAACGTCTCGTCCAGCCTCGTCCGGGTCGGCGAGCTGTTCCGCGACGCGGTCCGGGTGAACGCGAGCGGGCTGATCCTCGTCCACAACCACCCGAGCGGCGACCCGACGCCGAGCCCCGACGACCTCCACCTGACGGCCGAGGCCCTGGCGGCCGGCCGGCTCCTCGACATCGACCTGCTCGATCACCTCGTGATCGGCCACGATGCCTACGTCTCGCTGCGCGATCGCGGGGTCCTCTTCGATCGGCCGGGCGCGAGTCGCGGCGGGAGCTGACAGGGGACCCTCCGGGGAGCCGGCCCCTCGCCGCGTATACTGCATGGGCTTCCCTGCTGCTCAGTCGCGCGACCCGCCCCCGTCGGCGGTTGGCCGCGCCGCGCCACCTCGAAGGACCTGCCCCGCACCATGCTCGATCGGATCCTCGGCTACTTCTCGCGCGACATCGGGATCGACCTCGGAACCGCGAACACCCTGGTCCACGTCCGGAATCGCGGGATCGTCATGAGCGAGCCGAGCGTGGTGGCGATCGAGGCCAAGACGAAGAAGGTGCTGGCGATCGGCGCCGAGGCGAAGCGGATGGTCGGCCGGACGCCGGCCAACATCATCGCCGTCCGGCCGCTCCGCGACGGGGTCATCAGCGACTTCGACGTGACCGAGCAGATGATCAAGTACTTCGTGAACCGGGTCCACGACCGGGTCGGGCTCATCCCGCGGCCGCGGATGCTGCTCGGCATCCCGTCGGGCGTGACCGAGGTCGAGAAGCGAGCCGTTCGCGACGCCGCCCTCAATGCCGGCGCCCGCTGGGCCCGGCTGATCGAGGAGCCGATGGCCGCCGCGATCGGGGCCGGGCTGCCGGTCAGCGAGCCGTCGGGCAGCCTCATCGTCGACATCGGCGGCGGGACCACCGAAGTGGCCGTGATCAGCCTCGGCGGGATTGTCGTCTCGCGGAGCATCCGGATCGGCGGCGACGAGATGGACCAGGACATCGTCCTGTTCGCCCGGCGCGAGTACAACCTGTTCCTGGGCGAGCGAACCGCCGAGGACATCAAGATCGCGATCGCCTCGGCCTACCCCGGTGAGTGGGACGCCCAGCGCGTCACCCTCCGCGGCCGCGACCTCCTGACCGGGCTGCCCCGGAGCGTGGAGGTCGGCGCCGACCAGATCCGCGAGGCGATCGAGCCGTCCGTCCAGCAGATCGTCGACACGATCAAGGACACGATCGAGGAGACGCCGCCCGAGCTCGTCGCCGACATCATGGACCAGGGGATCGTGCTGGCCGGTGGTGGCGCGCTCCTGGTCGGGCTCGACCAGCGGATCGCGGAGGCGACCCAGATGCCCGTCCACATCGCCGACGATCCGCTGACCTGCGTCGCCCGCGGGACCGGCGTCGTCCTCGAGATGCTCAGCGATCCGGCCATGCAGCGGGTGCTCGTCGCCGACACCTACGCGCGGGCGCCGCGCTGACGAGGGAGTCGGACCGGTGACCAGCCTGCCGAGCGATCGCCTCGCCCGCCGCCGGACGATCCTGTTCGGCGTGCTCCTCGCGATCAGCGTCGGGCTGATGATCGTGTCCTCGACCGGGCCGGCGCTCGAGCTCCAGAACGGGGTCGCGTTCGCCTTCCGCCCGATCCAGGGCGGGCTCGACTCGGTTGCCCGGGGCGTGTCCGGGCTGGTCGAGACCGTGACCGAGATCGACACCCTCCATCGGACCAACGAGCAGCTCGCCCAGGAGAACGCGAGGCTGTCCGCGGAGAACGCCCGGACGAAGGAGCTCGAGCGCCAGAACGAGCTGCTGACCGCGCTCCTCGAGGTCAAGGGCTCGCTCGGGTTCGACACCGTGACCGGCTCGGTCATCGGCCGCGAGAGCGCCCAGTTCCGGCGGGTGGTGACCGTCGATGTCGGCTCGGAGCGCGGCGTCCGCGAGGGGGACGTCGTGGTCGGCGCGGGTGGCGCCCTCGTCGGACGGGTCACCGGCGTCACCGGCAACTCGGCGACGATCCTCCTGATCAACGACACCAGCTCGACGGTCATCGGCCAGCTCGGTTCGAACCAGGCCACCGGGTCGGTCATCGGCCAGCTCGGCGGGGTCCTGATCATGGAGAACATCGACTCGACCGAGCGGCTCCAGATCGGTGACACGGTGTCGACCGCCGGCGTCGACCTCGGCGGCGGGGTGCGCTCGCCGTTCCCCAAGGGCGTGCTGATCGGGACGGTCGTCGACGTCCAGCGGGACGCCAACGCGGTGACCCAGACGGCGTTCATCCAGCCGACGGCCGATCTCGACCGGCTCGAGTACGTCCTGATCGTGACCGACTACCAGGGGGGCCTGCCGCCGGTCGATCAGCAGCCGATCCCGTGCGCCTCGGGCGGGACGCTGCCCGAGGGCGAGCAGCCGTGCGTCACGGTCACCCCGAAGCCTTGACCCCGGGCGACGCCCGGCCGCGCTGCTACGCTACCGCCCGATGAAGGGGATCGTCCTCGCCGGCGGCACCGCGACCCGGCTGTTCCCGCTCACGATCGTCACGAACAAGCACCTCCTGCCGATCTACGACCGGCCGATGATCTACTACCCGATCGAGACGCTGGCGGGAATGGGGATCCGCGAGGTCATGGTGATCGTCGGTGGCAAGAGCGTCGGCGACGTCGTCGAGCTGCTCGGCGATGGCCAGCACTTCGGGCTCGACCTGACCTATCGCTACCAGCACGGCGCACTCGGCATCGCCCACGCCATCGGGCTGGCCCGCGACTTCGTCGGCGCCGATCCATTCTGCTGCGTGCTCGGCGACAACATCCTGCGGGGGCCGGCGCTCGAGCCGATTGCGACCGAGTTCGCGAGCGGTCCGTGGGGTGCCGGGACGCTTCTCTACCGGGTCGCCGACCCGGAGCGGTTCGGGGTGGCCGAGCTCGACCCGGCCGGCAACGTGATCGGCTTCGAGGAGAAGCCCGCGACTCCGAAGAGCGACCTGATCCCGATCGGGGTCTACTTCCTCAGGCCGGACGCCTTCGCCGTCATCGACCAGCTCGCCCCGTCCGGACGCGGCGAGTTCGAGATCACCGACGTGCTCAACCACTACATCCCCGGCGGCGGCCTGTTCAGCCGCGTCTTCGACGGCCACTGGGCCGACGCCGGCACCGTGTCGAGCCTCCTCCGGGCTGCCGAGCTCGCCGCCGAGGACCACGAGGCAGGTCGGTTGCCCGACCCGCCGCAGCGACCCGTCGACGGCTCGTGAGCGCCGATCGGCCGGTGGCTCCGTGGGCCGTGCCCGGCGCCAGGCTGCTCGTCACCGGCGGTGCCGGCTTCATCGGCTCGTGCTTCGTGCGCGGGATCCTCGATCGACGTGACGGCACCCGGATCGCGGTCCTCGACAAGCTGACCTATGCGGGCAACGAGGCGAACCTGCAGCCCGTCCGCGACGACCGGGAGCAGGCGGACCGGCTGACCTTCGTCCGCGGCGACATCGCCGACGCGACGACGGTCGCCCCGCTCGTCGCCGACGCCGACGCGGTCGTGAACTTCGCCGCCGAGTCGCACGTCGACCGATCGATCCTCGATCCCGAGGCGTTCCTCCGGACCGGGGTCCTCGGCGTCCACGTCCTGCTCGAGGCGTGCCTCGAGGCGTCCCGGGCAGGCCGGACGATCCGCTACCTGCAGGTCTCGACCGACGAGGTCTACGGCTCGGTCGACGCGGGCCGCTCGGTCGAGACGGATCCGCTCGCCCCGCGCTCCCCGTATGCCGCAGCCAAGGCGGCCGGCGAGCTGCTGGTCCGGTCCTACGTCGTCACCCACGGGCTCGACGCCGTCGTCACCCGCGGCTCGAACACGTACGGCCCGTACCACCACCCCGAGAAGCTCATCCCGCTGTTCGTCACGAATGCCCTCGACGACCAGCCGTTGCCGCTCTACGGCGACGGTCTCCAGGTCCGCGACTGGCTGTATGTCGCCGACCACGCGGCCGGGATCGAGTACGTTCTCGGGCACGGGTCGAGCGGCGAGACCTACAACCTGCCCGGCGGGACCGAGCTCCCGAACCGCGAGGTCGTCCGGCGAATCCTCGATCGGCTCGGCAAGCCGTGGTCGCTCGTCCGCGAGGTGGCCGATCGGCCGGGTCACGATCGACGCTACGCGATGGATGGCTCGAAGCTGGCCGCGCTCGGCTGGCAGCCGAGGATGTCGTTCGACGAGGGGCTGGCCGAGACGATCGACTGGTTCGTGGCCAACGAGGCCTGGTGGCGGGCGATCAAGGCCGACGACTGGGACGCCTATTACGAGCGCCAGTACGGGGAGCGGCTGGCCGGGTCGCGGGCCGCCGTGTCGAACGGATCGACTGCCGAGGCCGGCTGAGATGCGGGTCGCGGTGACCGGCGCCGGCGGGAGGCTCGGCCGGGCGCTCATCGCGGCCCTGGCCGAGGCACCCTTCACCGGTCTCGCCGGCCCGATCGCCTGGACCCGGCCCGACTACGATCTCGACGACGCGGGTGCGGCAGACCGGGTCGTCGGGCGCGATCGACCCGAGGTCGTCGTCCATGCGGCGGCCTGGACCGACGTCGACGGATGCTCCCGCGACCCGGCCCTGGCCAGCCGGCGAAACACGGCCGCGACCCACGAGCTGGCCCTCACCTGCGCGGCGCGCGGGGTCGATCTCGTCCTGGTGTCGACCAACGAGGTGTTCGATGGGCGGCGGACCGACGGGCGCGGCTATCGGCCCGACGATCCGCCGGCGCCGCCGAACGCGTACGGCCGGAGCAAGCTGGCCGGCGAGGTCGCGGCCCGCGAGGCGTTCGCGGGCCGCGACGGTCGAGCGCTGGCGGTCGTTCGGGCGGCCTGGCTGTACGGGCCGCCCGGCAACGACTTCCCGGCCAAGATCGTCGCTGCCGCGCTCCAGGCCCGGGCGACCGGCGATCGGCTCCGGCTCGTCGACGACGAATACGGCTCGCCGACGTCCACCGCCGACCTGGCCGAGGCGATCGTCGAGCTCGTCGGCTCCGGCGCGATCGACGGGACGTACCACTACGTCAATCTGGGCGCGGTGTCCCGCGCCGACTGGGGCCGGGAGGTCCTCCGCCTCGCCCGGATCGAGGTCGCGACCGAGGACGTCCCCGCCTCGACCTGGGCCCGACCCTCGACGCCTCCACGCTGGGGCGTCCTCGAGGCGAGCCCGCTCCCGTCCGGCGAGCCGATGCGGCCGTGGACCGAGGCCCTCGCCGACTATGCGCCGGCTCTCCGTCGCCTGGCCGCATCGGCGCCGGCGGCGGCGGCCCGGGCCGGGGGCAAGCCGTGACCGACCTCGCCCGACCGCCGTCGTCGCTGCCGGGCGTCCGGTACGGAGCCGTCGTCCGCCATGCCGATGGCCGAGGCTCGTTCCGCGAGCTGTGGCGGGCGAGCGCCTATCCGGCGGCCGGGATCGGAGCCGCCCTGGCCGGCGTGGATGGGGCGCGCTTCGTCCAGGCCAACCTGTCGACGTCGGCCGCCGGCGTGCTGCGCGGCCTCCACTATCACCGCCGCCAGCTCGACCGCTGGGTCGTCGCGACCGGACGGGCCCTGGTCGCGCTGGTGGACATCAGGCCGGTCGCCGCCGGCAGCGGGCCGGCCGTCGTCGAGACCCGCTCGCTCGATGCAGACGAATGGGTCGAGATCCCGGCCGGCGTCGCCCACGGCTTCCTCGCCCTGGCGCCGCTCGAGCTGGTCTACTTCGTCACCGCCGAGTTCGACGACAGCGACGAGTACGGGTTCGCCTGGGACGACCCGGCCGTCGGCGTGCCGTGGCCGCTGCCGATCGCCGGCACCGGCGACGGTCGACCGATCCTGTCCGAGCGCGACCGGACGAACCCGTCGCTGGCCGAGCTCGTGGCGCGGTTGCGCACCGGGTAGCGGCCCCGGCCGTCGCTCGCCGCTCGGTCGACAATTCTTGGTGGCGCGCCGACGCACCGCCCCCCGCGCATCCCGACCGCACCGCTCCCGTCGGGGCCGCACCGGCCCGGGGCCGAACGGGCCATCCGCCCCCTGACCATGTCGGCATCGACTCGCGGCCGCCGGGCCGGGACGCTGTGCTCGTACTATTCCCGCCCGCCGGTCGAGGGTTCCGCGTGTTCGTCGCGGGCACTCGGACGGCGGGCCCCATCATTCTGGGGACACGTACCGCCGCCAGCTCGAGCTGAGATCGGCTGGGGCCGCCGGCACCGTCCGCTTCGCGTTCAGCGCAACCGATCGGTCGAGCGGCTCGAACCGCGCCTCGAGGTCGTTCATCCTCCACTGATCGCGTGGTCGCGCCCGCCCCGTCCCACGACCGCACTCCAGGCCACCCGAGGCCACCGTACCGCTCCGGACCGGGACCTTCGGGCGATGGTCTGCCCACGCCGCCGGCCGCTACGGTCGTCGCCTGGCTGAACGCGAGGACCTCGTGACCGACGATCGCACCCGGCTGTCTCCCGTCCGCCCGCTCGAGGGTCGCTCGACCCGGCGCTCGATTGGGCGCGGACTGGCCACGATCGGGCTGGCCATCTCGATCGTGGCCGATCCGGGCTCCGCGGCGGCCCGTGCCGGAACCGGTCCGGCGCACGCCGCGCGGCCAGCCCTCGAGCCGGCGACGCCATCGAGCCTTGCCCGCCAGGCTTCGAGCCAGCTCCGCGCGAGTCGCTTCCCGGCGGCCGATCCGGCGCGACCCCGCGAGCCGTCGACGATCGCCCTCGACGCCACGGCGCACGCCAACGACAAGATCGAGTTCGTCCCCGGTGCCCGGGTCACCGTCCCGTTCCGGCCGCGTCCGGACGACAGCTGGTCGGTCGACGGCGTCGCGCCGCTCGCGCTCCCGGCCGGTGCGGCATCCGGTCGGGCGATGGCCGCGGCCGCGCAGGGGTCGGTCTGGACGGCCGCGGCACCGGCCCCGACCGATGGCCCGCTGCCGGCCGGCGATCCCCTGCCACCCCCGGACGGTCCGGTCGGCGGTCCGTCGATCGCGGCCCGGACGGTCTCGGCGACCGTTCCCGCGACCGACCGACCCGATCCACCGGCCGCGACGAAGCTGCGCCGCCAGGTGTTCGGCTTCCTGCCCTACTGGGAGCTGAACGACGGATCGACCCGGCTGGACTACGGCCTGCTCTCGACGATTGCCTACTTCGGCGTCGGGGCGGATGGCAGCGGCAACCTCCGCAAGCGAACGGCCGACGGCTCGAAGTCGGTCGGCTGGGCCGGATGGACCAGCTCGCGAATGACCTCGATCATCCAGGCCGGCCACCGGCGGGGCACCCGGATCGTCCTGACCGTCCAGGCGTTCGCCTGGACGGCAAACCAGGCTCGGATCCAGTCCGCCCTGCTCGGCAACCCCGCCGCCCGCCAGCGGCTCGCGCGGCAGCTTGCGGCTGCCATCCGGGACCGCGGAGCCGATGGGGTCAATCTCGACTTCGAGCCGCTCGTCTCGGGCCGCGAGGACGAGTTCGTCTCGCTCGTCCGGTCGATCCGGGATGAGCTGAACCGGGTCCACCGCGGCTACCAGCTCACGTTCGACACGACCGGGTCGATCGGCAACTACCCGATCGAGGCGGCGACCGCCCCGGGGGCGGCCGACGCGATCTTCATCATGGGCTACGACTACCGGACGGCGTCGGCCACGTCGGCCGGATCGATCGCGCCACTCGGCGGACCCACCTACGACCTGGTCGACACGATCCTGGCCTATACGGCCCGGGTGTCGGCCCGGAAGCTCATCCTCGGCATCCCGTACTACGGCCGGGCCTGGTCGACCGTCTCGAACAAGCCCGGAGCGGCCACCAGGAGCGGCCCGAGATATGGCCGGTCGACCTCCGTGACCTACGCCAACGCGGTGGCCCTGGCCGGCCTGCATGGCCGCCACTACGACCGGACCGAGGCGTCGGCCTGGGTCGCCTACCGGCGCCGCATCTGTACCACCGCCCACGGCTGCCTGACCACCTGGCGCGAGGTCTACTTCGACGACACCCGCAGCCTCCGGGCGAAGTACGACACGATCATCCGCTACGGCCTGCGCGGCGCCGGGATCTGGGCACTCGGCTACGACGACCAGCGACCGGAGCTGTACGCCACGATCGCGGCCAAGCTCGTCCACGACACGACCGCGCCCGTGGCGGGCATCGGCGTCCTCGCGGAGCGCCAGGGCCGGGCGAGGTTCAGGGTCACCTGGTCGGCGATCGACCTGAGCCCGATCCGCCACTACGACGTCCAGGTCTCGGTGGATCGTGGCCGATGGCGAGCGTGGCTCACGAAGACGAGGGCGACGGCGGCGACCATGCGCGGGCGCGACGGCCATGCCTACGCGTTCAGGGTGCGGGCCACCGACTCGAAGGGCAACCGCGGAACGTGGCGGATCGCCAACCTGCCAGCGGCCCACCCGACGCTGCACCGCGGCGGCTTCGCGGCGGTCAGGGTCGATGCGCTGACCGTCCGCAGCCGGCCCGACACGGCGGGCGCGGCCGTGGCCGAGCTGAGGCAGGGCGACGTCGTGGCGATCACCGGGGGACCGGTCACGGCCGACGGCTACCGCTGGTACCGGATCAGCGGACCGCTCCGATCGTGGGCCGCGACGAGGCCGGTTCGGTCCGGGAACTGGGTCGCCGCAGGCAGTGGCTCGGTCGACTATCTCGACCCGCGGACGGCCCCGAACACGACGATCGTCGACGTCCGCTGAGCGCGGGCGGGCCGTTGACTCCCGTACACTGACCCGGATGTCCGACGAGCCGACCGGTCCAGTCGCGCCCGCCGACGAGGTGATCGCGGCGACCTCGGACGTGCCCGGGCCCGCCTCGAGCCGGCCGGCCGGCAGCGGGGCGTGGGTGGTCCTGCCGACGTACAACGAGGCGGAGAACCTGCGGCCGATGGCGGCGGCGATCCTCGAGCGGTTGCCCGGCGCGACGCTGCTCGTCGTCGACGACGGCTCACCCGATGGGACCGGCCAGCAGGCCGACGACCTGGCCGCGGCGGATCCGCGGGTTCGGGTCCGCCATCGCGCCGCCAAGCAGGGCCTGGGCCGGGCCTACCTCGACGGGTTCGGGGTCGCGCTCGCCGGGGGAGCGACGATCGTCATCCAGATGGACGCCGACTTCAGCCACGATCCGGCGGTCCTGCCCGCCCTGATCGAGCCGATCGAGGCCGGCCGGGCCGACCTCGTCATCGGCTCGCGCTACGTCCCCGGCGGCGGGGTCCGCGACTGGGGGCTCGTCCGTCGGGTCATCTCGCGGGGCGGCAGCCTGTTCGCCCGGATCGTGCTCGGGCTGAAGCCGCACGACCTGACCGGAGGGTTCAAGGCGTGGCGAGCGACGACTCTCGGGGCGATCCCGTTCGACGGGGTCCACGCCGGCGGCTACGTCTTCCAGATCGAGATGACCTACCGCGCCAGCCGTCTCGGGGCGCGCGTGGCCGAGGTTCCGATCGTGTTCCAGGATCGCCGCGCCGGACAGTCGAAGATGTCCAGGCGGATCATCGTCGAGGCGCTCGTCGTCGTCCTGACCCTGCGCCTCGACGAGCTCCGTGGCCGTGGTCCCAAGCCGCGTCCTCCGGGCTGAGCCTCAGACGGCCAGGCTGCTCGCAGGGCGGTCGCCGGACGGCGACGCCGACGGGCTCGTCCCGGGCGACCCGGACGGTGACGCGGCGGGCGGCGGCGCGCCCTTGGTGATCTTGACGAGGGTCCCGGTCTTCATGACGTTGACGAACGTCTGTCCCGCCGTGAGGGTCACCTCGACGCCGGCCGAGTTGTAGAACTTCGTCGGAGCGGTCTCCGACTTCTTGCGCCAGGTGCCCTTGATCGTCGTGCCGTTCGTTGCGATCCAGGCGACACCGCTGCCGGTGACCTTGGCCTCGAGCCGGTGCTTGTTCGGATGGCCGTCGTTGAGCGGCCCGAACTGCATGAGCATGATCACGACGTTCTTGGGAGCCACCCGCTTCTTCGTCGAGGCGTCCTTCTGCTTGCCCTCGACGCTCACCGAGCGCAGGTAGGTGTTCGTCGTCCGGTCGTAGTCGTAGCGGATCGTGCTGGTCGGGTACGAGAAGCTGATCTTGCCGCCGACGGGCCGCTGCTCGAGCGGGAGATCCGGACCGAACTGCCAGATCGGCTTGTAGTCGCCGGACTTGGCGCCGAGCCGTCGAGCGAGCGCGGTCAGCTGCTTGCCGGTCGTGTACAGGTTGTGCGGTGAGAACCGGCTCGAGATCCGCCGGAACGATCCGCCCCAGCGGAACTCGTCGGCGTTGTAGACGAGCTGGCCGTTGCCTTTCGCCCGGAGCGTCTGCAGCGCCTGGGGCGATCCACCGGCGTGGGCGTAGACGGCCTTCCATTCGGCGGCCCAGGTGATGTAGTAGTAGCGCGAGCTGCGGACCGGCCCGACGTCCTTCGGCTGGTTCTCGGCGAAGATCATCATGTAGCGCGGGATGCCGCCCTCGGCGGGTGCCTGCCAGACGACCGAGGCGGCACTGAACCCGGACTGCGGCCGGGCCGCCGAGAGGTCGTCGACCATGACCGCGATCGGATGGCGCCGGGCAGCCGCGGGGCTGACCGGCAGCCCGGTCAGCGGCGCCGGGACGAGGACCGGGGTCGGCTCGGGGCTCGGCGTGGGCAGTGGGGTCGGGCTCGGGCTCGCGGTCGGGGTCGGGGACGCGGTCGGCGTCGGAGTCGGCGTCGCGCGTCGTGACGATCGCCGGCTGGCTCGGGGTCGTGCTCCCGCACGCCGCGGCGAGGAAGCCGATCGCGATCGCGATCGGCAGCCAGCGCGACAAGGTCAGGACGCGGACCGACATTGGGGGACCCTCAGCCTGGGCGGCGGACGCGCCCGACGCCGGGCAGGATACCCTGACTGGGCCGGAGACCACGCCGACGGCCCGATCCGGCTCGGGGGCGGAGCGTCCGCGATCGCCAACGGGCTAGGCTAGTCGCCCCGACAACCCCACCGGAGCCAGTCCGATGACCGACCTGCCGCAGACCGACGAACCCATCGACGACGCCCCGAACGGGTCGATCCCGGACATCACCGTCGAGCGCGGCGCGCTCGGGGCGGTCCAGGCCGGCGAGGTCGTCGTCTCGATCGGCGCGATCGGCGCGGTCCGGGCCGATCGCGTGTCGGTCGAGCTCGGCTCGATCGGCGCCGCCGCCGCCCGCGAGGTCCGGCTGAGAACCGCCGGCGTCGGTGCGCTCGCGGCGCTCGACGCTCGACTCGAGCAGACGGTCGTTCGGACGGTCGTGGCCCAGCGGGTGACGCTCGGCCGGGGCACCCTGGCCGGGATCGTCATCGCCGCCCGCGCCGATGGCGAGGGGCGTCCGCTGCTCGACTGGCGGGGAGGGCTCGCGGCCGGGACGATCTTCGCCCTCGTCTGGCTCGTCGCGCGCCGGCTTCGCTGACCCGTCCGAGGCTATACTCGGGGATCGGTCGGTCATCACCGGGAAGCTGGTCGCCGTACCCGACCTGTACTGGAGCCGGAGGCACGTGATCGATCCGTCTGCGCGTGGCGCGAGCGCGCACGCCATCGCGGCGACGCGGCCCGACGTCGGGCCGGAGGAGTCTGCCGCGGTCGCCGAGGTGCTCCTGTCCGGCTCGACCCAGCCGGGTCGCCGGGTGACGGAGATCGAAGAGCGCTGGGCCGAGTTCGTCGGCGTCCGCCATGCCGTGGCCGTCGTCAACGGGACCGTCGCCCGGATGTGCATCCTGGCCGGGATCGGGATCGGACCGGGCGACGAGGTCGTGACGGTCAGCCACACCGTCAACGCCACCGTCAGCTCGATCCTGTTCACGGGCGCCAGCCCGGTCTTCGTCGACATCGAGCCCGACACCTACCTGATCGACGCGGCCCGGATCGAGGCCGCGATCACGCCTCGTACGCGGGCGATCTACCCGGTCCATCTCTACGGACTCGTCGCCGACATGGACATGATCACGGCGATCGCCGACCGCCACGGCCTGGCGGTGGTCGAGGACGGCGGTGGGTCGCACGGCGCCACGTTCCGCGGCCGCCGGGCCGGCTCGTGGGGTCACGGTGCGTTCGGGCTGTACGGGGCCGGTGAGGGCGGCTTGATCTCGACCAACGACGACCGGCTGGCCGACTGGATCCGGCGCTACCGCGACCACGGCCGGCGCGGTCGCCAGGCCGAGATCCTCGGCTTCGACTTCCACCTGTCCGAGGTCGCGGCTGCGATCGGCGTCATCGGGCTCGACCGGCTCGGACGGGGGATCGCCACCCGCCGGGCGATCGCCGCGCGCTACGACGCCGCGTTTGCCGACCTGCCGATCCAGCGACCGCTCGTGCCGGTCGGCCGGAAGCACGTCTTCCACCGCTACACGATCGGCCTGGGAGCGGCCCGCGACCCGATCGCGGCGGACCTCGCCGAGCACGGGGTCGAGGTCGCCATCGAGTACCCCGTCCCGATCCACCGCCAGCCGTACGTGCTGGAGCGCGGGATCGACGCCGACCTCCCGGTGACCGACGCGGCTGCCGAAGGCTCGCTGAGCCTGCCGATCTACGCGGGCCTGACCGCGGACGAGGAGCGGCAGGTCATCGGCGCCGTCCGGGCGGCCGTCGGCCGGCACCTCCGCGAGCCGGTCCGGTCACCCGCCCGCGCTCGCCTGCGGACCGCGCCCAGCGCTCGATGACGGACGCCGGGCCGGTTCCGGGCCGGTTCCGGGTCGTGATCGTGGCCGCCAACACGTTCGAATTCGAGTCGCGCCTGCTGAAGACCGCCCGGACCCTGGCGGGGGACGGCCATTCGGTGACCGTGGTCGCGTTCGCCGGCCAGTGGCCTGCCGGCGGCGGCCACGATCGGTGAGCGGGTCGAGCTGCGCCGGGTGACCCTCGACCGGCAGATCGCCAGCGGTCTCAAGCCGCTGCCCCGCCCGGTTCGCACCGGGATCCTGCGCGCCGCCGGGCTGCCGGCCGGCGCCGAGGCGCTGCCGGTCGAACCGGCCACAGGAGCCGATCGACTTCGGGCGCCGATCCGGCGCGGTCTCGAGATCCTGGCCACGGTGCGTCGCGGCGGCGAGTGGGCCGACGCCGTCGTCCGGGCGGCGCCCGATGCCGAGATCGCCCATGCCAAGGCGCTCATCGCCCTGCCCGTCGCCCGGCGCGCCGTCCGCCGGACGGCCGGCCGCCGCGGCCGGTTCGTCTACGACGTGGCCGACCTTCACACCGAGTCGGCCCGACTCGTGAAGCTCCCCGGCGTCCTGCGTGCGCTCGTCCGCCGGCGCGAGGGCCGCCTGGTCAGGGAGGCCGCCGGGGTCCTGGCCGCCACGACCTCGATGGCCGGCGAGGTCGCCCGCCGGTTCCACGTTCCGCCGCCGATCGTGCTCCTGAACTGTCCACCGGCCTGGCATCCCGAGACGCCGGGGCCGATCGACTCCGATCGGCTGGCCGCGGCCCTCGGCCTGCCGGCCGGTCCCGAGCGTCGGCCGATCGTCCTCTACCAGGGGGCGTTCAGGGTCGACCAGGGGATCGAGGAGCTGGTGGCCGCGACCGACGATCCGGCCCTCCTGGCGACCGGTGCGATCGCCGCGTTCCTCGGCTTCGGCCAGCTCGAGCCGTGGCTCCGGGCTGAGGCGGCCCGCCGGCCCGATCGGATGGCGGTCCTGCCCGCAGTTCCAGAGGCCGAGCTGCTCGACTGGACGGCCGGCGCCGACGTCGCGTTCGTGGGAGCCCCGCCGCGCACGATCAACCAGCGCCTGACCCTCCCGAACAAGCTGTTCCAGGCGTTGATGGCCGGCGTCCCGATCGTCGTCGGGACGGGCACCGAGCACTGCCGGCTGGCCCTGGCCGAGGCCGTCGGCCGGTGCTGCGACGTCGATTCGCCGGCTTCGATCGCCGCCGCGATCGCCGAGCTCCTGGCGCCGGATCCAGCCGAGCGCCGGGCGCTTCGGGCGCAGTGCCGTTCGGTCGCCCTCGAGCGGTACAGCTGGGAGGCGACCCGGGGCGGGCTCGTCGAGCTCTATCGCCGGCTGGCCGCGACCGAGCCCGCCGACCGATGACCGACCAGACCGGGCGACAGGACGGCCTCCGGGCGGTCCTCCTCCTGAACAACCCGTTCGCCGGCGATTCGCGGTCGTGGAAGATGGCCCGGAGCCTGGCCTCGAACGGCTGGTGGGTGACCGTCGTGGCCCGCACCATGGAAGGCCTGCCCGAGCGCGAGGAGCGCGACGGCTTCACGATCGTCCGGGTCGACCAGCCCAGGCCGCTGGCCTGGCTGCCGACACCGCGCCTTCCGGACGCGGCCGGCGGCCAACCGATCCCGCCACCGACGTCCAGGCGGGCCCGACTGCGGGCCGTTGCGGTCGAGATCGTCGGCCGGCCGGTCCAGGCGATCCGCTACCTCCGTCTCGCCGGTCAGTGGGCCGACCGGATCGCCCGCATCGTCCCGGGCGCCGACATCTGGCAGGCCGAGGGCCTGATCACCCTGCCGGTGGCGCTCGCCCTGCGTCGGTCGCTCGGCGGCCGGGTCGTCTACGACGCACGTGACCTCCAGGTCGAGAGCTCGCGGTTCGCTCGGCTGCCCGGTCCGTGGCGCCGCCTGCTCGCCCGGCGCGAACGCGCCTGGGCGCGCTCCGCCGACGCCATGCTGACCGTCAACCGGCCGTACGCCACGTTCATCGAGCGGAATCTCGGGGTTCGCCCGACGATCGTCTTCAATGGGCCGGCCGTCGTCGGCCCGGCGTCGCCGGCGCCGATCCGCGCGCAGCTCGGCCTCGAGCCGTCCACGGCGATCGTCCTCTGCCTGGGCAACGTGGCTCCGGGCCGCGGCGTCGAGCAGCTCTGCCGGGCGATCGGCGACGTGCCCGCCGCCGTCCTCCTCGTCGTCGGCCCCGGCGGCGAGTTCCGTGACCGACTCCGGGACGAGGCAGCCCGTCTGCCCGCGGCCGACCGGATCCGGTTCCTGCCGGCGGTGACCCCGGCCGACATCCCGGCCTGGACCGCTGCCGCGGACGTCGCGGCGATGCTCATCCAGCCAACAACCCTCAACCACCGGCTCACGACGCCAACCCGGCTGTTCGACGCGCTCGGCGCCGGGCTGCCGATCGTCGCTTCCGACCTGCCCGGGATGGCCGAGATCGTGCGCGAGACAGGCGCCGGCGTGGTCTGCGACCCGGGCGACCCGGCCGCGATCGCTGCGGCCCTGCGCGAGGTCCTCGACGCGTCGCCCGAGCGGCGGGCCGAGATGCGGGCGGCCGGCCTGGCGGCGGCGGAACGGATCTATGGCTGGGACCGCCAGGTCGAGACGCTGCTGGGTGTCTACCGGGCGCTGCTGCCCGCCTGATCGACCCGCGGAACCGAGGCGAACCGCTTGGCGCCCTCCTCGGCGAGCAGCTTGTGCTGGGCGACCCGCTCGCGATAGAGATCGACGATCTCGTCCGGCTTCCCGGCGCTGATCACCTGCCCCTTCTCGAGCAGGATCGCCCGGTTGCAGAACTCGCTCACGAAGGTCAGGTCGTGGGTCACCAGGACGATCGCCTTGGCCCGATCGACGAGCTCGCGGACGCGCGCCTGGCTGCGGGCGCGGAACGTCTGGTCGCCCGTGCCGAGCACCTCGTCGAGCAGGAGGATGTCCGGCGTCGTCGCGGTGGCGATCGAGAAGCCGAGCCGGGCGCGCATGCCGGTCGAGTAGGTCTTCACCGGCGCGTCGATGAACGGTCCGATGTCGGCGAACTCGATGATCGATGGCCCGAGCTCGGCCATCTGGCGGGCGTCGATCCCGAGGAACGCCCCGACCAGGTCGATGTTGTCCCGCCCGGTCAGCTCCATCTCGAACCCGGCCCCGAGGGTCAGCAGGGTCGACACCCGGCCGTGGGTCACGATCTCGCCCTCGCTCGGCTCGAGGACGCCGGCCAGGGCGAGCAGGAGCGTGCTCTTGCCGGCGCCGTTCGGGCCGATCACCGCGAGCGACTCGCCCTGGGCAAGGTTGAACGAGAGGTGGCGGATCGCCCAGAACGAGGTCTCCGGGGACTGGTTCCGGCGGAGCATCCCGACCAGCGAGCCCTTGAGCGTGGTCCGCTTCGTCAGCCGGAGGTCGTAGCGAATCCCGAGGTCGGTCACCTCGACCGCGGGTGTCGCCCCGACCACCGTGCGATCGATCATCGTCGGCGCTGTCATGCCAGGATCCTGGCAAAGGCCGGCTCGACGCGCTTGAAGACATAGATCGCGCACAGGAGCAAGGCGAGGGAGAAGACGAGGACGATGGCCAGCCCGGTCCAGTCCGGGGCGGTCGTCCCGTAGGTCACCGCGCGGTACGACTTGAACAGGACCGCGAAGGGGTTGAGCGACAGGATCGCGTACAGCGCCTTGTGGGACAGCGCGAGGCTGTCGAGCGGGATCAGTGCGCCCGAGAGGTAGAACAACAGGCGCAAGGCGTGGGTCATGACGTTCTGGACGTCGCGGAAGAAGGCGTTGATGGCGCAGAACAGGATGGCGAGCCCCAGGGTCAACACGAATTGAACCGCGGCGATCACGGGGAGGCAGACGACCCAGATGCTGAGCCGGTCGAGGTAGAACAGATAGACGAGGCCCAGCGCGATGAGCCCGAAGGCAAAGCTCATGGTCCCCGCCACGACAGCCGCGGTCGGCAGGACGATCTTCGGGAACTGGACCTGGCGGATGAGCGATTGGTGACCCGTGATCGACAGGGTCGCCTGGTTCATCGTCGTGCTGAACCACTTCCAGGGCAGGATCGCGGCGAACAGGAACAGCGGATAGTCGGGGATATTCGTGTTGAGCATCACCGCGAACAGGATGAAATAGACCGCCATCTGCAGGAGCGGGTCGAGGACCCACCAGATCTGGCCGAACGCCGTGTCGGCGTGGGTCTGTTTCAGCTCGGCGCCGACGAGATATCGGGTGAGCCGACGTCGACGGAAGAGCTCGCGGATGCCAATCGGGACGAGGGCCATCGGGCCCCGGTTCTTCGCGCGGGGGCGTGCTGAGGCGAGCGCCTCGCTGGGGGTGGTCATGAGCCGGCGTAGGCTAGCACAGGCCTTGAGGGGCGGCTCATCCGGCCCTGTCCCGATCAACTCGCTGCTGGACCTCGTCATAGACAGCTCGGTAGCGCGGCCCGTTCGCAATCCAGGTCCGCTCGGCGGCGACCCAGGTCCGGCCCGCCTCACCGAGCCGCCGCGCGAGCGCCGGATCGTCGAGCAGCCGCTCGATTGCCGTCGCAAGACCATCTGAGTCGTCGACCGGGAAGGCGAGACCGCGCGGCTCGAGCGGGTCGGCGATCAGCTCGAGGAGCGCCGGCAGCTCGGAGACGATCAGCGGCCGCTCCATCGCCATCGCCTCGAATGGCTTGAGCGGCGTGACGAAGCGCGCCGCGCGGTCGCCCCGGCGCGGCACCACGAACACGTCGAGCAGCGCGTAGTGGGCGGCGATCTCGCGATGCGGGACCTGCCCGGTGAAGACGACCAGGTCGCGCACGCCCTCCCGGTCGGCGAGCTCCTCGAGCGCCTTCCGCCGCCGTCCGTCCCCAACGACCAGGCAGCTCACCAGGCGTCCTTTCCGGCGCAGGGCTGCCGTCGCGCCGATCATGACCTCGACGCCCTCCCGCGGATGATCGAGGGTGCTGATGTAGCCGATCGTCGGCCGGTCCGTGGTCAGGCCGTAACGCTGGCGCAGGGCCGGGTCGGGCGGCGAGGGCGAGAACGCCTCGACGTCGACCCCGTTCGGGATGACGTAGACCCGCGAGGCCGCGATGCCCCGGCCGACGATCTCGTCGCGCATCGTCTCGGCGATCGTCACGACCGCGTCGGCCGCCAGCATGCACCTGACCTCGGTGGCCGACCGGCGCTCGGACTGCTCGCTGACCAGGCCGTCGACCTCGGCGGTTCCGGCGTCGAACGACCAGGTCGCCTCGAGGAATCCGCGGACCTCGTAGACCACCGGGATCCCGAAGTGCTCGCCCAGGGCGAGCGCGACCAGCGCGTTCTCGTAGCCGCGATAGCCGGAGTGGGCCTGGAGGATCGCCGGCCGGAGCTCACGGATGAGCGGCTCGAGCATCGCCGCCGTGTCCAGCAGGGCGCGGTCGACCGGGCCGTCGTAGGGGTAGTCCGGACCGGCGTCGAGACGATGGTGCTCGATGCCGTCGACGAGCTCGACCGGCGCGATCTCGGGAGGCGGATCTGCGGCCATTGCCCGCCTCGGGAAGCCGAGCGAGGTCACCGCGACCGGCTTCAGCCCGGCGGCTCGCTGGCTCACCAGGTGTACTGGCTACGCAGCGTGTAGCCGCTCTGGGCCTCGGGCGGTGAGCTCTTCAGGAGGTGCAGGATCAGGGTCGGATCGGCCGGCTCGAGCGGGATCCGCGGTCCGGGGAGGCGTGGCAGCCAGCCGGGTGTCGTCTCGGCCAGGCGGCCGGCGACCAGCGCCTCGGCCGTAGCAAGCTCGGGCGTCCAGGCATCGAGCATCCGCAGCCGCTCGAGCGCCGTCAGGCTGTCGGTCAGGGCGCCGATCCGGCTCAGGCTGATGTAGCGGACGAAATACGCCGCCGGCTCGTCCGGGTGGTCGCCGATCACCACGTTGGCCAGGGCCAGCGCTCCGCGGGGGTCTCCAGCGCGCAGCGCGGCGCGAGCCTTGCGCAGCGTTCGCCTTGCGGCTCGATCGGTCGGCTCGCGTGGCGCTCCGGGTCCCGCCGACGGCCCTCCGAGGAGACGCCCGGCGATCCGCCTCGGGAGACTCCTGGTGGAACGACTGCAGCCGCTGGATCCGATCGTCCGAGCGAGCCTTCATCCGTTCGTGCGTTCCCGCGCCACCACGGCCGAAGCATACGCCGGGGACCGGGTACTCTTCGGCTGCGCCATGTCGAGTCTGCCCTATCGTCCTGCGACCAATCCGCGCCGGATCGCTTACTTGTCCTACTCGACCGCCGAGTTCGACTCGCGCAGCCACCGGATGGCGCGCTCCGCGGTCGAGGCCGGCGACGCGGTCACGATCTACGCCCGCTGGGAGCCAGGGCTCGCCCTCGAGGAGGAGCGCCCGGGCTACCGGATCGTCCGGGTCCCATTCGAGCTGCGCATGGCGATCCCCGGTCTTCGCGCCAACGGCCGACGACGGCTGACGAAACGGCTGGCGGGATGGACAGCGGCAGCAGGCGCGCCTCAAGCTGCAGCCACCATCTCCAGACCCATTCCATCGAACGCGCCCGTGACCGGCCTCGCGGCCCGGAGTCGCGAGACCAAACTCGCTCGTGCTGCGACGCTTCGCCGCCCGCTCGCGGAAGGGTGAAGTCCCGCTGAGCCCGGTCGTCAACGTCGGGCTGGACCTGTGCTCTGGCGCCGCGTAGGTGGTACCAGCGGCTGGTCATCTTTCCGCTCCGTCCGATGGCCTGGGCGGTGGCCATCGAGGATGCTGCGGAGCCGGCCGACATCTGGCACGGGATGTGGGCCGGATCGCTGCCGGCCATCGAGCGACTCCGCCGGCGGCACGGCGGACGAACGGTCTACGACTCGCGCGACATCTACCTCCATGCCCGGCTGTTCGATCGGATGGCGGCGCCCTGGCGGCGCATCTACCGCTGGATCGAGCGTCGCTGGGCCCGTTCGGCCGACGCGGTGATCACCGTGAACGACGCCTACGCCGACGTCCTCATCGGAGCTTCTCGACATCCCCCGGCCGCTGGTCGTCATGAACTGCCCCGAACGCTGGGTTCCCCCGGACCCGCGACCGGACCTGATCCGGGAACGGCTCGGGCTGGCCCCGGCCACGGCGGTCGTCCTCTACCAGGGCAACCTGATGACGGAGCGCGGGATCGAGCAGGCGATGGACGCGATCCTCGACGTCCCGGACGCGGTTCTCGTGCTGATGGGCTACGGCGGGAGCCGCGACGAGTACGCGGCCACGGCCGCCCGTCCGCCGTACGCCGGGCGTGTCCAGCTCATCGATCCCGTGCCGCCCGACGAGCTGCTGCCGTGGACGGCCTCCGCCGACGTCCTCGTCATGGCGATCCAGCCGACCACGCTGAACCACCGCCTGACGACACCGCAGAAGCTGTTCGAGGCGCTGGCCGCCGGCGTCCCGGTCGTGGCCTCCGACCTGCCCGGAATGGCCGGGATCGTGACGACGACCGGCTGCGGGGTGCTCTGTGACCCGACGTCCCCGGCCGCGATCGCCGGCGCGATCCGATCGATCCTCGAGCGATCCCCGGCCGAGCGCGCAGAGCTCCGGACACGCAGCCTGGCGGCGGCCCACGACACCTACAACTGGGAGTCCCAGCTCGTCGTCCTCCGCGGCCTGTATGCCGGGCTCGTCGGCCGATGACCGAGCGTTCGCCGATCGTCCACGTCGTCGGTGCCCGGCCGAACTTCATGAAGGCGGCCCCGGTCGTCGCCGACCTCCGGTCGAGGGGCGTCGAGCAGCGTCTCGTCCACACCGGTCAGCACTACGACGATGCGCTGTCGGCGATCTTCTTCCGCGATCTCCACCTGCCCCGGCCCGACCTCGATCTCGGTGTCGGCTCCGGCAGCCAGGCCGGTCAGACCGCCGCCCTGATGGTGGCGCTCGAGGGCGCGATCGACGGGCTCCGGCCGGCCGCGGTGGTGGTCTACGGGGACATCAACTCGACCCTCGCCGCGGCGCTCGTGACCGCCAAGCTCGGGATCCCGCTCGGCCACGTCGAGGCCGGCCTGCGCAGCTTCGACCGGTCGATGCCGGAGGAGGTCAACCGGGTCGTCACCGACCAGCTCTCCGACCTCCTGTTCGTGACCAGCCCGGAGGGTCTCGACAACCTGGTCCGGGAGGGGGTCCCGGGGGAGGCGGTCTTCGTCGGGAACCCGATGATCGACACGCTCCTGGCGAACCTCGACCGGTTCGATCCGGACGCCGGCCGGGCGCGCTTCGGGCTGAGCGGCGACTACGCGGTGGCCACCGTCCACCGGCCGGCCAACGTCGACGACCCCGTGGCGGCGGCGCGGATCGTCGCCGCGTTCCGGGAGCTCGCCGAGCTGCTGCCGGTCGTCCTGCCGCTCCATCCGCGTGGGCGAGCCACGCTCGAGGCGGCCGGGCTCGGCTCGATCGAGCGGGTCATCGTCGTGGAGCCGCTCGGCTACGTCGAGTTCCTCGGCCTGGTCCGCGGTGCCCGCGTCGCGATCACCGACTCGGGCGGGATCCAGGAGGAGACGACGGTCCTCGGGATCCCGTGCCTGACGATGCGACCGAACACCGAACGGCCGATCACGATCAGCCAGGGCACGAACCGGCTCGTCGAGCCGAGCGAGGTCGCTCCGGCCGTCCGTGACCTCCTCGCCGCGACCGTGCCGCCGCAACCGGGTCGCCCGCCGCTGTGGGATGGCCATGCCGGCGAGCGGATCGGCGCGGTCCTCGCCGCGAGGTACGGTCTCCCGGCCGGCCAGGGGTGAACCGGTATCCTGTTCGCCGACACGGGCCGCCGGCTGGCGTCTCCACGGAGGATCCATGAACGAAGACCGACGCCTGGCCGTGATCGGCCTCGGCTATGTCGGCCTGCCCCTGGCGATCTCGTTCGTCGAGGCAGGTCTCGACGTCGAGGGCGTCGATGCCCACGCGGGACGGGTCGCCGAGCTGAGTGCGGGACGATCGCCGATCGACGACATCCCCGACGCTCGGTTGACCGATGCGATCGCGGCCGGGCTGCGGATCGTCGGGACGGACGCCGCCCAGCTCAGCCAGGCCGACGTCATCGTCGTCTGCGTGCCGACCCCGATCGACCAGGCCAAGGATCCTGACCTCGGACCCGTCCTGTCCGCCGCCGAGCTCATCCGCCGGCACCTTCGGGTCGGCCACCTGATCGTCCTCCAGTCGACGACGTTCCCGGGCACGACGACCGGGCCGTTCCGCAAGGTCCTCGAGCAGGGCGGCCTGATCGCCGGCCGTGACTTCGACCTGGCGTTCGCGCCGGAACGGGTCAACCCGGGCGACCCGGCGAGCGCTGCCCGGGACGTGCCCCGGCTCGTCGGGGCCACGACGCCCGAGGCGACCGCTCGCGCCGCAGCGCTCCTCCGCCGGATCAACAACGCGGTCGTCGAGCTCTCGTCACCGGACGCAGCGGAGCTCGCCAAGCTGCTCGAGAACGTCTTCCGCAACGTCAACATCGCCCTCGTCAACCAGCTCGCGCTGCTGTGCGAGCGGATGGGCCTCGACGTCTGGGAAGTCATCTCGGCCGCGGCCACGAAGCCGTTCGGGTTCATGAAGTTCACCCCGGGACCCGGCGTCGGCGGTCACTGCATCCCGGTCGACCCCTACTACCTCGCCTGGCGAGCCCGCGAGTTCGACTTCGTCGATCGCTTCGTCGAGCTGGCCGGCGACATCAACTTCGCGATGCCCCGCCACGTCGTCGATCTCACCGCGGAAGGGTTGAACGATCGGGGCCTCGCGCTCAAGGGAGCGCGGGTCGGGGTCCTCGGGGTCGCCTTCAAGCCGGATGTCCGGGATGCCCGCAACTCGCCTGCCGCGGCGATCCTGGCCGGGCTGGCGGGCCGTGGGGCGAGCGTCCGCTATCACGACCCGCACGTGCCTCGCTTCCGGGACTCGGACGGCGTCATGCACGACTCGGTGGCCGTCGAGACGTTGCTCCGCGAGAGCGACGCCGTCGTCGTGGTCACCCCGCATCGGGCGATCGACTGGCCCGCGGTCTACGCCGAGGCCGAGCTCGTGATCGACACCGTCGACAGCTCGCGCGGACAGCCGGCCCGGGAGCGCCAGGTCCTCCGGCTGGGGGCCGGCTGGTCCACTCGATCGTGACCTTCGGCCGGGCGATGCCGGAGCTCGACCGGACGACCGAACGACGGCTGGCCGCGATCGTCGTGGCCGCCGCCATCGCGTTCTTCCTGATCGCCCTCGTCCTGGCCCCACCTGCCAGCCCGACCTACGACGACGCGAAGTACGTCGGGATCGGTCGCAACGTGCTCGCCGGCAACGGCCCGGAGACGGTGTTCGGCGTGACGTTCCTCAAGCACAGCCCGCTGTGGCCGGTGCTGGTCGTGCTGCCCGAGCGACTGGTCGGGCTCGATCCGCTCGCCTGGGGGCACCTCCTGAACGCAGTTTCGGCGGCGGCGATCATCCTCATGGCCGCCGTCCTCGGCTGGCGGATCCGGCCGGTCTACGGAGCCGCCGGGGCGATCGGCGTCCTCGCCCTCCCGTACTTCTTCGACATCGCCCGGACCGCCGGGATCGACATGCCGTCGATCGCCCTCACCTTCCTGTACGTGCTGCTCGGGTTCGTGGCCGTCCGGCGCAACTCGCTCGGCATCGGGCTCCTGGCGGGGCTCGTGTTCGCCGCGGCGTTCCTGATCAAGGAGACGGTCCAGCCCTACGCCCTCGTCCCGTTCCTGGCCGGCGTCCTGTGGGGCGTGTCGTGGACCATGATCGCCCGGATCGGCGCCGCGACGCTGGCGACGGCGGCGCTCGGCACGGCCTGGTGGTTCGCCTTGTTCGCCGCCTCGGAGCACCTGGTCTACCGGCTCGAGCTCCCCGCCTGGACGCTCGTGCCGGCCACGCTCGTCGTCGCCGTCCTGGTCGTCCTGGGGTTGGCGGCGCCCCGGATCGCCGCCACCGAGCGGGCCACCCGCCTCGTGTCGGCGGCCTCGTCGGGGCGGGTCGGTGCCGTCGCCCGGAGGATCGGACGGGCCGGGTTCACCTGGCTCGTCGCCGGGCTCTGGGTGGTGGCCCTGTCGATCCTGTTCTCACGGACGTCGAAGCTGCTCGGCTCGTCGATCGTCGACCCGAACCAGATCGGCTACTACCTCGACCACACGATCCTGTCGGTCCGGCTGGCCGCCGCGTACGGGCTCGGATCGGTGGTCCTCGCCATCGCCCTCGTGCGAGGCCGTCCGTCGGTCGCCGACACCAGCCGTCGACGTGCTCCTCGCGATCGTCTGCGGGATCCCGCTCGTGCTCCTCGTGATCGGCGTCGGAGAGACGCCGCGCCACTACCTGACCGAGCTGATCCTCCTGCTCGTGCTGGGAACGGTCGGCTGGGTCGCCGGGCTCGACGCGCTGCTCGGGCGTCGAGACCGGGTGATCGCCGGCTCGGCGATCCTCCTCGCCGTCGCCGGTGCCGCGATCGTCGGCTTCACGGCGCTGACCCGGCTGCCGATCCGGACCGCTCGGCCTGGGGGCCGTCGTCGCGATCGTCGTCATCGTCATCGCGATCATCGTCGGCTCGTCGGCTGGCCACGCGTGGCCGGCTGCTGACGACCGGGCCGGTGGTCGCCCTCGTCGTGGCCGTCGTCCTCGTCGGGCTCGCGGTCGACGTCCGCGCCGCGCGGCTGGCGACCGGCCGGTCCGTCTCCGAGCGGGCGGCGGCGGCCGAGATCAATGCCTGGATCCGGGCGAACGCGCCGGCCGGCTCGACCGTCGCGATCGGGCCGTACCTGAGCATGGCCACGGCGATCGACCTGCCGGCCGGCTACCGGGCGGCCGGGCTCCGTCACTACCTCGCCGTGGCCGACCCGACGGCGCCGCTCGGCCTGCGCGGACCGGGCGGCTCGGCGCGCGACTTCATCGCGATCGACACGGCGCCCGGCAAGGCCAACGACTTCAACGTCTACGATGCGGCGACGCTCGACCGGTTCATCCGGACCCAGCAGCCCGACTTCCTCGTCTACAGCGTCAACCTGGCCAGCTCGTCCCGGTCGATCCTGGCCCTCCTGACGCCGGATCGGGGCTTCACCGAGCTCAAGCGGTTCGTCGAGGACGATCCCTCGGGCGACATCGAGACGCATATCTACCAGGTCAACCGGGACCGGCTCGCCATCGGCTCCGACCAGATCTCGATCTCGGCGGCGGCCCTCGAACGGCTGGTGACCCGCCTCGAGCAGGCGCCGGGCCCCGGCCGGGTGGCGGCCGCCAACCTGCTCCAACGGATCGTCGCCCCGGCCGATGGCTCGCTCGACGCGTTGCTCGCGCGGCTGCGGGCGATCGCGGGAGGCTGACGACATGGCAGGCAAGGGCCGGCGGCCGGCCGCGATGATCGTCCACTCCTACTACGAGGAGGATCCCCGGGTCAGGCGCGAGGCCGAGGCGCTCGTCGCCCGGGGGAGGGACGTCGACGTGTTCGCGCTCCGGCGGCCGGGCGACGGCCCCGAGGGGGCGATCGGCGGAGTCCGGCTCCGGCGGATCGACGTCCAGCGTCACCAGGGCGCGAGCCTGTGGGTCTACCTTCGCGAGTACCTCACGTTCCTCGTCCGATCGAGCTGGGCGGTCGCCCGCGCGCACCGTCGTCGTCAGTACGGCGTGATCCAGGTCCACAGCCTGCCGGACTTCCTCGTCTTCGCGGCGCTTCCGCTCAAGCTCCGCCGGGTGCCGGTCATCCTCGACCTCCACGAGGCGATGCCCGAGTTCTTCCGGACCCGCTTCCCTCGCGCGGACTGGCGGATCGTCCATCGGGCGCTCCTCCTCCAGGAGCGGCTGTCGATCGCGTTCGCCGACCGGGTGTTCGCGGTCAACGAGCTGATGGCCGACCGGCTGCTCGGGCTCGGGATCCGGGCGGACAAGGTCACGATCGTCCCGAACTCGCCCAACCTCGACCTGTTCGATCCAGCGAGCCACCCGCGACGGCCGTTCCGGGCGGACGGCTCGCTCCGGGTCGTCTACACCGGGGCGCTCACCCCGACCTACGAGCTCGACGTGGCCCTCGACGCAGTCGCCCGCCTGGCGACCGACCGCCCCGATCTGGACATCCGTCTCGAGCTCTACGGCCGCGGCGACTCGGAGCCGTCGCTTCGCGAGCAGGCCGCCCGGCTCGGGATCGTCGAGCGGGTCACGTTCCACGGCCGGATCCCGATCGAGGACGTGCCGGCTGCGGTCGCGGCCGCCGACCTCGGGATCGCCCCGACCCGACTCGACGCGTTCACCGCGGTCAGCCTGTCGACGAAGGTCTTCGAGTACGGCGCGATGGGCAAGCCGGTCGTCGCCTCGCGGCTGCCGCTCGTCGAGCGGACGTTCTCGCCGGATGCGGTCCTGACCTACACGTCCGGCAAGGCCGGGGAGCTGTCCGCGGGGATCGCCCGGCTGGCCGACGAACCTCTCGAGCGCGAGGCTCGCACCGCTCGGACCGAGGCGCGCGTACGCGAGCTCGGCTGGGCTCGGGAGGCGGATCGCTACTCGGCGTTCGTCGACCGGCTGGCCGGCGATGCGCCGCCGGCGTCGCCCTGAGCCGCAGGCTAGGCCGGCGACCGGCCGAGCACGGCGTTGGCGCTCCGGCGGACGCGCCGGGCGACGCGCCGCGGCAGCGACGGCCTGGGAGCCGGCGCCCGGACTCGGGGCGTGGGCGCGGCCTCGGTCTTGGACAGCGGCGTCAGCCACGAGCTGTCGACGTCGCGGAGCATCAGCTCGGGCGCGGCGAACAGGCGCAGGAACTCCGACACGATGTAGCGGACGGCGCGCTCCTCGACGTGGCGCCCGTCCTCGCGGAAGTAGTCGCTCTGGCGCTCGGCGGTGACGACCATCTCGTAGCTGTGGAAGTAGTGGACGTCGGGGTGGCGGTCGACGAACTCCGAGACGGCCGCGCGGATCCGGCTCTTCGACTCGACGTTGGCGACGCGTACGTCGAGCGCGGTGAACGTCGTGTGGAGCGGGACCGGCGAGGTCGTGACCACGAGCTCGGCGCCGAGGACCTCGCGGACGACCCGGTAGATCCGCTCGAGGTCGTCGAGCATCTCGGCGACCGTCAGGCGGTGGAACGTCGGCCCGAGCGACTCGAACACGGCCGGGATGGGGGATCTGGCGGAACGTGGCGCCGCTGGTCCGGCTGCGCCAGGTCTCGATCAGGCCGAGGGTGACGACGACGACTCCGCCCCGCGGAAGAGCGTGTCCGCCGCCGCGTCCGCCTCGGCCCGCCCGGCGAGCAGCGTGGCCTCGTCGGGGTGACGGACGCCGTAGTCGCGGAACGGGTCGACCCAGCCGCCACCGATATCCCAGAGCGGCTCGGCCGCGCGCTCCGGCCAGCCGCCGGCGATCCGCTCGAGCTCCTGGCGGATCGTGGCGGTCGAGTAGAACAGGCCGCCCGGGTGCATCGCCCCGCGGATCCCGACCGCATCCATCATCTTGGCCAGCTCGGAGGCGAAGCAGCTCCCGATCGTGGCGACCTTCGAGGTCGGCTCGATGAGTCGGACCGGCTCCGCTCCGATGACGAGCGTCCGGTCGGACCAGGCCTGGACGTGGTCAAGCTCCCAGTCGCCGAGCCGGCTCTTGAGGATCGGCACGTCAGAGAATAGCGCGGGCGGTCGATCGCAACACGAGCGGTGGCCGACCGAAGCCGATATCCTCGGCGGCATGGCAGGTGTCTTCGCCGGCCCGTCGACCCCCGTGCCGGAGGCCGATCTGATGCGGGCCGAAGACACGGGCGGGATCCTTCGCTTCGAGACGACCCCGCCGAGCGAACCGGCCCCGGACCGGTCGGTGGTCGTCCTCGACACGACCTGGACGCCTCCGCTCGGCGCGGATCATCCCGCGATCAGCCTGCGTGACGTCGCCGAGCGCGTGCTGCTCGCCCGCGACCTCAACGCCGAATCGGCCGAGCTCCTCGATGACTGGGCGGAGGCCTCGGGCGTGGTCGACCTGATGGCCGTCGAAGGGACCTCGTTCTGGTACTACGGCCGCGTTGGCCACGCGATGTGGCTTCGCGAGCAGGTCCTGTGGCTGGGCATCGTCGACGAGCTCGTGGCGGCGGTTCGGCCGGCCAGGATCGAGTGTGCCGCCTCGACCGACGCGGCGCTCGTGGAGGCGGCCCGGCTCGTCGCCGCCCGCGACGGCCTGGAGTTCCAAGGCGACGAGGCGATCGTCGGCCCAGCGCCTGCCGAAGGCGCCCCGTCCGACGAGTCGACGATGGCCAGTGAGCCGACGATGGCCGATGAGCCGGCGACTTCGGGCCAAACCAGGACCCCTCCCTCGGGCGGGCGATCGCTCGCGGCCCGGACGGGTGCCCCCGTCGTCCGAAGGCTCGCCCGGGGAGTCCGGTCCCGCCTCCGGCCGGACGCTCGGACGCGCCGCATCCGGCTTCTCCAGGACCGCCTGGTCCAGCTGGCCGAAGGGACCCGACGACCCCTCCTGGCCGTCCACACCCATGCCGTCCAGCGGGTCGACACTCCAGACGGTCCGCGGCTCATCAACCCGTACCTCGATCCGATCGAGGAGCGCCTCCGCGACTCGCGTCTCGACCCGGTCACGATCGAGCTGTGGGCGTCATCCGACGACGACGAGGCCTGGGCGCGGCTGATCGCTCCCGGCTCGGAACGGCTTCTGCCGGCCGAGGTCCTCCGGCTGATGGGCGCACCCGCCGATGCCGACTGGATCCGGGCCGAGACCGAGGCCACGGCCGATCGGATCGGCCGGTCGACGGTGCCTCTGCTCGCGTTCGGGGTCGACCTTGGGCCGGCGCTCGCGGCGCGGGTCGCCGACCAGGCTCGACGGCTGCTGCCCAGTCGGACGATCTCGATCTGGCGCATCCGCCGGCTGATCCGCGAGCTTCGACCGGCCGGCCTGCTCCTCGCCGACGAATACCATCGCCAGGACTGGCTGGCGGCGGCACGAGCGGAAGGCGTGCCAACGGTGGCGGTCCAGCACGGCCTGATCTACCGCTGGCACAACGGCTACATCCACCGCTCGCGGCCCGACGCCCTGCGCCTGCCCGATCGGACCTACGTCTTCGGAGCGTGGGAGCGGCGCCTCCTGACGTCGGCGAGCGTGTACCGCGAGGACGAGGTGCGCGTCGGTGGCTCGCCTCGGCTCGATCTCGTGGCGCCCGAACCAGTCGACCGCGAGGCCGTCCGGTCCGAGCTCGGGATCGCGCCCGGTGACCGGATGATCGTGATCTCCGGGACGTGGGGAACGACGTACCGTCGCTTCCACTATCCGCTCAGCCTGGCCCGCCTGTTCGACCGGCCGATCCCGCGCGCGCACGTCGTCGTCAAGCTCCATCCGGGCGAACCCGACGACGGCCCGTATCGAGCCGTCATCGAGGGCGTGGCGGCGGCGCGCGGATTCGATCCGCCGCCGATCACGGTCGTCCGGACGGTCGACCTCTACCGGCTGCTCGGGGCTGCGGACGCCCATCTCGGGGTCCACTCGACCGTCCTGACCGAGGCGGTCGTGACCGGGACGCCGAACCTGCTGGCCGACACGCTCGCCGGTGCCGGACCTGCTCGGCTACGTGCCGGCCGGCGTGGCCGTCCCGGTCCGCAACGGGGCCGACATGCTGGCGGCGCTCGATGCGCCAGCCGCGGGCGAGCGACCGACGACGCCCGACGAGCGTTCCTCGACGACCACTTCGAGCCGGGCGACGCGAGCGGCCGGATCGCCGCCGAGCTCCTCGCGTGGCTGCCGTGACCGACGCGGTGCTGTTCCTCGTGCCGGCTCGAGGCGGCAGCCGGCGCGTGCCCGGCAAGAACCTGCGGCTCGTCGCCGGGATCCCGCTCGTCGGCCACGCGGTCCGGACGGCCCGGCTGGCCGCCGCCGGGCTGGCCGGCGGTCCGCACCCGGTCGTCTGCAGCACCGACGACGCGGCGATCGCGGCCTTGGCCCGGGCGTGGGGCGCCGAGGTGCCGTTCGAGCCGGCCGCCGGAGCTCGCGACCGACGACGCCACGTCGGTCGACGTCGCCCTTCACGCGCTCGACTGGCTCGAGGCCGCCGGTCGGCGGTTCCGGGCCCTCGTCCTGGTCCAGCCGACCTCGCCGCTGACCGACCCGACGGATCTCCGGGCTGCCGTCGAGCGGTTCGACCAGTCGGGCGGCAAGGGTGGCGTCAGCGTCACGTCGGCCCACCCGGCCGGCTGGCACGTCCGGCCGTCCCCCGACCGCGACGAGCGGGTCGAGACCGTCGACGTCGACGACGCCGTGGAGCTCCTGACCGGCGCCTTCTACGTCATCGACCCGGACGAGCTGCGGCGGACCGGCCGATTCGTCGCGCCCGGCCAGACGATCGGTCTGCCCGTCGCGCCCGAGCGGAGCGTCGACATCGATCGAGAGCCGGACCTCGCCGTCGCCGAGGCGGCGGCCGCAGCCCGGCCGATCCGACCGTTGAGCATTGGCGGCCGCGCGATCGGCGTTGGGCGGGTCTTCGTCATCGCCGAGGCCGGCGTCAACCACGACGGCGATCTCGAGCGAGCCCATCGGCTGATCGACGCGGCCGCCGACGCCGGCGCCGACGCCGTCAAGTTCCAGACGTTCGAGCCGGACGCGCTGGCCGCCGCGGGGCCCCGACGGCCGCCTACCAGCGAGCCGCCGCCGACTCGACCGGCGATCAGCGCGAGATGCTGCTCCGGCTGGCGCTGCCCGCCGACGCCTGGCCCGCGCTCCAGCGACACGCCGCGGAGCGGGGGCTCGTGTTCCTGTCGACCCCGTTCGACGACGCGTCCGCCGACCTGCTCGACCGGCTCGACGTGCCGGCCTTCAAGGTCGGCTCCGGCGAGCTGACCAACCTCCCGTTCCTGCGCGCGCCTCGCCCGGCGCGGCCGGCCGCTGCTCGTCTCGACCGGGATGGCCGACATGGTCGAGGTCGCGGCGGCGGTCGATGCCGTGGCCGCCGCCGGTGATCCGCCCGTCGCGCTCTTCCACTGCGTGTCGAGCTACCCGGCCGATCCGGCGACCGCGAACCTGCGGGCGATCGAGACCCTGCGGGCGCCTTCGGCGTTCCGGCCGGCTGGTCCGACCACACCCTCGGCATCGAGCTGCCGCTCGCGGCCGTGGCGCTCGGTGCGACCTGATCGAGAAGCACCTGACGCTCGACCGGGCCGCTCCGGGTCCGGACCACGCGCGTCGCTCGAGCCCGACGACTTTCGCCGCGATGGTCGCGGGATCCGGACCGTCGAGGTCGCGCTCGGCACGGGCGAGAAGGCGCCGGTCCGGCGGAGCGGCGATCGCGGCCGTCGCTCGCCGGAGCCTCCACTGGGAGCGACGCTCGCCGCCGGGGTCGTCAGTGGCCGACGACGACCTCGTCGCGCTGCGCCCGGGGACCGGCATGTCGCCGGCCCGGCTGCGAGCAGCTCGTCGGGCGGACGACCCGGGCCGTGCCGCCGGCCGGCGCGTCGCCGTCGACGACCTGGAGCCCCTCGATGACCGCGCCTCGGCCCGCCGCGGACGATCGCGGTCCTGACGACCGGCCGCCAGGACTGGGGCATCCTGCGCTCGACCTGCGCGGCCATCCGCGACCACCCCGACCTCCAGCTCCGGCTCGTCGGCGGCATGCACCTGTCGGCGCGGCACGGCCGGACCATCGACGACATCCGCGACGACGGCTTCGAGCCGGACGCGGAGCTCGCCTGGCTCGACGAGCGGCGCGACCCGCCGGCCGACGTCAGGCCGCGGCCGCACTCGCCGCCGTCGGAGCTCCCTGCGAGCCGGCCGGCCGATGCCCTGCTGCTCGTCGGCGATCGCTTCGAGACGGCCGCGGCCGCGATCGCGGCGACCGTCGACCGCGTGCCGATCGTCCACCTCCACGGCGGCGAGCAGACCGGCGGCGCGTTCGACGACGCGCTCCGCCACGCGATCACGAAGCTCAGCCACCTCCACCTCGTGAGCCACGCGGAGCACGCGCGCCGCGTCGTCGCCCTGGGCGAGGACCCGGCGACCGATCCACGTCGTCGGCGCGCCCGGGCTCGACAACGCGTACCGGGCCGACCTGCCCGATCGCGCGCCGCTCGAGCGGCGCTCGGCATCGAGCTCCGCCCGCCGGTCGTGATCGTGACCGTCCACCCGGCGACGCTGGACGCGGATCCCGGCCGCGGTCGCCGACGCCGTGGTCGCCGCGATGGATCGCGTCCCGGCGACCTACGTCGTCACCCTGCCGAACGCCGACCCGGGCGGCGACGCGATCCGGCGGCGCTGCTCGCAGCGGCGCGCGGGACCGCCGCGTCGCGGTCGTCGAGGCGCTCGGCGAGCGGCGCTACTGGGGCCTCCTGCGGATCGCCGACGCGATGCTCGGCAACAGCTCGAGCGCGCTGATCGAGGCGCCGGCGGTCGACCTGCCGGCGGTCAACGTCGGCGATCGCCAGCTCGGCCGGCGGCGCGAGGCGAACGTCATCGACGTGCCGGCGCGACGCCGCGGACGTCGCGGCCGCGCTGCGCACGCGCGCTCGATCCCGCCTTCCGGGCGAGCGTGTCGCCGCGCCATCCGCTCGTTGGCGACGGCCGGGCCGGGGCGCGGATCGCGGGTATCATCGCGGCATGGCGGCCGCCCAGCCCGCCGCGCAAGGCGCCGATCCCGGTCGAGCGGTGACGCCGCCGCCCGCTCGTGATCGTCGGCGGCGGCGAGCACGCCCGGGTCGTCGTCGAGGCTGCGCGGACACGGCCGGACGCTGGACCGTCGTCGGGGTCGTCGACCCGGGACCGGCGTCGCGGACCCGGGAGCTGCTCGGCGTCGAGCACCTCGGGACGATGCCGACTTCGCCGACCGGCTCGACCGGATGGAAGCCGACCTCCGGCCATGGTGCGTCCTCGGGGTCGCCGGGTCCGACGGTGGCGCGGGCCGCTCGCGACGCCGTCCGGCGGTATCGGGTCCGCCGCCCGCTGGGCGACGATCGTCCACGACCGCGGCCTGGGTCTCGCCGAGCGCGAGCGTCGGCGAAGGCGCGTCGTGCTGGCCGGCGCGGTCGTGAACGCCGGCGCGCGCGTCGGCGCGCACGCGATCGTCAACACGCGGCGCCATCGTCGAGCACGACGTCGTGATCGGCGCCTCGTCCACGTCGGTCCCGGGGCGGTCGTCGGCGGCGGCGCCCGGATCGGCGAGGATGCCTTCGTCGGCCTCGGCGCGCGCGTGCGCGACCACGTCACGTCGGCCCCGGCGCGACGGTCGGGATGGGGGCGGTCGTCGTCGCCGACGTGCCGTCGGGAACCGTCGTCGCCGGCTCGCCTGCGCGGCCGCTCGATGCAGCTCGTGGCGTGACTCGCCTCGACGCCTGCATCGTCCGCGACGGCGGCACGCTCCGCGACGCGATGGGCGCGCTCGACCGTGGCGCCGGCAGATCGCGCTGGTCGTCGACGAGCGGGCCGCCTGGTCGGCGTCGCTGACCGACGGCGACATCCGGCGCGCGCTCCTCGGCGGCGCGACGCTCGACGACCCGCTCGGCGCCGCTCCTCACCGCGACGTTCGTGTCGGTCGGTCCCGGCGAGGGCCGGGCCGAGGTGCTCGACCTGATGCGGGCGCGGCGGATCGGCGCGGTCCCGGTGGTCGACGGCGATCGGGCGTCCCGTCGGCCTGCACCTGCTGCACGAGATCCTCGGCCGGTCGCAGCGGCCGAACTGGGCGCGTGGTCATGGCCGGCGGCCGGGGCGCCCGCTTGCGACCGCTGACCGACACCGTGCCGAAGCCGATGCTGCGGGTCGCCGGCCGGCCGATCCTCGAGCGGATCGTCCTCCACCTCGTCGGCTTCGGGATCCGCCGGATCTTCCTCTCGGTCAACTACCTCGCCGAGGTGATCGAGGAGCACTTCGGCGACGGCTCGCGTTCGGCTGCCGGATCGAGTACCTGCGCGAGGACCGCGCCGCTCGGCACCGGCGGCGCGCTCGTCGCTCCTGCCCGCAGCCGCCGACCGAGGCCGCTGCTCGTGATGAACGGCGACCTCGTCACCCAGGCCGACCTCGGCGGGCTGCTCGACTTCCACGAGCGGGCGGCCAGGCGGCGACGATCGGCGTCCGCCGCTACGTCCACACGGTCCCGTTCGGCTGCGTCGAGCGGTCGGGCGATCGCGTCGTCGGCCTCGAGCGAGAAGCCGACCATCGAGCGCGAGGTCAACGCGGGCATCTACGTCGGTCGTCGCCGCGACTCGTCGCGCCGGTCGCGCCGCGGCCAGCCGATCGACGATGCCCGAGCTCATCGAGGCGGTGCATCGACGCGCGGCGAGCTCGGTCGGCGCGTTCGAGATCGAGGACGACTGGATCGACGTCGGCCAGCGCGACCAGCTCGACCAGGCGCGGCGGCGGCGAGCTGAGCGTGAGCCTGACCGGCGTGCAGCGTCCTGGTCACCGGCGCCGACGGCTTCATCGGCAGCCACCTCGTCGAGCGGCTCGTCGCCGAGGGCGCCCGCGTCCGCGCGTTCTGCCTCTACAACTCGCGCGGCTCGCTGGGGCTGGCTGGACGACGTGCCGCGCCGAGGTCCGCGCGCGCGCTCGACGTCCGGCTCGGCGACATCCGCGACGCCCGGTTCGTCGAGGCCGCCTGCGACGGCGTCGAGGTCGTCTTCCACCTCGCCGCGCTGATCGCGATCCCGTACTCCTACGTCGCGCCCGAGTCGTTCGTCGACACGAACGTCCGCGGCACGCTCAACGTGCTCGAGGCGGCCGCGCCGGGCCGGTGTCGGCGGCTGGTCCACACCTCGACGAGCGAGGTCTACGGCACGCCCGACGACGCTGCCGATCCGCGAGACGCATCCGCTGCAGGCGCAGTCGCCGTACGCGGCGACGAAGATCGCGGCCGACCAGCTCGCGCTCGCCTACCACCGCAGCTTCGACGCTGCCGGTGCGTGGTCCTGCGGCCGTTCAACACCTACGGGCCGCGCCAGTCGACGCGCGCGGTGCTGCCGACGATCCTGCCGCCAGCTGCTCGCCGGGCAGCCGCGAGATCCGGCTCGGGCGGCTCGACCCGCGCCGCGACCTCACCTTCGTCGCCGACACGGTCGACGGCTTCGTCCGGGCCGCGACCGCCGACGGCGTCGAGGGCGAGACGATCCAGCTCGGCACCGGCCGCAGCCGAGTCGATCGGCGAGCTGCTTCGAGCTCGCCTGCCGGCTGCTCGGCGTCGAGGCCGCGGCCGGTCGAGGACGCCGCGCCGCCTGCGGCCCGACGCGAGCGAGGTGCTGGTGCTCGAGTCGGACCCGGCCGGCGCCCGCGAGCTGCTCGGCTGGGAGCCGCGGACGTCGCTCGAGGACGGGATCGGCGCGCACGGTCGACTGGCTGCGCGCGCAACCCGGACGCCTACCGACGGCGACCGTGTCCATGCTCTGAGCGCCGCGATCCCGCTCGCCGAGCCCGCGATCGGCGGCAACGAGCGGCCGCTACCTCGAGGAGTGCCTCGCGACCAACTTCGTCTCGTCGGTCGGTCCGTTCGTCGAGCGCTTCGAGCGCGAGTTCGCGGCCTACGTCGGCGCGCGCCACGCGGTCGCCTGCGCGAGCGGCACGGCGGCGCTCCACGTCGCGCTGCGCGTCCTCGGCGTCGGGCCGGGCGACGAGGTGCTCGTGCCGACGCTCACGTTCATCGCGTCGGCGAACCCGATCGCGCTACCTCGGCGCGCGTGCCGGTGCTCGTCGACGCCGAGCCGACGACCTGGAACATCGACCCGGCGCTCGTCGCCGACGAGCTCGAGCGGCGGGCGCGCGTCGGCCTGCGCCAGCCGCGGGCGATCGAGGTCGTCCACCTGCTCGGCCATCCGGCCGACATCGAGCCGATCGTCGCGGCGTGCCGACCGCCACGGCATGGCCGTCGTCGAGGACGCGGCCGAGGCGCTCGGCGCGCGTGTACCGCGGGGCGCGTTCGCCGGCCGGCAGGTCGGCACGATCGGCCGGGTCGGCTGCTTCTGCTTCAACGGCAACAAGATCATCACCACCGGCGGCGGCGGCATGATCGTCACCGACGACGAGCCGCTCGCGCGCGGGCCCGCCACCTGACGACCCAGGCGCGGCTGCCCGGGCGGGCCTACCACCACGACGAGGTCGGCTACAACTACCGCCTGACCAACCTCGCGGCCGCGCTCGGCGTCGCCCAGCTCGAGCAGCTGCCCGAGCTCCTGGCCGGCCCGCCGGCGGATCGCCGCCGGCTACGACGCCGCGCTCGCTGACCTGCCCGGGATCCGTCCGGCCGCCCGCGCGCCTGGGCCGATCCGTCGTTCTGGCTGTACACGGCCGCGCTCGATCCGGCGCGCGCACCGATCGGTCGCGACGCGCGCTCGACGAGCTTGCCGCCCGGGGCATCGACGCGCGGCCGCTCTGGACGCCGCTGCACCAGACCAGGCTCTACGCCGAGGCGCCGCGCCTCGGCGGTCGATCGCCGACGCGATCTTCGCGGCCGCCGTCAGCCTGCCGTCGTCGTCGAACCTCGACCCGGCCGACCAGGCGCGGGTCGTGGCGGTCCTCCGCGACACGTTGTCGCCTCCCAGGGTCTCGGCAAGCCGCGCCTCGGCAAGGTGATGGACGCGGAGCGATCAGAGGTGCCGCCCGGATCGCGGGTGTCGTCGACGATCCTGCTCGGCCTGGCGGTATTCGTCGCGAGCACCGCCGTTGCGCTCTGGGCGACCCGACCGTGGCTGGTCGGCGCGGTCGGCTCAGACGCCGCGTCCTCGGTGCTCTACTTCGACCGTCTCGCTGCCGGCGTCCAGCTCGAGCGGTTCCTGGGCACGACGCCAAAGCTGTTCCTCACGATCGTCTACGGTGCGATCCACGCGGCATTCGGCGACTGGCGTCCCATCTCGGCGCTCGCAGTTGTGGTTTATGGCCTTGGGATTGCCGCCGCAGCCATGCTCGCCCAGCGCGTCTCCGGAGCGACGGCGGCAGGCATCTTCGTCGCATTCGGGCTGATAGCGTCGTCCGGCCTTCTCCTCGATGCGTCACTGGCCTACACCGTGACCTGGTCCGTCCTGCTCTGGTCGCTCGCCGGCCTCGCCGCGAGCGCGGATCGACCCCGCTACGGGTGGGCCGGAGTCGCCCTCCTGATCGCGGCGTTGATCCGCCCGGAGACGCTCCTGATCTGCCTTGTCGCCGGCGTGGTCCTCACGGCCCGAGTGATCTCAGCACGAGCGGGCCGGGGCAGCTCGCCGCCGCGTGCCGCCTGGCTCGTCCTGCTCGCCTTGCTCGCCGTCCTGCTTGGTGCCGCCGGCGACTTCCTCCTGAGCGGGGATGCTCTCTACTCGCTCCAGGTGCCCGGCATCGGTACCACGATCCGAGCCCCTCAGTCGAGCGGGACGGCCCTGAGGTTTGTCGGGAGTCACCTGACGGCGTACCTGCCGATGCTGTTGCTGGCGGGCCTGGGCGTCGTCGTGCTCGTCCGCCGGCGAGCGTGGCCCGTGCTCGTCGGACTGACCGCGCTCGGGCCCGGAGTCGCAGTGTTCGTCCTCCTGCTCGGATCGCGCCACCTGTTCGTCATCGACCGCTACGCCCTGCCGGTCGATCTTGCGATCGTCATGGCGGCGGGCGTCGGCTTCAGCGCCCTGACGGCTCCCGTCCTGGCGGTCGCGCTCGCCGACCGACCGGAGGTTCGCGCGGCAGGGCGCCTCGCCGTGGCCGCGGCGCTGGCGTTCGCCCTGAGTCCGACCGTGGCCCCGCTCGACCGCACGGTGATCACGCAGATCCGGAACGACCGGAACGCGATCGGCGATTTCGACGCGGCCCGGTCGTCGATCGACGCCGCGCTCGACGCCGAGCCCGGCGTCCGGGCGCGACCCGATCGCGCGGAACCCCACAACCCCTACGCCGACGGGCCGGTTGCCTTGCTCGTCCCTGCCCGCCTGCTCTCGCAGGCTGCCGTCGACCTTGGCTTGCCGCTGACCCAGGTCGCGCGGACCGACCCTTCGCGGCTCGCCCCGGACGGAGCGTATCCAGCCGCAGGCCAGATCGTCTATCACGACACCGGGCTCGATGCGCCGCCGTCCGCATTCAGGTTCCTCGAGGTCGGCGCCCCGACCACGGTCGGCCCGATTCGGATCGTGCCGGTCGAAGCCGATGGCCGCCGGGGCACCTGGGCGGTCCGGATCGATCGACCTTGAGCTCCGCCGATCGGCGCGCCGGACGATCGGCGGTGGCGGTGTACGATACGCGCCCCATCCCTCCCGCAACCCGCGGGACTCACCTGCAGGAAGCCACGTCCGAATGACCTCTCGCTCCAAGACGACCGCCAGGCGGTCGAGCCGGTTCGGCCGCGATGGCCAGGATCGGCGCAACCTCTACATCAACCTGGCCTTTGGCTTTGCGATCGTCATCGGCCTCATCACCCTCGTCGGGGCAGCCGCCGGCCAGTACTTCGGGGCGCATTTCACCGAAGTGGCCAAGGTCAACGGCGAGACGATCAACCAGGACACCTACCGGGATCGGACGCTGGTCGACCAGTTCCGGCTCAACCAGGCCGAGGCCCAGGCCCGCTATCTCAACCAGCTCGGGCGGATCAGCGACACGGACCTCCAGGCCCGGGTCGCCTCGATCGACCAGGCCCGCCAGCAGCTCTCCAGCTCGTCGCTCGACCGGCTGATCGATGCAACCCTCCAGGCCCAGCTCGCCGCCCAGCAGGGGATCACGATCAGCGAGGCGCAGATCGACCAGCGCCTGACCGACGAGGCGACCCAACAGGAGCAGCGCCACATCGCGACGATCACGATCGAGCCCGAGGTCACGACCGGGGCGACGGCCCCGACCGACGCCCAGAAGGCAGCCGCGAAGGCGAACGCGGACAAGGCGCTCGCCGACATCAAGGGCGGCAAGGCCTTTGCGGACGTGGCCAAGGCCGTCTCGAAGGATGCCTATGCAGCGACCGGTGGCGACGTCGGCTGGATCCTGGCCGACAACACCGCCATCGATCCGGCCCTGGTGACCGCCATGTTCGCCCTGCCCCAGGCCGGCGTGACCGACGTGATCGCCGGATCCGACGGGTCGTACACGATCGGCCAGGTCATCGAGATCGCCCCGCCGATCGTCGACCCGATCTGGACCGACAAGATCAAGGACGCCGGCATCCCGATGGGCGCCTACCGCGAGGCGGTCAAGGCCGATCTCATCCGCGACGCGCTGACCAAGAAGGTCGTCGCCGATTCCACCGCGCAGCCGACCCTCCAGCGCCTGGTCAACGAGATCTTCGTCTCGACCTCGACCTACCAGGGCCCCGGCGACGAGGTCAAGGTCAGGCACATCCTGTACACGCCAGGCGACAAGGCACCGGACGCCCAGAACCCGGTCGCCTCGGACGATCCGGGCTGGGCGACGGCCAAGGCCAAGGCCCAGGCGACGTACGACAAGCTCAAGGCGCTCAAGCCCGAGGAGCTCGACGCCGCGTTCGCGACGATCGCCAAGTCGGACAGCCTCGACACGGGCTCGGCCGCCGATGGCGGGGAGCTCCAGTGGTTCACCCGCGGCTCGCTCGACACCGGCTTCGGCGACGCGGTGTTCAAGGACGGCCTCAAGAAGGGCGACCTGATCGGGCCCGTCCTCAGTCAGTACGGCTGGCACGTCATCGAGTTCGAGGCGCGACGCGGTCCACCCGAGAGCCGGATCGCCGGCCTCCAGGTCCAGGCCAATGCCCCCGGTGCCGACTTCGCCCAGCTGGCCAAGGACAACTCGGACAGCAGCGACGCGGCGACCGGCGGCGATCTCGGCTGGGTCGCCCGCAACCAGCTCGACCAGGCTCGTGAGGACGCGATCTTCGCCGCCACGAAGGGCAAGGTCAGCGACCCGCTGCAGACCAGCGCCGGCTACTACCTGTTCCTCGTTCGCGATGAGCAGACGCGCCTGCCGGACGGCGACCAGCTGGCCACCCTCAAGAGCAACGCGTTCCAGAACTGGTTTGCGGCGCAGAAGGCGAAGGCCCAGATCACGCCCGACCTGACGGCCGAAAGCTCCTAGCGGGCCGATCGTGCTCGACGCGCTGCTCGCCGAGGCGCGCCTGCGCTGGGGGCTCGACCCCGGTGACGGGCTCCAGGTGGTGACCGCGGAGCGGCTCGTCGAGACGCCGATCGAGCCATCCCGTCCGGTCCTCGTCGTGCCCGGCGCGGTCCTCGCCGGCCGAGCCGGCTCGAGCGGCGAGGGCAGTCCGGCGTCGTCCGCCGGAGCGCCGATCGAGCCACTCCCGGGTCGACGCCGGTCCGGGCGGTGGCGATCCGATCGCGGTCCTCGGCCGGCTCTACCCGGGCGACCACCCGGTGGGTCGGTTCCGGATCAGCGACGGCACGACGGTCGGCGAGCTCGCGCTGGCCGATCTCGCCGGGCCGCTCTACCTCGGGCCGGTCCGGCCGGAGCTCGCCGTCGCCAGCCCCTGGGCGATGCCCTGGATCGCCGCTCGGCTGCGCCGGCCGGATGGTTGTCCGTGGGACCGGGAGCAGACCCACGAATCGCTCCGCAAGCACCTGCTCGAGGAGGCCTACGAGGTCTACGACGCCCTCGGCCGGGGCGCCACTCCCGAGCTCGCCGGCGAGCTCGGCGACCTCCTCCTCCAGGTGATCCTCCACGCCCAGCTCGCGACCGAGGCCGGCGTCTTCGACCTGACCGATGTCCAGGCCGAGCTCGCGACGAAGATCGTCCGTCGTCATCCCCACGTGTTCGGCGACGCCGTTGCCCGGACGGCCGCCGACGTGACCCGCCAGTGGGAGACGATCAAGGCGGCCGAGCGGGCCGATGCCGCGGCCGATGCCGAGCTGTCGGGTGCCGGGCTCGACGCCGGGCCGGCCGCACCGAAGGGGGCGCTCGACGGGATCAGCCGGGCGATGCCCGCGCTGGCCGCCAGCCAGGAGATGCAGGAGCGCGCCGCGGCGCTCGGGTACGACTGGCCGACCGTCGATGGGATCGTGGCCAAGGTCCACGAGGAGCTGGCCGAGCTGGCAGCCGCCGCGACCGCGGCCGACCAGGCCGAGGAGGTCGGCGACCTGCTTCTCGTGCTCGTCAACCTCGCCCGCCGCCACGGTGTCGAGGCCGAGGCCGCCCTGCGGGCCGCGAACGACAAGTTCCGGCGGCGGTTCGGATCGGTCGAGCGGATGGCCGCGGCCCGCGGGGTCGCGCTGCGCGATCTCGACTTCGCCCAGCTCGACGAGCTGTGGGATGCTGCCAAGGACGAGGAGCGGGCCGCCCAGGCTGTCACGAAGGAGCCTCATCGATGACGATCGGCAACCGCCCAGCGACGGTCCGCGCCGACGGCCGCCGCCCGGACGAGCTTCGCCCCGTCACGCTGACCCTCGGCGTCCTGAAGTGGGCCGAAGGCTCGTGCCGGATCCGGGTCGGCGACACCGAGGTCCTGTGCGCCGCGACGATCGAGGACCGGGTCCCGCCCCACCTCCGCGGCAAGGGAACCGGCTGGGTCACGGCCGAGTACTCGATGCTCCCGCGGGCGACCGCCGAACGCAGCCAGCGCGAATCGTCGAAGGGCCGGATCGGCGGCCGGACCCATGAGATCCAGCGGCTCGTCGGTCGGTCGCTGCGCGGGGTCGTCGACCTGGCCAAGCTCGGCGAGCGGACGGTGACCGTCGACTGCGACGTCCTCCAGGCGGATGGCGGGACGCGGACGGCCTCGATCACCGGCGGCTACGTCGCCCTGGCGGCGGCGCTGGTGACCTTCGGGATGGAGCGGCTCCTGCTCAACCGGATCGCGGCGGTCAGCGTCGGGCTCGTGGACGGGATCGCGCTCCTCGACCTCGACTACCCGGAGGACTCGCGGGCCGACGTCGACTTCAACGTCGTCGGCACCGACGCCGGGACGTACGTCGAGGTCCAGGGCACGGCCGAAGGCAGGCCGTTCGATCGTCCGGCGATGAACGGCCTGCTCGACCTGGCCCAGCTCGGGCTCGACCGGCTGTTCGAGCAGCAGGCCGCGGCGATCGCCACCGTCAAGCGGTGAGTCGAGCCACGTCGAAGGGGCCGGGCGGCCGGCCACCGCGGGTCGTCGTCGCGACCCGCTCCGGCCACAAGCTGCGCGAGCTGCGCGAGCTCCTCCAGGCGGCCGGGATCGAGCTCATCGGCCTCGACGAGGCCGGCGTCCCGCCCGGCGCCGAGCCGATCGAGGACGGGGAGACGTTCGAGGCGAATGCCCGGCTCAAGGCCCGCTACTACGCCCGGCTGACCGGCCTGCCGACGCTGGCCGACGACTCCGGGATCGAGGTCGACGCGCTCGGCGGTGGGCCCGGGGTCCGTACCCGGCGCTACGCCGGGCCGGCGGCGACCGACGCGGACAACAACGCCAAGCTGCTCGAGGCGCTCGACGGGCTCGAGCCCGGTCGGCGCGGCGCGCGCTACGTCTGTGTCCTCGTCCTGGCCGACGGCCGACCCACCGCGCGCGGACCGCGCGGCCGCGTCCCGGTCCTCGCCGAGACCCGGGGCACCTGCCGTGGCCGGATCGCCGGCGCGCCGCGCGGAACGGGCGGCTTCGGCTACGACCCGATCTTCGAGCCGGCCAGCGAACCGCCCGGCGGCCGGACGCTCGGGCTGTGGTCGGCGGCCGAGAAGAACCGGATCTCGCACCGGGCGCGGGCCGCGCGCCGGATGACGCCCCACCTCGACGCGCTGAGCTGACCGGCCGGTCCTAGCCGGACGGCGATGCCGCGGGCGCCGGGCTTCCGGCGGGGCTCGGCAGCGGCGAGTCCTTCGGGCTCCAGCCCCTGGCCGGCGTCCCCGGTTCCGGGAACAGCGCGGCGGCGACGGCCAGGATCCGGTCGTACTCGGGGAGCTGGACCGCGCCGTACTTGTTCTCGCCCGCCTTGGCCGGATGGACGAGCGGGAAGCGGACGACGACACGGACGATCCGCTTGGCGGGGATCTCGCCGGCCATGACCGCCAGGTCGGGCAGACGCTCGGGCGGCAGGTCGGTCGCGATCGTCTTGCCGACCGCCTCGAGCAGGCTCGGCAGGCTGAAGAGTGCGTCGCCCTTGACGACCTTCGAGCGCAGGGCGAGGAGGATCTCCTGCTGGCGGGTCTGGCGGGTGAAGTCGGTCTGCCCCTCGGACCGGCGGATCCGTGCGTAGGCCAGCGCGTTCGGGCCGTCGAAGTGGTGCTTGCCGACGGTGACCGACCAGCCGCCCGCCGGGATCCCGTAGCCGCCGTACTTCGGGTCGCTGAGCGGCTGGCGCACGTTGATGTCCACGCCGCCGACCGCGTCGACCATCTTGGCGAAGCCCGCCAGGTCGACGGTCGCGTAGTAGTGGATCGGGATCCCGAGCAGCGCCCCGACCGCGTCCTCGAGGGTCCGTGTCCCGCCGGCCGGGAAGTCCTTGGGATGGCGTGTCGCGTAGCTCAGCAGGCTGTTCAGCTTCGGTCCGAACGTTCGACCGTCGCCGAGCGGCACGTTGACGAGGTCGCGCGGCAGCGAGGCCATGCTGACCGACTTGCCGACCGGATCGAGCGAGACGACGATGAGCGTGTCGGTCAGCGCGTGGTCGCGGCCGCGGCCCTTGTCCATCCCGATCAGCAGGACGTTGAGCCGCTCGTTCGTACCCGGGATCCTGGCCGTGTCGCCGTCCGAGCGCGCCCCGAGCGCCCCGCCATCGAAGACCTCGGCGAACGTCGATCGGGCCACGCCGCCGAGATACTGCGCGCCGACGTGCGGCGCGATCGTGACCACGATGACCACGGCCAGGCCGGCGAAGGCGAGGCGTCCCGGTCGGAGCTCGAACCGATCGTCGAAGAACGCCTGGCCGAGGGCGACCAGACGCCACGCCAGGAGGGCGAGGTTGAGGTCGATGAGGAGGTCGAGGTTGCGGGGGACGATCGCGCTGGCGACGAGCTGGGGGCCGGGGATCGCCCAGACCGCGATCACCGTGATCGCTGCCACGACCACCACCGGGAGCAGGAAGACGAGCGCCAGCCGGGCCCGCTGGTTGTAGGCCTGACCGAGACCCGGGATCACGGCCGACAGCACGGCCGCCAGGATCCGGCGGCGGTCCGTCGGCCCGGTGTCGGGCCGGATTCGCGTGGCCTGGCGCAGGTCCCGTACTCCCGTTGCGACGCTGGTCGGCTCGCGGGCCTTCGGGGAGCCAGTCTAGCCGGGTGAGCGTGGAGACGCCGGGCGGCCCCCTGTTGCCTGCCAGTCACCGCCCGGCGTCGCTCCAAGGACGCCCGGCCGGACCGGCCTGTTGCGCCTGCGCCTCGGTGCCCTCGATCGCGATTAAGGAATCGCAAGGGTGGAGGAACCTTCACCGATTCGCGGCGTGGTCCTTCATGCGGCGTCGGCACAGTCCGGGTGACAGCCCCGGATCAGGAAGGGTCGCGCCGGCGAAGCGATCCGGGCAGAAGGGATACCAGCCGTGAACGAGTTCCAGTCCACCCCGCGGGACGCCTGGGGGACCGAGGCCGGTTCGACCGGCCCGACCCAGCCGCCGGCCGCTCCGAGCTGGGCGACCCCGACCTGGACCGCCGCGAATGCGGTCAACGACCCGGTCGCGCCGCCGTCCGATCCCCGGCCCAGTTCACCTTCCTCCCGCCGCTCGGTCGGCCCCGGCTTCGTCCTCGCCGCGGTCATCGGCGCCGCCGCCCTGTCGTCGGGGGGCACCTATCTCGTCGTGAATGCGTCGGCCCGCCAGGCGGCAAGCCCCGCGCCGGTCGTCACCCCCGCCGTCGCCAACCCCTCCCCGGCGAACGGAGGCGGGAGCGGTGCGACGAACGGCAACGCCAACGGCTCGATCGTCGACATCGCCAAGGCCGTCAGCCCGGCGGTCGTGACGATCGTCGCCGAGTCCGCCCAGGGCACCGGCACCGGATCGGGCGTGATCTTCGACGCCAACGGGCTCATCCTCACCAACCACCACGTCGTCGAAGGCGACCCGACGAGCCTGACCGTCCACCTCAACGACGGCCGTGAGTTCGACGCGACGATCTACGGCATCGACACCCTGACCGACCTGGCGATCGTCAAGGTCAACGCGACCGGTCTCCCGACCGCCCCGATCGGCGACTCGTCGACCGTCCAGGTCGGCCAGCAGGCGATCGCGATCGGCAGCCCCCTCGGGACGTTCACCGACTCGGTCACGAGCGGGATCATCTCGGCCGTCGGCCGGAGCATCCCGGTCGACAGCGGCCAGCTCAGCAACCTCATCCAGACCGACACCGCGATCAACCCCGGCAACAGTGGTGGCCCGCTGCTCGATCCGAGCGGCAAGGTCATCGGGATCAACACGGCCGTCGCCGGCCAGGCCCAGAACATCGGCTTCGCGATCCCGATCAACATCGCCCGTCCGATGATGGCCCAGGCGTCGGCCGGCCAGCCGCTCGCCCGGCCGTGGCTCGGCGTCCAGTTCGAGTCGATTGACCCGGCCGTCAAGAAGGCCAACAGCCTGCCGGTCGACAACGGCGCCTGGATCTCGAGCGCCGACGGCACCAACGCTTCGGCGGTCGTCGCAGGCAGCCCTGCCGAGCAGGCCGGCGTCCAGGACGGCGACATCATCACTGCCATCGACGGCACGGCCATCGACACCAGCCACCCGCTCGACCTGGTGATGAGTCAGCTCAGCCCGGGCAAGACGGTGACCCTCAAGATCCTTCGGAACGGGCAGACCGTAGAGGCCTCGGTCACCCTCGGGACGCGACCCGCCAACCAGTAGGTCGCGACTCGCTCCCTCCATTCCCGAAGGGGCAGCCGCGAGGCTGCCCCTTCACCGTTTCTGCCGACTCCGCCGGGCGCCAGACCGGCTTGCGATGGTCCGGAGCCGGAGCGACACTTCCGGGCGTGGCTCCGACGACGCACTACGCAAGGACTCCGGAGGGCGTGTCGATCGCGTACCAGGTGATCGGGGACGGGCCGCGCGACCTCGTCTGGGTTCCGGGCTGGGTATCCCATGTCGAGGCCGCCTGGGACGAACCGACGATGGCCCGGTTCTTCGAGCGGCTCGCCACGTTCTCACGGCTGATTCTGTTCGACAAGCGCGGGACCGGGCTGTCCCGATCGGGGTCCGGACTCGGACTTGCCGACGCTCCGACGTACCCGCGCCGAACCAGGATCATCCTGCGGATTTGCCCGAAGGCTGGTCGCCCCGGACCATCCATGGGGTGCCTCGCACGAGCAGCGCGAGGCGTTCCTCGAGGAGATCGAACGCGATTGGGGCGGGCCGGTCGGCCTCGACATCCGCGCGCCGAGCATGGTCGGCGATGCCCGCTTCCGCGAGACGTGGGCTCACTACCTCCGGACAGGCGCCAGCCCGGGAGCGGCCCTCGCTCTGACCCGGATGAATATGGCGATCGACATCCGCCCGATTCTCGAGGCGATCCGAGTCCCCACGCTGGTTCTCCACAGGACGGGCGATCGAACCATTCCCGTCGAGTCCGGCCGGTACCTTGCCGAGCACATCCCCGAGGCGTTATTCGTCGAGCTCCCGGGTGACGACCACCTGCCCTGGATCGGGGACGCCGACGCGATCCTCGGCGAGATCGAGCAGTTCCTCACCGGTGCGCGGAGCCGATCGGAGAGCAATCGAGTCCTGGCGACGGTCCTGTTCACCGACATCGTCGGCTCCACGGCCCGCGCGGCCGAGCTCGCGGACGCCGCCTGGGCAGATCTGCTGAAGGCGCACCACGCGCGGGTGCGGGAACAGCTGGCGCGCTACGCCGGGCGGGAGATCGGTACGACCGGTGACGGATTCCTGGCCATCTTCGATGGACCCGCCCGCGCCGTCCGCTGCGCCCTGGCCACGGCCGGGGCCGTTCGACCGCTGGGCCTGGAGATCCGGGCGGGTATCCACACCGGGGAGATCGAGCTCTCGGGCAACGACGTACGCGGCCTGGCCATCCACATCGGCGCCCGGATCGCGGCTCTCGCCGGAGCGGGCGAGGTGCTCGTGTCGAGGACCGTTCGAGACCTCGTCGTCGGCTCGGGCCTGACCTTCCTGGACCGCGGCACGCACGTCCTCAAGGGCGTTCCGGACGAGTGGCAGCTGTTTGCCGCCGAAGGCGGTTGAGCCCACTCGGTGCCCGGCACGAGCAAACGACGTCGGGCGGTGCCGAACGCCGACCGGGCCCGGTCGAGCCAGTTCTACGGGCCGTCGCCGATGTCGAGTATCGTGAGGCGGGTTCGACCGGACGGGGTGTAGCGAAGCCTGGCATCGCACGTGCTTTGGGAGCACGAGATCGTGGGTTCGAATCCCACCGCCCCGACCATCTCCCGTCTCCTGGAGTCGAGCTCAGCCCACTCCCCTGATGGCGTAGCGTTGCACCGTGAGCCAGAAGGTCGAGGATCTGAACCGGCGCCTGCTGCGCGCCCGCGACGCCATGGACCGCGCCTACGCCGAGCCGCTCGACGTCGGCGCCGTGGCCGCCGTGGCCCATGTCTCCGCGGCGCACTTCAGTCGCAGCTTCCGAGCCGTCTTCGGGGAGACGCCGCATCGGTACCTGCAGCGGCGGCGGGTCGAGCGTTCGATGTTCCTCCTGCGCGAGACCGACCGGAGTGTCACCGACATCTGCCTCGACGTCGGCTTCACCAGCCTGGGGACCTTCAGCCGCACCTTCCGCGAGATCGTCGGCGAGACGCCGTCGGACTACCGCGACGGGCACGGACCGATGGTCGCGCCGAACTGCTTCCAGATGATGGCCATGCGGCCGCTGGTGGCGGTGACGCGACCGGGGGCCGCGGCGCGAACGTCCGCGAAAACGAGCAGTTTCGGAGAAGCCACGGACAGTGGCGCCCCCTAGCATCAGGGTCATCCTGATCGCACCACACAGAGAGGTACCTGCCATGACCGAGACGAAGACCACCGCCAAGCCCACCGCCGCGGGCAAGAGCTTCACCGACGACGAGAAGGCCGCGATGCGGGAGCGCGCCCGAGAGCTCAAGGCCGAGACCAAGTCCCGCGATGCCAGGGCCGACGGGGAGCGCGACCTGCTCGCGAAGATCGCCGAGATGCCGCCGGCCGACCGCTCGATGGCCGAGCGGATCCACGCCCTGATCACGGCCAGCGCCCCGGACCTCGCGCCGAAGACCTGGTACGGCATGCCGGCCTATGCCAGGGACGGCAAGGTCGTGTGCTTCTTCAAGGCCGCGGCGAAGTTCAAGCTCGCGCTACGCGACGTTCGGCTTCGAGGAAGAGGCACGCCTGGACGACGGCACGATGTGGCCGACCTCGTTCGCCCTGAAGGAGCTGACCGCCGCCGACGAGGCACGGATCGGTGAGCTCGTCAAGAAAGCGTGAGCTGAGGCCACAGCTCGCCGCTGACGTTCCTTGCAGAACGGAGAACGAACACGATGACCACCAGGCTCGCCGTCACGTCCGTCAAGGTCCTCGACCAGAACGAGGCGCTCGACTTCTACGTCAACAAGCTCGGGATGGAGAAGGGCCAGGACATCAAGCAGGGTCCCTTCCGCTGGCTGACGGTCCGCTTCCCCAGCAACCCCGACGTCGAGATCTTCCTCGAGGAGCCGGGCCCGCCGGTCCACGACGAAGCCACCGCTGCGCAGCTCCGCGAGCTGATCGCCAAGGGCGCCATGGGCTCCATCGTCCTCCACACCGACGACGCCCGGGCGCTCTACGAGACCCTCAAGGCGCGCGGCGTCACCGACTTCACCCAGGAGCCGATGGACCATTTCTACGGCACCGACATGGGCATCCGCGACCCCTTCGGCAACGGGATCCGGATCCTCCAGCCGGCAAAGGTCGCCCATGAGGCGACGGCCTGACCGGTCGGCCCAGCTCCTAGGTGTCCGATCCGAACACGACGCAGCAGCGGCCCGGCTCGGGAGCAAGCTCCGCCTTGACCTTCGGGACCGCCAGGCCATCCACGACGCCCTCGGCCCAGGCGAGGTTCATCCCGCAGGTCAGGTCGCGATGGTCGGCGGTGAGCGCCTCGTAGGGGCAGTTGCGGAGGCAGACCCTGCCGTCGGCCTCGAGGTCGGGCTCGAAGCCGGCCCCACGCAGGACGTCAACCAGCCAGGCCAGCGATCTGCGGCGGCCCGCGCGGGGCCCTGCCTGGCGACGAGCCGCGAGCCCGACGGCGGTCCCGCGTTCGCGAGCGACGCCGGCCAGTGCCTCGACGCCGGACCCGTGGCCGAGCCGTCCAAGCGCCGTCGCCATGAAGTCGGCCGCGAGGTCGTAGCGGCGGGGCGGGAGTGAGACCTCGACCACTCGGTCGGCTCGTCGATACAGCTTGGCCGGGCGGCCCGCTCCCGGCCCCGTCCGACCGCTGCGGCGCCGGTACTCGGTCTGAAGGAGACCGGCCGCGACGAGCCGATCGAGGTGGAACGCCGCAAGCTCGCGGCTGATCCCGAGTGCCGCGACCGCATCGTCTCGACCGACCGGCTGGCGGCTGGCAGTCACGAGCTCGTACAGGGCCCGGCGGGTCGGCTCGGCGAGGACAGCGACGGCATCGATCGGGTCCTCGGTCGCAGACATGCTCGTCATGGTCCTGATTGTATCCGCAAGATTGGTTACGAAAAGATAGACAGGTGACGCTGGCGTCTGTAATAGTAGCCATAGTTAGCATTAGAACGGCAGGCCGGCAGATCCCGCAGCCACAATGACCCGTCCGTCCGCCTGCACTCCAGAAGAGGTGATGTCATGGCAAGCGCCAGAGAACCGGTCCGGCTCGCACTCCGCAAGCTGTGGTCCGATCACGTGATCTGGACGCGCGAGTACATCGTCGCTGCGGTCGCCGGGACGCCCGATGCCGGCGCCGCGGCCGCGCGTCTCCTGTCGAACCAGGAGGACATCGGGGCGGCTGTCGCGGGCTTCTACGGGCAGGCTGCCGGCGATCGGCTGACGGAGCTCCTCAAGGAGCACATCATGATCGCGGTCGATCTCGTGGCGGCCGCGAAGTCGGGCGATACGGCCGCCTTCGCGACCCACGACGCGCGCTGGACCGCGAACATCGAGGCGATTGCCGCCTTCCTCTCGGGAGCGAACCCGAACTGGCCCGAGAAGGACGTGCTCGACCTGCTGGCGCTCCATCTGAAGCTCACCAAGGACGAAGCCGTGGCCCGGATCAGCGGTGACTGGGCAGGCGACGTGAAGGCCTTCGACGACATCTTCAACGAGATCATGGTCCTCGCCGACGCCCTGCACGACGGGATCGTCGCCCAGTTCCCCGACCGCTTCGCAGCGGCCGCCCTCGCGTGATCCCAGTTGAGCTCGAGGGGCGGCCGTCCGAGCGGCTGACCCTCCCGATCGGTGCCCAGGCTCCGCCGTTCGAGGGGCTCCTGGGTACCGACGGCCTCAGGTACGGCTTCTCGAGCTTCGCCGACCGCGACGTGCTCGTGCTGGTCTTCTCGTCGAACCGTTGCCCGACGGCCAAGGCCTACGCGAAGCGGATGGGCGCGCTCCAGCGGGACTGCGGCCCCCGCGGTGTCCAGCTGCTGGCCATCAATTCAAACGACCCGCATCTCTATCCCGACGAGAGCTATCCGCGGATGGTCGTGCGTGCCGCCGAGGACGGCTATTCGTTTCCCTACCTCGTCGACGAGGGCCAAGCGGTCGCGCGCGCCTACGGCGCGACCTGCACCTTCCACGTCTTCGTCGTGGATCGCGAGCGCCGGCTTCGATACCAGGGCCGGTTCGACGACTCCCGGATCCCGGCCCGAGTGACGAGCGACGACCTCCGCAACGCGATCGAGGACATCCTCGCGGGAGATGACGTTCGGGTGTCGACGACTCGCCCCTTCGGCTGCAGCCTCGACCTCGTCTGAGCGACGGCATGGCCTCAACCGGGCGCATGTCTCAACACCAGCGCATCGCCTGGCTCGGGGCCGCCTCCGCCATGCCTCCTGGCGGGCAGTCGCTCGTGGTCCCGGCGATCATCGGCGCGGCCTGGCTGATCATCCTGGTCGCCCAGGTTGCGGGCAGCTCGGCAGCGTTCCATCACCACGGGCTGCTGGAGGCCGGCTCGCCGCTCCAGATCGCCGTCCCGACGTTCCTCGTGGCGTGGCTGGTAATGGTCACCGCCATGATGCTGCCGGCCAGCCTGCCGACGATCCGCGTCGTCGAGGCTGCCGCGCGCGGCCAGGGCCGAGCGCGGCACGCCTGCGGGGCATTCCTCGCCGCGTTCGCACTTGGCCTGGACGGCCTTCGGGCTCGTCGCGCTCACGGGTGACGTCGCCCTCCACCAGCTCGTCGACACGACACCATGGCTGGCCGCGCGTCCCTGGTTGATCGAGGCGGCCGTGTTGGCCGTGGCGGGTGGCTATCAGCTCGCACCGTTCAAGGGGCATAGCCTCGCCGCGTGTCGGCCGGAGGGCGGCCCGGCGCGGTCGGCATCGTTGACCGTCCAGGGCGCTGGCCGGCTCGGACTTCGCCACGGTCGGGCCTGTCTCGGCAGCTCGTGGGCACTCATGCTCCTGATGTTCGCCGAGGGGTTCGCGAACCTGTGGTGGATGGTCGCCCTGACGGCCGTCATGGCCTACGAAACGACCGGGCGACACGGTCACCGAGCGGCGCCCATGGTCGGGATCGTCCTGCTCCTGGCTGCGATGACGATCCTGGCCGGCGCGCTCCCGGGCGGTGCATAGCCCGACCACCCAACGGATCGATCAGCCGGAGACCAGCGCCTCGTCGACGAGCCTCGTCCCGGCCCGACCGTCGAGCACGGCCACGGCGTCGTCGAGCGCTCCGATCGCGGCAATCCCGCCGGTCCGGCGCACGAACTCGGCCGCGGCGGTGACCTTCGGGCCCATGGAACCGGCCGCGAACGTGCCGTCGCGGACGCCGTCGGCCGCGCCGCGCAGGGTGAGCCGTCGGATGCGGGTGGCATCGGCGCCTGCGTATCCGAGGCAGACGGCCGGCACGTCGGTCAGCAGGAGCAGCGCGTCGGCCTCGACGCTCTCGGCCAGCACGACCGCCGCATGATCCTTGTCCACGACGGCCTCGACACCGACCAACGCCCCCGACGGCGTTCGGCTGACCGGGATCCCGCCACCGCCCGAGGCGATGACGATCGCGCCCGAGTCGACGAGGGTCCGGATGCTGGCCGCCTCGACGATCTCCAGCGGGACGGGCGAGGGCACGACCCGTCGCCAGCCCGAGCCATCGGGGGCGACCGTCCAGCCGTGCTCGGCGGCGAGCTGCGCGGCCGTCGCCTCGTCGTACATCGGCCCGACGGGCTTGGTCGGCGCTTCGAACGCGGGATCAGCCGGGTCGACGACCGTCTGGCTCAGGACCACGGCGACCCGCCGGCTGCGGCCCTCGATGGCGAACTGGGCGGCCAGGGCCTGGGCGAGCAGGTAGCCGATCTGGCCCTGCGACTCGGCCACCAGGACGTCGAGCGGCGGTGGCGGGACGGTGTCCCGGGCGGCGTCGGCCTCGATCGCCAGGAATCCGACCTGTGGGCCGTTGCCGTGGGTGAGGACGAGCTCGTGCCCCATCCGCTCGAGATCGACCAGCGCCCGGGCGGCTCCGAGCAGGTTGCCACGCTGGACCGAGGTCGAGCCCTCCTCGCCGCGCCGGATCAGGGCGTTGCCGCCGAGGGCGACGACGACCCGGCTCATTGCAGGCGCTTCCCGTCCGGGTCGCCAGTGAGGACGGAGTAGAGGAGCGCGGTCTCCGTGTGGAGGCGGTTGGCTGCCTGTGGCCAGACCCGTGAGGCGGTTCCGTCGATCACCTCGTCGGTGACCTCCTCGCCCCGGTGGGCGGGCAGGCAGTGAAGGAAGATCGCCGAGGCGGAAGCGCGCCGCATCAGTCTCGAGTCGACGGTGAACCCGTCGAAGGCGGCCCGGCGGTCGGCCTGCTCCGCCTCCCTGCCCATCGACGTCCAGACGTCGGCGTAGACCGCCTCCGCGCCGGATGCGGCCTCGGCCGGATCGTGGGTGAGGACGATCGAGCCGCCGCTGACGAGCCCTCGCTCGCGGGCCGCGGCCACGATCGTCTCGGATGGCTCGTAGCCCGGCGGCGTCGCGACCCGCAGCTCGAAGCCGGCCAGCCCCGCCGCCTGGATGAGCGAGTGGCAGACGTTGTCGCCGTCGCCCACGAACGCTACCTGGATCCCGGCCAGCGTCCCGAACTCCTCTTCGAGGGTGAGGACATCGGCGAGCGCCTGGCACGGGTGATGCTCGTTGGTCAGGGCGTTGATGACGGGGATCGACGCCGCCGCGGCGAGCTCCTCGACCGAGGCCTGGGCGAACGTGCGGACGGTGATGGCGTCCAGGTAGAGGGACAGCGCGCGGGCCGTGTCGGCCGGGCTTTCGCCCCGACCGAGCTGGAGCTCGTCGGGTCGAAGCACGATGGGCAGCATCCCGAGCAGCCACGCCGCCGACTCGAAGCTGACCCGGGTCCGGGTCGACGGCTTGTCGAAGATCATTCCGATCCGACCACCGGCAAGGCAGTTCCGGAACGCATCCGGGTCCCGCTTCAGCCGGCTGGTCAGATCGAGCAGCGAGCGCAGCCCGGCAGGGCCGAGCCCGTCGACGGTCAGGAAGTGGCGGAGCGATGCCGCCGACGGTGGCGGCAGCGCGGCGCCCACGCCGGTCATGACCTCAGACCCCGACGAGCGCCGGCGTCATCGTCAGCCGAACGATCGGCTCGATGAGCTCCTCGAGCGGGAGGCCGCCGACCTGGGCGAGCTCGTACTGCACCCGGGTGATCGGCTTGTTGAGCTTCAGGACGCGGGTGATGTCGATCGGCGTCGCCGACAGGACGAGATCGGCGTCGACCGCGTTGAGCGTCTCCTCGAGCTCGGCGATCTGGGCGGGGCCGTAGCCCATCGCAGGGATGAGTGGCTCGAGCGCCGGGTAGCGCCCGAGGACTTCGCGGATCGACCCGACGGCCGACGGTCGCGGGTCGACGACGCGCGAGGCTCCGAAGCGCCGCGCGGCCACGATCCCGGCCCCGTATCGCATCCCACCGTGGGTCAGCGTCGGGCCGTCCTCGACGACGACCACGCGCTTGCCGGCGATCGGCGGTCCGACCAGGGTCAGGTCCGAGCTCGCGGTGACGATCTCGGCCCTGGGGTTGAGCTCGCCGATCGTCGCCCGGACGGCGTCGATCGAGGCCGGTTCGGCCGAATCGATCTTGTTGATGATCACGATGTCGGCCATCCGGACGTTCGTCTCGCCCGGGTGGAAGCGACGCTCGTCCCCCGGCCGCAACGGGTCGGCGACCACGACGAACAGGTCCGGCCGATAGAACGGGAAGTCGTTGTTGCCCCCGTCCCACAGGATGACATCTGCCTCGATCTCGGCCTGGTGGAGGATCGCCTCGTAGTCGACGCCGGCATAGACGACCCGACCGGCATCGAGATGGGGCTCGTACTCCTCGCGCTCCTCGATCGTCGTCTCGAACCGGTCGAGATCCTCGTACGTCGCGAACCGCTCGACTCGTTGTGCGGCAAGATCGCCGTACGGCATCGGGTGGCGGATGACGACCGGGTTGATACCACGCCTGGCGAGCAGTGCCGCGAGATAGCGGGTGGTCTGGCTCTTGCCGGCACCGGTCCGGGTGGCTCCGATCGCGAGGACCGGTCGGCGGCTCTTGACCATGGTTCGATCCGGCCCGAGGAGCATGAAGTCGGCCCCGGCGGACAGGACGCGCGATGCCGCATGCATCACCGTCTCGTGGCTGACGTCGCTGTAGGCGAACACGACGGTGTCGACCCGCTCGTCCCGGATCACGTGCTCGAGCTGGGTCTCCGGCACGATCGGGATGCCCTGCGGGTAGAACGGACCGGCCAGCTCGGGCGGGTAGTGACGATTGGCGATGCCCGGGATCTGGGCCGCCGTGAATGCGACGACAACGATCGCGGGATCGGTTCGGAAGACGACGTTGAAGTCATGGAAGTCGCGCCCGGCTGCGCCCATGATCAGGACTCGCCTGCGGTCCATTTGGGCCTCCTGTCCGGCTGCCCAGGAACCTCGTGGGCGGTCGCCGGCGACGTCAGACTGAACGGTCGGGTTCGGCCTGGGACAGTGCCCTTCGGCCTCTTGGCGGGTGCCACAGGACGTCGGCTGTCCCGTTGCTATGCGTCGTCCGGCTCGGAAGGTCGATGGGGCTTCTCCACGACCCGCCACGGTCGTGGCTGCAGCTGTCCTGTGGACCGACTCGGTCTCGGCTCGATCCAGCGGTACGCGCCCACGGTGGTCCGTCGTGGCTCGTGGCCGCTGAACCGGCTGAGCTGGGCGATCAGCTGGCGATCGGTCAACCGCGACGACGCCCGGCAGGTGATCCGACGCGAGCGCGCGTGGTGCGTGTCCCGATCGCGGATGAGCCGCTCGAGGTGTTCGTGGACGGTACCCGGTCCCAGGATCAGCAGGTCGTCGTCCGGGGACAGGTGGTCCGCTACCTGCCCGATGAACCGGTCGAGATGTTCGATGCGCTTCGGCTCGCCCGCCGACTGCGGGTGGCCGCCGCCACCATGCCGGACGGTCGGGTCGTGACGGACATGACCAGTGGAGCGGTGATGGGCCGGGACGTCGGATACGACCCGCTCGAGTTTCGCCCGATCGTCGCTCCGCTGCACGATGATCGCCTCGCGGGCGTCGATCCAGACCAAGGTGTCGCTCATCGTCCGGCCTCCTGCCGACTCGTGGACGTGACCATCAATGTCGCTCGTGCGGAGGCGCCGGCGCATCGGCCATTTGACGCGCTCATGAGTGCCCAACGGCCCGAACCCGTTCGACCCTGATCCAGCACGACGGGCTCGGCTGGAGAGGCGCGAACGGGAGGTATGGCTCTGGTCCGTCGGCCTCCGGGCCCGGGACAATGGGGGCCGCCGGACGGGCCACCCGACCGACGCGCTTCGAGATTCGTGACGGTCCGTCCAGTGAGGAGTTGAGTCATGGACTACTCGGTCGTCAAGCGGGAGCTCCCGCAGCAGCCGATTATCTCGATCCGCGATCGACGCCCCGCGCAGGCGCTGCCCGTGTTCCTGGGTGAGGCCTTCGGCGAAATGTACGGTCAGCTCGGCGTGCTCGGTGTTCCGCCGGCCGGTCCCCCGTTCGTCATCTACCACGAGTTCGGCCCCGAGTTGATCGACGCCGAGGTCGCGATCCCGATCTCGCGGCCGGTCCTCTCGGAGGGACGAGTCCAGGCTCGGGTGCTCCCGGCCACGACCGTCGCCAGCACCCTCCACGTCGGCCCGTATGAGGAGCTGGGCGCCGCCTACACGGCGGTCATGGACTGGATCGCCGTCAATACGTGCGAGGCGGCGGGACCCTTCCAGGAGCGCTACCTCAACGGTCCAGATCAGGCTTCGCCGGCCGAGTACCGAACGGAGGTCGAGGTTCCGATCGTGGCGACTCGGGTCGCCGTCCCGGTCTGAAGGCTTCTGCGCCGAAGTGGCGTCCGGAGGCGCCGCCGAACGATACCGTCGAGACCCTCCCGCGTGGCCCTGAACGAGGTGACCTTCGACCCTGTCGCCCGAGGCGACTCGGAGGCGACGCTTGGGATGAAGGGGAAGGTGATTTCGATGATGATCGTTCGAGACGTGATGAGCCGGGCGGTGGTATCGGTCCGGCCCGATGCGCCGCTGCGGGAGGTCGCCCGACTGCTGGTCGAGCACCGGATCAGTGGTCTCCCGGTGGTCGACGACCAGGGCACCCTGCTCGGCGTCGTGTCCGAGGCCGACTTCCTCCTGAAGGAGCAGGGCGCCGAGGCGGTCCGCCATCGCCCCCTTGCGAGGCTGTTCGGCGAGTCCCGCGAGTCTCGTGCCCAGCTCGCCAAGCTCGGTGCGCTCACCGCCGGAGAAGCCATGACGTCGCCGGCGCTCACGATCCCGTCGTCCCGCCGGATCGTCGAGGCGGCCGCGCTCATGAGCGCCCGACGGGTCAACCGGCTGCCGGTCGTCGACGACGGGCGCATCGTCGGGATCGTGACCCGGGCGGACCTCGTCCGCGCCTATGTCCGCTCAGACGATGACCTCGCCGCAACGATCCGCCAGGACGTTCTCCTTCGGACGCTCTGGCTCGACCCGGCCCAGTTCACCGTCCACGTGAAGGACGGTGTCGCCTCGGTGGGTGGGCGGGTCGAACGACGCTCGACGGCCGACATGATCGGGCGAGCCGTGCGGGCGGTACCCGGCATCGTCGAGGCCGATCTCGACGTGACCTGGGCAGTCGATGACATCCACCATCGGCCGGTTTCGACGGAGCTCATGGTCCCGTCCGGACCGCGCTGACCGGATCAGGTAGTCCCATCAGGTCATGCCGGTCGGGCTCGCAGACGGCTCAAGATCAGCCCTGATGGCGATCGACGTCGACGACGTCCGGGCCCGCCTGCGCCGGATCGTGCAGCTCATCGAGGCGAAGGAGTACTACGCGGTCGGCGGGAGCCGGCGGTTCCTCGCCGACCAGCGCCGGCGGACCTGGGGGGCGACCCGCGCGGCGATGCTCGTCGTTGCCGTCGCCGCTCCGATCCACGTCATCGTCCTGGGGCTGCTTCATCCGGCTCACGCCGGGTTCGTGCTGCTGCTCGACGGCGCTCTCGGGGTGCTCGCCCTCGTGGCGTGGTGGGCACTCGGGCGCGGCCTGCGACGCCGACCCGAGCTCGTCGCCTACGCGGTCAGCCTCGCCGTGCTGCTCACGGTCATGACGATCGCGCTCGGCGGTCCGCAGCTCGTCCACCTGTCGATCGCCTACCTCGTCTTCCTGCCGACGATCGTGGCCCTCGTGATCCCGTGGCGGACCTGGACCGAGGTTCGCTGGTTGGCCGCCTACGCGGGGCTCGGCGTGCTCTTCCTTTCGTTGGCCCCATCGATGGCGGATCCTGCGAGCGGTCGAAGCGACCTCATCGTGGCGCTGACCACCTCGTTGATCGCCAGCTTCACCGGTCACGTCCTCCTGTTCCGTCACGATGTCCGGACGTTCAGCCACATCCAGGCGATCGCCAGCCTTCACCGGCGTGAGAACAGCCAGCGGGTCGAGCTCGAGCGTGTCTATCGCTCGCTCGAGATCACGGCTCGGACCGACGAGTTGACCCGGGTCGGCAACCGGATGAAGCTCGACGAGGACCTCGTCACGATCCGCGCCCGGATCGGCCGAACCGGCCGTCCGATGGGCCTCCTCGAGATCGACCTCGACCACTTCAAGGCCGTCAACGACCGGCTCGGTCACCTCGCCGGCGACGCAGTGCTCCGCCAGGTCGCCAGGGCCATCCGGGACGCCGTCCGGGCCGACGATTCCGTGTACCGCTACGGAGGCGAGGAGTTCCTGGTCATCCTCGGCACCATCGCCGGGGGTGTCGAGCCGGCCGCCGAGCGGGTCCGGGAGGCGGTCGAGGAGCTCCGTCTCGCGCACCCCGCGAATCCTCCGAGCGGGCTCGTGACCGTGAGCGTCGGCGCCACGGCGCTCGGCCCGCTCGACCTGGTCCAGAGTGCCGACGAATGGTTCGGGCGGGTCGACAGGGCGATGTATGCAGCCAAGGCCGCCGGCCGGAACCAGGTCGCGATCGCGGCCGACCCGCAGCTCGAGCCGGCACCGGGCCCGGGGCGTGCCGAGATCAGTCGGCCGATCGCCAGCCTGCCGCTGAGGCGGCCGACCTAGCTCGCCCGGCCACGCCGGCGTGGCGGTCCGGTGGAATGCGGTACGGACGAATGGCCTTCGGAGTGGGACTATCGACCGACTCCAGTCGGAGCGAGCCCGATGCTAGCCTCGAGATCGCGCCCGGGGTGTGCCGGGCGGCGTGTGCCGCTGGGGAAGTTGCTTGATCCGGATCCGTCTTGCTGCCGTCGTCTTTACCGTGGGCGCGATCGCGGTCGGCTGTGGCTCGGCGGCCGTCACTCCGGGGCCGCCGACGTCCGCGCCGACCCCGACCCCGACCCCGGACCCGCACCTGAGCGCGCCCGCATCGGTCGACAAGCTCTACCAGGAGCTGCGCAAGAGCGGCCTGACGATCTCGGCCAACACCGCCGACCTCGGCGAGGAGCCGCGCAAGACGCTCAACCTGACCTACGACGCGTGGCCGCTGATCATCGAGGAGTACAGCACCGCCGACGCGCTCGTCAAGAACACCGGGTTCGACCCGAAGAAGAAGCCCGAGTTCGGTGATGCGCCGTACAGCTTCGCCGGGCTGAACATCTTTATCGCCTACGGTCCGCAGGTCCAGCGGGCGGCCCCGGTCGCGCCCGATGCCCGCTTCGCGACGGCAGCGCTCCTCCTGGCCCGGGCACTCGACCCGCTGATCGGGCCGCTCCAGCAGAGCTCGGTCACGCCGATCCCGCTGCCGCAGGTCGCGCCGACACCGTCGCCGACGCCGACCGCGAAGCCGACGAAGACGCCGAAACCGACCAAGAAGCCCAAGCCGGGCAAGACGCCGAAACCCTGACGAGCGTCTGCTAGGCTCGCGTCCTCAGGATGGGAGGGCGAGCGATGGCGGTGGCGCGGAGCCGAAGCCGGAACGGGCGCGGTCCGGAGGAGGTGTCCGAGCTCGACAAGCGGATCATCGAGCACCTCCAGCGAGACGGTCGGCGGCCGTTCACCCAGATCGCGGCCGAGCTGGGCGTCAGCGAGGCAGCCGTCCGGGCCCGCACGAACCGGCTGGTCGAGCGGGGGATCCTCCAGGTGGTCGGCGTGACCGACCCGCTCAAGCTCGGCTTCCAGCAGATGGCGATGGTCGGCATCCGGTGCGAGCGCGATCGGCTGGTCGGGGTCGCCGAGGCCGTGGCGGCCTTCCCCGAGGTCGACTACGTGGTGATCACCGCGGGGACCTACGACGTCCTCATCGAGGTCGTCTGCGAGGACAACGCGGCGCTCCTCGACTTCCTGGCCGACCGGCTCCGGGCGATCGACGGGGTGCGCGACACGGAGACGTTCGTCTATCTCCGGATGGTCAAGCAGACCTATCAGTGGGGCACCCGCTGAGCTCGGTGCAACGACGCACCTGAATCCGGCGCCGGTGGTCAGTACGATGGTCCGGGGTGGTTCCGCCGGACGGGTCACCGGATAAGATGCGGCTGGGTGCCGACCGCACCCGCGTTCCTCATCCGGGGGCACCGTGCCGGCCGAATCATTCCTGGCTCTTCTTCTCGTCGCGGTCGCCATCAACACCATCCTTCTCATCGCCGTCGGGCTGACGGCGATCCGGATCCGCCGTCGCGCCGACGAGCGGGCCGCCGGAGCGCGCGCCGGCGGGGAGGTCGATCGACCCGGCTGGCTCCTGCTCGATTCGGCCGGCCGGCCCAGCCTCACCTACGATCGGGTCGTCCGGGTCGTCAGCTGGGCGTTCATCCTCGCGGTCAGCGCGATCGTGGCGGCGAGCGGCCTGTGGCCGACGACCCAGACCGCGATCTTCGCCCTCATGGTCGTCGCCGGGGTCTTCCTGCTCGTCGTGCACGAGATCATCCCGGGCAGCGTGCTCGGTTCGGCCCGGCCGATCGTCGAGTGCTCGGTCGGGATCACGCTCGCGACCTTGCTGGTCGTCCTGACCGGCGGCGCGGGCAGCCCGTTCTTCTTCGCCTTCGCCCTGATCGTGGCCGGCGCCGCGCTCGTCCTGCCGCCGCGGCTGACGATCCTGGTGACCGCGTTCGCGGTCGGCGGCTATCTCGTCGGCGTCCTGGCCGACCCGGACCGCCTGCCGCTCGAGACGAGCGCCGCGGCGGCCGTGTCGGTCAACATCGCCGCCCTCGTCCTCCTGGCCTACATGGCGATGGTCGTCGGGCGTGATCAGCGCCAGTCGCGCGACGCGGCGATCCGGATGTCCTCGGTCGACTCCCTGACCGGGCTCTACAACCGGGCCTATTTCTTCGCCGCGATCGAGCGCGAGATCGAGCGAAGCGCCAGGTCCCGGCGCGGGTTCTGCCTGCTGATGCTCGACCTTGATGGGCTCAAGCCGATCAACGACCGGTACGGCCACTACGAAGGAGATCGCGTCCTGCGCGGCGTCGGCGACGTCATCCGCAACCGGGTCCGGCGGATCGACACGGCCGCTCGCTACGGGGGCGACGAGTTCGTCGTCCTGCTGCCCGAGACCGAGCCGGCCGGCGCCTTCGTCCTGGCCGAGAAGATCCGGATCGGCGCCAGCGAGCTGACGGTCGAGACGGCGTCGGTCCTGATCCGCACCTCGCTGTCGATCGGTGTCGTGGCGTTCCCGACCGACGGGCGGACGGTCGACGAGCTGATGATCGCGGCCGACCAGGCGATGTACGCGTCGAAGCGGAGGGGCAAGAACCAGATCGTCGGGTACCGCGGCGGGGCAGCGGCCCAGCGGCGGCAGGGCGGCCCCGGAACGCCCGGCGGAGCCACCCGCCGCGGGCCTCGTCGCGATCCGGTCGGGACGACCCGCTAGGTCGGCGGGCCGGGCGGTGTAGCATCCGGCCATGACCGACGCCGACCACCCGGCCGCGCCGCGCGGCCTGTCCACCCGGGCGATCCAGGCCGCGACCCGGGCGCCGCGGGTCGACCAGCGACCGAACGCCGTCCCGATCTACCAGGCGGTCACGTTCTCGGCCGACGACGCCGAAGAGCTCGGGGCGATCTCGACCGGCCAGCGGCCCGGCTACTCCTACGCCCGGCTGGCCAATCCGACCGGCGACACGCTGGCGGCCGCGATCGCCGAGCTCGAGGGGGCCGAGGCGGGCGCCGTCTTCTCGTCGGGCATGGCCGCGATCCACGCGGCGCTCCTGTCGGTCCTCGAGGCCGGCGACCGGGTCGTGGCGACCCGGGCGATCTATGGCTCGACCCGGACCCTCCTGACCCAGCGCTTCGGACGGCTCGGGGTCGCGATCGCCTTCGTCGACGCGACGGACCTGGCCGCAGTCGATGCGGCGCTGGCCAGCGCGCCGACCCGGGTCCTCTACGTCGAGACCATCTCGAACCCGACGATCGTCGTCGTCGACGTCGCCGCCCTCGCCGAGCTGGCCCATCGCCACGGCGCCCTGCTCATCGTCGACAACACGTTCGCGTCGCCCGTCCTGTGCCGGCCGATCGAGCTCGGCGCCGACCTCGCGATCGAGTCGCTCACGAAGTACGTCGGCGGTCACTCGGACACGCTCGGCGGCTCGGTCGCCGGATCGCGCGAGCGGATCGCCCAGGTCAAGGCCGTCGAGGTCGACACCGGGGCCACGCTCGCCCCGTTCGCCGCGTTCCTCGTCCTGCGCGGGATCGCCACGCTCGTGATCCGGATGGCTCGCCACGCCGCGACGGCCCGGGCCCTGGCCGAGTGGCTCGAGGCGCAGCCCGGGGTGGCCCGGGTCTACCACCCGGATCTGCCGAGTCATCCGCAGCACGCGGTCGCCGTCCGCCAGTTCCCGCACGCCAGCGGGATGCTCGCCTTCGAGCTGGCCGGCGGTCCGGCCGGCGCCCGGGCGGCCGGCGGCGCGTTCATCGACGCCCTCACGATCCCCGAGCGGACGGCCTCGCTCGGGAGCATCCACACGATCGTCGCCCACCCGCCCACGACGACCCATCGCCAGTTCGACGCGACCCAGCTCGAGGAGGCCGGGATCTCGGCCGGGCTGCTCCGCTGCTCGGTCGGGCTGGAGGACCTCGACGACCTGATGGCCGACTTCGGCCAGGCGCTCGAGGCGGCCCGCGCGGCCGCGCTGGCGGCCGATCGGGCGGTCGGGGCGGCACCTGAGGATGCGGCCCCCGAGGCAACCGACTCCGTCGCCATCGGCGCCGGCTAGGGGACGCGATCGCTACGCTCGCGGCCGATCGGGCCGTCGCCCGGGGCCGCCCGGATCCGCTGAGCCGGCTCGGCCGGGCGATCTGGCGGCTGCTCACGTCGGTCGACTTCGCCGTCGCCCAGATCATCGTCCTCGTCGTCATGGCGGTCGTCGGGATGACGGTCCGCCAGCTGTCGACGTTCGCCTTCCGGACCCCGGCCGACTACGCCAGCGCGATGGCCGAGATCCATGCCCGCTATGACTCGCTGCTCGGCGCCGACGTTGTCGGGCTCCTCGAACGGGCCCAGGTCTTCCAGGTCTTCAGCTCGTGGTGGTTCAGCGCCGCCCTGGTCCTGCTGACGATCTCGATCGTGTGCTGCACGCTCGACCGGACTCCCCGGCTGTGGCGCCAGTCGCACGACATCCGGGTCGTCCAGCCGGAGCCGTTCTACGACCCGCTGCTGCCCGACCGGGCGCGGATGGACGGGCTGACCCCGACGGCCGTCGCGAGCGTCCTGCGGGCGAACCGGTTCTCGGTCCGTGAGGTCGTCGAGCCGGACGGCACCACCCACCTGTATGGCGACCGTCATCGCTGGGTCAAGATGGCCACCCTGCTGACCCACACCGGGCTCGTCCTGTTCCTCGTCGCGGCGGCCGTGACGAGCCGGCTCGGGTTCGAGTCGGGGATCCTGCTGACCGGCGGCGAGAGCCAGCCGGTCCAGTCGGTCGGGACCCCGGGCCTGATCGTCGTCAAGAGCTTCGGGTTCGAGGCACCGCGACGGGCGGACGGCAGCTTCGCCGACTTCACGACCGACCTGGCGGTCTTCCAGGACGGCCGGGAGCTCGCGCGGAAGGTGGTCCGGGTCAACGACCCGTTGTCGGTGGCCGGCTTCACGTTCCACCAGAACGGCTTCCGCCCGGCCCCCGACCTGGTCATCCGCGACGCGAAAGGCCGGATCCTGTGGGACGGCGCGTTCGCCCTGACCGACACGGTCCAGGGCCAGCCGCACGGTCAGTTCACCGTCCCCGGCCGCGACGTGGGCCTCGAGATGCTCCTGACCCAGGCGAGCGACGGCACGGCGGCCGTCGCGTTCATCCCGTACCGGGCGGCCGGCACGCTGCCCGACGGCACGGCCGACCTCGAGCCCCTTCGCCCGTTCCTGGTCGCGGTCGGCGGGGTCGGCGGGTCGCCCGACACCGACTTCTTCGTCGAGCTTCGCGGGATCGACGGGGCGACGGTCCTGATCGCGAAGCAGGATCCCGGCCAGGGCCTCGTCTGGCTGGCGTTCGCGACCCTGATCGCCGGCCTGGCGATCACGTTCTACCTGCCCCGGCGCCGAATCTGGGCCCGGCTCTCGTCCGATGGGCGACTGTGGATCGTCGGGCGGTCCGAGCGATACGTCGACTTCGACCGGGAGTTCGGACGGCTGCTCGACGACCTCGTCGTCGCCCGTCGGGCGAGCGGCGCGGCAGGCCGGCCGGCCGGCTGATGGCCAGCCTGCGGGACGTGCGCGACGCGATCTTCCCGACGGCCCGAGCGCTCCAGCCCCTCCGCCCGGACGACGCCGCCCGCGAGATCAGCTGGGTCCGGGTCATGAAGGCCCGCGTCCCGGCCTTCGACGCGCTCGAGCCGGGAGACCTGGCGATCATTCCCGCCTCGTCGCTGGCGGTCGTGGCGCCGGGGGCCGAGGAGGCCGCCGGTCTCGTCGAGGCGTTCGCCCGCGCCCAGGTCCCGGCGGTCCTGTTCGTCGAAGGCGAGGCCGACGCCGGCGTCTTCGACGCGCTCGAGGCCGCCGCCGGACGGACCGGGCTGGTCGCCTTCCGGATCGCCCGGGTCGATCCCAACCAGCTCGAGCGGAGCGTGATCGGCTTCCTCGTCAACCGACGAGCCGAGCTCGATCACCGGGCGGCCGAGCTCGAGGGCCAGCTCGCCCGGCTCGCCCTGCTCGGTCGCGGGCTCGACGTCCTCGCCGCGGCGATCGGGTCGTTCTTCGGTCGGGCGGTCGTGGTCGAGGGTCGGCGGGGGGATCCGCTCGCCGTCCACGTCCCGGCCGACGTCCCCGAGGCGGCCGCGGCGGTCGCCCGTCACCGCGCCCGACCGGGCGCCGCTTCGCTCCGGGTGTCGATCCCGGCGGCACCCGGCGAGAACGGTGCCGGTGGCCGGCTCGTGCTCCTCGGCGATCGTCCGGCGAGCGAGTTCGAGCAGGTCGCGGCCGAGCGGATCGCCGCGCTGCTCGCCCTCGAGCTGGCCCGGGACGCCGCCGTCCGACAGGCGGAAGACGACGTTCGGCGCGGTGACCCCCTCCCGCGCGACGGCCCGCCCTGGATCGTCCTCGTCGCTCGTCAGGGGCTCGCCGACGATCCGGACGACATCGCGGCCCGGGACGCGACCCGGGCCGAGCTTCGCCTGCTTGCCCCGCAGCGCCGGCTGCTCCTGCGGGGGACGAGCGAGAGCCTCGAGCTGCGGATGGTGGCGGCGACCGGACCGGACGATCCCGAGGGCCTCCTGATCGCCGATCGCCTGGCCGGCTTCCTGCGCCGGACGGTGGCGATCTCGCGCCCATTCAGCGAGCCCGGTGCACGGCCGGGAGCCGAGGCCAGCGCCCGGGCCACCCTGGAGGCGGCGGAGCTGCTCGACGACGCGCCGCCCGTCGCCCGTGCGGCCCGGCTGCCCGCGTACCTGATGTTGGGCAACTTGCGCAATCTGCCCGACGGTCTCCGCCAGGCGCGACTGCTCCTCGCGCCGATCCTCGTCGGTCGGCCCGAGACGCAGCGCCAGCGGCTGGCCACGCTCCAGGCGCTGCTCGAGTCCGGTGGGCTCGGTGAGGCCGCCGCCCGGCTCGGGGTCCACCGCAACACGGTCGCCTACCGGGCCAACCGGCTCGAGCGGCTCGGCGGCTGGGACCTGCGCGACCCGGATCTCGGTCTCGCCCTGATGATCGCCGTCAGACTTGTGCAAAGAGAACAAGCCGAGTCGACCTCGGGCGGCTGACTCGACCCGGCTTGGGCTGGTACGCTGTCGGTCAAGCGATGGAGCGCCCGAATACTGTGCCGGGCGCACAAGATTGGCACTGGGCCCGGCGGCCAGGCGGGCGGACCTGCCCGGTTCGCGGGTCACGGTGATACAGCGACCCGGCCCGGCCGGGCGGTCAGGAGGCACGAATTGGTGGTGGCCACGATGTCCGAGGGGACCGACCAGATCGACGCTGCGGTCAATGCGGGGATCCGCTTCGTCCAGCTCCAGTTCACCGACATCATCGGCCACGTCAAGGCCGTCACGATCCCGATCCACCAGCTCGAGGGTTCGGTCAAGCACGGGACCTGGTTCGACGGCTCCTCGATCGAGGGCTTCACCCGGATCGCGGAGTCCGACCAGTACCTCATGCCGGACATGTCGACGTTCGCCGAGATCCCGTGGCAGAAGGGGAGCGGCCCGCGCGGCACCGCCCGGGTGATCTGCGACGTGTTCACGCCGCGCGGCGAGCCCTTCGTCGGTGACCCGCGCTTCGTCCTGCGCCGCCAGATGGAGCGGGCGAAGAAGCTCGGCTACATCGTCAACACCGGGCCCGGAGCTCGAGTTCTTCCTCTTCCGGCGCGACGAGGACGGCGCGATCGCGCCGCTGCCCCACGACCAGGCCGGCTACTTCGACTTCTCGACCGACCTGGCCCAGGAAGTCCGCCAGGACATGGTCGACGCCCTCGAGGCGTTCGGGATCCGGGTCGAGGCCGCCCACCACGAGGTCGCGGCCGGCCAGCACGAGATCGACTTCGAGTACAGCGACGCGCTCTCGACCGCCGACAACGCGATCACCTTCAAGTTCGCGCTCAAGGCGATCGCCCAGCAGCACGGCCTGTACGCGACGTTCATGCCCAAGCCGATCCACGGGATCAACGGCTCGGGGATGCACACCCACCAGAGCCTGTACTCGATCGCCGAGGACCGGAACGCCTTCGCCGATGCCTCGAACCCGTACGGCCTGTCGGACGTGGCCCGCTCGTACATGGCCGGGATCCTCGCCCATGCCCGCGGGATGAGCGCCGTCCTCGCCCCGCTCGTCAACTCGTACAAGCGGCTCGTCCCGGGCTACGAGGCGCCGACCTACCTGACCTGGGGCCGGACGAACCGCTCGGCGCTCATCCGGGTGCCGATGGTCTCGCCGGGCAAGTCGATCGAGGGCACCCGGGCCGAGGTCCGCTGTCCCGACCCGTCGTCGAACACCTACCTCGCGTTCGCGGTCATGATCGCGGCCGGTCTCGACGGGGTCGAGAAGGGCCTCCAGCTCGCGGACCCGGTCGAGGAGAGCCTGTTCGAGATGGACGCGGCGACGATCGCGGCCAAGGGGATCAAGGAGCTGCCGGGCACGCTCGGCGAGGCGATCGTCGAGCTCGAGGCCGATCCCGTCGTCCGCGAGGCGCTCGGCGACCACGTCCTGAACCACTTCGTCGAGGCGAAGCGCGCCGAGTGGGACGAGTACCGGACCCAGGTCTCGGACTGGGAGGTCGAGCGCTACCTCGACCAGTTCTAGGCCGCGTTCCGGGCCGGCCGGTCCCGGGTCGTCCGGCTCTCGGACCGGGTCGCGGCGCTCGGCCCGGCTGGTCCCGGGTTCCGAGCACTGTCCGACCCGGGTCACGGAGCATTGTTCCGGCCAAGGCCCGGAGCACTGTCCCGGTAACGGAACCACGGTTGCGGCCGTCTGGTTGTCGCCGTCTGGCTGCGTGCCCCGCGTCGCTGCCCGCTCGAATATCACCACCACTGCTAGCCGACCCGGATCCGTTGAACCGTTCGACGACCGCCAGGCGCTCCGGCGTCCTTCCGGACCTGGATATCACCCCCATTCGTACGCTGGTTCCGTAGGGCTCGAGGACGGCGCGTAAGTCGGTGTGAAGCGCGGTTCCTAACAATGGTGCTGGTATGGGGAGCCGCAGCCAGCGCCGGCGACGATCCCGACCCGAGACGAGGACGGGTCGTGTCCGGGCCGATACGGTTGCCGCCCGACTCGGCGTCGGCCTGCGCGAAGCTCGACGGAACGCGCACAGGACCCAGGCCGAGGTCGGTGATGCCGCCGGTGTCTCACAAAGCCTGGTGAGCTCGCTCGAGCGCGGGCACGGAGCCGGCGCGACGATCGAAACGTGGGCATGCCTGGCGGCCGCGGTCGGCGAGCAGTTCGTCGGGTTCCTCGAGCGGGCCCCGGGAGCCGATCGACCGCGCGACATCGAGCACCTCAGGCGGCAGAGCGCGCTGATCGAGCTGGCGTCCGCCGGCGGGTGGTCCGCCCTCCCGGAGCTCGCAGTCGATCCAGGGTTGACTCGCGGGAGATCGATCGACGTTGCCCTGGTTCGACGAGCTACCCGAGAGGCAGTCGTCGTCGAGGTCTGGGACTGGTTCGACGATGTCGGCGCCGGCCTCCGCGGCCTCGACGCCAAGTGTGCGGCCCTGGCCGCCCGCCTCGCCGGCGGCTCGTCGGATCCCACCCGGTGGCACGTTCGCGGCCTCTACGTCGTGCGCGGGACGCGTCGCAATCGACGACTCGTCGACGAGCTTCGGCCGCTCTTCGCCGCCCGCTTTCCGGCGTCCTCGATGAGCTGGCTCCGAGCGCTGGCCGAACCGACGCACGCGATGCCAGCTTCGGACGGGCTGTTGTGGACCGACCGCAGCGGCGCGCTCGCCGCGAGTCGGCTCGGGCGGCGCACCTGAGTCTGGTGCCGCTCGACGGCCCCTCGGGCGTCGCGGCTCCCGCCCGGGCGCCGCGGCCGGCCCGGCACCTCTCGGCGGTCGCTGGGCCGCCGGCGCCCCGCTCACGCGCCGCGATGGCCCAACCGACTGGTCCAAGGTTTGGCATCATCGCCGGGATGGGTCTGCCGACCGCTCCTGCCCCGTCGGTCGTCGCCGAAGCCGCCGAGCGGATCGTGATCCGGCCGATGCGCACGCTGTGGCTGCTGTCGATCGCCCACGCGGTGAACCACGCCCAGGCGTTCGTGCTGCCGCTGATCTACGTCCAGATCACGAAGGACTACGCGGTCGGCGTCGAGACGATCGCCTTCCTCGCCGCGTTCGGCAGCTTCGCCTCCGGAGCGGTCCAGCTGAGCTATGCGTCGCTGACCAGGCGGTTCTCGAGGCGCTACCTGCTCGGTGCCGGCGGGCTGCTGATGGGCGGCGGCTTCGTCGCCCAGGCGTTCGCCGCGACCTTCGCCTTCTTCTCGATCGCCAACGTCCTGTCGCGGATCGGCGGCTCGCCCCAGCATCCCGGTCGGCAACGGCCTCCTCGCCGAGCAGTTCCCGACCGAGCGCCGCGGCTTCGCGATCAGCGCCCACATCGCGGGCGGCAACGTTGGCACCGTCGTCGTCGCCCTGATCGGCGTCCCGATCATCGCGGCGGTCGGCTGGCGCGGGGCGTCGATCGTATTCGGCATCCCGGCGATCGTCATCGCGGTCGCGATCCTCGCTGCTCGTCCGCGAGACCGGAACGGACCGCGCTGCAGCGGTCGCCAGCGGCAGCGTCCGGGACGCGTTCCGGCGGATCCTCGGGGACCGCGACCTGCGCTGGCTCTACCTGACCTCGGTCCTCGGCGGTGGCGGCCGCGGGCTCGGTGTCGTCAACCTGTTCGTGCTGATCTACCTGACCAACGTGATCGGCCTCGGCCAGGGCCTCGTCGCGCTGTTGTACGGCGCGCTGATCATCTTCTCGGTGCCGACGCCGCTTGTCGCCGGCTGGTTGTCCGACCGGGTCGGCCGCAAGCCGCTGATCATCGCGGTCTACGTCGGTGGCGCGATCGGGTTCGTCCTGTTCCTGCTCGCCGGATCGAACCTCGTCGGGCTGTGGGTCGGGATCGTCGTGATGGGCATCTTCAGCTTCGCCGAGAGCCCGCAGCTCCAGGCGCTGCTCGCCGACATCGCCCCGCCGTCGATCCGCGACGCGTCGTTTGCGGTCTACTTCACGCTCGCGTTCGGTGTCGGCTCGCTGTGGGTCGCCGTCTACGGCGTGATCATCGGCAGCGCCGGCGAAGCGGCCGGCCTGCCGATCGCGTTCATGCTCATGGCGGTCACGTTCCTGCTCGCGGCCGTGTGCACCGTCCCGATCCACGCCGACAGCCGGGCGCGCGAGAACGCCGACCACGAGGCCACGCTCGGCGAGCTCTAGGGCTGCGTCGCGGCACCGCTCCGTCGCCGCTCGCGATCCCGGTCCATCACAGCGCCCTGCTGCCCATCGTCACGAGCGCAATCCCCGACGGGATCGACCGGCTCCCGGCGCGTCGGCGGCCAGGCAGGCAGGAGATCACGATGGCGCTCGCCGACCGACCGACCGACGAACCCCCACTGGCGGACGCCCCGACCACCCGATCGACCGACATCCGGGCCCGGCTCCTGTACGACTGCTTCGCGACCCCCAACGCCCAGCTCGAGACGACGCTTCCGCCCGACGACCCCGATGCCGACGTCGCCCGCGGCTCGATCACGTTCGTGTGGCCGACCCGGGCCGGTGCCCAGCCGGTCATCATGCCGCTCTGGCGCCGCCTCGACTGACGGGGCGCATCGATCCTGCTCACGAGCGGTCGGGGACAGGCTGCCGCCTGTGAGCTATCATCCGCAGGCCCTGTTGAACGGGCAACTCGGTCGGGGCGTGGCGCAGCTTGGTAGCGCGCATCGTTCGGGACGATGAGGTCGGAGGTTCAAATCCTCTCGCCCCGACCAAACTCACCGATCGTTCCGGTGAGTTCGAACCTGGCCGGCAGGTTCGGGTCCGCCCCAGCGGCGAGCAGCTGTCCGACGCTGCCGGGGCGGCCAGCCTTGGGCCGCGGCGCGCAACGGATGGCCTCCGAAAACGGGATCGACTGCATCGACCGGCGTGCCGAGGGCGAGCAGTCGGTCGATGACGTCGAGTCGCTCGTGCCGCGCGGCCATCACCAGGGCGCGAGTCAGCGCGTCGGGCGCAGCCCCAGCGAGCCATTCGGTGACATCGCCGACGGCGGCCGCAACCTCGATCCCCTCAATCGAGCCCCTGCCTCGACGAGCACGTCGACCACGTCGCTCATCCCGAACACAGCCGCGTGGAGTAGCGCCGTGCCGCCGGGGACCCCGCCTGCAACGTCGCTGGCCCGTGCCTCCAGGTCGGCACCTGCGCCGATGAGCACCCGGGCGACACCGGCATCGCCGTAGCTCGCGGCTGTGATGAGCGGCGTCTCGGGAACACCCTTCTGGCCGTCGACCGGGGCACCGGCCGCGACGAGGATGCCGGCGATAGCGCCTGCGCCGTCGACTTCACGCCAGATGCCGCGGGTGGTGTCGTACCGGAGCATCGCGACGTAGCCGAGCGGCGAGGCGCCCGCTGGGTGATCGACCCAATGTTCCATCGTGGTCGACGCGAGGTCGGGCTCCTCAGCGACGAGCGCGCGCAGGCGGCCCACATCGAGAGAGTCGAGGATCTCGCGCAGCTCGACGTCGCGCTTGAGGCGCGCCCAGCTGGGGAATCCGTATTCGCGGGCAATGGCGAGTTGCGCGCCAGCCAGCGTCGATGGTGCAGACACGACCGCGAGGCGTCGAATTGCGGCGCGATCGCCGTCCTTCAGGTCGCGGAGCAGGTCCTTCGCGAGGCGCCGGTCTTGCTCGAGGCTCAGACGCGGCGGGAGGGCGGGCATGGGGACGAGTCCTCTTGTTCTCGGTTGCCGCGGTGAGCGTCAGGCTCGACGCAGGCACTCTCCTGCCTGCGTCGAGCACCGATGGCTCAGGCGTGGGCTTGCTGTTGCAGTCGGTCGGCCGTCGCGACATCTGCAGCGTCGGAGTACGTTCGGGGCCAGGTCCAGGCGGAGCGCAGGATGAAGGCCAGGATCAGCACCTCGATTCCGATGGAGAGGCCGTAGAAGGACGCCCACTCCCAGGTCGCCCCTGCCGCGTTGAACGCCGAGTAGGGGATGAGGAGCGATGCAACGACGAGGTTCGTGGCGCGGTTCACCCGGGCGGGCAGCGTCATGGAGAGCATCACCATCAGGGCCGGGATCGCCACGGACGCGAGCATGAAGGTCAACAACGTCGGGCTGACGTCGAACTTCCAGACGAGGCCATTCAGGATGCCGTCGACGACGCCGGGCTTGTAGAGGTTGAAGAAGTCGACGTAGATGTAGAGGAACATGAAGCTGGTCCATGCGGCGGCGATCTTGGCCTGCACCGGGATCGGCGGGCCTGTCAAAGCGCTGTTGATGGGGACAGGTCGTGTCTTGTTCATGGTTTGCTCCTTCGTTCGCTTGGTGAGCCGTCCGCCTGACAGCGGTGGCTGGTGTACGAGTGGCGCTGTGGTGGGTCGTGACACCTGGTCCGACGTTCAGACGGTGATCACGACCTTGCCGCGGGTGTGGCCTGCTCCGACGTAGCGGAGGGCGTCGGCTGCTGCGCTCAGCCGGTAGGTGCGGTCGATGACCGGGGTGAGCTCTCCTGCCTCGAGCCAGCCGGCGAGTGTGCGCAGGTCCTGGTGCTTCTGGACGGAAGTGAACGGCTTCAGCGTCTGGCGGGTGACCAGCGATCGCACGCGCGCCTTGACGAACCGGCCCAACGGGCCGACCCAGCGTCCACCTCGGCCGCTGTTGGGGATGAGCGTGCCGGTCGGTGCCAGCGCGCTTCGTACCGCCTGCAGCGGTTGCGCTTCCACGTTGTCGAGGATGACGTCGTAGCGCCGCCCCGCCTGGGTAAAGTCCGTTCGCGTGTAATCGATGACGTGCGCGGCACCCAGCGACCGGACCAGGTCCACGTTGCGGGTGCTGCACACCCCGGTCACCTCTGCCCCCAACGCCTTGGCGATCTGCACGGCGAACGTCCCGACGCCACCTGATGCGCCCGTGACGAGCACCGTCTGCCCCGGTTGCACGTGCGCGATGTCGCGCAGCGCCTGCAGTGCGGTGAGCCCCGACGTTGGCACCGCAGCCGCCTGCGCCATCGTCAGCCTGTCGGGCTTGCGCACGAGCTGGTCCGCGGGCACGCACGCGTACTGCGCCAGCGTCCCGGTGGTGCTCCAACCGAACACCTCATCACCCGGTTGGAGGTCCGTGACCGCCGCGCCGACGGCTTCCACCACGCCGGCCAGGTCTCTGCCGGGGATGGGGTGGCGTGGCCGACGCAGACCGAACGCCAGCCGCACGATGCTCGGCACGCCGGTCATCACGAAGTAGTCGCCAGGGTGGACCGAAGCGGCGCGGACGCCGACCAGGACGTCGCCGTCCCCCACGACCGGCCGGCCCACATCGGTGTACTCGAGCACCTCGGGAGGCCCGTAGCGGCGTTGCACGACAGCCATCATCCCCGCGTCGGCCAGCAAGGCGTCGCCGGCCAGGGCTTGGTCGCGGTCGCTGGTTGTTTCCATGGTCATCTCTAGCTCCTTGACTTCGAATCGCTTATGTCGTAAGCGTAGGGCATAAGCGTACGGCATAAGCTATGATGGCGTCAAGGGCACCAGAGGAGACCACCGATGACACGCTTCACGACTCAGAAACGAGCGCCGCTCACCCGGGACCGCGTGCTGCGCGCGGCGCTGGAGCTCGCCGACGAGGGCGGCACCGCGGCGCTGACCATGCAGCGGATCGGGCGGCGGCTCGGCGTGGAGGCGATGTCGCTCTACCGACACGTTCGCAACAAGGACGACATCCTCGACGGGATCGTCGACCTCGTCTTCGCCGAGGTGGAGCGGCCGGCCGATCGCTCGAACTGGCGAACGGTGCTCCGTGCCCAATCGATCTCGACCCGCGCGGCCCTGCGCCGGCATCCCTGGGCGATCGCGCTCATGGAATTGCGGATGACGCCCGGCCCGGCGAATCTCCGCACACACGAGGACACCATCACCGTCCTGCTCGACGCCGGGTGCTCGGCGGTCATGGCGACGCACGCCTACAACCTCGTCGACAGCTACGTTCTAGGGTTCGCGCTCCAGGAGGTGAACCTGCAGTTCAGCAACGCCGAGGAGTTGTCAGCGGTGGTCGCCCAGGTGCCTGCGGATGCGTACCCGAACCTCGCGCGTGTCGGCAGTGAGCTGCTCGCGTCCGGCTTCGACTACGCAGACGAGTTCGAGTTTGGGCTCGACCTCATCCTCGATGCCATCGGGCCGGTCCTGCAGGGAGCCTGATCGCCGGGCGACCGGTCAAGCGGGTCGAGCCCACGGCGGGTCCCAGCCTGCGCGGACGGACGGCAACTACCTGCTGGCACTAGTGATCACTGCCGCACATCGTTGCGGTCTGCGGGCATCCGCGTCGCCACATGGGCTACCCCGCCCCGGTCGGTCGACGCACCCTTCGTCGAGTTGCACGAGCGGCACAGCACGGCGGCGTTGGTGATGTCGAACGGCGCACCGCCAGCGGCGAGCGGGACGACGTGATCGACGGTCAGGTCCGACGCTCGGTGGGCCGGACGCTTGTAGCCCGGACACCAGTCGCCGTGCTCGCCGCGCCAGGCACGAAGGACGCGGGCGCTGAGCCGTTGCCAGGCCCGCGTGCTGTACAGGGCGTTGTGCCGGCTGCGGTTGGACTGGCGAGCGTGCTCGGTACAGCGGCTACCAGCGCGGCTGGTGACGACACCGCAGACCGTGCACAGCTTCACCCGCAGATCGTCCGCAGCGTGGCTGGCCTGGTCTATTCGCCTGCGGTGCTACGCCTGTGGGATCACGACGAGGTGGGACGCGACCGTTGCGATCGACACCCCGTCAGAAAAGAGGCAAGAGCCCCAGGGATGAGGGACCCAGAAGCGTGCATCCGGGCCCCTTCCCATCAGACGGCGGCGCGAGGCTCGAGCACCACGACCGCGGTCTGCCCGGAGCGCATCGCCGCCCAGGCGTCGTAGTCCTCGCTGAACTCGCCCCACCGCGCCCAGAGCCGGTCACGCTCCTCGCCTTTCGCAGCGCGACCGCGGACGGTCCGGAGACCGTCCTTGAGCTCGACCGTCGTATCGGGCTGTGCCTGCAGGTTGAGCCACCACGCGGGCTCGGCCTCGGCCCAACCGTTCATCGCGAGCGTGACGAGGTTCGGGCCGTCCTCGAGGTAGCCGACGATCGCGACCCGGGGCTGGCCCGAGCGCCGCCCGATCGTCTCGAGGCGGAGCATCCCGAACGCCTTGCCGGGTGGCCGGAGGCCGATCCGCCCCCCGGTGAACCGGAGGAGGGCGCGGTGCAGCACCCAGGTGGTGCGAACGAACACGCGGGGAGGGACCTTGGCAGTCCGCTCCTGCTTGGCCGGTCATGCCGCGCCTGCCTGCGGCGCCACGATGGGTCGCGAAGGCAGTGGCGCTGCCGGGCCCACCAGGCTTCGCGTCTTCGGCCGCGGCCTCGACCATGAGCGGCGCGTCCTTGCGGAACCCCTTGATCGCCATGTAGAGGCCGAGCGACAGCTCCCAGAGAAAGATCGGGAGGAGCGCGATGAGAGACCACACCGAGATCTTCTCGTTGATGCCGAGGATCTGTCCGATCACGGAAGACGTCATCAAGACCCCGCCGACGAGTCCGATCGCGGGAATGAGTCGCGGCACGAGGCTGGATCGGTACATCAGGTACCCGAGCAGGAGGGCATTCATCGCGGGCATGAGGGTCCCGCCGATCAGGAACGCCGCGTTGTACGTCCCGACGAACGAGGCGCCACTGGTGAGAAGCGCGGTCGAGTCGGCGCCGGCCGCGGCGCCCACCTGGTGCAGGGACGCGAGCGAGAGAAGGCTCACGACACCCGTGAGGAGCATCGCGCCCTCGATGACGCGAGTGGTGACGAAGCCAAGGGCGACGGCCTCGTTCTGGCGCCTGACGACCGGGTACAGCGTGATGGCGGCGCCGATGCCGGCGAGCGCGACGATCACCTCGATGAGGGCGCCCCAGCGCAGGGCGGTGTCGCTGCCCGAGCTCAGGATGTAGGCCGGATCGTTCAACACCGGGCTGTAGAGGGTCAGTGTCGCGACCGAAATGAAGGTGATCAGGTAGAGGATGCCCGCGACGAGCGCGGTCTTCCGCATCGAGCTCATGGCGGATGCTCGCGAAGCGATAGACATTAGGAGTCCCTTTCGTAGTGCGCTGAGCGGGTCTTCCGCATGCTCCAAAGGAGGTCAGGCTCCAGGCCTCGCCTGAAGAAAGGCCGTTTCGGGTCATCCGGCCCTGGCGTACAAACCCCGGTAGCACGTCTGACTCGCCAACCTGCGCCTCGCACGGGTGCACGTCTGCCTGCTAGGCGACACTCGGTCGCGGAAGGCAAGATGGGGTTCGACGATCGGGCGATCGCCATGTCGGCCACCCTGGTGTCATTGTCGGCCGCTCGGAAAGGGTCGGATCCAGCTGTTGGACTACCTCCCGGCGCGAAACCGTCTCCTCGCGGCGCTCCGCGACGCCGACCCGGCGGCCGAGGCGCAGCTACGGGCAGGCCTCGAGTCGGTAGAGATAAAGGGTCACGCCCGGGTCATGCGGCCGGACCGACCGATCCGGCATGTCTACTTCCCGGAGACCGGGGTCCTGTCGGTGCTCCAGCAGATGCGCAACGGCTCGTCCGTGGCCGTCAACCTGGTCGGCAGCGACGGCATGGTGGGCCTGGGCGTCTACCTCGGCGCCCTCACCTACCCCATGGAGGCGATCTGCCAGGCGCCGGGAGAGTTCCTGCGCATGCGGGCCGCGGAGTTCCAGGCCGAGGTCGCCCGGAATCCGCCGCTCCTCAGGGTGATGCACGGGTACACGCAGGCCGTCCTGGAGATCCGCGGACAGATCATCGGCTGCGAGCGCTTCCACGCCGTCGAGGCGCGGGCCGCTCGGTGGATGCTCGAGATGGACGACCGGGTCGCGCAGGACGAGTTCACGATGACCCACGAGTTCCTGGCGCTGATGCTCGGGGTGCGACGCCAGACGGTCTCGGCGGTGGCGTCTGACTTGAGTCGGCAAGGCCTGGTGGTCTACCGCCGAGGTTTCATCGAAATCATCGATCGGGCCGGACTCGAGAGCGTGACCTGCGAGTGCTACGCGTTCATCCGCGACGAGTACGCTCGCCTGGTCGGGCCGCCGCTCCCACGGGCACGTAAGGCTCGCCCAGCCGCGGCGGCGCCCTAGCGATCTAAGGACGGGACGACCAGCCACCCCTCGGCGCGTCCGCAGTAGATCAGCTGCTCCGTGGTGAGGCCCGCGCGGGCGCGCAGATCGGCGAGGTGACGCTTCGCCGTGCTCGGCCGGATGCCCACGAGCTCGGCGGCGTCCGGGACGGATCCGCCAGCAGCGACG